>NZ_CM149692.1:0-1877500 GCF_056174625.1 Mesorhizobium oxytropidicola | reverse complement strand
AGTCGATGGCCGGCTCCTACGACGTCAAGATCGTACCGGAAAACGTCTCGGTGTCGCCGCGAGCTGCCACCGATGATCAGGCGCCGGCTTTCGCCGAGGAAATCATTCCCTTCACCAAGGACACCGACCTCACCGAGGCCTTTGCCGATTCGGGCTATACGGGCGACGACGCCACAGGCATGGCCGAAGCAATCGCCAAGCTGTTGAACGCGCCAACGCTGAAAGCCGGAACGGTGCTGCGCGTCGGCCTCGAGGTTCACGGCGATGCCGCCAAGGTCGTGCGCACCAGCGTCTACGACAAGACCACGCATATCGTCACCATCGCGCTCGACGATCGCGGCCAATATGTGCCGGCGCAGGAGCCGGATCCGAATCCCGAACTTTTGACGGCGTTCGATGATTCGTCGGCACCCGTGGTGGTGCGCGGCAACCTGCCCAACGTCTATGACGGCATCTACCGCACCGCCTATTCCTACGGCATGTCGAAGAAGATGACCCAGCGGCTGATCAAGCTGCTCGCGTCTGGCGTCGACTTCCAGTCGCGTCTCAATCCGTCGGATCGCCTCGAAGTGCTGTTCTCTCAGCCCGACGGCGACGACCAGACATCAGACGATTCCGAGCTTCTCTATGTCTCGGCGACCTTCGGTGGCACGACGCGCAACTTCTACCGCTTCCAGATGCAGGACGGCAGCACCGACTATTTCGACGAGGATGGCTCGAGCGCCGAGCAGTTTCTGCTGCGCAACCCGCTGCCCAACGGGAGATTCACCTCCGGCTTTGGTGCGCGCAAGCACCCTATCCTCGGCTACGTCCGCATGCACACTGGCACCGATTGGGCCGCCCCGATCGGATCGCCGATCATCGCCGCCGGCAATGGCGTCGTCGAGAAGGCCGGCTGGGCCGGCGGCTATGGCAAGCAGATCATCCTGCGCCATGCCAATGGCTACGAGACCTCATACAATCACCAGAGCGCCTTTGCCAAAGGCATCGCGCCGGGCGTTCATGTTCGCCAGGGCCAGGTCATTGGCTATCTCGGCCAGACTGGTCTCTCCACTGGTCCTCACCTCCACTACGAGCTGATCGTCAACGGCACCAAGGTCGATTCGATGCGCGTCCGCCTGCCGGTCGGCAAGGTGCTGAAGGGCGACGACCTCGTCGCCTTCAAGCGCGAGCGCGAGCGCATCGACGATCTGCTGAAGCAGGAAGATGGCAATTCGCTGAAGGTTGCCAGCGCCAAGATCGAAGGCTGACCCTCGACCGATCCAGCATGGACAAATCAGCTTCGCTACGAATCAGCCGACGATTCATCGGTGCGGCGCGGCCAGGGCAGTGCCCGACCCGAAACGGTCATCCAGGCGATGATTGCGGCAAGCAGGCAGAGCACAGCGGTCGTCAAGGATATGGCTGAAAAAGCCGCGTCACTGGCGGCAAGCCGCGTTGCTTCAAGTTCGGGCGGCAAGCCTGTCGATACCGGTTCGCCGAAACCCGGAATGCCCGGCCTGGCGCTGGTGTCGAGCATCGTCGAATAGACCCAGGCGGCCAGCGATCCCATTGCCGCCACTGCGATCAGGCCGGCAATGCGCGAGACGGCATTGTTGATGCCGGAGGCGGCTCCCGTATCCTTGTCTTCCACCGCCGTCATGATCGCGGTCGACAGCGGTGAGACGACCAGCGCCATGCCGAGCCCCATCAGCGCCATCAGCGGAAATGTCCCGGTCCAGAAATGGTGAATGCCGGCATGGGTAAGCAAGGCAAGTCCGGCGAAGGCGAAAGCCACGATCAGGCTGCCGCAGGCGATAGGGAAACGCGGTCCGATCCGGTCGGAAAGCTGGCCGACCGGACCCGACAAAAGTGCGATCGATGCCGACAGCGGCAGGAAGATGAAGCCGACCTCTGCCGTGCTCAGCCCCCAGCCGGCAATCAGCAGCATCGGCAGGTAGAAGAGATTGGCCGAGAGTGCGAAATAGAGGAAGAAGGTCGCGACATTGACGCCGGCGAAGGCGCGGATTCTAAACAGACTGAGGTCGATCATCGGCTCGCGCTGCCACCGCTCGAAGGCGATGAAGGCGACGAGCAGCACAAGACCGGCGACGATGCTCGGCCCCGACATATGCCCGCCACCCTCGGCGCTCATCGAGGTCAGCCCATAGGCCAGCGCTCCGAATGCCAGCGTCGCCAGCACCCCGCCGCCGAGGTCGAGGCTTCGCCTTTCCGTCGCCGTGTCGGCCGGAACCCTGGTCAGCAGAAGATAGATCGACAGCAGTCCAAGCGGCAGGTTAACGGCGAAGATCGCCCGCCAGATGCCGTTGCCGAAAGTCGACAGGACGAAGCCACCCAGCACTGGCCCGAGCGCCGTCGTCAGCGCCGAGGCGGCGGCCCAGATGCCGATCGCCCGGCCGCGTTCTTTTTTCGGATAGGCCTTGGCGATGATAGCGAGGCTGCCCGGCACCATGATCGCCGCACCAATGCCCTGAAGGGCGCGAAACGCGATCAGCACGACAGCATTCGGCGCGAGCGCACAGGCGAGCGAGGCTGCGACGAACAGCACAATGCCGGCCACGAAGGCGCGGCGCAGCCCGAACCGGTCGCCGGCGGCCCCGCCAGCAAGGATCAGTGCCGACAACGTCAACGCATAGGCATTGGAAATCCACTGCGCCTCGGCAAGGCTGGCACCGAGGTTGACGCGGATCGCCGGCATGGCGATGGCCAGGACGGAACCATCGATGAAGCCGAGCGCCGAGGCCAGGATCGCTGCTATCAATACGAACCGCCGCTGCGATTGCGAACAGAAGGTGCCGTTCGTGACTGGACTGATCAGCGGGACTGCGGCGGCTTCATCGGGCGAATGCATGGCACTCTGCTTAGACCGCCGCTGTGCTGGCAACAACCGGCCAGCAGCCTGCAGTCCTTGAAACCAGCCACATTGCCAGGAGACACCCTATCAGGATGCAAATGGCGGCAGCCATGCTAAGTTTTCCGGAGTCGGCAGGCGGGGAGAAATCAATGAAGCGTCCACTTGAAGCTTCGCCAGAAGGACGCGGCCGCATTGTCGGCATCACCGACGGCGTCTTTGCTATCGCGCTCACGCTCATCGTGCTCGAGATCAGGGTGCCGGCGCATGAGGTTGTTCATTCCGAGCGCGATCTGCTTGCCGCCATTGCGGCACTCGCCCCACGCTTCCTGACCTATGCCTTGAGCTTCCTGACGCTGACCATCTTCTGGTTCGGCCAGCAGGCGCAGCATGGGCTGATCGCCAAATCCGACAGGCGGCTCGCCACGCTGAACCTCTGCTTTCTCGCCTTCATCGCACTCTTGCCGTTCTCGACCGACCTTCTGGCCGACTTCCTCGAATTCAGGACCGCGGTGCTGGTTTACTGGCTTAACCTGCTGATGCTGGGCGTCACCCTGTTCGCCAGCTGGCGCTATGCCGAGAAGAACGGCTTTGTCGCTAAGGACGTCGACGCTGAAACGACGCGCACGGTCTATCAGCGCATCGTCAAGGCGCAGATCCTGTGGGCGATCGGTACCGCGCTGTGCCTGATCAACCCGTTGCTCAGCGTCGGCTTTATTCTGGTCGTGCAGCTGATCTATGCCGCTGCCCTGCGCGGTTCATTGCTGCGCAACGTCATCGGCTGAAGGTCCGCCGATGAACTCCACGGTGACGCCTGGCGACACCAGCTTGGCGAGTTCGCGCGCGTCCCAGTTGGTCAGGCGCACGCAGCCATGGCTTTCGGTCTTGCCGATCTTCGACGGCTCGGGCGTTCCGTGGATGCCATAGGTCGGTTTGTCCAGTGCGATCCAGACCGACCCGACAGGTCCGTTGGGGCCTGGCGGAATGGTCAGAATCTTGTCGTTCTGGCCCTGCTTGAAATTGATGTTCGGATTGTAGGTGTAGTTCGGGTCGAGTGCGATGCGCGACACAGCGTGAATGCCGGTGGGCGACGGCGTGTCGGCCGAGCCGATGGTCGCGGGATAGGCTGCAACCAGCTTGCCGCCCGCTTCGTAGGCGTACACTTCTTTCTTGGTCTTGTCGGCGACGATGCGCGCGACCGGTGTCGAGACCAGCTTGCCGAAATTGGCGACCTTGATGATCGTGCCGGGGCTATTGAAGTCGAGGCCCTTGTTGATCGACTTCAGATAGTTCTCGTCCATGTGGAAGCGCTCCGCCAGCGCCTCGGTGACAGAGGTGTAGCACATGCAGTTGAGCTGCGCCTTCTGGCCGTAATCTTCCGGGATCGAGGCGACATAGGGGCCGGCCGCATCCTCCGCAGTGATCGTGTAGCTGGCAAAGGCGTCGCCACCGGATTGTGAAAGTGCCGCCTGGATACCGACCGTATCGGTCGACTTCAGATTGCTGCCGGTGATCTCATTATAGGCGGCCAAAGCCTTGTCGACGTTAGAGCCGAAGCGCCCGTCGATCACGCCTGGCGAAGCGCCACCACGGTCGAGCAGCACCTGAAGCGCTGCGACATCCTGGCGGGCTCCCAGCGTAAGCGACGGATCGACGGCGGCCTTGCCGCCAGTGTCCGGCGGCAGGGACGACTGCGTCTCCGGATTGGCCTGCTGCACGTCCGGCTGCGCTTGATCGATCGAAGCCTCGTTCAGCGGTTGGCGCTTGATGGTGCCCGGCTTTGCCGGCTGCGGCGCATCCGGATAGGTGTTGTCGTAGCTGCCGTCGTCCTGCGGCGCCGGCGGATAGGCGTCGACGGAGTTGTCGCCATAAGGGTCGGACTCATCCACTGGCGGCGGGATAACCCGGCCTTCCTCTTCCAGCTGCTTGCGGCGGAACCGCGCCATGTCTTCCGGATCGTCGAGATAGTAGCGATCATCATCAGCGGGAGCCCGGCCTAACTCGCGCAGCCTTGTCTCGCGGCGCAGCGCACGACGGTCGAGCCGTGTCCCCGGCGGCTGGATGGCGATGACCTTGCCGGTATCGGCATCGACGATGACCCGGTTGCCGCGGGCGTCGTAGTAGATGTCCAGATTTCCGTCCTGGGCAACGAGAATGCCGCCATCGTCGGCAGCGCGGACAACCCTTGGTGCGTTGTCCCGCGTCGGCGCGGCAAGCGCGGCAGAAGACACAAGCCCGGCGGCAAGCGCCGAAAGGGCAAAGATCGTGCGGAACATTGTGGCCAAACTCTCCGGTCCGTAATTGCCGCCGCCCGGCATTGTTCTCTGGGCGAACCCCTTCGCCAGCAAACCAGTTAACCCACCATATGGTTCCAACATGAACCGGGCATGAAGATGGCGGTTTTCCGGCGCATCGACGAATACCAGCTAGCTTGCGAGCCCCAATTCCTTGCGCGCCTGCTTGGTCAGCTTCGCGGCGACAAGGCGATGGCTCTCGCGCAAATAGTCCTTCAGCGCAGCATCATCCATGCTCTGGCTTGTCCGACGCTGGATCCATGTCATGCCGCGTGAGGCAAGATAGGGCGCGGGCCGCAGGCCCGGCTGTTCCTTCAGCACATCATAGGCGATGTCGGAACATTTGAAGGTGACGAAGAGCTGCTGGCCCTGGTCCCAGCCGCCGATCGCAAACACCTTGGTCCCGACCTTCCAGACATGGGCGCCGCCCCACTGGACGACGTGGTTTGTGGCGGGCAGTGAGGCGCAGAAGCCGTTGTAGTCGTCCAGCGTCATCCGCCCCACCCTCAATATGAAAACGCCGCGCGTCCAGGGCGGACGCGCGGCGTTGAAATCAGGCCGCCGCTTCGGTCGCGACGACTGTCGGCTTCGAGCGGAAGTTCAGCCGGTCGGAGCCGGACGTGACCCTGACGGTCGAGCCGTCGAGAATCTCGCCGAGCAGGATCTTCTCCGCCAGCGGGTCCTGCAGTTCCTTCTGCATCACCCGCTTCAGCGGCCGCGCGCCATAGGCCGGGTCGTAGCCCTTGGCCGCCAGCCACTCGATCGCTTCGTGATCCAGCGACAGCGTGATCTTGCGATCGACAAGCAGGCTTTCCAGTCGCTTGAGCTGGATCTCGACGATGCGGTCCATATCCTTGCGGCGCAGCCGGTGGAACAGGATCACCTCGTCGACGCGGTTGAGGAATTCTGGCCGGAACGATGCCTTGACCACATTCATCACCTCGTCGCGCACGGCGTCGACATCCTGGTCCTCGCCGAGATTGACCAGATATTCGGCGCCGAGGTTCGACGTCATGATGATCAGCGTGTTGCGGAAGTCGACCGTGCGGCCCTGCCCGTCGGTCAACCGGCCGTCATCGAGCACCTGCAACAGCACGTTGAAGACATCGGGATGTGCCTTCTCGATCTCGTCGAACAGCACGACCTGATAGGGCCGGCGCCGCACCGCTTCGGTCAGCGCACCGCCCTCCTCATAGCCGACATAGCCGGGAGGCGCGCCGATCAGCCGGGCGACCGAGTGCTTTTCCATGAATTCCGACATGTCGATGCGCACCATCGCGCTGTCGTCGTCGAACAGGAAGCTTGCCAGCGCCTTGGTCAGCTCTGTCTTGCCGACACCCGTCGGCCCGAGGAAGATGAACGAGCCGATTGGCCGGTTCGGATCCTGCAGGCCGGCACGGGCTCGCCGCACCGCCTTGGAAACGGCTTGCACCGCTTCGCCCTGGCCGACGACGCGCTTGCCGATCTCGTCTTCCATGCGCAGCAGCTTGTCGCGTTCGCCCTGCAGCATCTTGTCGACCGGAATGCCGGTCCAGCGCGAGACGATATGGGCGACGTGGTCGGGGGTGACCACTTCCTCGACCATGCCGACCTTGCCGTCCTGGGCTTCGGCTTCCTTGAGCTTCTTTTCCAGTTCCGGGATCTTGCCATAGGCAAGCTCGCCGGCGCGCTGGAATTCACCCTTGCGCTGGGCAATGGCAAGGTCGTTGCGCGCCTCGTCGAGCTGTTTCTTCAAGTCGGCGGCGAGCCCGAGTTTCTGCTTCTCGGCCTGCCACTTGGCGGTGATCTCGGTCGATTCCTCCTCGAGGCCGACAAGCTCCTTTTCCAGCCGGGCGAGCCGGTCCTTCGAGGCCTCATCCGTCTCGACCTTGAGCGCCTCGCGCTCGATCTTGAGCTGCATGATGCGGCGATCGATCTCATCCAATGCCTCGGGCTTGGAGTCGACCTGCATGCGAAGACGCGAGGCGGCTTCGTCGACCAGGTCGATCGCCTTGTCCGGCAGGAAGCGGTCGGCGATGTAGCGGTTGGACAGCGTCGCTGCCGCCACCAGCGCCGAGTCGGAGATACGCACCTTGTGGTGCTGCTCGTACTTTTCCTTCAGGCCGCGCAGGATCGAGACGGTGTCTTCCACAGTCGGCTCATCGACAAAGACCGGTTGGAAACGGCGGGCAAGGGCCGGATCCTTCTCGACATGTTTTCTGTACTCGTCGAGCGTGGTCGCGCCGACGCAGTGCAATTCGCCGCGCGCGAGCGCCGGCTTCAACAGGTTCGACGCATCCATGGCGCCATCCGCCTTGCCGGCGCCGACCAGCGTGTGCATCTCGTCGATGAACAGGATGATCCCGCCAGCGGCGGAGGTCACCTCGGAAAGCACGGCCTTCAGTCGCTCCTCGAATTCGCCGCGATATTTGGCGCCGGCGATCAGCGCGCCCATGTCGAGCGCCATCAACTGCTTGTCCTTCAGCGATTCCGGCACGTCGCCATTGACGATGCGCAGCGCCAGGCCTTCAGCGATCGCCGTCTTGCCGACGCCCGGCTCGCCGATCAGCACCGGATTGTTCTTGGTGCGCCGCGACAGCACCTGGATGGTGCGGCGGATCTCGTCGTCGCGGCCGATGACCGGATCAAGCTTGCCGGCGCGCGCGTCCGCTGTCAGGTCGCGCGCGTATTTCTTCAGCGCGTCATAGCCCTGCTCGGCACTCGCCGAATCGGCGGTGCGGCCCTTGCGGACATCGTTGATGACCTGGTTCAGCGCCTGCGCGGTGACGCCGGCCTTGGCCAGGATGTCGGCGGTCTTTGCCGACTTTTCCATGGTGAGCGCCTGCAGCAGCCGCTCGACCGTGACGAAGCTGTCGCCGGCCTTCTTGGCCAGCTCTTCCGCCGTCGAGAACACCTTGGCCAGCGGCTGCGCCAGATAGAGCTGGCCGTTGCCGCCTTCGACTTTCGGCATCGCCTCGAGCGCCGTCTCGACGCCGAGCTTGACGTCGCGGACATTGCCGCCGGCGCGCTCGATCAGCGACGCGGCCAGGCCCTCGTCATCATCGACGAGCACCTTCAAAATGTGTTCGGGGGTGAATTGCTGGTGATTGCGGGAGAGCGCCATGGTTTGCGCGGACTGGATAAAGCCGCGCACGCGCTCGGAGTATTTCTCAAGGTTCATATCTGTCTCCTTCCATCACCGGCCCGCTTTGCGGCACCGGATCAGATTGCGGTGACGGACCCGCTCATTCGAGCCGGATCCTGTTCAGCCGAGATATGGTGCATAGGCCATGCCGTCTCAAGACGCCTTGATATCGGTCAATGCATAATATTCCACGTCGGCCCAAACGAAAACGGCGGAGATTTCTCTCCGCCGTTCAACGTCTTGAAATGCTGTGCGATCAGTTGTCGATGTCGACAATCACCGGCTCGGCATTGCCGCTATCGGCAGGCGCCGCTGCCACCTCGCCGGCATCCGCATTGTCGCTACCGCTATCGACCTGGTCGGCATTGGTGCGCGGACGGCGCGGACGGCGCGGCCGACGGGCAGCACCGCTCTCGGCGGCCGCCTCGTTAAGCTCGGCCTGGGCGGCAAGAGCCGCCGGCGAAAAGCTCTCGAACAGCGGAGCCGGCGCGGCTGCCGCAACGGTCTCGACCGGCAAACCTGGCTCTAGCTGTACCTCTGCCTGTGCGTCTGCCTGGACTGGGGCTTCGTTGCGCTGCTGCTGGCCACCTTGATCGGAGGACGAAGCAAAGTCGCGCTGGCCGTTCTGGCCGTAGCCGCCATTGGGGCGACGATCACGATGGCGCCCACCATTGTTGTCGCGGCCGTTGTTGCGCCCGCCATTGTCTCGGTTGTCGCGACCGCTCTCCCTGTTCAGCGCGACCTCGGCCGGCATGCCTTCGATGACCGGCTGCGGACCGGCGCCATGATTGGCCACCGGGATCTGGGCATCGGAAACATTGTTGCTGTTGCCGGAATTGTCGAAGTCATCACGATCCTCATCGCCGTCATCGTCGAAATCGTCGCGATTCTGTTGCGTATTCTGGATCGGCATCTGCGCCTGCGCGGCGGCAATGATGCGATTGTAGTGTTCTGCGTGCTGGAGGTAGTTCTCCGCCATGACCCGGTCGCCGGAGCTTTGCGCGTCACGGGCCAAGGTAGCGTATTTTTCGGCGATCTGCTGAGCCGATCCACGGATCTTCACGTCCGGGCCGTTGCTCTCGTAGTTGCGCGTCAGGGGATTTGGGCCCTTGCGGTTGTTGTTGTTATTGTTGTTGCCACCGCCGCCGCCATTGTTGTTGCGACCGCGCATGCGCCTGTTCTGCTGTTGTGGCCTCATTCGACTCTCTTCATCTTGAAATTTTCGAAAACTCGTTACGAACGGAGGCGCTCATGCAGCCAGCCGTTTCGTTTCTTCACCGGCGTTCGCCCGCATCAATTGCGTTGGCGCCACGTGCCATCCTGTTCCGGTTACATCACTTGCCGGACGATTCCCGCACGAAGCTTGGGCGTCGTTTGCGCAAGAAGGCAGCTATTTCCAAGGAGGACCGAATCGCTAAGAGCACTGCCTGCTTCGTCTCATCCGGTTGAGGCGACCCTAGCCGCATTCCCCGGTATTGCCAAGCGGTTTTTTCGCACTGCGTCAAGGCTTATCCCCATTGAAAGACAAGAACCCTGTCGTTTCCGCCGAGATCACGGAAGGCAGCAGCCGATGCATAACCAGCCGCCCTGAATATATCCGTAACCTCATCGCGTTGCGTGTGGCCGATCTCGACCGCAATCCTGCTTTCGGCTTCAAGAAACCGTGCCGCCTCGGCGGCAATGATCCTGTAGGGGTTCAGCCCATCCACGCCGCCATCCAGGGCCAGGCGTGGGTCGAAATCGCGGACCTCGTCCTGCAGATTTCCAATATCTCTGGAAGGTATATAGGGAGGGTTTGCGGCAATTACATGGTATCGGCCGGAAACTTTTTCGAACCAGTCCGACTGCACCGCCGTGAACCGATCGCCAAGTCCGAGTTCCCCGGCATTGCGGGCCGCGGTTGCCAGCGCGCCGGCAGCAATATCGACGCCGGTCGCGGTCGCGGCAGGCTCTGCGCTCAGCAGCGCCAGCGCGATGGCGCCGGTGCCGGTGCCGAGATCAAGGATGCGGCAGGCGCCCCCCCGGGTGGCCATTGCCTTGACGAAGGGCAGCACCGCCTCGACCAGCGTTTCGGTATCCGGCCGCGGTTCCAGCGTTTCCGGCGACAGTGACAGGCGCAAACCGTAGAATTCGCGGTAGCCGAGGATGCGATGCACCGGTTCGCCACCGGCTCGCCGTCTCAGCGCGGCGTCGATCGCGGCGATGGCTGTTCTGCCGACCCTGCGTTCAGGGTCGGCAATGGCCTGCGTGCGCGTCGTGCCGGAAAAATGTTCGACGATCAGCCGCGCATCGAGCGCCGGATCATCGACCGTCGCCGCCACAAGCCTGGCCCGCGCTTCCCGCAGCAGCGGCCCCAGCGCCTCGGGCAGAGGGTCAGCCATCAAGGCCGATATCGGCCAGCAGCTTCGACTGGTGATCGGCGATCAGCGCGTCGACGACTTCGTCGAGCTCGCCCATCATCACCCGGTCGAGCTTGTAGAGCGTCAGGTTGATGCGATGGTCGGTGACGCGGCCTTGCGGGAAATTATAGGTGCGGATGCGCTCCGAGCGGTCGCCGGAACCGACCTGCGACTTGCGTGATTCCGAGCGCTCCTCATCCGCCTTGCTGCGCTCCAGATCATAGAGCCGGGCACGCAGGATCTGCATGGCCTTCGCCCGGTTCTGGTGCTGCGACTTCTCCGCCTGCACCACCATGATGCCGGTCGGCAAATGGGTGATGCGCACCGCCGAATCGGTGGTGTTGACGTGCTGGCCGCCGGAGCCCGAGGCACGCATCGTGTCGATGCGGATGTCTTCGGAGCGGATCTCGATGTCGACTTCTTCCGCTTCCGGCAGCACGGCCACCGTTGCCGCTGAGGTATGAATGCGCCCGCTCGCCTCGGTCGCCGGCACGCGCTGCACGCGATGCACGCCGGATTCGAATTTCAGATGGGCAAACACCCCCCGACCGGAAATGGTGGCGATGATTTCCTTGAAGCCACCGGCATCACCGTCGCTGGCTGACACGGTCTCGAACCGCCAGCCGCGCTCGGCGGCATAGCGCTCATACATGCGAAACAGGTCGCCGGCGAAAAGGGCCGCTTCATCGCCGCCGGTGCCGGCACGGATTTCGAGGATGGCGTTCTTGTCATCGGCGGCATCCCTAGGCAACAGAAGGACCTGAATGTCCTTCTGCAGCGCCTCGATGCGCCCCTCCACCCCGGGCAAGTCGGCTTCGGCGAGCGCCCGCATCTCGGCATCGGTGCCCTTGTCGGCGAGCATCGCTTCGAGGTCGGCCTGCTCATGCTCGGCCGAGCGCAATTCCCTGACCTTGGCCACCATGTCCTGCAGCTCGGCATATTCCGATGCCATCTTCACATAGGCATCCGGCGCCGGGCCGGCCGACATCTGCGCTTCGAGCATCTCGAAACGCTTGACGACTTGATCCATACGATCGCGGGGCAAATTGACCATGATGGGGACGCTACAACGGAATCGAGCGGTCGTCGGCGAAGGCCTGCAGCAGCGCCCGCATCGGCAGCCCCTGCGCCGGCGCCATCAGATTGTCGTCGAAGAACGCTGTCAGTTCATCCAGCGGCAGTTCCGTCAGCATCGCCTTGACCGGGCCGATCGAGGCCGGCGACATCGAGATCGAACGGAAGCCGAGGCCGATCAGCGCCATCGCCGAGATCGGCTTGCCAGCAAGTTCACCGCACAGCGTCACCGGCGTGTGGTTGCGGATGCCGGCATCGGCGATCTGCTTGAGCACACGCAGGAACGGCGCCGACAGCGTGTCGAAGCGGTTGGCCAGTTGCGTGTTGCCGCGGTCGACCGCCATGACGAACTGAAACAGATCGTTCGAGCCGACCGAGACGAAGTCGACGGCCTTCATCAATTCGTCGAGCTGGAACAGCAGCGACGGCACTTCCAGCATCGCACCCAGCTTGAGACTGGTCGGCAGATGATGGGCAAAGCGCGACAGATGCCGTACCTCGCGGTCGATGATTTCGCGCGCCTGGGCGATCTCGCCGAGCTCGGTCACCATCGGCAGCATCAGCTTGAGCTCGCGCCCGCCGCTGGCCTTCAGCAAGGCGCGGATCTGGGTGCGCAGCAATCCCGGCCGGTCGAGCGTCAGCCGGATCGCCCGCCAGCCGAGCGCCGGGTTTTCTTCCTGGATAGCCCCCTTGAAGTAGGGCAGCACCTTGTCACCGCCGATGTCGATGGTGCGGAAGGTGACCGGCTTGCCGCGTGCCGCCTCGAGCACGTCGCGGTAGAGTTTCTCCTGCGCCTCGGCGCGCGGAAAGGTCGAGGCGACCATGAACTGCAATTCGGTGCGGAACAGGCCGATGCCGGCCGCACCCGCCTCGGCCAGCTGCGGCAGGTCGACGGCAAGTCCGGCATTCATCAACAGGTCGACCTGGACGCCGTCCCTGGTCGTCGACGGCTTCTTGCGCAGCTCGCGGTAGACCTCTTGCCGGCGGGCGCGGAACCGCACCTTTTCGGCATAGGCGGCTTCGAGATCGGATTGCGGCCGCAGGTGGATTACGCCTTCTTCGCCGTCGACGATGATGGCATCGCCGTTTTCCGCCATGGAAACGGCGCCCTTCATCTGGCCGGCGACCGGGATGCCCATGGCGCGCGCGACGATGACGACGTGGCTGGTGGCCGCGCCGTCTTCGAGCACCAGCCCGCGCATCTTGTCGCGGGGATAGTCGAGCAGTTCGGCCGCGCCCATCGAGCGGGCGACAATGATGGCGTCCTTAGGCAGCGAGGCCGCGACATCCTCTGGCCCGCGTCCCATCAGCTGGCGCAGCAGCCGGTTGGCGAGGTCGTCGAAATCGCTCATCCGCTCGCGCAGATAGGGATCGGTCATGTGCAGCATGCGCGCGCGCATGTCGCTCTGCACCTTTTCCACGGCAGCTTCCGCCGTCAGGCCGTTGCGGATCGCCTCTTCCAGGCGGCGCACCCAGCCACGATCATTGGCGAACATGCGGTAGGCTTCGAGCACCTGGCGATGCTCGCCCTCGAAAGCGACGTCGCGACGCTCCAGCATGTCGTCGATGGAAAGCCTGAGCGAGCCGAGCGAGGTCTCGAGACGCCTGACTTCTTCCTCGCTGTCCTCGTTGAACAGATTGGTGACGACGATGCGCGGCTCGTGCAGCACGACATGGCCAAGCCCGACGCCGTCATTGAAGGACAGGCCGGTGAAGCTGACAGGCCGGCGCAAATCGAGTTCCAGCCCAGGCCGGGTCAGCCGTGCCAGATCGCCGGTGGCAATCATCTCGGCGATGACCATGGCCGTGGTTTCCAGCGCCTCGACCTCGTCGTCGCGATAATGGCGCATGGTCTTGTTCTGCACGACCAGCACGCCCAACGTCCGCCCTGCCCTCAGCACCGGCACGCCAAGGAAGGAATTGTAGATCTCTTCCCCGGTCTCCGGCAGGTAGGCGAAGGCCGGGTGCTCCTGTGCGTTGGACAGGTTGAGCGGCCTCGCGCTGGCGGCAATCGTGCCGACCAGGCCTTGTCCGAGTCGCAACTGCGCCAGGTGGACGGCGTTCGGGTTCAGACCCTCGGTGGCGTAGAGTTCGAGCACCGAATCGGCGCGCAGCACATAGAGCGAGCACACTTCCGCAACCATGTTGGACGCGATGTCGCGCACGATCCGGTCAAGCCGCTCCTGCGGCTCCAGCGGCTCTTGCATGAGCTCGCGGAGCCGTTTCAGCAAAACGCGCGGGCCGCTGGCCTGGTCACGCATCGCGGCTTCTTCTCCAATGAAACACTTGCCGGCGCAGTTTCCGCCGCTGCCGGCATGCGCGCAACAACTGATTCAGTCTTGCTACTGCTTATCCAGACCGTAGACGGAATGCAAAGTGCGAACTGCCAGTTCGGTGTACGGACCGTCGATCAGTATCGAAATCTTGATCTCGGAGGTGGTGATGGCGCGGATATTGATCGCCTTGTCGGCCAGCGCCTTGAACGCGGTGGCGGCGACGCCGGCATGGCTCCGCATGCCGATGCCGATGACCGAGACCTTCGACATGCCGGCTTCCGACTGCACGACATCGTAGCCGACCTCGGCCTTCAGCCGGTCGAGCACAGCCAGCGCCTTGTCGACGTCACCCGATGGCACGGTGAAGGTCATGTCGGTGAACTTGCCGTCCTCGGAGATGTTCTGGACGATCATGTCGACATTGATGTTGGCCTCGGCCAGCGGCCCGAAGATGCCGGCGGCGACGCCAGGGCGGTCGCCGACGCGGCGCAGCGAAATCTGGGCCTCGTCCTTGGCGTAGGCAATTCCGGTGACGACCTGCTGTTCCACGATCTCTTCCTCGTCGCAAATGAGCGTTCCCGGAGGATCGAGCAAATCCCCCATTCCGGGCGCGTCGGGATCGTCGAAGGACGACCGCACGAAGGTACGCACCCTGTGCACCATGGCAAGCTCGACCGAACGCACCTGCAGAACCTTGGCGCCGAGCGAGGCCATTTCAAGCATTTCCTCGAAGGAGATCTTGGCCAGCCGCCGCGCCTTCGGCTCGATGCGCGGATCGGTGGTGTAGACCCCGTCGACGTCGGTATAGATGTCGCAGCGGTCGGCCTTGACCGCCGCGGCAATGGCGACCGCGCTGGTGTCGGAACCGCCGCGGCCGAGCGTGGCGATCCGATTGTCAGGCCCGATGCCCTGGAAGCCGGCGATGACAGCCACCTGGCCCTCGCCGAAGCGCTTGATCAAGAAGGCGCCGTCAATATCGAGGATGCGCGCCGCGCCATGCGCGTTGTCGGTCTTGATCGGGATCTGCCAGCCCTGCCAGGAGCGCGCATGCACGCCCATGTTCTGCAAGGTGATGGCCAGCAGGCCGGCGGTGACCTGCTCTCCGGAAGCGACAACCGCGTCATATTCGCGTGCGTCGTGCATCGGCGAGGCCTCGCGCGTCCAGCCAACCAGCTCGTTGGTCTTGCCGGCCATCGCCGAAACCACCACCGCCACCTCGTGGCCGGCGTCGACCTCGCGTTTGACGTGACGCGCCACATTGCGGATGCGGGCGATGTCGGCGACGGAGGTTCCGCCGAATTTCATCACGATACGCGCCATGGAAGCGAAATGCCTTTGACTGAAGCCGGCTCGAAGCCGAAAACGAAGGAAAGCGCCCGGCTGGCGCCGGCCGCTGAATGCGCGGCCTCCTTAGCCAAATGCTTTGGGTTTCGCAAGGCTGGCGGCGGATTGCCGGCTTCAAGAAGACGGATATTGCCTTCCAGGCCGGCGCCGCTTACCAAATGCTGCCCGCGGGGAATTCCTTTTGGTTCGGCATAACAGATGATTGCTCGTCTTCGGCGCGCCATGCGATTGCAATCGCTGCCGCTTGTCGCCGGCTTCGCCGTGCTGGCATTGATCGTCGGCACCCGCGCCCTGCTGGTCGAGAGCCAAAGGGCCAATCGTGCCGCCGCGCGCGAGACAATCGAATACCAGGAACAGCTTTCAGGGCTGCTATCATTGGCGCAGGATGCCGAGGCCGGCCAGCGCGGCTACCTGCTGACCGGCGAGAAATCCTACCTCGAACCGTACCAGAAGGCTGTCGTTGCGATCCCGGGACAACTTGCCCGCATCGATGCCATGACATCATCCAACGACCAGCTCGCCCTGCAGATCAGCCACATCAAGGACGCGCTTTCACAAAAACAGGCTGAACTCGCCGTGACGATCGCCCTCTACGACAAGGGCGATGCCGCCAAGGCGCTGCAACTTGTCCGCAGTGGTCAGGGCAAGGCCGCCATGGACGAGATCCGCGCCAGCGTGGACACGATCCGGCGCATCGGCGCGGCCGACATCGCTGCGCGCGACGAGCACACCGACCAGGTCGAGGCCTGGCTGCGCATCGGTTCGCTGGCGGCCCTGATCGCGATCTTCCTGCTCGGCGCCTACACAATCCGCCAATCCCGCCGCCGCTTTCGCGAGGTTGTCACCGCCCAGGAAGAACTGATGCGTAAGAACATCGAGCTCGGCAACGAGATCGACACGCGCGAGAAAGCCGAATCCCAGATCCGCCAGATGCAGAAGATGGAAGCCGTCGGGCAACTGACCGGCGGCATCGCCCATGATTTCAATAACATGCTGGCGGTGATCCTCAGCGCTATGAACCTTGCCCAGCGCAAGCTGAAACGCGGCGAGAATGATATCGAGAAATTCATCGAGGCGGCGACGGACGCGGCCAGCCGCGCCGCCAATTTGACCTCCCGGCTGCTTGCCTTCTCCCGTCTGCAGCCGCTGGCGCCGCAGGTGGTCGACACCAACCGGCTGGTGACCGGCATGTCCGACCTTCTGCACCGTGCGCTCGGCGAAGGCATCCGCGTCGAGACGGTGCTGGCGGGCGGCCTGTGGAAAACCCACGCCGACCCCAGCCAGATCGAGAACGCGATCCTCAACCTTGCCGTCAATGCCCGCGACGCCATGGACAATGACGGCAAGTTGACCATCGAGACCGCCAACAGCCACCTCGACGACGCTTACGCCGCGACGCATGCCGAAGTCACGCCAGGCCAATATGTGATGATCGCGGTAACCGACACCGGCACCGGCATGTCGCCCGAGGTCATCGCAAAGGCGTTCGAACCTTTCTTCACGACCAAGCCGGTCGACAAAGGCACGGGACTTGGGCTGAGCCAGGTGTTCGGCTTCGTCAAGCAGTCGGGCGGCCACGTCAAGATTTACTCCGAACCGGGCGAAGGCACGACGATCAGGATCTATCTGCCCCGGTTTTTCGGGCCGGAGGAGCCGGCAGCACTTGCCGGGCGCGGCAAGAGCACCGCCAAGGTCACCGAAACGATCCTCGTCGTCGAGGACGACGCCCGCGTTCGGGCCTCAACGACGGACGCCATGCGCGAACTCGGCTACACCGTCATCCACGTCGGCAGCGGCCAGGAGGCGCTTCAGAAACTGGCGGCGACGCCTGGCATCGCCCTGCTTTTCACGGACATCGTCATGCCGGTGATGAACGGCCGCAAGCTCGCCGAGGAAGCGGTCGCGCGCCAACCCGGCCTGAAAGTCGTCTTCACCACCGGTTTCACCAGGAATGCCGTCGTCCACAACGGCGTGCTCGACCATGACGTGCACTTCCTGGCCAAGCCGTTCACCATCGAGCAACTCGAGGCTAAGCTACGCGAAGTGCTGGACGCGAAACGATAGCTGGCGCCTTCAGGCGACTGTTCCGGTCCAGGCGACATGCCGAGCTCGTTCTGTCGCGTTAACCCACGCTTTGGCTGGCGGTGGGAAGGTCCCAGTTGGGATCGGCCCTGCCCAATCCGGCAACGACGCGGTCGCGGCCGTCCGCTTTTGCCTGATAGAGCGAACGATCCGCGGCGTTGACGATTTCGACCCATGATGCGCCGAGTTCCGGGAAGGCGGATACGCCAAACGAGGCCGTTATGGTTCCGAGCGTGCGGCCGCGATGCGCCAGATGCAGCTGCTTGATCGCCTTGCGCAGCGCCTCGGCGCGCTCGGCGGCATCGGCGAGCGACGTTCCCGGCAGCATCAGCGCGAATTCCTCACCGCCATAGCGCGACACCACATCGCTGTCCCTCGCGTGGTCGAGCAGCGTGGCGGCGACCTGCTTGAGCACCAGATCGCCCGCTTCATGGCCAAACGTGTCGTTGAATTGCTTGAAATGATCGACGTCGAGCATGATTACCGCCATCGGCTGCCCAGAACGCTCCAGGCGCCTCAACTCGCGGCTGCTTGTCTCCTCGAGATAGCGGCGGTTGTAGAGCCCGGTATTGGGGTCGCGGATCGATTGCTGGCGTAACGTTTCGCGCAGACGCAGATTGGCCAATGCCAGCGCCAGCGTGTCGACGACGCCGCGCAGAACCTGTTGCCGTTCGGCCAGCCAGCCCGGCCTGCCGGCGGCGTCTGGTTCGCACAGATGCACGATGCCAAGCGTCTCCCCCTGAGCCGCCAGGGGCATGCAGACATAGCCACGGCCACCATTCTCGGTGATGTGGTTGCAGCGCGGCGTCAGCATGCCGGGGCCGGCAACATGTTCCTGGCCGCGTCGCAGCGCCCAGCAATCTTCCGGCGCAAACTGGCCAACGCTCGAACGCACAGTGCCCCAATGCGCCATTTCCTCGACCAGGTTGCGCGAGGCACTGGTAAGATGCACGGTGCCGCTCAATCCGCCGAAGAAATCGGGCATGGCCGAGCCGACGACGGAAAATGCCTCCTGGAAGGTGACGCATGCCTGAAGCAGTTCGCCGAGCTTGACCAGGCGGGTCGTTGCCTGGGACGTCTCTTTCAGTTCGCGGTTCAGCGTTACCAGTTCCTCGGCGCGATCGTTGACGGCCCGCTCGGCGCTGCGCAGTTCGCTGATGTCGTTCAAGGTCAGCACGATCCCGCCGTCGGAGCGATTGAGCGGATTGCAGCTCGCAATCACCGGCAGGTACGATCCGTCCGGCTTTGCCAGCCGAACCTCGGCCTGATGCCCGCGACTCGTGGTCAGCGCCAGCTCGATCGGCGATGTTGCCTGCGCCAGCCTGTCTCCCGACAGTCCCCTGATGTCGAGGACCGACGGCCAATCCTGGCCCTCGATCTTGTCGATGCGCCGCCCGATGATCTCGGCGGCCGCCGGATTGACCGAGACGATCTGGCCATTGCCGTCGATGACGACGATTCCTTCGGCGACAGTGCGGACAATATCCTCGATATAGGCCTTCTGCTCAACGAGCTGCCCGCGCGACGATTCGAGTTCGGATGCCATACCATCGAAGCCTCGCGCCAATTGGCCGAACTCGTCATTGGAGGTAAGGCCGATACGCGCCCCGGCGTCGCCGCGCGCCAGCGATTCGATGCCGCGGTTGAGGCCGGAAAGACCGGCGCCAAAGCCACGCAGTAACAGGAAAGCCGAGATCGCGGAGATCAGCACGGCGGTCGCGGTGCACAGACCGATGAGCCAGAGCATGTTGTTGGTGCGCTGTTGGGCGGCGTGCAGCAGCGGCGTATACTCGAACAGCACCGCGCCGACCGTCTTGCCGGGAGCATCCTTGATCGGCACGGCAACCAGGTTGATCGCTTCTGATAGGTCGGTGCTGCTTTCAACGAAGTTGCGCGGCGTGCCATCCTCGATCGTCCGGCCGACTTCATTGTCGGGATCGTGGCGGTACGGAGTGCCGACATTTTTTCTTCACCCGGGACATCGGCAAGGATGACCTTGTCGTGATTGACGACAACGAGGTCGCGTTTCGAGTCGCTGTGTTGCGCGGTCACGAATTCGCGCAGTGCGTCTGCCCTTTCAAACAAGGAATGCGGCGCATCGGAAGCCTTGAAGGCAATCGTTTCGGCCAATTGCCGCCCAACGCTCGTCGCTTCGGCGAGCGCGCCGGATGTGGTCAGCGATATCTGGGAGACGATCGCAATGCCGCCCACCAGGCCAATCAAGGCCGCGGCGCTGAATAAGGTGGCAACAATCTGGGTCTTGATCCGCACCAACCCATCCCAATCGATGGGAGGGCAATGTACATGCCGAATCCCGCTCGTGCCTCAGGAAACCGCCAACCTCGTAAATTTGACGTTAAGGAAACCTGATCCGCCGCCCTTCCCGGCCCGGGCGATGCTTGGGTCAGTCTGGCTGTGCCGTGGCTTTCCACAGGCCAGGATAGTCGACGACGAAGCCTTGCGGCGAGACATCGAGAATCTCTTCATAGCCGAACATAGGCGCGCTGTACGCGTAGCGGATTGCGTCGAGACGCCGATAGCTCTGCTCGAGAAGCACCATCTCCAGCGCGGGGAAGCTCGAGATAGGCGGCTGGAGCGGGCGTCGCCTCCCCGATGCCGAGGTCGAACCGGCGGATGGCCAGCAGGTTCGATGCCGGCGTGAAGCCGAGGTCGACATCGACAAGGCCGGCAACGCCCCGCTGAGGCTCGCCGTCCAGCATCCACTCGCCGTCGGCACGTCGTTCAATGGCGTAGTGCAGCTTGCGGGTGCCGAGAAAACCATGGACCCGCGCCGATCGCGTGCGCCAGCCGGCGTCGCAAATCACCGCATAGGCAAGGCAGCATGGCTTGCCGTTCTGGACGAAGATGGCCTGTCCCTCGAGGCTGTGCCCACCATCGGCTTGCGAAAGCAGGCAGGCGTCGTGACCCTCCACATCCAGCCGGCGCCAAAGGATCGAAGCCGTCGTGACCGTCATCGCCTACTCCTCGAATGCAAAAACGATGCCTTTCATTCGCCCGCCAGGCCAATTGTGTTTCACCGCCGCACACGGCAGCTGACATGCCCTGACAGGATGCATCGCCCTGTCGGCACAGGAAAATTGTTGCCTTGACTTTCCGGCTCCCACGCCCGACTTCCTAGCGCTCTGAAGCAATTCCAGGAAAAGTGTGAAACGGTTTTCCGTCCGGAATTGCGACAAATCAAAGAGCTCTAGGAGACCAACCCATGCCAGAGCCCCGACGATCGACGATCGATGCCGGAGAAGTGGAACGCTTTTCCGCCCTTGCCGCCGAATGGTGGAACCCGAACGGCAAGTTTCGACCGCTGCACAAATTCAATCCGGTCCGGCTTTCCTATATCCGCGACCAGATCGCGGCGCGCTTTGGCCGTGACCCGCGTGCCGCGCGGCCGTTCGAGGGGCTGCGCATCCTCGATATCGGCTGCGGCGGTGGCCTTTTGTGCGAGCCGATGGCGCGGCTTGGCGCCGAGGTCGTGGGAGCGGATGCCTCCGAGACAAACATCGAAGTGGCGAAACTGCACGCGGCCGAAGGCAATGTGAGCGTCGACTACCGCGCCACGACGGCCGAGGACCTTGCCGACGCCGGCGAGACATTCGACGTCATCCTCAACATGGAAGTGGTCGAGCATGTCGCCGACATCGACCTGTTCGTCGCCAAATGCGGACAGATGGTCCGGCCCGGCGGCATCATGTTCGTGGCCACCATCAACCGCACGCTGAAGGCGCTCGGCCTGGCCATCATCGGCGCCGAATATGTGCTGCGCTGGCTGCCGCGCGGCACCCACCAGTTCGGCAAGCTGGTGCGCCCGGAAGAGCTGGAAAAGGCGCTGGGTGGCGCCGGTCTGACCATCATCGACCGCACCGGCGTCACCTACAATCCGCTCGCCGATCGCTGGGCGCGGTCGAAGGACATGGACGTCAATTACATGGTGCTGGCGGAAAAGGGATCGGTCTGACTACGTTCGCGGAATGCGCGCCAAGGACGTGTTGAGATTCGGGTCAGGCCGAATCGAGCGGCCGATAGCCGCCCCGCCAATAGATCAGCGCCTGGCCGGCATCGCGGGTGCGCACCGCCTCGACCGAGCCGATGACGATGGAATGCGTGCCGCGGTCGATCATCTCGTCGAGGCTGCAGTCGAAGGCCGCCACCGCGTCCGAAATCAGCGCGGCTCCGGTCTTCAGCGTCACCCATTCGGCGCCCTCGTAGCGGTCCTTGCCCTTGATGCCGCCAAAGCCGGAGAACCGCTCCGCCACGCGCTGGTGTTGAGGTCCGAGCGAATTGACGCCGAAATGCCGGTAACGCTCTATCACCGGCCAGGTCGATGACGACCGGTTGACGCAAGCGATCACCTTGGGTGGCTCAGCCGACAGCGAGACCACCGAAATGACGACAAGGCCCGAGCGGTCGTCACCGACGCCAGCGGTGATGACGCTGACATTGCCGACGATGAGCCGCATGGCGGCGCGGAAGTCGGCGACGTCGACCGGGCCCTCACTCGAGACTGTGGACATAACATCCTCCTAAGCCGCCGACTGCATCGCGACCAGCGGCACGCCGCCGAGCGGAACGAAGGCCTTGACGCCGAACAAGGCAAGAATGCCGGCCAGCAGCAGCGTCGCCGACGCCAGATGGCTGCCGACGGCAAGCTCGATCGGCCCGGTGCCTTCCGGCCAATCGACGGTGCGGTAGATGTTGCCGGCGGCAAGGCTGACCGGGATCAGCAGCCCCATCACCACCCAGAACAGGTCCGCCGGCTGGCCGGCCTCGCCGCGCGTCACCGCCACCATGACGGCGCCGACGAAGCCGACAGCGATGCCGATGATGCCCAGCATGTTGGGACGCCGGACACGCAGCAGGATCGAGAACACCAGCGTGATGACGGGCGAAAGCGTGAACATGATGCCGGTATAGCCGGCGCCAAGGTGCGGAATGGCCGAGAACATCAAGAGATTGGGGGCGGCATAGGACACGGCGGCCGTGACGAAGAAATAGCGCAGTTTGTGCGGCGTGAGCCGGATACGCTCGCCGCGTGCCAGGAGCACGCACAAAAGCACGCCGCCGGCGCCGAGCGAAATGACGAAGCCCCAGACCATGGCCGGCACACCGGCCGCCGTGGCAAGCTTGCCGAAGGGCAGCGTTAGGCCAAGCAGGCCGCCGGTGACGACCAGCAGGCCGAGCGCCGATTCCCAGAGAAATTTCATCGGATTGTCCCGTCACTCAATTGCGAAATTTGGCACTTGCGGCTTGGCCGGTTCTTCATCTTGAGGTAAGATAATGCAAAGATTCTTAACGTCAAGATATTTAATGGTGAGACAGTGGACAGGGCAGCGCGCGCGATCGAGCAGTGGAAACGGGAGCGGCCGGATCTTGATGTCTCGCCGATGGGCGTGCTCGGACGGCTGAACGAGGCCTCGTCGCTGATCGCGCGTGACCGACTCGCTCCGCTGTTTGCTCGATTCGGATTGCAGGCCGGCGAGTTCGACGTGCTGGCGACGCTGCGCCGCTCCGGAGCCCCTTACGCGCTGACGCCGACCGCTCTCTACGAAGCGACGATGGTGACGTCAGGCGCCATGACCAACCGGCTCGACCGGCTGGAGAAGGCCGGATTGATCCTGCGCGGCCCGCATCCCAACGACCGGCGTGGCATTGTCGTGCAGCTTACCGAGAAAGGGCTCGCCCTGATCGATGAGGCTGTCACCGCCCACGTCGCCAACGAGCATGATGTTCTTTCAGGCTTGACGCAGGCAGAGCAGGAAACGCTCTCCCGTCTGCTTGAGAAATTGATCGGGAGCTTGAGTTAGCTTGTAGCTGAGGACCCCGAGAACACATCGGTCAGTTCGGTGGCTCGGAAAAGCTTCCGCGCTCCTGCCGCCTTGCGCTCCGGCCCCGCCGCAGCCGTGCGAGAAAGACAATCGTGTCCGCAAACCACACCGGCGTGCCAAGATGAATCAGGGCATCGCGCGCTCCGGCAATCTCTCGCGTATCGAGCGCCGCGTTGGAATGGTCAACGGCTCCCTGCTGTCGAGCCTCAACCCACCGTCGGATGCTCGCTCCATCGGGTAATTTGGCTGCGAAAACCAGCTCCTGCCCCATACAGACCTCCTCTACCCTGGCGCGCAATCCCTCTTCGTAGCCAATTCCCCACTGATCGAGACGCGCGTGCGTGGCCTCATGCACAATGGCACCAGCCACCTCCTCGATCGAGATGTGTTCGCCCATCACGAATCGTTCATCGAGTTCGCAGGTCGATGTCGACCCCACGAACTGCCCCGGCGGCGCCGGGAATGGTTGTGATCCAGATTTGTTTGAGGTCTCGGACTATCCGCCGGTATCGAGCAGGATCAACGGCTTGTATCAACTGCAGTGCGGCGGCAACCTTGTCCACATCCTTGCCGCCCTTGTCGGCGTCATAAATAATCAGCATTCCGCCGACTGTTTTCTTGTCGCTGGACCTTACGGCCAGCCTGTCCAAGAAAATGCGAAACGATATCCTCGAACTCCGTCGCTGCTCAGCTTTCCGGGTTCGGGACAAAGTTCTCTCGGAACTCAGTTGCGGTCGTCCGGGAACACCGGGATCGGCATGAAATCGACGCCGTCGTCCGCCAGGCCCTTGGCCTCTTCCAGCGTCGCCTCGCCATAGATGCCGCGCGCATCGGTTTCGCCGAAATGGATCTTGCGCGCTTCCTCGGCGAACTTGTCGCCGACATAGTCGGCGTTCTCGCGCACCTTCTCGGCCATCGCCTTCAGTTGCGCCAAGGCCTGCTTCTGCGCCTCGCCCATGGCCAGCGCGATTGTTTCCTGCTTGCGAGCCGTGGAGACAGCCGGCGCCATCAGGGCCTTCTCAACCTTGTGAGAGCCGCAGCTCGGGCAATCGACAAAGCCGCGCTTCTTCTGGGTGTCGAAATCGTCATTGCTGCGGAACCAGCCCTCGAACTGGTGCTCGTTCTCGCAGATCAGGGAAAAGCGGATCAAGAGGCTGCACCCCTAAGAAGCGGCGCGTCCACCGCGCCGGCATTGATGGTGAAATCCCGCGCATTCTTCAAATTGGGGATCTTCTTGCGCGCAGCAAGCGACTGCGCCGGGTCGATCTCGGCGACGATCACCGCCGGCTCGTCATGCGCGGCTTCGGCGATGATGCGGCCCCACGGATCGACGATCAGCGAATGCCCAAAAGTCTCGCGGCCGTCCTCGTGCACGCCGCCTTGCGCGGCGGCGACGACAAAGGCGCCGTTCTCGATGGCGCGGGCTCTGAGCAGCACATGCCAGTGCGCTTCGCCGGTCTGGCGGGTGAAGGCGGCAGGCACGGTCAAAACATCGGCGCCGGCCAGCGCCTCGGCACGGAACAGTTGCGGGAACCGCAGGTCGTAGCAGACCGCAAAGCCAAGCCTGGCGCCCGCAACCCCGGTCACGACGGCCTCGGTGCCCGGTTCGTAGGCGGCGGATTCGCGCCAGCTTTCGCCATTGTCGAGATCGACGTCGAACATATGGATCTTGTCATAGGTGGCGAGCGTCGCGCCATCCGGACCGAACAACAGCGCCCGGTTGGCGAGCTTGCCGTCGGCGCGCAGGATGGCGGTCGAGCCGATATGCAGGAAGACGCCGAGTTCGCGCGCCAGTCTGCGCGCGGTCGCGACGATGACGTCCTTGTCTTCGGAGGTGAAGGAGGCTGCACGCGCTTCCTTGTCGCGGATCAGCGCCCCGGTCATTTCCGGCGTCTGGATGTAGGTCGCGCCCTGGCCGGCTGCCTCACGCACCAGCCGTTCGAGATCGACCGCATTGCGCTCAGGGCTTTCGCCTGAACGCATCTGGACCGCCGCAGCCTTGAAAACACCCATGATCAAACCCTCAAATCGTCGCGCCGTTGGCGAGCAGTCTGTCCAGCCGGCCTTCGGCCTCCAGCTCGTGGAGGTCATCGCAGCCGCCGACATGCGTGTCGCCGATGAAAATCTGCGGAAAGGTCGTGCGGCCGTGAGCGCGCGAGATCATCTCCTGGCGCAATTCCGGCGAGAACGAAGCGTCATGCTCGGTATAGGCGACGCCCTTGCGCTCCAGCAGCCGCTTGGCCGCCGTGCAATAGCCGCACATCATGCGTGTATAGATCGTGACATCGACCATGACGAATTTCCGCTTTGTTGCCGACTTATATAGTCGCGGACTCGTCCGCCCGGAAGTCCCCCGGCAACACACGCGCGAAGGTCAGCACGTCGACGGCGGCCGCACCTCCCCTTTTCAGCGCCTTGGTGGCCGCGCGCACGGTGGCGCCCGTGGTGTAGACATCGTCGATCAGAAGCGCCCTGCGGCCGGCGATCTCGATTTCCGCCTCGGCCGGCACACGAAAGGCGGCCCGCACATTCTCCTCGCGCTCCTGCCGCTCCAGCCCGACCTGCTGGCGGGTGAGTTTCACACGCCGCATGGCGGAAGGCGCGAAAGACAGGCCGCTGAGCTCGCAAACCCCGCGCGCCAGTTCCGCCGACTGGTTGAACCGCCGCCTAAAAAACGCCGCCAGTGCAGCGGCACCGGCACCACCACATCGGCCTCGGCGATGAGATCGGCACCGGCGCGCACCATCCAGCGCGCCATCCAAGGGGCCAGATCGGTGCGGTCCTGGTATTTCAGCCCTTGCACCATCTGGCGGGCGACGCCGGAATAGGCGACGGCCGCCCGCGCCCGTTCGAAGGGCGGCGGATCGGCGATCGCCTCGGCCGATAGAAAGCCCTCGCCCATATGGTGGGTGAACGGCGTGCCCATCACCGGACACCAGGGGCGTTCCAAGAGCCGCAGCTTCGGCCAGCAGGCGCCGCACAGCACGCCGGGCTGCGAGACATGCCGGCGGCAACCGGCGCAGACCGGCGGAAACAGCATGCGCGCCGGCCAGCCGAATGCCGATCGGGTGAGGTTCCTGATCCCGATGGACTTGATCTTGGACATGGGATCGGCCACGTGGTTGGTCCTGCGCACCGTGTATACCAAGTGTATCAGGGCGTGGACAAACAAGGATCCGCCCGTTGCACCCGATAATGGATACCGATCTCTGGCTGGCGCACAAGCGGCGCGCGCTCACCCATCCGGTCGACGGCGCCGATTTCCTCATGAACCGCGCCGCCGAGGATCTTGCCGACCGGCTGGGCGCCGTCGAGCGCCGGTTCGGCAAGGCGGCGGTGCTGTTTTGCCAAACGCCGGCAGCGGCCGCTGTGCTCGCCGCGAGCGGCAAGGTGGCCGAGATCGCCCGTGTCGAGACGGACTCGGCTTTCCTGGATGGTGCCGCCGGCCTGGTCGCACCGCTGGAAACCGTGCCGTTCGAACCGGCAAGCCTCGATCTGGCGGTGTCGCTTCTGTCGCTGCAGGCGATGAACGACATTCCCGGCATGCTGATCCAGATCCGCCGCGCGCTGCGGCCGGACGGGCTTTTCCTCGGCGCCTTTGCCGGCGCCGGCACGCTCAGCGAGTTGCGCGAGAGCCTGCTTGCGGCCGAGACCGAGCTTTACGGCGGCGCCAGCCCGCGCGTCATCCCCTTCACCGATGTGCGCGACGCCGGCGCGCTTTTGCAGCGTGCCGGTCTCGCTTTGCCGGTCGCCGATGTCGAAACGGTGACGGTGCGCTACGCCAATCTGTTTGCCCTGATGGCCGATCTGCGCGCCATGGGCGAAACCAGCGCGCTTGCCGATCGCAGCCGGCGGCCGGGCACGCGCCAGCTGTTTGCCCGTGCCGCGGAAATCTATGCCGAGCGGTTTTCCGACCCCGACGGCCGGATCCGGGCAAGCTTCTCGATGGTCTGGATGTCAGGTTGGGCGCCCGATGCGTCGCAGCAAAAACCACTGAAGCCGGGCTCAGCCAAGGTCTCGCTGAAAGCTATACTGGAGGGTTCCGGCGAATCCTGATGCGGCCGTCGCGATTGCGGTCAAGGCGATGCAAAGGCGTTCGCAAGCCTGCTGGTGTTGTCGCTGAACAGCCAGGTGATCGAGTTGAAGACCTGGCCGATGCCGCCGATGATGGTCAATGACAGCACACAGACGATCAGGGCGTATTCGACGGCAGTAGCGCCGGTCTCATCCGTCAGAAAACGCAGCAGCACTGTTTTCATCACCTCGATCCCCGTTGCCTGGACCTTACCGCCGATCTGTTAAGAAAGGTTAACGTCAAAGGCTTAACAGGCGGTGAAACCGCCCCCTTTTCGAAAATATCTTAACCATATCAGCAGTCGCCGCTGGTCCTGCCGTCGGAGCCGATGATGCAGACTGACTCGGGCTGCGGCTGCAGCACGCTGCGGCGCACCGTATAGGTGCTGCGATGGCTGATCGAGCCGGTGGCCGTCATGTCGAGACCGGGAAAATCATCGCGCGCCGATTGCGAGCGCGTCTGGTTGTCGAGGAAAGGGGTCGCGATTAGCGCCAGCGCCACCGCGGCCGACCCGAACAGCAGCGTGATGCGCAGGATGCCCATGCCGGCATCGGCGGCACGAAAGCTGCGGTCGGGCCGGATCGAATCCCAATCCCTGTCCAGGCTCATACTATCGCTCCCCAGCGAAATGGCGACGCGGCCGCAAGGACACGGCCATGCATCAATTTTTCATGATCAGATAAATCTTCCATTAACGCTGGCTGATATGGATCGTGGTCCCGATCCATCCCGCTTCTCAAAGCAGGTCGATGAGGAACGGTATCAGCGGCGCGTCAGCCGGCGGCATCGGATAGTCGCGCATCTGCTTGGGCCGCACCCATTTCAGCGCCTGCCCTTCCCGGGGTTGGGCGATGCCGCGGAAGCGGCGACAGACGAACAGCGGCATCAACAGATGGAAATCGTCGTAGGAATGGCTGGCGAAGGTGAGCGGCGCCAGGCACGGGATCTCGGTCTCGATGCCGATCTCCTCATGCAGTTCGCGGATGATGCATTGTTCCGGTGTCTCGCCGGGCTCGACCTTGCCGCCGGGAAATTCCCACAGGCCCGCAAGCTGCTTGCCTTCAGGCCGCTGCGCCAGGAGCACGCGGCCGTCGGCGTCGACCAGCGCGCAGGCGGCGACCAGGAGCAGGCGCTTGCCGCTATTCGCTGGATTATTCATGCCCAACTTCACTCATGACCAGGCGGCCGGCGATAGTGGTAGCGGTAGACTTCCTCGAAGCCGAGCGACCGATAGAGCGCCAGCGCCGGCACATTGCCGGCCTCGACCTGCAGCCAGGCTTCCCGCGCGCCGCGCAGCCGCGCCCATTTCAGCGCCGACAGGATCAGGTTGCGGCCATGGCCCTTGTTGCGCGCCGATCTGTCGGTCGCAACCTCGAACAGGCCGGCGAGATCGCCATCATGCACGCAGATCAGCGTCGCCAGCGGTTCGGTTCCATCCTCGAGCGCGAACAGACCGGCCTCGGGCTGGATGGCGCCGATGATCTCCGACAGGCCGGGCCGCAGCGAAACATCCGAGCCGCTAACCTTGATCGAGGCGCCGATGAAGCGGCTGATGTCCTTGAGCGGAATCTGGTCCATGGCGGCATCGAGCTGCGCGTCGGCCAGCGGCAGCCGCATGACCAGCGATTCGTCGAACCGGCTCCAGCCCTCCTTGTCGAGATGGCTGGCCAGATCAGGCCCCGACAGCGGCGACATGCGGAACGTCAGCGGCCTGCCATAGGCATCGAAACGGCGGCTGGCCCGACCGATGCGGTCGGCGATGTGCTGGGTGTCGCCGGGATCGAGCGGATTGACCGAATTCAGCCGTTTGGCCGGATGGCCGGCGGTCAGCCGCACCACCCAGGTGCCGTCATAATGACCGCGGCCGCGGGCCAGGCGCGAAAGCCGGCCGCCTCGTAGCGGCGCACGATCGCGAGCATGCTTGCCGGATGCCTGGAAGCCAAAACCGTCAGCTCCGATAGTCGCCGTTGATGGCGACATATTCCTTGGTGAGGTCGCAGGTCCACACCGTCGCCTTACCGCGGCCAATGCCGATATCGGCGCGGATGCGAATATCGTCGCGTTTCATGTAGGCCGAGGTCTTTTCCTCCGAATAAGCCGGGTCGCGCTCGCCCTCATGCGCCAACCGGTTGTCGCCGAACCAGATCGACAGCCGGTCGCGGTCGGCGGGCTCGCCGGCCTTGCCGACGGCCATGACGACGCGGCCCCAATTGGCGTCCTCGCCAGCGACCGCCGTCTTGACCAGCGGTGAATTGGCGATCGACAGCGCGATGCGCTTGGCCGAGCGGGCCGATTTCGCGCCGGTGACGGTGACTTCGACCTGCTTGCGGGCACCCTCGCCGTCGCGCACCACTTGCAGCGCCAGCGACTTCAGCACTTTTCCGAGCGCCCGTCGGAACTGGCCGAGCCGAGGGTCTTTCGGGTCGGTTATTTCCGGCGCGCCACGTTTGGCGGCCTTGCCGGTGGCAAAAATCAGCAGCGTGTCGCTGGTCGAGGTGTCGCTGTCGACGGTCACCGCGTTGAAGGTCTTGGCCGTGCCGCGCGACAACAGGTCCTGCAGCACGGGGGCAGCGATCGGCGCGTCGGTGGCGATGAAGGACAGCATCGTCGCCATGTCGGGAGCGATCATGCCGGCGCCCTTGGAGATGCCGTTGATGGTGACATCGGTATCCCCAAGCTTGACGGTCTGCGTCGCCACTTTCGGATAGGTGTCCGTGGTCATGATGGCCTTTGCCGCCTCGGTCCACAGGTCCGGCTTGCCGTCGCTGACCAGCCCGGCAAGCAGATGGCTGAACTTGGTCGTGTCGAGCGGCTCGCCGATCACACCGGTCGAGGCCAGGAAAACCTCACTTGGCGTGCAGCCTGCGGCTTTGGCCGCTGCCTCGCCGGTCAGCGCGGTGGATGCGCGGCCTTTCTGGCCGGTGAAGGCGTTGGCATTGCCGGAATTGACGACCAGCACCCGGGCCTTGCCGGCGGCAAGGTTCTGCCGGCAGAAATCGACCGGCGCCGAGGGGCATTTCGACTTGGTGAACACACCGGCGACCGCGGTGCCGGCGTCGAACACCATGGCCAGCAGGTCGGTGCGGTTCTTGTACTTATCCCCGCTTCGGCGGTGGCGATGCGTACCCCTTCGATGACAGGCATCTTGGGGTATTTCTTCGGCGCGAGCGGCGAAATCGTCGTGGACATGGGGACCTCGGGCGGGAAAATCGCAAGGGAAGGCCGGTTTGCCCGATACGGCGCGCGGGCGCAAGGGCGTTTTCGCCGCGCCTGCCAGGGCGGCGAACCGCGCGGATAAGCCTGCATTTCAAATCTGTTGGCGTCGCCGGGGCCTGTGGCGCTATGATCGCGCCCCATGGGCAGGCTTGCGATCCTCGCTTGGGCATTTCTGGGACTGTTGCTGCTGAGCGCCGACGCTGAGCCGGCGCGGCGCGTGGCGCTTGTCATCGGCAACGGCACCTATGCCGAGGCCGGAACGCTGGCCAATCCGGTCAACGACGCCCTCGACATCGCCGACAAGCTGCGCTCCATCGGTTTCGAGGTCATCGAAGGCAACGATCTCGGCAAGCGCGAGCTCGAGCGCAGCATCGGCGAATTCTCCGATGCGCTCGAGGGCGCCGGCGTCGGGCTTTTCTACTATGCCGGCCACGGCCTGCAGGTCGACGGGCGCAACTACATCGTACCGGTCGATGCCAGGCTCGACATGCCGGTGAAACTGCAGCTCGAAGCGGTGCCGATCGACGAAGTCCTCGACATCATGGAACAGCAGACCAAGGTCAGCCTGGTGTTTCTCGATGCCTGCCGCAACAACCCGTTTGCCCGCAGCTTGAGCCGCACCGCCACCACGCGCTCGGCGACGGCACTGGCGGGGCTGGCGCAGTTCGACTCGACACGCGGCTCCTTCATCGCCTTCTCGACGGCGCCGGGCGCGGTCGCCATGGACGGCACCGGGCGCAACTCGCCCTTTGCATCAGCCCTTTTGCGGCACATGGCCGAGCCCGGCCAGAGCATCAACGACATGATGATCGCGGTGCGCCGCGACGTGGTTTCGCAAACCCGCGAGGGCCAGCGCCCCTGGGAACAGGGCTCGCTGCTCGAACGCTTCGAATTCGTCCCGGGTGATGGGCCCGCCCCGGAGCCCAAGCCGGCGGCACAACCCGCACCCGCCTCGCAGGTCGCGGCGCTGGAGCGCTCGGTGGGCGACGACAACGCCTCGATCGAAAAATTCCTGCGCCGAGATTATCTGGCGCCCGACACCAGGACGATGGCTGAAACGGTCAAGCGGATCTACGGCTCGTCCGTCACCATTTTCGGCACACGCTACGACGCCGATGCCATCGTCAAGGTGAAGACCGACTGGTTCGCGCAATGGGCCTCGTGGTCGCTCGGGCTGGAACCCGGCAGCCTGGAAGTTACCCCGCATGGCGAGGGCCGCGCCGACGCCGCCTTTGCCATGCGCTACGACTATGTGCCGAAGGACAAGGCGGCGGCGCGGCTGACCGGCAAGGCGCGCGTCACGCTCGGGCTGGTCAAGGCCGAAGGTGGATGGCGCATCGAGTCCGAGACATCGCAAGCGATGCAATGATGGCCTGATCCGGGTGCGAATTCACGCTCGTTGGCGCGACCTGAATTCGGTGGCGAAACAGAGCAGTGCCGCAACCGGCAGCGCCAGGCCGATCCAGGACACCAGCGGCCAGCCGCCTTGCGCATACGCCCAGCCGCCGACGGCCGAGCCGATTGCACCGGCGATGAAGAACGTCGCCATGTAGAGCCCGTTCAGACGGCTGCGATGCGCGGCGCCGAGCGCGAACAGGTCCCGATAGCCGAGGACCAGGTTGGTCTGCACACCGAAGTCGAGCACGATTGCCGCGGCGACCAGCAGCGCCAACGAAAGCGTCGAGCCGCTGCGGGCGATGTGGGTTACGAGAAACGCGACGGCGACGCATAGCATGGCAAAGGCTGTCGCCGGGCGGCTCCAGCCGCGGTCGGCTACTCTTCCGGCGAGCGGCGCGGCGATCGCGCCGGCGACGCCGGCCAACGCGAACAGGCCGATGCCGCGCTGCGTCAGCCCAAAATCAGGCCCGGCCAGCAGCAGCGGCGTTGTCGTCCAGAACAGGCTGAAAGCCGCGAACAGGAACGCCTGGTAGAGAGCCCGCCGCCGCAGCACCGGCGTCGTGCGCGCAGTATGCACCATGGACGCCAACAGCGCGCCGTAGCTCAGACGCGCCGTCGGCACGCGCCTGGGCAGCGCGAACCGCAGCACTGCGATCAGCACGATCATGACGGCGCAAGAGGTGAAGTAGACCACATGCCAGGACGACAGCGCGGTGATGAAGCTGGAGAGCGGCCGCGACAGCATGATGCCCAGCAGCAATCCCACCGAGACATTGCCGACCACGCGGCCACGCCTGGCTTCCGGCGCCAGGTGCGCCGCATAGGGGATAAGCGCCTGCACCGCGACCGAGCCCAGGCCGACAAACAGCATCGCGGCCAGAAAAGCCGCTGGCTGTGTTGAAATCGCCGCGCCCAGCAAAGCAAGCGTTGCAACGGCGAGTATGCCAAGCACCAGCCTGCGGTTTTCGATGAGGTCGCCAAGCGGCACAACAAAAAGCAGGCCCACCCCATAGCCGATCTGCGCCATCGTAACGATCAGGCCCGCCGCATGTGGCGGCAGGCCAAGTTCGGCGCCGATCGGGCCGATCAGCGGCTGCGCATAATAGATATTGGCGACAATCAGCCCGCAGGCGGCGGCCAGCAAAAAGGTCATCCAGTTCGAAATCGTCGTCTCGGCGGGTGCAGAGCCGGGTGAGATAACAGCCGTCATGACGATCCCCATCGGAACGAAACGTTTCGTTGAATAGAACGAACCGTTCCGTTTCGTCAAGCGATGATGTATTGGTATCTCTTGGCATCAGCGCTTTTTGCGGCCAGATGGCTTCATTTTTTGGCGTCCGCAACGCTGCAAGGAAAACGAGTGCTTTTACCCCGGATGGTTCCTATCTGGGCAAAGGCGCGGGCGAGGCAAGCGATTGCCGGCGGGTTATTGTTTCAGCCGAGACGAGAAACCGCTTCAGGAGGAACGGCTCATGGGCGAAATCGCCGATCCGGCACGCAAATCGATTGGCGCCAGGCGCAATCCCGACAGCGCCGAAGCGATTTTGGAGGCTGCCGAAGCCGTGCTGATCGAGGCCGGCTATGCCGGTTTCTCGATCGAGGCGGTGGCGCGGCGTGCGCGCGCCGGCAAGCCGACCATCTATCGCTGGTGGCCGAGCAAGGCGGCCCTGCTGCTCGAAGTCTACCAGCGCCAGAAGCGCGTCGACCTTCCCGATACCGGAAGCCTGGAGGAGGACCTCGTCGGCTTCCTGATCAATCTGTTCACGCACTGGCGCGAGACATCGTCGGGCAGTGTCTTCAAGTCGCTGATCGCCGAGGCCCAATCGGATGAAACCGCGGCCGCGGCCCTTGCCGGCTATGCCGGAGGGCGCCGCACCCACACCGGCCAGATCATCGAGCGCGCCAAGGCACGCGGCGAGATCGCCGGGGATATCGATCCGGGTGTGGTCGCCGATCTCGTCGCCTCCTATGCCTGGCGGCATCTCCTGATCAACCGGCTCGACGAGCCTGAGGCGACGATACGCAAGATGGTCCGCTATCTCCTGCAGGGTATAGAAGCGCCCGGCAGATAACGGCGCCAATAAAAAAGGGCGCGGCAACCCTTGGCTGCCGCGCCCTTCTTTAAAAGTGCTCAGGCTTACTTGCCGGCTTCCATCGTATCGACAGCCTGCTTCAGCTTGGCGTCGGGGATCTCGACCTTGGCGCCGGCGCGCAGCGACTTGACCAGCGCGAAATACTTGTCGCGGATGACCGCCTGCTTGGCCTGGTCCTTGACCTCGTCGAAGGCCGGCGGCTGCTTGGCGCGCTTGTCCTCGAGCTTGATGACGTGCCAGCCGAACTGCGACTGCACCGGCTGCTCGGTGTATTTGCCGACCTCGAGCGCGAAGGCCGCCTTGTCGAACTCCGGAACCATCTGGCCAGGTCCGAACCAGCCGAGGTCGCCGCCATTGGATTTGCCCGAGGGATCGCTCGTGTGCTCGTTGGCGAGCTTCTGGAAATCGGCGCCGCCGTCGAGCTGCTTGATGATGGCCTCGGCCTCTTCCTTCGTCTTCACGAGGATGTGACGGGCATGCACCTCGTTGACCGGCGGCGTGTTGGCGATTTCCTGGTCGTAGCGGGCGCGGATCTCGGCATCGGTGACCTTGTCGACGACGCCCTTCTCGACCATTTCGCCATGCAGCGCGCGCTGCTGCAGGAACGCCATGCGGCGCTGGAAGTCGGGATCCTTGTCGAGACCGTCGGTCACGGCCTTGGCGGCCATGACGCGGATCTCGATGGCCGCCGAAAGGGCCGCGGCGCGGCGCTGTTCGGGCGGCAGCTGCGCGAATTGCTGCGACAGCTCGCCCTCGGCAAGCACCAGATCGGCTTCGGTTAGCGGCTGGCCGTTGACCGTGGCGACGACGGCGTTCGGATCGACCGGTGCAGCCGCCGGTGCCGCGGCGGCATCGGCCGGAGCAGCGGGAGCGGCCTCCTGTGCCATGACAGGCGACAGGCAAAGAGCCGACAGGCCGAAGGCCAGACCAAGGCTGGCAAGCGACGCACGGCGGAACAACAAGGGCATAAGGATGACTCCGGGGAAGGATTGTAAGGAGGGGTGGCTTCCAGATCAGCCAGATTGTGGCGGAATTTGGCGCGACCGGCAGGGCCGGCGCGGCGTTGACATCAGTTGAGCCCCCTCTTATCTGTCCAACGACTTTGCGTCCAGAACCGTTTTCCGGGCGCTTTTTGTGTTTGCCCGTATTCAGGCGGTGCGTTCACGCGGATGTGATGGGGCCGGCCGGCGCTCGTCTGAAGATTGAGAATTCTATCGAAAGGACCATTGGATGGTCAGTCTCGGCGGTCTCGCCCGTAAGGTTTTCGGTTCCTCCAACGACCGTCGGGTCAAATCGACCCGGCCCCGTGTCGAGGCGATCAACGCCATGGAAAACGAGATGCGGGCGCTTTCCGACGCCGAACTCGCCGGGCGCACGGAAAAATTCCGCCAGGATATCGCCAACGGCGCCAGCCTTGACGACCTTCTGGTCCCGGCCTTCGCCACCGCCCGCGAGGCGGCGCGCCGCGTGCTCGGCATGCGCCCCTTCGACGTCCAGCTGATCGGCGGCATGGTGCTGCACAATGGCGGCATCGCCGAGATGCGCACCGGCGAGGGCAAGACACTGGTCGCGACGCTGCCGGTCTATCTCAACGCGCTCGCCGGCAACGGCGTCCATGTCGTCACCGTCAACGACTATCTCGCCACCCGCGACTCCGAATGGATGGGCCGCGTCTACAAATTCCTCGGCCTCTCGGTCGGCGTCATCGTCCATGGCCTCTCCGACGAGGAACGCCGCGTCGCCTACGCGTCCGACGTCACCTACGCCACCAACAACGAGCTCGGCTTCGACTATCTGCGCGACAACATGAAGTATGAGCGCGCCCAGATGGTGCAGCGCGGCCACAATTACGCGATCGTCGACGAAGTCGATTCCATCCTGGTCGACGAGGCGCGCACGCCGCTGATCATTTCCGGTCCGCTCGAGGACCGTTCGGAAATGTACAACACCATCGACACCTTCATCATCCAGCTGCAGCCGCAGGATTATGAGATCGACGAGAAGCAGAAGACCTCGATCTTCACCGAGGAAGGCACCGAGAAGCTGGAGAACATGCTGCGCGATGCCGACCTGTTGAAGGGCGAGTCGCTCTACGACGTCGAGAACGTCGCCATCGTCCACCATGTTAACAACGCGCTGAAGGCGCACCGGCTGTTCCAGCGCGACAAGGACTATATCGTTCGCAACGACGAGATCGTCATCATCGACGAGTTCACCGGCCGCATGATGCCCGGCCGCCGCTATTCGGAAGGCCTGCACCAGGCGCTGGAAGCCAAGGAGCATGTGGCGATCCAGCCGGAGAACCAGACGCTCGCCTCCGTCACCTTCCAGAACTACTTCCGCCTCTACAAGAAGCTGTCCGGCATGACCGGCACAGCGCTGACCGAGGCCGAGGAATTCGGCAACATTTACGGCCTCGAAGTCACCGAGATCCCGACCAATCTGCCGGTCATCCGCAAGGACGAGGACGACGAGGTCTACCGCACGGTCGAGGAAAAATACAAGGCGATCGTCAAGGAGATCCGCGAGGCCAGCGCCAAGGGCCAGCCGACGCTGGTCGGCACGACCTCGATCGAGAAGTCCGAGCAGTTGGCGGACCGCCTGCGCAAGGAAGGTTTCAAGGATTTCGAGGTGCTGAACGCCCGCCATCACGAGCGCGAGGCGGCGATCGTCGCCCAGGCCGGCAAGCCCGGCGCCATCACCATCGCCACCAACATGGCCGGCCGCGGCACCGACATCAAGCTCGGCGGCAATGCCGAGATGCGCATCGCCGACGAACTCGGCGACATGCCGGAAGGCCCCGAGCGCGAGGCGCGCGAAAAGGCGATCAACGCCGACGTCGAGCGCCTGAAGGAAAAGGCGCTGGCCGCCGGCGGCCTCTACGTTCTCGCCACCGAGCGCCATGAATCGCGCCGCATCGACAACCAGTTGCGCGGCCGTTCGGGCCGCCAGGGCGACCCCGGCCGTTCGAAATTCTTCCTGTCGCTGCAGGACGATCTGATGCGCATCTTCGGTTCCGAGCGCATGGACGGCATGCTGCAGAAGCTCGGCCTCAAGGAAGACGAGGCGATCATTCATCCCTGGATCAACAAGGCGCTGGAAAAGGCGCAGAAGAAGGTCGAGGCGCGCAACTTCGACATCCGCAAGAACCTGTTGAAATATGACGACGTCTCCAACGACCAGCGCAAGGTGGTGTTCGAACAGCGCATCGAGCTGATGGAAGGCGAAGGCCTGACCGAGATCATCGCCGAGATGCGCGAGGGCGTCATCGACGAGATCGTCGCCAAGGCCATTCCCGAAAACGCCTATGCCGAGCAGTGGGATGTTGCCGGGCTGAAGGCCGAGGTCGCCGAATTCCTCAATCTCGACCTGCCGGTCGACGAGTGGGCCAAGGAAGAAGGCATCGCCGAGGACGACATCCGCGAGCGCATCACTGCCGCCGCCGACGCCGCCGCCAAGGAGCGCTCCGAGCGCTTCGGCCCCGAAGTAATGACCTATGTCGAGCGCTCCGTGGTGCTGCAAACGCTCGACCATCTGTGGCGCGAGCACATCGTCAACCTCGACCATCTGCGTTCGGTCGTCGGCTTCCGCGGCTACGCCCAGCGCGATCCGCTGCAGGAATACAAAGGCGAAGCCTTCGAGCTGTTCCAGGCGATGCTGGGCAATCTGCGCCAGGCCGTCACCGCGCAGCTGATGCGCGTCGAGCTGGTCCGCCAGGCCGCCGAAGCCCCGCCCCCGGAAGCCCCCGACATGTTCGGCACCCATATTGACGGCACCACCGGCGAGAACGATTTCGAAGGCGGCGAAACCGCCCTCCTGGTGCGCCAGGAGCAGAACGCCATCGTCGCCCCCGAAAACCGCGACCCGAACAACCAGGCAACCTGGGGCAAGGTCGGCCGCAACGAAGCCTGCCCCTGCGGCTCCGGCAAGAAGTACAAGCACTGCCACGGGGCATTCGCGTAATCGAAGTAACGCGGCTATCGCCACCAATCAAAAATGAAAGAGGCTATCAGCGAGGCTAAGATACCTAGGCAGAACGAGAAACCTCTCTCGAACCATCTTTGGGATCGCGTCGGAACCGCAAAGGCTCTTTGCACAGAGCGCGTATCTAAGTTCGCCAAGGTTCGTATGGTTGTTAATTCGTTGGTTACGGCTGCTTTCTCACTTGCAGCGTGAGCTACCGCTGCTGTCAGAACCTCCAACTCAGCTTTTTGACGACTTGCTTGACTTCCAAGCTCTTCGATCGCACTGAGCGCGTCTGTGAGATTTTGGCGAGCCTGATCAATTTTTAATAACCGCTCGTCAACTGACGATTCGCTGTCGTCTAATATCTTAGCCAAATCAAACTTACCGATCTTAGTCGGAAAACCGAGATCGCGCAGGTAAGAGAGCAAAACTTTTCCAAGTTGACTCGTAAAACCAGCACCTAGGGCTGCTAGTGCGTTGATCAAATCAGGTCCGATGCTCATTTTACGTGATCCCTCTATTCGCCTTCTTTTGAAACCGATCCATTTTCGGGTGAACGCTCAAACTCAACGCTAAAATTATTTGGTCCACGTACGTTTCTAATATGCCTTCCCACGCGTTCTATCGATCGAGGGGCGATCAATAGAACAAGAATTAGGCCTAACGGCCAACTCGACACAATATTTGAAATAAAGGTGAGCCAATCCATTTCCGCCCCCTTCTAGAAAGCGAACCTGTTCATTTTGCCAATCACTAGGATTAGAAGCGCGTCGTTCTGTGCAAACTACATATTGAGTTTGTGACACTCGTCAACTTGCTAACTAACGGATTTTTAACGAATCTGAGCGGGTGAGGCGGTTCGGAGCAAACTGCTGCAGCGGCATATTTTGACAAAGCCATTGTGATTCAAAACCTTTTCCGGCGAATATGAAAAAGCCGGCTCGGCGCGAAATTTTCTGAAATAATTTGCTTGACAGTCACTTGTCCCTGCCGGTCGCCCACAATGGGGGCAAACTGGGGATAAATCTCGCTAAACCCATGCTAACAATTGGATTTTTTGGATGGGAACTCTCACACAACAATTCATATGTTCTTTCTTTGTTCATGGCTTCGTCTCCAAGAACTAGACAGTGAGCTAGTCCCCTCAATTCCGCAGACTTGATCGCGAGTCGAAATCCAACCGCCCTCGGCAATTCCTCGGGCCGTGTCGTCGTTCGTATTCCGCAACACTGCGGATCTCGAAAACCGGATCCTTAGCTTCACCACGGCACGGACAGCTTCCGCGACTGGAGGCTCGTCACTTCGGGTAACCTCCCAGGGCGTTCACTTGCCTTGTAGTGCCATCGGCATGACAAGGCGCGTGCCTCGCGTCGGGGGCTCTGCCGGCCCTCCACTGCGACTTTGGGCGTTCGTCGTTCGAAAAGCCAAATCGTTGGCTTTTCGTCCGCTGCGCGGACCGCTCCTCACCCAACCGTTTCTTAATGTGTCTCCGCTACACCAAAGCCTGAAAAAGAGGCGGAAAACGGAGAGAGATCGGGGTGCGCTTTTCCGCGGCCACGACTGCCGGGCGGTTCTTGCCGCAGCGTTTGGCGCTGCGCGTCGAACCGTTGCTTGGCCGCATCGACGCCGTGCTGTTCACCGCCGATGAGCGCGGCGAGGCCGGCCGCATGTCGGTGATCGCCTTCTCCATCCGCATCGTCAGCGCCGTCATCGCCTTCATCAGCCAGGTGCTGATGGCACGCTGGATGGGCTCGTTCGAATACGGCATCTTCGTGCTTGTCTGGGTGACGATGGTCATCGTAGGCAACCTCGCCTGCCTCGGCTTCCACACCTCGGTGATCCGCTTCATTCCCGAATACCGCGAGCGAGGCATGATGGACGAACTGCGCGGCATCGTCGTGGCCAGCCGCCTGTTCGTGCTGATCGCCTCCACCATCATCGCCGGGCTCGGCGCGCTCGGCGTCTGGCTGGCGGCACCCTGGATCGAGAACTACTACGTCATCCCGTTCATCCTTGGCGTCATCTGCCTGCCGATGATCGCGGTGTCGGATCTGTTGCAGGGCCAGGCCAGGGCCAACAGCTGGGCGCTTTTCGCTTTGTCGCCGACCTATCTGATACGGCCGGTGCTGATCCTGCTGTTCATGGCGCTGATGCTCTTCGCCGGCTACGCCGCCGACGCCAGGACGGCGATCTTCGCCTCGATCGCCGCCACCTATGTCACCACGCTCGCCCAGCTGATCGGCGTCACGCACCGCATGGAAAGGCAGATCCCGGCCGGACCGATGAAGGTGCATTTCGCGCAATGGTTCATCGTCTCGCTGCCGATCTTCCTGGTCGAAAGCTTCTTCTTCCTGCTCACCAATGCCGATGTGCTGATGGTCGGCGCCTATATGAACCCCAACGACGTCGCCGTCTATTTCGCCACGGTCAAGACGCTGGCGCTGGTGCATTTCGTCTATTTCGCCGTCAAGGCCGGTGTTGCCCAGCGCTATGCGCAGTTCACCCATGGCGAGCCGGACAAGCTCGCCGCCTTCGCCCGCGAGACGGTGTCGTGGACCTTCTGGCCGTCGCTCTTGATGGCGCTGCTGGTGCTGGCGCTGGGCGAACCCATGCTGGTGCTGTTCGGCCCCGAATTCACATCGGGCTATCCGCTGCTGTTCCTGCTCGTCTTCGGCGTCGTGGCGCGCGCCGCCGTGGGGCCTTGCGAAAGCCTGCTCACCATGAGCGGGAACCAGAATATCTGTGCCGCCGTCTATGCCATGACGCTCGCCTTCAACATCGGCCTCAACGTGGTGCTGATCCCGCATTTCGGCCTGTGGGGCGCGGCCATGGCCACCGCCTTTGCCATGATCTTCGAGGCCAGCGCGCTGTCCTTCACGGTCTGGCGCAAGCTCGGCATCGTCATGGCGATCTTCGTGCCTGCCAAAGGAGCCGCCTGATGGCCGCCATCCCGTTGCTCGAGGAAACCAGCGGCGGCACCGCTGGCGCCATGGTGTCGGGCCTTGCCGGGCTGGCGCGCGACCCCGACCCCGCCCATATCGAAATCCTCGCCAACAACCGTCCGGAGCGCAAGCTTGCCATCTATCCGGCGTCCGCCGGCTTCGACCTGGTCGAGGAGCTGGATTATCTCTGCGCCCGCACGATCGAGCCGAACGTCTTCTTCAATCCGCGTTTCCTGGCGCCGGCCATGCCCCGGCTGGAGGATCGCGAGGTGCGGCTGGCGGTGATCCGCGACGGCGACGAATACCGCAACCGGCTGCGCCTTCTGGTGCCGCTCTCGGTGGAACGGCCGGTGGTGCCGCTCGGCGTTCCGGTGATGCGCACCTGGTCGAGCCCGTTCGGTCCGCTCGGCACGCCGCTGATCGACCGCGACGATCCGATCGGCGTCGTCGAGGATTTCTTCTCGATGCTGTCGCGCCCGCATCTCAAGCTGCCGAAAGTCCTCGTGCTACCCGACATCAGGCTCGACGGTCCGGTGGCAAGCCTGCTTGACTCCGTTGCCGAGACGCGCGGCCTGACGCTGGTCACCACCGGTCAGACCTCGCGACCCGTGCTGCAGAGCGAACTCGACGGCGACGACTATCTGAAGGCATCGTTGCGTTCGCACCATTATCGCGAGTTCCGCCGCCTGAAGCGGCGCCTTGCCGACCTCGGCGGGCTGGAGCATGTCGTGGCGCGCGGCCCCGAAGAAATCCGCCACGCCATCGAAAGTTTTCTGACGTTGGAAGCGTCCGGCTGGAAGGGCCGCGAGCGCACCGCCATGGCGATCGACCGCTTCCGCGCCGCCTTTGCCCGCGAGGCCGTCCACCGGCTCGCCGAACAGGACATGTGCCGCATCCATTCGCTGACACTCGACGGCCGGACCATCGCCTGCCTGATCGTCTTCGTCGAGGCCGGCGTCGCCTACACCTGGAAGACGGCCTATGACGAGACGCTATCAGCCTATTCGCCCGGCACGCTGCTGATGATCGAGGTCACCAGGCAGCATCTCGACGATCCCAACATCATGATGACCGATTCCTGCGCGGTGCCGGACCATCCGGTGATGAGCAGGCTGTGGACCGAGCGCAAGCCGATCGGCACGCTGGTGATCGGGTTGACACCGGATGCCGACCGTCTCGCCCGCCAGGCCGCCTCGCAGCTGCATCTCTACCGCGAGACCCGCAACATGGCCCGCCTGTTGCGCAACCGCATGAAGAGCTTGTTGCGACGGCGGTAGACCATGATCCCGAATTTTTGCGGCTGCAGGCGCCTTGCCGAAACCTCTGCCCCCCAGACAAATTGCGAAAAATCGGCGGACATCCGGTCCGGTGCAACGCATCGCCCAGAAGCTGGAATGATCGCACGGCACGGTTTCTCGTTCGCGAGCATCGTCGTCGGCCTTTGGTTTCTGTCGGGTCTTGCCTCGGCGGCCAACGCCGCCAATGCGTCGGTCTTCCTCGAGGACCAGACCTGGACCGAACTGCGCGATCGGATCGACGCCGGGACGACGACGATCATTGTCCCGATAGGTGGCACTGAGCAAAGCGGCCCCGCCATGGCGCTGGGCAAGCACAATGTGCGGGTCAAGTTCCTGGCCGCGGAGATAGCCGGCCAACTTGGCAACGCGTTGGTCGCGCCCGTGATCTCCTATGTTCCGGAAGGAACCATCGATCCGCCGACCGCCCATATGCGGTTTCCCGGCACGATCACCATCAGCGACAAGACTTTCGAGGAACTGCTCGAATCCGCTGCCCGCAGCTTCAAGCTGCATGGCTTCAAGACCATCGTGCTGATCGGCGACCACGGCGGCTATCAGGCCGACGAGCGCCATGTCGCCGATCGCCTGAATGCCGAATGGCGCAAAACCCCGGTCCGGGTGTTTGCGGCGCTCGAATACTATCAGATCACCCAGGGCGCCTATGTCGACAAGCTCCTGTCGGCCGGCGCGACGCAGCCGGAGATCGGAACCCACGCGGGACTGGCCGACACATCGCTCATGCTCGCCATCGATCCTTCCATGGTGCGCAAGGATCGCCTTGTGGCCTCGCCGAAGCTTGATGCCGGCGACGGCGTCTATGGTGGCGATCCGACACGATCGTCAGCCGCGTTTGGCCAGCTCGGCGTAGACCTGATCGTCAACGGAACGACCGAAGCGATCCGCAGCTTCATCGAAAAGCAGCAGCCCAAATGATCAAGGCATATTGGTGGTTCACGAGCCTGTGCGCGCCGCTCGTGTTGTTGTTCGCCTCGGCATCGGCTTCAGCCGGCTCGTGCCCGGAAGATTGCAGCGAGCCGCCGCCCCGCGCTCCGATCAATATCTACAGCCAGACAAGCTCTGACCATTTGAGCCCGGCGACGGCAGGCGCGCTGCCGCGTGTCTATGTTCCGAACCGCTCGTCCAACAGCGTATCGGTCATCGACCCCGTGACCCTCAAGGAGGTCGACAGGTTCCCTGTCGGGAGCAAGCCGCAGCACGTCGTTCCGTCCTGGGATTTGAAGACGCTCTGGGTCGCCAACAACGCCAGCGGCACCAGCAAGGGCAGCGTGACGCCCATCGACCCCAAGACCGCCAAGCCGGGCCACGATATTTCGGTCGATGACCCCTACAACATGTATTTCATGCCGGACGGAAGTTCGGCCGTCATCGTTGATGAAGCCTACCAGCGGCTCGACCTGCGCGATCCGCAGACCATGGCGCTGAAATCGACGATACCGACACCAACCTGCCCCGGTATCAACCACGCCGATTTTTCCGCCGACAATGCCTACGCCATCTTCACCTGCGAATATGGTGATGGCGGCCTGTTGAAGGTGGACCTGAAAAACCAGAAGGTGCTCGGCCACCTCGCTCTGTCGAAAATGGGCATGCCGCAGGACGTCAGGCTCTCCCCCGACGGCAAGGTCTTCTACGTCGCCGACATGATGAACGACGGCGTGTTCCTGATCGACGGAGACAGCTTTTCCGAGATCGGCTTCATCGCCACTGGCATCGGAACGCACGGATTTGTCGTCAGCCGCGACGGGACAAAGCTCTACGTCTCAAACCGCGGCTCGCACAAGATGGAGCAAGGCCGTGCAAAGGGGCCGGGCAGCGTGACCGTCATCGATTTCGCCACCCGATCGGTCGTCGCGCAATGGCCTATACCAGGTGGCGGCAGCCCCGACATGGGCAATGTCAGCGCCGACGGCAGGCAATTGCGGCTGTCCGGCCGCTTCGACAGCGAGGTCTACATGATCGACACCACCTCGGGGGCCGTGACGAAAATCCGGGTCGGCGTCGAGCCTCACGGCCTGACGGTCTGGCCGCAGCCCGGCAGATACTCGCAGGGCCACACCGGTAACATGCGATAGGCATCTCGACCGCGAAGACGCGCGACACAACCGCCTGATGCCGCTCCGTCGTCCAAGGCAATAAAACCGTTCTCATCGAAGAGGTTCTTGCCGCCGCAGCCTCGCGGGTGTGGCCAGACTGCACCGCCGATTTCCGGCCGCGAGCCGTTCGGACAAAGCGGCCCGCACGAATGGCACATCGTCACATAACTTTAATAGCGCGCGCCTAGCTAAATCGCCGCCACACCCCAACGCGCCGCTCGATGCGCCGCCACATCTCGAGGAAAGACCATGCTTTTGCGCACCATCATCGCCCCATTGGGCGTTTGCTTGTCCATGGCCACATCGGCCCTTGCAGCCGACCTGGTCGAAGCCCCGCCACCGGCAGCGCCGACCTGGACGATTGCAATCGAAGGCGACCCGGAATTCTATGCCATCGACAATGGCAGCAACACCGCCCGGTCGCTTGCCGACACCTACTCCAAACTCAGCGTCTCGCACAATTTCGACAATAATTTCGTCGGCGGCATCTTTATCCAGCCGACCTTCAAGACCGGTGGAAAGTCGCAGTACTACGCCGAAGCGAGCCTCGGCTACAAAATCAAGATCTCGGATGCCTTCACCCTGACCCCCAGCCTGGGGCTCGGCTACACCTGGCACGATACAGGCATCATCAAGGATACCGATGCCAACGCGAATGTTCCCTACTACGCCCTGTATCTCGCGGGCGATTGGAAGCTGTCCAAGCAGTGGACCTGGAACGTCTTCAACTTCCGCTACCGAAATGCCTTCAGCACCACCTGGGAGACGCCGAAACTGGCCACCGGCGTGACCTACAACATCGACTCCACCAACGCGGTCTATGCCAGCGTCGGTTATTCCTGGAAGAAGACCGACACGACCTCAGCGCCCTACAACGATCTCGCCGGCGACAAATGGAACATCGGGATCGGCTATAAGCACTCGCTTTGAGCGGATGTGCATGGACGCAGGCCGTTGCTCAGGCGGCGGCCTGCGTCTGAATCCTCTCGGATCCATCCGTGGCCTCATCAAACTTGCCCTGGATCATGAGCAGGCAAGCGTAGACCGGTTCCCAAAACATGGAATGGTGCGCCTGACAGCCTCTGAATCGAATCTACAGCAGTCCTCCTTCGCCAAGGCGTCAGAGGACAATCCTTCGTCTAACAAGCCTTGGATGGCCTGCCATCCGAAACTCGAAGAGCGAAGGATGGTGCCCCTAGCCGGGCCGCCAGATTTGGCCGAAATCAACAACTTGCAAAAAAGTTGGGCAAGTCCACGTGGCCATGATTTGTTGTGTTTTTTCTCCCGCCATTCCCACAAAATTGAGGCGCATCCGGCGCGGCTGAGAACAAAGTGGGCTTGCGCGCTTACCCCTGTCGCGCCATCCTCCGAGTCAAGGCACCGGTCCTGTGCCGCCACCTAGCTACCAGCCAAAGCGGACTATCTGGGAAAGGTCCGCAATGTCGCCATAGATCATCGAACCTTTCACGAGAATGCATTTGTTGCCGAGAACTTTGAAAAGCGGGCTCGACGCAGCGCAAACCGGTCGGTCTTTGTCCTTGGCTTCGGCATAGCCGATGCTGATAGCTAGGACAGCGATAGCAACGAGTGTCGTCTTGCTCATATTTGGCCACCCAAGCCAGCGCGCCTCCGCAGACCGGGAGGTAAGTCGCGAGCCATGCGTCCAAATAGCACTGACGCATGTTGGGCTTCATCCATCAATTGGATGAGGCGGGCTCATTGATGATCCCGCGCTGGACCAGTCCCATTCCATCGAATGAACGGCGCGTCGTCGCCGGTGAAGTTGTCCCACCGGATTCAGGACTTGAAAAAAATGGGGCAAAACAGGCGAAAAACTGAACAAAATCAGTGCCTGAAAAATAGGGTGGTGCCCCTAGCCGGGATCGAACCAGCACTCCTTGCGGAACTCGATTTTGAGTCGAGCGCGTCTACCAATTCCGCCATAGGGGCTCAGGCCGGGCGGCCTGGATGGGCGCGGACTATACGGTCGGAGGCCTGTTCGTCAACTGGCCAATTCTCGAGATCACCGGGATGCGACCAATCTTCGCCTTTTGATTTCGTGGCCGTGCTGCCATTGTGCAGCGCGGAAAATCTTTCTAGACAGGCGGCGCATGCAGCGTGGCGCATCTGAAGGGATGGCCGCGCACGCTTTGGGTCTTGTTTCATCCCTGCCTTTGCCCCAAGCATCCAGCACTTTTGGGCGACACGCATAGGAGAGCCGATGCTTCGCGGACTGTACGACTGGACCTTGTCTCTCGCGGCACGCAAATCCGCCGAATGGTGGCTGGCCTTCATCGCCTTCGTCGAAAGCTCGGTGTTCTTCATTCCGGCCGACGTACTTTTCCTGCCCATGGCGTTGGCGCGGCCCGAACGCGCCTATCGCTACGCGCTGACCGCCACCGTTGCGTCCGTGCTGGGCGGCATTGCCGGCTGGCTGATCGGCTACTATGCCTATGACACGATAGCACGGCCGATCCTGGAACACTTCGGCGGCCTTGCCACGTTCGAGAAGTGGCAGTCGTCCGGCACCGGGCTAATGCTGATGCTGCTCGTCACATCCGGCGTTGCGCACCTGCCGCCGATCAAGGTGGTCACTATTCTGGCCGGGGCGCTTCACATCAATCTTGTTGTCTTCATCGTCTCGGCGATCTTGGCGCGCGGCGCCCGTTTCCTGTTGCTGGCGTGGCTTTTGCGCCGCTACGGCGAGTCGATCCGCGAGTTCATCGAAAAGCGCCTTGGCCTGATCGTCGGCGCCGCCGCGGCTGCCCTGATTTTGCTCTATATCGTCGTCAAATACGCCTTCTGAGGCCCCGTTCAAAACCGGGTAACGGTTTTGAACGGGGCAAGCGGACCTGGCGGGCAGCGAACTCAACGGACGAAAGACCCATGACAGCGACCATGAATGCCGATATCGGACGCCAGCGCACGCGGACCGCCCTGTTTCTCGCCGTCGCCATGGCCGCGACCGTCGGCTCGGCGCTCGGCTTCCAATACATTGGCGGCTATATCCCCTGCCACCTCTGCCTGGAACAGCGCACCCCCTACTATATCGGCGCGCCGCTGATGGTGCTGGCGGTGATTGCATCGATGCTGCGCGCACCGGCCTGGCTGACACGCGGTCTGCTCGGCGTCGGCGGCCTGCTGATGCTCTACGGCCTCTATCTCGGCGTCTACCATTCCGGCGTCGAATGGCAGTGGTGGGCCGGCCCGACCGATTGCACGGCGGGCGCCGGCCCGGTCGACACCGGCGGCAAGGGCGTGCTCGACGCGCTCGACAAATTCGTGCCGCCCTCCTGCGACAAGGCCGCACTGCGCATCCTCGGCCTGTCGCTGGCCGGCTGGAACGCCATCGCCAGCCTTGTCCTGGCCGCCGTCGCCTTCCGCGGCGCGCTTTCCCGCGATTAACCAGCGCGACGCAGAGTTCGTCCAGAAATTCGGCAGGCTGAGTCGGATGGCGCGGCTTTCGGGGTCGACGCAGTCGACGAGCGGAGCGTACTTAAGTACGTGAGCACCGTTCTACTGCGACGCAGTAGAACGGGGAAGCGCAGAAAGCTGCGTCAGGCGGCCAGCATGGCGGATTTCTGCCGAACTCTATGGTTCCAGTTCGACATCCCAGTAGAGATAATCCATCCAGCTTTCATGCAGATGGTTGGGCGGGAACAGGCGGCCATTGTTGTGCAAATCATGCACCGTCGGCTGATAAGGCTTCTGCAGCGGCCACATCTTGGCATGCGCCGGCATCATGCCGCCCTTCCTGAGATTGCAGGGCGAGCATGCGGCGACGACATTCTCCCAGGTCGTCGCACCACCACGATGGCGGGGAATGACGTGGTCGAAGGTCAGGTCGTCAGGCGTGCCGCAATACTGGCACTGGAAGCGGTCGCGCAGGAAAACGTTGAAGCGGGTGAAGGCCGGATGCCTGGACGGCTTCACATAGGCCTTCAGGCTGACCACGCTCGGCAGCTTCATCGAGAAGGTCGGCGAGGACACCGCGTGCTCGTATTCAGCGACGATGTTCACCCGGTCGAGGAATACCGCCTTGATCGCGTCCTGCCAGGACCAGAGCGACAAGGGGTAATAGCTGAGCGGACGGTAATCCGCATTCAGCACCAGCGCTGGAAGCCCATCCGGAGATACGGCAACCGTCACCTTGTTTACCTCCTTGGTTCTAGACCCGAACGGCGCGGATACTGTAAGCCCGACATGACAGGGATGTGAAGCGGATTGTGGTTCGCGCGACGTGCCAAAAAAGCATGATTTTTATGCTTTTTTGCGGATTCAGGCGGGCGGTGCGGCGTCCCTGCCCCTGGTTTCGCGATAATAGGACCAGAAAAGCCGCGATGCGACACCTCGCCACGGGCGCCATGATTCGGCCAATGCGATCAGCGTTTTCTCCGGCGGACGCGGGTCGATGCCGAGCGCATGGCCAACCGCGCTCTGCAAAGCAACGTCACGCGCGGGAAAGATGTCGGGGTGCCCGGCGGCAAACAGAAGGTACACTTCCGCCGTCCACGGACCGATGCCGGGCACCGCCGTCATCGTTGTGATCGCCTCCTGAGCGTCGAGCGAACAGAGGTGATTGAGGTCGAGCCCGTCCGCCACGGCCTGCGCAACCGCGATCAGGCCGCGCTGCTTGGGCCGCGACAGGCCGGCCTCGCGAAACATATCCTCTCCGGCAGCCAGGATCGCCTGCGGCGTCAGCGGATCGACGAGCTTCGTCAGCCGGCCGAAGATGGCGTCGGCGCTCGCCCGCGACACTTGCTGCGAGACGATGATCGAGGCCAGGCTCCTGAAGCCCGGTTCGGAGAGCCGCAGCGGCACCTCTCCGGCCATGCCGCGCACCTTTTCCAGGCGCGGGTCGATGATGCAAAGCGCATCGAGCCCGCGCACAATGTCGTCCAGTGTCGCGATGCGCTGCATGGTATCCTTGTCCGCCAATGTGCAGCAAAGTAGCAACGGCCGAAACCGCCGCACAACCCGATTGCCGCTTGAGACATGACGCTCCTGACATTCCGCTTCGCGCCCAGCCCCAATGGCGACCTGCATCTCGGCCACGCCTATTCGGCGCTGCTCAACCAGAAGCTCGCAGAGGCCAGCAGCGGTCGCCTGCTGCTGCGCATCGAGGATATCGACACCACACGCTGCACGCCGCAATTCGAGGCCGGCGTGCTTGCCGATTTGAAATGGCTGGGCCTTGGCTGGGAAGAGCCGGTGCGCCGCCAGTCCGAGCATTTCGCCGAGTATCAGGCGGTGCTCGACCGGCTGATCCGCGAGGAGCTCGTCTATCCCGCCTTCATGAGCCGTGGCGAGATCAGGGCCTTCATCGCCGACAGCGAAAAGCGCGGGCGTGACTGGCCGCGCGATCCTGACGGCGTGCCGCTCTATCCCCCCGCCGACAAGACGCTGACCGTGAAGGAACGCAAGCGGCGGATCGCTGAAAACGAGCCCTTCGCCTGGCGGCTGGATGTCGATGCCGCCACAGCGCGTGTCGGCAAGGACCTCGCATGGGCAGAATTCAGCGATGAGACGCTATCGGCGACCCGTTCGGTCGAAGCCCGACCGCAGGACTGGGGCGACGTGATCGTGGCGCGCCGCGACATCCCGACGAGCTATCACCTGGCCGTCGTCATGGATGACGCGCTGCAAGGCATCAGCCATGTCGTGCGCGGACAGGATCTGTTTTCCGCAACCGGTGTGCAGCGCCTGCTGCAGGACTTGCTTGGGCTGCCACAACCCGCCTATTTCCACCATCGGCTCATCCTTGGGCCGGACGGGCGAAAACTGTCGAAGAGCCTTGGCGACACCGGCCTTGCCAAGCTGCGCGGGGCCGCCGCGACAGTTGACGACATCAGGCGGATGATTGGACTTTGACCTCTGCGAGGTCGGGAGAACCGGACGTCGGGCGCACCGCCAATTGAAATTCCGTGATGCATGGATCAATCGTTTCGTTTTGCACGCCGGGTTGAACGGGACTAGAGCAGCGCCACGGTCAGTTTCTCACCAGCGTACGGTCTCCGGAAAATGCAGAGCATCAAGCGGTTCATCCCCGCCACCTTCGTCGTCCTGTGGGCGACCGGCTTTATCGGCGCCCGCTACGCCATGCCGTGGGCGGAGCCGTTCACCTTCCTCGCCGCGCGCTTCGTCATAGCGGCGATCCTGCTGGCTGCCCTGATGCCCCTGTTGGGTTCGAAACGTGCCACCCGCAAGGAGGCGCTGCACGCCACCGGCGCCGGCGTGCTGATGCATGGCGTCTATCTCGGCGCCGTCTTCTGGGCCATCCACAGGGGCATGCCGGCCGGGTTTTCGGCCCTGATCGTCGGCCTGCAGCCGCTGATCACCGCGGTGCTTGCCGGCAAGTTCCTTGGCGAGGCGATCTTGCCGCGCCATTGGCTTGGCCTTGGCATCGGCCTGATCGGCATCGTCATCGTGCTGTGGCCAAAACTCGGCGCGCTCGGTGGCGGCGTGACGGCGGCGACGCTGACCGCCTCGCTGGTCTCGGTGCTCGGCATGAGCGCCGGCACCATCTGGCAGAAGCGCTTTGCTTCCGGCGGCGACCTCGTGGCGGCGACCATGTGGCAATATGTCGGCGGCGCCTCGCTGATGATCCTGGCCGCGCTTGCCTTCGAGACACACACGGTCGTCATCAACGGCGAACTGATCTTCGCCATGGCCTGGCTGGTGCTGGTGCTGTCGCTCGGCGCCATCTTCCTGTTGATGGTGATGATCCGCGACGGCGAAATGTCGAAAGTTGCCTCGCTGTTCTACCTGGTGCCGGCGGTAACGGCGATCATCGCCTGGGCTCTGTTCAACGAACAGCTCAACGCGCTGCAGATTGTCGGCATCGCGATCACCACCTTCGGTGTTGGCCTGGCGACGGCGCGGCCGGCCAAGGGAAGAACTGAGGGATTGAAGAGAACTGGAGAATTGAGGAATTGAGGAATTGAGGAATTGAGGAATTGAGGAATTGAGGAATTGAGGAATTGAGGAATTGAGGAATTGAGGAATTGAGGAATTGAGGAATTGAGGAATTGAGGAATTGAGGAATTGAGGAATTGAGGAATTGAGGAAGAAGCACACAGTGCCAGATATGGCCAATCTTCAATTCTTCAATTCTTCAATTCTCCAGTTCCTAATTCCTCATTCCGGCCGGTATCGACTCATCCAACCCGCGCCCGCGCCTCCAGATAACGGCTGATGGCGGCATTGAGCTCGCCGCCGAGGATGAAGATCGCCGAGACGATGTAGAGGAAGACCACCGCGATCATGATCGAGGCCAGCCCTGCATAGGTCGTCACATATGACGAGAAATGATCGAGATAGGTGGCGAACATCGTCGAGCCGATGAGCCATGCCGCCAGCGTGAAGACGATGCCCGGCACCAGCGAGACGAAGCGGCGCTTGCCGGCCGGCAGCCAGTAGTGCACCGAAAACAGCCCACCGATGATGACGGCTGAGGCGATGACGTAGCGCCACAGCGTGATCGTGCCGGTATAGGGCTTTATCCACTCGAAATGGGCTTCCGCCAGTCGCGCCAGCAGAGGCGCGAACACCAGAAGCACGCTGATCGCCAGGAACCCGGCCGTCGCGATCAGCACGAAGAACAGGCTCTGCACGCGGCGATAGATGATCCCACGCGTCTCGGTGACGCGATAGGCGCGGTTGAGCGACGTGCGCAGCGCCTCGATGCCGTTCGAGGCAAAGTAGGCGGCAAGCAGCACGCCGTAGGTCAACAGGTCGGTACGCCTGACGGTCAGCACGTTCAGCACTTCATGCGCGATCGGCTTGGCGATCTGATCCGGCCAGGTGTCGAAGACCAGATGCACGGCCGTGTCGGCAAAGGCCTGCGCGCCGAGGAAGCTGCCCAGTGTCGTGGCGAAGATCAGGAACGGAAACAGCGCCATCAGCGAGGTGATCGCCAGATGGCTGGCCATCGCCCAGCCGTCATCGGTGTTGAAATGGCCGAGCGCGTCGTAGAGCACGCGGCGCAGGGCGACAATATTCCGCAACAAGAACCCGCGTCCCCTTCGATTGTCTCGACGCCGCGAATATGGGAAGTGAATGCGGCAAATGGCAACCCTTGGCGAAACCACGAGTCCGACAGCGCAGGAATTGCGCACCATCATCGTCACCGGCGCCTCGTCCGGCATAGGTGCATATTGCGCCCGGGCACTCAAGGCGGAAGGCTGGCGGGTGTTCGCCACGGCGCGCAAGCCGGAGGACATCGCCGCCCTCGAAAGCGACGGCATCGAGGCCTTCTACCTCGATTACAGCGAACCGGACTCGATCGCTGCCTTGGTGACTTCAGTGCTCGACCGCACCGGCGGCCGGCTGGACGCGCTCTTCAACAACGGCGCCTACGCCCAGGCCGGCGCGGTCGAGGACCTGTCGGCGGCCGCGCTGAAGGAACAGTTCGAGGTCAATTTCTTCGGCTGGCACAACCTGACCAGCCGTCTCGTGCCGGTGATGCGCCGCCAGGGCTGTGGCCGTATCGTCCATTGCTCGTCGATCCTCGGTCTCGTGCCGGTGCGCTTTCGCGGCGCCTATTCGGCATCCAAACATGCGCTCGAGGCCCTGATGCTCTGCCAGCGCCAGGAACTGCAAGGCAGCGGCGTCCATGTTTCGCTGATCGAACCAGGGCCGGTGAAATCGAAGATCGCCAGCAATGGCCTGCCCTGGTTCCTGAAAAACATCGACATCGAGAATTCCGTGCACAGCGCGGACTATGCGGCGCAATTAGAGCGACTGCGCGCCGGCGGCAGCCAGTCGGCGCTGAAGCCTGGGCCGGAAGTGGTCCACAAGGTTCTGCGCCATGCACTTCTGTCGCGGCGCCCGCGCCCGCACTATGTGGTAACAGTGCCGGCTAAGATCGGCGCCGCCCTCAAACGCGTCCTGCCGGCATCGACACTCTACCGCCTGATGGCCAAACGCGCCTGAGCGCGAAACAACTGGAAACGCAACAATGGCAACCGTCTTCAACATCCTCGCCATTCTGGTCATGGCCGCCGTGGTGATCGTGCTGATCCGTGGCCTCATCAACATGATGCGCGGCGGTTCCGGCGTCACCTCGAACAAGCTGATGCAGGCGCGCGTCATGCTGCAGGCCGTGGCGCTGGTGCTGATTCTGCTGGCGGTGTATTTCACCCGCAAGTGAGGGTATCGGCAGCGGGGGAGACGACGTGGTCAAGCTCAACAAGATCTACACCCGCACCGGCGATGACGGCACGACGGGTCTCGGCACCGGTGAGCGGCGGCTGAAATCCGATCTGCGGGTGGAGGCCTACGGCACGGTCGACGAAGCCAATGCCTGCATCGGCATCGCGCGGGTTCACACAGTAGCTAGCCACCCGGCGATCGATGCCATGCTGTCGCGTATCCAGAACGATCTCTTCGACCTCGGCGCCGACCTTGCCGTACCCGACGACGGCAAGCCGCTTGGCTACGAGCCGCTGCGCATCGTGGCGACGCAGACCGACCGCGTCGAAAAGGACATCGATCTTCTCAACAAGGATCTGCAGCCGCTCAAATCCTTCGTGCTCAACGGCGGCACGCCGGCTGCGGCGGCGCTTCATCTCGCCCGCACCGTGGCGCGGCGGGCCGAACGGCTGATGGTGGCGCTGGCGCAAGACCCTGGCGAGCACGTCAACCGCGACGGGCTGAAATACATCAACCGCGTCTCGGATTTCCTGTTTGTCGCCGCCCGGGCGGTCAATGACAATGGAAATGCCGACGTGCTATGGGTTCCCGGCAAGAACCGCTGAACGGACCATAAAGCGGGAGGGGGCCAGGCACGCATGTTCATCCCGCTTTACGACACCAACAGGCTGCGTCATATCCGGCTGCAATATGTGACGATCGGCCTGATCGTGGCCAACGCGCTGGTCTATTGCGCCACGGCACTCGGCGGCGAGAACTTCACCAATGCGGCGGTGCTTGGCCTTGGTTTCATTCCGTCCGTCGTTCACGACACGGCCGAACTCGACCCGCGCTTTGTCATCATCCCGGAAAGCCTGAGCTACCTCACCTATTCCTTCCTGCACGCCGATATCTTCCACCTTGGCGGCAACATGCTGTTCCTGTGGGTGTTCGGCGACAATGTCGAGGACGCGCTCGGCCACATCCGCTACCTGATCTTCTATCTCCTGTGCGCCATCGCCGGCGCCGCCTTCCAGGGCCTCGTCGCGTGGAATTCGCAGGTGCCGCTGATCGGCGCCTCCGGTGCCATCGCCGGCGTGGTCGTTGCTTATCTGATCCTCTATCCCAGGGTGAAGGTCTGGGTGCTGGCCTTTGCCCGCATCCCCTTGCGTATTCCAGCCTTCATCCCGCTCATCCTGTGGGTGCTGTTCCAGGTCTTCATGTTCGCCGCCGGTGGCGAGGACCAGATTTCCTGGGCGTGCCACATCGGCGGCATCATCGCCGGCGCCGTGCTGGTGCTGGTCCTGCGCAGCCGCGGCGTGCCGCTTTTTGCCGGCGCGGACGAGGATACCGAGGCTCCCGCTCCCGACCAGCCGCCAGGTGCTGCCGAACCCGCGGCGCGTGAACCGCCGGCGACCACGACGCGCTGGGGCCGGGGAAACCCTTCTGGCACAAACTGAACCGATTTGAGCCGCTTTCAGCGTATTGACGGCGGGGGTTGGCCAAACTACGGAAACGTCTCCGTCTGAGCCCCAAGGCTGTTAAGGAGCAGTCCAAGACGGGCAAAGACCAGAATTTCCATCCGGCCAGAATTCCGTCTGGCCGGAATTCAGTCAGGAATGTCGGCTTTCGACAACTCAGAAGGGGCGCAAGCTGTTATAGCGCGCCCAACTAGCGTGAAGAGGTGACAGGCAAATGAAGATCCTTGTGCCCGTGAAGCGGGTTGTGGATGCGAACGTCAAGGTTCGCGTGAAGGCTGATGGTTCGGCGGTGGAACTCGCCAACGTCAAGATGGCGATGAACCCGTTCGACGAGATCGCGGTGGAAGAGGCGATCCGGCTGAAGGAAGCCGGCAAGGCCGAAGAAATCATCGTCGTCTCGATCGGCCCGCAGCAGGCGCAGGAAACCTTGCGCACCGCGCTCGCCATGGGCGCCGACCGCGCCATCCTGGTCAAGACCGACGAGCAGACCGAGCCGCTCGGTGTTGCCAAGGTACTGAAGGGTGTCGTCGATGCCGAACAGCCCGGCCTCGTCATCCTCGGCAAGCAGGCGATCGATGACGACTCGAACCAAACCGGCCAGATGCTGGCGGCCCTGCTCGGCTGGGCGCAAGGCACGTTTGCCTCCAAGGTGGTGCTCGACGGCGACAAGGCCAAGGTAACCCGCGAAGTCGACGGCGGCCTGCAGACGGTTGAGCTGAAGATGCCGGCGATCATCACCGCCGATCTTCGCCTCAACCAGCCGCGCTATGCCTCCCTGCCCAACATCATGAAGGCCAAGAAGAAGCAGCTCGACGAAAAGACCCCGGCGGACTACGGCGCCGACGTCAAGCCGCGCCTCAAGGTCATCAAGACCGAAGAGCCAAGCGGCCGCAAGGCAGGCGTCAAGGTCAAGAGCGTCGCCGAACTGGTCGACAAGCTCAAGAACGAAGCCGGCGTGCTCTGAGATCGGAAGGAACAGATAAAATGACCATTCTCCTCATCGCAGAACACGACAACGCCACCCTTTCCGACCAGACCGCCAAGGCGCTCTCGGCGGCCCTGCAGATAGGCTCGGACGTGCATGTGCTGGTGGCCGGCAAGGGCGCCAAGGGTGCGGCCGACGCCGCGGCCAAGCTCAAGGGCGTCAGCAAGGTGCTGCTGGCCGAAGCCGACGAACTCGCCGAGCGCCTCGCCGAACCGACGGCCGCACTGGTCGTGTCGCTCGCCGGCGGCTACGACACCATCATCGCCCCGGCGACCTCGTCGGGCAAGAACGTCGCACCGCGCGTGGCGGCCCTGCTCGATGTCGCGCAGGTGTCCGAGATCATCGAAGTGGTTTCGCCGGACACGTTCAAGCGGCCGATCTATGCCGGCAACGCCATCCAGACCGTGCAGTCGACCGACGCCAAGAAGGTCATCACCGTGCGCACCGCCTCTTTCCAGGCAGCGCCCGAGGGCGGCTCGGCCGCTGTCGAGACCGTCAAGGCGGCGGCCAATCCCGGCCTCTCCACCTTCGTCGAGAACAAGCTGTCGGACACTGACCGTCCGGAACTGACCTCGGCCAAGATCATCATTTCGGGTGGCCGCGCCCTCGGCTCCTCGGAAAAATTCCAGGAGGTCATCCTGCCGGTCGCCGACAAGCTCGGTGCCGCCGTTGGCGCGTCCCGCGCGGCGGTCGATGCCGGCTATGCGCCGAACGACTGGCAGGTCGGCCAGACCGGCAAGGTCGTCGCTCCCGATCTTTACATCGCTGTCGGCATCTCCGGTGCCATTCAGCACCTTGCCGGCATGAAGGATTCCAAGGTTATCGTCGCCATCAACAAGGACGAAGAGGCGCCGATCTTCCAGGTCGCCGACTATGGTCTTGTCGGCGATCTCTTCGTCATTCTGCCGGAGTTGCAGAAGGCGCTTTGACGCTCTCTGCCAAAGCGTATTAAATGCTTGGGGTGGGGTAGACGAAGTCGCCCCGCCCTTTTAGTTTGCACCGCACAAAAAGCAGGCTGCAAAAGCCTTTGGACGGGATCGGTGTAATGAGCAAGATCGAGACGATCGGCATCATCGGCGCAGGCCAGATGGGCGGGGGTATCGCCCATGTCTCCGCGCTTTCGGGCTACAAGGTGCTGATCTACGACATATCGCCCGACCGCATCGAGAAGGGCATCGCCACCATCAGCGGCAACATGGCCCGCCAGGTGGGCTCCGGCAAGCTTGACGAGAAGCTGCGCAACCAGGCGATGGCGCGCATTGCCTCGGCACCGGCGATGGCAGATCTTGCCGGCGCCGATCTGGTGATCGAGGCAGCGACCGAGGACGAGACGGTCAAGCGCAAAATCTACGCCCAGCTCTGTCCGCAGCTCAACCCCGAAGCCATACTGGCGACCAACACCTCGTCGATCTCGATCACCCGGCTTGCCGCGCAGACCGACCGGCCGGAGCGCTTCATCGGCATACATTTCATGAACCCGGTACCGCTGATGAAGCTGGTCGAGCTGGTGCGCGGCATCGCCACCGAGGACCAGACCTTCGAAGCGGCGAAGACCTATGTGAAGCAGCTCGACAAGACGATCACGGTCTCGGAGGATTTCCCGGCCTTCATCGTCAACCGCATCCTGCTGCCGATGATCAACGAGGCGATCTACACGCTCTATGAGGGTGTCGGCTCGGTCGATGCCATCGACACCGCCATGCGGCTCGGCGCCAACCATCCGATGGGACCGCTGCAGCTGGCCGACTTCATCGGCCTCGACACCTGCCTGTCGATCATGCAGGTGCTGCATGACGGGCTGTCGGATTCGAAGTACCGCCCCTGCCCGTTGCTGGTGAAGTATGTCGAGGCCGGCTGGCTCGGCCGCAAGACCGGGCGCGGTTTCTACGACTATCGCGGCGAGCACCCCGTTCCGACGCGCTGAACCGGACGACCCTGCCCGGCCTTCCCTTAGGACGCGGCGGCAAGCGGCGCGGGCGGTTCTGACCTGTCGTCGGTGATCCTGTCATCCGGCGCCACCGAAACGCACCCACGGCCGGCGGCCTTGGCCGCATAGCAGGCGGCGTCGGCCTTTGCGATGATCTCGTCGACTTCACCGCAATTGGCGCAGATTGCCGCCAGGCCGATGCTGGCGCCGATCGCATGCGGCCGGCCGTCCCAGGTGAAGTTCAGCCCGGCTATCGCATCGATGATGGAGCGCGCCGCGATCCTGGCACCGGCGGTCGAACCCGATTTCAGGATGACAGCGAATTCGTCGCCACCCAGCCGCGCGACAATGTCCTCGGGCCCAAGCACTTCGCGCACGGCCTCGGCGACCCGCTTCAGCAAGGCGTCGCCGGCGGCGTGACCACCGGTGTCATTGACCAGTTTGAAATGGTCGAGGTCGATGAACATGAACTGATGGCCGCTCCCGGCCGTCGTGCCGTCCTTGCGCGCCTGATCGACCAATCCCTCCATGGTGCGGATGAAGCTCGAGCGATTGGCAAGGCCGGTCAGCGCATCATGCGCCGCGGCGTGGGCAAGCTGGCGCTGCAGGGCGCGCGCGTCGGTGAAGTCCTGGAAGACGATGACCAGCCCGCAGAATTCGTGGCGCTCATTCATGATCGGCGACACGACCTGGCGGATGCTGCAGCGTGTGTCGTCGCGGCGGATCAGCACGGCGCGGCTGTTCTGGTCGGAGGGCGCCTCCGCGCCGATCGCCGGCCGCGTCACCCCGATCCTGTGACCTGTCTCCTCGTCAACCGCCCAGATAGACATGGCCGAGCGTCTTGCCGAGCGCCGCCTCGCCGGAAACGCCGGTCAGCTTCTCGGCAACCGGGTTCATGAAGGTGACGCGGTTGGCCGCATCGGTGCAGATGACGGCATCACCGATCGACTGCAGCGTCACCCTCAGCCGCTCCTTCTCGTCGGCCAGCATTGCCGCCGACAGGGTCAGGCGCTCTTCGGCCTCCTTGCGCCGGGTGATGTCGGTCAGGCTGCCGATGGCCCTGATCAGGCGCCCGTCACCGTCGCGCTCGATGGCCTTGCCGCGGTCGAGGATCCAGACCCAGCGGCCATCCTTGTGGCGCATCCTGAACTCGGCCTCGAAAAACTCCGTCTTGCCGGCAAGATGCTCGCGATCCGCATCGGCGACAGTCTCGCGGTCGTCGGGATGGATCATGGTCAGCCAGCGGTCCGGATCGCCGTCGAGTTCGCCATCCGCATAACCCAGCATCTTAACCCAGGTCGACGAGTAAGTCGTGCCGCCCTTGCGCACGTCAAGATCCCAGACGCCCTGGCCGGCGCCGGCCAGCGCGAAATTCCAGCGCGTTTCGGCTTCGGCAATGCGCGCCTCGGCCAGCTTGCGCGCGTCGATGTCCTCGATCTGTGAGACGAGATAGAGCGGGCGCCCGTTTTTCTCGTCGCGAATGACGGAGCCGGCGAGATGCGCCCAGACAGCTGTGCCGTCCTTCTTGAGGTAACGCTTTTCGAACTGGAAGGCGTTGACCGTGCCCGCTTTGATGCCCTCCATGGTTTCCCGCCCGATATGCTGGTCGTCAGGATGGGTGATCTGGAAAAAGGTCAGCGCCTCGATCTCTTCGCTGCTGTAGCCAAGCATCGAGGCGAAGGCCGGATTGGTTTCGAGTATACGCCCGTTCAGCCCGACAATGGCGATGCCGATAGCCGAATCCTGCATGGCCCGGCGAAAGCGCTGCTCGCTTTGCGCGATCTGCCGCCGGTCGGCGGAGATGCGAACGACAAACAGCCCGGCGAGGAAAAGCGCGCCGCCCGCAATGGCGACCGATATCTGAAGACAGAGCCTGAGTGCCTCGGCGCCAAGGTCCAGCCGCGACAGCATGACCGAGGCCACCGCAACAGCGAGGCCAGCCACAAGCAACGCCGGCGCTGCATGTTTGTGGAGCCTGATGGGTCCTGGTAATCTCACGATCCGTGCCACCCCCGTGGGCAATCGCTTTTTCCCGTTAAAACCTTGAAGGATCGATTTTAAGGAAAGGTTGCGTCTGGGGTACTGGTGACATGGACAACCGGCAAACAATTGCCGGCATGATTAAGGATCGGTATTCGCGGGTGTAGCCGCCGGTATCCTGCTACCAGCGCACGAACAACCGCCCGCCCAGCGCACCAAGCAAGGCAAGCGCTGCGATCGCGATCGTGTACCAGGTGGCGACGAAAAGCGGCGAATCGTCGAAACAATGCGCGGCATAGAAGGTCGCCGCCAGCCCGCCGGCGAGCAGGCCCGCGACCGCGCCGGCAAGCACCGGCCGCGTCGGCGCGCCATAGCGCAGCATCCACAGGAAGACGGCCAGCGGGCCGATGCCGATCAGCGGGATGAAGCCCATGCAGATCATCATGTTGGAACCGACCATGCGCGTGCCCCACAACGCCTCCGGCACCATGAAGAGTTCCAGCACCACCGCCACGGCCACCAGCACGGGCGCGGCCAGCATCCCTGCCATCGCCCAACGTGTCGAAGCCCCCGGCGTTGACAAAGCGCGGATCAGGGCGAAGGCGCTGACGGCCAGCACGATGGTGAAAACGAACTTGGAGAGGAAGCGCATCGTGTGCGCGGCCACCATGAAGTCCGGGCGCGGGCCGATCGTCAGCAGGAAAACGACTGCCGCGATGACAATGGCCGCGCCGGCAGCCAGCCACCAGGCCGAGCGCAATGGCATCGCCTTGCTGCTTGCATCGGCGTCGAGCGCCTTGATGAGATCCTCGGTCCTCATGTCATTCCCGCCCAAATCGGCCCTGCCCGAATCGCTTGGCTATGGCGGCAAGCCCACGATGCAGCGACACACGCACCGCCGTCTCGCTGATGCCGAACTTCGCTGCCGTTTCGCCGATCGAGCGGCCTTCCACCGATACGGCCGACACCACCGAGCGCTGCGCCGGCGGCAACCCGTCCAGGGCCCGGTTGATGTCGCGCTCGCTGACGGTTTCGGTCTCCGGCTCGGCGAAGGTCTCGGCGATATCGTCGACATCGATTTCGATGCGTCGTCCACGCCGCCGGAACGCATCGATCAGCTTGAAGCGGGCAATGGCATAGATCCACGGCAGCACCGGCGCGTCCTGGCGCCAAGTATGCCGTTTCACATGAATGGCCAGCAAGGTTTCCTGCACGACATCCTCGGGATCGACCCCGCCCTGCACGATCTTGCGCCGGACAAAACCGCGCACCAGCGCGGCAATCCGGTGCAGAAAGTCGGCGTAGGCCCTTTCATCTCCCGCGATCGCGGCCCGCAACAGCCGGGAAAGCTCGGCCTCGTCCTTGCCGCTCACAAGAGTTCACTCCCCCGATTTTCGTGTCTCGGCACTGATTTGTTACGTGGCCGTCGAAATAATGTCCAAGCCAAACTACGGGCAAGTCACGAAAGTTTGCGGGTTCCTGAAGGCGCCGCCGCATATCGGGTCACCTTACAGGCCTTGCGATCCCGTTTCGCGAGAAACCGTCGGTTCAGACCGCCATCACATGGAATTGTCCGCTTTGCGTTGACCTTTGCGCCTCAGCGACCGATTGAAGCAGACCAACAATGTTGACTATGCCTGTCAGGTATCGATAGGTGCAACGTGCAAAGACCAACGATATCGAGGATGACGCCATGAAATTCACCCTTTCCGCCCTTGCTGGTGCCGCCGCACTTGCAATCAGCCTGGCTGCCGGTCCGGCGATGGCCGAGGACGCCGGCATCATCGTCTACAACGCCCAGCACGAAAGCTTGGCCAAGGAATGGGCCGAAGGCTTCACCAAGGAAACCGGCATCAAGGTCACGCTGCGCAATGGCGGCGACAGCGACTTCTCCAACCAGATCGTCGCCGAAGGAGCCGCCTCGCCCGCCGACGTGTTCCTGACCGAAAACTCGCCAGCCATGGTGCTGGTCGAGAATGCCGGCCTGTTCGCGCCGGTCGATGCAGACACGCTGGCCCAGGTACCGCAGGACTACCAGGCCGCCAGCGGCAAATGGGTGGGCGTGGCCGCGCGCAGCACCGTCTTTGTCTACAACACGACCAAGCTCAAGGCCGACCAGTTGCCCAAGTCGCTGCTCGACCTCGCCGATCCGAGCTGGAAGGGCCGTTGGGCGGCCTCGCCCTCGGGCGCCGATTTCCAGGCCATCGTCAGCGCGTTGCTGCAGCTCAAGGGTGAGGCCGCCACGGCGGACTGGCTGAAGGCCATGAAGACAAACTTCACCGCCTACAAGGGCAACAGTACCGTGATGAAGGCGGTCAACGCCGGCGAGATCGAAGGCGGGGTGATCTACCACTATTACTACTTTGGCGATCAGGCCAAGACCGGCGAGAACAGCAAGCACGTTGCGCTGCACTATTTCAAGAACCAGGATCCGGGCGCATTCGTCTCGGTCTCGGGTGGCGGCGTGCTCGCCTCGAGCAAGCATCCGAAGGAGGCCCAGGCCTTCCTGAAGTGGGTGACCGGCAAGGGCGGCCAGGACGTGCTGAAGAACGGAAACTCCTTCGAATACGCCGTCGGCAAGGGTGCCGGGTCCAACCCGAAGCTGGTGCCGCTGGTCGATCTGCAGGCACCGAAGGTCGACCCCACGACGCTGAACTCCAAGAAGGTCACCGACCTGATGACGGCAGCCGGCTTGCTTTAGTTGCTGTTCGTCCTGATAAGGACGTCAGACCGTGCTCCCGCGGGACTTCCGCGGGAGCGTTTTGTTTTCGAGATGGCATTCGTCGATGACGACACGCTGCGTTCCTGACCGCGATCGCGGTTCTTCAATTGCTGCCGCTGGACGGCAGCGGCACGGCGTCTGACCTGATGCAGTCCGCCGTCGATCTCACGCGCTCGGGCCTGCCGCCGAAGATGCGCAGAAGGCCGCAGCGGCGCGCGGCGCCCTGGCTTGTCACTGCCGCTGTTCTCGTCTCGCTGCTCGCCCTTGTGCCGCTCGCCTTCATCATCTGGATCGCGGTGCAGACCGGTTGGGAGACTGTCTCCGCACTGGTCTTCCGGCCGCGCGTCGGCGAGCTGCTGGTCAACACCACCTTGCTGGAGCTGCTGGCCGTGCCGATCGCCATCGTGCTGTCGGTCGCACTGGCCTGGCTGACCGAGCGCAGCGACCTGCCCGGCGCCAGGCTGTGGGCCTGGCTGTGCGTGGCGCCGCTCGCCATTCCCGCCTTCGTCCACTCCTATGCCTGGATCACCATGGTGCCGGGGCTGCACGGACTGTGGGCCGGCGTGCTGGTGTCCGTGATCGCCTATTTCCCCTTCCTCTATCTGCCCATATCGGCGGCGCTGCGCCGTCTCGATCCGGCCCTGGAGGACGCGGCCGCCGCCCTTGGCCTTGGGCCTTGGCGCGTGTTCTGGCGTGTCGTGGTGCCGCAGCTCAGGCTCGCCATCTGCGGCGGCTCGCTGCTGGTCGGACTGCATCTGCTCGCCGAATACGGCCTCTACGTCTTCATCCGCTTCGACACCTTTACCACCGCGATCGTCGACCAGTTCCAGTCGACCTTCAACGGACCGGCAGCCAACATGTTGGCCGGCGTGCTGGTGACCTGCTGCTTCGTCCTTCTGGGCCTCGAAGTGCTGGTGCGCGGCGAGGAGCGTTATGCCCGTGTCGGCTCCGGCGCGGCGCGCTACCAGCAACGCACAAACCTCGGCCGCGCCACCGTTCCGAGCCTGGCCTTGCTTGTCGTCACCACGCTGCTGGCGCTTGGCGTGCCATTCGCGACCATCGGCCGCTGGCTCGTCGCCGGCGGCGCCGAGGTCTGGCGTCTCGACGAGATCGGCCTTGCGCTCGGCCAGACGCTGTTCCTGGCGCTCGCCGGAGCACTGCTCGCCACTGTCGCCGCCATGCCGATGGCGTGGATCTCGATCCGCGCGCCGGGACCGTTGCAGCGCCTGCTGGAGGGTTGCAACTACATCGTCGGCTCGCTACCGGGTGTCGTCATCGCACTGGCGCTGGTCACCATCACCGTGCGCATTGCCCTGCCGCTCTATCAGACGCTGTTCACCATCCTGGTCGCCTATGCACTCATGTTCCTGCCGCGAGCCCTGGTCAGCCTGCGCGCCTCGATCGCCCAGGCCCCGGTCGAACTTGAGCGCGCCGCGTCCAGCCTTGGCCGGCGTCCGCTCAACGCGCTGTGGTCGACGACCATCCGCCTGTCGGCGCCGGGTGCCGCGGCCGGCATGGCGCTGGTGGCGCTCGGCATCATGAACGAACTGACCGCGACCCAGATGCTGGCGCCGAACGGCACCCGCACGCTGGCGATGGCGTTCTGGTCGTACAGCGGCGAGATCGACTACGCCTCGGCGGCGCCTTACGCCTTCATCATGGTGGCGATGTCGCTGCCGCTGACCTGGCTGCTCTATATCCAGTCGAAACGGATGGCTGGACGATGAGCTTTCTCGAAATCAGCGGCCTGCACAAGCATTACGGCCCGGTCGCAGCCCTGGCCGGCGTCGACCTCAATGTCGCCAGCGGCAGCCGGACCGCAATTGTTGGCCCCTCCGGCTGCGGCAAGACGACCTTACTGCGGCTGATCGCCGGCTTCGAGGCACCTGACCAGGGCCGCATCGTGCTCGACGGTGAGGTGCTGGCCAATGGCGGCGCCGCTGTCCCGGCGCATCGCCGCGGCATCGGTGTGGTGGCGCAGGACGGCGCGCTGTTCCCGCATCTGACCATCGCGGACAGATATCGGTTTCGGCCTGGGCCGCAGCGAGGACAAGCGCACCGAGCGTATCGTCGAACTCGCCTATATCGTCGGGCTGGACAAGGCGATCCTCAAGCGCCGCCCGCACGAACTCTCCGGCGGCCAGCAGCAGCGCGTGGCGCTCGCCCGCGCCATGGCGATGAAGCCGAGGCTGATGCTGCTCGACGAGCCGTTCTCGGCCTTGGATACCGGCCTGCGCGCCTCGATGCGCAAGGCGGTTGCCGAACTTCTGGAGGCGGCCGGCATCACCACCATCCTGGTGACGCATGACCAGGCCGAGGCGCTGTCCTTCGCTGCCCAGGTGGCGGTGATGCGCGACGGCATATTCTCGCAGGTCGGCACGCCGCGCGATCTCTACCTCAAGCCGAAGGACAGGATGATCGCCGAGTTCCTCGGTGATGCCATCATCCTGCCGGCGAGCATCTCTGGCGGCTTCGCCAGTTCGCCGCTCGGCCGCATCGCCGTCGACACCAATGACAGCCGCGATATCGCCCGCATCATGCTGCGGCCGGAGCAGATCGGGCTGAAACGGACATCGCGCGAGGGCATGTCGGGCACCCCCGACATGCTGTTCGGCGAGGTGACGGAATCGGAATTCGCCGGCGCGACATGCACGGTCGCGGTGCGGCTCCTGAACAATGCCGATCCGCCGGACGCGGCCGCGATCGGCAACACGCCGCTGATCCTGCGCAAATCCGGCATGGATGCGCCGGCGGTCGGCGAGATCGTGCGGCTCACCGTGTCGGGCAAGGCGCATGTGTTCGCTTGAAGGCCCGACGGCGCTGCGCCCGGCATGCAGTGGCGAGATCACGCGATGATGCGTTTTTCGGATTCGGCCGAGTAGATCGGCCACTGCTCAGCGAGGCTTGAGAATCAGAGCGCCGGCTCGGGTACGGACGCCTTGAAGACATCGAGGCGGCTTCCCGTTTCCGACGAGAAGAAATGCATGTCCTGCGGCGAAAACTTCAGGCCGACCGGGCTGCCGGGCTCGGCGTGGATGGCCTCCGACGTCATCACCGAAAACGGTGCGCCGTCGAGATCGACATAGATGACCCGGCCCGCGCCCAGTTCCTCGACCAGGTCGACAGTCGCATTGAGCGCGCCCGCCGTGTTCGGCGCCACCAGGCGGACGGCTTCCGGCCGGATGCCCATCGCGACCTTGGTGCCGACCGGCAGGCCGGCGCGTGTCATGGCCAGGCGCCGGCTGCCGCCGAGCAGCGACAGCCCGTCGAGTTCGACCGTGCCTTCGAGAATGTTCATGGCCGGCGCGCCGACGAAGGTGGCGACGAAGCGGCTGGCAGGCCGGGTATAGATCTCACCTGGTGTGCCAACCTGCTCGACCCGGCCGCCATTCATCACCACCAGCCGGTCGGCGAGCGTCATCGCCTCGACCTGGTCGTGGGTGACGAAGACGGACGTGGCGTTCAGCCGGCGGTGCAGCTTGCGGATTTCCGAGCGCATCTGCACGCGCAGTTTGGCATCGAGGTTGGACAGCGGCTCGTCGAACAGGAACACCTTCGGCTCGCGGATCATGGCGCGGCCCATGGCGACGCGCTGTCTTTGCCCGCCGGAAAGCGCCATCGGCTTGCGGTCGAGCAGGTGTTCGAGCTCAAGCGTACGCGCGACCGCCTGGATGCGCTGGGTGCGCTCGGCCGAGGGAACGCCGGCGACCTTGAGCGAATAGCCGATGTTCTGTGCCACGCTCATATGCGGGTAAAGCGCGTAGTTCTGGAACACCATGGCGCAGCCGCGCTCGCGTGGTTCCAGCTTGTTGACTACCGTGCCGTCGATGGCGATCGTGCCGCCGGAAATGTCCTCAAGCCCGGCGATCATGCGCAGCAGCGTGGACTTGCCGCAGCCCGACGGTCCCAGGATGACGACGAATTCGCCCGAGGCGAAGTCGAGGTCGACGCCGTGCACGACCTGCGTCTTGGCGTAATTCTTCTTGACGCCGCGAATGGTGATGGAGGCCATTTTTTGTCTCCTGTTATTTCTCGGTGGCGATCAGGCCACGCACGATCCAGCGTTGCATGAGCACCACGACAAGCAGTGGCGGCAGCATGACGATCAGCGTGCCGGCCATGGCAATGTGCCATTCGGGAGTGCCGCCGACATTGGGGATCAGCTGTTTGAGCTCGGTGACCGCCATCGCATGCGACTGGTCGGTGGTGATGAGCAGCGGCCACAGATACTGGTTCCAGGCCCACAGGAACATGATGGTGCCGAGCGCCGCCATGTTGTTGCGTGAGAGCGGCAAAAGCACATCGATGAAGAAACGCAGTGGCCCTGCACCGTCCATGCGTGCGGCCTCGGTCAGTTCATCCGGCACGGTGAGGAAGAACTGCCGGTATAGGAACGTGCCGGTGGCAGTGGCGACCAATGGCAGTATCAGGCCGGGGTAGGAATTGAGCAGCCCGAAGCTGAGCGAGACCTGCACGCCCGACAGCTTCTCGATCAGCCAGCTCAAGCCTGTCACGTCGAGAATGGCCTGATAGGGCGACAGCACATTGGCGACGACCGCGTAGGTCGGCACGATGCGCACTTCCAGCGGCAGCATCAGGGTGACGAAGATCAGCCAGAAGATGAACATCCGGCCGGGAAAGCGGAAATAGACGATCGAGAAGGCGGTGAGCGCCGAAATGATCACTTTGCCCGCCGCCACGCCGCCGGCGACGATGAAGCTGTTGAGCAGCTTGGGGCCGAGACCGGCCGTCACCCACGCAGTCTTGATGTTGACCCAGAAGTCGCTGCCCGGCAGCAGCGACATCGGCACATCGTTGACATCCCTCAAATTGTGCGACGCGGCGATGGCGACGACCACGAACGGCGCGACGCAGAAGACAAAACCGACGAACAGGATCAGATGCGTGAAGAAATTGAGGAATGGGGTGCGCTCTACCATGTCATCCTCACCCGTAATGCACGCGCCGCTCGATGAAGCGGAACTGGAAGATGGTGAGCACGATGATGAGCAGCATCAGGATGATGCTCTGCGCGGCGGCACCCGAATAATCCAAACCTTTGAAGCCGTCGGAATAGATCTTGTAGACCATCAGATTGGTCGCGTTCGCCGGGCCGCCTGATGTCATGATGTCGACGATGCCGAAGGAATCCTGGAAGCTTTCGGTGATGTTGATGACCAAAAGGAAGAAGATCGTCGGCGTGATCAGCGGGAACTGGATGTCCCAGAAACGCCTGATGACGCCCGAACCGTCCATTGCGGCGGCCTCGATCAGCGAGCGGGGTATGGCTTGGAACGCGGCCAGGAAGAAGATGAAGTTGTAGCCGACATATTTCCAGGAGAAGGCGACGATAATCGACGCCATGGCATCCGCGCCATCGAGACCCGGATCCCAGATCCCCGGCCACATCCGGTTGATGGCGGAAAGGAACCCCGCCTCCGGCGCCAGGATGAAGCGGAACGCCAGCGCCAGCGCCGGTGCGGCGATGCCGTAGGGCCAGATCAGCACCACGCGATAGAGACGCGAGCCGGCGAGCTGCCGATCGGTCAGGGCGGCGAGCACCAGCGCGATGAACATCGCAAGCCCGGTGCTGATGCCGGCAAAGACAAGACTGGCGGTAATCGAATTCCAGTAGTCGGCGTTGGCCAGGATCGAGCGGAAATTGTCGAGCCCGACCCAGATGTTGCCGCCGCCCCAGGGCTGCTGCAGCGTCAGCGACCAGTACACGGCCTGGCCGGCCGGCCAGTAGAAGAACGTGAAGATCAGGAGGAGCTGCGGCACCGCGAAAAGGATGCCGATTGTCCAACTGCTGAAGGTGACGCGTTTTTCCATCGGTCCGCCGATGCCGCTGAACGGCCAGTCACGTTTGCATTAAATACGCGAAACAACTGCCCGTCGACCCGAAGCATGAGTCGACGGGCAGCCTGAAAATTCAAGCGATCAGGGCAGGGTCTTGCCCGGATAGGTCTGCTGGAAGCGGTCGAGGATGGCGTCGCCATTCTTGACCAGCGTGTCGAGGCCTTCCTGGACGCTGACCTTGTTGGCGAAGATCGCCTGCATCTGCGTGCCGAACTCGGCGCGGATCTGGGTGAAGTTGCCCAGGCGCACACCGCGGGTGATTTCGGTCGGCTCGGAAGCGGTCAGGCTGGCGATGGCGGTTTCACGTCCCTTGTAGGGCGCCTTGTCGTAGAAGCCGTTGGACTTCATATAGTCGAAGCCCGACTTGGTCACCGGGATGTAGCCGGTGTTGGTCGACCAGAACAATGCGGTCTTGGGATCGTGGATGAAGTTGAGGAACGCCGCGGCGCCCTTGTATTCCGCATCCGACTTGCCGGAGAGAACCCAAAGCGAAGCGCCGCCGACGAGCGAATTCTTGCGCTCGGTGCCGGCATAGACCGGCAGTTCGGCGACATCCCAGTTCATGCCTTCCTTATGCGTCTTGCCGACGGTGCCGTGGTCGCCGACCGAGGTCATGATGACCTGGCAGGTGCCCGAGGCGAAGGCCTGGACCATGTCCTGGCCGAGGTCCTTGGATTTGATCTTGATCAGGCCGGCATCATACCATTTCTTGAGATCGGTGACGTACTGCACGAATTTGGTCTTGTTGACTTCCAGGCGCGCGTCGAGGCCGTCATAGCCGTTGTTCTTGGTGGCGATCGGCTGATTGTGGATGGCCGAGAACTGCTCCATCAGCTGCCAGCTCTCGTTGGCCGAGATATTGATGGCCATCGGGCATTCATAGCCGGCATCCTCCATCGCCTTGAGATCGGCGCCGACATCTTCCCAGGTCTTCGGCGCTTCGGTTTTGCCGATCTTGGCGAAGGCGTCCTTGTTCCAGTACAGCAGCGCGGTCGAGGAATTGAACGGGAAGGACAGCATTTCGCCCTTCGACGTCGCGTAGTAGCGCGCGATACCGGGGAAATAGTCGGCGTAGTCGATCTTGTAGCCGTTTTCTTCCATCAGCTTGTCGGCGGGCTTGTAGGCGCCCGACAGCATCATGGTGGCGGTGCCGACATCATAGACCTGGACGACGGCAGGCTGCTTGCCGGCGCGGAAGGCGGCGATCGTGTTCTGCAGCGTGGCGTCGTAGTTGCCCTGGCTGGTGCAGACGACTTCATAGTCGGTCTGCGAGGCGTTGAAGTTCTTGCACAGCGTGTCGACGACGCGGGCGAGATCGCCCGAAAGGCCGAACCAGAAATCGAATTTTACCGGCTCTGCAAAGGCAGGCATCGCCAGCGCGGTGCTGAGCGCGCCAGCGGCAAGGGCAGCAAAGCCCCGCTTGATCATGGTCATGGTTTTCCCTCTTGAGTGGCTGGTGACAAGGGTCTTGCGCAAGTCCTTGCCCGCTCTCTTAGAGAAGGTATGTGACAGTTCTGTTGTGGGCCTTCGGCCTTTGCACAGCTGCTCGCTCCTCTCCCTCGGCGGCTTGGCCGGCATCAAAACGTCACACCGGCGTCCTAGGTAGCTAGGGCGAGCGTCGGTGACGTAAAGACCATGATCGGCCGCTATGATTATCCGGCTAAAGGAATTACCAAATGCTGGTGCAGCAGCTGACGCATGTGTCCATCGCCGACAGACAGGCGATGCGCGAGGGCCCGCGCGACAGCGCCACCCATTTGCGCCATGCCGCCGCCATTCCGGCCCTCGGCCAGATCGAAATCGGCGGTACGGCATCGCGCGGGAGCGCTGGCGAGGCCCTGAAGGTGGTGACCTGGAACGTCGAGCGGCTGCGTCATGTCGATGCCATCGCGGCAACGCTTGCCGCGCAGGCCCCCGACATCGTGCTGTTGTCCGAAGTCGACCAGGGCATGGCGCGCTCCGGCAATGGCCATCCGCTGCGCACCCTGGCCGACCGGCTCGGCCATGCCTTTGCCTATGGCGTCGAGTTCGTCGAACTCGGCGGCGGCAATGAGGCCGAGCGTTCGGCCACCGGCGAGGCGGCCAATGCGGAAGGCTTTTCACGGCAATGCCGTGACCAGTGCCGTCCCGCTGCTCCGTCCCTTCCTGGTGCGTCTCGATGCCGCCGGCGGCTGGTTCCGGCCGGAACGCGGCCAGCCGCGCATCGGCGGGCGCATGGCGATCGGTGGCCAGGTGCAGATCGGCAACCGCAGGGTGACGGTCGTCTCGGTGCATCTGGAAAACCGTACCGATCCGGCCGGCAGGGCCATCCAGACGCGCCACCTCCTCGACGCCATCGACAAATATGATCCGGAAGCGCCGGTGCTGCTTGGCGGCGACTTCAATACGCTGACCGCAAGCCATGAGGAGCGCCATGGCGATCCGGCGGCCTGGCTGGCGCGGGTCGCGGCCGAACCGGGCCGGCTGATCGATGTTGAACGCCACGAGCCGCTGTTCGCGGTCCTCGCCGGGAGCGGCTTTGACTGGCAGGCCGCCAACAACCTCGACCTGCCCACCCAACGGCGTGAGCCCGGGACGCCGGTCGGCCGCATCGACTGGTTCTTCACCCGCGACCTCCTCGCCAGCGCGCCCGCCGTTATCGCCGCCATATCGCCGGACGGCAGTCCGAGTTCGGATCATGAAGCCCTGGCGGTGACCATTCGCCTGAAATAGCTGGCCTCGACCCGAAAAAGCCCGTCTTCCCGGCAGCCATGATGCGCCGGGAAAACACGCTATGGTTGCAGCCGACTTCATCGATCCTTCAACAGCCAAGCATTATTCAGTCATATTTCGTTTTTTATTTCCAATGGGCTTGGGGAAATAAGATGTTGACCGTCTACAATTGCATCGTGAACCAGCACGATCTGAGACTGGTCGCACTTGCCGCGCTGATCTGCGGGATTTCTTGTTTCTCTGCTGTCAGCCTGCTTCGCCACATCAGCCGCTCGACAGACCGGAACCGGCTGGCCTGGCTGATGATCGCGGCGACTTCGACCGGTTTCGGCATCTGGGCAACGCATTTCATCGCCATGCTTGCGTTCACGCCGGGCATACCCAGTGCCTACGATCCGTGGCTTTCCGTGCTGTCGCTCGCCGCCTCGGTCGCGCTGACGGCGGCCGGCATGTGGATCGCCACCTTGCGGGACGAGCTCGAGTATCGTCTCGTCGGCGGCGCCGTTCTGGGCGGCGGTATCGCGGCCATGCACTACATCGGCATGGCGGCATTCGAGGTCCAGGGCCGGATCGAATGGAACCTGTTGCTTGTCGCCGTTTCCTTGCTGGCGGGCGTAGTGCTTGCGGCGCTGGCGCTGCATGTCGTTCTGCACCGTCCCTCCTTGGTGGCAACATCCGTCGGCGCGGTGCTGCTGACGCTGGCGATCTGCACCTTGCATTTCATCGCCATGGGGGCCGTCTCGATCTTTCCCGATTCCTCGATCGTCATATCCGAATACACGATCGAGCCGACCTCGCAGGCCTTCGCGGCGGCCGCCGCCACGCTGGTGATCCTGGTGCTGTCGGCATCGGCGCTGTGGATCGATTTGCGCTTCCGGCGCCAGAAGCTCGAAGTCGACCGCATGCACGGCCTGGCCAATGCCGCCGTTGAGGGCCTGATCGTCTGCGACGGCGACCGCGTCGTCAGCGCCAATGACAGCATGGGCAAGCTGACCGGCACGCTGGCCGCGACACTGAACGGCATGGAACTGGGCGAACTCTTCGACGAACGCACCGCAAGCGACGCGGCCAGCCTGGAAGGCCAGCCGTGGGAGTCGGAGTTGAGGAACCGCGACGGAACGCGAATTCCCGTCGAGCTGATCGCCCGAAGCATCGACTATTGCGGCAAGCCCCACAACGTCATCGCCGTCCGCGACATCCGTGAACGCAAGAAGGCGGAAGAGGAGATCCTGCGCCTCGCCCATTTCGACCCGCTGACGGGACTTGCAAACCGCCGCTCCTTTTCCAGCCGTCTCGACGCGGAAATCGCGTCGATGAACCGGAACGCCAACCCCGACAAGGGCGCCAAATCCCGGCATCTTGCGCTTCTTTTGTTCGACCTCGACCGTTTCAAGGAGGTCAACGACCTTTACGGACATGGCGCCGGCGACGCGATGCTGCAGAAGGTGGCGACCTGCGCTGCCGGCGTTCTGCGCCACGGCCAGATGCTTGCGCGCCTCGGCGGCGACGAATTCGCCATCATTGCCCCCAACCTGCCCGACCCGCAGGCAGCGGGCCGCATCGCGGGGGCGCTGCTCGCCGCCATGCGTGAAGAGAACCGGGCCGCGGCTGGCGGCGGGCTGGTCTCGGCCAGTATCGGCATCGCGGTCTATCCGCTCGATGCCGAGGACCAGACCAGCCTGATCAGCCATGCCGATACGGCGCTCTACCGCGCCAAGACCGAAGGCCGGGACACCTATCGGTATTTCGAGGCGTCGATGGGTGCCGAAGCCCGCGACAAGCGCATTATGGAGCACGAATTGCGCCAGGCCGTCGTCCGCGGCGAATTCTACCTCGTCTACCAGCCGCAGAAGGAGATCAGCAGCGGCAGGATGGTCGGCTTCGAAGCCCTGATCCGCTGGCGCCATCCCGAACGCGGCGACGTCTCCCCGGCAATATTCATCCCGGTGGCCGAAGACAGCGGCGCCATTGGGCAGATCGGCGACTGGGTGCTCGACGCGGCCTGCGAGGAAGCCGCCCGCTGGGAAAATCCGCTGACGGTCGCCGTCAACGTCTCCGCCGTCCAGCTTCACAATCCCAATTTCAGCCGCAAGGTCCACGAGACCTTGCTAAGAACAGGTCTTGCTCCGACAAGGCTGGAACTCGAGATCACCGAAACCGCGCTGGTGAAGGACATGCCGCGTGCGCTGGCAACCCTGCGGCAGGTCAAGTCGCTCGGCGTGCGCGTGGCCATGGACGATTTCGGAACCGGCTATTCCTCGCTCTCCAACCTGCGCGCCTTCCCCTTCGACAAGATTAAGATCGACTCCTCCTTCATCAAGGCAGTCGACACCAACGGCCAGGTCGCCGCGATCGTGCGCGCCGTGCTGGGGTTGGGGCGCGGCCTTGGCTTGCCGGTTCTTGCCGAAGGTGTCGAGACACTTGGCGAGCTGAAGTTCCTGGACGCCGAAGCCTGCGAGATCGGCCAGGGCTACTATCTGGGCAAGCCGGCGCCGATCGAGGCGTTCGACGACCTGACCGGCAACGGCAAGCGCACTCCGGCGCGCGTCGACCGTCGGGATGGCAGTCTCGTATTGCTCAAGCCAAGCGTGCGCTCAGCCTGATGTCAGCAGCCCAATACCGAATTCGGTTTTGGGCGACAGGCTGCCGAATACAGGCATGAGGTTCACGAACCGAGTGCTGTCTCGACCAGCCGCTTGGCGTCAGGTCCCGACCATTCGGCCGGACCGTTCATATGCGCGATCAGGCAACCTTCGCCGTCGATCAGCATGGTGACGGGAAGGCCGAGCGCCAGGCCGCGCGCCTTGAGGTCGTTGAACAGTGCCACCGTCGAATCCCGGTAGTAGCCGAGCGCACTGACGCCTGTGTCCTTGAGAAACTTCTTCGGCTTCACATCGTCGCCGGCATCGACATTGACGGCAACGACCTGAAAGGTATCGCTGCCTTTCTCCTTCTGCAGCGCATCGAGCGCCGGCATTTCGGCGCGGCACGGCGCGCACCATGTTGCCCAGAGGTTGAGCAGCACCGTCTTGCCGGCGTGGTCGGCGATCGTCATCGGCTTGCCGTCCGGACCATTGAAGGCAAGGCTCTTCATCGACTGCGGCGGATCGGCGGGCAAAAGGGCGGCGACTTCGCCGGTGGCCGCGGCCGCGATCTTCTTGGCGCGGTCGCTCTTGGCGGCACAGGCGACATCATCCTTGCTGTCGCCGGCCGCCACCTGGGCCGGTGCATTGTTGCCAGACCGGCTCTCGCTGACATATACCGCGACCGCGCCGGCCAGCGCTCCCGCCACCAAAGCGGCGAGGATCAGGCGCGGGGCCGGGAAAAATCTGTTTCCGTCTGCCATTTTCTCAAAACTGCTCCGAAGCACGGGTTTTATAGCGATGAGCGACAAGAAGACCAGCAACCAGATGTGGGGCGGACGATTTGCCTCGGGTCCGGCCGCGATCATGGAAGCGATCAACGCGTCGATCTCGTTCGACCGCAAACTCTACGCGCAGGACATCCGCGGCTCGATCGCCCATAGCGAGATGCTGGCGCAAACGGGCATTATTTCGGCGGCCGATCAAGAAAAAATCGCTCACGGCCTGAACACGATCCTGAAAGAGATCGAGGCCGGCAGCTTCGAGTTTTCGACCAAGCTCGAAGACATCCACATGAATGTCGAGGCCCGCCTCGCCGACCTGATCGGCCCGGCCGCCGGCCGCCTGCACACCGCGCGTTCGCGCAACGACCAGGTGGCGGTCGATTTGAGGCTCTGGGTCAAGGACGAATGTTTCCGCGTCGCCGAGGCGTTGAAAGGCCTGATCACGGCGCTGCTCGAGCGGGCCGATGAGCACGCGGCGACCGTGATGCCGGGCTTTACCCATATGCAGGCGGCGCAGCCGGTGACCTTCGGCCATCACTGCATGGCCTATGTCGAGATGTTTGCGCGTGACCTGTCGCGCGTGCGTGACGCCATCGAACGCATGGATGAGAGCCCGCTGGGTGCCGCCGCCCTCGCCGGCACCAGCTTCCCCATCGACCGCCACCAGACCGCCAAGGCGCTCGGCTTCCGCGAGCCGATGCGCAATTCGCTGGATAGCGTTTCCGATCGCGATTTCGCGCTGGACTTCCTCGCCATGGCGGCGATCTGCGCCACGCATCTGTCGCGGCTCGCCGAGGAGATCATCATCTGGTCGACGCCGCAATTCGGCTTCATCAGGCTCTCGGACTCGTTTTCCACCGGCTCCTCGATCATGCCGCAGAAGAAGAACCCCGACGCCGCCGAACTGGTGCGCGGCAAGACCGGCCGCGTCAACGGCCATCTGGTCGGCCTGCTGACAGTGATGAAGGGCATGCCTTTGACCTATGGCAAGGACATGCAGGAAGACAAGGAATCGGTCTTCGACGCCGCCGAGACGCTCGACCTGATGCTGGCGGCGATGACCGGCATGGTCTCGGACATGACGATCAACGCCGCCGCGATGAAGAAGGCCGCCGGCTCCGGCCACGCCACCGCGACCGACCTCGCCGACTGGCTGGTGCGCACGCTCGGCCTGCCGTTCCGCGAGGCGCATCATGTCACCGGCCGCGCCGTGGCGCTGGCCGAGGAGAAGAAGGTGAGCCTGGAAAAGCTTTCGCTGGAGGATCTGCAGTCGATCAACCCCGGCATCACATCGGATATTTTCTCGGTGCTGGCAGTGCAGAACTCGGTCAAGAGCCGCACCAGCTTCGGCGGTACCGCGCCGTCGGAAGTGAGGAAGCAGATCCGCTACTGGAAAAAGCGCATCGCAAAGGCGTGATGCCCGATATTGCAACCGGCAATATCCGGGATATTGCAACCGGCAATATCCGGGGTGCAATACGCCGAGAACTCGGCTAAAAGCGGCGGCTGACAAAACGTTTCGGACGGATGGATCGATGACCGGAAGCAGGATTTTGGTGACGCTGACGCTGCTGGTGGCGATGGCCGCCGTGACCGCCTGCGGCCGCAAGGCTGGTCTCGACACGCCCTATGAAGCGGCCGAACAGGCGCGCAAGGATGCCGAAAGGGCCAAGCAGCCGCTGCCGCCAGAGCCGGAAAAACCGGTCAAGGACAAGAAGTTCATCCTCGACCCGCTGATCTAGAACCGATCAGACCGGGTTTGGTCTTCTAAACCCGATCTCTTCGTGCTCCAACTTTCCGGAACCACTCTCGTGAACCATTTCGACTACCGCGACGGCGTGCTGCATGCCGAGGACGTGGGCAATCCCCGATATCGCCGCTCAGGTCGGCACGCCGTTCTATTGCTATTCCACAGCCACGCTGACCAGGCATTACCGTGTGTTCGCCCAGGCCTTTGCCGGCCTCGACACGCTGGTCTGCTACGCCATGAAGGCCAATTCCAACCAGGCCGTGCTGCGCACCCTGGCCAAGCTCGGCGCCGGCGCCGACGTGGTCTCGGAAGGCGAATTGCGCCGGGCGCTGGCCGCCGGCGTCCCGGCCGGCAAGATCCTGTTCTCCGGTGTCGGCAAGACCGCGCGCGAAATGGACTTTGCGCTGGAAGCCGGCATCCTTTGCTTCAACGTCGAATCCGAGCCGGAACTCGAGCTCCTGTCGGCCCGAGCCGTGGCGCTCGGCAAGGTGGCGCCGATCTCGCTGCGCATCAATCCCGATGTCGACGCCAAAACTCACAAGAAGATCTCGACCGGCAAGGCCGAGAACAAGTTCGGTATTGCGTGGCAGCGGGCGCGGCAGGTCTATGCCCGGGCGGCGACGCTTCCGGGCATCAAGATCACCGGCATCGACACCCATATCGGTAGCCAGATCACCGAGTTGCAGCCCTTCGACGACGCCTTCGCTTTGCTGGTCGATCTGGTCGGCACGCTACGCGCCGACGGCCATGCCATCGAGCATGTCGATCTCGGCGGTGGGCTGGGCATTCCCTACCGCGTCGACAACAACCCGCCGCCTTTGCCCGATGCCTATGCCCAGATCGTCAGGAAGCATGTCACCAAGCTCGGCCTGAAGGTGATGTTCGAGCCGGGCCGGCTGATCGTTGGCAATGCCGGCATCCTCGTCTCGGAAGTGATCTTCGTGAAGGAAGGCGACGCCAAGAATTTCCTGGTCGTCGACGCCGCCATGAACGATCTGATCCGGCCGACGCTCTACGATGCCTTCCACGACATCAAGCCGGTCGTGCAGCCGCCGGCCGACACGCCGCGCATGATGGTCGACGTGGTCGGCCAGGTCTGCGAGACCGGCGACTATCTCGGCCTCGATCGTGACTTGCCCAGGCTGAAGGCCGGCGATCTCGTCGCCGTTTCCACGGCCGGTGCCTATGGCGCGGTGCAGGCCGGCACCTACAACACCCGCCTGCTGGTGCCCGAGGTGCTGGTCGACGGTGACCGCTTCCATGTCGTGCGTCCGCGCCTGACCTACGACGATCTGATCGGGTTGGATTCGGTGCCCGACTGGCTTGCGTAGAAGCGTCCGTCGGCGGCGCTACAGCCGGTTCTGGAGGAGCGCCCTTGTGTCGGCGATCCTGTCTTCGTCGCGGCGGTAGAACGTCCATTGCTTGATGCGCTTGGGCCGCAGCAGGCCGGCCTGGGTGAGCACGCGCATATGCTCGGAGAGCGTCGCCTGCGTGATGCCGAGCTTCTCGGCGATCAGCAGCGCGCAAACGCCGTCCTCGACCAGATCGCCGTCCGCCTGGGCCGGGAAATGCGCGCGCGGATCCTTCAGCCAGTCGAGTATCTGCAGCCTGCGCTCGTTGGCGATCGCCTTGAAGACATCAACCTCTTGCATTTAGCCATTTTGCCAAGTTACTAATTACTGTCAATCCCGAGGAGATCGCCATGTCGCAGGGCAGCACCGTCACACGCGAACGCATTGCCGCGATGGAACCGCGCATCCGACCCTATATCAGGCACACGCCAGTGCTGCGCGTCGACATGGCCGACTTCGACCGGCCGTCGCTGGCGGTCGACCTGAAGCTCGAATGCCTGCAGCATTCCGGCTCGTTCAAGGCGCGCGGCGCCTTCACCAATCTGCTGGAAAGGCCAGTCCCTGCGGCCGGTGTCGTCGCCGCCTCGGGCGGCAATCATGGCGCCGCCGTCGCCTATGCCGCGATGCGGCTCGGCCACAAGGCGACCATCTTCGTTCCCGAAGTGAGCCCACAGGCCAAGCTGGACCGCATTCGCTTCTATGGCGCCGACCTGGTGGTCGGTGGTGCTCGCTATGCCGAGGCGCTGGCCGCCAGCGAGCGCTTCGCGCAGGAAACCGGCGCCTTGCAGATCCACGCCTTCAACCAGGAGGAGACGCTGGTCGGCCAGGGCACGCTCGGGCTCGAGATCGAGAATGACTTGCCTGAGATCGACACGCTGCTGGTCGCCGTCGGCGGTGGCGGCCTGATTGGCGGCATCGCCGCCTGGTATGCCGGCCGCATCCGCATCATCGCCATCGAGCCGGAGGGCGCGCCGACGCTGCATCGCGCCTTCGAGGCCGGCCGTCCCGTCGACGCGCCGGCGGAAGGCATCGCCGCCGATTCGCTGGCGCCAAAGCGCGTCGGCGAAATGATGTTCCCGATCGCCGAAGCCTTCGTCGAACGCTCCATCCTGGTCAGCGACGACGACATCATCGCCGCCCAGAAGGCGCTGTGGAACCGGGTGCGCATCATCTCCGAGCCGGGCGGTGCGGCGGCCTTCGCCGCGATCCTGTCCGGCCGCTACACGCCGGCACCGGGTGAACGCGTCGCCGTACTGGTCTGTGGCGCCAACGCGAACCCCGCCAATTTCTGATCGCAACCATTTCGGCGGGCTTCACGTTTTTTGAAAGCGCCTCGCCTTTGCCGTGTTTGCTGGTATTCTTCGAGTCGTGAGGATCGGGCTATCCCGCCTGATTCCAGGAAGGGCCGATGACGCAACGACCCACCTCTAGCGATCGCGGTCTCGCCGGGCGCCTTGCGCTCAGCCGGCTGGCGACGCGGGTCTCGATGATGGTCGAGCGCGGCTGGCCGCTGCTGCTGCCGCTGATCATTGTCGCCAGCCTGTTCCTGAGCATCTCCTGGTTCGGCGTTTTCTCCCGTCTACCGGATATCGCGCGCATCGGCCTTGTCGCGGCATTCGGCCTGGCAGGGCTGGCGGCGCTCTATCCGTTGCGCTTCTTCCGCTTGCCTGGGCCCGCCGAGGTCGACCGCCGCATCGAGGCCGCCAACGAACTGCTGCACAGCCCCGTGCTGGTGCAGTCTGACCGGCCAAGCGGCCGGGAAAGCAGCTTCTCGCAGGCGCTGTGGCGCGAACACCAGAAGCGAATGGCGGCAAGGCTCGATAGCCTCGGCGCCGACCTGCCGCGCACGCGCGTACCGGAGCGCGACCCTTGGGGGCTGCGCGCCGTGGCGGCGCTCCTGCTCGTCACCGCCTTTGCCTTCTCCTTCGGGCCGACCGGCGGCAGGATGACTGACGGCTTCAGCGCCCACGGCGCGCATGATGCCGTGCCGCCGCGCATCGATGCGTGGGTGACGCCGCCGGCCTACACCGGCAAGCCGCCGATCTTCCTGACCGCCGACGCCAACCAGGCGACGCCGACGTTTCATGTCCCGAGGGCAGCGACGTCTCCTTGCGCGTCACCGGAGGCTCGGGCGAGGAAACGCTCGCCTATGCCGACAAGGATGGCAATGCTCGCACCATCGACCCGGCCGGACCGCAGGCCGCCACCGCCAAGCCAGCCGTGAGCCCGGCGGCGCCATCAAAGGTGCGCCAGTTCACCGGCAAGCTGACCGGCGACGGCACGCTGACTCTGAAATCGGGCGAGGACCAGCTCGGCCGCTGGGCCTTCGCCGTGATCGCGGACAAGCCGCCGCAGATCCGCTTCGTCGGCGAGCCCAAGCGCGCCGCCAACGGCGCCTTCGAACTCAACTACCAGATCGACGACGATTACGGCGCCGCCACCGCCAAGGCGGTCTTCGAACAGGCCGACCCGCAGGCGCCGGATGCGCATCCACTCTACGGCCCGCCCGAAATGCCGCTGGCGCTGCCGCGCCGCGGCGGCAAGTCGAATGCCGCCAAGACCACCAAGGACCTGACCGAGCATGTCTGGGCCGGCAGCAGCATCAAGCTGACGCTGGTCGCCACCGACGACGCCGGCCACACCGCGTCGAGCGAAACCAAGACGCTGGTGATGCCCGAGCGGCCGTTCGCCAATCCGCTGGCGCGGGCGGTGATCGAACAGCGCCGCCTGTTGGCGCTCGACGCCAATGCCAAGCCCCGCGTGGTTGACCTGATCGACGCCATCACGCTGCGGCCCGAAGACACGTTCGACAACATGTCCCACTACCTCGCCATCATGAGCGCGCGCAGCCGGCTGAAGCTGGCCGGCAACGACGATCAGCTGCGCAGCGAGGTCGCCTATCTCTGGGAAATCGCGCTCGGCATCGAGGAGGGCAACCTCTCGGCCGCCGAGAAGCGGCTGCGCCAGGCGCAGCAGGCCCTGCAGGACGCCATCAAGAACGGCGCCAGCGACCAGGAAATCGAAAAAGCGATGAAGGAACTGCGCGAGGCGATGAACCAGTTCCTGCAGGAATTCGCCGAACGCGCCAAGCAGAACCCGAATGCGCCGCAGATGCAGCAGAACGGCCAGGAACTGCGCCAGAGCGACATCGACCGGATGATGGACCAGATCGAGAATCTGGCGAAATCGGGCGATCGCGACAAGGCGCAGCAATTGCTGTCGCAGCTGCAGGACATGATGAACAATCTCCAGGCCGGCCGTCAGCAGCAGGGCGGTGAGCAGGACAGCCAGATGCGCCAGCAGATGGACAAGCTCGGCGAAATCCTGCGGCGCCAGCAGGAGATGATGAACGACACCTTCCGCATGGACCAGATGCAGCGCGGTGAGCGCCAGCGCGGAGAGAACCGCGACGAGCAACTTGGCCAGGGCGGCGGCGAAGACCAGGACAAGCCAGGCGTTGGCCAGGACCGCGATCCGCTGGCGAGGCCGAAGCCGATGACGCCGCAGGAATTCGCCGATGCGCTGAAGCAGTTGCAGGAAGGCCAGGGCCAGCTGAAGAGCGATCTCGATAAGCTGAAGAAGAGCCTCGAAGGCATGGGCATGGAGCCCAATGAAGGATTTGGCGAGGCCGGCAAGTCCATGGGCAGCGCCGAGCAGGCGCTTGGCGAGGGCCAGGGCGACGAGGCCGTCGGGCACCAGGGCCGGGCGCTCGAGGCGCTGCGCAAGGGCGCCAAGGACATGATGAAGCAGATGCAGGCCATGCAAGGCGACCAGGGCGGCAGCCAGGAAGGCGGGCGTCAGCAGAATGCCGACCGCGACCCGCTCGGCCGGCCGCGCGCCAGCCAGGGTCCGGATTTCGGCGATTCGGTGAAGGTCCCCGACGAGATCGACGTCCAGCGCGCGCGCCAGATCTTGGAAGCGATCCGCAAGCGGCTCGGCAACGCGCTCAGCCCCGATATCGAGCGCAGCTATCTCGAACGGCTGCTTGAGCTGAAATAGGGACCGCCGCCCCCAAGCCCCGCCCGCCCCCCTCTCGAACGGTTGCAACACCATGCCGAAGCTCGGTACTGTCACGCCCATCCTGCGCATCTTCGATGTTGCCAAGGCGCATGAATTCTACCTCGATTTTCTCGGTTTCGAAGTGCAGTTCGAACACCGCTACGAAGACAAGACGCCGCTTTACACAGGCATTTATCGCGACGGCTGCGTCTTGCATCTGAGCGAACATCATGGCGACGGCGCGCCGGGCTCTCATCTCCGGATCGAGACGACCGACATTGCGGGACTCCACCACGAGTTGACCGAAAGAAAGTACCGCTTTGCCAGGCCGGGGTTGGAGGAGACCCCTTGGAAGACGAAGGAGGTCACGGTCGCCGATCCGTTCGGCAACCGCCTGACCTTCTATGAGGATGTCAGAGACTGACCTTGCCGGTTGACGAACGCTTCGCGGATCGCCTCCTGCATGCCGTCGATCGCCTCGCCTGACGCGTTCGGGCTGCGATGCATCACCACATTGGAGGAATCGATGTCGCCAAAGCCGTCGGCCGACGTCAGTTCGCGGCAGCCGTCCGGAATGTTGCTGCGCGAGATCGGCGCGATCGCCAGCCCCGAGGTGACGGCGAGCTTCAGGCCGCCGGTGGTGTCGCTGGTATAGGCGACACGGTAGGCAAGACCGCGCTGCTCCAGCGATTTTATGGCAAAGTCCTTGCACCAGCTGACCCGGTTGTAGAGCGCGATCGGCACCGGCCGTTCCTCGTGCATGTGATGCAGCGTCGACGTCACCCAGACCGTCGGGTCGTGCATCAGCACTTCGCCGCCGGCCGGATCCTGCCATTCGAACACGACGCATAGATCGAGTTCGCCGGCGGCGAGCGCTGCCAGCTGCGCCTCCGAATGCGCGTAGCGCACGGTGACCTCGACCTTGGTGTGGCGTTTCGAGAATGCGCCCAGCGCGCGCGACAGGATGGCGTGGCCATATTCCTCCGGAATGCCGATGCGCACCGGCCCGCCGAGCGGCGCCGCCGCCATCGACGCCGCCGTTTCATCGAGCAGCGAGACGATGCGGCGGGCATTGACGATCAGTTCGCCACCACGCCGCGTCAGCGCGACGCCACGTGAGCCGCGCTCGAACAGGCTGTCGCCGACCAGCTCTTCGAGCTTCTTCATCTGCATCGACACGGCCGACTGGGTGCGGCCGGCCTGCTCGGCCGCCCTGGTGAAATTGCCGGCCTCGGCGATGGCGACAAAGGTGCGCAGCAGATCGCTGTCGAGGGTTGGGCGCATGAAAATCCATCATAAGCAGATTTGATTGCTGGCATCATTCCAATTCGTTTGCAACATGTCAAACGCGGGATGATAGTCGTCTCACCCATTGGATATGCGGCTGCGAAATCGGCCGCGGACCAATCAAGAGTCCTCACTCGTGCCCGCTGCCCGAAACGGTGGCGGGTTCTTTTTACCCGCAGGCGAAAGCTTCGGGTCACACGCGCAGGAGCCGGAACGCAGATGCAGAATAGGATGGTGCGCGGCATCCTGAGCCTGTGTCTGGGCGTGCTGGTCTTCTCGCTGCAGGACCCGCTCGTCAAGGCTGTATCGAGCGGTTACCCGGTGACCGAGGTGATGGCGATCCGCTCGATCATCGCCCTGCCGATCCTGATTGTGCTCGTCCACGCCGATGTCGGGCTGCGGGCAGTCCTGTCGAAGCGGTTCGGCCTGCTGACGATCCGCGCCTTCATTCAGTTCAGCTCCTACACGGTGTATTATCTGGCCATCGCCGCGCTGCCGCTGGCCGATGCGGTGGCGCTCTATTTCATGGCGCCGCTGTTCATCATGGCGCTGGCCGGCCCCTATCTCGGCGAACGCGTCTCCTGGCAGACGCTGGCGACGGTGCTGATCGGACTGCTTGGCGTCGTCGTGATGGTGCGCCCCGGCGCCGGCCTGTTCGACTGGGCGGCGCTGCTGTCGCTGGGCTCGGCAGCGCTCTACGGTTTCTCCCAGCTGATGGCGCGTAAGATCGGCGACACCGAATCGTCCACCGTCATGGCCTTCTATCAGAACGGCGCCTATCTCATCGGCGCTGGCGTGGTCGCCGGCACATTCCATCTGGCCGGCATAACCCACGCGGTCCACCCGAGCCTGGAGTTCCTGGTGCGGCCGTGGATATGGCCGACGCTGCCGGATTTCCTCAAAATGGCCGCCTGCGGTTTCGTCGCCTCCGCCGGCATGATCCTTCTGTCGCAGGGCTACAGGCTGGCGCCGGCCAACCGCGTCGCCACCTTCGAATACACCGGCATTCTGTGGTCGCCGCTCTGGGGTTTCCTGTTCTTCGCCGAGGTGCCCAGGTCAACGACCGTCATCGGCGCGGCCCTGATCATCGGCGCCGGCCTGCTGGCGCTGAACATCGGACGGCGCGTGAGTACGGCGCCGGTGCTTGCTATCAGAGATCCAGCCTGATCAAGCGAAGCAGATCAGCGCCCGTTCGACGCGCGAGCGGATTTCGGCCAGAGTAAAGGGCTTTTGCACGACATCGAGGATGATGCCGTCCAACTCCTCGGCGCGCTCGCGCTGGTCGGCATAACCGGTCATCAGCATGATCTTCATCGCCGGGAAAAGGGCGGCGGCCGCGATCGCCATCTCGATGCCGTCCATTTCCGGCATGCGGATATCGGAGACGACGAGATCGTAACCGCCATGCGCGGCGCGGATCAGCGCCAGGCCTTGGGCGCCGTCGGCGGCGATATCGATTGCGTGGCCGGCGCGTTCAAGCGCGCGGGCAGCGAGGGTACGGACGGATTCATCGTCCTCGACGATCAGAAGCTTTGCCATGGCCGGCAATTTGGCCGCGAAAAGTTGACTTTTTCTGAAGGTACCCAGCGCCTGACCGGGCTAATTTTTCCGCCGCCGTTAAGGCCTTTTTCAGAACTTGTCGGCGCAAGGCAACGGCCTCACGCGTCGCCTTTCACGACACCCACGAACGGCAATTCACGGAAGGCGTGCGCGACATCCATGCCATAGCCGACGACGAAATAATCGGGGCAGTCGAAGCCGACATAGTCGGCGGTGAGCGCTGTCTGGCGGCGCATGCGCTTGTCGAGCAGCACGGCGATGGCACAACTTTTCGCGCCACGCGACAGCATCAGGTCACGGGTGAAGGTCAGCGTCTTGCCCGATTCCAGAATGTCGTCGATCAGCAGCACGTCGCGGCCGGCAACCTCATTGTCGATGTCGCGCAGCACCCTCACCTCGCCGCTGGTGGTACCGGCGCCATAGCTGGAAATGAAGATGAACTCGACCTCGGGCGACAGGCCGACATCATGCATGGCGCGGATCAGGTCGGCGGCGAAGATGAACGAGCCCTTCAGCACCGAAATCACCAGCAGATCATGGTAGTCGTGCTCGGCAATCTCCTTGGCGAGTTCGAGATTGCGGCGCGCGATCGCCGATGCCGAAAACAGGACTTCGATGTCCTTGTCGCGTACGATTGGCATTTTTCGCCCCCTCAAGTTTTTACCCACACGCCTTCACACCGAGCGTGTGTTGAGATTCAGGTCAGGCCGAGCCGAAAACGGTGGTTCGCGAGAACCGGAGCGGAGCGTACTTTTCGTACGTGAGCACCGGAAGCGCAGGGAACCGCCGTTTGCAGGCCGGCCTCACCTGAATATCGACGCACGCTATTCGGCGAAGGTGACCAACACAGTCCTTACGCCGTTCTTAGGCACGTCGAGGCGGCTGGCAAAGCCGAATCTTTCGCCCGACGCCAGCGAATGGCCGGATGTCCCCAACGTATAGCGGGTTGTGCGCCCGTCATTGCCGGTCACCCGGATTTCGAGCGGCGGCATTGTCGCCGGCCCCGTCCCGTCATTGGCGGCCTCGCCATCGACGAACAGCACCGGATTGGCCCCCGAGGCGTCGACGTGCGAGGTGACGCCTGAAATGGTCAGCGCCGATGCTTGAGCGCCGGACAGGAACGGCGCCTGGCGCACCAGCGCATGGCCGCCGGAGACCCAGAAGGCGGCCAAGGCGGCACCAATGCCGGCGATCCAGAAAATCGGCCCGCCGCGCGCGGCCGGCGGCCGTTCCGCCGGTGGTTCCGGCTTGCGCAGCATGTCCATGCCTTCGATGGACGGCGTGACAATCAGGCGCGGCGGCGGTGAAACGCTTTCCACGGTAGGGGCAAGGCGCGGCATCACTTCATAGTCGGCATCGACGATATCGGCCGCCGGGCCGCGCACGATCCGGTCCACCACGGCGATTGCCGGGGGATCGGTCATGATTTCGCCGGAAACCGGGCGCGCGGTTCGTTCGTCAGCCATCATGGCCCCGTTATTGCGCGTGTTCGCTTTTCGTTTCTTTTGCGTAAACAAAAATGGTTAACGCTTCCCCACCGGAGCCCTCGTGACGCGCCGAAACAACCCAGGAATTAACCGCCGGTTAACCATGCCGGCCGATGGTCTTTTCTCAGAACAGGCAGGCTCGCCGCCGCCAGGAATTTCAGGTCGTCGAAATTGATTCGCTTCGAAAATGTCGGCCTCCGCTATGGCATGGGTCCGGAAATCCTCCGCGACATCTCCCTGCATATACCGGAGCGCTCCTTCCAGTTCCTGAGCGGCCCTTCGGGCGCCGGCAAGACGACGTTGCTGCGCCTTTTGTTCATGTCACTGAAGCCGACACGCGGGCTGATCACTATTTTCGGCAAGGACCGCTCGCGCATCTCGCGCACCGAACTGCCGCATTTGCGCCGCCGCATCGGCGTGGTGTTCCAGGATTTTCGCCTGCTCGACCACATGACCACCTATGAGAATGTCGCGCTGCCGCTGCGCGTGCGCGGGCGCGAGGAAGCAAGCTACCGCACCGATGTCACCGAGCTGTTGAAATGGGTGGGGCTGGGCGAGCGCATGCATGTGCTGCCGCCGGTCCTGTCGGGCGGCGAGAAGCAGCGCGCCGCCATCGCCCGTGCCCTGATCGAACAGCCGGAAATCCTGCTGGCCGACGAACCGACCGGCAATGTCGATCCGCCGCTGGCGCGGCGCCTGCTCAGGCTGTTCATCGAACTCAATCGACTGGGCACCGCCGTGGTGATTGCCACCCATGATCTTGGCCTGATGGAACAGGTCGACGCGCGCCGCATGATCCTGGCCGGCGGAAGGCTGGACATCTATGACTGACCTGTCCGCCGAACATCTTGAAGAGCATGAGCAGGACGCCGAGGCGGCCGAGGCAAGGCCGCGCGCTCAGCGTCGGATGGCGCCGATCGTGCCGGCGCAGAACATCGCCGGCCGGGCGCTCGTCCTGGTCATCGCCATCATGACCTTCCTGTCTTGCCTGACTTTCGGCGCGGTGACGCTGGTGCGTGACACCGCTTCGGTCTGGGAGAACCAGATCTCGCGCGAGGCGACGATCCAGATCAAGCCGGCGGACGGCCTCGATATGGAGGCCGCCCTTGCCCAGGCCTCGCAGATTGCTGGCGAATTCCCTGGCGTGAAGTCGACAAGGATCATCGACCGCGAGGCGACCGCCAGGCTGCTGGAGCCATGGCTCGGCTCTGGTCTCAACATCGACGAGCTGCCGGTGCCGCGCCTGATCATCGTCACCATCGACGAGAACAGCCCGCCCGACTTCGCCGCCATGCGCGCCGCGATCACGCCGAAACTGCCGAGCGCGTCGCTCGACGATCACCGCACCTGGGTCGACCGGCTGGTGGCCATGGCTCGCACCACGGTGACCATCGGCATTGCCGTGCTGGCCCTGATGCTGTCGGCGACCGTGCTGACCGTTGTCTTCGCGACCCGCGGTGCCATGGCCGGCAATGGCCACATCATCGAGGTGCTGCATTTCGTCGGCGCCGAGGCGGCCTTCATCGCGCGCGAATTCCGCCGCCATTTCCTGGTCACCGGCATGAAGGGCGCGGCTGCCGGCGGTGCGGCGGCGGTCCTCGTTTTCATCGTCTTTTCCTGGTGGTCGTCGCGCAACATGGCGACGCCGCAGGCCGACCAGGCAACCGCTTTGTTCGGCAATTTCGCCATCGGTTCGGCGGGCTATCTCGGCGTCGTCCTGATGGTTCTGGTGATCGGCGCGCTGACGGCGGCGACCTCGCATGCCACCGTCGTCACCTATCTCAGCGATATCGACGTTCGCCAACCCGAAGCATGAAAAGGGGGCCTGCCTTGGCGGGGATGGAAGCAAAGTGATCACGGATGGAGAACCGGCGTAACGCAAATTGCGTCTTTTACCTACCAAAGGCCGCATTTCGGGATTAACCATATGGCCATGGACGTGCGGGATTCGACCGGGACGGTTGGACAGATGCCAGTGGTGGTTGCGCGTCTGCGTGACCACAGCGCGATTAGCCGTTTAAAGACCGCACTGCGGATATCCGCGCTCTCCCTCCTCGTCCTTGCAACATTGTTTGCCGGCGGTTTCGGCTGGTTCGCCAACAAGGTCGCCCATCTGACAACGCCCGCCAATCCGGAGAAGGCCGATGCCATCATCGTGCTCACCGGTGGCCAGTCGCGCCTCGACGCCGCGATGGATCTGCTGGCGTCCGGCAAGGGCGAGCGGCTGTTGATCAGCGGCGTGCATCCTTCCGCCAGCCGTCGCCAGCTTCAGGTCGCGACCGGCGGCGACAAGAAGCTGTTTTCCTGCTGCGTCGACATCGACCGGGCCGCGCTCGACACGATCGGCAATGCCGAGGAAAGTGCCAAATGGGTCGAAAGCCATGCGTATGGCACCGTGATCCTCGTCACCAACAACTACCACATGCCGCGCAGCCTGCTGGAAATGGGCCGCCTGCTGCATGGCGCCAAGCTGGAACCCTATCCAGTGGTCAATTCCAACCTCGACAATGGCGGCTGGCTGACCAAGCCGCGGGCGCTGCGCGTGCTGTTCACCGAATACACCAAATATCTGCTGGCGCTGGCGCGCGGCATCGTGCCGGTGAAGCAGACGCCCGACGGGCTGGCACTGGCCGAGACCGCGGCCGGCGGCTGAACCCCTCGCCGCATCATCATTCCTTGTCGGCCTGCTTTGACGCCGCCTTCAGCCGCATGACCTCCTGCTCGAGCTGTTGAATGCGCCTGTCCCGCTCGCCAAGCGCTGCAGCCACGTCAGCCGCCTCGAAGCGCTGCGGGATGTGTTGCGGGCAGTTGGAATCCCAGGCCGAGACGGTGAACAGGATGACCTGTTCAGGCCGCGCCTTGTAATCCCCAGGCATCAGCTTCGCCATCAACTCAGCATCGCCTTCGACGACGCGCGCCGTACCCCAGATCTTGATGCGCTGGCGCAGCATGTAGTCGATCAGAAACAGGAAGGCGCGTGGATTGTCCGCCAGATTACCCTGCGTGATGAACTGCCTGTTGCCGGAAAAATCCGCGAAGCCGATCGTCTCTTCGTCCAGCACCTTGAGAAAGCCGGCCGGCCCGCCGCGATGCTGGATGTAGGGTTGGCCATCGCCATTGGCCGTCGACAGGAAGATGCTGGTCTGCATCTCGATGAAGGCGGCAAGGTCCGGTGTGATGACGGCCTGCCAGCCACCACGCTCCTCGACGCGGGCGTAAGACTGGCGCGAACCCTTGCGCGCCTGGATCGCCTTGACGGTCGGCGTGAAGGCGACGTCACTGGTGAAAGCATGCGCGTTCATCGAAACCTCCTTGCTCGGCGCCGGTTTTTCCAGTTTTAAAGCCCGAGCTCCGACAATGTTGGATGGTCATCCGGGCGGCGCCCGAGCGGCCAATGGTACTTGCGGTCAGCCTCGCTGATCGGCAGGTCGTTGATGCTGGCGATGCGCAGGCGCATCAGCCCGTGCTCGTCGAACTCCCAGTTCTCGTTGCCATAGCTGCGGAACCAGGAGCCGCTGTCGTCGTGCCATTCATAGGCGAAGCGCACGGCGATGCGATTGCCGTGAAACGCCCAGACCTCCTTGATCAGCCGGTAGTCGAGTTCGCGGCTCCATTTGCGTGTCAGGAAGGCCTGGATGGCATCGCGGCCTTGCAGGAATTCGGCACGGTTGCGCCAGCGGCTGTCGGTCGTATAGGCGAGCGCGACCCGTGCCGGATCACGCGAATTCCAAGCATCCTCGGCCATCCGCGCCTTCTGCGCTGCGGTCTCGGCGGTGAAAGGCGGAAGCGGCGGGCGGCTTTCAGACATAGGAACTCCTTTGATTGGCCATGCTGCAGACCAAGGCCGTGCTCGAGATATAAATCCTTCCATTCCTGAAATGCAGATGACATATTTGCAACCAGTCCTTCCATTTTCCGGAAGAAGCTATGGATCGTCTTGAAGCCATGTCGCTCTTTGTCGCCGCGGTGGAGGCTGGCAGCCTTTCCGCCGCGGCCCGCCGTTTCGGCATTCCGCTCGCGACGGTCAGCCGCAAGATTTCGGATCTGGAACGCCATCTCAACACCCGGCTGCTGAACCGCTCGACGCGCCGGCTGACGCCGACCGATGCCGGCGAGGCTTATCTTGCCGCCTGCCGCCGCATCCTCGATGACGTTGGCGAGGCTGAACGCGCGGCAGCGGGCGAATACAGCGCTCCGACCGGTGAACTGGCCATCACCGCGCCGGTCGTGTTCGGTCGTCTCCATGTGCTGCCGGTCGTCACCGGCTTTCTCGCGGCCTATCCCGACGTGGACATCCGCCTGACCCTGGCGGACCGCATCACCCAGCTTGTCGAGGACCATTTCGATCTTGCACTGCGCATCGGCCACTTGCCCGATTCCAGCCTTGTCGCCATTGGCGTCGGCTCGATCCGCCGCGTCGTCTGCGCCAGTCCGGCCTATCTGGCCGAACACGGCACGCCCACCACCCCCGATGATCTAAGCACCCACAATTGCATCACCTTCGAGGGACTTTCCTCCGCCGCCCCATGGGGCTTTACCAGAGGCAAGACGGAAGTCACGGTTCAGGTCCGCTCGCGGCTTCAGGTCAACACCGCCGAGGCGGCGATCGATGCCGCGATTGCCGGCGTCGGGCTGACAAAAGTGCTTTCCTATCAGGTCGATGCCGCCGTGCGGTCCGGCATGCTGCGCATCCTGCTGCAAGAGTTCGAGCCGGAACCGTGGCCGGTGAGCCTGGTGCGTGCGGGCCACGGCCTGCTGCCGGTCAAGCTGCGCGCCTTCCTCGATTTCGCGGCACCGCGCCTGAAGGAGCGGCTGGCGCAATTGGGCTAGCGTGCCTGCGATGGCGTGGGCCGTGCTTCAGCATCGGTCGGAACGCGCTTCGGCCATTTCCTTTTTCCCGCGCTTGGTGTAACCAACGCACACTTCCTCACCGGACCTCCCCCATGCTCTATGTCAGATCGCTGGCGTTCAACTTCGTCTTCTACGTCAATCTGATCGTCCAGATGATCCTCTGGACCCCGTATTATTTCCTGTCGCCCCGCCACCGTGCCTGGTTCGTGCCGAAATTCTGGTCGCGCAGCTGCATGTGGCTCTATGACAAGATCGCCGGAACCAAGAACGACATCACCGGGCAGGAGAATCTCCCCGAGGGCTCCTTCATCCTGGCGCCCAAGCACCAGTCGTTCTGGGACGCGATCGCCTTCTTCCCTTTCCTTGAGGACCCGCTCTACATCCTCAAGCGCGAACTGACCTGGATCCCGTTCTTCGGCTGGTACATCATGAAGATGCGCATGATCCCGGTGGATCGCGGCAGCCGCTCCAAGGCCTTGAAGGCTGTGGTCACGGCGACCAAGGCAGAGATGGCGCGCAACCCACGCCAGCTGATCATCTATCCCGAGGGCACACGCCGGGCGCCGGGCGACGAGCCGGCCTACAAATACGGTATCGTCGAGATCTACGCACAGCTTGGCGTTCCGGTGGTGCCGGTCGCCCATGTCGCCGGCCTCTATTGGCCGCGCCGCAAGTTCCTGCGCTACCCCGGCACGATCAAGGCGCGTTTCCTGCCGCCTATCCCACCAGGCCTCGGCAAGGACGAGTTCATGGCGCGGCTGATCGGCGAGACGGAAGCCGCTTGCGACCAGATGCTCGTCGAGGCATCCCGCGCCCCCAACCCTCCGGCCTTCCCGCCGACCGCGGTGAAGCGGCTGCGGGAGCTCGGCGCGAAGGCCTGAAGGCCCTCAGGCCGAGCAATCAGCCGTAGACAGCCAGCACCGTGGTCAGCACCAGCGTCGCGGCGAAGACCAGATTGATGATGCGCGAGGCGACAGGCCTGCGCAGGAAGCGCGCGAACGCCGCACCGGCAAGCAGCCACACGGCATGGATGACAACGATCATTCCTGCCAGAACCGTCAGCTTCAGCCATAGGCCGAGGTCAGCACCGCCCTGGTTCGACGAGGCGCCGGCAAAGACGGCGGCGATCGCTACATAGGCTTTCGGGTTGGCGACCGCCAGCAGAAATCCGGCCAGCCAGGTCGGGCGCGAAGCCTCGGCCGTGCGCGCGGCCAGCGGCGGCGCCGTGGCGATCCTGAAAGCGAGATAGAGGATGTAGGCGGCGGACGCGACAACCAGCACCGGCGCCAGCCTCGGCATTGAGGAAAGCACCGCCATGATCCCGGTCGCCACGACCAGCAAGACGGCGGTCGTGCCAACAACGATCCCGCAGGTGTAGCGTAGCGAGTCGCGCAGGCCGAAGGCGGCGCCAACAGCGGTAACGCTTATCGTTGCCGGACCTGGACTGCCCATGACCACCGTGGCGGCCAGCACCAGGGCGAGCAGCGGTCGCCAAAGCTGCGGTTGCGAAAGAAGCGGCTCCGTCATTGCACCCTCTGTCTTGCCTCGAGCGCAGGACGCTATGGCAAGACAGGAGGGTGGTCTTGGACGTTCGTGTGTATCGCGATGGCCGAGGCTTCAGCCGCTCGCCTTGTCGAGTTCGGCCATGTCGTCGGCAGTCAATTTCAGTGACGCGGCCTTGATCAAACTGTCCATCTGGTCGGGCTTGGTGGCGCTGGCGATCGGTGCGGTGACGCCGGGCCGCGCGATAACCCAGGCAAGCGCGACTTCCGCTTGCTTCGCCGAATGCCTCGCCGACACCGCGTCGAGCGCTGACAGGATGCGCATGCCGCGCGCGTTGAGGTAGTCCTTCACCCCGCCGCCACGCGGGCTTTTGCCAAGATCGGTCTCGCTGCGGTATTTGCCGCTTAGGAAACCCTTGGCCAGGCTGAAATAGGTGATGACGCCGATATCTTCGGCCGCGCACAGATCGTGCAACGGCCCATCGAAGGAGGAGCGGTCGTAGAGATTGTATTCCGGCTGCAGCACCTCATAGCGCGGCAGGCTGCGCAGGCTCGCCACATCGAGTGCGGCTCGCAACTGGCCGGCGTCGAGGTTCGAGCAGCCGACATGGCGGACCTTGCCCTTGGCGAGCAGCTTTTCATAGGCGCCAAGCGTTTCCTCATAGGGCGTGGTCGGATCGGGCCAGTGCGACAGATAGAGGTCGATGACATCGGTCTGCAGCCGCTTCAGCGAGGCATCGACGGCCTTTTCGATATAGGCGGCGGACAGGTCCTTGTGCCCCTGCCCCATATCCGAGCCGACCTTGGTGATCACCACGACCTTGTCGCGATTGCCACGATCCTTCATCCAGCTGCCGATAATGGTTTCGGATTCGCCGCCCTTGTTGCCCGGCACCCAGCGCGAATAGGCGTCGGCCGTGTCGATGGCGTTGAGACCGCCGCCGACGAAGCGGTCGAGCAGGTCGAAAGAGGTTTTCTCGTCGGCAGTCCAGCCGAAGACGTTGCCGCCCAGAACCAGCGGCGCGATGGAAAGGTCGGTGCGACCGAGACGGCGTTTCTGCAAGACGGATCTCCGTGGTGATTTGGACCGGGCGGAATGCCGCCCGCTGGCTGGGTTCGGAGCCTAAGCTAGGTCTTGCCGCGTCGAGGTCAAAGGCCTGGCCACCTTTTTCCGCAGAGCCAGCGCTTCACAAAGGCGCTATCCCCCGTGCCACTTCTTCAAGCCAATGGTCGCGGATGCCTAGCGCTTGCAGATGCTTCAGCGTGCTGAGCACATAATCCTCATTGTCGCCGGATTGGCCGATTGCGCCGCGCACCACCGCCGCCGCATGCGCAGCGTCCAGCGCGCCGGCATATTGCTCATGCTTGCGGTCGACGATGTAGGCCACCGCTTCGACCGTGCCGCCGCCGACGAGGCGGACTTTGAGCGTGCGCTCGAGATAGACTGATGTGACCAGCTCGCGTTCGCGCAGATAGGCGATGACCTCGTCGCGCAATTCCCCAGGCACACGGAAAGCCAGGCCGACGCAGGAGCCGCCATGGTCGAGGCCGAGCACCAGGCCGGGTCGCTGGCGCGTGCCGCGGTGCACGAAGGAATAGACACAGAGCGAGCGGCGATAGCCATGCAAATGGGCGCGCCGCGTCTCGACATGCGCAAAACCCGGCCGCCAGATCAGCGACCCATAGCCAAACACCCAAAAATCGCCCATATCGCCGCGCCTGATTGCAAAAAGAATGGCACCACCACACCGGAACCGGTGTTTTTTCCGTCCGTCCCCGGCTACCTATTCGCCAATGTCTACCTGGTTGTCGGAATTGAAGGTCCGTCCACCAACATCCATGCGTTAATGAGAGCCAAAGCATGACGTCAAGTGACGAACGCCAACCAAAGCCCCGCCGCGGCCTGTTCTGGCTTGTGGCGTTCATCGTTGTGCTGTTCGCAATCTACAGCGGTGGCTGGTTCTACCTGGCCAACCGGGTCAGGGCTGAGGCCGACAAGGCGGTTGCCACGCTCAACAAGAGTGGCATCCAGGCTGGCTGCGCCAATCTCGAGGTCAGCGGCTACCCCTTGAGCTTTACCGTCTCCTGCGACAACCTCGCCTATGAGGACGACGCCAGGAACATCGCGGCCTCGGCCGGCTCCTTCAATGCCGTCGCCCAGATCATCCAGCCTTTGTCGCCGGTCGCCGATCTGCGCGGCCCGCTCAGGACCTCCGTTCCCGGCATGGTGCCGCTGTGGATCGACTGGGACAATCTGCAGGCCAAGGTCAAACTGTCATGGCCGCTGCCGCAGCGCATCGCGCTGCAGGCGGAAGGGCTGTCCGGGCAGACCGATCCGGCCGACGACACCGATCCGGTGGAACTGTTCAGCGCCGGCAGGGCGGCCGGCCAGTTGCAGCCCAACGGTCAGGACGTCGACTATATCGGCAGCTTCACCGATCTGGAGATCGACGCTGATGCGATCGGCGGGCGCGTGCTGCCGGCGCTCGACGCCAGCGGCGACGCCACGTTGAAGAATGGTGTCGCGCTGATTGGAACGCAGGTGAAGAGCCTGCGCGGCCAGAAGGTCGAGATTCGCAACCTCGATCTGTCCTCCGGCACGGCGCGGGTCACCGTTTCCGGACCGCTGTCGGTGGACGCTGAGGGTCTGGTCGACGCCGATCTGATGATCCGGATCAAGGACCCCAAGGCCGTGGCATCCATCCTGGCCGGCGCGATACCCGAGCAGAAGAACGCGATCGAACAGGGCTTTGCCGCTCTCGCCATGCTCGGCAGCGAACCGTCGATGCCGCTGAAAGTGGTCAAGGGCAAGGCCTCGCTCGGCTTCATCCCGCTCGGCAAGATCAAGCCGGTGCAATAGCGCGGTCATGGCAAGACCCGTAAGGCTCCTCAGTGTCGGCGCGCTGACGCTGGACACCATCCTGCTTGTCGAGACGCTGCCGACGCATCAGGGAAAGTTCATTGCCGCCGACGGTGTCCAGATCGCCTCGGGCATGGCCACGAGCGCCGCCTGCGCCGCGCATCGCCCGGGCGCCGAGGTGTCTTTGTGGGCGAGCGCCGGCGACGATCCCATCGGCGATCAGCTGATTGCCGGGGTCGAGGCCGAGGGTGTCGACTGCAGCTATGTCCGCCGCGTCAGTGGCGCCCGCTCGGCACTTGCCTCGATCCTGGTCGATGCGCATGGCGAGCGCATCATCGTGCCTTTCTATGACAGCCTCGCCCAGACCGATCCCGAGGTTTTGCCTTTCGCGGACATCACGGCATTCGATGCCGTGCTGGTCGACGTGCGCTGGCCGGGTGCCGCGGCCCTTGCCCTCAAGGCGGCGCACGCTGTCGGCCGGCCGGCAATCCTCGATGCCGACACCGCGCCGCTGGCGGTTCTGGAGCAATTGTTGCCACTGGCCACACACATCGTCGCCTCCGAGCCGGCAGTCCGCATCATATGCGGCCAGGCGCTGGATCTGGAGACAGCCTGCACCGACATGGCCTCCCGCACGGATGCCTTCGTCGCTATCACCGGCGGCGCGGCAGGCACCTGGTGGTTCGATCGGGCAGCGGGATCATCCCGTCATGTCGCGGCACCCAAAATCAAGGCGGTCGACACGCTCGCCGCCGGCGATGTCTTTCACGGCGCCTTTGCTGTCGGACTGGCGGAAGCCATGCCGGTCGAGCAGGCCCTGCGTTTCGCCAGTGCCGCCGCCGCGCTCAAATGCCTGCGCTTCGGCGGTAGGCTCGGCGCACCGGACCGGGCCGAGACACTGGCGATGGTCGCGGCGACCTGGCCCACCTGACAGGTTTAAGTTTTCGCGGGGTGTTCTACGGCCTGACGGCCGAAATCGGGCGCGTCGATGTCCTGGCCAGCCTCGATGATCGAGCGGCGCACCGCCCGGGTGCGGGTGAACAGGTCGAACAGCTTGTCGCCGTCGCCCCAGCGGATCGCCCGCTGCAGGAACGCCAGATCTTCCGAGAACCGCGCCAGCATCTCCAGGATGGCGTCCTTGTTGTGCAGGCACACATCCCGCCACATGGTCGGATCGGAGGCGGCCAGACGCGTGAAATCGCGAAAGCCGGAGGCGGAATATTTGATGACTTCGGTCTTGGTCACCGATTCCAGATCGTCGGCGGTGCCGACGATATTGTAGGCGATGATGTGCGGCAGATGCGAGACGATGGCCAGCGTCATGTCGTGATGCTGGGGATCCATCGTATCGATGTTGGCGCCGCAGCGGCGCCAGAATTCCGACAGTCTCTCCAGCGCCTCCGGATCGGTGTCCGACAGCGGCGTGAAGATGCACCAGCGATTGTCGAACAAATCGGCGAAACCGGCATCCGGTCCGGATTTTTCCGTGCCCGCCAGCGGATGGCCGGGAATGAAGTGGACGCCCTCCGGCACATGCGGCTGCATCTGCGCGATGACGGAAGCCTTGGTCGAGCCGACGTCGGTGAGGATGGCGCCCGTCTTCAGCGCCGGTGCGATTTCCTCGGCCACCGCGCCGGACGAGCCGACCGGCACCGAGACGATGACCAGATCGGCATCGCGGACCGCTTCCTTCGCGTCGGCCGTGTAGGAATCGCCCAGTCCAAGCTCCTCCGCCCGCTTCAGCGTTGCCGCGCTGCGGGTGGAGATGGCAATGTGACCGGCCAACCCTTCGCGGCGGATGACGCGGGCCAGCGACGAGCCGATCAGGCCGATGCCGACCAGCGCGATCTTTTCAAACATCGGTGATGTCATGGCTTTGCAGCTTTCGGGCGTTCTAACTTTTCAGGAATGTCGTGAGCGCGGCGACAACGCCGCGATTGGCCTCTTCAGTGCCGACGGTCATGCGCAGCGCATTGGGAAAACCGTAGCCGGAAACGCGCCGCAAAATATAGCCGCGCGCGGTCAGATAGTCGTCCGCAGCAGCCGCCGAATGCTTCTGATCGTCGGGAAAATGGATGAGCAGGAAATTGCCGACGCTGGGCGTCACCCGCAGCCCGAGCCCGGTCATCTCTTGGCTCAGCCAGGCGAGCCAGGTCTCGTTATGCGCCACGCTGCGCTCGACATGGGCGCGGTCACGGATTGCGGCGATACCGGCCTCGATCGCCGTCGCGTTGACGTTGAAGGGACCGCGCACGCGGTTGATGGCGTCGACAATGTGAATGGGCGCATACATCCATCCGATTCGCGCGCCGCCGAGGCCGATCTTGGAGAAGGTGCGGGTCATCACCACGTTCTCGGCGCTGCCGACCAGCTCGATGCCGGCTTCATAATCGTTGCGGCGGACATATTCGGCATAGGCCGCGTCGAGCACAAGCAGCACATTCTTCGGCAGGCCGGCATGCAGGCGGCGCACTTCCTGGAAAGGCACATAGGTGCCGGTCGGGTTGTTGGGGTTGGCGAGAAACACGATTTTCGTGCGCGGCGTGACGGCGGCCAGTATCGCATCGATGTCGGCGCGCTCGTCGGTCTCCTTGATAACAACCGGGGTGGCGCCGGCCGACTGGATGTAGATCTTGTAGACCATGAAGGCGTGTTCGGTGAACATGGCCTCGTCGCCGGGCGCCAGATAGGTCTGCGCCAGAAGGCCGAGGATCTCGTCGGAACCGTTGGAACAGATGATGTTCTGCGCGTTGAGGCCATGCACCTCGGCGATCGCCTCCCGCAGCCGCCTGGCGGTGCCGTCGGGATAGATATCGAGCCTGGCTGCAACCTCACGCGCGGCCTCGATCGCCTTCGGTGACGGACCGAGCGGGTTCTCGTTCGACGACAGCTTGTAGACCTTGGCGACACCGGCGGGTGCGGCGCTCTTGCCCGGCACATAGGCGTCGATGTCCATGATGCCCGCGCGCGGGGTTGGACGTGCCTGATCCGGTGTCTGCGTCATGTCGTAAAAACCTGTCGAGAAAGCCTCATCCGAGGCCGCAGCGGGAATACAAGCCGTGGACGGCAATGTCGAGAGGTGCCCGCCGCGTGCGGCGTCAATCGTCACGGCTAATGATTCGGGCTTTGCGGGCCCGCTGAAGCTGCAGAATTCCGTGCCGCAGTTGATCGAACAAGGCTGGCGGAAGCATTCCATAGGCGTAACTGCCGTTGGAGCGCGGTCGAATATCGTAGCCAGGCCAAAGGAAGCGGTTCAACTCGTCAAGGCGTATCCAGTGCCGGCCTTCATCGAGGCCGAGAGCTCGGCAAACCACCGCCGGAATCTCGACCGATGTTGCCTTGTCGGATGGTGGGCTATGGGTGATCGGAGCGACAATGGTGCGGATGTGGCCATCCGTGTCCGTCGGCGTGGCAACGACGATCGCGCAAGGACGATCCTTTGTGCCTTCGACTTTGCCGGAGAGGCGTTCGGCACTCCAAAGAAAATTATAGCGAATGACCAGACCCGGTTTCGGAAGCGGCAGGCTCACTTCGGTTCCACGCCATACTCAGCCGATTCGATAGAAGCTATGGTGTCGTCGTCAAGTTCGCCCACGATCAGGATTTCACGCTCACGACGCTTCAGCAATTCGTAGTGCTCGAACTCCTCGGCGGAAAGATACGCCCCCACAACTCGGCCATGATTGGTCACATTGATGACCTTCTTGGAGATGGCTTCGTCCTGATATTTAGCAAAATTTCGGGCGAAATCGCTCGCCGGGATTGCGGTGTTCCGGGGCATGCTTTGCCTCCATCTGCTGCAAGGGCCTGTGAAGTCGACTGTGACAAAACCGAAGTGACTTCGATTGGCTTACGCAATTTACGTAATTTACACAAATTGTGCAAGGTGGCGAGAAGGACAACGATCCGTGAGAAACGCCGCCGTTGACGCCAACACCCCATGGCCCTAGAAGAGATAAGAACTTCCGTGGTGATTTGGCCGGTCGGCTTGCAGCCACGTTAAACAACTTGCTAAAGGGCCGTTTGCATCCTGTAACCGGCTTTGCGACGGCAATGCCGGTTTTTTGTTGTCCGCGCTTGGCCGGACGACCGATGGAAGAGATGTGAATGGCCGCTCTGCGCGCAAGAAAGACCAACAACGAGGCCGACCAGCCGTCGAGCCCGGTGTTGCGCTTCGGGCCGGACCAACCGCTCAAGCTCGATGCCGGCACGCTTTTGTCTCCGTTCCAGATCGCCTACCAGACCTATGGCACGCTGAACGATGCCCGCTCCAATGCCATCCTTGTCTGCCATGCGCTGACCGGCGACCAGCATGTCGCCAACACCAATCCGGTGACCGGCAAGCCGGGCTGGTGGGAAGTGTTGATCGGCCCTGGCAAGATCATCGACACCAACCGTTTCTTCGTCATCTGCTCCAACGTCATCGGCGGTTGCCTCGGCTCCACCGGCCCGGCTTCGACCAACCCCGCCACCGGCAAGCCCTATGGGCTCGACCTGCCGGTCATCACCATCCGCGACATGGTGCGCGCACAGCAGATGCTGATCGACCATTTCGGCATCGAGAAACTGTTCTGCGTGCTCGGCGGCTCGATGGGCGGCATGCAGGTGCTGGAATGGGCATCGAGCTATCCCGAGCGCGTCTTTTCGGCGCTGCCGATCGCCACCGGCGCGCGCCATTCCTCGCAGAACATCGCCTTCCACGAGGTCGGCCGGCAGGCCGTCATGGCCGATCCGGACTGGCATGGCGGCAAATATTTCGAGCATGGCAGGCGCCCGGAAAAGGGCCTGGCGGTGGCGCGCATGGCCGCCCACATCACCTACCTGTCGGAAGCCGCCCTGCACCGCAAATTCGGTCGCAATCTGCAGGACCGCGACCACCTGACTTTCGGCTTTGATGCCGACTTCCAGATCGAAAGCTATCTGCGCCACCAAGGCATGACCTTCGTCGACCGCTTCGACGCCAATTCCTATCTCTACATGACGCGGTCGATGGACTATTTCGACATTGCTGCCGACCATGGCGGCCGCCTGGCCGACGCCTTTGCCGGCACCAAGACCCGCTTCTGCCTGGTGTCGTTCACATCGGACTGGCTGTTTCCGACGGAAGAAAGCCGCTCCATCGTGCATGCGCTCAACGCCGCCGGTGCCTCGGTATCCTTCGTCGAGATCGAAACCGACCGACGGCCACGACGCCTTCCTGCTCGACGAGCCGGAACTGTTTGCCGCCATCAACGGCTTCATCGGCTCGGCAGCCCGCGCCAGAGGACTCGCATCATGAGCGTCAACGGCAGCCAGCGCGTCGACCTCGAGGTCGTCGCCAACCTCATCCCGCCTCAGTCCCGCGTGCTCGACGTCGGTTCGGGTGACGGCTCATTGCTTGAATTGCTGCAGGACACCAAGCAGGTCGACGGCCGTGGGCTTGAGCTGTCGCAGCGCGGCGTCAACGAATGCGTGGCGCGCGGCCTCTCTGTCATCCAGGGCGATGCCGACAAGGATCTCGAATTCTATCCCGACAAGGGTTTTGACTTCGTCGTCCTGTCGCAGACCTTGCAGGCCACCCGCAACCCGAAGCTGGTGCTCGACGAATTGCTCCGGATCGGCAATCGGGCGATCGTCTCCTTCCCCAATTTCGGCCATTGGCGGGTGCGCCTGTCGCTGTTCGTCAAAGGCCGCATGCCGGTGACCCAGGACCTGCCCTATTCCTGGTACGACACGCCCAACATCCATTTCTGCACCATCCGCGACTTCGTCAATCTGTGCGAGGAACTCGGCGCGACGGTGGAAAAGGCGACCGCGCTCGATGCCGCCGGCCAGAACATCGGCCTGTCGATGCCCTGGTGGTTCTGGAATTTCTTCGGCCAGCAAGCGGTTTTTTTGCTGAAGCGGTAGGGGTTGATTATCTCGATTTCTTCGTGCTTCCGAGGCGTTGTTTGAACTCCTTGCGCTATAATAGGATTCCATAAAACGTGCCTGTAGATTCGCTGAGCTATTCCCTTGTCCTGGAAATGGAGAATGCCAGGTCGGTAGACTTGGAAGAGGTCAGCGTTGGACTGACCGCCTTGGCGCGGGAAATCGGCGCTGTTTCTTCGCTGGGCCTTGCCAGGCCACAGGTCGTTATCTCCCATGGCGGAGACGACGCGGACACACTTTTGCTGAGAAGCAATATCGCACCTGCAGCATCGCAGCTGGAACAGGTCGCCGACGTGATCTTCGCCGCATGCCCAGGGGGCAGGTACTACGATCTCAAGAACAACGGCATTCCGGCAACCGACGGCGACATCGTCATTTTCACGGACTCCGATACCGTGGTGGAATCCGGATGGCTCTCAGCCATGCTTGGTCCATTTCAAGATCCCGCGACCGTGGCCGTAAATGGATACACCTACCTTTATTACGATGATTTCATGTCGAGAACATTTGCGCTGATCTGGTTTTTCCCGATGGCGCAAAAGGATACGCGCTTTGCTTCGAAACGCGCGATAAACGCCAACAACGTGGCCTTTCGCCGCGACTGGATCACCAATCACCCCTTTCCCGAAAGCAATGGCTTCAAGGTTTCCTGCACGCTGCTGATGCGTGCGCTTGAGCGCGACGGCCATAAACTCGTCAGCGCCAATGCACGTGTCTATCACCACCCGCCGCGCGGCTGGCGCTTCTTCCGCTGGCGCGCACTGGTGACCGGTCGCGATGCCGACCGGAAATTTCGAGAACTTGTATCCTCTCGTCGTAGCCGGCGGATCGTAAAGTCGCTCAGCCGATGGCTCACCATGTCGTGGCGCACAACACGGCGCATTATACGGCATGCCCGGCAAACGGGGATGCCGGTCTGGCAAATTCCATTGTCTCTGCTTGTCGGCCTGGCGTTCTACAGTTTGGCATTTTGGGGTCAGTTCAGCCTGGCCCTGGGCCTCATCCCTGACGAAATTGAAGTTCTGCCCGACTTTGCCGGCGGATAAGCGTATCCAGGCGCAACCCGCAAGCTCCACAGCGGCTGATTGCCGACCGCTAGAGCAATTCCAGGAAAAGTGTGAGCGGTTTTCCGTCCGGAATTGCGTCAAAACAAAGAGTTAGAGCCGTTCGCCGTTTCCATGAAACGGTGAACTGCTCTAGTCCAGGACATCCGTGGCCTTGTGCGGATGTTCGACGCCGTCAACGAACACCACGTCGGATTGAGAATTTCCCGTGCGCAGCGCCAGTATCGCCTGGTAAGCGGGCGAATTGTACCAGCTGCGCACCTGATGCCGGTCGGGAAATTCGATGATGATGAGGTTGCCCGGCCAGTCGTTCTCAATCACCTCGACATTGCCGCCATGGACCACGAAACGGCCGCCGAATGGCTCCAGCGTGGCATCGATCTTGTGCAGGTATTCGACGATCTGCGGGCCCATTGTGACTTGGCGCATATGGGCAACGGCGTAAGCGGTCATGACGTAACTCCCTTGTCGATCGAAGCCGATCTGCCAGCCTCGCCAGGGCAATCTGCCGGAGGGCCGATAGCAAAGCGATTACGTCCGAGGTAATGGAATGAACGCGACACAGTCGCGATGGACCGATCCCTCCAACGACCCATCGCAAACGCTCTTACCCGGCCACGCTGTTGCAATTGGAGCGCTAGGACGGGAATTCGTGCTTCCGCACGGGCTGAGCGCCAGCAGGATGGATGACACGGGAAGCTGTTTTTTGTAGCGTCACCAACGAATCCGACGATGCGTCGTGGAGGGGGGAAGTCCGATCGATTCGATCACCCTGAAGATCGAAAGACCTGGCAGGAAGCGCATTTTTGCGCTGGGAACGGCTGACGCGATATGACCGGGAAGACGGAGCGTTCGCCCCTCATCACAGTCATCACGCCGACCCACAATCGGCGCGAAACGGTATTGCGCGCCATCGAAAGCGTCCTTTCCCAGAGCATGCCGAGGCTTGAGCATATCGTCGTCGACGATGGTTCCACCGATGGCACGGAGGCGGCGCTGGCGCGCATCCGCGACCCGCGGCTGATCTATGTCGGGGCGAAATGGCGGGGCGCCAACGCCGCCAGGAATGCCGGAATAGAGCGCGCGCGGGCTCCGGTGGTGACATTCCTCGATTCCGACGATGTCTACATGCCGCATCGACTTGAACGGACCTTGGCCTGGTTCGACAACAATCCCACGCTTCAGGTGCTGATCAGCTCATACGTCTCGCTGAAGAGCGGCCGCGCCACCAACTGCGTCAATCCCGAGGCATTCATCAGCCCGATGATGCTGGAGCGGACGCTTGTGGCGCAGACAATCTTCATCGCCGGTACCGCTATCACCGCACGCCGCGAGGCTTTGCTCGCCATTGGCGGCTATGACAGCGACATCACCCGGATGCAGGACCGGGAATTGCTGCTGCGCCTCGCCCGGCGCTTCGGCGCGCAACTGTCCGGAGATCTCGACTGGACGAAACACAATTCGCAGAATTCGATTTCGCGCCGCCGTAGCGGCTATGTCGAAGCCTATGCGAACCTGATGGATAAACACCCGCATATCGCCCGCGTCTACCCGCACATTCCGCCCTACATGATCTCGCGGCAGATCATCGCCGATATTCTCAGGGGTCGGATACCGGAGGCGTTTGAGGGCTACATGGCCAACCGTTCGTCGAAAACGCTCGGCTATTCGCTGCCGGAACTGATCAACGGTTATGTCTGTGGCCGGCGCTGGCGCCGCAACGTCCACACTGAGTTTCGCAACAAGTTCGGCGCCCGGCATGCCTGAACCCGTCACAAAACTCACCGGTCGAGTTCCGGGAAATAGGGATCCGACAGGAATCGCCTGTCCCGTTCGCCTTGCAGGCAGTCGATCGGCGCATCCGCGTCGACGGGAATGACCCTGGCCTTGTCCTGAATGCCGCTCACTTCGAGGATCAGCTTGCGCCGGATGGCGGTGGAAAATTCGGCTGCCGCATAAATTGGCAGCACGAAGGAGCCCGGTCCGCCGGTCACGCACTGCGCGTAATACTGGTCGAGATGCTTGAAAGTTGGCGATGTGTTGATCAGGATCGGCAGGCCGTTGATGACGATGCCTTTGGCGGTTGCCGCATCGCGCATCGCGGTGACCGGCGGCCCGATATTGTTGGGGCCATCGCCGGAAACATCGATGACGCTGCGTTCACCGACGAAATCCGTCCTGTCGAAAAGCCCGGCGCCGAAGGCAAGTGCCGTGGAAATCGAGGTGCCGCGAAAACTCCGGAACGGGCGCGCGGCCACCTTGTCGGCAAAGCTGTTGGCGCTCTCGGCGCTGTCGATGATCTGCCAGTTGATGACCGCGTCATCGCGCACCGTGCCGGCCCATTCGAAATAGGCAATCGCGATGCGGCCCGTATTGCCGGACCGGACTGCCCTTATGAAATCGGGATGCCGCAGTGCCTCGACATAGCCGGCGCGCTGCAGCGCGAACTCCCTCTCGTCTATCGACAGGGAGATATCGACAGCCAACACCAACTCGACGTCGACAGTCAGCGCATCCGATGGCGAGGCAACCGGAGTTGGCTGGGCACAGGCAAGACAGGCAAGCAGGCGCAGAGCATCAAGCATCGCCACCGCCAAATTCTGTTTCTCCGGGAAATCTTCCTTCGCGATCGCGGCGAAATAAAGCTTGCTGCGACAGCGCGGGAAAACAGCCCTACTTCTTGCGGCGCTTGACGACCGGCGGCGGATCGATAGCGCCGGCCCTGACGCGGGCTGGTTTCAGCGGCTGTGCACCCGAATCCTTGACGATCGTCAGGCCGCGCGGAAAGAACTGGTTGTTGTGCTGACCGCGCCCGATGTTGATGATCGCGGCGCCCTTGAGATGCTTTTCCAGCATCGCCAACACGTGCCGCAGTGCCGGTCCGTCGAACGCGTCCATCGCCTCGTCGATGATCACCCATTTCGGCTGCCGCAAGGCGAGCCTGGCCACGCCCAGCAAGCGCTGTTCGTCATCGCCCAATTCATGGTCCCAGCGCCCGACACGGTCGAGCGACGACGACAGCCGTTCAAGGCCAACCTCGGCCAGCACCGCCGCAATATCGGTATCACTTGCGGGCGCATGCCCGTTCGCGTGATTGAGCACCTCGCGCAATGTGCCGGCCGGCAAATACGGCACGCGCGGCACGAAGATGAGGGTTTCTCCAGCTGGCAGGCCGATCTTGCCGCTGCCCCAAGGCCAAAGCCCGGCAATGGCGCGGAAGAACAGCGTCTTGCCGGCACCCGGCTCGCCGGTGATCATCACCCGCTCGCCGGGGCGGATCTCGACATACTGGTCGGAGAGTTTTGTGCAGCCCTCCGGCGAAGCCACCTGGAGCCTCTCGAACGTCAGGCTGCCATTGGCATTTTGATCGAAGGTGATGCGCCTTTCAGTGTCGTGCAGCACATCGGTTTCATCGAGCGCGATACGGAAGTCGGCGACACGCATCAGCGTCGCGCGCCAGTCGGCGATGCTGCCGATGTTGTTGATGAACCAGCGCAAGGAAGAATGCACCTGGTTGAAGGCACCGACCGCCATCATTAGTCCGCCGAAGCTGATATCGCCGGAAAAATAAACCGGCGACGCGACCAGAATGGGAGCCACGACCGTGATCCAGCCATAGGTATCGGTCACCCAGGATAGATTGATCTGGGCCGTGAAGATGCGCCGCATCGCGCCCAGCACCGTGCCGAGGTCGAGTTCGAGCCGCCGTTTGGCGTCGTCTTCGCCATGGTAGAGCGCGATCGCATCGACATTCTCGTTGACGCGCACCATGGAGGAGCGCAGCTCGGCTTCGCGCGTGTAGCGATCGCTGTTGAGCCTGATCAGCGGCCGACCGACCAGCCAGCTCAGCCAGGAGGCGATGCCGGCATAGAGGAACGCGGCCCACACCATGTAGCCCGGTATCGCCAGCGACCAGCCGCCAATGTGGAAGACGAAGCCCGAGGACAGTTCCCACAGCACGCCGACGAAGGACAGGAGCAGGATGAGCGACTGCAGCAGGCCGACGCCGAGGTCGGTCGACAGGTCCGAGAGATGCGCCGCGTCCTGCTGCATGCGCTGATCGGGATTGACGCCGATGGCGCCGGCATTGGCCAGCCGGAAGGCGCGCGCCGGCCGCATCCACTGGTCGATCAGGTCCAGCGTCAGTGCCTCGCGCAGCTTCAGCCGGATCATCTGGTTGAGCCAGGTCTGGCCGATATTGAGCACCAGCAGGCCGCCGGCGATCATCGCAAAGACGAGGAGCTGGTGCAGGAAGGCCGCCATGTCGCGGCGCGCCAGCGCATCGTAGAAGGGCTGGTTCCAGCGGTTGAGCAGGACCTGGCCAATCGACGTCGCGATGATGACGGCCATGATGCCGACCGACGTCCACAGCAACCATTTGCGAACCGGGGACACCACCAGCGCCCGCTTGATCGTCGCCACCTGATCGCGCAGGCTGCTGGCCTCGACGGCCACGGCGATCGGCTGAACGGTGGCCTGATTGTCCAGTTGATCAGCCATGTCAGAGGTCCTTGCGTTCAGGTGCGATGCTGAAACCGGATGAAGGGAGCCGACGGCAGCCGCCTGTTAGTCCGCGAACCCAGCACGACAGATAGGTCGGAAAAATGCCGCGCGAGGAAAGTTTCCGCGCTGATCACGAAGGTTTCACCTGGCGAGCCGCTGCTGCCGCGGCTGTCGCCTCGGCCCGGCGGCCGAGCCGTGTCGCGCCGTGTGGCGACAGCACCGGCACGAAAACGCGGCGCGAGGCGCGCTGGGCCACCGGCACACCCTGATAGAGCCGTTTCTGCGCCTCGACGACGATGACGCCGGAAAAGATCGGCCACAGCCGCCGGCCGGCGCGCTCCAGCACATTGTGGAAGCGCATCATGAAGCGTCGTCGCGATGGTGGGAAGAACAGCGCATCCGACCAGGCGGCGGGCGTGAAATTCGCCTCACGCAGCAGTTCCGTCAGCTGCCCGCGTGAGAACGGCCGGCCATTGCCGAACGGCGTATGCTCGAAGCGTGCCCAGACACCGCGCCGGTTGGGCACGACGATGACGACGCGGCCCGCCGGCGACAGCACCCGCCAGATCTCGTTCAGCGTCTCGCGCGGGTTTTCGACATGTTCGAGCGAATGGACGAGCAGCATGCGGTCGATGCAGGAATCGACCAGCGGCAGTTCCTCGTCGAAGACCAGCGCCGTCGCCGTCGGTCCTGCCGCCGGCCAGACCACGGCGCCCTGCGTCGCCGGCATGAAGGCAAAGACCCGCTCGGCGTCGGAACCGAAACGTTCCAACCATGGCAAGGTATAGCCGAGACCGACCAGCCTTTCATTGGGGACGGTGGCCCATATCGACGACAGCGCCATGGTGATCGAGCGCTCGGCGAACCGGCCGAGCGTTGTCGAGTAGAAGGAGCGAAGGTCGACGATGTCGGAATGCATGCCAGGGATGTAGCCGTGATATCGGCAGGTTTCAACAAAGAGCCCCTGAGGTTGCCGACACATCCCCGGATGACATTCATCATCTCCGGGAGTGACATTGTCATCTCCGGAGTGACACTTGTCATCTCCGGGATGACATCCGCCCTCTGGCGCCCTATGTCTGCGGCGACAAAATGGAGAGATACGATGGCGGTCGAAATCGAACAGTTCATGTGCCGCAGCGATAATTTCGGCGTGCTGGTGCATGACCGCAAAAGCGGGCAGACCGCGCTCATCGACGCACCCGAGGAAGCGCCTATCCTGGCCGCGATCAAGCGCACCGGCTGGACGCCGACGATGATCCTGACCACGCATCATCATATGGACCACGTCGAGGCCAATCTGGCGCTGAAGAAGCGCTTCAAACTGCGCATCGTCGGCCCGGAGGCGGAAAAGGCCAAGATTCCCGGCATCGACGAGACCGTAGAAGAAGGCTCCATCCTTCATCTCGGCGACGAGCGGATCGAGGTGATCGCCACTCCCGGCCACACCGCCGGCCACGTTTCCTATCATCTGCCGGCGTCGCAGGTGGCTTTCACTGCCGACACGCTGTTCGCGCTGGGCTGTGGGCGGCTGTTCGAATGCAAGCCGCCGGTGATGTATGAATCACTGAAGAAACTTGCCGCCCTTCCCGCCGCGACGTCTATCTATTGCGGCCATGAATACACGCTCGCCAACGCCCGTTTCGCGTTGACCGTCGACCCGACCAATTCGGCGTTGAAGGAGCGCGCCGCCAGGATCGAGGCGCTGCGGGCCGACAGCAAGCCGACGCTGCCGACGACGATCGGCGAGGAATTGTCGACCAATCCCTTCCTGCGCTGGCACGATCCGGCGATCCGCAAGCATCTCGGCATGGAAAAGGCTGGAGATGCCGAAGTGTTCGCCGAGATCCGCAAGCGCAAGGACAATTTTTGAGCATCGTGCAGGCCTTCGACCGATGACCAGTTCAGCAGAAATCATTGCGACACTCGGATTGAAGCCGCATCCGGAAGGCGGCTGGTACACGGAAACCTTTCGCGACGAAGCCGGCGGTGCACGCGGCCATTCGACCGCCATCTATTTCCTGCTGGAACAGCACCAGCTCTCGGCTTGGCATCGCGTCAAGGATGCCGCCGAGGTCTGGCATTTCCATGCTGGCGCGCCGCTGGCGCTGTCGATGTGGGAAGAAGGGTCAACGGTGATCGAGCAGGTGCTCGGCATCGGGCTCGCGGCGGGTGAACGGCCGCAGATCGTCGTGCCGGCAGGCTGGTGGCAATCGGCGCGCAGCCTGGGCGACTGGACGCTGGTCGGCTGCACGGTCGCGCCGGGCTTCGATTTCGCCGCTTTCGAACTGGCCGAGCCAGGCTGGCAGCCTACCCCAGCAGGAAACCCAGCGTGATCGCGAACTGGGCGGCGTAGTACAAAACCCACACCGCAAATCGCATCCACGCGCGATGCGGCGAGATGGCCGCCACCAGAAACTTCTCAGTGGCGAGCAGCCCGTCCGATGCCATGAACAGCACGGCGCCGCCGATGACCCAGGCGCTGTTGGTGGTCAGAGCGGACATGCCCATCGCCAGGATCGCCACGACATAACAGGCGATCGGCACACGCAGGCTGGGGCCGACGCGGCGCCAGAGCGCGGCGAGCATGACGATCACGAACACCGCCAGTGCCAGTGCGATGGCCCCGCGCCAGGATTCGGCGCCGAGCAATCCCAGCCCGCCACCGCTGCGCAGGAACAGTGCGATGTAGACAATGTGGGCGACGAGAAAACTCGCCAACCCGCCGAGAAACGCCTTTTCGCCGTCGCGCGACAGGAAGGCGTCGCCCACCGCGCTAAGCGCCAGGGCCACGACCAGCAGCAGCGGGCCGCCTTGCAGCGCCGAAAGCACGGCAAGCATCGCGACGCTAAGCGTCTTTGCCGCGGAGCGGGCGAGGCTCTGCGGCATGCCGAGCGTGAAAGCATAGATCACCGCCGCAACCAGCGAGAAGATCAGCGTCGCATTGGCATTGGCGTCGATGCCGCCGCCAAACGGCATGGTCATGCCCCGGCTCCGCTTTCGGCTGCCTCGGCTCGGCTCCCAGCGACGGCCGGCTTGCGCAGGAACAGCGATTTTGCCGCCAAGGCCGCACCGCCAGTGATGAGCACGCAGGCGGCGAGGATGCGCAGCGACGGCTCGGCGACGCCGGCCGCGATCAGCACCAGCGTCGACAACAGCGGCGCCGCATAGCTTGCCGCGCCCAGCACCTGGATGTTGCCGCGTTTGACGCCGATGTCCCAGGCATAGAAGGCCGCCCCCACCGGCATCAGGCCAAGCCCAAGCACCGCCAGCCACTGGCCGACGCCTTCAGGCAACACCGTTTGCTCCAGCGCCAGATGGCAAACGAGCGACAGCACGGCAGTCGCCGCGCAAAACCAGGTGACGATGCTGGTCGGCACCGACGGAAAGCGCCGCGACAAAAGCGAGTAGGACGACCACAGCAGCGCGCAGACGGCAGCCATGGCATAGCCGAACGTGTAGCGCGCGTCGAAGGCCAGCCCGCCGCCCTTGGTGACGATCAGCACGGTGCCGGCCAGGCCGAGCAGCGCGCCGACGACATGGTTCCACGCCAGTTTTTCGCCCGGCATCAGCGCCGAGCCGAGCACGATCAGCAGCGGCCACAGATAGGCGATCAGGCTGGCCTCCACCGCCGGCGCGTTGCGCAGCGCTGTGAAATAGAAAAAATGGTAGCCGAACAGGCCAGCAATGCCGATCAGCCAGACCTGTGGTGGAATCTTCTGGCTCTTGTCGGCGGCCGGCATGAACAGCCGCGCGACAAGCCCGACGCCAGTGCCGATCGAGAAGGTGATCGCCGACAAAAGGAATGGCGGCACCTTGCCCGACGCATCGGTGAGCAGCGCCAAAAGCGCCCACATGGCGACCGCCGAAAAACCGATCAGTGTTGCGCGCGCCATGTCCTCTCCCGTGGCGCGCCCTGTTCTGTCCCCAGGGGTGTGCCCTATTGTACCGCTTCGAAACGCCCGGCGCTGATGGTCAAGGTGCCGATCTGCGTTCCCACCGTGGCGTGGATCGGCGCATATACTCCGGTTTGGCCGAGCGGCGCAAACGTCACCATCATGCGGCTTTTGTTCTTGAGATAGTTGAGCGCCTTGCGGCCTTTGCGATAGCCCGCCACCGGCTCGAAGCCCATCCGGCAGGTGATGGTGTCGCCCTTGTAGCCCGGCACCGAGATGGTGCCTTTCGAAACGTAGGTCAGCGTCAGGTCGGCGCGCATCTCGCCATCATAGAACTTGACCTTGCGGCCGCAGACCTGGTCGAGGCTGTCGGCATGGACGACGGTGGCGGCCATCGGATCGAGCACCGATGCCAGGTCGCCGGCACCGATCGGCACCCAATTGTTGGGGTCACGCTTTTCCGGCGCCGGAATGACCTGCGTCGAGGTCACAGCGCCATTGGTGAAGCGGATATCGACCACCGATGCCTTCTTGCCGGACGTGTAATCGGCCCGGAATGCCTGCGGCACCATCTTCTTGCCCGAAATCGTGCCCTTGGACGAAATGGTGCCGCGCGTGTCGTCGAACAGCTTGGCGAGGCCTGCAGCGGACACGCTGCCTTCGATCGCGTAGGCGCCATTCTCATAATGGCTGGAGAAGGTCGATCTTGCGATCGAGAGACCAAGGAACGACACCGTGTACTCGCCCTTGAAGGACTGCGGCGAGGCAGCCGACGCGGCGGAGGGCAAGGCGATGGCAAGCGCGGCACCGAGCGCGTGAGACAAACGAGGCATGGCGGGATCGGATCCTTGATTTTGGGCCGGAGGCGGGCGACTCCGGTCTGGCATGTCCCTATGAGACCGCTTATAGGATGAAATCCGGCCTTAATATGAAATGCCGGGCGCTTCCGTGGCAAAGCCGGAGCTTGACGCCCCGGCGAAATGCAACTATGGAACGCCAACTTTTTCCATAAGGCCGCCTGACCAGAACCGCGCGCCACCCGGCGTGGGCACAAAGGTTTGGCAGGTCCCGAGAGAATTGAAGGTTAGAATTATGTCCCGCACCTGCGAACTCACTGCCAAGGCAGTCCAGACCGGCAACAATGTGAGCCACGCCAACAACAAGACCAAGCGTCGCTTCCTGCCAAACCTCGTCAATGTGACGCTGATTTCGGAAGCGCTGAACCAGAATGTGCGCCTGCGCATTTCGGCCAACGCGCTGCGTTCGGTCGAACATCGCGGCGGTCTCGACGCTTTCCTGGCCAAGGCCGACGTCAAGGAACTGTCGCAGCGCGCGCGTCTCTTGAAGAAGCAGATCGCCAAGAAGCTGGCCGAACAGGTCGCTGCGTAACATCGGATAAAGGCGGGGGACCGCCCGGGCCAACCTCTTGTTGGCCTTGGGCATCGGATAGATCCGCAAGGTTCGACATCCGATGCTCAACTACGAAGCGAGCACCGCCCGATGGGCATGATGCTCCGCTGGTTCCATTACCCAGGATAAAAAAATGACTTCCTTCTCGCGATATCTGCCCTTCGTGGCCGCCATGGCGCTTGTCGTCGTGGCGTCGAACATTCTCGTGCAGTTCCCGATGCAGGGCCAGATCGGTGGCCTCTCGCTGGCCGACCTGCTCACCTGGGGCGCTTTCACCTATCCCTTCTCCTTCCTGGTCACCGACCTCGCCAACCGCCGATATGGCCCCGCCGTGGCGCGCCGGATCGTCTTTGTCGGCTTCATGACGGCGGTGGTCTGTTCGATCCTCGTGCCGCCCTTCCTGTTTCGCCATGGCCTGATCGAATTCGAGACCGCCGCCGACCGGCTGGTTCGAATCGCGGCGGCGTCCGGAGCGGCGTTCCTGTCCGCGCAGCTGCTCGACGTGACGGTGTTCAACCGGCTGCGCCGGCAGAGCTGGTGGCGGGCGCCGATCGTCGGCACTCTGGTCGGATCGGTGTTCGACACCATGGTGTTCTTCACCGTCGCCTTCTCGGCCGCTTTCGCTTTTGCCGGCCCGAACGACGGCTTTGCGCTTGAGACGGCACCGCTGATGGGTGTCTTCCACGTCGACGCCATGCGCTGGGTTTCCTGGGCGCTGGGCGACCTCTCGGTGAAGCTGATCATCGCCGTGGTTGCGCTCATCCCCTACCGGCTGCTCGCCGCCCGCTGGAGCCAGCCGGCGGTGGCCGTCTAGACGATGATCCCCTGGGTCCAGCTCGATTCGGCAAAGACCGGGGATGGTGCCCAAGAACTTCGCCTGAAACGGCGCGGCAGCGAATTCTCGATCATGCTCGGCACCAACGAGCTGATGAACAGCCGCCTCAGCGGCTCCGAGCAAGCGCTGGCGAAACTGTCCTGCCAAAGGATTGCGGGCCATCGGCAGCCGAGAATCCTGATCGGCGGGCTTGGCATGGGTTTTACATTGCGCGCCGCCTTGGCCGAACTCGGCAACGATGCCGGCGTCGTTGTCGCGGAACTGGTGCCGGCGGTCGTTGCCTGGGCACGCGGCCCGATGGCGGAGGTGTTTGGCAGCTGCCTCGACGACCCCCGCGTCACCATAGAGGAGACCGATGTCGGCCAGTTGATACGGTCCGGGCCTGCGGCCTGGGACGCGATCCTGCTCGATGTCGACAATGGCCCCGAAGGCATCGTCCACAAGGGCAATGACGCCCTCTACAGCCTGGCAGGCCTCGGCGCCGCACGCGCCGCCCTCAAGCCGGGCGGCGTGCTGGCGGTGTGGTCCCAGGGACCGGACAGCGGCTTCACGCGGCGGCTGAAGCAGGCGGGCTTCGCGGTCGAGGAGGTCAACACGCGCGCCAACGGCAAGCGCGGCGCGCGCCATGTCATCTGGATCGCCACCAACGGCTCACGGTCCTGACCGAAGCCCCGGCGGTTTCGTTCTAGTTTGACTTCTGGAGCTCCGCGGCAAGAGCCTCCAGCAGCCCGCGCGTCCCCTCCTCCCGACCCTTGGCGGAATCGACTCCATCGAAGAAGGCACCTTGTTCGGTATAGGTTAGCCTTGTGCCATCACCCGAGGGTATCAGCTCTACCGTGGTCAGTGACGCCGACATCGGCTGCGGCCCGATTGCCATCCGGTAGGAAAACACGATGCGCTGGTCCGGAACGATGTCCTGGAACTGCGCGTCGAGCCTGACCTCCGGGCCGCCGCCATAGCTGAAGCGCGACACCTCGCCGCCTCCGACCCGAAAATCGAAGCTGAATTCGGCGATAGTGAAACCATCGCCTTCGACCCGCCAGCGCCGCACCGTCGCCTTGTCGGCGAAGGCATGGAAGACACGATCCGGCGACTGCGGGTAGGTGCGCTCGATGGTGAATGTGGAGTGGATGACGGAATGCTCGTCTTTCACGGGGGCGATCTGGTTCATGTCTGGTCGTCCTTTTCCTGGTCTTGAACTTTCGGGGATGATTGGTCCGTCTCGGCCAGAATCTCGCCAAGGCGGTCGAGGGTGGCGTTCCGCCGGAATGCGGCGCTCCGCAATCCAGTCGGCGAGCGGAGCGAGCCCGCCCGGTTCGATCCGGCAGGTGCGCACCCGCCCGATCTTCTCGCTGCGGATCAGTCCGCAGGCCTCCAGCACCTGCAAATGTTGCAGCACGGCGGCAAAGGTCATGCCGAACGGCTCCGCCAGCTGGCTGACGGTGGCCGGTCCACGGCTCAAGCGTTCCAGGATCTGGCGGCGGGTTGGCTCGGCGAGCGCGCGCAGGATGCTGTCGATCTTGGAATAGTCAAGCATGGACTTGAGTATTGCGCCAGCGACGCCAATTGTCAAGTCTAGACTAAAGTGTTTTGCCGAGCGTCAATCGGGTGACGGGCAGTCGACCCCCACTCCATCTCGGCTTCGCCGAGCCACCTCTCCCCCGATCGACCAGGGGAATCGCATATGGCGATTTTGGGCTTGAAGTTGGTTTGAGAAGGGATTCTTGGGAAGGCAGTCCAGCGAGGAGTGACTGCCATTACCAGCCTTGAGAGCTATTTCGGTACGGTGCCTGATCCGCGCGCGGCCAACGCCACACATCGGCTTGGCGACCTGATCGTGATGATGATCGCTGCGAGCCTGTGTGGCGCGACCAGCGCAACGGAGTTTTCGTTGTTCGCGCAAGAGCGCAAACAGGCGCTGTCGCGCTTGATCGACTATGAGGAGGCGCCTAGCCACGACACCTTCTCGCGGCTGTTGCGCCTGCTCGATCCGGAGGCCTTCGGACGGGCGTTCGCCGCCTTTGCCGCAGGCTTTGCCCAGGCACGTCAGGGTGTGGTCGCACTTGATGGCAAGGCGCTGCGGCGGGCCTATGAGAAAGGCCTTGCGGCCAGCCCGCCCCTGACGGTGTCGGCCTTTGCCAGCCAGACGCGGCTGTGTTTGGCGGGGTCTCGCCCGGCGACGAAGACAATGAGGTCGAGGCTGCCCTCAAGGTCGTCGAACTCATTGATCTTACTGGCCGATTGGTCACGGCCGATGCCCTCCACTGCCACACGCGCATGGCCAAGGCCATCATTCAGCGCGGCGGCGACTATCTGCTCGCACTCAAGGGAAACCGCCGGCATTGGTTGGCTCGGGCCAATCAACAACTGGCCCAGACCACTCCCGCCGTCACTGAGCGGACCGAGACCAGCCATGGCCGCAACGAATGGCGGCAGGCAGAGGTCGTGGTGGCGGCTGAACCAATGATGCCGGGGCACAAGGCCTTCATCCGCATCACCAGCCGGCGCGATCAGGCCGAGCCGCTGACGCGCCTGTTCATGGCCTCAACGCTGCTGTCGCCACAGCAGGCGATCGACCTCACCAGAGCCCATTGGCAGATCGAGAACGCACTGCACTGGATGCTCGACGTTCATCTGCACGAGGACCTCAGTCGTGCCCGCAAGGACAACGCTCCCGCCAACACCGCCCTCATCAACCGCATCGCCAGAAATATCCTTCAGGCCGCCGACATCGACAAAGTCCCCATTAGCCACCGCATCAAGAAATGCGCTTGGAATGACGACTATCTCATCCAGGCAATCGCTCATATGCGATAGCCCTGCCCGATCGACGGGGTAGAGGAAAGGCGCGAGCTTATGCCGGCTGGCACCTTTCCTCTCCCTCCGGAGGGGGGAGAGGTGGCGCTGCGAAGCAGCGACGGAGTGGGGGAAGGCGTCCGTCAAACGCGAAGTCGCCGCAAATTAGGCACGACGCGGCGAGCGCCTAAGCTGCGGCAAGCAAGCAATCAGGCGGATCTGTGAAAGGTCGCCCTCTTCCGTCGAGCGGAGCCTCTCCAGCCTATACATGGGTAACAGTTCTCCCCTATGTGTCCTCTGCCGCGCCAAGCGGTTTGATTGACGCGGCGCTGCAAAGCAGCGACGGAGTAGGGAAGGCGTCCGACCAAATCGAACCCGCCCCAAATCGAACCCGCCGTTGAAAGCTCAACTTCAGCTTCGCAGTTGGAGCGCCGCTCAATCCTGGTGCAGGATAAATTCCAAATAGAGGTTGCGCTGCAGGATCGAATGGTTGTCGTCGGAGACCAGCGACACCATCACCGCGCCATCGTCGCGGGTCCAGACGTCGAGCCCTTCCATATTGTCGATCTGGTAGCCCATGTCGGCGTCCAGCAGCACCGGCCCGTCGGCGACGGCGCCTTTCTCGACACTCTCGCCATAGATGCGCCGCAGCCGCATCTTGAGGCCACCCGCCATGGTGAAACTGCGCTCCAGCAGCAAAAGGTCGCCATCCGGCAGGAAGGCGCCATCGGTGATGTCGAAATCGCCGTTGCGCTTGACGGTGAAGACACCTTTGTGCGGCCCTTCGATGATGGCGGCATAGATGTTGCCCGATTTGTCGAGGCTCTTTTCCGAGACCACAACCAGACCGCCCGTATGCTGGCCGTTGGGATTGGCATGGGTGACGGTCTCGAAGCCGCGATTCTGGCGCAACTCCCGCGCCGGCACCAGGAAATCCAGCTGCCGGTATGGCCCTTTCATGTTGGCCGGATCGATCTTGAACTGGGCGACGCGGTGGTTGCGCTCGAAACCGACCGTGGCGATGCCATCCTTGACCGCGAGGCCTTCGGCATCGACTTCCCATTTCTCGTCGATCGGCTGGCCGCTCTGGTCGACCATCTGCTGCATGCGGAAGTTCTGGATGCCCACGGGACGCCTGTCGGCATCGCGGGCCACCGTGCCGAAGAACCAATAGCCGGTGTCAGCCACGCCGATGAAATCGCTGCCCGCTTTCAGAAACCGGAAAGCCGACAGCGCGCCGAAGTCGCGCGATTTCGAGGTCATTTCCAGCCCGCCGACGAATTCGAGCGAACCGAACTGCCTGTCGGTCCGGCCAATGCGGAATTCAGTGATCGGGCGGGCCGAAACCTCGATGGGTTCAACCGGGGCCGAGCCAGCCGCACCGGCTGGCGCGGACGCCGTGCCGGCGAGCAGGGCGATGGCGGCGAAAAGTGTCTGCCGAAAGCCGCCGCGCGAAAAGATCATCCGGCGCGCCGCATGCCGCCGCGCCGCGTGTCGCGTGCGCTTTCCTCGGCAAACAGCGATGCCAGTTGCTCGGTCATGGCGCCGGCCAGTTCCTCGGCATCGACAATGGTGACGGCGCGCCTGTAATAGCGCGTAACGTCATGGCCGATGCCGATGGCCAGCAGTTCCACCGGCGAGCGCGTCTCGATCAGTTCAATGACGGCGCGCAGATGGCGCTCGAGATAGTTGCCCGGATTGACCGAAAGCGTCGAATCGTCGACCGGCGCGCCGTCCGAGATCATCATCAGGATCTTGCGCTGTTCAGGGCGGGCGATCAGGCGATTGTGCGCCCAAAGCAGCGCCTCGCCGTCGATGTTTTCCTTGAGCAGGCCTTCGCGCATCATCAGGCCGAGATTGCGCCGTGCCCGCCGCCACGGATGATCGGCGGATTTGTAGATGATGTGGCGCAGATCGTTGAGCCGGCCCGGGTTCGGAGGCTTGCCGTCCTTCAGCCATTTTTCACGCGCCTGCCCACCCTTCCACGCGCGCGTGGTGAAGCCGAGGATCTCCACCGAGACGCCGCAGCGCTCCAGCGTGCGGGCCAGAATGTCGGCGCAGGTGGCGGCGACCGTGATCGGCCGGCCGCGCATCGAGCCCGAATTATCGAGCACCAGCGTCACCACCGTGTCGCGGAATTTGGTGTCGCGTTCCTGCTTGAAGGACAGCGGCTGCATCGGATCGATGACGACGCGCACCAGGCGCGCCGGGTCGAGATAGCCCTCTTCCAGGTCGAAATCCCAGGAGCGGTTCTGCTGCGCCATCAGCCGGCGCTGCAGGCGATTGGCGAGCCGTCCTACGACGCCGGACAGATTGGCCAGTTGCTTGTCGAGAAACGCGCGCAGCCGGTCGAGCTCTTCCTCTTCGCACAATTCCTCGGCACCGACCGTCTCGTCGAAAGCCGTGGTGAAAACCTTGTAGTCGATTTCCTTCGGCAGATTGGTGAAGGGATTGTCGTTGCGCCTAGCCTCGCCGGGCGTCTCGGCATCCGCATCGTCATCGTCGGACAGATCGTCGGCTGTGGCGTCGGAGGCCTCCGTCTCGGAGGATTGCTCGTCATCGGCGGACGCCTCGGCATCCTCGGACTGCGACTGCTCGGAGCCGGAATCCTCTTCGCCGCCCTCCTCGCTCTGCTCCTCGCCTTGCGGCTGGTTGTCGTCATTGTCCTCGGAGTCTTCCGTCTCCTGGTCGTCGCCGAGTTCCTCGGCCATCTCCATGGAGGCGAGCATCTCGCGCACGACGCGGGCAAAGGCCTGCTGGTCGTCGAGCTTGGCCGACAGCCCGTCGAGGTCGGCCTTGGCCTTTTCCTCGACCCAGGGCCGCCACAGCTCGACGAGCCGCTCGCCGCTCTTGGGCACCGGGCGCCCGGTCAGCTTCTCGCGCACCATCAGCGCCAGCGCTTCCTCGATCGGCGCGTCGGCCTTGTCCTTGACGTCGACGAGATTGGCCTTGGCGTATTTGTCCTCCAGCATCGAGCCGATATTGTCGGCGACGCCTTGCATGGCGCGGCTGCCGATCGCCTCGACGCGGGCCTGCTCGACCGCGTCATAGATGGCGCGGGCCGCCTTGCCTTCCGGCGCCAGCTTGGTGTGGATGCGCGCATCGTGGCAGGCGCGCTTCAGCGCCATGGAATCACCGAGGCCGCGGGTGATCGCGATATCGGTCTTCGATGCCTTTTTCGGCAATTCGGGCAAACGCGCGCGGCTGCCGGCAAGTGCCGGCCGATCCTTGGCGAAGCCGACTTCCATGTCCTTGTCGCCGGCAATGGCGCGCATGCAGACGGTGACGGCGCGCTTGAAGCTGTCGGCTTCAGACCCCGTCTTCGACTTGTTGCGCGTGTTGTCGCCCGGACCCGCCATCGAGGCTATGCTTAGCCCAGCACCACGTTGGCGGCGCTCTCGGGCAGATCCTCACCGAAGGCGCGCTGGTAGAACTCGGCAACCACCGAACGCTCCAGTTCGTCGCATTTGTTGAGGAAGGTCAGCCGGAACGCCATGCCGATATTGCCGAAGATCTCGGCATTCTCGGCCCAGGTGATGACGGTACGCGGGCTCATCACCGTCGACAGGTCGCCATTGATGAAGGCCGAGCGCGTCATGTCGGCGACGCGCACCATCTTGTTGACGATGTCCTTGCCCTTGTTGTCGCGATAGTGCTTGGCCTTGGCCAGCACGATGTTCACTTCATTGTCGTGCGGGAGGTAATTCAGCGTGGTGACGATCGACCAGCGGTCCATCTGCGCCTGGTTGATCTGCTGCGTGCCGTGGTAGAGGCCGGTCGTGTCGCCGAGGCCGACCGTGTTGGCGGTCGAAAACAGCCGGAACGCCGGATGCGGACGGATGACCCGGCTCTGGTCAAGCAGCGTCAGCCGACCCGAGGATTCCAGCACGCGCTGGATGACGAACATCACGTCCGGACGGCCGGCATCATACTCGTCGAAGCAGAGCGCGACATTGTGCTGGTAGGCCCAGGGCAGGATGCCGTCGCGGAATTCGGTGATCTGCAAGCCGTCCTTGACCACGATCGCGTCCTTGCCGACGAGATCGATACGGCTGACATGGCTGTCGAGATTGACGCGCACGCAGGGCCAGTTGAGGCGGGCGGCGACCTGTTCGATATGGGTCGACTTGCCGGTGCCGTGATAGCCCGACACCATGACGCGGCGGTTGTAGGCAAAGCCGGCAAGGATCGCCAGCGTCGTCGCCTTGTCGAACAAATAGTCCGGATCGACGTCAGGCACATGTTCTGATGTCACCGAATAGGCCGGCACCACCATCTTGGAGTCGAAGCCGAATTTCTCCTTCACCGACACCGTCGTGTCGGGCAGGTTGGCGATGTCGCGATCGACCTTGTTCATATCTCTCAACGTCTCCACGGGCGAAACGTCCCGTTTCGCCGGCAATCGATTTTGTTCGGGGGCGGTCTTAAAGCCTTTTCCAACCTTATGAAAGTTGGAAAACGACACAAACCATAGGGTCGCTCAGCACAGGCCCGCCTGTTTGAGCACGCGATAGGCCTGCAGCACATCGCGGAACCGGTCTTCCGAACCTCTGTCGCCACCATTCGCATCCGGATGGTGACGTTTCACCAGTTCCTTATAGCGCGCCTTGATATCCTTGCCAGTCGCCTTTGTATCAAGGCCAAGCGTTTCCAGCGCCTTGGCCTCAAGCGGCTTGGCCTTGCGCTCGCGCGCCTCGCGCGGATCCTTCGGCCCCTTGAAGAGGTCGAACGGGTCGCGCATGCGGTTGTAATAGCCGGCGCGGCCGGAGCGCATCTGCGCCATATCGGGCGACGAACGCGTCGAGGCGCCATTGACGCCCATCTTCCAGGTCGGCCGGTGGCCGGTCATCGCTTCCTTCTGGAAACGGGCGACTTCGGTGTCCGGCACGCCGGAAAAATAGTTGAAGCCCTTGTTGTACTCGCGCACATGGTCGAAGCAGAAGCGGAAATACTCGCCCTCCTTCATCCGCCCGACCGGCGCGCGATGGGTACCGGCCTCCTTGCAGCCGTCCCACTGGCAGATCGGCGAGTGCGACTTCAGCTCCGCATCCTTCTCCGGGCGGATGCGAATCTTCTCGAAATATTTGGGGTACGGCTTCATCTCACCCATTTATGGGGCGTTCGCAGATGCGAAACAAGAATTGACATTTTCGCGATCATCGCCCTAACCGCTGAATCGCGGCTTAAAGCAGGCGAATAGCGGATTTAGTTGCGCGGCAGCGGCCCCTGTGGAACCGATTTCCGGTTTTCACGCTGGTGCGCCAGCCATATGTGGTGAACGGAGACGACAATGTCCATACAGGCGACCATGGAAGACAAGCTCAACAAGGCATTTTCGCCGGAGCGGCTGGTCATCATCAACGAAAGCCATCTCCACGCCGGCCATCACCACCATGGCTCCGACCATCACGGCGCCTATGACGGCACCGGCGAGACGCATTTTCGCGTCCGCCTCGTTTCTTCCAGCTTTGCGGGCATGAGCCGCATTGACCGCCACCGCGCCGTCAACGAACTGCTCGCCGACGAATTGAAAGCCGGCGTGCACGCGCTGGCGATCGAACCGGCGGCGCCTGGTGAGAAGACCCGCTGGTAGGCCGATCTGCCCCTAGCCTTTCGCGGCCCCTTCAGATCACCGCTTCGATCAGGAACGGCCCGCGCCGCGATAAGGCGCTGTCCAGCAGCACGTCGAACTGCTCGCATGTCTCGGCCCGCGCCGCTTCCACGCCCATGCCTTTGGCCAGCGACACCCAGTCTAGCGCGGGATGGTCGAGATCGAGCATGCGCCTGGCGTTCTCGCCGATCGCATTGACGCCGACATTCTTCATCTCGCCATGCAGGATCGCGTAGGTGCGGTTGGCAAAGACGATCGTCACCACGTCGAGATTTTCCCGCGCCTGTGTCCACAGCCCCTGCACCGTGTACATGCCACTGCCATCGGCCTCCAGATTGATCACCTTGCGGTCGGGACAGGCGATCGCCGCCCCGGTCGCCATCGGAATGCCGCCGCCGATCGATCCGCCAGTGCCCATCATGTAGTCATGCGGCGCGGCAAAGGCGGACAGGGCGAAGAAACGCCTGGCCGAGGTGACCGCCTCGTCGCAGACGATCGCATTGTCCGGCAGCTTGTGCGCCACCGACAGCGCGATGGCGTCGTCGGTGAGCTTGCCGCTCGGCGCAGCTTCGTCCGGGAAAGCGGTCGCAACCACCGTCCGCTGCGATGGTTTGACGCCGAGCTCATCGCGAAATGCCTCCAGCGCCGCATGCAGGTCCTGACCATGGGCGGCGAGCGTCAGCACCCGGCAGTCATCGCGGACGAGCCGTCCCGGTTTTTCCGGATAGGCGAAGAAGGCGACCGGCTCCTTGCCGCCGACCAGTACCAGCACGTCGATGTCGCTCAGCAACGCCGTTGCCGCATCGATTGGATAGGGGATGCGGGCCGGCGCGACACGCCCGCGCCCGCGTTGCATGCGGGCGATCAGGACCTCGCTGAACAGGCGGATATCGCAGGCCGTCGAGATCTGGCCGGCGATCTCGAGCGCATCGGCCCGCGCGGCTCGCCCCCGAACGATCATGCCGACACGCCCCGGAGCCGCACGGATCGCCGCGGCGGTCTCGCGTACGGCATCGACGTCGACACCCGGCGGCGGCGAAAGGACGACCTTGCCCGGCGACGCCGGGGCAGCGCCGCCCCATGCCGCATCCGCGGGCAGGATCAGCGTGGTGACGCCCGGAGGTGTGAGCGAGGCGCGGAAAGCCGCCTCCGTGGCCGGCTGGACATCTTCTGGCCCGGCGATGCGGCGAACCCAGTTGGACATCGGCGCCGCCAGGCCTTCGATGTCGCTGGTGAGCGGCGCATCAAGCGGCAGGTGGTAGGAGGCATGGTCGCCGACGATGTTGATCATCGGGCTGAACGCACGCCGGGCATTGTGCATGTTGGCCAGCCCATTGGCCAGGCCAGGGCCGGTATGCAGCAAAGTCGCGGCCGGGCGGTCGGTCATGCGCGCATAGCCGTCGGCGGCACCGGTCACCACGCCCTCGAACAGGCCGAGCACGCAACGCATCTCGGGCTTGCGGTCGAGCGCGGCGACGAAATGCATTTCGGAGGTGCCGGGATTGGCGAAGCAGACCGTCACATCATTGGCCAGCAGCACATCACAAAGGACATCAGCGCCATTCATGCAATTTTTCTCCCAATCATGAGGACCAATTGCACTCACGAATGTCCGCACGGCAATATCCCGCCGCCGCTTTTGGCATGATCCAGTTAAAGGGATAGGCGAGCGGAAGTCGGCGGGGATCAGCCGACCGTCGATTTCAGGAATGCCAGGGCTGCGGCGGTCAGCGCATAACCATCTTCGCCGAAATCGCGGTTGATCGACATGTGCGTATAGGCACTGCCGTCGAACAGGGTGACTTTGGTCCCGGTGGCGCGAAGGCGCTCGGCAAAGGCTTTCGAATCCTCGCCACGGCCTGAAGCCCCGGAATAGGCGATGAAAGTCGGCGGATGCTTTGCGGCCATCGACAAAGCTGGCCGGCGACAGTGCCGCCCATTGCGAAGGGTCGGAAAATACCCTTGCATAGGCCCGCACCATGCCGCCATTTTTCTCAAGTGCCGCAAGATCATAGGCCCTGGTATCGTCGAGCAGCAGCCCGGCGACGCCGGGCAGCCCGCCGCGCATGCCGGTTAACGCAATCAGGTGGCAACCGGCCGAATGGCCCATGCCGACAATGCGGTTTGGGTCGCCGCCATGCCCGGCAATGTTGGCCCTGACATAGGCATAGGCATTTTCCACGTCCCCGGCCTGGGTCGCGACATCGGCCTCCGGCAGCATGCGATAGTCGATCGAGACGAAGCAGAAGCCGTTGGCGAGCAGGAAAGCCGGCTTGGCACCCACCTGGCTGCGCTTGCCGAACTCCCAGGCCCCGCCATGGACAAAGAAGACGACAGGCAGGTTTTTCGCACCATCGGGCGCGTAGACATCGAGCTTGGCCGGACCGTAGTCGAAGGTTTTTTGCGCGGGTTGGCGCGCGCGCCACGCGGCCGATGCTCCCAATGGCAGCACCGCCGCCACCGAGGCCAGAATGAAGCTTCGTCGATCGATCATCGTGGTCTCCCGACCGTGTAGCCAACAGTGCCCGCAGGCACCGCGAGCGTCCAGTTAAGGATTGGTAATGCTTAGCGGTCTGCCTCGGCGATCGACCATCGATGCGGACCTCAAGCTTTAGGGACTCGTCCGTTATAGAGGAGGCTGGATCAGCCGGGCTTCGTTGAACTCGCATCGGATCGCAACGCCGATTCAGGCCGCATCAATGCACTGCCCTTGTCGTTCAGCTCACGAAATCAATATCTACCCCTTGACGGCCTCATCTGGCCATCACCACTTAAGTATTTGGACAGGAATTTCAGTGACATGGGTGGGTGTCCCAGGTCTCAATGACAGACGCGCACGCTCTCCTTCATGTGAAGGAACCCTAATGCGTTGCGGCAGTTGAATATATGATGAGCCAGCCGGCAGCCAGAACGGCTCTGAGGGCAAAGTATCATGCGCGAGAATCAGTCCGACGTCTTCGATCTGTTTTCGGAGATTTATGCGAACGCGGCCCAGGAAGAAATCAGCCTCCAGCAGTATCTCCTTGCTTGCCGAGAGGACAAATCAATGTATGCCTCGGCGCCTGAACGGATGGTCGAGGCAATCGGCGAGCCGAACCTGGTCGACACCAGCAAGGATGAACGGCTCGGCCGCATTTTCTCGAACCGCACCGTTAAGATCTATCCCTCCTTCTCCGACTTCTACGGAATGGAGGAAACGATCGAGCGCATCGCCGGGTATTTCCGCTACGCGTCCCAGGGACTCGAGGAGCGCAAGCAGATCCTCTACCTCCTTGGCCCTGTCGGCGGCGGTAAATCCTCTCTGGCCGAACGGCTGAAGAAATTGATGGAGCTGCGCCCGATCTACACGCTGAAGGTCGGTAACCAGATCAGCCCGGTTTTCGAATCGCCACTTGGCCTTTTCCATCCCGATCGCATGGGCGACCTGCTGGAGGATAAATACGGCATAGCCCGACGCCGGCTGAACGGGCTCATCTCACCATGGGCGGCCAAGCGGCTCGACGAACTTTCCGGCGACATTTCCAAATTCAGCGTGGTCAAGTTGATGCCTTCGCGGCTGCGCCAGATCGGCATTGCCAAGACAGAGCCCGGCGACGAGAACAATCAGGATGTCTCGGCCCTGGTTGGCAAGGTCGACATCAGACAACTGGAAAATTTCAGCCAGTCCGATCCGGACGCCTATTCCTACAGCGGCGGACTGAACCGGACCACGCAAGGCCTGCTCGAATTCGTCGAGATGTTCAAGGCGCCTATCAAGGTCCTGCATCCGTTGCTGACGGCGACCCAGGAAGGCAGCTACAACGGCACCGAGAATTTCGGCGCCTTTCCCTATCAGGGCATCATCATTGCCCATTCCAACGAATCGGAATGGCAACAGTTCAAGAACAACAGGAACAACGAGGCCTTTCTCGACCGCATCCTCGTGGTCAAGGTGCCGTATTGCCTGCGGATCACCGAAGAGAGGCAGATCTATGAAAAGCTGCTGCGCGAGAGCGACTTGGCCACCAGCCCCTGCGCACCCGAAGTGCTGGACATTCTCAGCCGATTCACGGTCTCGACCCGCCTTGCCGAGCACGACAATTCGCCGCTCTACACCAAGATGCGCGCCTATGACGGCGAGAACCTCAAGGAGGTCGATCCCAAGGCGAAGTCGGTCCAGGAATATCGCGATACCGCCGGCGTCGACGAAGGCATGACCGGCGTCAGTACACGCTTCGCCTTCAAGATCCTGTCGCAGACATTCAACTACGACACCAAGGAGGTGGCTGCCGATCCCGTGCATCTGATCTACATCCTGGAGGAGGCGATCAAGCGCGAGCAGTTTCCAAAGGAAACGGAAGCTGCCTATCTCGACTTCATCAAGTCGGAACTGGCAACGCGCTATGCCGAGTTCATCGGCCACGAAATCCAGAAGGCCTATCTGGAATCATACAGCGAGTATGGCCAGAACCTCTTCGACCGTTACATCGCCTATGCCGATGCCTGGATTGAGGATCAGGACTACAAGGATCCCGATACGGCCAGATTCTCAATCGCGAGGTATTGGACAAGGAATTGTCGCAGGTCGAGAAACCAGCCGGCATCGCCAATCCCAAGGACTTCCGCAATGAAGTGGTCAAATTCACGCTGCGTGCCCGGGCGCGAAACCACGGCCGCAACCCATCGTGGACAGGTTATGAGAAACTTCGCGAGGTCATCGAGAAGCGCATGTTCGGCCAGGTCGAAGACCTCTTGCCGGTGATCAGTTTCGGCTCCAAGCAGGACAGCGTCACGGAAAAGCGGCACAATGAATTCGTGCAGCGCATGGTGGAACGCGGCTACACCGAGCGGCAGGTGCGCCGGCTTGTCGACTGGTACATGCGCGTGAACAAGGCGGGTTGAGAAAGCCCGAATGGTTCCATGCCTATCTTTATCGACCGTCGCCTGAATCCGAAGGACAAAAGCCTGGGCAATCGCCAGCGCTTCGTCAGGCGCGCGCGGGAAGAGCTCAAGCGGAGCATTCGCGATCAGATCCGCATCGGCAGGATCGCAGACGTGGATGCCGAGCACGCCGTGCCCATGCCCGAAAGAGGCACGGGCGAGCCGGCTTTCAACAACGCCAGGAACGGCGGCAGGCGCCAGCACATCCTGCCGGGCAATAGGCATTTCTCCCCTGGAGACCTGATCCCCAAGCCCGGCCAGGGCGTCGGCGCCGGGGCGTCGTCCCGGGAAACAAGGCGTCTGAAGACGACTTTCGTTTCGTGCTGTCACGCGAAGAGGTGCTCGATCTTTTTTTCGAGGATCTCGAACTCCCGGATATGGTCAAGCTCAACCTCAAGGAAATCCTTGCCTTCAAGCCGCGCCGGGCTGGCTTCGCCGCCACCGGTTCACCGACCAACATCAATGTTGGGCGCACGATGCGTAACAGCCACGGCCGGCGCATCGCGCTGAGGCGCCCTAAGCAGGAGGAGTTGGACGCGATCCTCGAGGAAATCGCCATGCTTGAGTTGGTGCCATCCAGCGCAGCGGCGCACCAGCGCGTTGCGGCATTGCGGCAGGAGCTTGACCGGTTGGAGCGGCGGCGCAGGCGAATTGCCTTTGTCGATCCTGTCGACATCCGATTCAACCGCTTCGATCCCCAGCCTGTGCCGAACGCCAATGCCGTCATGTTCTGTCTGATGGATGTGTCCGGGTCCATGGGCGAGCGCGAAAAGGATCTGGCCAAGCGCTTCTTCGTGCTGCTGCACCTGTTCTTGAAACGGCGCTATGATCGCATCGAGATCGTCTTCATCCGCCATACCCACGAGGCGCAGGAGGTTGACGAGGAGACGTTCTTCAATTGCACGCAAAGCGGCGGTACAATCGTTTCCACCGCGCTCGAGGAAATGCATCGCATCATCAGGCAGCGATATCCGCCCAGCGAGTGGAACATCTATGCCGCCCAGGCCTCCGACGGAGACAATTCCGTCACCGATTCCGAGCGCTGCATAGCCCTGCTCGACGGGAAGCTCATGCGGCTGTGCCAGTATTTTGCCTACGTCGAGATTATCGACAAGCGCGAAGCCCATATCTTCGGCACGACCGAAAACGGGACATCGCTATGGCGTGCCTATAGCGCGATCGACCTGAAATGGTCGAACTTCCAGATGAGCCGCATCGCCACGCCCGCCGATATCTACCCGGTCTTTCGCCAGCTCTTCGGCAAACAGCCTGCTGTCCTTAAGAGAGCGTGAGAGGGGCCGATGGCCAGACAAGCCGGTAAATCCGATCTGCTTTTTTCCGGATCCGACTGGGATTTTACGAAATTGTCGCGGACCTATGACGCGATCGAGGCAATCGCGGTCGAAGAGCTTCATCTCGATACCTATCCCGTGCAGATGGAGATCATCTCCTCCCAACAGATGCTCGACGCTTACTCGTCAGTCGGTATGCCACTGATGTACCACCACTGGTCTTTCGGCAAACACTTCCTCTACCAGGACCTGCTCTATCGCAAAGGCGGGCGCGGGCTTGCCTATGAACTGGTCATCAATTCCAATCCCTGCATCGTCTATCTGATGGAGGAAAACACCATGGCCCTGCAGGCCTTGGTGACGGCTCATGCCGCGCTCGGGCATAACCATTTCTTCAAGAACAATCATTTGTTCAAGCAGTGGACGGACGCTGGGGCGATCCTCAGCTACCTGGACTTCGCCAAGAGCTACATTGCTCGTTGCGAGGAGCGGCACGGTCTCGCTACCGTCGAGGCTGTCCTCGATTCCACCCACGCGCTGATGGAACAGGGCGTGTTCCGCTATCGCCGGCCACCGAAGCTGTCGTCGGAACGGCAGCGCGAAGGGCTTCGCGAGCGTCTCGAATACGAAGAGCGCTCCTACAACGATTTGTGGCGCACGCTGCCGCCTTCGCAGCAAAGGGTCAAGGACAAGGCCCAAGACCCGGAGTGGAAGAAATCGCTCAACCTGCCCGAGGAAAACCTGCTCTATTTCCTGGAAAAGAACAGCCCGATTCTGGATCCCTGGCAGCGTGAGATCATCAGGATCGTTCGTGTCATAGCACAATATTTTTATCCGCAACGGCAAACACAGGTGATGAACGAGGGCTGCGCCACCTTCGTGCACTATACGTTGATGAACATGCTGTTCGACCGCGGCCGGATCAGCGAGGGCGCCATGCTCGAAATCCTGCGCAATCATTCCAATGTGATCTTCCAGCCGGCGTTCGACGATCCGCGCTTTTCCGGCATCAACCCCTACGCTCTCGGCCTCGACATGATGCAGGACATTCAGCGCATCTCGACCGAGCCGACGGCCGAGGATCGGGATTGGTTTCCCAACATCGCCGGCCGCGGAAACTGGCGCGAGGTCCTGCTCGACGCATGGGCAGAGCATCGCGACGAGTCCTTCATCCGCCAATACCTCAGCCCAGCCATGATCCGGAAGTGGCGGTTTTTTGTGCTCGGCGACGTTGCCGACCAACCGCATTTTCAGGTTGCCTCGATCCACAACGAGCGCGGCTATGAAAAGATACGCGCCGCGCTTGCTCACAGCTACGATGTCGGCGCGAACCGACCGGACATTCAGGTGGTGGATGTCGATCTGCTCGGCGACCGGCATTTGCGACTGCAGCACAAGGTGAATCACGGCATCCTTCTCGAGGATGCCAGCCGTGACGCCACGCTTCGTCACATCCGGAGGCTTTGGGGTTATGAGGTCAGTTTGGCGGCTGTCGACGCTGAGACGGGGCTGACGATCCACGAACGCTCGACGAGCCAGATCGCAGAATGAGGCTCGGTGGTTGCGCTGGTCCTCACGGCTCTCGGCCTGACGCACGTCGCCCAAAAGTGCGCAGCGGCGGGACAAACGACAGGCGTAGAACAAGGGCTTTAGAACAATTCCAGGAAAAGTGTGAAACGGTTTCCCGGGAAAAGCGCATAGCGCTTTCCCTTGGGAATTGCGTCAAAACAAAGAGTTAGAGCGGTTCGCGTTTTGTCTGAATCGGGATTCCCAAGACTGAGCAAATCAGATTCGATGTTCTGACCGTTGGAGGTCGGGACAGATGGCCAAGCCTTATTCGATGGATTTGCGGGAACGGGCGTTGGCTCGCCTTGAAGAAGGCGAGACGAGCCGAGAGGTGGCCGCGGCACTGAAGGTGGCAGTTTCGAGCGTGATCAAGTGGGCGGCGCGCAAGCGTCGGCTGGGCAGTGCGGCACCCGGCAAGATGGGCGGTCATCGACCCTATCTGATTGACGGGGAGCATCGTGCCTTCGTCCTGAGCGAGGTCGAGCGGGATGCCAACATAACGCTTCATGAATTGACGGCCGCACTGGCTGACCGGGGTCTCATCATCCACCCTGCCAGCGTCGGTCGCTTCCTGCATCGCGAGGGCAAGAGTTTTAAAAAAAACCGTTCTGCCGGCTGAGCAACTCAAGCCAAAGCTGATGCGTCGGCGGACGCAATGGATGCGCTATCAGACCCGCATTGACCCAACGCGCCTGGTCTTCCTGGATGAAACGTGGGTCAAGACCAACATGGCGCCGTTGCGCGGCTGGGGTGTGCGCGGCAAGCGGCTGATGGCTCACGCGCCATATGGTCATTGGAAGACGATGACCTTCATCGCCGCACTGCGGCATGATCGGGTAGAGGCGCCTTGGGTCATTGACGGACCCATCAATGCGCAGGCCTTCCGTGTCTATGTCGAAACCGAACTCATCAAGACCCTGAAGCCGGGTGACATCGTCATTCTCGACAATCTCGGATCTCACAAGGGCCAAGCCGTCCGCGACATCGTCAGGGCCGCCGGTGCGCGGCTCTTCTTCCTGCCGCCTTACAGTCCAGATCTCAATCCAATCGAGAAGCTCTTCGCCAAGCTCAAGCACTGCATGCGACGTGCCGCCAAGCGAAGCATCCAGGCCGTACACAGCGCCATCGCCAGCACCCTCGACGTCGTCACCTCAAATGAATGTAACAACTACATCGAAAGCGCCGGATACAAGTCAACCTAAATGCGAACTGCTCTAAGCGTCGCCGGCCGGCCTGATCCTCAACCGGGCAATGCGGTTCTTGTCGCGCTTCATAACGATGAAGCGCTTGCCGTGGAAGGTGAAGGCCTGCTTCTCATCGGGGATCGACTGCGCCTCGTGGATGACGAGGCCGGCAATCGTGGTCGCTTCCTCGTCCGGCAGGTTCCAGTCTAGCGCCCGGTTCAGGTCGCGGATCGGCACATTGCCGTCGACGACGACGGAGCCGTCGGCCTCCTGCTTGACGCCCTGGATATCGACGTCGTGCTCATCGGCGATTTCGCCGACGATCTCCTCGATTATGTCCTCCAGCGTCACCAGCCCTTCGACCTCGCCATATTCGTCGACGACGACGGCGAAATGCGCCTTGCGGCGCAAAAAGGCGTTGAGCTGCTCCTGCAAGGTCGTGGTGTCGGGCACGAACCATGGTTTCGAGGCGATCTTCATCACGTCGATCTTGGAAAAATCATTGCCGACTTCGTTCAACGCACGCAGCAGATCCTTGGCGTGCAGCACGCCGACAATATTGTCGAGCGAGCCCTTCCACAGCGGCATGCGCGTGTGCGGGCTCTGCAGGATCTCGCGCACCACCGCTTCCGGCGCATTGTCGGCATTGACCGAGCGCATATTGGTGCGGTGAACCATGATGTCGGAGACTTCGAGCTCTTCGAGGTCGAACAGGCCGCCGATGCGGTCGCGGTCCTCGCGCACCACCTGGCCGTCGCGGCGGAAATCGTCGACCGCGCCGCGCAATTCGTCCTGGCTCGAGCGCTGCGGCTCGATGCGCGACAGCTCGTAGCCGAACATGGCGAGAAGGCGCGTGCGCACGGCAATGACCAGCAGGATGAGGATGGCAAGGACGGCGACGATGACCCAGCCGTTGTCCATCTCAGCCGGCTTTCCGGCTGGCTGGATGGTTTTCCCTCAGGAACGACAGCACTTCCGAGGCCGGAACGTCCTTGGCAATGAAGGCCTGGCCGATGCCGCGCGTCAGGATGAAGGTCAGCGCGCCGCGCGACACCTTCTTGTCTTGGGTTATGAAGGAAAGCAGCGCTTCGGCATCGGGCAGATCACCCGGAATGTCGGCCATCCGCCAGGGCAGGCCGACGGCGCGCAGATGCGTCTCGACGCGCGCCGCGTCGTCGGGGCTGGCCAGATTGAGTCGCGAGGAGAAGCGATGCGCCAGCGCCATGCCGATCGCGACCCCCTCGCCATGGACGAGCCGGGCTCCGTCATACTGCGTGGCGGCTTCGAGCGCGTGGCCGAATGTATGGCCGAGATTGAGAAGCGCGCGGTCCCCGGTCTCGAACTCGTCGCGGGCGACGACATCGGCCTTGGCGCGGCAGGCCTCGGCAATCGCCTCTCCCCTCTCCGGCCCGCCGGCGAACACCTTCTCCCAGTTCGCTTCCAGCCATGCGAAAAGTTCCGGCCGGTCGATCAGCCCGTATTTGGCGAGCTCGGCATAGCCGGCGCGGAATTCGCGGATCGGCAGCGTGTCCAGCACTTCCGTATCGGCCAGCACCAGCCTAGGCTGCAGGAAGACGCCGACCAGGTTCTTGCCGCGCGGGCTGTTGATGCCGGTCTTGCCGCCGACGGAGGAATCGACCTGTGCCAGCAGCGAGGTCGGGATCTGCACGAAATTCATGCCGCGCCGCACAATGCCGGCGGCAAAACCGGTGAGATCGCCGATGACGCCACCGCCCAGCGCGATGACGACGTCGCCGCGCTCCAGCCTGGCGGCCAGCACGCCGTCGACCACCTCTTCAAGATGGGCAAAGCTCTTGGTCTTCTCGCCGGGCGGCATCGTGATGACGCTGGGCTGGATACCGCCCTTCTCAAGCCCTGCTTTCAGCGTATCGAGATGCGCTGCCGCAACATTCTCGTCGGTGACGACAGCCGCGCGCGTGCCCGGCAACCGGCGCGAAATTTCCTCACCCGCGCGTGACAGTAGTCCTGAACCGATCAATATGTCGTAGGCCCGGTCGCCAAGGCCGACTTCGACGGTGACGGGCTGATCCGCGCTCACGATTCCACCTCGCCCGTCGCCGCGATTTCATCGATGCCGAAATGCCGGCACAGCGCATCCAGCACCTCGGCGGCGATGACCTCCTTGCGGTCGTCGCGGGTCAGCACGGTGACATTCGATGTGGCATAGACCGGATAGCGCTCGCCCATCAGCCGCTCCAGCACGGCGCGGGGGTCGGCGCTCTTCAGCAGCGGCCGGTTCTGCTTCTTGGAGACTCGTTCCATCAGAAGGTCGAGTTCGGCCTTCAGCCACACCGACACACCATGCGCGGCGATGGCCTCGCGCGTCTGCGCGTTCATGAAGGCGCCGCCGCCGGTCGACAGCACCTGCGGACCGTTCTCCAGCACGCGCAGGATGACGCGTTGTTCCAGGCCCCTGAACTCGGTCTCGCCATAGCGCTCGAACAGTTCCGGCACGGTCATGCGCGAGACGCTCTCGATCTCCTGGTCGCTGTCGATGAAAGGCAGCGAAAGCATGGTCGCCACCTTGCGGCCGATCGCCGTCTTGCCGGCGCCCATCAGGCCGACAAAGACGATGGACCGGCTGCCCAGCCGGCCAAGCAGCGCTGAGTGGGTCTCGCCTGGAGGATTTGCCTGGGTCATCAGCTGTTTCTTGGGCCCTCTTTGCCGGCGTATCGACATGAAAAGCCCGTTTGCGTCAAGCGTGCCGAGCATAGGCAAGCCTATATCGGCCGGGGGACGCCTGCATCAGAAGTTGCTAACAGGCCTCCGCTTCTTCCTTGAATTGGCCGGATTGGCGTCCCATAAGGGCACAGGGTTTGGAAACGCAGAACAAGAAGACGAGCGAAAATTGATGCCGACACTGTTTCGCTTTGTCGTGACCCTCGCGATTCTGGCCGGCATTGCCTATGGTACGATGTTCGCGCTGGTAATGTTCGTCGAGCCGAAAAAAGCGGAGATGAGCGTGCGTGTCCCGCCGGAAAAGCTGAACCCCAAGAAGAACTGACTCCAAGAAAAACTGATCCTCAAGGATGAACAGCGCCGCCCGCATCGAGGCCTTCCTGGAAATGATGAGCGCCGAGCGCGGCGCTGCGGAGAACACGCTGTCCTCCTACCGCCGCGACCTCGAAGACGCCTCGACCGAGATCGATGGCGGGCTCGCCGCCGCGAGTGCCGCCGATATCCGCGCCTATCTCGACGACATCGCCGCGCGCGGCTTCGCGCCGACCTCGCAGGCGCGTAAACTGTCGGCGATCCGCCAGTTCTTTAAGTTCCTTTACGCTGAGGGCCTGCGCACCGACGACCCGACCGGCACGCTGGACAGCCCGAAAAAGGCCGCCCGCTGCCCAAGACGATGAGCGAGGCCGACACCGGCCGGCTGATCGACCGCGCCGCGACCGAAGCCGGCGATGCCGGGCGTGGCCACAGCGACCGGCTGGCAGCCTTGCGCCTGCATGCGCTGGTCGAGGTGCTCTACGCCACCGGCCTGCGGGTTTCCGAGCTGGTCGGCCTGCCGGTGACGGTGGCGCAGCGCGACGACCGTTTCTTCATGGTGCGCGGCAAGGGCGACAAGGAGCGCATGGTGCCGCTGTCGGCCAAGGCGCGCACGGCGATGCGCGCCTGGCTTGCCGCTCGGGCCGGGGTGCCCACCTTCGCCGACAGCCCGTTCCTGTTTCCGGCGGCATCCGATAGCGGCTATCTCTCGCGCCAGGTCTTTGCCCGCGACCTGAAAGGCCTGGCGGCGCGCGCCGGCATCGCCTCGGCCAAGATATCGCCGCATGTGCTGCGCCATGCTTTCGCCAGCCATCTCCTGCAGAACGGTGCCGATCTCAGGGCCGTGCAGCAGTTGCTCGGCCATGCCGACATATCGACGACACAGATTTACACCCATGTGCTGGAGGAGCGGCTGGTGCGGCTGGTCAACGATCATCATCCGCTTGCCGACTAGGCCTCATATCGCTATGTGAGGACGACATTTCACCGCCCGGCGCCTTGGTTTCAACGGTTCCGCAGTCCTTGCCTTCCGACGTATCGGTCCGCTCAAGCATGTACAATTACCTCGATTTCGAAAAGCCGGTGCAAGATCTTGAGCTCAAGATCCTCGAGCTCAAGAAGCTTGCCGAGAACGGCGAGGCGGTCGATGTCGCCGATGAGATCACCAGGCTCGAGAAGCGTTCGCGCGACGCGCTGCGCGAGCTCTACAAGGCGCTGACGCCCTGGCAGAAGGTGCAGGTGGCGCGCCATTCCGACAGGCCGCACTGCGTTGACTACATCAAGGGCCTGTTCAGCGATTTCACGCCGCTCGCCGGCGACCGCAATTTCGGAGAGGACCAGGCGATCGTCGGCGGTTTCGCCCGTTTCCGCGGCGAGCCTATCGCGATCATCGGTCAGGAAAAGGGCTCGGACACGACCAGCCGCCTGAAGCACAATTTCGGCTCCGTGCGTCCCGAGGGATATCGCAAGGCGGTGCGGCTGATGGAACTGGCCGACCGCTTCAAGATTCCACTGTTGACGCTGGTCGACACGGCGGGCGCCTATCCTGGCGTCGGCGCCGAGGAGCGCGGCCAGGCCGAAGCCATCGCCCGTTCGACCTCGGCATGCCTTGGGCTGAAAGTGCCGTCGATCTCGGTGGTCATCGGCGAAGGCGGTTCAGGCGGCGCTATCGCCATCGCCACCGCCAACCGTGTCTACATGCTCGAACATGCCATCTATTCGGTGATTTCGCCGGAAGGTGCGGCCTCGATCCTGTGGCGCGACACCACGCGCTCCAAGGACGCGGCGACCAATATGAAGATCACCGCGCAGGATCTTCTGGAACTGAAGATCATCGACGCCATCATCCCCGAGCCGATGGGCGGCGCCCAGCGCGCCCCCGAAACGGTGATTGCCGCGACCGGCGACCTCATTGCCAAGACGATGAAGGAATTCGCCGGCGCCAACACCGACTTCCGCGAACAGCGCCGCGAGAAATATCTGGCGATGGGCCGCAGCCTCTGATTGCCCTCTGACGGCGGAACAAGGCCATCGGAAGCGACGCGCCCATAGCAATGTGGCGACAATGAGCAATTTCGCCACAAAAATGCCGCCGCATTCGGGTCAATGAAATTGCCGCCAGCGGTTGGTCGAAGCTTGTGGTAAGGAATTTTCAAGGTTAACGGGCTTACGGTCCGTCGGTGTTCAGCATACGGGCTCGGCCGTTTCGAAGCCATTGGCCCGAGGGAAAAGACATAGCCGTATCCATGTTTGCCAAGCTCGCCCGCACCGGAGTCCTCATCACCTCGATAGCCATTGCTGGCTGCGATGATTCGTCGATGAAGGACTTTGCCCCGGAAGCCAACAAGCCGCTGCCCGACAAGATCCTGGCCGACATGAAGGCCAAGGGCATGATCCGCACCTCCTCGGTGATGGCCCGCATCTTCAAGGAAGAGGGCAAGCTCGAGATCTGGAAGGCCAAGACCAACGGCCGCTACGACATGGTGGCGAGCTACGACATCTGCAAATGGTCGGGCAAGCTCGGGCCGAAATACACCGAAGGCGACCGCCAGGCGCCGGAGGGCTTCTATACGGTGCGGCCGTCGCAGATGAATCCGCGCTCGAATTACCATCTGTCCTTCAACATCGGTTTTCCCAACGCCTATGACCGCGCCAATGGCCGCACCGGCCAGAATCTGATGGTGCACGGCGCCTGTTCGTCTTCGGGCTGCTATTCGATGACCGACGCGCAGATCGAGCAGATCTATGCCTTCGGCCGCGACGCCTTCCAGGGCGGGCAGACCGAGTTCCAGGTCGAGGCCTTTCCGTTCCGCATGACCGCCGCCAACATGGCGCGCTACCGCAACGACCCGAATTATGAATTCTGGAAGATGCTGAAGGTCGGCTACGACAATTTCGAGATCACCAAGGTGCCGCCGAAGGTCGATGTCTGCGAGAAGCGCTATGTCTTCAATCAGGTTGCCGCCGACGGCCAGACCTTCGATCCGACCGGGCCGTGCCCGACGACCACGCAGCCGGACTCGCTGAAGAGCGCCTACAACGCCTATCAGAGCACCTACGACGCCGCGTACAACGGCGCGCTCAAGGCCAGCGTGCCGCCACCTAAGCCGACCATTGCCGGCATCAAGGAAGCCAGCATCGTCTCCGACTGGTCGAAGCGGCGGGCGCGCGGCGAGCGCGTGCCGATCGATCCGCCGTCGCTCAACAACGACGGCACAGTGACCGAGACGGCGCGCATGGGCCGCATCGATTCACCGGCTGGCCGCAAGATGGCGGCACTCGACGCCGAAAAGGCAGCCAAGCAGAAGGCCGAGGAGCAGAGGCTCGCCGCCATAGAGGCCGCCAAGCAAGCCAAGGAAGCCGCCAAGGCACAGGCGCTCGCCGAAAAGGAGGCGGCTAAGGCCGCCAAGGAAGCCCCAGTCGCCACCGCCACCATCGCCACCCCGACCGAGGCCGCGCCGGCAGCCGAAAACACAAGCCGCCGACGCCGGCGAAGGCACGGTGGCAAAGCTGAAGAACAAGCTGCTCGGCATGTTCGGCGGCTGAGCTTGGCTGGGGATACCGCTATCTATGACCTGAAAGGGCTGAACTGCCCTTTGCCGGTACTGAAGGCAAAGAAGCGGTTGGCGGGAATGCAGCCTGGCAGCCGGCTGTGGCTCGAAACCACCGACCCGCTCGCCGTCATCGATATTCCCGCCTTTTGCTCGGACGCCGGCCACCAGCTGATTGAAACAGCAGCGATGTCAGGCGGCCATCGATTCCTGGTCGAGCGCGGCGAAACAGTCTGAATTTCGATCTAAAACGCTATCTTCCGGCGATCGCCAGCGGATTGTTTTCCAGCGCCGCGCGGTCGGGCGTGTCGATCGACGGCCGGTTGGTGAAGGCGGCGAACAGCCGGCGCACATAGTCCTCGGGCATATCGAGCGTGATCAGCACCAGCCGTGTGCCGCGCTGGCCGTCCGGCCAGGCCGGCAGCCTTGCCGGCGGATGCAGGATCTTCTGCACGCCGTGGATGACCAGCGGTCGTGACGGATCTTCCCTAAGTTCGATCACGCCCTTCATGCGCAGCAGCTTCTCGCCATGCGTCGAACGCAGCAGGTCGAGAAACATCTCGATGGCCGAAAACGGCACCGGACCGTCATGGACCAGCGAATAGGAGCGCACGCGCTGATCGTGGCGATGGCCATGATCGTGACTGTGATCGTGGTCATGGTTATGCCCATGGTGATGGTCGTGGGCATGATCATGCGCCGCCTCCTCGCCGAGCCAGCGCCGAACGTCGGCGGATTTGGTGGCGGGATTGTAGAGGCCGCAGTCGAACAGCGCCGCCACGCCTGTTGTTGAATTGCCGGCATCAAGCAGTTCGGCACCTGGATTGACCTGCCGCAGGCGCGCCCGCAGCGTGTCAAGGTCGCCGGTATCGGTCACCAGGTCGGCCTTGCTCAGCACGATACGGTCGGCGACGGCGACCTGCTTGACGGCTTCGACATGCGCATCGAGCGTGACATTGCCATTGACCGCGTCGACCAGCGTGATGACGCCGTCGAGCCGAAACGCCTGGACAAGTGCCGGATGCGCCATGATCGACTGCAGCACCGGCGCCGGGTCGGCAAGGCCCGTGGTCTCGACGATGACGCGGGCCAGCCGGGCGATGCGGCCGGTCTGCAGCCGGTCGACCAGGTCGGCCAGCGTGTCGACCAGTTCGCCGCGCACGGTGCAGCACAGGCAGCCGTCCGAGAGCTGGATGATGCCGTCGGAGGCCTGTTCGACCAGCAAATGGTCGATCGCCACCTCGCCATATTCGTTGATGATGACCGCCGTGTCGGCCAGCGCCGGATCCTTCAGCAGCCGGTTGAGCAACGTCGTCTTGCCGGCACCGAGGAAGCCGGTCAGCACCGAAACGGGGATCGGAAAGCCGCTCATCAGGTTAGTTCGCGGCCTTGACCGGCTGGTCACCCTGAGCTGCTGAACCCACCACTGCCGGGTCGGCGCCGGTCGGCGCCGGCCGATCGGGCCGCCAGCTTGGGATCGGCACGTCGGCATATTCCTGGCCGCCCTGGTCGAGCATCGCCTTCGGCGCCGGACCGGTGGCGCCACCGAGGCCGACGGCAACCAGCGTCGGCACATGGTCGAGCTTCTCCTGATAGGGCGATTTCGGCGCGTCCTTGGCCGCAGTGGCCGGTGGCGCCTCGGACTGCTCCTCCTTCGTCTTCTTCTTGCAGACCTCGTCATGCATGTCGTTGGGCGAAACCGTGTCGCCATAGGGCGCCAGTGTTGCGACGGTGGCCGGGCCGGCGGCTTGCGTGTCAAACCCCTGGTCGAGCAGTTTTGCCGCGGCCTCGGCACGGCTGACCGCCGACTTCTCGCCAAGCACGACCGCGACCAGCGTGCGGCCGTTGCGCGTCGCCGAACCGATCATGTTGAAGCCGGAAGGGCAGACGAAGCCCGTCTTCATGCCATCGGCGCCGGGATAGCGGCCGATCAGGAGATTATAGTTCGGGATGGCCTTCTTGCCGACCGCAAGACCTTCGATCGAGAACCACGGCGCATATTGCGGGAACTCGCGACGGATCGCCATCACCAGGACCGAAAGGTCGCGCGCCGTCGTGTACTGGTCGGGCGAGTAGAGGCCGTTTGGGTTGACGAAATGGGTGCCGTTCATGCCGAGCCGGGCGGCCTCGGCATTCATCCTTTCGGCGAAGGCGGCCTGCGAGCCGCCGACATTCTCGCCGACCGCCATGGCGATGTCATTGGCCGATTTGACCAGCATCATCTTCAACGCATTGTCGAGCCGCATCACCGAGCCCGGCTTGAAACCCATTTTGCTTGGCGGTTCGCCGGCGGAGTGCTTGGTCACTTTGATCGGCGAATCGAGCTGGACTTCGCCCGCAGCGATCGCCCGGAAGGTCACATAGGCGGTCATCAGCTTGCTGAGCGAGGCGGGATACCAGCGTTTGAAGGCATCCTGATGCTGCAGGATCTGGCCATTCTTGAGGTCGAAGACAACCACCGGATTGGCCAGCGCCGGCCCAGCCAGGACCGACAGCATGATTGCGCCAGCCGGGAATAGTTTGAGGAAATGCCTGTGCCGCATGATCAAATCCGAAATCGCCTCTTGCCGTAGTCGCCCCTGGCTCCGTAAGATTTCGTTACGTGACCGCCAGCATAATGAGTCCGACCCTCAAAAACGGACCACATTGGTGCGGTGCTATTTACCCTATGTGACGCCAACATGGCAAAGTGCCTGACAAAGACAATTCCAAAACCCGGGCACAATTGCAAAACCCCGGCACAATTGCAAAACACCAGGCTGAAGCCGGCTGCTCCAACGACGAAATGGAACCATCATGCCAATCCTGAACCGCGCCGCTGAAATGCAGGACGAAGTCGCCGGCTGGCGCCGGCATCTGCACCAGACGCCCGAGCTGAACTTCGACGTCTTCAAGACGGCGGCTTTCGTCACCGAAAAGCTGAAAGAGTTCGGTTGCGACGATGTGGTCACCGGCCTCGGCAAGACCGGCGTCGTCGGCATCATCCGCGGCCGCCAGGGCGAAGGCACCACCATCGGTCTGCGCGCCGACATGGACGCGCTGCCACTCAACGAGATATCAGGCAAGCCCTACGCCTCGACCGTTCCCGGCAAGATGCACGCCTGCGGCCACGACGGCCACACGGCGATGCTGCTGGGTGCAGCGAAATATCTCGCCGAGACGCGCAATTTCGCGGGCTCGGTGGCGGTGATCTTCCAGCCGGCGGAAGAAGGTGGTGGCGGCGGCAACGAGATGGTCAAGGACGGCATGATGGAGCGCTTCGACATCTCCAAAGTGTTCGGCATGCACAACATGCCGGGCCTGCCTGTCGGCCAGTTCGCCATCCGCCCGGGTCCGATCATGGCGGCGACGGCCGAGTTCACCATCACCGTGAAAGGCAGGGGCGGCCATGCCGCGATGCCGCACGGCACGATCGACCCGATCGTCATCACCAGCCAGCTGGTCGGCGCGCTGCAGACGATCGCCTCGCGCAGCACCGATCCGGTCGAGGCCGTGGTGGTGTCGGTGACCAAGTTCCATGCCGGTGATGCCTACAACATTATTCCCGAATCGGCCGAGATCGCCGGCACCGTGCGCACCTTGCGCAAGGAGATCGCCAAGAAATCCGAGGAGCGTATCCGCACCATCTGCGACGGCCTGGCGACCGCTTTCGGCGCCAAGATCGAGGTCGACTACCAGGCAAATTACCCCGTGACCTTCAATCATGCCGAGGAGACGGTGTTTGCCAGCGACATCGCGGCGACCGTCGCCGGCGATGCCCATGTCCATCGCGGCATCCAGCCGGTGATGGGCGGCGAGGATTTCTCGTATATGCTGGAAGCCCGCCCCGGCGCCTTCATCTTCATCGGCAATGGTGAAACCGCCGGTCTTCACAACCCGGCCTACGATTTCAACGACGAGGCCATCCCGCATGGCATGAGCTACTGGGTGAAACTGGCGGAAACCGCGCTCGCCGCCTGACGAGCGCCGCACAAAAGGCTGGCCGATTGCATGCGGCCGGCCTCTTGGCGAAACGGTCCGAAGCGGCTATGTGTCGGGCCGCGTGGTCCCGTAGCTCAGTAGGATAGAGCGGCAGATTCCTAATCTGTAGGTCACAGGTTCGATTCCTGTCGGGATCACCATTCAGTCACTGCAAATATGAGTCGCAGCGGCTGGCTCGAAATTCGGGTGATTTGTCCGAGGGTTAGCCGCAGCTCTGACTCGGCCAGTGGGTCGACTAGACTGGGCGCGGAGCCTTTGCGCGCTTTAGTTATCACCGAAGGCGGCCGTTCCCAGCAATTCGGCGGCGGCGTTGCCACAAAGCAATTTGTTCAACTCGGATGACCGGCACGCGCCGATGATGGCAAGGAACGGTTGAGGAAGGCATCGACCGAATGACATCGGGCATCCACCACATCACGCTGGTTACACGCAAGGTCCAGGCCAACGTCGATTTCTATGTCGGCTTTCTCGGACTGCGCCTGGTCAAGCGGACGGGTGGTTTCGAGGACGCCGAGCAACTGCATCTGTGTTATGGCGACACCATCGGTTCGCCGGGATCCCTGATCACCTTCCTCGTGTGGGAGGACGGATCACCCGGCCGGATCGGCCTCGGTCAGGTCGCGGAAGTCGCGCTGTCCGTTCAGCCCGGCGCCATCGGCTTCTGGATCATGCGGTCGTTGCAATTCGGACTGAATGCGAGCGGACCAACGCAGGAATTCGGCGAGCCCGTGCTGCGCTTGACCGATCCGGACGGCGTAGCGATCAAGATCGTCGGCAGCGCCCTGCCCGCGCATGCCTCACCGGCCGTCAGCCCGGGAATCGAGCCGGCCAACGCAATCCAGTGCATCCGCGGCGCGACGATTTTCTCTGCGGTTGCCGAGCAGACCTCGGCATTCCTGCAGGATTATTTCGGCTATCGCCCGCTCAAGCATGCCGGGACCGTGCAGCGCCTCGTCTCGGACAGCGGGGACGTTGTCGACGTCCGTGACGCCGTTGGTTTCTGGCCGGGCGTGCCAGGGACCGGCGTCGTCGACCATATCGCCTTCCGCGCGCCGGACCTCGCTGCGCTGGAGACGGTGGAGCGCCGGCTTGCAAGCCTCAACTCCAGCGCCACCAACGTTCACGACCGCAAATATTTCGTATCGCTCTACGTCCGTGAGCCGGGAGAGACCTTGTTCGAACTCGCAACGGACGGACCCGGAATGACGGTCGATGAACCCATCGGAACCCTCGGTTCGGTGCTCTTCGTTCCGCCTTCCGACGCCGAGCGGGCGGACGCCATCCGCACGCGGCTGCCGCAGTTTTCGTTGCCGGGCGAGGATCGCATACGGTATCTCGACCTGCCCTTCGTGCACCGGTTCCATGTGCCATCCGACCCGGACGGCACGACGCTCGTGCTGTTGCATGGGACCGGCGGCAACGAGGCCGACCTGATGCCGTTCGCGGCGAGCCTGGCGCCGCGCGCCACCTTGCTGGGGGTGCGCGGGCGCAGCGTCGAGGAGGGCACCTTGCGCTGGTTCCGCCGGTTTTCGGCAACCGCGTTCGATCAAGCCGACATAAGGGCCGAGGCAGCAGCCTTTGCCGCCTTCGTGGATGGTGCGATCGGCGGCTATCGGCTGGACACGAACAGACTGGCGTTCCTCGGATATTCCAACGGCGCCAACTTCCTTGTGGCGGCCATGCTGCTGCATCCGCCCCTGGCCCAGCGCACCATCCTGCTTCGCCCCTCACTGGTCCTCGAGGCCCGGCCGGACGCAGATCTGTCGGGCTGCCGGATAGTGATGATCGAGGGCCGCGATGATCCCTATGCATCGCTTCTCCCCGGTCTTGCGTCGGTCCTGAGCGAGCGTCACGCGACAGTGTCCGCGCTAACAGTGCCTGCGGGTCACGAACTGAGCGATGCCGATCTGCACGTCCTGGGACCGTCGATAGAAAACTGGCTCGCCTGACCATGCGCACCCTTGAGAACCGTCGGGCAGCGGAGGCGAGCGCGAAACCTCGCCTGCATTGGCATTTCGGCATTCGTCTGCTGCATTGGCTGACGGTGATCGCGCTCGTGGCGCAAATCGTCATTGCCTTCGGGCCGATGCGGGGGCCGGGCATGGCGATGATGAACTGGCTGCCGCTTCACATGTCGATCGGCGTGACGATCCTGGCCATCATCGTCCTCAGGCTTTGCTGGCGCATCTTCACCTGGGCTCCCGTCAGGCCAACCTCGCGGTTGATGCGGTTTGCGACGGCTTTCTTCCACATGGTTCTCTACGTCACGATCCTCGCCGTCCTGATAACGGGATGGCTGGGCTACCGGCCAATGCCTTTCATGCCTCCCGCACGGCTCTTCGGAGACTTGCCCGTGCCATTGGCGCCATCGGTCGGCGCGCTGTCAGCAAGGGGCTTCGCGTTCGTGCATCAGAAGCTGGTCTGGATACTGCTTGGGCTTGCCGGTGTTCACGTCCTGGCTGCCCTCGCGCATTTCGTGCTGTTACGCGATGGTGTCATGCAAAGCATGGTTTTTGGCCGGTCGCGCACGGCCTCTCAGGACCAGAGCCATTCCAGGAAAGACGTGTAACGGCTGATCACGCCGTCGCCCACAACCCTGCCGCAATGATCACCGCATAGCGTGCAGCCTTGCCTGTTGCGACAAGAGCGACGAACACGCCGAGGTTCACGCGTGCAGTCCCCGCCGCAAGGGTGAAAGCATCCCCGACAACCGGCAGCCAGGCAAACAACAACGTCCACTCGCCAAAGCGCCGGAACATCCGGCATGCCTGCTCATAGCGATCCGGACTGACTGGAAACCAGCTTCTGTTCCGCAGCGTGTCGATGCCACGCCCCAGAACCCAGTTCACCACGGAGCCGAGCGTGTTACCGATCGTGGCGACGGCAAGAAGCAATGCGGGATCGCCGCGGCCGGAGACGATCAGGCCGGCGAGCACCGCCTCCGATGAAACAGGCAGGACGGTTGCGGCGAGGAACGCGCTGATGAACAGTGCGCCATAGAGCGCCGCCATGCCGGACTATGCCCGCACGTCGACAATGCCCATCATGCCGAGCTGCTCATGCTCAAGGATGTGGCAATGATACATCCTTGGCCCCGGCCGGTCCTGCCGCAACAGCAGCCTGACCGTCTCTCCGCGCGCGACGTTGACCGTGTCCTTCCAGGCGCGATAGGCCGGCTTTGATATGGTGCCGCCGCGTTCGTGCTCGACCACCTGGAACTGCGTCCCATGCACATGGAATGGATGATCCATGTCCGCCTGGTTGACGATCTCCCAGAGTTCGACCTCGCCTACCTTGGCGACGACGTCGATGCGCTTCATGTCGAAAGCGGCGCCGTTGATCAGGAACCCCATCTCCATGCCGCTGGCATTCATGGCCATGGTTTCGGTGAAGACAAAGCGGCGACTGACGGCAGGAGCCCCGAGCTGCGCGACCGGACGCAGCCTGTCCGGCAGTGGCGGGACCGGCTCGGCCGCCGTTTCGGAAACACTGACCGTCAACAGCGTCAGGCCGGCGTCGGCAGGGCGCCCCGGCCCCATCCAGCCGCGGTCATAGTCTAGCGTGGTAAGCGCGGCCGCGCCGGGCTTATTGAAAGAGACGACCAGTTCAAGCCGTTCCGCCGGGCTAAGCAGGATGTCGCCGGCCGCGACCGGGCTCTCCAGCAGACCGCCGTCCGTCCCGATGATCGTCATCGCCGCGTCGTCGAAGGAGAGCCGTAAAAACCGCGCGTTGGTCGCATTGTAAAGCCGGAAGCGCCGCTTCGTGCCAAAGGGGACCGTCAGCGTCGGATTCTTCTGTCCGTTGACCAGCACATGGTCGCCGACGCGCCCGTTCATCAGGTCCGTCATCGTGTTGTCGGGCAAGGTGCCGTCGGCGGCAAGGCGCAGGTCGGTGAACACCAGCACGGTATCGCCATGGGCGGCCGGGATCGGATCGGCCTTCGGCTTGACCACGAACGCGCCGGCAAGGCCGCGATAGACCTGCTCGGCCGTCTTGCCGTGCGGATGCGGGTGATACCAATAGGAGCCGGCACTGCCTTCCGGCAGATCGAAGCTGTAGGTGCGATCGGTGCCGGTGGCGACCGGGTCCATTGGATTGCCGTCCTGGTCAGCCGGCACCGGCATGCCGTGCCAGTGGATGGTGCTTGCCTCGTCCGCGATCCGGTTGGCGAAGGTGATCTCGACACGGTCGCCCTCGACCGCCTCGATCAGCGGCCCGGGGCTGGTGCCGTTGTAACCGAGGATCGGCGTGTCCAGTCCCTCCGCAAAACGCGCCGTGGCGGATGCGGCCGTCAGCGTCGCCTTGAACAGGCCGGGCGTGCTGGCTTCGTTGGCGAGCAGGGGCAATTCGCGCAATGCCTCGCCCTCCGGCAGCACGGCCGCGCCTTGTGGCGCCGCGCCCATGTCGTGGCCCGCGTCGCCGCCCATATCCATGCCGGGCATGTCGTCCATCTTCATCTGGGCGACGGCGCGCTCACTCACAAGAACCGCCGCAAGACCAGCTGCCAGAAAACCGCGTCGATGCATCGGTCGTCTCCTCGATCAGTCATTGAGCGCCAGGGGCGATCCTAAGAGACTGCCGATGCCCGGCCAGGTCAATGCGGCGTTTGGGCCGCCTGGGTTGGCGCGACACTGTGACTGTTGGAAGCTCTCTCCGAGCTGACGCTATGCGGTCGGCATTAAATGTCCGCCATGGTGCCGACCATCAGCGGCCTACCCGAACAAGCCGGCTCAGCCGACCCTGACCACAAAATGCTTGGTCACCGGCTCGATGATCTTCCAGGTTCCCTTGAAATCGGCTTCCACCACGAAAGCATCGCCAGGGCCGACTTCGACAGGCGTGCCGCCGTCGGGGGTGATGATGATGCGGCCGGCGATCATGTGCACGAACTCATAGTCGGTGTAGGTCGCGTGATAGGTGCCAGGCGACGCCCGCCACGTGCCCGACATCACATTGCCGTCCTCCGTCGTGTGCTGGACCGCGGTTTGCATGGTCGGGTGACCCTCGACCACGATCCAGCCGGGCAGATCGCCGGCTTCCGCGTGTTCGATCGCGCCGAATTTGAGGATCGTCTGGTTCGTCATGCCTGGCTCCTTCTGCTTCATGTGTCGCAGAGGTCGGATAGCCCATGCACATGACGGGGGCAATGCACGTATCACGATAACCAGCGGCGTCTGCGCATCCAGGCAGCTCAGAAAATCCTGCCGCCCGCGACCGCCCTACGGCTTGTGACGCGCAGAGACGAGTTCCGCCTTGCGCCGCGCCGTCTCCAGCCCGAGGCCGATGAAGGCGCGCGCGTGCTTGGCGAGTGCCATATTGTCGGTCCACAGATTGCGCCAGATCGCGGTCTTCTTCGACAGGTTCTCGTCGACGATCTCCGAGGAAAAGGATTCGAAGCTGAGATCATCGGCATAGCCGATGGCGGTCAGCGCATCGAATATCCCTGCGAAGTCGATATTGCCGGTGCCGAGAAAACCGCGATGGCTCTCGCCAATATGGACATAGCCGATCTTGCCGGCGCCGTGACGGATGGCCAGTCCGACATCGGCTTCCTCGATGTTCATGTGGAACGTGTCGAGATGCAGGAAGATGTTGTCCGAGCCTGTGTCCTCGATGAAGGCGAGACCTTGTGCGGCGGTGTTGAGCAAATTGCTTTCGAAGCGGTTGACGATTTCGAGATTGAGCGTGACGCCGGCCGCCTTCGCCGTCTCGGCGACCTTGGCCAGAGTTCCGGCGCTGCGGTTCCATTGATCGCGCGTCGGCGCTTCAACCTGCAGGCCGTGGCTGGCCGACAGAATGCCGGCAACCTTGCTGCCGCCAAGGTCGCGCGTCAGCGCGATGGTCTGGTTGAGGATCTCGACGCCGTGTGCGGCGACCGCCTTGTCGGCGCTCGATATGTCGCCATCACCAGGCAATCCGATGCTGATCGCCACACCGAGACCGAGATCGGCGATGCGCTTGGCGAGCCAGCCAATGTCGACATCGGCCGGGTCGAGATAGGAGAATTCGATCAGGTCGAAGCCGGCCTCCCTGGTGTTGGCCAGCGTGCGTTCAAGCGCGCTCTGCGCCGAGCTTGCCGACCAGACGAATGAATGGATTCCGATGCGCGCCATGATCGTCTCCGGTTAGCGGCGATGAGGGTGGGCGCGGCCGGATCAATCCGGTCGCGCCTTTAGAGCAATTCCAGGAAAAGTGTGTAGCGGTTTTCCGTTCGGAATTGCGTCAAAACAAAGAGTTAGAGCGGTTCGCCGTTTCCGTGAAACGGTGAACCGCTCTAGGAGTGATCAGCGGGCCGCGGTCCAGCCCTTGTAGTCCTTCAGGGTCTCGGCGGTGATCAGCTTGGGATCGAGCAGCACGATCGGTTCCGCCGGCTTCTTGCCGGCCAGCAGGTCGGCCGCCATCGTCAGCGACTGGCCGGCCATCACATAGGGGTCCTGCGAGGCCGAGGCCTTGATCATCGACTTGCCGGAAGAGAGCTCCTTCTCGATATCTGGCGCGCCGTCGACCGCGGTGAAGATGAACTCGGAGCGGTTGAGCTGCTTGGCGGCGAGCTGAGCGCCGATCGCCGTCGGATCGTTGATGGCGAACACCGCGTCGATCTTGTCGAAACGAGTGAGCAGGGATTGGAACACTTTCAGGCCGCCGTCGCGCGAACCTTCGGCGTTCTGGTCGTCGGACAGGATCTTGATGTCGGCATGCTGCGAAAGCACGTTCTTGCAGCCCTTGACCCGCTCCAGGATCGACGACGATGCCGGGCCGTTGAGGATAACGTAGTCGCCCTTGCCGCCGGTGTGATCGACCAGATACTGGCAGGCTTCCTCGCCGGCCTTGACGTTGTTGGTCATCACGGTGACGTCGGCACCCGGCGCCGAAACGTCGAAAGCGGCAACGATGATGCCGGCTGCCTGCGCCTTCTTCACCGCCGGCGCGATCGCCTTGGCGTCGACGGCGTTGAGCATGATCACGTCGACGCCGGCGGCGATGAAGGAATCCACCTGCGAGACCTGCTTGTTGAGGTCATAGTCAGCCGACACCGACGTGACCTCGACTTTCGGATTGATCTTCTTGGCCGCGTCCTCGATGCCCTTGATGGTGGCAACGAAGAAGGGATTGCCGAGCAGGCCGACCGAGATGCCGACCTTGTTGAGGTCCTTGGCCGATGCCGGCGCGATGGCGACGGCCGCGAACGCGGCGCCGCAGAGCAGTTTGGCGATGGTCTTCATTACGCTTACTTCCTCCTGATGCACCGCGCCTCTCACGGTGCGTTACACAAGCCGGTCTTTGATGCCGGCGACCAGGTCACTCACGTTCTTGCCCCTGCCTGGAGCCGGTAGCGGTCGAGGGCGACCGCCACGATGATGACCAATCCCTTGATGATGTACTGCCAGATGTCCGAAACCCCGGCCAAGATGAGCCCGTTGGAGAGCACCGCGATGATCAGGCCACCGATCAGCGTGCCCCAGATCGAACCAACGCCGCCGACGAAACTGGTGCCGCCAAGGATGACGGCGGCAATGGCGTCGAGCTCGTAGGACTGGCCGAGCTGCAGGCCATTGGCGGCGTAAAGCCTCGCCGCCGACATGGCGCCGCCGAGGCCCGCGAGCAGGCCGGACACGCCATAGACGAAGAGCAGCACCAGCGGCACCTTGATGCCGGTCAGCCGCGCCGCTTCGGCATTGCCGCCAACGGCATAGATCCAGGTGCCGAGCACGGTGCGCTTGAGCACCAGCCAGGACAAAACGACCACCGACAGTGCGATGACGACCAGCCAGGGAATGCCGAACAGCGAGCCATTGCCGATGAAGTCGAACGGCAGGTCCGAGTTGAACACGGTCGTGTCCTGCCCGAGCAGGCGGGCAATGCCGCGCACGGCCGTCAGCGAGCCCAGCGTGACGATGAAGGGCGGCAGCCTGATATAGGCGACGAGCAGCCCGTTGATGAGACCGAAGCCAAGGCCGGCCAGGATGGCAGCGGGCACGCCGAGCAGGCCCCAGTCCGGCACCAGCGACACCAGCACCGCCACCATCGCCGAAGCGGCGAGGATGGAGCCGACCGACAGGTCGATGCCGCCGGTCAGGATGACGAAGGTCATGCCGGCGGCAAGCACGATGTTGATCGACGATTGCTGCGTGACGATGAGCAGATTGGTTTCGGTGAGGAAGCGGGGATTGATGAATTGGAAGCCCGCCGCCAGCAGCACCAGCACCGGCAGCATGCCAAGCGCGGCGAAGGCCGTGCGCAGCCGCCGGCTCCTGACCGTCACCTGATCCACGCTGGTCATCGTTTTGTCGGTCATTCCTGAGCCGCTCCCGTCGCAAGTTCCATGATCGCTTCCTGACGCAGCGGCTCGCCCCCGGATGCGGTCACCTCGCCCGCAATGACGCCGTCGCGCATCACCAGCACGCGGTCGGCGACGCCGATCACCTCGGGCAATTCGCTTGAAATCATCAGGATGGCGATGCCGCTGTTGGCGAGATTGTCGATCAGCCGGTAGATTTCCGACTTGGCGCCGACATCGACGCCACGGGTCGGTTCGTCGAGGATGACGACCTTCGGCTCGGTCTCCAGCAGCCGGGCGAGCAGCACCTTCTGCTGGTTGCCGCCCGACAGCGAGCCGGCATTGACCTGCGCCGAGCGGGTGCGGATCGACAGATCCGCAATGGCTTTTGCCGCGCGCCTGTCGGCCGCGCCGAAATCGCGGAACCCGCCGGCCCGCGCGTCCCTGGCCAGCACGCCCATGCTGATGTTGTCGGAAATCGACATATCGAGGAACAGGCCGAGCTCCTTGCGGTCCTCGGTCAGGTAGGCGATGCCGGCATCGAGCGCCTCGCGCGGCGAGCCGATGGAGATCGGTCTGCCATCGAGTTCCAGCGTCCCGGCGCTGCGCCTGTCGGCGCCGAAGATCAGCCGGGCAAGCTCGGTGCGGCCGGAGCCGACGAGACCCGCGAGAGCCAGCACCTCGCCCTTGTGGAGGTCGAACGAGCAGTTCTTCAGCAGGCGCCCGTCGGACATGCCGCGTACCGAAAGCGCGACGGCGCGCTTCGCGTCCGGCGGGCGATGATCCTTCTTGTAGAAGGCGGAGAGATCGCGGCCGACCATCATCGACACCAGCCGCGAGGCGTTGAGGTCGGCGCGCTCGAGCGTGCCGACATAGCCGCTGTCGCGCAGCACGCTGACGCGGTCGGCGAGCTGGTAGACCTCTTCCATGCGATGGCTGATGTAGATGATGGCGATGCCTTGCGCCTTCAGCGTCGCGATCACTTCGAACAGGCTGTCGGTCTCGCGCGATGTCAGCGATGTCGTCGGCTCGTCCATGACGATGATGCGCGCATTGGTCGACAGCGCGCGCGCAATCTCGACCAGCTGGCGCTCGCCAAGCGACAGGCTTGAGACCAGCGCACGCGCCGAAAAGGAGACACCGAGCCGCGCGATGATTTCGTTCGCGCGCCGGCTGCACTGGTCGCGGTCGACGATGCCGAAGCGCCGCGGCTCGTTGCCGAGGAAGATGTTCTGCGCCACCGTCAGATTGGGCGCCAGCGACAGCTCCTGATAGATCACAGCGATGCCCGCTGCCCGTGCCTTGATCGGATCGCCGGTCGCGGCGGGCACGCCATCGATCAGGATCTCGCCGCCGGCGTCCGGCCGATAGGCGCCCGACAGCACCTTCATCAGCGTCGACTTGCCGGCGCCGTTCTCGCCCATCAGTGCGTGCAGCTCGCCGGCATGAACGGTGAGCGAAACATCCTGCAAGGCGCGGATCGCACCGAAGGTCTTGGAGATGTGGCGCATCTCCAGCACCGGATGGCTGCTCGCCTGCTTCTGCGCGGTCGCGCTCATCGTGCACCACCTGCCGCCTTGACGGCGGCGCCGTGACCGGCAACGCGATCACGCCAAGTGTCGCGGTAGCCGGCAAGGCCACCGAAGCGCGTCGCATGCACCGGCTCCGGCACCTCGGCGGCGAAGTCGCGTCCGACGCTCTCGAACGCGAGCGCGGCCGCGCCCGTGGCGCTGCCTTCCAGCGTGGCGCCTTGCAGGAAGGCCTGGCCGGGACGCAGCTGCGCCACGAGCCCGGCAAGCAGGCCGCCAGTGTTCAGCCCGCCATCGACAATGACGGTGTTCTGCGAATGGATCAGGTCGAGGCAGAGATCGACCATCAGCGCCACGTAAAGCAGCGCCACAGCGGCGCGTTCTCCGGCATCGGGCGTGCACCCGACCAGCCGGCCGGGACGGTCCGGCATCGGCCCGCCCGGCGCGAAGCTCGGCAGCGCCATGATGCCGGCGTCGATCGCTTGCTCGACCGCGCCATGCGGAATCGCGCCTTGCCAGCCGTCGCTGATGGCGGCGAATTCGCGCCCGCCCATGAAGCGGACAGTCGGCACCGGGCCGCCGTCGACATCGACATTGACCAGCATGTCGCGGTCACGATCGAGCACGTCCAGCGGGCAATCGGGATTGAGCACGACGACCCAGGTGCCGGTCGACACCACTGTCAGCGGGCCAAGCTTCTGGCGGCGATAGGCATAGAGCGCCGCATTCGAGTCGTGGACGCCATTGTGGATGGCGATCGGCGGCGAGCTGCTGCCGAGACGCCGCTCGCCAATGACCGCGCCGGCGCGTGCGAAGGCCGGCATCTGGCCGCGCCACCCCTCGGCGTCGACCAATGAGGAAAAGTCCCGTTTGCGCGGCGCCCACAAATGCGAATGGCAGCCGAGATAGGAGACTTCCGAGACGGGTCGGCCGCCGAGGCGCCAGCTCCAGTACTGGGGATAGCCGAGGATCGATTTCGCCGCCACGAACACATCGGGATCGACTTCCTGCAGCCACAACATGTGACGGCCATAGTTGAAGCCGAGCGGCAAGCGGGGCGAGAACGTCTCGGCAAAATCCGGAATGCGGCGATCGATCCGGGCAGCGGTCTCGGCCGGCGGTTCCTGCTCGTAGTCGAGGATCGGACGCGTCAGCGCCGTGTCGTCCACCAGGGCAAAGGTGCAGCCATGGCCCGACACCATCACCCCTTCGACGCCATGGTTTTCAACCGCATCGGTGACGGCACCGAGCGCCCAATCATGCAGGCCGGCCTCGTCGAGCACGCTGAAGCCGTCTCGGCGCATCCATTTCGGCTGGGTCCGGCGCTCGTCAAGGATGCGTCCATCCTGGCCGAAGACGAACAGCTTCGAATTGGTCTTGCCGAAATCGAGCACTGCCACTTTCACGCGATCGCTCCCGAGGTGGAGGCAATCCGCACCATGACACCGGCATCTTCCAGCATGCGCGCATCGGCATCCGAAAGGCCGTCATCGGTGATCAGCGTGCCGATGCGCGACAGCGGCAGCGCGACATTGCGCGCGTGGATCGACAGTTTGCGGCTATCGGCCAGCACCACGATCTGGTCGGCGCAGAGGCTGAGCTCGACGATGGAGCGCACCAGCAGCGGGTGCGATTCCAACACGCCTTCCTGGTTGAGGCCCTGCGCGCCGAGGAAAAATTTCGAGGCATAGAAGGGCGTTGCCTGGGTCGGCGAGTGGATGATGCCGGGTTCGCGATGCAGGTCGCCGCCGGCGACCGTCAGGCTGCAATGGCCATGGTCGCTGAGATAGGCCGCGAGCGGCATCGAATTGGTGTAGAGGCGGATGTTGCGGTCGGCGAGCTTGACGCCGAGATGGAAGCAGGTCGAGCCGCCATGGACGATGACCGCGTCGCCATCGCGCACCATGGTCGCGGCGACGGCCGCGATCTGACGCTTGGCCTCGACGGCGAGGTCACGGTTCTCGTCATAGGGCCGGGCATAGGCGATGCCCGCCTGTGAAGCGCCGTCGAGCGCCGAGATGCCGCCATAGACCTTGCGCGCTTCACCGGCCTCGTCGATCCGGTCGATGTCGCGCCGGACCGTTGCCGCCGAAACACCCAGCCGCTCCTGCAGTTCGCGTACCGAGGCGAACGGGCGGTCCCGCAGCAATTCGACGATCTGACGCTGGCGGCCGAGGTCGCTCAACTCTTTCCTCCCCAAATGCCATTTTTCCATGGCGATTGGTGCAACTTACTCAACATTAGTCAGATTGCAAGCCAGTTTTGACGATAGTAGATCACTGTTGACGTAGATCACTCATATCTGCGATATCAGCGCCAACAGCGGCCCGGGCGACGGGATTTCGCGCAAGCGTTAAAGGAAAGGCGCCATGGCAACCCAAGCTGATGCGCAGGAACTGGCAGCCTTGCGGGCGCTTTCGGCTGGCATTGGACTGGACCCGCATATGACCCAGGCGGCGGGCGGCAACACCTCGCTCAAGGCTGGCGACACGCTGTGGATCAAAGCCTCCGGCACCTGGCTGAAGGATGCACTCACCCACGACATCATGGTGCCGGTGGCGATGGCGCCGCTGCTCAAGGCGGTCGAAAAACGCGATCCGGCCGCAGACAAGCCGCAGGCCTTTGCCATCGATGAACTCAATCCGCGCGGCCTGCGCCCGTCGATCGAAACCACGGTGCATGCCTTGATGCCGCAACGGGTGGTGCTGCATGTCCACTGCGTCGACACGATTTCGCTTGCCGTGCAGGCCGATGGCGAGGCCGAGGTCACCAGGCGGCTCGCCGGCATCGAATGGGCCTATGTGCCCTACTTCCGGCCGGGCCTGCCGCTTGCCCGCGGCATTGCCGAGAAACTGCGGCCTGGTGTCGACGTGCTGATCCTCGGCAATCACGGACTGGTCGTCGCCGCCGAAACCGTCGCCGAGGCGGAGCGGCTGCTCCACCGCGTCCGCTCGCTGCTGGCACGGCCGGCGCGTGCGACTGCAGCGCCCGACATCGCGGCCCTGACGGCGCTTGCCGGCGACAGCGTCTATCGATTGCCGGCGGATGCCGAAGCGCATGCGGTCGCGCTCGATGCGGAAAGCCGCCGCATGGCCGAGGCCGGCAGCCTTTATCCGGACCATGTCATCTTCCTCGGCCAGGGTTCGGTGGTGGCCAAGCCGGGCGAGAACGCGGCCAGCGTCACCGCGCGGCTCGGCGCACTGCCTGTGGCGATCCTGTTTCCGGGCGCCGGCGTGCTGATGCGCGGCGACGCCAGCGCCGGAGCCGATGCCATGCAACGCTGCCTCGGCGACGTGACAGCACGCGTCGATGTCGCGGCACGATTGAACTATCTCACCGCCGCCGAGAATGATGAACTGGTCAATTGGGACGCCGAGCAGTATCGCCAGAAGCTCAATGCCGCCGGCGGCTAGCAAAGGATTGAAGACATGATGCCCCTTGTCATCGGCATCGACATTGGCACGTCGGGCGCGCGCGCCGTCGCCATGCGCCCGGATTTTTCCATTGCCGGCCAGTCCGCTGTCCGGCTCGACAGATTTGGCCAAAATCCCCGAGACCCCTCGGCGTGGTGGCAAGCCGTGCAGACGGCTCTGACGGAGCTGCTTTCGGGCATCGACCGTGCCGAGGTCCGCGCCATCGCCATCGACGGCACGTCAGGCACGCTGCTGCCGGTCGACGCCGCCGGGCGGCCGCTGGCCGAACCGTTGATGTACAACGACAAGGTCGACGACGCCGACATCCTGGCCGCCGTCGCCCGCGAGGCGCCTGAGGCAAGTGCCGCGCACGGCGCGACTTCAGGCCTCGCCAAGGCCCTGCGGTTCCAGCATCTGCCCGGCATCGCAGCCGTGCTGCACCAGGCAGACTGGATCGCCGGCAATCTGTCCGGCCGCTTCGACGTCAGCGACGAGAACAATGCGCTGAAGACAGGCTACGACATCGAGGCGCGCAGCTGGCCGGACTGGATCGCGGCCACCGGCATGCGCATGGATTTATTGCCTGATGTCGTCGAACCAAGCGATGTCACCGGCACGCTCACTGCCGCTGCCGCGCAGCTTTTCGGTCTGCCGCGCGATGTGGTCGTGGTCGCCGGCACCACGGATGGCTGCGCCTCGTTCCTGGCGACGGGCGCCACGGCCGCCGGCGACGGCGTCACGGCACTGGGATCTTCGCTCACCATCAAGATCCTCTCCGACCGGCCGATCTCGGCACCGCGCTTCGGCATCTACAGCCATCGCCTCGGCGACACCTGGCTGGCGGGTGGCGCGTCGAATTCCGGTGGCAAGGTGCTGGCGCAGCATTTTTCACTGGCGCGGATCATCGAGCTGAGTACCGCGATCGACCCCACGACAGAAACCGGCCTCGACTACTATCCGCTCGGTACGGCTGGCGAGCGCTTCCCGATCGCCGATCCCGCCCTGCCGCCGCGCCTTACCCCAAGGCCGGCTGACGATGCCGACTATCTCAAGGCGATGCTCGAAGGCATCGCCGCGATCGAGGCACTCGGCTATCGCAGGCTGGCCGAACTCGGCGCACCGGCGCTGACCTCGGTCAGGAGTGTCGGCGGCGGCGCAGCAAATGCGGCCTGGACGGCGATCCGGCAACGCAAGCTCGGCGTCGATTTCCTGCCCACGCTTTCCGACGAGGCGGCCGCCGGCACGGCGCGGCTGGCGCTGAAGGGTGCAAGCAAGGCGGGACTGCTATGAGCGCGAAAACAATCGAACGCCTCGACGGCATCGGACCGCTGGCTGAGCGATACCAGGTCTTCCTGCTCGACCAGTTCGGCGTGCTGCATGACGGCCAGGCTCCCTATCCCGGCGCGGTGGAGGCGTTGTCGGAACTGAAGCGCGCCGGCAAGACGGTGGTGCTGGTCTCCAATTCCGGCAAGCGCGCCAGGCCCAATGAGGACCGCCTGCTGAAACTCGGCTTCACCGCCGGCAGCTGGGACCATTTTGTGTCGTCCGGCGAGGTGGCGTGGCGGTCCTTCAATGACATGGCGGCATCGGGAAAGCTGCGCCCGGGGACAAAATGCCTGCTGATCAGCCGCGACAACGACCGCACGGCGATCGAAGACCTGCCCTTCGTGCTGACCGAGGCCGGTGAAGACGCCGAGCTGGTGCTGATCTCGGCCAGCGAGGGCGACCGCCATGACCTCGACCATTATCGCGAACTACTTGCCCGGGCAGCGGCGCGGCAGGTACCGTGCTTCTGCACCAATCCCGACAGGATCATGCTGACGGCGGTCGGACCGCGCTTCGGCGCCGGCGAGATCGCCGATCTCTACGAAAGCCTGGGCGGCAGTGTCACCCGCATCGGCAAGCCCTATCCGGCGATTTTCGATGCCGCCCTGGCGTTGGCCGGCGAGCCTGAGCGTGGCAGCGTGGTCTGCGTCGGCGACAGCGTCGAGCATGACATAGCGGGCGGCAACGGCGCCGGCGTCGCCACGGCGCTGGTGCTCGGCGGAATATTGGCGGACACACCGGATCTCGCCGCCGTTTTCGACGAGCAGCAGGCCTGGCCCGATTACATCACGGGATCCTTCAGCTTGCGCTGACCGCCTCGAGCATACGCCTTGCGCTTTCCTCATCGGTGATCAGGATCGTCGGCGCGATCAGGTTCATGGCGCCGAGCAGCGCCTCGGTCTTCTCCTCGCCGCCGGAGGTGAGGATGCGGATTGGCGCCGCGCGCAGACGGTCGACCTCCACCGACATCACATGGCTGTTGACGGGATGATCGACCAGATCGCCATTGCGGTCGAAGAAATGGAACAGAAGGTCGCCGACGGCACCACGCTCGAGCAGGGCCTCCCGGTCCGCTTCCCTGAGAAAGCCGCCGCGCGAGAAGGTGGTGGCCGAAGCAATGCCACCGACGCTCAGCAGAACGGCATCGAGCACGTTGGCCATCTCAAAAACCTCCTGCAGGCCGCAGCGCTCGACCAGCGCGATCTTCGTCTCGACGCTGTCGACGACGGCCGGCGTCGGGATCAGATAGCCGTCGCCCTGGAATATCTGGGCGAAGCGCCAGGCGAACTCGGCCGGGTTGTAGCGCCGCACGACGCCGACACCGCCCAGCAGCGAGATGACCTTGAAGTCCGTGAGCGATTTGGCGCTGATGAAGGGCAGGCTGGAGAACAGCGTCCGGCCCCAGCCGACGCCGACACGCATGCCTGACTTCATCGTGTCGGACAGGAAAGCCCCGGTCTTGGCGCTGATCGCCGGGATCGGATCGGCATTGGGCGCCGTGAGCGGCGCCACCAGTGCCTGCTGCAGGCCGAACGTCCGTTCCAAGGCGCGCTCCAGCCGTACAATCTCCGACAATTCGCTCTCGATGGTGATCTTCACCTCGTTGCGCGCCCGCGCCTCGGCCAGCATGCGCACGATGGTGACGCGACCGACGCCGAGCACATCGGCGATCTCGTTCTGTGTCATCTGCTCGACGAAATACATCCAGGCGGCCCGGATCCTGAGGCGGTCCGTCCGGCTTTCACTAGCGACCTGTTCGGTCGTTTCGGCTCCCGCCCACCCCTCTTCGGCACGCCCCTCTCCGGTTTGTCGTCGCCTGGCCAAATCATCCCTCCCCCGCGGCGACGGACGAGCGCGCCGTCGCCGATTCTGCGTGCTGGCCTAGTATCGCCTATTGATCTACCAATCGATAGGAACAATGTAGAGTTGGTGGCCGGCCCCCTGCTGGCCGCCCTCCATGGCACTTTCGAGGCGATCCGCGATGCTCCGACAAATCTCCGAAGACGTCCGCGTCAATCTGAAGGACCGGTTGCGGGAAGTCCGCGACATCATCCGCCAGAGCCGCCATGACGGCAGCGGCGACGCCAGCGTCCTGCGCGAAGCGACCAGCCATCTGCCGCCATTTCCGGGCAAGGGCATCGAGGGCCTGCTCAGCCATGCCGCGAGCGCCGTCGACGAAGCGTTGTCGATCGCCGAATCCTTCGTCCCGCATGAGCGCCCGATCAAGGTGGACGGCACGACCGTGAAAGGCCTCGGCACCTATTTCCCGGCCGGAAACGAAGACCAGCAGTTGAGCGCCGAGCGCCTGTTCCGGCGCGACATGTACTATCTGACCAAGGCGGTGCTGGCCGGGCTGAAGATCGACAATGCCCGCATCCACGAAGCCGATTTCGCCGCCGCGCATGCCACGATGCGCAAGCGCCATGGCGATCTGCTGGCTGCCCTGGCCATGCCCGGAGCTGCCGGACTGCAGGCAATCGCGGCCACCTGCGCGGCGCTGCTGGTCGAGTTGCTCAACCAGCGACCGGTGCGCTTTGCCGAAGCCGCGCCGGAAACGGCAGGCGAACGGGCGCCCGACATAAGCTGCCTGGCGCCGGTCGTTCTGGCCTGCGGCCTGGCGACAACCGGCCGCGACGGCGCGCCGGAGCCGGACATGCTGGAGATCGCCATCCTGGCCGCCGATATCCGTCACGACCGCATTGTGCAGGCCTGCGCCAAGGCAAGCCCGGTCGAGGAACTGACGCCGGTCTTTGCCACCTTGCTTGCGCATTTGCCGTAGCTCCGGCAGCTGTCGGGGACTAGTCCCCGGTTGCCATGGCCGTGATCGTCTTCTTGGCGCGCTGGATCGAGGCCGGGCTCATCGAAAGCTCGGTCAGGCCCATCTCGATGAAGGCCGGGATCAAATCCGGCCGTCCGGCGGCCTCGCCGCACATGCCGACCATGATGCCGGCGGCGACGCCGGCTTTGGCCGTCAACTCGATCGCCGACATGACCGCCGGATTGGTGACGTCGTTGAGCTTGGCGACGGTCGGGTTGAGCCGGTCGGCGGCCATGATGTACTGGGTCAGGTCGTTGGTGCCGATCGAGAAGAAGGCCACCTCTCTGGCCAGCGCCGGCGCGATCAACACGGCGGCCGGGGTTTCGATCATTACGCCGAGATCGAACGTCGCATGCGCCATGCCTTCGGCCTTGAGTTCGGCAGCGCATTCGTCGACCAGTGCGCGGGTGCGCGTGACTTCGGAAATATCGGACACCATCGGCAGCATCACCTTGATGTTGCCGTGCACAGCGGCCCTCAGCAGCGCCCTGAGCTGGCGCTTGAAGATATCGGGCCGGTCGAGGCACATGCGGATGCCGCGCCAGCCGAGAAAGGGGTTCTCCTCGTCGGGGAACTCGATGCCGGCAATCGGCTTGTCGCCGCCGATGTCGAGCGTGCGCACGATGACCGGATAGGGTGCAAAGGCCTTGGCCAACGCCGCATAGGTCTCGGCCTGCATGTCTTCCGAGGGAAGGTGCATGTGGCGCATGAACAGTAGCTCGGTGCGGAACAGGCCGACACCCATGGCGCCGGCTTCCTGCGCCGCCTCGATCTCCTCCAGTGAGCCGATATTGGCCGCGACCTCGATCACCTTGCCGTCGGCGCGCTTGGGTGTCACCGTCTTGAAGGCGGTCAGGCCGGCGCGTTCCTTGGCCGCCGCCTCGACACGGCCCGCGTAATCGGCGCGCGTCGCCGCGTCCGGGTCGATGATCACATGGCCGGTGTTGCCGTCAAGCGCCACGTCGCGCGCGGTGCGCAAGGCATTGACCTGGTCGCCAAGGCCCAACACCGCCGGAATACCATGCGAGCGAGCGATGATGGCGATGTGCGATGTGGCGCCGCCATGGCCGCAAATGACGCCGCCAATGCGCTTCAGCGGCGCGCGCGCCAGATCCCAGGCGCCGATGTCGTCGGCGATCAGAATGGCGCCTTCGGGGATGTTTTCGAGGCTGACGTCGTCCTGGCCGAGCAGCACCAGGCAGATCTGCCGCCCCACGGCATGGACATCGTCCGCCCGGGCATTGAGATAGTGATCGTCGACGGCGTTGAAATCGGCGGCGATGGTGGCGGCTGCGGTGATGACGGCCGAGACCGCATCATTGCCGCCCTTGATCGCCTTTTCGGCCTCGCCGGTCAGGCTGTCGTCGGCGGCGATATCCCTGAGTGCCGCGACGATGCCCCGGTCTCCCGCGGACAGGCTGTCCTGCGCCAAGGCTCGGTCCATGCGCGCCTGGACGGCGGCGACGGCGGTACGGAACCTGTCGATCTCGCCGGCGATTTCGTCAGCCTGCAACAGGCGGCCCTGTCCGGCGATGTCAGGCGGGAAATGTGCGAAAGCTGGCCCGATGGCGACGCCCTCGCTGGCGGCGACACCGCGCAAGCCGTTTGCCTGACCGGGCACGGATTGGAGCACCGGTGCGGGTGCCGTTTCCTGGCCGGCATCATTGGCCGGGCTGTGCGGCTCGGCTTCATCGTCGAGGCCCGCCTTGGGGTTTTCCAGATAGCCGATCAGCGCTTCGATCGCCTCGATGGCGTCGGCGCCGTTGGCCCGCACGGTGACTTCCTGGTTTTCCTTGACCGCCAGCAGCATCAGCTTGACGGAGCTCTTGGCGCTGACCGCCTTGCCGTCCTTGACCAGTTCGACATCGGATTCGAAGCCCTTGGCGAGCTTGACGAAGCGCGTGGCGGGACGGGCGTGCAAACCTTCATGCACTCTGACGATGGTCGAGCGTTCCATGGCAAATACTCTGCTTTTCCTAGCGCCGTGACCAGACGGGCAGCGGCGCGAATGCTTCAGGCGGCGATGGTGATGATCGCGTCTGTCTTCAGGGCGGCCACGAGCGCTTGGGCGTCGACCTGCGATGCACAGATTTCGCCCGGCCTCTCGGCCTCGGTGGCGCCGTTGAACGAGATGACGACGTGGCCCATCTCGAGCACCTTGCTCCACGCGCTGGAGCCGACGGCGGTTATAACAGCGGAAACCGGACCAAGGGTGATCGACGCGCCCTTTTGCGGCGCGCCGTCGCTGGGTCCGAGCTCCGTCTTGTGGAGCACCGAAACCTCGGCAAGCTCCGGCGGCGAGCCATCCGCAAACAGGATGACCACGCCCCCTTCGGCAAGATCCGCCACTTCGGGCCCGATGGCAGTGACCCGTGTTCTCAACAGAACCGTCATATGGCGAACCTCATTTTCAACTTTCCTTAGAGCGGCTCACCGTTTTCACGGAAACGGCGAACCGCTCTATCTCTTTGTTTTGACGCAATTCCTGACGGAAAACCGCTGACACTTTTCCTGGAATTGCTTTTAGAACACAATCAGGCTGACGACCCAGGCGATCAGCACCGAGACCGGGCCCATGATCTGACGGCTGATGAGCACCGCCGGGACACCGATTTCGATCGTCTTCGGCTTGGCTTCGCCGAGCGCCAGGCCGACGGGAACGAAGTCGCAGCCCACCTGCGTGTTGTAGGCAAACAGCGCCGGCAGGGCCATCGCCGGTGAAATCGTGCCGTTGGCGATCTGCGGGCCGATGATCGCCACGCCGATGACCTGCGCGATGACGGCGCCTGGCCCGAGGATGGGAGACAGGAACGGCAGGCCGCAAATGGCCGAGATGATCAGCAGGCCGACGATGTTGTTGGCTAGCGGACCCATCGGCTGGGCGAGCACGTCACCGATGCCGGTGTAGAGGATCAAGCCGATGAGCATGGTCACGAAGGCCATGAACGGCAGCACGTTGCGCACCACCTGGTCGATCGTGCGGCGGCCGGAATTGAAGAAGATGCCGACCACCCGGCCCATGACGCGGCCGATCGAGCTGATCAGGCCGATCAGCCCGCCTTCGCTCGGCAGCGACTGTGGTGCCGCGGCAGCGTTGTTGTTGTTTGAACTCATCGATGCTGCTCCCCCCGCAGTGGTGACCGCCTCGGATCCGTCAGCCATTGTGACGTTGGCCGGCTTCACGCCCGAAACGTAGATGTCCTCGGTGATGAACTGGGCGAGCGGCCCAGCCTGGCCGACCGGCGTCAGATTGACGGTCGGGATGCGCTTGCGCGGATAGACGCCGCAGCGTGCGGTGCCGCCGCAATCGACGACGACCACTGCCATCTCGCCTTCGACCGGCGGCGCCTTGAAGCCGTCGACGGCCGTGGCGCCAGTCATGTCGGCGATCAACTGGGCCACGGGATGGATGCCGCCGCCGGTGACGGAGACGACCTTGTCGCGCTGGCTGGTCGGCTCGATGACGAGCGGGCCGCCCCAGCCTGTGTTGCCCCGGGAGATTTTTACGGCTTTGAATGTCTTGGCCATGATGTCCTCCCGCCCTTACAGCTCGACGCCCTGGCGGCGTGCCATGATCATGGTGATGCGCTCGGTCAGCATGCCCTTGAGCAGGATGACGACGAGGCCGACAATGGCGTACCAGATCGCCACCTTGACGTGGTAACCGGCGACGACAACGCCCTTCTTCTCAAGCTCGAGCAGAGCCACGAGAATACCGCCCCAGACGAAATATTCACCCGGATTGATGTGCGGGAATAGGCCAAGCGGCGGGTGCACGTAGGAGACGGCCGCGTCATAGAAGGCCGGCTTGTGCTTTTCTTCGAGGAACGATCCGAACGTGTAGGCCATCGGATTGGTCAGGAAGAACACCGCCAGCAGCGGCAGCAGTGTATAGCGGGTCAAGGCAATCCTGCCGGCGCCGCGCGCCAGGCCGTGCACGCGCTCCTCGCCGACCAGCTCGGTGACGGCGTAGAAGGCGGTCATCAGCACCACCAGTGTCGGAATGATGCCGGTGACGAAGCCGGCGAACACTTCGCCGCCCTTCTGGAAGATGCCGATGAAGTACTTGCCGATGGCGGTCAGCCAGCCGAGCTGCTCTTCCTGCTGGACTTCCTTCAGCTTTTCCTTGAACTGATCGACGGTGATCGGTCCGCTGTCTGCTTGCGCCAGGACAACGAGATGATCGGACGCATGCTCGACGGCGAGCTTGCCATGCAATGCAGCATCCGAGACCATGGCACCTGCGACATGCAGATTGTGCACGGCCATGTCGGCATGCTGCGCCAACAACGAAAATACAGACATTTCTCCTCCTTATGCCGCCCGCCGGTTATCCCAGTCGGTGCGCGGCGTCCTCTAGGCCCTTGCTACGTTCAAACCGGATAGACCCGGCTTCTTCCCCGGCTCCGACCGTGCTTTGTCGATCTGTTCGATCGCCCGCTTCACGGCCTCGGCCACACCGGGTTCCCCCTCCCCCATGATCGCAGGGTTGGACCGGAGTTGATCGAGGGGAACACCCTCGAATTCTTGATGTCTCTTGAACTTGGTGAAGACGGACCGGCCGCTCATCACCATCACGCGGCGCACGATCAGGTCAGGCGTCACCACGACGAGCGCGATGGTGCCCTTGGCCAACCGGCCGCGAAAATTGCCGGCTCCGACGAAGCCATCCTTGTACTGGTCGGTGACGCCCCGGAAGACATCCGAATAGTGCCGCATCTGCAGCCAGACGCCGAGCGACTGCAGCGCCCACACAATAACCAGCAGAAGCAGTCCCCACTGCCAAATCGCCATTCGGTTCTCCTCCCGAAGCCTCCGTTGAACCGCACCTTGGACCGGCACGAGACAACAGCAAAGTGAGAACATTTGTTTCCGCGAATGTCAATATGTATGATATTGGCCTCCACCACGCCATCCACAGGCCGTCTGCCGATTTCGGCGGCTGCAGGGTTGTGCTAGCCTGTCGTCAAACGGGATGCATGCAATGGAACTGCCCTTCAGGGATGAACTGGCCCTTATGCCCGACCTGCGCCACCGCTTGCGGCAGCTGCGCTGGTTCCGCGCCACCTTTCGCGGCAGCGCCAAGGTGGTCTCGGACACGTTCGGCGTGCGTTTCGAGATCAACGAGGCGAAGTTGACAAGGGCTTTTCTCGACTGGGTCGAGATCATGGAGGCGCAGAAGCGCTTCGCCGCGATAGACCGCGCCGACTTCATCGTCTTTGCCGCCGGCCTCGTGTTGCGCGAGCTAATCAAGCAGGCGCCGGCCAGGGAAATCTCCGGCCTCGCCGAGCTCATCGAAAAGGATCAGAATGCCGGCACGCTCGAAATTATCCGCTTCTGGCCGGAAGGTTTCCTCTACACCAACTACTGCGTCTCGGTGATTTCGGCGATCTACGAGCAGGAGTTCGGCACGGCGCCCAGCATCGACAAATGCGCCGACGATCTGCGCACCTGGTGGTCCTATCGCGAGAACGTGACCGAGATGCCGGCCTACGCGGTGGCCTTCCTCGACCGCTTCCTCGGTGCGGAACCGAACTGGATCACGCCGGACCGCGCACAGTCCCGGCAAGCCATGCAAAGGGCGCTCGGATCCGCCCGCGCAAGCGATGCGCTACGCCAGCTTTGACTGCCCGCCGCTTCATGCCCAAAACGCGATCAAGACATCGCACTATTGAACATTTGATTTTTTGCCGATAGCGATGTGCGGAAATTGACGTGAGGAGACAAGCGCGTGGCGCGACCAAGGCCTATCATCTTCGATTGCGACGGCGTTCTCGTCGACAGCGAGCCGCTGGCCGCTAGGGCCTATGAACGCGTCTATGAAAAGCACGGCATGCCCGGCGTCCATGGCGGCATCATCGCCCAATGCGTCGGCATGAAGCAGTCCGACATCATCGCCAGGATCAAGGAGTTGACGGGGCATCAATTTCCCGCCGCCGCCGACGGCGACATCTGGGCCGAGACCAAGGCGCTGTTCACCGAGGAATTGAAACCGATGCCGGGGATCGCCGCGTTTCTGGAAACGCTCGAGGGCGACCGCTGCGTTGCCTCGTCGTCGTCGGTCGAGCGCATAAACCATAGCCTCGCCGTCACCGGGCTGGCGCGTTTCTTTGGCGAGGCGATCTACAGCTCCTCGATGGTCAAGAACGGCAAGCCGGCGCCCGACATCTTCCTGTTCGCCGCCGCCATGATGGGCGTCGCCCCGGCCGACTGCATCGTCATCGAGGACTCGCCCTTCGGCATCCAGGGCGCGGTCGCCGCCGGCATGACGGCGATCGGCTACACCGGCGGCGGCCACACCTATGCCGAACATGCCGCGCGGCTGACGGCGGCGGGTGCCGATTTCGTCTGCGCCGACTGGCAAGAAATTAGCCGGCAATTGTCCGGGCTCGGCGTGCCGGCCTAGGCTGGCAGAAACTAGAGAGGCCGCGGCCATTCGCTGCGTGGAATCTCAGCGCCGACACGGAAGTCGAGCGACAAGACCCTCGTCGCATCGGTGTCGACCTCGCACCGGAAGCTCAGATGGTACCACGTCATTGTGGTGCTGAAAGCGACATCCGAGCCGTCGACAATATTGCCAGCTTTCAGCGAAACAGATGGCACCCATTTGGGAAAATAAGAGGCATCCAGCAACTGCTGCTGCAACGCGTTGGCGCAAAGTATGGCAGCACGCTGACCGCGAGGCACCGCGTCCATCGCGGTCGTGGCCAGTGCATCGCCGGTAGCGCCTTGCGAATAGAGCTTGCGAACACCCGGAAAGCCCGAACCGTTCCGCGATGCAGACTTCGAGGCTTTTGAGGGGCTGGGCTTCGGCGCATTTGTAGGTTTGGGCTGCGGCGTTACGGCCGACATGGGAAGCTCGATCTCGCCGTCGCCGCCATCGGCAGCCAAAGGCGCTGGTGCCTCGCCCTGTTGCTTGGCGGCGTCGAGCGCCGCCTGCTTGTCTGCCTCCTGTTTAGCGGCCTGTTGTTTGTCCATCTCCGCGCTTGAAGCTGCCTGCTGCTCGGAGTCTGCCGGCGTGACAGGTTGACTGTCTGCGGGCTTCGGCACGACAGGCGGCTTCGAAGCGTCATCCTTGGCCGGAGACGGCGATCTGTCCTGAGCGCTCGCCCCATCCAGGGATTTCCTCGGGCCGGTATCCTTATCGCCGAACTGAAAAACAGGCTTCAGCACCTCGACTGGCGAGGGCTTCTGCGCCTGCTTTTCCGGCGGAGGCGGCTTTTCAACCTTCTGTTCGGGTGGTTTTTCTACCTTCGGTTCCGGTGGCTTAGGAGGCGGCGCCGGAGCAGGCTTCGGTTTCGGCTGATCGGGCGGAGGGACGAGCGCGACATTGACCGGTTCCTCCTCGCGCGGCTGTTGGGAAGGCACGGGCAGGCCATACACAAGCAGCGCCGCGACAAGAACGTGCAGGATCAGCGATGCGGGGATGCCCCACAGCAGATACCGACGCCGTTCTCGTTCCTCGTCCTTCATCCTGACCGATGTGGAATGAAATAACGGCGGCTTCAAGCATAAGCACTGGATTGGCGTAAATTCGCCGCTGGCCTTCGGCATCCAGGACTCGGCCTGCCGGCCTAATTTAACGGATACTTCGTGAATCCACGGCTTGCCCATTCGCCGGGCGGGATCAATGACCCGACCCGGAAGTTGAACGACAGGACCCTCGTCGCATCGGCGTCGACCTCGCACCGGAAGTTCAGATTGTACCATTGGGTTCTTGTGCTGAAGGCGGCCTGCGGAGGGTTAAGAACGTTACCCAGCTTCAGCGGAATGGTCGGCACCCATTTGGGTGTATAATCGGCACTTTGCAATTCCTGGTCCAGAACGTTGCCGCAAAGGTTGGCAACGCGCTGATCGCGCGGCACGTTCTCCATGGAACTTGTGGCGAACGCATCGCCGGTTGCTCCCTGCGAGTAAAGCTTCCTGACGCCCGGAAGGCCGGAATAGATCGGCGATCCCGCAATGTCGGTATTGGTGGGATTTGACCTTCCTGCCTTCCCGCTTGGGGCTTTGAAGGCCCCTGCGGATTTGAACTTCATCGGCTTTGCAGGTTTAGGCTTTGCCTTTTCGGCAGGGGGTGGCGGTGCAGGCTTGCCGCCGGCCTCGGCAGCCAATGGCTTTGGCACCGCTTGCTTCTCGTCGGTTTGCGGCGCCGCCTCCTGTTTGTCCGGCTGCTGTTTGTCAGTATCCTCAGTCGCCTGCTTCTCCTCGCTTTGCGCGGGGTTGGCGTCCGGCGAGGCGGTTACCGGCTTCTCGTCGGCCTTTCTGGTATCTGCCTGTTCCTCGGGATTTGCTGACGGAGCGGACTGGGTTGGTGCCGGCTTCGGTTCGACCGGCGGCTTGGTAGCCTCCTTGGCCGGCGACGGCGCGTTGGCTTGAGCGCTGCCACCGTCGAGAGATTTCTCGGGCCCGGTATCTTTCTCGCCATACTGGAAAACGGGCTTCAAAACCGGAGTGTTCACCGGCTTAGGTGGCTGCTCGGGCGGCTTTTCCACCTTCTGTTCCGGTGGCTTTTCGGCTTTGGGCTGCTTTGGCGGCGGCGGAGGAACAGGTTTCGGCTTTGGCTGATCGGGTGGAGGCACGATCGCGACATTGACCGGCTGCTCCTCCTGCGGCTGTTGGGGAGGCGTGGGTATACCGTATAACAGGAGCGCCACGACAAGCACGTGCAGGATCAGCGATGCGGGGATGCCCCACAGCAGATTCCGACGCCGTTCTTGTGCCTCGTCCTTCATCCTGACCGATGTGGAATGAAATAGCGGCGGCTTCAAGCATAAGCACGGGATTGGCGCAATTTGGCCACTGACAGCTTGGTGATCTGGACCACGACGCGCAGGGCCGTGTTCCCGGCGCGCAACTCAAAGCCGCCAAGCAAGTCCAGCATCACGGGGCTGTCCCTGCGGCCGGGATCAGCCAGCCGGACTTTATGCGCAGCCGCGCCTGGGCTCCGCTCTCCAGCACGACCGGGTCGGGCTGTTCGAAGTGCAAGGTGAGGTCGGGAGCGGCGGCAGGCGCGAATTCGATGCGCGCGGCACCCCCTTGGTAGATCACTCGCTTGACCAAACCGTCGAGGCCCGCACCATCCGGCGACACATCGAGATCAGCGGACCGGCAGCAGATCTTCGCGCCCGCGCGTGGCCGCTCGCCGGGGCGGCAGCGGACCACCAGCTCGGTTCCGAGAACCCGGACCTTGCAGTGACCGCCATCTTCACTGGACAAGACATCCGCGGGTAACAAAATTCCTTGCGAGATGAAGGAGGCCACCATTTCGTTTGTCGGCTCATGATAGAGTTCGCGCGGCGTCGCCAACTGCATCAAGCGGCCGTGGTCCATCACCGCGATGCGGTCGGCCAGCGCCATCGCCTCGGCCTGATCATGGGTGATGTAGACGATGGTCGTGCCGGTGCGTTTGTGGAAGGCGGCAAACTCGTCCTCCATCGAGGCTCTGAGGTGGACGTCGAGATTGGCGAGCGGCTCGTCGAACAGCACCAGCGACGGCGCGGCGACAAGGCAGCGCGCCAACGCCACGCGCTGGCGCTGGCCGCCGGACAGATTGGCCGGCCTGCGCTCGCCCAGCCCCTGCAGATTGACCAAAGCGAGCGCGTCTTCCACCTTCTGGCGCGCAATCGCCTTGTCGAGCTTCGCCACCTTCAGCGAATAGCCGATATTCTCGGCGACCGTCATGTGCGGCCACAGCGCGTAGTTCTGGAAGACGATGCCGACGCGCCGCTTCTCCGGTGCGACGCTGCCGCCGCTGTTCGACACGAGATCACTGCCGATGCGGATTTCGCCCGAGGTTACCTTCTCGAAACCGGCGACGAGCCGCAGCAACGTCGTCTTGCCACAGCCGGACGGCCCGAGCACGGCCAGGAACTCGCCGTCGGCGACGTCGATCGAGACATCCTTCACCGCATCGAAATCGGCGAAGCTCTTGGTCACATGGTCCAGGGTCAGTCGCGCCATGGCAGAGCTCCGCTCGGAAGATGCGGGGCAAGCAGATTGGTCACCAGCATCAGCAGGAAGGTGACCGCGACCGTGATGATCGACATCGCCGCCGCATAGTTGGAATCGCCGCCCTGCTCGAAGGAAAACATAACCACGCCGATCGTCTCGGAACCCGACGACCACAGCAGCGCCGACACGGTGAGTTCGCTGAGCGCCGTCATGAAGATCAGCAGGCCACCGGCGATGGCCGCCGGCGCGACCAGCGGAAAGATGATGGTGCGCATGCGTGTGAACAGGCCGGCACCCGCCACCTGCGCCGCCTCTTCCAGTGCCCGGTCGATCTGGTGATAGCCGCTGATGGTCGGCCGCAGCGCCAGCACCAGGAAGCGGGCGAGGTAGGCGTAAAGGATGATCCAGACCGTGTTGTAAAGCTGGATGCCGGTCAGCGGGATCGGCCGCAGGAAGAGCAGCAGCGAGGCGATCGCCAGCACCACGCCTGGCAAGGCATAAGGCAGCTCGACCGACAAATTGAGTAGCCGCACCCAGCGCTGCTTGCCCCAGGCAATGAGATAGCCGATCGGAACGGCGACGATGACCGCGAAGAAGGCGGCCGCGATCGACAGCCAGAAACTGTTGAAGAAGGCTCGGTTGGCGGCATCATGCTCGAACAGAACGAAGCGGTAATTGTCGAGCGTCATGGTCTTGGCGGTGAGCGCGATGCCGTAGCCCGGCACCAGCGAGGTCAGCACCAGCCCGAACAGCGGCAGGAACAGCACCAGCACGATCAACAGCCACATGCCTGCCTGAACGACCGGTCGCCAGCGGCCAAGCTCGTAGGGCTCGGCCGGCAGTGAGGTGGAACTGATGCGGTAGTCGCGTCGACGGCTCATGAGTTCCTGCGCGAAGATGCCGGCCATGGCGATGACGCCGATCAGCACCGACAGGAACGCGGTCTCGCCCAGCACCGCCGGACCGCCGCCGGCCAGCCGCTGATAGATCAGCGTCGGCAGCACGAGATAGTTGGCGGGAATACCGAGAAAGGCGGGAATACCGAAATTGCCTACGCAGGACACGAAGGCCAGTGCCGCGGCCGCCATGATCGATGGTGTCATTAAAGGCAGCACGATGGTGACCAGCACGGTGAACCAGCCGGCGCCGCCGGCGCGTGCGGCCTCGACCAGTTCGCGCGGCAGTTTGCGCAGGCCTGCCCGCACCAGCAGGAACACCAGCGGGCCATACTGCACACCAAGCAGCAGGATGATGCCCGAGGTCGAATAGAGCGGGTTCTTCGTGCCGAGCGGCGGTGCCGCGCCGAACAGCTTGAGGAATGGGCTGGCCGGGCCGAACAATTGCAGCCAGGCCAGCGCCGTCACCTGCGGCGCGATCATCAGCGGCATGACGTAGCACAGCACCAGGGCGCTGCGGCCGCGTATGTCGGTTAGCGAGACGAGAACCGCCACCAGCGTTCCCGACAGCACGGCAAGCAAGGTGCCGCCGATGCCGACGACCAGCGTATGCCAGGTCGCGATCCAGGTCGCCGGGCTCCGCAATCCGGCCTCCACGGCCACGGTCGACAAGGTGCCACCGGGTGCCACGATCTCCTTGATGAGACGCAGCATGGGCAGCAGCGAAAGCAGCACGATGACGACGGCCACTGCCGCCGTCAGGGCCATTTCCTGACCGCGGCTTTCCCTGATCCGTGTTGCCATGACTGCGTTCCCAAGGTCCGGGATGCCGCCGAAACGGCATCCCGCCGCGATTGCCGGCTCAGCCGCCGAACAGTTCCTGGAACTTCGCCTTGTCGGCGTCGGTCTTGGCAACGATCGCCTTGGTGTCGAACGGCATCACCTTGACCTTGACGCCTTCCGGCAGCCAGTCGGGGCGGCCGACCGAACCGCGCGCCGGCAGGTAGCCCATCGACAGCGCCAGCTTCTGGCCTTCATCCGACAGAATGAAGTCGACGAACTTCTTGGCACCGTCGACATTCTTGGCGGTCTTCATGATGGCGACCGGCTCAGTCACCGCCGGAACGCCTTCCGAGGGGAATACGAACTCGACAGGCGAGCCCTTCTTCTTGGCGTTCATCGCCATGAAGTCGACCAGGATGCCATAAGGCTTCTCGCCCGATGCCACCGACTTCAGCACCGCGCCATTGCCGCGCACGCTGACGGTGTTGTTGGTCTTCAGCTTCTGGAAGAAATCCCAGCCGTAGTCAGTATCGCCGGCGAAGCCCGAAAGCAGATAGGCGGCGGCACCCGAATAGAGCGGGCTCGGCATGACCAGGCCATCGGCATAGGCGGGCTTGGCGAGATCGGCCCAATGCTCAGGCTTTTGCGTGGCCGCGGTGTTGTAGACGATGCCGGTGGTGATCAGCTTGCTGCCGAAATAGGTCTTGTCGGCGTCATAGGCATCCGCCTCGATGCCGTCGAGCTTGGCTTCGGGGTAGGGCAGCAGCCGGTCGTCCTTCTTCAGCAGCTCCATCGAGACCGCATCGGCGATGAGCAGCACGTCGGGCTGCGGGCTGCCGGCTGCGAACTCGGCCGCCATCTTGGTGAGGATGTCGCTGGTTCCGGAACGATAGATGGTCACGTCGATGCCGGGCTGCGCCTTCTTGAAGGCGTCCACGGTCTTGGCCGCGTCGGCTTCCGGCTGCGATGTGTAGAGTGTCAGTGTTTCGGCGCTTGCCACGCCGGCAAACAAAGCTGCCGCGAGCGCCAGCTGGCTGGCCAGCAGCTTGATGAGTAGCGTCTTCATGAGACCTCCTGTCTTGTCCGTGCATGAGCGGTCCGGTGTTGTGGCCGGTTCCCGTCCCCTCCCTGCACGGCGCATATGACTGGTGGATGACAGCGCACATGCGCGATCGGATCAAGCAACAACTTGGCTTGAAATGCTCTCACGGCACGGCGAGAGGGCCTGCGGAAGTGACCTTCCGCAAGCCTCATGACCATTGTGGCCGCCGGCGCAACTGGCGCCCGGAATTATGCTTTCCCGATACCCGTCAAGACGCCTTGATCTAGACCAGCATGCCCATCGGATTTTCGATCAGCCGCTTGAAGGAGACCAAGAGTTCGGCGCCAAGCGCTCCGTCGACGGCGCGATGATCGGTCGACAGCGTCACCGACATCACGGTGGCTATTCTGATCTCGCCGTTCTTGACCACCGCGCGCTCCTCGCCGGCGCCGACCGCCAGGATCGTCGCATGCGGCGGATTGATGACCGCGGCAAAGTCCTTGATGCCGAACATGCCGAGATTAGAGACGGCTGTCGTGCCGCCCTGATACTCTTCCGGCTTCAGCTTGCGGCTGCGGGCGCGGCTGGCCAGATCCTTCATCTCGTTGGAAATGGTCGACAGCGTCTTTCGTCCGCCTTGCGGATGATCGGCGTGATGAGACCGCCTGGGATCGACACGGCGACACCGACATCGGCATGCCTGTGCTTGACCATGGCGCTTTCGGTCCATGAGGCATTGGCATCCGGCACCGCTTTCAAGGCCATCGCCATCGCCTTGATCACCATGTCGTTGACCGACAGCTTGTAGGCGGGAGCCTCACCCTTGTCCGTCTTCTTCATGGGGGCGGCAGCATTGATCTGCGTGCGCAGCGCGAGCAGCGCATCGAGTTCGCAGTCGAGCGTCAGATAAAAATGCGGGATGGTGGTCTTGGCCTCGACCAGCCGCCGCGCGATGGTCTTGCGCATATTGTCATGCGGGACGAGTTCGTAGGAGTCGGGTTCGAAGAGGCGCAGAACGTCCCCCTCCCCCTTGAGGGGAGGGTGGCCGGCCGAAGGCCGGTCGGGGTGGGGTCGGTTCGACTGGGCTCGGCGCAAAGGCGGTGCCTTCTGGGGCGACCCCCTCCGTCCGCTTCGCGGACACCTCCCCCTCGAGGGGGGAGGAGATCGCGGCTTCGATATCGGCCTTCACCACGCGGCCATAGGGTCCGGAGCCTGTTAGGCCTGACAGGTTCAGCCCTGCTTCCCGGGCCAAACGACGAGCCAAGGGTGTCGCGCGGGTCTTCCCCTCCCCCTCGAGGGGAGGGTGGCCGGCCAAAGGCCGGTCGGGTGGGGTCGGTTCGACCGGGCTCAGCGCAAGGGCGGTGCTGGACTGGGAGGTGCCTCCTGAGGCGACCCCCTCTGTCGGCTTTGCCGACATCTCCCCCTCGAGAGGGGAGATTGGCGCATAACTTTCATCATCGGCATAAATCCACGCAACCGGCGCGCCGACCGGAATGTCGACGCCTTCCTTGCCCGTCACATCGCGCAGCACGCCGCTGGCCGGCGCATCGATCTCCATCGCCGCCTTGTCGGTTTCGATCTCGAACAGCACGTCGCCCTTCTTGACCCGGGCACCCTCCTCGGCGAACCAGCGCGAGATCTGTCCGGTCGCCATGTCCATGTCGACCTTGGGAAGAATGACTTCGGTCGGCATGGATCAGCGAACCCCTTTGACGAGGTCGCGCGCGGCGGTGATGATGTCGGGAACCTGCGGCACCGTCGCTTTCTCGAGCTCCGGATTGTAGGGGATCGGCGTCTCGGCGCCGCCGAGCCGCACGATCGGCGCATCGAGATAGTCGAACGCCTCGCTCTCGGCGATCATGGCGCTGACCTCGGCGCCGATGCCCAGCGTCTTGACCGCTTCGTAGACGCACATCAGCCGCGACGTCTTCTTGACGCTGTCGATGACGGTCTGCTTGTCCATCGGCCGGATGGTCCGGAGGTCGACGACTTCGACGTCGATGCCCTCGGCTTCCAGCGTGGCGGCGGCATCAAGCGCCTTCTGCACCATGATCGAGGTGGCGACGATGGTAAGATCGCGGCCTTCGCGGCGGATGTCGGCCTTGCCGATCGGCACGGTGTAATAGCCCTCGGGCACCGGACCCTTCATCTTGTAGAGCAGCTTGTGCTCGAAGATCATCACCGGATCGGGGTCGGCGACGGCCGCCAGAAGCATGCCCTTGGCATCATAGGGCGTCGCCGGCTGAATGACCTTCAGGCCCGGCACATGGCCGAGCCACGCCTCCAGGCTCTGGCTGTGCTGCGCGGCGGCACCGGTGCCGGAGCCGGCGGGAAAGCGCATCACCACCGGAACCGAAACCTCGCCGCCCAGCATGAAGCGCATCTTGGCCGCCTGGTTGACGATCTGCTCCATGGCCAGCGTGGCGAAATCCGAGAACTGGAACTCGAAGATCGGCCGCATGCCTGTGAGGGCAGCACCGACGGCGACGCCCGCCCCGCCCAGTTCCGAAATCGGCGTATCGATGACGCGCTCGGTGCCGAAGCGCTCAACCAGATCGCCGGTCACCTGGAAGGCGCCGCCATAGACGCCGATGTCCTCGCCCATCAGGAAGACGCGTTCATCCATGTCCATGGCGATCGCCATGGCTTCCTGGATCGCCTGGGCGTAGCTCAGTTCACGCACCATCGCGTCCATCACGCCTGCTCCGTATACACGTAATTTCCGGTCTCGCTGACGTCAGGCGACGGGCTCGCCTTGGCGAATTCGATGCCGTCGGCAATCTCCCGCGCCACAGCACCGCGGATGGCCTCGATGCCCTCGTCGTCGATGAAGCCGAATTCGCGCAGCTCGTTTTCGAACAGCGTGATCGGATCGCGGTTCGACATCCAGTCCTCGATCTCTTCCTTGGTGCGATAGCGGTTGCGGTCGCTCTTGGAATGGCCGCGATGGCGGTAGGTCTTGGACTCGATCAGCGTCGGCCCTTCGCCGGCGCGGGCGCGCTCGACGGCCCTGTAGGACGCCTCGGCGACCTCCGAAAAATGTTGCCGTTGACGATGACACCGGGCATCGAATAGGCGGCGGCGCGGTCGGCGATGTTCTTCGCCGCGGTGGAACGGGCGGTCGACGTCGACATGCCGTAACCATTGTTTTCGCAGACGAAGATGACCGGCAGCTTCCAGACCGCCGCCATATTGAGCGCCTCGTGGAAGGCGCCCTCATTGTTGGCGCCGTCGCCGAAGAAGGAGACGACGACCTTGCCGGTCTTCATCATCTTGGAGGAAAGTGCTGCACCGACCGCGATCGGAATGCCGCCGCCGACGATGCCGTTGGCACCGAGATTGCCCTTGGCGACATCGGCAATGTGCATCGAGCCGCCACGGCCCTTGCAGTAGCCCGTGGTCTTGCCGAAGAATTCGGCGAACATGCGCTTCACCTCGGCGCCCTTGGCGATGCAGTGGCCATGGCCGCGATGCGTCGAGGTGATCTGGTCATCCTCGCCAAGCGGCATGCAGATGCCCATGGCGCTGGCTTCCTGGCCGATCGACAAATGCATGGTGCCGTGGATCAGGCCACGCATATAGCTCTCCTCCGCGCCCTCTTCGAAGCGGCGGATGAGATACATCTTGTAGAGCACCTGCTTGAGCTGCTCGGCGCTGTACTGGCGATAGACGAAAGGCAGGTTGGCGCGACTGTCCGCGACGGCTTTGCTGGCCCCGGCCATGATCAGGCTCCCACGGTTCCGTAGACGAGTTTGTCCTGGCGGGCGCGCAGTTCGGCGATCTTGGAGCCTGGAGCCGGTGCAGCATTGGCATAGGTTATGAGCTCGCCCTTCTTGATCGGCGCGGTGACCGAGCCGCCCTGAAGCAGGCCGCAGGGAATGGCCCTGGCGGCACGCGCTTCCGGCGCCGTCATGATCCAGGCGCGGTAGCAATATTCGCCGATCGCATCGAGCTTTTCACCCGGCTGCATGTCCTTCTTGGCCACTGCGGCGACTTCGGCCACCGGCTTCGCCAGCGGCACCATGTCGGCCTTGCCGTAGAGCACGACGCGCGCGCAAGTCAGCGGCACTTCCAGCGAGGTCAGGTGATAGGGGCGATGGAAGGTGAAGTAGGGACCCTTGCCCATTTTCAGATCCTCCATGCGCTCCGAAATGCGCGGATGCGACATGTCGGCGACGACGAAAACGCCGGGCGCGACGCCCTTGCCGATCGAGTAGTCGACGACGCCGACCCTGGACAGCACGCCGCCATCCTTTTCAGGCACCAGGACTTTCGACAGTTCGCCGAGCGTCGCGGCCGGGCCATGCATGCCGGCCTTGTCGGGCACCAGCCCGGTGGCATTGGCGATCGCCGCCATCTCGACCATGGTCTTGGAGCCGTCGACGAATTCGACAAGCATGCGCACATTCATGTGCCGGCGCTTGGCCTCTTCCTCATAGGCGGGCGGCGTCGCATCGATGTTGAGCGGATTGTTCTTGCCCTTGCCGGCGGCGACGATCGGATGGCCCATCGCCGAGACGAATTCGATCAGCTCCATGCAGGAGGACGGTTCGTCGCCGGCGCCCAGCGAATAGGTGACGCCCAGCCGGTCGGCCTCGCTCTTCAGATAGGCGCCGATGGTGACATCGGCCTCGACATTCATCATCACCAGATGCTTGCCATGCTCCATGGCGCGCAGCCCGATCTCGGCACCGACGGCGGGAACGCCGGTTGCGTCGATGACGACGTCGATCAAGTCATTGTTGATGACCAGACTGGCATCGTTGGTGACCGCCACCTTGCCGGCCTCCATGGCGGCGTTCATGGCCGAGGCATTCGACACCTCGCGCGCATGGCCGGTTTCCTGGAAGGCAATATCGACCGCTCGGCTGGCGGCGGGTAGATTCAGTTCAGAGATCGCGCCGATCTCGATGCCGGACATATGGGCGACGCGGGTGACGATGTCGGTTCCCATCTCGCCGGACCCGATCAGCCCGATGCGGATGGGCTTGCCCGACTTGCCGCGTTCATCGAGATCGCGGGCAAGGCCCGTCAACGAAATATTGGAAGCCATACCGCTCATTCCTCCCACATTGCAGGCTTGTTCATTCGCTTGACGGGTATTGAACATCTGTATTTCTGTCAAGACTAATGTCCAATTTCATATGCTTTTTGACGCCCTTTCGCGGAGACCGGATATGCGCCAAAAACACCGTGAAGGACGGCAACGGGCAGGCGCGCGCGCGGAGAGGCGATCGCCGGGATAGGATCCTTGGCGCACGGGAGATGGGCGGCCTCGTTCAGCCGGTCGCGATGCTCGCCGCGTCACTGCCGCTGAAGCCCTTCTCGGAATCGGGAACTTTTACAGAACTCGATCCCGACACCGGCGGCACCGGAAAATCATGGAAGTGCACGATCACGCCATCGGCATCGATGAAGATCACCGCATAGGCGGGTGGCTCGTGCCCCAGCCGCCAGTTGTCCGAGAAATCGAGCGCGGTCTGATGGTTGGTGCTGCGCAGCGTGCTGACCGGGATGCCGCGCCAGCTGCCGGCGATTTGCCGATGGACATGCCCCGCAAAGATGTGACGGACATTGCCATGGCGCGAGAGCACCTCATGGAAGCCGTCAGCATCGGCGAGCCTGACCTCGTCGAGGACCGGCATGTGTATTCGGAAAGGCGGGTGGTGCATGAACAGGAAGGTCGGGCCGCGCGCTTCCCTGAGCTTTTCGTCCAGCCATTCGAGCCGCGCCGCGCACAGCCTGCCCTCGACATGGCCGCTGTCCAGCGTGTCGAGCAGGATCAGACGGCCCTCGCTGCCGTCGAACACACTCTGGACGAACCCGCGCTCGGTGGCGGCCTTCGGGAACATCTCGAAAAATAACGCCCGGTCGTCATGGTTGCCGAGCATCAGCCGGCAGGGTGGAGAAAATTGCGCCAGCCTCTCCCGCAACGCCGCATAGGCGGCACGCTCGCCATCATTGGTCAGGTCGCCCGAGATCACCACCAGTTCGGCATCGGCATGGTTCTTGCCGATGTCGGCCAGGCAGGCGTCCAGCCTCGCCGACGGATCGGAGCCGTAGAGAATGCCACCGGGCGTCATCAGATGCGGATCGGAGAGCTGGATGATTTTCATGGGGGTCGACCTGTGGCTTTGAATTCAAGAGGACTGGTCAAGAGTGTTCCGCATCATGCGGAACAAAACTGCCGCGCACGACGAGCGGCACATTGAAGCGCTCGCGAATGGGCGGCAGATCCGGCTGCCGCTGGCGCAGGTCGAGCAATGTGACCGCCTTGGCCGCCATGATCTCCGGATCCTGGCGGAAGGTGGTCAGCTGATAGGCTAGCCAGCCGGCTTCCGGAATATCGTCGAAGCCGATCACTGAGAGGTCATTGGGGATGTCGAGACCGGCCTGACGGGCATGGTCCATGACGCCGAAAGCGATGAGGTCGTTGACGCAGAAGATCGCCTGCGGCCGATCCTGGCTATCGATGAGGACCTTGCCCACCTCCAACCCTCCGGCATAGTCGGTATCCCGGCCTCGCGCGACCATGACCTCCGCGCCCAGGCGCGCTGCCTCGGCGCAGAAGGCATCCTCGCGTTCGCTGATGGTGGGCGTGCCGGACAGCGATCCCGCCAGGCCAAGCCTGGTCATGCCGCGCGCGACGAACAGCGCGGCCGCGAGCTTCGCCGCCGCGCTGCCGTCAGTCTGGATGTGGTCGGCATCGGGTTCGGAACGGCCGATCACCACAAGCGGCTGGCCATTGCGCCGTGCAAGCTCGAAGAAGGACGAGGGCGGCGAGCCGGACAGGATGATCGTCGCCTCGGCACGATGGCCAAGCAGTGTCTTCTGGGCCGCGATCAACTCCTGCTCGGTTTGGCCGGTGTTGATCATGACGGTAACATTGCCGCGATGGATCAGCGCCTTGGTCAGCGCGGCAGCAAGGTGAGCGCGAAAGCCGACTTCCGGTTTGGTCACCACCAGGCCGACCAGCCGGCTCTGGTTGGCGAGCAGGCCGCGCGCCAGGTCGTTGACCTGATAGCCAAGTTCTTCGGCGGCGCGCATGATTTTCTCGCGCGTTTCCGTGGCGACGCTGGCGCCCGGCGTGAAGGCGCGCGACACCGCCGAACGCGACACGCCAGCCTGGCGCGCGACATGCAGCGCGCTGACCGAGCGGAGCTTGTCCGAACTCTTGTCTCCTGTGGTCGAAGTCTTGTCCGCCGTCATCGGTTGACGCTCGAGGAAGTTTTCCTTCGTCATCATTCACCTGTTGCACAGCTGTGCACCGCGATGCGCAACTGCCCGCTCCCTAGGTTCGAAATAGGAGGCCTAGGTAACGGCTTGATGACGGTTGAGGGGAAAGCGCCTCCCTCCCCCCTTGTCATCAGCCGGTCTGCGACGCGGCAGGCGGCGGTGAAAACCTCCCGATCTTTCCGCTGCCGCCACCACGATACAATGGATCGGGCGGCGATAGGGAAAGCATGTTTGCGAGGTACTGGGAGGAAAAAGGCCGGAACGTGCGCCTTACTGGGCCGTCCAGCCGCCGTCCATCGGCAAGGTCGTTCCGGTGATTTGCTTGGCCGCGTCCGAGCACAGGAACAGCGTCAGCGCCGCAAGTTCCTCGACGGTGACGAATTCCTTCGTCGGCTGTGCTGCGAGCAGCACGTCGTGCTTGACCTGCTCTTCGGTCATGCCGCGCGCCTTCATCGTGTCGGGGATCTGCTTCTCGACCAGCGGCGTCCAGACATAGCCAGGCGCGATGGCGTTGACGGTGATGCCGTCCTGCGCGACTTCCAGTGCCACCGTCTTGGTCAACCCGGCAATGCCGTGCTTGGCCGAGACATAGGCCGACTTGAACGGCGAGGCGACCAGCGCATGCGCCGAGGCCGTGTTGATGATGCGGCCCCATTTGCGTGCCTTCATGCCGGGCACCACCGCCTTGATGGCATAGAAGGCCGCCAGAAGATTGATGCGGATGATGGCTTCCCACTTGTCGTCGGGAAACTCCTCGATCGGCGCGACATGCTGGATGCCGGCATTGTTGACCAGGATGTCGAGGCTGCCGAACGCCGCCTCGGCGTCATGCACCATGGCGCTGACCGCCGCACCATCCATCATGTTGGCGTCGGAGTAGCGGCACTTGACGCCGAAATCCTTCTCGATGCCCGAGCGCTCCTGCTCGATGGCGACCGGGTCGCCGAGACCATTGATGGTGACATTGGCGCCCTCGGCGGCGAAGGCGCGGGCGATGGCCAGGCCGATACCGCTGGTCGAGCCGGTGACGAGGGCATTCTTCGAAGACAGGGAACCCATGGTGATCTCGCGAGAGGTGGGAGGGGAATGAGAGGATACAATTGTGCGTCGCAACATGACAATGACAGAGCCATGTGTCGATGCGATTACAGCCAGACGACAGCCCCGGCATGGCTCTCGACCGCTGCGAAACCATGGTCGTCAGGCTGACACGGCATTGTCATGGTGCCGTGCAACATAATTGCTTGCGCATTCGCGCGGTCATTCCTGAACGAAATTCGCCAGACAAAACTTGGCTTGGCAAAACTTCGCCTGACAAAACCTTGGGGGTGCAGCTTGGAAATCGCCGATGTCGTGAAGCGCGCCTATGCGATGCCGCTGACCAATCCGTCTTTCCCGCCCGGGCCCTATCGTTTCTTCGATCGCGAATACATCATCATCACCTACCGCACGACGCGCGAGGCGCTCGAAGCCGTCGTGCCGGCGCCGCTGGAGATCGACGAGCCGCTGGTCAAGTATGAATTCATCCGCATGCCTGATTCCACGGGCTTCGGCGACTACACCGAGACCGGCCAGGTCATCCCGGTGAAGTACAAGGGCCAGCATGGCGGCTACGTCCATTCGATGTATCTCGACGACGATGCGCCGATCGCCGGCGGCCGCGAGTTGTGGGGATTTCCCAAGAAGCTGGCCAACCCCAAGATCGTCCATGAAGGCGAGGTGATCGTCGGCACGCTGCACTATGGCAGCGTTCTGTGCGCCACCGGCACGATGGGCTACAAGCACCGGGAAGCCGATCATGATTCCGTGCTCGCAGCACTCGCCGCTCCCAATTTCCTGATCAAGATCATCCCGCATGTCGACGGCACGCCGCGCATCTGCGAACTCGTGCGCTATTACCTCACCGACATCACGCTGAAGGAAGCCTGGACGGCGCCTGCGGCGCTTGATCTCAGGCCCCACGTCATGGCCGACGTGGCGAAGCTGCCGGTGCTCGACATCGTATCCGCCGTCCACTTCAAGGCCGATCTGACGCTTGGGTTGGGTGAGGTCGTCCACGATTATCTTGCCGATCACAGCCGGCTCGCAACCAGCACAACCCAGCCGGAGAAAATTCGTGCTTGAACGCCACCGAAACAAGGAAGCCGCCGCGACGATCGCGGAAATCTCGGCGCAATATGACCGCATCGCTTTGGTGTTCCAGGGCGGCGGCGCGCTCGGCGCCTATCAGGCCGGCGTCTATCAGGCGCTGGCCGAGGCCGGCTGCGAGCCGAGCTGGCTGTCCGGCGTGTCGATCGGCGCCATCAATGCCTCGATCATCGCCGGCAATGAACCCAGCCGCCGACTGCAGCGGCTCGAACAGTTCTGGCAGACCATCTCGGGCCGCAAGATCTGGTCGTACACGCCTGAAGGCGACATTTACCGCGACATCCGCAACCGCACCTCGTCGTGGATGACGATGACCATGGGCCAGCCCGGCTTCTTCAAGCCACGCAACCCCAATCCCTGGTTCGAGCCGCAGGGCGCCGAGGGTGCGACCAGCTTCTACGACACCGCTGAACTGAAAGACACGCTGGAGAGCCTCATCGACTTCGACGTGCTCAACGACGGCAAGAAACGGCTGAGTGTCGGCGCGGTCAACGTGCGGACAGGCAATTTCGTCTATTTCGACACCGACAAGGTGCGCATCGGACCCGAGCACATCATGGCCAGCGGCGCGCTGCCGCCGGCCTTTCCATCGGTGCGCATCGAAGGCGAGTATTACTGGGATGGCGGCATCGTCTCCAACACGCCGCTGCAATATCTGCTTGACCAGGACGAGGACCGTTCGTCGCTGGTGTTCCAGGTCGACCTGTTCAGCGCTCGCGGCGTGCTGCCGCGCAGCATGCCGGACGTGCTGTCGCGCCACAAGGACATCATGTATTCCAGCCGCACGCGCCAGAACACCGACAATTTCAAGCGCATCCATGGCCTGAAGATGCGCCTGCTCGATGCGTTGAAGCGCGTGCCGAAGGAGCAACTGACGCCGGCGGAAGAAGCGCTGATCGCCGACTATTCCGATGCCGGCATCGTCAACATCGTGCACCTCATCTACCAGCACAAAGGCTATGAGGGGCATGCCAAGGACTACGAATTCTCCGGCACCTCGATGCGCGAGCATTGGGAGACCGGCCTGGAAGACACGCAGCGCACCTTGCGCCATCGCAAGTGGCTGACGATGCCGACCAATGTCGATGGCGTTGCCATCCACGATCTGCACCGCGAAGACCCGACCTGACATTTGCGTCCAGGACAAGCGGAGCAATCTACAAAGCGGACTTCGCCCGCGAACGGATTCCTTCGCCGGTTGGTCAAACCGACACTGCAGCATCGTGCCTATCACGAGCGCTGCCCAGACATGCGGAACAGGGATGCGATCCGTCTGGCCGTCACCATGAGTTCTGCGGCAGTTCGGCGAAACTACGGTGCAAACGCATCGGCACTCCCTCACGCCGTCGAGCAAGCTCCGCCGGATTGTGAAGTCCTTCTTCACAGCCTATCAACATTGTCGCGAATATTAGCTCGCTGAAAGCAGGTGTACATCTGAGCGCAGGCAAATGCGCTAGGCTTAGTGGAGTACCGCTGATGACCGTCGAAGCTGTTTCACCTGCTATCGTTTCATCGCGTGACGCCTGGCGCGGCCTGCTCTGGTTTGCGCCGCTCACCTCGCTTTGGCTCCTGGTGATCTACAGATGGCCAGCGATCCCGGCCACTGGCGTTCCGACCACGGCCCACCAGCTCGCAGCCCACGGGCTCATCGCGCTGGGATTATGGCTCGGCCTCGAACACACGAGCCTGACGCCAGCTCAACGCCGCACGACCTGGCTGGCGATCATGATCCCGGACACGCTGTGGCTCGCCTTCGCCTGGAGCGCCGCGATCAACGGCGTCTTTCACGCCGGCACTGTGTCTTTTCCGGTATTGCCATCGGCGATCTTCCTACCGGTGATCATCGGGGCGCCGCTCTTGCTGCTCTCGAAGCGGATCGGGCTAGTGCTCGATGCCATGCCAGCGAGCTGGCTCGTCATGCTTCAGCTTTACCGCGTATTCGGCACGTGGGCTATCGCGGCCTGGCTGCGCGGTGCGCTGCCCGGCGCGTTCGCAGCGCCGGCAGGCATCGGCGACATGCTGACCGGATTGTTCGCGTTGCCGGCTGCGATGGCAGTGGCGACCGGGACAGACAAAGGCCGGAGGGCGGCAACTCTCTGGAACATCCTCGGGCTTGCCGACTTCGCCGTTGCGATCACCATGGGCATAATCACCTCGCCCGGCCCATGGCAGTTGATTGTCCCCGATGTGCAGAGCATCGGCGCAGGCGATTATCCGGGTGTGCTGACCCCTGCTTTCGTGGTGCCAAGCTCGATCATGCTACACATATTGTCGCTACGCCAGCTGCGCCGCCGTAACAGGGCGGAAGTTGCGCGGCGGTAGGAGTGAGCCTCGGCTGGAGCCTGCCAACGATTCCATCGAAAGCTGAACCGTTCGAAGCAGCGCCCGTTTGGGAAGGCACACGATCTGACTTTTCATTGGTCTTCGCAGGATAGGCCGACAAAGAGAAACGGCGCCGCAGGTGGCGCCGTTCCTTTGAGGGTTCCGCTCAGAACACCTGGCGGAAGATGATGAACAGCGTGAAGGCCAGCGCGATCGAGCATGGCAGGGTCAGCACCCAGGCCAGCAACAGGTTGCGCACTGTCGACCATTGTAGGCCCGAGCCGTTGGCGGCCATCGTTCCGGCGACACCCGACGACAGCACATGGGTGGTCGACACCGGCAGGCCGAGCCGGTCGGCCATGCCGATGGTTACCATCGCCACCAGTTCGGCCGCCGCGCCCTGGCCATAGGTCAGATGGCTCTTGCCGATCTTCTCGCCGACGGTCACGACGATGCGTTTCCAGCCGACCATGGTGCCGAGGCCCAACGCCAGCGCAACCGCGACCTTCACCCAGATCGGAATGAACTTCGTCGCATTGTCGACGGCCTTGTGGTAGTCGGTGACCGCCTTCAGGTCGGCGTCCTGCATCGGCAGCAGCTTCTTCTTGTCGATCAGCTTGAGCGCCTCGCCGATCAGGTAGATGTCGTTGCGGGCGTTGCTGACCAGATCGGTCGGCACGTTGTCGACGGATGCGTAGGGCTGCAGCGAAGCGGTGGTGTTGTGGATGTAGGTCTGCAGCGCAACCGTCGTCTGGTCGCTCCAGGTCCGGGTGCGCACGGCATCCTGGACGGCTGCCTTGGCAGCCTTGGCATCCGCGACGGTGACTCCGGGCTTGGCATATTTGCCCAGCGCGGTCTCGACGTTGACCGAAGCCGCCTTGTAGGCCTCGAGATAGTTGATGTCGGGCGTACGGTTCAGCGCATAGGCCGTCGGCACGACGCCGATCAGGATCAGCATGATCAGGCCCATGCCTTTCTGCCCGTCATTGGAGCCATGCGCGAAGCTGACACCGGTGCAGGTGAAGATCAGCAGGCCGCGGATCCACCATGGCGGCGGCGTGTTGCCTTTTGGCGCCTCGTAGAGCGCCGGATTGCGCACCAGAAGCTTCATTGCATAGAGCAGGATCGCCGCGGCGAAGAAGCCGATGATCGGCGATACCAAGAGGGTGATGCCGACATTGGTCGCCTGCGACCAGTCAACGCCGCTGGTGGCGCTGCCGGCCGGAGCCATGAACTGGTTGGCGAGGCCGACGCCGATGATCGAGCCGACCATTGTGTGTGAGCTCGAGGCCGGCAGGCCGAGGAACCAGGTGCCGAGGTTCCACAGGATGGCGGCGACCAGCAGCGCGAACACCATGGCAAAGCCGGAGGAGGAGCCGACCTGCAGGATCAGCTCGACCGGCAGCAGCGACAGGATGCCGAAGGCGACCGCACCGCTGGAGGTGAGAACGCCGAGGAAATTGAAGGCGCCGGACCACATGACGGCAAATTCGGCCGGCAGGGAGCGCGTGTAAATGACGGTCGCCACCGCATTGGCGGTGTCATGGAAACCATTGACGAATTCGAAGCCGAGCGCGATCAGCAGGGCGATGCCGAGCAGGATCCACGGCACGGTCTTGGCCACCGCCAGATCCTGGCTCAGCGCGTAGCCGACATAGACCACGCCGACCAGCACCAGCACGCCGAAGGCCGGCAAGAACCACTTGGCGCTGCCCGAACTATCCAGCGGATGATCCGGTCTCGGAATGCCCGCCTCACTGGAAATTATGTCCACCATGTCCCACTCCTATTGCATTGCAGCAAAGAACTGGGAAAGACGCTATGTCCGGTCGATGAACCCTGTGTGACGCCAGAAAGGCCTTTGCCCTCGGCGCCCGCTCTCCCTCATCCAGCACCGGGACTTGTCTTCAGGATCGCCGAGAACAGCGGATCGAAGGCACGGCTGATCGGTGCCGCGGCCGCACCAAGCGCGATCGACCAGGGATCGGTGGTGCCAAGCTGAAGGCGAGGCAGCATCCTTCCGGGCCGGTCGGCGATCGATGGTAGCAACGGGTGCATCGCCTCGACCAGCCGGCGCGCCAGCGCTTCCGGCGCGCCGCTTGTCAGGATGACGGTCTGCGGGTCGAAGATCGTTTCGATGAGATGCACGCTCCAGCGCAGATCATGCGCCGCACCATCGATCCAGACCATCATCCTGGGGTTCTCGGCCAACACCAGGGCGTTCATCTGTTCGTAGATATCGCTGTCCGCCGGGTTGAGGCCGAGATGCTGGTAGAGCGAGGCCAGCGAGGCGCGATGCTCGAGCGGCGTCGAGCCGGGGCCGGCCGGCGCCAGCAGCGCCATGCCGATTTCGCCGGCATTGCCATGGCCGCCGCTGTAGAGCTCGCCATTGAGGATCAGTCCGGCGCCGATGCCGTAACCGACATAAAGGCAGACCGCGTGGTCGACGCCGTGCGCGGCGCCGACGATGCGCTCCGCCGTGGCGCAGGCCGCGGCGTCATTCTGCAGGCCGACATTCAGCCCCGTGCCTTTGGCCAGCGTCTCCAGCAGCGGAAATTTCTGCCAGGCCGGCATCATCCATTTGTCGTCGGAATCCTTCAGGCCGAAAGGACCGGGCATAGCGACGCCGAGACCGACCAGCCGTTTTTCCGACTGGGCCGAAATGCCGGCCAGGTCGCGGCGGACACCTGCGATCAGCTCGAGGATGATCTCGACGCCCTTCGACGGCTCATCGAAAGGCAGGTTCGCCTCGGCCCGCGCCAGCACGCTGCCCATCAGGTCGACGGCGACCGCGCGCGTCAGATGGCGGTCGATATGCAGGCCGATGGCGAAGGCGCCTTCTGGCACCAGCCTGTAGGGGGTCGACGGTTGCCCCCTGCCCTTGCGCACCGCATCGAGCGCGACGACCAGGCCGTCGCTTTCGAGATCCTCGATGATGTTGGAGACCGCCTGCTTGGTGAGCTGCGTCGCCCGCGCCAGATCGGCGCGTGACAGGGCGCCGTTGAGGCGCAGCGCCTCGATCATGACCCGGCGGTTGTGCGCGCTGGTGCCTTCCTGGTTGGTGCCGCTTTTGGCGCGGATCGGGCTGATGTCATCCACCGGCGTTTCCCCTCTTGACACCATTAGAATATTGATCGACTAATTAAGTCAAGCGAGTTGACTTAATGCAAACCGAATGCCCCAAAACAAGATGGCAAAGGCCCCCAGCCTGTCGCCACTGGGCAGCCGGGTAACCATCAGGTCACGCGACATGGATCCGGGAAGACGATGCGACACGCCCGTATCGCCAGCCCGTAACACCGGAAATGGGAGAAGAAGATGCTTAAGACAATCACCAAGGCACTGGTCGGCGCGGTCTTCGCCGGAGGACTGCTCGTCCCTCACGCTTTCGCCGAGACGACGCTCAACGCGCTTTTCATGGCCCAGGCCGCCTACAGCGAGGCGGACGTGCGCGCCATGACGGACGCCTTCACCAAGGCCAACCCGGACGTCAAGGTCAATCTCGAATTCGTCCCCTATGAAGGCCTGCACGACAAGACGGTGCTGGCTCAGGGTTCGGGCGGCGGCTACGACGTCGTGCTGTTCGACGTCATCTGGCCGGCCGAGTACGCCACCAACAAGGTGCTGGTCGACGTCTCGTCGAAGATCACCGACGATATGAAGAAGGGCGTGCTGCCCGGCGCCTGGACCACCGTCCAGTATGACGGCAAGTACTATGGCATGCCCTGGATCCTCGACACCAAATACCTGTTCTACAACAAGGAAATCCTGGAAAAGGCCGGCATCAAGGCACCGCCCAAGACCTGGGAAGAGCTTGGCGCACAGGCCAAGATCATCCAGGACAAGGGCCTGCTGAAGACGCCGATCGCCTGGAGCTGGTCGCAGGCCGAAGCCGCGATCTGCGACTACACCACGCTGGTCAGCGCCTATGGCGGCGACTTCCTCAAGGACGGCAAGCCGGACTTCCAGAATGGCGGCGGCCTTTCGGCGCTGAAATACATGGTCGACAGCTACAAGTCCGGCCTCACCAACCCGAATTCCAAGGAATTCCTGGAAGAGGACGTGCGCAAGGTCTTTGAGAACGGCGACGCCGCCTTCGCGCTGAACTGGACCTACATGTACAACATGGCCAACGATCCGAAGGACTCGAAGGTCGTGGGCAAGGTCGGCGTCGTGCCGGCACCCGGCGTCACCGGCATCAGCGACGTGTCGGCCGTCAACGGCTCGATGGGCCTTGGCGTGACCGCGGTCTCCAAGCATCCGGACGAAGCCTGGAAGTACATCGCCTTCATGACCTCGCAGGCGACGCAGAACCAGTATGCCAAGCTCTCGCTGCCGATCTGGGCCTCGTCCTATGACGACCCGGCCGTCACCAAGGGCCAGGAGGAGCTGATCGCCGCTGCCAAGCTCGGCCTGGCCGCCATGTATCCGCGTCCGACCACACCGAAGTACCAGGAGCTGTCGACCGCGCTGCAGCAGGCGATCCAGGAATCGCTGCTCGGTCAGTCTTCGCCGGAAGACGCCTTGAACACCGCTGCGAAGAACAGCGGCCTCTAAGGCATTTTTCTCCAGTTACGGGCGGCCTTGTGCCGCCCGTGCTATGTCTGAAATCATGAATGAAGAGAGGCTGCTCCGATGTCGGGCACCTGGATGACGACCCGTGCCTGGCTCTTGATGCTGCCGCTGCTCGTGGTCATGGTCGCCGTCATCGGCTGGCCGCTGGTCGATACGGTCAACTTGTCCTTCACCGACGCCAAGCTGGTCGGCACCGGCGGCAATTACGTCGGCTTCGACAATTACACCAACATGCTGTCGAGCTCGAACTTTTCGCGCACGCTGGTGACCACGACACTGTTCGCGGTCATTTCCGTTGCCGCCGAAATGGTGATCGGCGTTCTCGCCGCCCTTCTGCTCAATCAGCAGTTCCACGGCCGCGCCGTCCTGCGCGCCCTGATGATATTGCCCTGGGCGCTGCCGACCGTGGTCAACGCCACGCTGTGGCGGCTGATCTACAATCCCGAATATGGCGCGCTGAACGCCGCCTTGACGCAGGTCAATCTCATCGACGCCTACCGCTCCTGGCTGGGTGAACCCGGCACTGCGCTGGCGGCGCTGATCGTCGCCGACTGCTGGAAGAACTTTCCGCTGGTGGCGCTGATCGCGCTCGCCGCCTTGCAGGCGGTGCCGCGCGACATCACCGCCGCCTCGCTTGTCGATGGCGCGGGACCATTCAACCGCTTCCGCTTCGTCATCCTGCCCTATCTCGCCGGCCCGCTGATGGTGGCGCTGGTGCTGCGCACCATCGAGGCCTTCAAGGTCTTCGACATCATCTGGGTGATGACCCGCGGCGGTCCGGCCAACAGCACCCGCACGCTGTCGATCCTCGTCTACCAGGAGGCCTTCTCCTTCCAGCGCGCCGGCTCCGGCGCATCGCTGGCGCTGATCGTCACCTTGCTCGTCACCGTGCTCGCCATCGCCTATGCGGCACTGGTGAGGAAAACCGCCGGGAGTGCCGCCTGATGGAACGCAGGAGCCCCGCCTTCACAATCTTCGTCTATGCCTGCGCGGTGCTGCTTGCCGCCATCATCCTGGCACCCATCGCCTGGCTGTTCATCATGAGCATTTCGCCGGCCGCCGACCTTGCCGCCAAGCCGCTGCGCTGGTGGCCGCAGGCAGCCGACTTCTCCCGCTACCAGACATTGCTGTCGACCGCCGAGAACAGCGCCGGCGCCGCCTTCACCTCGTCGCTGCGCAACAGCCTGGAGATCGCCGGCATGGCGACGCTGGCGGCCCTCGCTCTGGCAATCCCCGCCGGCTGGGCGGTGTCGCGCACGCCGGCGATCGGCTGGTCGCTGTCGATGGTCATCGCCACCTACATGCTGCCGCCGGTGGCGCTCGCCGTGCCACTTTATATGGGCCTGTCGCATCTTGGCCTGCTCAACAACGTCTTCGGCCTAGCGCTGGTCTATTTGACCATCTTGGCGCCCTTCACCACCTGGCTGATGAAATCCGGTTTTGACTCGATCCCGCGCGAGATCGAGGCGGCGGCGATGATCGACGGCGCCGGCCTGTTCCAGACCCTGCGCATCATCACGCTGCCGCTGGCGGCACCGGTGATGGCGACATCGGCGCTGTTTGCCGTGCTGCTCGCCTGGGACGAATTCTTCTACGCGCTGCTGTTCACCTCCGACCAGCGCGCAAAAACCTTGACCGTCGCCATCGCCGATTTGGCCGGCGGTCGTGTTTCCGACTACGGGCTGATCGCCACCGCCGGCGTGCTGGCCGCCTTGCCGCCGGTGCTGATCGGCCTGGTCATGCAGCGCGCGCTGATCTCGGGCCTGACCAGCGGCGGTGTGAAAGGATGACGATGACTGCAACAAAAATTCGGCCCGCCGGGCTGGTCGCCATCGACCGCGAAATGGCGCGCCAGCACGCGGATGCGCGTGCGTCGTTCGAGAACAACGCTGCCATGGCGGCAAACGTTGCCGACTCGATCAGGAAGACAGGCCGTTTGCTGCTGCTCGGCATGGGCGGTTCGCACGCGGTCGGGCGCGCCGTCGAGCCGCTCTACCGCGCGCTCGGCGTCGATGCGCTGGCCCTGCCGCTCTCCGAACAGCTCGGCCAACCGGTGCCGCTCGGCGGTAAGACGGTGCTCGTCACCTCGCAGTCCGGCGAGAGCGCCGAGGTCGTCAGATGGTTTGCGGAGGCCGGCAGCGCTGTCGAGGTTTTCGGCCTGACCCTCGAAAGCGGTTCTTTCCTCGCCCGCACCGCGCCTTGCCTGGTCGGCGCCGGCGGCACCGAACTGGCCTTCGCCGCCACCCGCAGCCTGACCGTGACCTTCGCCTTGCATCTGGCCATCCTGGCCGCACTCGGCGAAGACCCAAGTGCCGCTCTCGGCGCACTGGACCGGCCGCAGGACAGCGACATCACGCAGGCACTCGCCGCGTTGGAAAAGGTGACGAGCATCGTCACCTCGGGGCGCCGGCTGCAAGGTGTCGCCGAGGCGCTGGCGCTTGGTCTTACCGAACTGTCCCGGCTGCCCTGCTTCGCGCTCGAAGGCGGCCAGTTGCGGCATGGACCGATGGAGATGCTCGGGCCGAAGGTCGGCGTCATCCTGTTTCGCGGTAACGACCCGACCGCGGAACTGGTGACGGCCATGGCGCTTTCCGTTGTCGAGGCCGGCGCACCGCTCATCATCTTCGACGCCTCCGGGCAACCGCCCGTCGCGGGCCCTGTCACGCTCTCCTTCAAGCCGGCTTCCGGTCTTGCAGCGGTCTTCGCCATGCTGCCGGTGGCGCAGCGCCTGATGATCGCCTTTGCCGATGCCCGCGTCGACAATGCCGGCACGCCTGTGCGCTCCACCAAGATCACCAGGAGCGAGTGATGCGTCCGCTTGCGGTGATCGGCAACGTCAATGTCGACCTGATCGTCGGTCCGGTTGCGCCATGGCCAAAGGCGGGACGGAAACCGTCGTCGACCATGACGAATTGCGCGTCGGCGGCCAGGCCGGCAACAGCGCGCTCGCCTGGCAAGCACTGGGCGTCGACTTCGCTATCGCCGCCAATGTCGGCGACGACCAGTTCGGCCAATGGCTTCGCGAGGCGTTCGGCAGCCGTGCCGAGACATGGCCGGTCCGCTCCGAAGGCACGACGCTGTCTGTCGGCATGACTCACCCGGATGGCGAACGGACCTTCTTCACCACGCGCGGCCACCTGCCGCGCTTCAGCCTCGCCGATGTCTTGTCCGTCCTCGATGGCAACGCGCTCTCCGGCGGTTACGCGCTGTTGTGCGGCTCTTTCCTGACCGACGACCTCACCCGCGATTACGATGGGTTCTTCGACTGGGCGGACAGCCACGGCATCGCCGTGGCGCTCGACACCGGCTGGCCGATCGACGGCTGGACCGAGGCCAATTGCGTCGCCACGCGCGCATGGCTTTCGCGCTGCGCGTTGGCGCTGTTCAACGAAGTCGAGACGGTAACCCTGGCGGGAATGCCAAGCCCGCAGCAGGCCGCGCGCGAGATCCGATCCAGCATGCGGCAAGGCGCAACCTTTGTCGTCAAGCGCGGCCCGCGAGGCGCGATCGCCATCGGTCCGGATGGGGCACTCGTCGAAGCCGTGGCGCCCGATGTCCGCGTCGTCGACACGATTGGCGCCGGCGATGTCTTCAACGCCGCCTTCCTCGCCGCCCTCGCCCAGGAACAACCGCTGTCCGCTTGCCTTTCCGCCGCGACGCATGTCGCCTCGCGCGCCATTTCCACTCTGCCCCGCAACTATGGCGGGCCGATGCAGTTCAAGGGGTCCACGCATGAGCGCGCTTGAAATCCGCAACATCCGCAAGAACTACGGCAGTGTCGAAACGCTGAAAGGCATCGACATCGCGCTGCAGAGCGGCGAGTTCCTGGTGTTGCTCGGTTCCTCAGGCTGCGGAAAGTCGACGCTTCTCAACATCATCGCGGGGCTCGCCGAAGCGACGAGCGGCGACGTGCTGATCGGCGGCCGTTCGATCCTGGGCGTCCATCCCAAGAACCGCGACATCGCCATGGTCTTCCAGTCCTACGCGCTCTATCCGAACCTGACCGTGCGCCGCAACATCGGCTTCGGCCTGGAGATGCGCGGCGTTGCAGCCGACGAGCGCGAAAAGGCGGTGGCCGAGGCGGCAAGACTGCTGCAGATCGAAGCCCTGCTCGACCGCAAGCCGAGCCAGCTTTCCGGCGGCCAGCGCCAGCGCGTCGCCATCGGCAGGGCGCTGGTGCGCAAGCCCCAGGTTTTTCTCTTCGACGAACCGCTCTCCAACCTCGACGCCAAGCTACGCCTGGAAATGCGCACCGAGCTGAAGCGGCTGCACCAGATGCTGCAGACCACCGTGGTCTACGTCACCCACGACCAGATCGAGGCGATGACGCTGGCGACACGCATCGCGGTCATGCGCGACGGCAGGATCGAACAGCTTGGCACGCCGGAGGAGATCTACAATGAACCGGCGACGCTCTATGTCGCCGGCTTTGTCGGCGCGCCGTCGATGAACATGCTGCAGGCCAGCATCACCGACGGCAAGCTGGCCATTGCCGAGTCCGATGTGCGGATCCCCTTGCCGGCGCGCTATGCGAATGCGGCGCGTGAGGGCGCACGGCTGGTCGTCGGCATCAGGCCCGAAGCGCTGCGCGTGGCGACCGCCCCGACGGATTTGTCATTGCCCGTGGAGATCGAAGTCGTCGAACTGACCGGCCCCGAACTGGTCACCACAGCCCGCATCGGCGCGCAGCGGCTGACGGCCTGCCTGCCGCCAAGGTCGCAACTCGCCAAGGGCGAAAAGCGCAGCCTCACCTTCGATGAGACAGCGCTTCGCTTGTCGACCCGTCGACAGGCAAGGCCCTGCCGACGGTTTAAGAAAGGCCGCACACGCCTGAAGACATGCGCGGCTTGGACTTTGGATGTCAGCGCGCCGGCGGTGCGTACATCAGGCCGCCGGCGTTCCACAGCGCGTTGATGCCGCGGGCGATTTTCAGCTGGCTGGACTGGCCGAGATTGCGCTCGAACATCTCGCCATAATTGCCGACCTTGGCAACGATGTTGTAGGCAAAGGCAGGGTCGAGCCCGATCTGCTTGCCATTGTCGCCCTCGACACCAAGGAACCGGCGGATCGTCGGATTTTGCGATTTCAGCGAGGCTTCCGCATTGGCCTGGGTGATGCCTTCCTCTTCCGCCTCGATCAGCGAGAACAGCGTCCAGCGCACGATGTCGAACCACTTGTCGTCGCTCTTGCGAACGGCCGGGCCGAGCGGCTCCTTCGAGATGATTTCCGGCAGCACCGTGAAGGCGGCAGGATCGGTCAGCTTCAGGCGCTGCGCATAGAGCGCCGAGGCGTCGGTGGTGTAGACGTCGCAGCGGCCGCTGTCGAACGCCTTGATGATGCTGTCGGCGGAATCGATGACCACCGCCTCGTATTTCATCTGGTGGGCGGTGAAATAGTCGGCGACATTCTGCTCGGTGGTGGTGCCTTGTTCCGCGCAGACCGTGGCGCCTGAGAGCTTGAGCGCACTGTCGACGCTGAGGTCCTTGCGCACCATGAAGCCCTGGCCGTCATAATAGGCGGCGCCGACGAAGTGGATGCCCATGCCAGTGTCGCGCGACAAGGTCCAGGTCGACTGCCGCGACAGGATGTCGACGGTGCCGGCCTGCAGCGCGGTGAAGCGCTCCTTGGTCGACAGCGGCACATAGCTCACCTTGTCGGGGTCGCCGAAAACGGCGGCCGAAACCGCGCGGCAGAAATCGATGTCGAAGCCGCTCCATTTGCCCTGGTCGTCCGGCGCCGAAAAGCCCGCCACGCCCTGGCTGACGCCGCAGATGATCGAGCCCCTCTGTTTGACGATGTCGAATGTGTCCGCCTTCGCCGGCATCGTGGCCGATGCGAGCAAGAGCGCGGTGATCAATGCATGTCTCATGGTTTCCTCCCTTGATGAGGCAAAGCCTCTCCTGCTGCCGGCGCGTGACGCGCCGGACGTTCCCAAAAATCGTTGTTCCTGAATTCTGCTCACGCACCGCCAGGGCGGTGCGCAGATATGTCCTAAGCCCCTTCCGCCAGAACCGCCGCCAGCGTCTCGTCGAGAACGCCGACCAGATGATCGGCGTTGGCCCGGCTGAAGATCATCGGCGGGCGCATCTTCAGCACATTGTCATGCGGCCCCTCGGTGCCGATCAGCACGCCGCGTGCCCTCACCCCGTCATCGATGCGGCGGGCAAGCGCGGTCGCCGGCGCCTTGCTCTTGCGGTCCTCGACCAGTTCGATACCGAGGAAGAGGCCCTGGCCGCGCACATCACCGATGATGTCGTAGCGGTCCTGCAAAGCCTTGAACCGCGCCATGAGATAGCTACCGATCTCCAGGGCATTGCGCCTGAGCCCGTCACGCTCGATGACATCGAGCACCGCGAGCCCGGCGGCGCAGGACACCGGATTGCCGCCAAACGTGTTGAAATACTCCATGCCGTTGTTGAACGAGGCTGATATCTCTGATGTCGTCACCACGGCCGCCATCGGATGGCCGTTGCCGATCGGCTTGCCCATGGTGACGATGTCGGGCGTCACCCCCTGGGCTTCGAAGGCCCACCAATGGCTACCGACACGGCCGAAGCCGACCTGCACCTCGTCAGCCGCGCAAATGCCACCGGCGGCGCGCACCATGGCGTAGACTTCCGCGAGATAGCCCTCCGGCAGGAACACCTGGCCGGCGACGCTGGGGATCGATTCCGCCAGGAACAGGCCGGGGGCGCGGCCTTGTCTGGCCATATCGGCGATCTGCTCGGCGACGCTTTCGGCAAACCTTTTTGCATGTTCGTCGACCGGCCATTCGGCCGGAGCATGGTAGCTGTCGGGAATGGTCGCCTCGAACACATGCGCCGGGCGCCCCTTGCCGCCCTTGCGCTTGTATTTATAGGGGCTGAGATCGATCAGTTCCTGCGTCGTGCCGTGATAGGCCCAGTCGAGCACGATCGCCTCGCTGCGGCCGGTATGGGTCCGTGCCATGCGCAGCATCAGGCTGTTGGCCTCGCTGCCCGAGCAGGCAAAGGACGCCACCGACAGGCCGGCAGGCAGCGTCGCCGTCAGCCGCTCCGCATAGGTGACGATCGCGTCGTGCAAATAGCGGGTGTTGGTGTTGAGCTTTGCAGCCTGGCCCGCGATCGCCTCGACCACATCGCGATGGGCATGGCCGAGGTGGCAGACATTGTTGAAGCAGTCGAGATAGGCGCGGCCGCGATCGTCGATCAGCCAGACGCCCTCGCCACGCACGAACTTGATCGGCTCGGAGTAGGAAATGGAGAGATTGGGCAGCAGCGACGCCTTGCGCGCGGCGACGATTTCAGGACGGGACCGGCCGCTTTGGCGGAAGGTCTCGGGTGGAATGCCGGCGAGATCAGCGGCATCCGGAAACAGTTCCTTCCACACGGCGAGATAACGTTCCTCGCCGACCCCGAGAATGTCGCGGGCGGCAAGGCTCGTATCCGTCGATATCTGGAAATGCAGATGCGGCGCCCAGCCGCCATTCTCGACTGGTGTGCCCATCTCGCCGACAAGCGCGCCAGCCTCCAGATAATCGCCGGCCTTCAGCCGACGCCCGGCCTCATGCGCCATATGTCCCCACAAAGTCACGAAGGGCGGACAGCCCTGCGGTCTATGCTCCAGCGCCACCAGGCAGCCATAGCCGAGCGGATCTTCCTCGATCTCGACGCTTCTGACGGTGGCGGCCAGCGGTGTGTAAAGCCGCGTCCCCGCCGGCATGAAAAGGTCGAGGCCGAGATGATTGGCGCGCCGCGCGCCTTCGACGAAACGCGACTGGAAGATGTCGCTGGTGTAGACCGTGCGCGCTTCGCCCCATGGGCCGATGCCGAGTGCAATGCCATGCTCGGCGCAATAGGCGTCCCACCAGGCGGTGGCCTTTTCGGGCTGCTGCGCGGCCGATGTCACCGTCATCGGATTGTGCGGATCGCCGTAAGGCACGAGCGCCTTGGCAAGCGTCGCCGGATGACGGTTGAGGATTGGCGCGAGCTGTGCGCGGTTTGCCGCGATCCAGCCTGTCACGGCGCGCGCTCCGGGAGCGGCTTCGAAGCCGCAGGCATGGCGCAGGATTGCCGTCGCGAAGCGCCGGTTCATTCTGTCCAGACGACGCAGCAATCGCCAGGCCGGCGCTTCCGAGATCGAAAGATACGGATTGTCGGCGGTACGGTCCCTGCGTGCGGCCGACAGGGTGACCGAGGTGACGAGCCGCATCGCGATGAGGTCGAAGAGCAGGTCGAGCTCTTCCTCCCGCAACGGATATTCCGCATGGAAGCCGGCGGCCAACCGTGCGGCGGCGCCGATCGGATCCTCGGCATCGAGGATGGCATAGGCGCAGGCGACGGCAACCTCGGCGATCAGCACACTATGCAAAGCATCGCCAAAATCGATCAGCCCGGTGACACGCTCGGGCCTTTCGGGATCGACGAGCACATTCCAGTCATTGGCGTCGTTGTGGATCACCTGCGCCCGCAAGGACGGCAGCCGGGGGGCCACCACGGCATCGAAATGATCGAGGAACCGCTCCAGCAAGGCACGGTCCTGTTCGTCATCAATGTGGTGGAGGCGTTGCCGCGCGGCACCTGCCTGGCGGATGTCCCAGTCGAACGTGCGCAACGCGCCCGGATGAATGAAGCCCTGCAGGGCTCGATCCAGCCGGCCGAGCGCGCCGCCCAGGCTTTCGAGCAGCGCCGGCGTGGTCGGGCTCTCGGCCAGCGGTCGGCCGGGCAGCCACGACACAAGGCGCACGGCATGATCCTCGCCGCCAGGCCCCTTGGCATGGGCGAGCGAAGCGCCCTGCACCGTCTTCCTCAGACGCGGCACGGCCATATCCGGGCTGTTGCGCGCGAGGTGATCGAACAATGCCGTCTGGAATTCGCTCTCGACGAGCGGTTCGCTGGCGTTGACGATTTTCAGGATCCACAGCGAATGGTCGGGGGCGGTCAGCTTGAAATTCCGGTCGCGCTCGCTGTCGAGCGGGGCGACGCTGCCGGAAATCCCGAAGTGCCGCGTTGCGATATCAACCGCCTCGTTCTGCGAGACTTGAGGCGCTGGGTGTGAAACGTTGGTCATCGGGATTCCAGATCTGCTTTGTCTGAGCTTGGCATGGGTCAAAAAATCGGGCATCCGGCAAAGCGTCGGTTGCGCCGGCACAATGACTGCATTGGCCGGCACATTAACGGAGCCGCTTGGAGCGTGACGTCATGAAAGAACTGGACGCCAAGGACCGGGACATCCTCGCCATTCTGTCGAAGGAAGCCCGCATCCCGCTGAAGACGCTTGCCGGGCGCATCGGCCTGTCGCGCAGCGCGACGAGCGAGCGGGTGGCTTCGTTGGAAAAGAGCGGCGTCATCAGAGGTTACCGGGCCGATATTGGTCAAATGGACGCCGGGCTTGTCTGCGCTTTCCTGCTGGTCACGCTGATCCGCACGCCGTCGATCGGCATTCTCGACCAGTTGGCGCGCCATCCGGAGGTCCGGCGCGTGTCGTCGGTGAGTGGCCAGCTCGATCTCATCGTCGAGGTCGAGGTGCCGTCGATCGACAGGCTCAACACGGTGCGCGACCTCATTGCCACGCTCGGCGGCGTCGAGGACCTGACAACCGCGATCGTCCTGCGCCGGGATATCGAGCGCGCCGCGGGTTGAATGCCCGCAACAACGGTCATTCTTGGCGCCGCCTATTTGGCGATCTCCAGCAGGGACGAGACCAGCAGCTCGCGCTCGTCCTTCGACATCACCTCGGAATCGAAGAGGTTCATGCTGCGCAGCCCCTCGATGGCGAGATAACAGACCAGCAGCGATTTGAGGTCTTTCGTGTCGCCTTTCAGCCGTTCGAAAAGCTGTCGCTTGAACGTCTTTATCGGCGTCATGAAATCGGGATCCTCGGCAATCGCCGAAAAGATCCAGGACGCCGAGGGCTGCTTTTCCTCGCAATCATTGGCCGACAGTTTGATGTAGACGGCGAGCGGATTTTTGCCATCGTCGCTGCTGTTGGCGGATTCCAGCGCTTGCTCGAAATCGCGCAGATAGCCCTCGACCAGACCCTGCATCAATTTGGCCTTGGTCGGGAAATTGTAGAGCAGCCCGCCCTTCGACACACCGGCGCGGCTGGCCACCGCTTCCAGCGACAGGCTGCCGGGTCCGGACTCCCGGGCGACATCAGCCGCTGCGGCGAGAATTTTCTCGCGCGAATTCGGACGTTGGGCTCTCATGGCGCCTCCCTTCGCAAGCTTAGGCCCAATTGACAAGACCGTCCAGACGGTACAGTAAAGCCGCCATTATTTGAAATCGGGACCCGCAGTCGATATGTGTCCCGATGTCCGAGCTTCGCGCCGGATTTCGACTGAGGGGACTTCCTTGTTCAAGCGCATACTCCGTATCTTTATCATTATTTTGGTCCTGGCCGTGCTCGTCATCGTGGTCGGCGGCATCGTCGGCTTCAACTTCCTGCGCGACAATGGCATCAAGCAGTATTTCGCCACGATGAAGCCGCCGGCGGCGACCGTGTCGACGACCATCGCCAAGCCGTCGAGCTGGACCCCTGGCGTCGAGGCGATCGGTACAGTGCGAGCCGTGCGCGGTGTCGACCTCACGGTCGAGACAGCCGGCATCGTCAAGGAAATCCCCTTCCATGCCAACGAGAAAGTGGCGGCCAACGCGGTGCTGCTGCAGCTCGACGATGCCGTCGAGCGCGCCGATCTCGACGCACAGAAGGCGCAGGCCGCGCTCGATCAGGTGTCACTGACCCGCGCCATCGAACTGACCAGGCGCGGTGTCGGCTCCGACTCGACACTGGACAGTGCGCGTGCGGCGGCGTCCGCTTCGGCATCCCAGGTCACCAGGCTGCAGGCCGTGCTCGATCAGAAGCAGCTGACGGCGCCTTTCGCCGGCACGGTTGGCATCCCGAAGATCGACCTCGGCCAGTATCTGTCGCCCGGCACCGCGGTGGTGACGCTGCAGGATCTCGACACGATGCGCGTCGACTTCTCGGTTCCCGAACAGCAGCTGCCGCTGCTCAAGATCGGTCAGACGGTTCGGCTGGGCCTCAGCGGCGCGGACATGCCATTTGCCGGCGCCATTCGCGGCATCGACCCCAAGATCGACCCGTCCAGCCGGCTGGTGAACATCAGGGCGGAAGTCGCCAATCCCGATGGCAAACTGACCCCTGGCCAGTTCGTGCAGGTGCGTGTCGAACTGCCCGAGGAGCAGAACGTGCTGTCGCTGCCGCAGACGGCGCTGACCACCAGCCTCTATGGTGACTATATCTTCGTGGTGCAGCCGGCCAAGCCCGCCGAGGCCGCCCCGGCCAAGCCAGAAGAAAAAGCAGCCGCCACGGCCACCGACAAACCGGCCGACGCCAAGCCGGCGGACGCGATGAAACCGGCGGCTGATGCCATGAAGCCGGCGGCTGATGCCACGAAACCGGCCGCCGATGCTGCAAAGCCAGCGGACAAGGCCGCTTCCGATGCCACCAAGCCGGCTGCCGACCCGGCCAAGCCGGCGACGGAAGGCGATAAGCCCGCGCTGGTGCTGTCGCAGGTCTTCGTCAAGCCCGGCCGCCGCAATCAAGGCATGGTCGAGATCGTCGAAGGGCTGAAGGCTGGCGAAGAGGTCGTCACCGCGGGTCAGAACCGCCTGTTCAACGGCATGTCCGTCAACGTCGACAACACCATCGATCCGACCAAATCGGCGAACAAGCAGGCCGACCAGCAATGAGCTTTTCCGATCTCTTCATTCGCCGGCCCGTCCTGTCGACGGTCCTTGCCTGCATGATCCTGCTCTTGGGTTTTCAGGGCATCTTCAACCTGTCGATCCGGCAATATCCGAAGGTTGACGAGACCGCGATCACCATCACGACGGCCTATCCGGGCGCCAGCGCCGACCTGATCCAGGGCTTCATTTCCGCCCCGATCGCGCGGGCCGTCGCCTCGACCGAGAACATCGACTACGTCACTTCGTCCAGCCGGCCGTCCTCCAGCACCGTGACGGTGCAGATGAAGCTCGGCTCCAACCCCGACGTGGCGCTGACCGAAGTGCTGTCCAAAGTCCAGGGCGTGCGCGGCACCTTGCCGGACGCCTCCAAGGATCCGGTTATCGTCAAGGGCACCGGCCAGCAGTTCGCGATGATGTACATCTCGATGCAGAATCCGAACATGACGAAGGAGCAGCTCACGGAGTATATCGAGCGCGTCATCAGGCCCCGCATGTCGACGGTCGAAGGTGTCGCCGACGTCCAGATCTTCGGTGCCCAGCAATACTCGATGCGCGTCTGGATCGACCCGATCAGGCTTGCCGCGCGCGGCGTGACGGCGGCGGAAGTGCTGGCGGCAATCAACAATTCCAACTTCCTGTCGGCGCCCGGCAACACCCAGAACGAATATGTCGTCTCGTCGATCACCGTGCGCTCGACGCTGCAGACACCGGAAGCCTTCGCCGAACTGCCTTTGCGCTCGACCGACGGCAATGTGGTGCGGCTGCGCGACGTGGCCCGCGTCGAACTCGGCGCGGAGAACACCGACACCAGGGTCTCCTTCAACGGCAAGCCCGGCACCTTCCTCGCTATCTTCCCGACCCCGGCGGCCAACCCGCTGACCACCGCGGCAGCGCTCACCAAGCTCGTGCCGCAGATTCAGGAAACGCTGCCGAAAGGCATGACGATCGAGGTCGTCTACGACGCGACCGGGCAGATCAGCGCCTCGATCGACGAGGTCTTCAAGACCATCGCCGAGGCTGTTGCCATCGTCGTCGTGGTCATCCTGTTGTTCCTTGGCTCGTTCCGCTCGGTGATGATGCCGATCGTCACCATCCCGCTGTCGCTGATAGGCGTCTGCTTCCTGTTGTTTGCGGTGGGCTATTCGATCAACCTTCTGTCGTTGCTGGCCATGGTGCTGGCGATCGGCCTTGTCGTCGATGACGCCATCGTGGTGGTGGAGAATATCCACCGCCACATGGAAGAAGACCACATGTCGCCGATGCAGGCAGCGTTCAGCGGCATGCGAGAAATCGCTTCTGCCATTGTCGCCATGACCATGACGCTGGCCGCCGTGTTCGCGCCGCTGGCCTTCACCGGCGGCCTGACTGGCGCGCTGTTCCGCGAATTCGCGGTCACGCTCGCCGGCTCGGTCGTGCTGTCGGGCGTCATCGCCGTCACCATCACCCCGATGATGTCGGCGCGCCTCCTGAAGGCCGGCACGCCCGGCCGTTTCCAGCGCATTGTCGATGGCATTTTCGCGCGGGTCGAGCATGTCTATGAGCGGGCCGTCACCGGCTCGCTGAACTACCGTCCTTTGACGCTGATCATCGTGCTCGCGCTGGTCGGCGTGACCGGCTTCATGTTCACCAAGACTTCGAGCGAGCTGGCGCCGGAAGAGGATCAGGGCTTCCTGCTCTCGATTGTGACCGCGCCGACCTATGCGACATCGGACTATACCGAAACCTATGTGAACCAGATGCTCGGCCTGGTGAGGGATATTCCCGAAACGCGGGCGCAGTTCTCGGCGGTCGCCTTCGGTGGCACGACAAACAGCGCCTTCGTCGGCTTTGCCTTCAAGGATTGGGCTGAGCGCAAGCGCAGTTCGAAGGAGCTGCAGGCCGACATTACGGCCCGCCTCGCCAAGGTGGCGGGTGTCCAGGCCTTCGTCTTCGCACCGCCGACGCTGCCGGGCTCCGGTGGCGGTCTGCCGATCGCTTTGGTGGTACGCTCGACCGGTGATTCCGCGGAAGTATATAAGGCGGCCGAGCAGATCAAGAACAAGGCGCAGGCCTCCGGTCGCTTCATCGTCGTGCAGAACTCGATGTCTTATGACTCGCCGCAGGTGACGGTGACCATCGATCGGGATCGCGCCGCCGCACTCAACCTGCCGATCGCCGATATCGGTCGCACGCTGACGCTGCTGGTCGGCGGCGCCGAAGTGGCGCAGTTCGACCGCGACTCCAACAGCTACGACATCATCCCGCAGGTGCCGCAGCAATTCCGCGACAACCCCGAACGGCTCGGCGAATATTTCGTGCGCAGCGTGACGGGCGAGATGGTGCCGCTGTCTGCCGTGGTGAAGATTTCGAACAATGCGTCGCCGGCCGCGATCGAACAGTTCAACCAGCTGAATTCGTCGACGATCTCCGCACTGCCGCTGCCCGGCGTCACCACGGGCGACGGTTTGAAAGTCCTCGAGGGTATCGCCAGGGAGAGCCTGCCCGACACCTTCTTCATCGACTACTCCGGCCAGTCCCGGCAGGAGAAGGAACAGGGCAACACCATCCTGATCGCTTTCGGAGCGGCCATCATCGTCATCTACCTGGTGCTGGCGGCGCAGTTTGAAAGCTTCCGCGACCCGCTGATCATCATGATGGCGGTGCCGCTGTCGATCTTCGGCGCGATCGTGCCGCTCAATCTGGGCCTCGGCACGCTCAACATCTACACGCAGGTCGGTCTGATCACGCTGATCGGCCTGATCACCAAGCACGGCATCCTGCTGGTCGAATTCGCCAACCAGCAGCGCGAAGCGCATGGCATGCGGCGGCGTGATGCCATCATCGCCTCGGCCAAGGTGCGCCTGCGGCCGATCCTGATGACGACGGCAGCTATGGCGCTTGGCGTCGTGCCGCTGATCACGTCGAGCGGCGCAGGTGCGGCGGCCCGCTATTCGATGGGCTTGGTCATCTTCACCGGCATCCTGGTCGGAACCATGTTCACGCTGTTCGTCGTGCCGATGTTCTACACCTTCATCGCCAGCAAGGACCTGCCGCATCTTGCGGAAAAGCCGGATCCGAAGCTGATGCCGGCATTGCCGGACTGATAGAGCAATTCCAGGAAAAGTGTGAAGCGGTTTTCCGTCCGGAATTGCGTCAAAACAAAGAGCTCTCGGAAGCCGAGAAAAAAGAGGCCGGGAAATTCCCGGCCTCTTTTTGGCTGCGCTCGATACCGCTGGACAATTTCCAGCGGGAGCCTTGAACAGGGCACGACAGTAAGCCGGCCCGCTCCTCAGCCTGCTACTTGACGATGACGATGCTGGTGTTGGCCGGCCCGAAGGTCTCGACCAGCTGGTAGAAATCGGCGGCATTGTCGGGATGCAGCCGCACGCAGCCATGCGAGGCCGGCTGGCCGAGCCGCTTGATCGCATAGGTGGCGTGCACCGCGTAGCCGCCGCTGAAGAACACCGAGTGCGGCATCGGCGCGTTGTCGTACTTCTTCGAATACCACATCTCATGCATGCGCGTCGGCTTGAACGAGCCCGTCGGCGTCACATGCGCCCGGTCGCCGGTGGAAACCTTCCAGGCGAAGGTCGGCCGGCCATCGACCGAGACTTCCATGACCTGCTGTGAAAGCGAGACCCGCGCCACGATCTTGTTGGCGGCATGGGCCGCGTTGGCGCCGAACAGAAGTGCTGTACCCGTCAGCGCAGCGGCGGTGATGTTGATGAGCTTGGCGGAAATGGTGGTGTGCATGATGTCCCCTCTCTCTGCCGGTCGGCCGGCTCCAATTCGATGACCGGCTTATCGCTGCGGCATGTTTCGGACAGATTTCGCGAAATGCTCGTTTATGTTTCGATTATGTTTCCTCTGGTTAACAAACCAAGCAGCCAGGGCGGCGGCGATCATCGCCCACAAACCGGAGAAAAGAAGCAGCACATAGGTATTCCCCACGAAATGAAAGTTCGAATTTCCTCTATATGAAAGATCCAGGGTCGATCTCGAAACCAATCGGCAACAAAGCGCAGCTTCAGGCGGCATGATCCGGATACGGGCCGGAACGAAAGTTGACGTAGCGAAAGCAGACGGCAACGACCATGGGAACGAAATCGAACACGCGGTCCTGGCTCTTCAGGATCAGCATCGCGGCGGTGGCCATCGGCGGCGTCGGCACAGTTGCCGGCGGTCCCGTGGCAAGGCTGGCGGCGATGACCTCGAGCGAGATCTCTACCCTGCACGTCGCCCTGTTTTCCGCCTCGGTCTGGATTGTTTCCAGCCTGCGCATCGCCCGGCTCAAGGCCCTCTGGCGGGTTGGCCTTCGGTTGCTGGCATTGCGCGGCCCCTCCGGCAACTTGCTGCCGAGAGGACCGAAGGCCCGCGCCGCTGCGGGGGGCTCCGTGGGCGGCGCGGGCACTTCGGGAGTTTCCTGAAGCGACCCGCTTCAAATTTGATTTCTGGGAGTTGGAACGATGAAAACGAAATTCGCGGCCTCGGTGCTTTCCGCACTGCTTTATGCGCAGGGCCTGCTGGGCTTTGCCGCCCTTGCCACCGTGCTCCTCAAGGACCGCGCCGCCCACGCAAACGAACTCGTCATGAGCAGCGACATGCCATCGGGTCCGTCGTTGCTGGTGGTACGCTGAACTGCAGGAGCATCGGTGAATGGAAAATCCGATGCTCAGCCAGAAAGATAACCCGAGCGCACTGCCGTCAGTCGGAGAATTGCTGCGGCGGATCGAACCGGTAGCCGGCGCCACGTATGGTGGTGATGGTCTCGGTGTCGAGCTTGCGACGCAGCCGCACGATGCGCGAATCGATCGAGCGATCGAAGGCGTCGGCATTTTCGGCCGGTGCGGCGGCGATGATGTCGTCACGCGTCAGCACCTTGCGGGGGCTCGCCAGGAACAGCCTGAGCAGCGCCACCTGACCGGGCGAAAGCTGTTCCTCCGTACCGGAGCGGTGCATGACGATGGCCGATCTCAGATCGACGGTCGCGTTCTCCAGCACGATCAGTTCCTGGGTGCCCCTGCCGCGCCGCGAAAGCAGGCCGCCAACGCGGGCGGCGAGTTCCCTGACATTGAGCGGGCTTTCGACGACGTCGGCCGCCCCCAGTTCCAGCGCCAGCACCTTGTCGAGGAGATCGGCCGGCCGGCAGATCAGGATGAAATCGGGCCCAGCCTCGCCGCCCTCGCCTTGGCCGCCATAGCGCCTGAGCAGATCCCGCCCCTCCGCCTGGCTGAGACTGTCGCCGACGACGACGACGTCGATGCCTTTGCCAGCCAGCAGCGATTCCGCCTCCCAGGGCTGCCGCGCCTGGCGCACGTCATGGCCGCGCCGCTCGAGATGGTCAGCCAGTTCGGTCGCCACCACGTCGGCGACGGAAACAAGCGCGATGACGGCTCGTGCTGCCATGTTTTCCAACCATTCCCTTGCAACCGGATATGAGTGCTGGACATGATGTTTATACCCAATCTACTTTCCACTGAAAGTGGCAGCGAGGGCATCGTGCGGGCAAGAATTGTTATCGTCGAGGACGAGCCCGACCTGAGGGACGCGGTAGCCGAATATCTCGGCGCCGCCGGCTATGATGTGGCGACCGCGGAAAACCGCGGCCGCCGCGCGCAGCCTGATCGAGACCAAAGCCTTCCATCTGGCCATTCTCGACATCGCCATGCCGGGCGAGGACGGGCTGTCGCTCGGCCGGTGGCTGCGCTCGAAAATGCCGATCGGCATCATCTACGCGACCGCCGCCGGTACCGCGCTCGACCGCATCGTCGGGCTGGAACTCGGCGCCGACGACTATATCGTCAAGCCATACGAACTGCGCGAAGTGCTGGCGAGGGTCCGCAGCGTGTTGCGCCGCGTTCCGCAGCCGACTGAGTTGCTCGACAGGAAAGCCAGGACGGACCGCCGTTCCGTCGCCTTCGGCCCGTTCCAGGCCGATCTTGACGGCAGGCTGGTCACCGGCGCCAACGGCGCGGTGATCGAAATGGCCAAGAGCGAGTTCGACGTGCTGGAGGTTTTCCTGACCCGCGCCAACCGGCTTTTGACGCGCGCCGCGATCTCGGAGGCGATCGGCTTCACCGAGGATCCGGAATCATCGCGCGCCGTCGACATCCGCATCATGCGCCTGAGAAAGAAGATCGAGGCGGACCCGGCCAACCCGAAATTCCTGCGCACGGTACGCGGCGAAGGCTATATCTTCTCGCTGCCGACCGGCGACAGCAACTGAGCACCAGACCCACAGGGTCTCAGGTTCGCAGCCGTTGTTCGCCGATCGGATTGGGCCGATCGGATTGGCCCTATCGAATTGGGCATGACTTTGGAACAACGGCTGAAAATGACGGGCGAAGCGACAAGCACCGATATGCAGGGTTTCAGGCAGGGCGCGGCGATGGCGGCCGTGCGCGTCGTTCGCCGGCTGCGCGAGGCCGGCGACTGGCAGCGCGAGATGGAGGGCATACTGGAGACGCTATGCCGGGCCATCGAATGCCAGCGCGGCATCCTGTTCCGTTTGCGCGAACTGCCAGGCCAGGGCTTTGCCCAGTCGGTCGCCGCCTATTGGATCGACCCCGACTTCGGTGGAGAGCTGGCGTCACCGACCGTCATCATGCAGTCGATCGTCAACTCCGATCCGCTGCTGGAGCGCGTGGCCGAGGACGAACGGCAAGGCAAGATCTTCGCCGGGCATACGCGCAATCTCGAAGGGTTCCTGAGAACCGATTTCGAAAAGCAGAACATCAAGTCGTTCCTGTCGGTGTCGGTCTTCGCGCACGGCCATCTGTGGGGCACGCTCGCCGTCAATGACTGCGTCGACGAGCGCGAGTGGACCGACGAGGAAGAGGCAACGCTGCACATCATCGCGCTCGCCATCGGCGACGCCATCGAACACTCGCCCTCCGACGCCCATGCCAGCGAAGTGATCCGCCGCACCATGCTGCAGGCCTCGCTCGACGCCATCATCGTCATCGACGAGGCCGGATCGATCATCGAATTCAATCCGGCCGCCGAAAAGATGTTCGGCTTCCAACGCAGCGACATCCTCGGCAAGGACCTGCTCGACACCGTTGTGCCGGAATACTACCGCAAGGGCTATTCCTCGGGCGCCGACTACATGTCGGGCCGCGGCGCGCCGATGGTCGGCCAGCGGCTGGAGACCGTGACGCAGAACGCCGCCGGCGAGGTGTTTCCTATCGAGCTGACGGCGACCGAGATGCGGGTCGCCGACCGCCGCTTGATCTTCGGCTCGATCCGCGACCTGCGCGACAGGCTGCGTGCCGAGGAAGAGATCAACCGGCAGCGCGAGAAGCTGCACCAGAACGAGAAGATGGCGGCGATGGGCTCGCTGCTTGCGGGTGTTTCGCACGAGCTCAACAACCCCTTGGCGGTGGTGGTCGCGCAATCGACGCTGCTGCATGAATTCGCCACCGATCCGCAGACCAAGGTGCGCGCCGAGAAGGTGCGTGCCGCCGCCGAGCGCTGCGGCCGCATCGTCAAGAGCTTCCTGTCGATGGTCCGGCTTCATCCGGCCGCGCAAGCCGAGACCGATCTAAACCAGGTGATCCGCGCCGCGCTCGAGGTGACTGCCTATGGCGCACGCTCGAGCGGCATCATCATCGACACCGATTTCGCGCCGGGTCCGCTGCTGGCCATGGCCGACGCCGACCACGTGACGCAAGTGGCGGCCAATTTCCTCATCAACAGCCAGCACGCACTGGCCGGCATTGCCGGCGACCGGTTGATCAAGGTGCGGACCTTCCTCAGCGATCGCGGCAATCCCGGCTTCTCGGTCGAGGACAACGGACCCGGCATTCCCGAAGCGATCCGCAACCGCATCTTCGAATCCTATTTCACCACCAAGCCGGTCGGTGTCGGTACCGGCATCGGCCTGTCGATCTCGAAATCAATCATCGAACGGCACAATGGCAATGTCTGGTTCGAGGAAGTGCAGCCCAGGGGCGCGCGTTTCGTTGTCCAGTTGCCGGCCATTTCGGCGGGGAACGCCGCTGCCGGCGAAACCCAGCCGCGCTCGAGCGGCCTGCGTCATGCCCTGATCATCGACGACGAGCCTGACGTTGCGGGCTCCTTGTCCGACATTCTTGAGTTGATGGGCATCAAGTCGCGGATCGCGCCGGTCTGGGAATCGGGCTCCGCCACCTTGAGCGGCCACATGCCGCCGGACATCGTTTTTTCGGACCTGCGCATGCCCGGCACATCAGGCATGGCCATCTACCGCGAACTGCTTGCCGAGAGGCCTGAGTTGGCACGGCGTTTCGTATTGGTTACCGGCGACCTGATCGGCGCCAAGGCCGAAATCGAGGCCTTGCCGGCGCAGCAGCGGCCGCAGATCCTGGAAAAACCGTTCAGCACGCTGGATGTGCGCAGCGTGCTTTCAACCATTGCCGAGCAAGCGGCATTGAAGGGATAAAAAGGGCTCCCGGCCGACATGCGGGCGGGAGCCGAAGGGAGCGCTGGAGGAGCGCTCGGGGAGGTCAGAGCAGGAGCCCGAAGAGGGAACCGGTTTTCGGGATCATGCTTCGACAAAAATCAGAAAATGTTAGGCGTGTTGGTCAGCGGCGCGGCATTGGCGATCATGCGGATCGCACGGGCCTTGTGCGTGCCGGACTGCTGGGCGATGGCGCGCAGGCAATCGACGCTCTCGGCACCCCAAGCCTGGCCCTTGCAAGCGAAGTCGAGCGCCGGCATCGGCAGGCGAGCGGTCTTGATTGTCGTCGGCGCCCCGTCAACGACGTTGGCCGGCGGGTTCAACGAAGCGAAGGCCGGCCCGACCGTCGGCGTAAACGCCATGCCGATGACGGCGCAAGCAGCCAGCGCCATGAACATGGCCATGGGGTGATCGCTGGCGCGTTGGCGTAGGGCCAGTTTCGGGCGGCGGTCAGCGCGCTCTGGAGCCTGAAGGCGGTGCTCGCTGCTGATGGTCTCGACTTTCGCATGCATTGTCTTCCCCTTCGCTGCGTTTCTTTTTGATGATGAAACGAACTTAATCGCACTTTGTAACAGCACAAAATTGGGGTGGAACTGGCAATGTAACCACATTGAAACGGAGCTATCGGGCAAAACCGGGCAGAATCGGTCACTCCGGCTCAAATTTCGCCGGGCAAGCGAATCTCGGGCCGACCCCGCCAGGCGGTCCCGGCTCAAACGTCTGCCGAACAGCCAATTTGATTGAGTGCCACGAACCCTTTTTTACCTCCAGCGAGGTGTCTTGTTCCTCAGCCCGCACGCTTCGTGAAATCGCGCTTGAATGGCGTTTCGGAACCAGGGCTAACACCCGGATTCTCTGCGATTTTCCTGGCCGGCAGCTGTATCGAATTCAGCCGTGGGCGATTCAAGGAACCTGCCTTGGAATCCTTCGCATTTTCACAAGCCATTGCATTTCAATGCAAAATATGATTTTATTGAATGATTATTCAACAAAAAGAAGAGACGTTTTATGAACCCGCACCTCCGTGACGTGGCGATCCCCAACGATTGGGACCGGCGGGGACTACCGGGCTGGAGTTACCATTCCGATGCCCTTCTCGAGCTCGAGAAGGAACATGTCTTCCGCAATCACTGGCAGATCGTCGGACATGTCAGCGACATCCCGAACGCCGGCGACTATCTGACCATGGACGTGGTCGGCGAGCGCGCTTTGATCGTTCGCGGCAAGGACGGCGTCGTGCGCGGCTTCAACAATATGTGCCGCCACCGCGGCAGCCGTGTCGTCGCCGACAGCCAGGGCAATTGCAAGAACGCGCTGGTATGCCCGTTCCATGGCTGGGTCTACAATCTGGACGGCACGCTGCGCGGCGCCGCGCGCCCGCGCTCCTTCCCTGATCTCGACAAGACCGAGTTCGGCCTGATGCAGCTCGACCTCGAAATCTGGATGGGTTTTATCTTCATCCGCTTCCGCAATGGCGGACCGCAGCCTTCCGTCGCTGAGCTGATGAAGCCGATCGAGCCCGAATTCGCGCATTACAAGGCCGCCGACATGGTGCCGTCCTGGGGCATCTGGAGCCAGAAGACCCCGGTCAACTGGAAGTCGGTGCGCGATGTCGACAATGAGGGCTATCACGTCGCCATGGCGCATCCTGCCCTGCAGGATCTCTATGGCGCGACCTATTTCGACGAGCCTTTCATCAACGGCGTGTCGCGGTCCTTCGCCACCTACAACCCGCATGCCGGCCGCCGCTGGAGCGTCAAGAACTACGTCAAGATCGCGCCCGAGCCGACGCATCTGCCAGACTATCTGAAGAAGGCCTGGGTCTATTACGGCATCTTCCCCAATGCGGTCATTTCGGTGATGCCGGAATCCGTGCAGTTCTATCAGGAGTTTCCGCTGTCGACGGGTGAAACCCTGCTGCGCGGCGCCATCTACCGCTACCGCGACGAAAGCCGCGAGCAGGCCGCCGCCCGATACCTTTCCTTCCGCATCGACCGCGACACCATGTCGGAAGATGTCCAACTGTCGGTGTGGTCGAACGAATCCATGCTCTCCGAAGCCTTCGAGGGTTTTTACCTCTCCGACCTCGAATACGGCGTGCGCACCCACCACGACCATCTGCGCAAGATGCTGCCGGTGCTCGGCCTGGAAACCGCGCCCGAGGAGAAGGATATGTGGAATTTGAACGACGCGCTCAGGTCAAGGGGGTAGCTTCCTTCTCCCCGTTTCACGGGGAGGTGAGGAGCGGTCCGCACAGCGGATGAAAAGCCAACTGCTTGGCTTTTCGAGCGACGAACGCCCGAAGGGCGGATGAGGGGCGGCGCCAGCGCCTCGCGATTGGCTTGCCCTCAAGCTCAGAAAGCTATCTTCGACTGAAATCTTGTAAGCCGGCGCTGCGACGGCCGGTGAGGTCATCGCCTCAGACGGATGAAGTCCTCGTGCACGGCCAACCGCCAATGTCAGCGCCGCTCCTCATCCGCCCGTTGGGCACCTTCTCCCCGTTCCACGGGGAGAAGGAAGAGTTGTCACCCCCGCCACACACCTTCTTTCCTGAGATCATCCATGGTCCGCGAAATGCCCTCGCGCAGAATCGCGACCATGTCGTCGATCTGTTCGCGGGTGATGATCAGCGGCGGCGACATCACGCACATGTTGATCAGCGGCCGCACCAAGAGCCCGAGTTCATGGCAATGGGCATCGATGCGTTTGCCGACATCCTTGTCGAGCTGCAGCGGGTCCTTGCTTTCGCGGTCGGCAACGCATTCGACGCAGCCCATCAGCCCGGCGCCGCGCACCTCGCCGACCAGCGGCAGTTCTTCCAGCGTCTTCAGCTGCGCCTGGAAATAGGGCGCGACCGCCCGCGTATGGGCAAGCACGCCTTCTTCCAGCAGGTCGAGGTTTTTCAGCGCCACGGCGCAGCCGACGGGATGGCTGGTGTAGGTCAGGCCATGGCCGAACATCGCGTCGGGATGGTTCGAGCGGCGCAGTTCCTGCAGCAGCCGCTCCGAGATGATGACGCCGCCGAGCGGGAAGTAGCCCGAGGTGACGCCCTTGGCGAAGGTGATCATGTCGGGATCGATGCCGAACACATCGCCCGAGGCGAAGACATGGCCAAGCCGGCCGAAGCCCGTCACCACCTCGTCGGAGACATAGAGGATGTCGTTGTCGCGGCAGATCTCGCGGATGCGCTTGAGGTAGCCGTCCGGCGGGATGACCACGCCGCCCGATGCCTGCACCGGCTCGCCAACGAAAACACCGATCTTGTCGGCGCCGACACGGGCGACCGTGTCGCGGAACTGGTCGACCAGGAAATCCGTGAAGGCGGCAAGGCTCATGCCGTGCGGACGGCGGAACGGATCGGGCGAGGACAGTTTGATCACCAGCTCGTCGGCGCCGTCCATCCAGTCACGGTCGCGCGGGCGGCCGTTGAGCGAGGCCGACAGATAGGTCGAGCCGTGATAGGCGCCGCCGCGCGACAGGATCAGCTTCTTCTCAGGCCGGCCGCGCACATTGTTGTAGAACTGCATGAAGCGCAGCGCCGTCTCGACGGCCGAAGAGCCGCCGGTGGTGTAGAAGACATGGCTGAGATCGCCCGGCGCATGGCCGGCGATGCGCATGGCAAGTTCCGCCGACGGCGCGTTCATCGTGTACCAGGGCGTGTTGTAGGACAGCGCCATCGCCTGGTCGTACATCACCCTGGCCAGTTCCTCGCGGCGGTGGCCGACATTGACGCACCACATGCCGGCAGGCCCGTCGATCAGCCGCTTGCCGGTATTGTCGGTGATGTAGATGCCATCGCCCTCGCCGATCAGCGCGCGTGCTTCGGTACCTACCGAACCGGCATAAGGCCAGGGCTGGATGAGATGGCGCTTGCCCAGTTCGACGGCGTCGTCATCCCCGGACGCCGCCATTTCGCTCGCCTTCAGATCTCTCACCGCAGCCATCATCGTCTCCACATCTCTATCAATTTTTTTCGAACTCCAAATTCAGCGTCAAAGCCCGGAAATAGTGGCTTTCTTCACCTGATGTTGAATGTTCGTTCAATCAATATCTCAGAAATAGCGCTTGATTTCAATCCACGGATGCGCGCATGATGAAAGAAAGCCGGCAAGGGGAACAATAGTCGGCGTCAGCACAATGGGATGCCGCATGGCGGAAAAGTCCAAGCCCGCAACCGAGATCACCCCCGGGGCCCTGCAATGACGGCGGCGGCGGAAGGGTCGCCCCCGTTGCGCATGACGCGGGCCAGACGAAATGCCCTTCTGCAATCAGAGCCCGTGCAGGGCTTTGCCCTGATCAGTCCGACCTTTCTCTATGCACTGATCCTGCTGGTCCTGCCGATCCTGGTGGTCATCGCCCACTCCTTCTGGACGCAGCACTATCTGACCATCGACCGCACCTTCACGCTGGAGAACTACCGCGTCGCGTTGACCGAGCCGATCTACCGCGATCTGTTGTGGCGCTCGCTCTATATCTCGCTGACGGTCAGCCTGTTCACCGTCATCCTCGCCTACCCGATCGCCTATTACATTTCCTTCCATGGCGGCCGTCACAAGAGCCTGTGGCTGTTCCTCATCACCATCCCGTTCTGGACCAGCTATCTCCTGCGCGTGATGTCGTGGAAGGTCATCCTCGGCTATAACGGCGTGCTCAATTCCGGCCTGATGGGGCTCGGGATCATCGACGAGCCGTCGACCGCCCTGCTCTACAATTCGAGCGCCGTCATCATCACCCTTACCCACGCCTGGGCGGCCTTCGCCATCCTGCCGATCTTCGTCTCGCTGGAAAAAGTCGACCGCACGCTGGTCGAAGCGGCCACCGATCTCGGCGATGGTCCCTTGCGTTCATTCCTGCGCGTGACCTTGCCGCTGTCGGCGCCGGGCGTCATCTCGGCGGCGCTGATCGTCATGATCCCGACCGTCGGCGACTACGTCACGCCGAAGCTGGTCGGCGGCAAGGACGGCGTCATGATCGCCAACGCCATCCAGGCACAGTTCGGCAAGGCGGCCAACTGGCCATTGGGGGCCGCCCTTTCCGTCACCACCATGCTGATCGTCACGCTGATGGCCGGCGCCACGGTGCTGATCATCCGCGCTCTGCAGAGGCTGGCACGATGAGGGCGCGGCGCTTCCTGTCGGGCGGCTGGCTGTCCGTCTATGCGTTCCTCTATATCGTCTTCCTTTATCTGCCTGTGATCTTCCTGCCGATCTTCTCGGTCAACGTCGCCCCGACACCGAAGTTTCCGCTCACCGGCTTCACCCTGCAATGGTATGCGGACCTGCCGCACACGCCGGCTCTGCTCGACGCCGCCTGGAACAGCCTGAAAGTCGGCGTCTGCGCCTCGGTTCTCGCCACGGTGCTCGGTATCCTCGCCGCCCGTTCGATCACCCGCTACCGCTATCCCGGCCGCCGCACCATCAACGGCCTCATCATGGCGCCGCTGGTGCTGCCCGAGGTGATCGTCGCCATCTCGATGCTGCTGGTGATGCTGCAACTGGGTCTCAGCCTGTCGCTGTTCACCGTCGTGCTCGGCCATGTCCTGATCTGCATTCCCTATTCGATGACGGTGCTGACCTCCGGCTTCGAGGGTTTTGATCGCAGCCTGGAGGAAGCCTCCGCCGATCTCGGCGAAAGCGCCTTCGGCACCTTCCGCCGTGTGACGCTGCCGATGGTGGCGCCAGCCATCATCTCCAGCCTGCTCGTCTGCTTCACCATCTCGCTGGACGAGTTCATCATCGCCTTCTTCCTGACCGGCACCGAAGCGACGCTGCCGATCTACATCTGGGGCCAGTTGCGCTTCGCCTCGAAACTGCCCGGTGTGCTGGCGCTGGGGACGCTTCTGCTCGTTGCCTCTTTCCTGTTGATGACCGTCGCCGAAATCCTGCGCCGCCGCGCGGCCAGACGCACCCAGAACGAGGGAGGCCTCTATGCCTGAACAGCCGCAGATCGAGCGCGCGCAATCCGATCGAGCCATGATCGAGATCCGCAACGTCACCCGCAGCTATGGATCGTTCAAGGCGCTGGACGACGCCTCCCTGACCATCAGGGAAGGCGAATTCTTCTCGCTGCTCGGCCCGTCCGGCTGCGGCAAGACCACGCTGCTGCGCATGATCGCCGGTTTCGACAATCCGACCAGCGGATCCATTGCCGTCGGCGGCCAGCCTATGGAAGGCATTCCGGCCAACCGCCGGCCGACCAACATGGTGTTCCAGAGCTATGCGATCTTCCCGCATCTCAATGTGGAGCAGAACGTCGCCTATGGGCTGAAGCGGCTGAAGCTGCAGGGCGGCGAGGAGAAGCGCCGGGTCGAGGAGGCGCTGGCGCAGGTCTCGCTGACCGGACTCGGCAAGCGGCTGGCGACAGAGCTGTCCGGCGGCCAGCGCCAGCGCGTGGCGCTTGCCCGAGCACTTGTCATGCGCCCCAAGGTGCTGCTGCTCGACGAACCGCTGTCGGCGCTCGACAAGAAATTGCGCGAACAAATGCAGGTCGAGCTGCGCCGCCTGCAGCAGGCCGTCGGCATCACCTTCGTACTGGTCACCCACGACCAGTATGAAGCGCTCGCCATGTCCGACCGCATTGCCGTGATGTTCGGCGGCAAGATCGCGCAGGTCGCCTCGCCCAAGGAGATCTACCAGCGCCCGGTCAACCGACAGGTCGCCGACTTCCTCGGCGGCATGAACTTCGTCAAGGCCGAGATCGTCGAGGAGAACGGCGCCTCGCTGGTCGTCGACACGCTCGGCTTCGGCCGTGTCAAAACCGACAAGCCGAAGGCTTTCGTGCGCAATGGCGGCGCCGCTACGCTCGGCATAAGGCCTGAGCGTCTGCGCGTGCTGTGGGACAATGCGACGGCAAAATTCGAGGTCGCCGGCAAGGTGGTCGAGCGCCACTATTTCGGCGAGATCACCCACCTGATCGTCGAGATACCGGGGCTGGAAAAACCGCTGTCGGTGACAGAGACCAACGATTTCGGCGCCGACGACATTCCGGTCGGCACCCCGATCCGCCTTGCCTACGATCCTGAAGCGCTGGTGGCGATGGGCGACTGAAGCTCGGCGATGATCCTGCGTGCCGCGATGCGCCCCGCGACGATCGCACCCTCGACGTAGCCCGGAAAGGATGGCGACAGTTCCGAAGCGGCGAAATGGACCGGCGGCGCACCCGCAAGAATCGTTCGCTCGGCATCCCTCGCAGTCGCGTCGACGATGAGGTCGCTGTAGGCGCCGCCGCTCCAGCGATCCTGTATCCAGTCGCGCGAACTGAAATCGATGGCGTCGCCGGCATCCGGACCGAGGGCTTCTTGCAATCGGCTGGTCACTTCGGCACGCAGCCCCGCCGCATCGAGTGCACGCCAGCGCAGCGCCAGCGGCCCGCCGATGAAGACGACGAGCGCGGCATGCTTCGCGTCCTTGCTGGCGTCGCAGGCAAACAGTCCCGGCAGGTCGCGCCACATCACCATGCCGCTCAACCCCTGCTGGCGCCAGAACGGCTTGGCGTAGCGAACCAGGGTCTTGATCACCGCGCCGCTTTCCCAGACCCCAAGCGCTCGCCCGAGCAACGGCGGCAAGGCAGGCGCGAAGTCGAGCTTCGCGGCCGTCGCCGGCGGCAGCGCGACCAGCACCTGGCGCGCTTCGATCACGCTATTGCCCGTGACGACACGAACGCCTTGCGGTCCATGCTCGACGCGCGTGACCGGTTCGCCAAGCCGCACTATGTCACCGAGATCGCCAGCCAGGTCCTCGGCCAGCGACTGCATGGTCTCGCGCAGAGAATACTGCAGCTCCGGCACCTCGTTGGTGATGCGCCGGTCATTGTCGATCAGGTACCACAGCGGCACCTTGTCCATCGGCAGGCACCACAGGCCTTCGATCATCGAGCGGAAAGCCGTCTTGGCATCGATGGGATCATGCTGCTGTTCCAGCCAGGCGGCGACGCTCATGCCTTCTATCGAAGGGTCGTCCGGCTCGATGCCGTTCATGCGCTCTCGAATCGCCATCGCGCCGTAATAGGTCTGCTTGGCGTCCCTGGCCGGCATCGGCGGATGGGTGATGAAATCACCCTCGACATAGGTTTCGACGAAGGTCTTGCCGCGCGCCTTCGCCAGCGCCATCACTTCCGGCATGTCCTGGCACAGGAACTGGCCGCCGCTGTCGATGCGCTCGCCAAGTCCGTTTCGCCTGGCTTCGACCCGTCCGCCGACGCGATCACGCGCCTCGAGCAGCAGAAAGCCGATGCCGGCCTGCTTCAACGCAAGCGCCGCCGACAGGCCGGTGAAGCCGGCACCGACGATGACGACGTCGGTTCTTTCCGGTTCGCTCGTCAATAGCCGGCCTTGATCTTCTCGAACTCGTCGACCATGCGCTTCTTCAGTTCCGGCGCGACCGGCTGCTGGAATAGCGTCTTGTCGAGGAACTTGTCGATGTCGTCAAAGCCGCGCTCGGCCAGTACCTTGTGGTCGATCGCGGCCATGCCGGCGCTGTTGCCATGACCGTAGCCGAACGTCGTGACCATGTACTTCGAAATATCGGGCGCATTGACCGCGCTCAGGAAATCATAGGCCTGGTCGAGCTTGCCCGGCGCGTCCTTCATCAACACGTAGCCGCACACCCAGGTCGACATGCCTTCCCTGGTATCGCGGTTCATGGCGACGGGAACACCTTGCCCGCTCATCGCGATCAGTGTCTGGCCCCAGCCCCAGGCAAGGTCGACCTCGTTGCCGGAAAACGCCTGATCGATATCGCTCGAGTCGGTCCAGTAGAGACGCACGTTCTTGTGCACCTGGCGCAGGAAATCCGACGCCTCCTTGAACTGCGCGTCGGTCATCTTGGTCCAGTCCTTCAGGCCGATGACCAGGCTCGCCAGCGCGTAGGCATCGTCGACATTGTCGCCGATGGTGACGCGCCCTTTGAATTTCGGATCGGCCAGGATCCGCAGCGACTTCGCCTCGTCAGCCGTCACATTGTCGGTGCGGTAGAGCAATGCCGTGTTGCCCCAGTCGAACGGCATGAACCAGGCCTTGCCGTCGGCGGTGGTGGTGAGGTTTTTCATCGCCATGATGCCGGGATTGAGGTCCTTCCAGCCGGCAATCCGGGAGGTGTCGAGCGGCTGCAGCAGGCCCGCGTCGCGCCATTTCGCCACACTTTGCGAACAGGGATGCGCGATGTCGGTCTTGAAGCCCGCCCGCATCTTCTCGAAAGCCTCGTCCTCGTCACCAAAGAAAGCGAAGGTCGGCTCGGCGCCGTGTTTGGCGGTGTAGGCGGGATGCAGCAGCGGATCCTCGTAACCGGACCAGTCGAACACCACGAGATCGCCACCGCCTTCCGCCCAGGCATAGGCCGCGCCGGCGCCGATGATACAAGCGGCGGCAAGGCTAAGGCGGCGTAGCACTGACTTCATGGCGCGAGACTCCCCCATCGCGAAGACATCGAGCGAGGTTAGGAGAAATCGCCGACTTTGGCGAGCCCGCCGCTTAACTGGCATGTCTCAATCGGAACCCAGCGGGCCGACCAAAAACTCGGTCTTCTCCTTGCACTGAGGGCAATGCACCCACCGCTCGTACCCGCCTTTACTATTGAGGGGTACATCGTACACGGCAAGGATCGCGGCCTCACAGAAAGGACAGGTCACGGGGTCGTTCCTCGATTTCTCGAACTCAGCGGCCACCGCGACCCACTTCCTAGTGCGCTCCTTGAATTGTTCCTGCAACGCACCACGCCTCCCATGCAACAGCCGGTGCCGGGTCAATGTCTCCAAAAGGATCAATACCCGGCTTTGATCTTTTCGAATTCGGCGATCATCTTCAGCTTGAGATCGGTCGGCAGCGGCGACTGGAACAGCGTCTTGTCGACGAATTTCTGCACGTCGTCATAGCCTTTTTCCCTGAGGATCGCCTGATCGACCCCGGCCATGCCCTTGGCATTGGCCTGGCCATAGCCCCAGTCCTTGACCAGCACCTTGGCGGTCTCCGGATCGTTGACGGCGTTCAGATAATCATAGGCCTTGTCGATGTTGCCGGGCGCGTCCTTGAACAGGACATAGCCGCAGACCCAGGTCGAGATGCCTTCATTGGTATCCTTTACGGATTTGATCGGCACGCCGGCGGCGACCGACTGCACCGTCGCATCGTTCCAGGCCCAGGCGAGGTCGACCTCGCCACCGCTCAACAGCTGGACGATGTCGGTGGTGTCGGTCCAGTAGGAGCGGACATTCTTGTGCACCTGGCGCAGGAAGTCGGATGCCTGCTTGAACTGGTCATCCGTCATCTTGGTCCAGTCCCTCAGCCCGATGGCGAGGCTCGCCAGCGCATAGGCATCGTCGACATTGTCGCCGATCGACACCCGGCCCTTGAACTTCGGATCGGCGAATGCCTTCAGCGACTGCACGTCCTTGGCGTCGATCTTGGAGGAGTTGTAGGTGAGCTGCGTGTTGCCCCAGTCCCACGGCATGAACCACGCCTTGCCGTCATCGGTCGTGGCGAGATTTTTCATCGCCATGATGCCTGGATTGAGGTCTTTCCAGCCCGTGATCTTCGAGGTATCGAGCGGCTGCAAGAGGCCTGCTTCGCGCCACTTCGTCACGCTCTGCGAGCAAGGATGACCGAGATCGGCCTTGAAGCCGGAGCGCACCTTCTCGAACGCCTCGTCCTCGTCACCGAAGAAGGCGAAGGTCGGCGAATCGCCGTTCTTCTCGACATATTTCGGGTGGAAGCTGGGGGCTTCATAGCCGGACCAGTCGAACACGATCAGGTCCTTGTCGGCGGCGACGGCGAACGCTGCCGCCGAAGCCGCAAGCGCGCCGCCCAGCGCCAATGTCAATGTCAGGCGTCGGCTAAGGTTCTTCATGCTGTTCCATCCTCTTTTGGTCTTGCCGGTCTTGGCGGCCGGCTGTTGCTAACCGTAATGCTTCGGGAAGGCAGCGGCCAAAAAAGCATTGGCCGCCTGCAAGGCTGTTTCGCGCGTTGTGTCCTCGGTGCCCATCATCAGCCGCAGCCACAGCCCCTCCAGCATGGCCGACAGCGCCAGCGCCATCACTTGCGGCTCATAAGCATACGAGCCGCTCTGCTTGAGCGTCGTGCAGAGATCGATGAAGACCTGCTGGTAATAATTATCGCGCGAACTGCTCAGCGCCTGATAGGTCGGCCGCGACTTGGCCTCGCCCCAAAAGGCCAGCCAGGCGGCGAGCTTGCGCTTGTTGCAGATCGAGCGGTCGAAGTCGGCCCACACCAGTTGCTGCAGCTGCCGCGCCGGATCGTCGCCTGCCTTCTGCAGGGCGGCGCGCCAATGCGCCGAATACTCGTCATACATATGCTGCAGCGTCGCGATGAGCAGCTTTTCCTTGCTCTCGAAATGGAAGTTGACGATGCCTCGCGAGAGGCCCGCGCCATCGGCGACATCGGCCATCGTCGTCTCGGCGTAGCCGCGCTTGGCCAGAGAATCGATCGTCGCCTCGATCAGCTGCAACTGACGGACTTCCTTCGAAGCCTTGCGGCCGCGCTTTTCGGCATCGCCCTTTTGCGCCGCTTCGGCGAGAATGTCCCTGGCCTCGGAAGTCTTCATGGGTGTGACGGTCTCCAGCATCGCCGGCTATCCAACCGGCCTCCAACCGCGCAGATGAGTGGGACGGTGCTCGCCACTGTCAAGCACCTTCTGCATTGCCTCCCAGGTCTTGATATTCTTGTCGACATAGGCCGCGCCGACCGCGGCCGCGGCTCGGGCGTAGAGCGGTCCCTTGAGTCGCACGAGCTCGCCGCGCGCGACCTCGCGATACCAGGGATTGCGGTCGCGCATGGTGATGTCGGCAAAGCCCGCCTTGCGCATCGCCTCTGCATAGCGCGCCGGCGAGGCCATGGCGAAGGACAGCCCTTCCGCCGCGATATAGGCCTTCATCTCGGGTGAGGGTTCGCCATCATGCCCAATCATCCAGTTGGAAGCGGCAAAGACGCCGCCCGGCTTCAGCACACGGAAGATTTCGGCGAACAGGCCGTCCTTGTCAGGCACATGCAGCAGCGCGTCCTTGGAAAAAACGGTATCGAAGGAGCGATCGGCGAAGGGCAGTGGTCCGGGTGGCGCCTGAACGAAGCTGGCGCGCTTGGCCAGACCACGCACTGCTGCTCGCCGTCTGGCCGCCTCGATCACCGGCTGCTCGACATCGAAGCCGGTGGCATGAGCGGCGCCATGACGCTCGATCAGGTGCAGGGTGATGCCACCGGAACCGCAGCCGATATCGAGGATCGTCTTGCCCTTGAGCGAAAGTCCGTCGACCACCCGATCGACCTCTTCCGGCCCGCCCGGCGACAGGTAACCATCGCCCCAGAGCGCCTCGAGGAAGCGGATGGCGGTGTCGTCATATTCCGGTTCGGCATCTGCCGCTTCGATCATCGGCCCTCGGTCCCCAATCGCCGAATTGCGCACTGTCGAATGTCGGCAAAGCGTAGCGCATGTCAGGGAAAACGCAACATCATTTGTTGAACATTCATTCAGAATGGCTGGACAGAATGGCCGTTACCATGCCAAATTCCGCGCAATCGGGAACAGATCACGCAAAAATGAACAACGGATCGCACAGAGCAATTCCACGAAAAGTGTGAGCGGTTTTCCCGGGAAAACCGCTCAGCGCTTTCCCTTGGGAATTGCGTAGAAACAAAGAGATTGAGCCACAATGAAAGCTTGGGACGCGATCATCATCGGCGGCGGACACAACGGCCTGGTCAATGCCTGCTACCTGCAGCGCGCCGGGCTCGACGTGCTGGTGGTGGAGAAGAACGAATGGGTCGGCGGCGCGGCCACCAGCCGCGAGCTGACACCGGGTTTTCTCTACTCCAACTGCTCCTATGTCTGCTCGCTGTTCCGCCCGGAAATCATGCGCGACCTCGAACTGCCGCGCTTCGGCCTGCAGGTCATTTCCTATGAAGGCGGCGCGGTATTCACGAGGGATGGCGACTATCTCGCCAACTACCGCGACCATGATGCGCACCGACGCGAATTCGCCCGCTTCTCCAGGCGCGATGCCGAGGCCTATGACCGCTACGCCCGCGACGTCACGCGGCAGTGCCGCTTCATCCAGCCGCTGCTGATGCGCACCGCGCCCGACCCGACCAGCCTCAAGCCGCGCGACCTCGGCGAGCTGCTCTATCTCGGCAAGAAATTCGCTGGCCTGTCGGCGGAAGAAATGGCGCTGACGCTGCGCTTCTGGACCATGTCGATCTCGGAGTTCCTCGACGAGTATTTCGAGACCGATGTCATCAAGGCGAACTTCGCTCTGTCCGGCATCATCGGCACCGCGCTCGGGCCGATGTCGCCCGGCACGGCCTACGTGCTCTTGCACCACTATATGGGCGAGGTCGACGGCTCGGTCGGCGCCTGGGGCTATGCGCGCGGCGGCATGGGCGCGGTCACCAAGGCGCTGGCCGCGTCGTTCAAGGCCTCGGGCGGCACCATCCGCACCGGCGCCGAGGTCGACCATGTGCTGGTTGCCAGAGGCAAGGCGAAGGGCGTTGTGCTGGCCGGCGGTGAGGAGATTTATGGCAAGCTCGTCGTCTCCAACGCCGACGTGAAGCGTACCTTTCTGAAGCTGGTCGAGGAAAAGGAACTGCCCGACATCTTTCTGCGTCGGGTCAAGAACTTCAAGATCCGCGGCTCCTCCGGCAAGGTCAACATCGCGCTCGATTCGCTGCCGGAATTTCCGGCGCTGCCGAAGGATTCGCCGGTCTATCGCGGCGACATGCATTTCACCGATTCAATGGAGCGCATGGAACGCGCCTATGACGACTGGAAGGCCGGGCGCTGGTCGGCCGACCCGTTCCTCGACATGGTCATCCCGACGACGCTCGACCCGACGATGGCGCCGCCGGGCAAGCACTTCATGAGCTGCTTCGTGCAATACGCGCCGCCCAAGGTGAACGGCCGCGAATGGACAGATGCCGACCGCGACGGTTTCGCCGAGAGCGTGATTGCGCAGATATCTGAGTACTCACCCGGCTTCCGCGACCGCATCGTCCACATGGAGGTGCGCACGCCGCGCGAGATCGAAGCCGAGGTCGGCCTCACCGAAGGCAACATCTTTCAGGGCGAATTGACCTTCGACCAGCTTCTGTTCAACCGCCCGGTGCCGGGCTACGCACAATACCGCTCGCCGGTTGGCGGGCTCTATATGTGCGGCTCCTCGACCCACCCCGGCGGCGGCGTCATGGGCGCGCCCGGCCGCAATGCCGCCGCCGAAATCCTGCGCGATCTCGCCAAATCCACCTCGCATATGAGCCCGGCCCATGACGTCATTTGATGCAATCGTCATCGGCGGCGGCCACAACGGCCTCGTCGCTGCCGCCACACTGGGCAAGGCCGGCCGCAAGGTTCTGGTGTTGGAGGCGGGAGCCGAAGTGGGCGGTGCCGCGCGCACCGAGGAGTTCGCCCCGGGTTTTCGCGCCTCTTCGATCGCCCATCTGCTGAACCGTCTGCATCCCGATGTGGTGAAGACGCTGGAACTGGAGAAGCATGGGCTAAAAGTCGCCCGCGCTGACTTCCTGCCGTCGGTGGCGCTATCGAAGGACGGCCCGGCGCTAATGCTGCATGGCGCCTATGGCGAGGTGCTGACCGGCGCCAGCGCGTCCGAGCAATCCGCCTGGAAGGAACTGCGTGCGCAATTGCTGCGCTATGCCGGCATCCTGAAACCCTTCCTCTCCCGTCGCGCGCCCGATCTCGCCGGCATGTCGTTGCTGGAGACCGCAGCCCTCGGCCAGACCGCGCTGGCGCTGAAGAAACTCGGCAAGGAGGATATGCGCGACTTCCTGCGCGTGCTCTTGATGAACGTCGCCGACCTGCTCGATGAGCAGCTCAGGGATGACAGGCTGAAAGGCCTGCTCGCCTTCGACGCGACGCTTGGCAGCCATCTCGGTCCGCGCTCGCCGACCTCGCTGCTTGGTCTTTACTATCGCCTGGCTGGCGAGACCGGCGGCGCGGCCGGCGCGCAAATGCTGCCGAAGGGCGGTATGGGTGCGGTCGTCGCCGCCATCCGCGCCTCGGCGGAGAAGGCCGGCGTCACCATCCGCACATCGGTTGCCGCAGCAAAAATCATCGTCGAGAAAGGCCGCGCCGTCGGCGTCGCGCTCGACACTGGCGAGGAACTGCGCGCCAGGACCATTGTCTCGGCCATCAATCCGGCGACCACTTTCCTCGACCTTGTCCGGCCGCGCGAGATCGACACCGGCTTCGTGCGCAAGGTGAAAAACATCCGCATGAAGGGCGATGCCGCCAAGCTGCATCTCGCACTCGACCGGCCGCCACAGTTCACCGGTGCCGATGCCGCCGCTCACAAGGGCCGGCTGGTCATCGCGCCCTCGCCCGATCACGTCGAGCGCGCTTTCAACCCATGCAAGTATGGCGAGTTCTCGCCCGAGCCGGTGATGGAAATCACCTTGCCCAGCCTCGCCGATCCATCGCTGGCGCCTGATGGCGCCTGTGTGCTCTCGGCGGTGGTGCAATACGCGCCCTACGCCTTGAAGGAAGGCTGGGATGCCGGCAAGTCGAAATTCCTTAGGGCAGTCATGGCGCAGCTCGAGGCTCATGCGCCTAGCATCGGCAAGAGCGTCCTCCATGCCGAGCTGCTGACACCGGCCGATATCGAGGCGCGCTATCGCATGCCCGGCGGCCATTGGCACCACGGCGAATTGCAGGCCGACCAGATGCTGATCTCGCGTCCCGTCTCCGGCTGGTCCGGCTACGACACGCCGCTGGAAGGGCTGTTCCTGGCCGGCGCCGGCTCGCATCCGGGTGGCGGCGTCTCCGGTGCACCAGGGCTCAATGCCGCACGAAGCATCATCGCGATGAAGGGGTAGGCCATGGCTCAGGCAAGCAGGAAGAAGCCCGTTGCAAAGACAGAAGATGCGGCTGTTTCCGCCCGCATCGCCGCGCAAGACCACTTCCGCACACTGCGCCTCGGCACGCCGTTCCAGCCGCGCCTTGATGCGCTGGCCAAAACCCAGGACTGGTACAATTGGGCCGGCTACCGCGCGCCGCACTCGCTGTGGGACGAGGAGCTCGAATATTTCGCCATCCGCAGCCAGGCGGCTTTGTTCGACATCTCGCCGATGACCAAATACCGGATCGAGGGGCCGGACGCCGAAGCCTTCCTCGATCGCGTCACCCTGCGCGACGTGACGAAACTCAAAGCCGGCCGCGTCCACTATACGGCGTGGTGCGATGACGAGGGTTTCGTCCTCGACGACGGCACGCTGTTCCGGCTCTCGCCGACACGCTTTCGTCTCTGTTCGCAGGAGCGGCATCTACCCTGGCTGCTCGACAGTGCCATTGGATTCGATGTCACCGTCTCGGAAGAAACTGAGGCCGTTGCCGGTCTCGCTCTGCAAGGGCCGACCTCCTTCGCCGTGCTGCGCGATGCCGGCTTCGCGGGTGTCGAGAGATTGAAGATCTTCGACCTGGCCGAGTTTGCACATGATGGCGGCACCCTCACCATCTCGCGCACCGGCTTCACCGGCGATCTCGGCTACGAACTGTTCGTTTCGGCCGAGAAGGCACCCAGCCTCTGGGACCGGCTGATGACGGCGGGCGAGCTTCGCGGCATCCGCGCCATCGGCTACACCGCGCTCAATCGCGCGCGGCTCGAAGCCGGGCTGATCGTTGCCAATGCCGATTTCACCACCGCCGAACATGCCATCCGCGCCGACCGCTTGCGCAGGCCCGACGAGATCGGGCTCGGCTTCATGATCGATCCGGAAAAGGGCCATTTCAACGGTCGCCGCGCCATCCTCGAGGCGCGCGCCAAACGCAAGCTGCGCCATGTGCTGGTCGGGCTGGAGATCGAAGGCAACATCCCGGCCGAACACGCCATCGTCTACTACAAGAAATCCCAAGAGGTCGGACTGGTCAGCGCTGCAATGTGGTCGCCGATGGCCAAGCGCAACATCGCCATCGCCTCGCTGGCGCGGCCCTACGGTGATACTGTCGTGGACGACCTCTGGGTCGAGATCTACGCCATGCGCGAGCTGCAGTATCAGAAGCTGATGAAGCGGGCCAAGGTGGTGCCGCGACCCTTCATCAAGCTCGACCGCCGCACCGCCGATCCGCCGGCGGAGTTTTGACCATGGCCGACGAAGCGGATCTGGAGGCGGCGGAACAGTGGGAGCTGGTCAACACGCCGCTCGGCGAAAAATGGTCCGGACGCACGCGCTATGCCGCCGCCATGTTCTTCTACAAGCGCGATGAGATGAGCGCAGAGACGCTCGAGGTCTACCGTATCTGCGCGCGGCTCGATTCGGAGAACCCACTGCCGATCATCCGCGACCGCGGCGTCGGCAAGGACTGGCTCAAAAGGATCGGTTTCGAGTAGCGCCTGCGCGCTACCCAATGGTTCTTTCGAGCATGCTCAACCAGTTGCGGTAAGCGATCTTCTCGATCAGCGCCCGGCCGAAACCACGCGCGGCCAAGGCATCGATCAGCTTCGGCAGGCCGGCAACGTCGCCGATGACGGCCGGGATCATGGCGCCGTCGAAATCCGAGCCGAGGCCGACGCCGTCCTCGCCCAAAGCCTGCAGCAGGGAATCGACATGACGCACCATGATGTCGAGGCTGGTGTCGGCATTCATGCGGCCGTCCTCGCGCAGGAAGCCGGTGGCGAAGTTGAGCCCGACCATGCCGCCGGACTCGCGGATGGCGCCGAGCTGCCAATCGGTGAGGTTGCGCGAATGGGTGCAGAGCGCATGCACGTTGGAATGAGTGGCGACCAGCGGCGCGTCGCTGAGCGCGGCGACATCGCGAAAACCCTTCTCGTTGAGATGCGAAAGATCGATCATGATCTTCAGTTCGTTGCAGGCCTTGACCAGCGCCTTGCCGGCATCGGTCAGCCCCGGGCCGGTATCCGGCGAGGACGGAAAGCGGAACGGCACGCCGTTGCCGAAGGCGTTCGGCCGGCTCCAGACGATGCCGAGCGAGCGCAGGCCGGCGGCATGCAGCACGTCGAGCATGGTGAGTTCAGGATCGATCGCCTCGACACCCTCGATGTGGAACACCGCGGCGATCGTGCCTTTGGCCATGGCGTTGTGAATGTCGCCGGCAGTGCGGCAGATGGCCAGAGCTCCGGCCCGTTCCAGCCGGAACAGGATCGAGGCCATCGCGATCGTCGAATTGAGCGCATCGGCGCGTGGCACCTCCGGCGGCAGCGGTTCGCTGTCGCTCGGCGCCAAGGGCACGGCGCTGCGCCTGGCTTTCTCGACCGGCGGCGGGAAGATGGCGAACATGCCGCCAGCGAAGCCGCCGGCCTTGGCGCGCGGCAGGTCGATATGGCCGCCCGACTTGCCTTCGACGAACAGCTTTTCGACGTCCGTGTCCTTCGACTGATACAGCCTGAGCAGCGTATCGTTGTGGCCGTCGAAGACGGGGACGAGGTCGGTTTCGGTCATAGGGGGATCATTCAGTTCGTTTGTCGGCACGGCGAGACATCATATCTAGGCAAGATATCCGGTCGCGGCAAATGACAAAGCCACCCGGCAGCGGGGACTGCCCCTTTATCCCCCCGCTGCAGCCTATCGATGACGTGCCTGCGCTCCCCCTACTGCTTCAGCACGTCAGCCCATTCCGCGTGGCGGCGGAACTGGGCGTTGGCGAAGGGGCAAAGCGGGATGATCTTCTTGCCCGCCGCGCGCGCATCCTCGACGGCACGGGTGACGAGCCGAAGCCCGGCACCCTGGCCGCGAAACGCGTCCGGCACTTCGGTATGGTCGATGATGATCTGGTGTTCACCGATCTTGGTGAAGGTCATCTCGGCCTCGGCGCCGCCGGGGCCGCGCAGCACATAGCGCCCTTTGGAACCGCGGTCCTCCAGTTCGATTTCAGGCAGTTGGTCGGGCATGTCTAAACTCCTTGAGCGACACCAGCGAAGAGCCGCCGGGCCGCTTCGATTTCATTTGGCCGCACCTCGTGCCCGCCTTCGTGCCATTCCACTGTGACATCGGCGCCATCGGCACGCAAATAGGCCTCAAGCCGCGTCGTCAGGTTCGGCGGACAGATCGGATCGCGCTTGCCGGCGGTCAGCAGCATGTGGCGGCCGGCGAGGCTGCCCTTGACCTGCGGCTCGAACGGGATCAGCGGATGCATCAGCACCGTGGCGTCGAACAACTCAGGCTCGGCGAACACCACCGAGGCCAGTATGTTGGCACCGTTGGAATAGCCGAGGCCAAGCACCGCCGAGGGCTTCGCCGCTTCGACATGCGCCTTGACGAAGGCCACCATCTTGTCCGTTGCCCGCGCCAGGTCGTCCATGTCGTAGACACCCTCGCCGGTGCGGCGAAGAAGCGCGCCGCACCGTATTCCGACACATCGCCGCGTGGCGAGATGATGGTGGCATGGGGCACGAGATCGCGCCCCGGCGACAGAAGCTGGCTCTCGTCACCGCCGGTGCCGTGGAAGACGAAAAGCAAGGGACCGCCCGGCGAACCGGGCAGCACCTTGTGGATGTAAGCGTCGTTGCTCATGACCTCAGCCTTCCAGCTTCTGCAGATGCTGTTCGAGATAGGGCCGCAAATGCTGGTGCTGCGTCGGCAGCTTCAGCGCTTCGCCCAGATGCGCGGTGTCCTCATCCTTATCGAACCCCGGCTCGTTGGTGGCGACTTCGAACAGGACGCCGCCCGGCGTGCGGAAATAGATCGCCCAGAAATAATCACGGTCGATCACCGGCGTCACTCCATAGCCCGTATCCATCAATGCCTTGCGCACTTCGAGCTGCTTGGCGCGGTTCTCGACGGCGAAAGCGACATGGTGGACCGAGCCGGCACCGAGATCGGCGAAGGCCGCGGTCGGCAGCGATTCGATGTCGACGACATCGGCACCATTGCCGTTCTTCACGGTAAGCCGCCTGATAGTGCCTGATTTGTCGACTTCCTCGTAGCCCATGAATTTCAACAGCTCCTCGGTGGCGCCGCCATCCTTCAGCCTGAGCGAAACCGAGTGAAAACCACGGATCGCCTCGTCGGCCGGAATGCCGCCTTTCGTCCACGGCGCCCTGCTATCGGCCTTGTCCTCGACGAGCGCGAAACCGTCGCCGTCGGGACCTGCAAAGCTGAGCCGCTTCTCACCAAAACTCTCCTCGCGGGAAACACCGGTCACGCCTTCGTCGGCGAAGCGCTTTTCCCAATACGCGAGCGTGCCTTCCGGCACGGAGTAGACCGTGGTGCCGACCTCGCCGACGCCGGGACGGCCCTTGCCGATGTTGGGAAACGGAAAATAGGTCATCACCGAACCGGGCGTGCCCGCCTCGTCGCCATAATAGAGATGGTAGACGTCGGGTGCGTCGAAATTGACGGTCTTCTTGACCCGGCGCAGGCCGAGCTTGTGGGTGAAGAAATCATTGTTCTGGCGCGCATCCCTGGCCATCGAGGTGACGTGATGCAGGCCCTTGATCTGGTCGAGCATTGTCTTGCTCCTTCCCTTGGTGTTTGTGCGGCCCTTGCCGCTGTCCACGCCAATATGAGGATACCCCTGCTTGCGGCAAAGGCGGCAAACACAGAATGGACTGTGCTGTAAAAGTGAACAATGAAAAGAGGTTTGTTCACCGATTGACTAATGCGGGCGGCCTTGCGCCCTTGCCGGAAATCGGTTCCATGAGCACGTTCGAACATGCAGCGAAAGGTATCGCGAGTGACAGGAAAAGCCAGGCGCCCGAATGTTCTCCTGATCACTTGCGACCAGTGGCGCGGTGATTGCCTGTCGGCTGCCGGCCATCCCGTGGTGAAGACGCCGAACGCCGACGCGCTGGCCGCCGAGGGCGTGCTGTTCAAGCGCCACTATGGCGGCGCCGCACCCTGTTCGCCGGCGCGTGCTTGCCTCTACACCGGGCTCTACCAGATGAACAACCGCGTCTGCCGTAACGGCTCACCGCTGGACGCCCGTCACGGCAACATCGCGCAGCATGCGCGCGGCATAGGCTACGATCCGACGCTGTTCGGCTATACCGACGTGTCGCTCGATCCGCGCCAGCTGGCACCTGGCGATCCAAGACTGAAAAGCTATGAAGGCGTGCTACCCGGATTCACGGTGCGCCAGCTGCTGCCCGAGCACCAGAAGCAGTGGCTGTCCTGGCTGAAGCAGCAGGGCATCGACGCGAGCGCCGGATTTCCGGGCATCCACCGTCCCGTAGACGAGGAAAACGACGCCGACGCAGTGACCGAGGCACCGCCGATCTATTCGAAAGATCATACGCCGACGGCTTTCCTTGTCGGCGAGTTCATCCGCTGGCTTGGCGAGCAGGAGCAGGCCACACCCTGGTTCGCGCATCTTTCCTTCATCAGCCCGCACCCGCCCTTCATCGTGCCGGAACCTTACAACACACTGTACGATCCGGCCGACGGCCCGGCTTTTCACCGCGCGGAGAGCTGGCGGGCTGAAGCGCAAAGCCATCCCTATCTCGCCTATGATCTCAGCCGGCAGAAACGCGCGAAATTCCGCCCCGGCGCCGCGGGCAAGGTGCACGACTGGAGCGAGGATGATTTCCGCCGCATCCGGGCGATTTATTACGGCATGATCTCGGAGGTCGACGCAAAGCTTGGCCTGGTATGGCAGGCGCTCAAGGCTTCGGGCGCGTGGGACGACACAATCATCGTTCTCACCTCGGATCACGCCGAGATGATGGGCGATCATTTCATGCTGGGCAAGGGCGGCTACTTCGATGGCAGCTACCACATCCCGCTGATCATTCGCGATCCGCGGCATGGCAAGGCTGCCGGCAGCACGGTCGATCGCTTCACCGAAGCGGTAGACATCTTGCCCACACTTATAGACCTGCTTGGCGAGCCCCCCGAACCGCATCTCGATGGATGGTCGCTCAAACCATTCCTGAGCGGCGGAACCCCCGCTATCTGGCGCGACGCCGCGCATTGGGAGTTCGACTTCCGCTCGATCGCCGATGGCGAGGCCGAAGCGCATTTCGGCATTGCCTCGCGCCAGTGCAACCTGGCTGTCATCCGCACCAAAAAATTCAAATACGTGCATTTCGGCGGCGGCTTGCCACCCTTGCTTTTCAACGTCGAGACCGACCCTGGCGAACTGACCAACCTCGCCACCAGCCCCGCGCATCTGTCCACCCGTCTGGAATTCGCCGAACGGCTTCTCGCCTGGCGGGCCGACATCTCGACCAGTCACTGGCGCTGGCGGAGTTAACGGACAATGGCGTGGTGGGACATGTGAGTAAGGCAGTGAGGGAGTGAAGGCGTAAGGCAGTAAGGCAGGAGTTTGGATACACCGGCACCGACGCCGCTGCCCTACTGCCCTACTGCCCTACTGCCCTACTGCCCTACTGCCCTACTGCCCTACTTCACAATCAACCGCTGCTGGTCGCGCTTCTCGGCATAGCTGCCCTTGTCATAGGCAGGCTGTGCCTCGAGCTGTTCCTTGGTGAAGGTGGTGTAGAGATATTTCTTGCCGTCCTTGTCGGTCATGAATTTGAGATTATCCAAGCCGACCGCCACCTCCTTCTCGCCAATGCCAAGGAAGCCTCCGACATTGACGATCACCGCGTCGGTCTTCTTGTCGGGCGTCAGCACGACATCGCCGATCTCCCCGACCTTGGCGTCGTTGGCGCCGTAGACCGTCGCACCCTTCAGATCGTCACCTCTGATTTCTCCAACCGGCATCGCCGTCAGCGTCGACTTGTCGATGGCAGCCGTCTGTGTCTGATCAGGGGCAATGGCATCAGGCGTAGCAGCTGTCTTGTCAGCCGGAGCGGCAGCAGGAGCGGCTGGCGCGGTTGCCGCCGGTTCGTTGGATGCCGTCGTTGCCGGCACCGGGTCATAGGCCTTGCGGTTGAAATCCGGCTGCGCCTGCAGCTCTTCCTTGGTGGTCTGCGCCACCAGCCAGCGGTCGCCGTTCTTCTCCGCCCACTGCGCCTTGCTGAAATCATAGGTGACATTCTTGGCGCCGAGGCCAAGGAAACCACCGACGCCGATGACCAGCGATTCCGCCTTGCCTTCCTTGTTCAGCACGATGTCGTTGACGCTGCCGATGTTCTGCGCGTCATCGCTGGTGCCGTTGTAGACGGTCTCGCCAATGATGTTGGTGGCAAGGTTGCCATCACCACGCTTCACCGGTTCGGCGGAGGCGGCGGCAGGAGCCTGCGCGGTATCCGTCGTCGCAGGAGCTGCCGGTGCTGCCGCGTCGGTGGAAGTGGCAGGTGCCGGCGCGGCGCCATAGGGCTTGCTGTCAAACTCAGGATGCGCCGTCAGTTCGTCCTTGGTGGTCTGGGCAACCAGCCAGCGGTCGCCGTTCTTTTCGGCCCACTGCAGCTTGTCATAGTCGAACGCGACATTCTTAGTGCCGACGCCAAGGAAGCCGCCGACGCCAATGACAACCGATTTTGCCATGCCGTCCTTGTCGAAGACGACATCGCTGACCTTGCCGATGTTCTCGGCGTCGTCGCCTGTGCCGTTATAGACGGATTCGCCGATGATGTTGGTGACGATACTGCCTTCGGCACGAGGCAATGGCGCTGTGGCCGCAGGCTCCTGGACGGACGGTGCGGCGGCCGGTGCGGGGGTCGTCGCGGTCTGCGCCAAGGCGCCCGTCGCGATCAACGTTGCGAGTGCGGTCGTGGCTAAAAGGGTGCGGATCATGATGGTCTCTCCTGCTGTGTGATTTCGTGCACGCCGCATCCTGTCGAACCGTCGCTGGGAAGATCGGACGCGGCATCTCCACGGGTTCACAACGTCGTGATCATGCTGTTGTTCCGACAAAATTGGGGTGGATGTCTCAGTCAAAAAGCACGGAGCAGTTGCGCGGCGGCCGGAGAACACGCGCCGAATTGCACCCCTCCAACGGAACCTTTACAGCTTCGCCACGTTTCAGCCTTCGGCTGGGCGCGTCCCGGCCAGACCATGGTTGAGCCGACGGAGCGGGGCATGAAATTTGCAGCGGTGCTGAACCGGGATGGCGGCACCTTGCGCACCACCGACCTAGCCGCCTTCTCCGACAGGATGCGTCAGACGCTGGAGGCCGCAGGCCATTCCTTGAGCATTGACGTGGTTGCCGGCAAGGACGTGGTGGAAAGCCTCGACAGCGCCGCTTCGCGCCGCGCCGTCGATGTGGTGCTGGCGGGTGGCGGCGACGGAACCATTTCAGCGGCGGCCGCGAGGCTGATGGGCACGAAGAAGGCGCTTGCCATCTTGCCGGCCGGCACCATGAACCTGTTTGCGCGCGGCCTCGGCATTCCGCAGTCGCTCGATGCCGCGCTGAAATCCTTCGCTGATGGTGAGATCATCGCCGTCGACGTGGCCACCGCCAACGGCCGGCCCTTCATTCATCAATTCTCGATCGGCATGCATGCGAAGATGGTGCAGCTGCGCCAGGGAACGGAATTCGGCTCGCGCCTGGGCAAGATCGGAGCTTCGGCCAAGGCGGCATGGGCGACAATCAAGAACCCGCCGGCGATGAACGTCACGCTCACCATCGGCAAGGCTGAGATGACGACGCGCATCTCAGGCATCGGCGTCACCAACAATCTGTTCGGTGAGGGCCATCTGCCCTATGCGGACAATCCTTCGGGTGGCGTGCTCGGCATCTATGTCACGGTGGCGCAGCAGCGCGCCGAGCTGGTGAAATTTCTCTTCAACGTGGCGCGTGGCAAATGGCGTGACAATGAACATGTCGAAATCCATCAGGCTGACCGCACCGTCCTGAAAATCCATTCCGGCAGCAGAAAATTCCGCGCCGTCATGGACGGCGAACTGGTCAGGCTCGAGCGTGAGACGACGATCGAAATCCGGCCCGGCGCGCTGAATGTCCTGGTGCCGGCCAGCATTGCCGAGGCAAAGGCCGCCTGATGCGATCTCCAACGATGACGGCCGAAAATCTAGCCGCTCGGCGCGCTTCCCTGCTGCGTCGCCGGTGTCTTGGTCGCCTCACCGTAGATTTCGGCGATGCCCCAGGCAGCAAAGGCCAGAAGCAGCGCGGCGATCAGGATGCGCAGGCCGTGCCAGCCCCACCGCCCCTGACGCGCTTTGTCCTCGGGAATGATCTTGGCCATGGCCGGTCCTTGTCTCGCTCCGCGCCCGTGGGCGCCTTCGGCAAATCACGGTCGGGTAACGGTTCCTCGCTAGGATGGTTCCGGGAATGCCACCTTGCCATGGGCCGTTGGATCGGCAAGACGGCGAAGACCGGCATGGGCATTTGGGGATTGGGGTGAACAGCAAGGCGGAAATAGGGGCGAGCCTGCCGGCCGAGGTGGCGCTCGCGGTCAATGCCGAAGACCGGCTGGCCGTGCTGCACGGGCTGGAGATGCTGGATACGGCGGCCGATCCGGATTTCGACCGCATCAGCAGCCTTGCCGCGGCTGTGATGCAGGCGCCGATCGCCCTGGTCACGCTGGTCGATCTCGAACGGCAATGGTTTAAGTCGTGCTTTGGCCTCGACCAGACCGAGACCGCGACCGACATCTCCTTCTGTGCCCACGCCATCGCCGCCGGCGACGATCCCATGGTGGTGACGGACGCGACGACGGACCCGCGCTTCAAAACCAACCCGCTGGTGACCGGCAAGCATCATGTGCGCTTCTATGCCGGCGCGCCGATGGTGGTGGCGGGTGCCAGGATCGGCACGCTGTGCGTGCTCGATCGCAAGCCGCACGCCTATCCATCGCAGGCCGAGCTCAACCAGCTGAAGACGTTGGCCGGCCTCGCCGCCAGCCTGTTCACCTTGAAGGACGCGACCCGCAGCGGCGCCATCGCCGAGGCCGCCCTGGTACGCGAGGAGAAGCGGCGTGCCATCGCGCTCGACGCGGCCTCGCTTGCCAGCTGGGCATGGGATATCCGCACCGACATGATCGAATGCGATGTCCGGCTGTCGGAACTGTTCAACCTGCCGCGCTCGACCCGTCTGCGGGCGCGCGACATCCTGACTGCCATCGATCCGCGCGACGTCTACCAGACCGAAACCCGCTTCCGCGATGCCCTGTCCGGCAGCGACGACTATTTTGGCGAATACCGCGTGAAGGGCTTTCATCCGCCACGTTGGGTGGCCACGCGCGGCCGCGTCATCGAGCGCGACGGCGACGGCAAGCCGACGCTGATCTTCGGCGTCAACTACGACATTTCCGAACGCAAGCTCGGCGACGAGCGGCAACGACTTTTGCTGCGCGAGCTCAACCACCGCGTCAAGAACACGCTGGCGACCGTCCAGGCGCTGGCGACGCAGACCGTGCGCCATGCCCGCCAGCCGAGCGAATTCCTCGAAGCTTTCAGCGCCCGTCTTCAGGCGCTGGGCATCGCCCACAATCTCTTGTCCGACCGCGAGTGGCGCGGCATCGGCATCCGCGAGCTCGTCCAGATCGAGATCAGGCCCTTTGACACAGCCGACCAGCCGCGCATCACCATCTCCGGCGCCGACCTCTTGCTGTCGCCCGATCAGGCCGTCGGCCTCGGACTCATCCTGCACGAACTGGCCAGCAACGCGCTGCAATATGGATCGCTGTCGATTGCATCGGGCAAGGTCGATCTCGACTGGAAGACACAAGGCAGGAAGGGCAGCCGTCGGCTGGTGTTGACCTGGCGCGAAAGCGGCGGACCGGCAGTCGCCCCGCCGCAGCGCCACGGCTTCGGCTCGATCCTCATCCGCCGCAGCCTGGCCAAGGTCATTTCAAGCGAAGTGACCCATGAATTCCGGCCGGAAGGCGTCTTCGCCGAAATATCGATGCCGTTGGAGGATCTGTCCAAGTGACGGATAATAATCGGGAGCGGCAGCGTTATTTCCCTCCCCGCCATCCGGATCGTCGGGCTTCACATTCTCGCGGTAGATGGCATAGGCGGCGAGCGCCACGGCCGGGCCCAGAATGACACCGAGGCCGCCTTTTCCCTTGAGCAATACCGGCAGCACGGCGAGTGCCGCCGTAATGCCGAGCGCCCTCATGTCGGCTTTGCGCCGCCTTGCCTCGCTGCGGGCACGGGCGCCGGACATCAGCCGATGGACCAGAAGCACGAGGCCGGCGATCACCAGGAAGCCGACACCGAAGCCAAGCGCCGCGGAGAATGATCCATAACGGGCGGCGGCCCAGATATAGGCCGCCCCGACCAGAAAGCCGAGGCCGCAAAGTGCCGCCAAAGCGGCTATCGCATACACGATGGCCGCCGTACGTGCGCGACGTATGGCGGCGATGGTTTCACCCGAGGCGAAACCCGAGAGCAGGGATGCCAGCAGACCCATCTCAGGCGGAACTAGCGACGCGCAAGCAGCGCGAAGAGGAAGCCAACGCCGGCGGCGATCGCCAGCGACGTCACCGGCTTTTCGCGAACATTTGCCAGCAACTGCGCCTCGATATCCTTGGCACTGCCGCGAAGGCTGTCAAACGCAGCTTCACCCTGCGCGCGCAATTGCTCGACTCCCTCGGTGGCCGCGCGGCGGGCGGTGCCATAGCCATGTTCACCGGTCTTGGCCAACTGCTTGGTAAGCTTGTCGATATCGGCCTTCAACTGACGGATGTCGGCTTCGAGGTCCGAATTTGCCCGCGCTTCGTTGGCGGTCTTCCCTGCAGCGGTTGCCATTGCTTAACTCCTTGTGATTGCTCGATTTCAAACGCGCCGTGCGTCTCAAGGTTCCGGCATCGGGACAAACTAGAGCAACTCCAGGAAAAGTGCGAACGGTTTTCCCGGGAAAAGTGCGTAGCACTTTCCCTTGGGAGTTGCGTCAAAACAAAGAGATAGAGCAGTTCGCTGTTTCCGTGAAACAGTGAAATTGCTCTAGCCGAAAAACATGCGCGTGCGCACCAATCGCCAATCCATGGCGAGAGGTGCGTCTCAGATCAGAGGGCGACGCCCCTCGCCCAGCCCTTCCCAGCCCGCGAGCAACTTGAGCGCTTCATTGTCGACGACCTCGCAACCACCATCGCGCCAGACGATCAGCTTGCGGTCCATCAGCTTGCGGATCGTCTTGTTGGTGTGAACCAGCGAGAGGCCAAGCGTGTCGGCGATGTGCTGCTGCGTGATCGGAATCTGGATGGATTTCTTGCCGTTCAATCCGACGACTTTGGCGCGGCTGCCGATGAAGGCGATAAGGTAGGCGGCGCGTTCGATCGCGCTGCGGCGGCCGACACTGAGCAGGTTCTCGTCCAGCATGCGTTCTTCACGCGACGCGATCCAGGTTATGTCGTAGGCGAGACCCGGATGGTTGCGGTAGAGCTCGTGCAGATTGTCGCGCTCGAAGACACACAGCAGCATTGGCGACAGGGCCTCGACGGAATGCTGCATTTCCCCCATGACGCTGCCTTGCAGGCCGATGAGATCGCCGGGCATGAGATAGTTGAGGATCTGTCGGCGCCCGTCCGGCAACAGCTTGTAGCGGAACGCCCAGCCGGACAGCACCGTGTAGAGATGGGCGCTGTGGCTTCCTTCCACGAGGACCGTGGCGCCCTTGTCGACCGCCAGTTCCCCCTTCTTGAATGTGCTGATGAAGGCGAGTTCCTCTTTTCGAACTCCCGGAACACGGGCAGGGGCCGCAACGGGCAATTTTCGCAAGGGTATTGGCGGCTTGCGAAAGAACGTGCATTCTGGCTTGGCATTTCGACCCCCTTCGAAAGCCTGCCGGTCGGCAGGCCGGTTTCAAACGCTTTGCCGGGGATCGGGTTCCGCCGCTGGTGGCATGTCTTTTTTAAATGACAGCGCGCGGAATTGCGATCATGACTCCCGGCGTTTCAAGGAGCGATTACCCGTGCCCCATTTGCTTGACGGATTGCGAATTCTTGTCCTGGAGGACGAATTCCTCATCGCCATGGATGTCGAGCAGCTCTGCCGCGACCACGGAGCCGGCGAGGTGGTGGTTGCCCGCGACCTTGCCGAGATCGATGACCGAAAGATCGCAACGCAATTCGACGCGGCCATCGTTGATCTGATGCTGGGCGGCACCTCGACGCTCGAATTCGCAGCCGGTTTACGTGAAACAGGCGTCCCGTTCGTGTTTGCCTCCGGCTATTCGGACGCTGACGAGATCAAGGCATCCTTTCCGGGGGTGCGGCTGGTCACCAAACCCTATTCAGGCGAAGATCTCGTCGAAGCGGTCGCGCTGGCCTATGGACGTGGCTCTCCCGGATGAGACCGATGCGGCCGCATCCGCATCCCGTTGTCCAGACCTCGCGTTAATGCGCCGCCGTCCCCGTGACCTGAGCCGAGATCGCATCGGGACCATATTCGTCCTCGCCCGAAATCTTCAGGATTTCCTGCAGGCGCGTGCGGGCCCTGCTGACGCGGCTCTTGATCGTTCCGACCGCGCAACCGCAGATTTCGGCGGCCTCCTCATAGGAGAAGCCTGAAGCGCCAATGAGGATGATGGCCTCGCGCTGGTCTTCCGGCAATTGCTCGAGAGCGCCACGAAAATCCTTGAGGTCGAGTTGGCCGTGCTGGGCCGGATGCACGGCAAGCCTGGCCGTCATGATGCCGTCGCTGTCCTGCACCTCGCGGCCGCGTTTGCGCATCTGTGAATAGAATTCATTGCGCAGGATGGTGAAAAGCCATGCCTTGAGATTGGTGCCGGGCTGGAAGCTCTCATGCTTGTCCCAGGCCTTGACCAGCGTTTCCTGAACGAGGTCGTCGGCCTTGTCGGCATTCTGCGTCAGCGACACGGCAAAGGCCCGCAAGCTCGGGATTGCCCCAAGCAGATCGGTCTTGAAGCCTTGGGAGACCGCTGCCATGCCTCAGTCCTTCTTCTGTGCGGGTTCGGCCTGTTCCAGCTGGCTGAGCAACTGGGCGAAGCGATCCGGCACATCGTCGGAGACCAGCTCGTCATAATATTGTTTGAGTTTGCGACCGATTTCGGAGTTCGGCCCGAGCGGATCGCCGGCACCGTTCCGGCGCCTGCCCACGGCGCCAGCCAAAATATCTTTCGTCATGTCCTTCATTTCGCCCTTATATTCCCAGCGCCCAGGCCGCTCATATTCAACTCAACACAAGGCAAGCGGCACCCTCGTCTGGTTGCCCATCCCGACACCGAAACGCCGCTCTCGCCTATTCGTTCCATATCGGCCGGAACTTTTTCGGAAAATCCGCGTTGTATTAGCGGGGCTTGCAATCAGCTTGGCCTGCAATCCGTGCAATCACGTCATTCTGAGGGAGACGTCTTACCATGAGTTTATCCGCCACCATCGCACCGCACCTGCCGTTCCTGCGCCGCTTCTCGCGTGCCGTCTCGGGATCGCAAGAGAGCGGCGACGCGCTGGTCGCTGCGATGCTTGAGGCCATCATAGCCGACGTCGACATCTTCCCCGAGGCATCGAGCGACCGTATCGCGCTCTACAAGGTTTTCGCCAAACTCTTCACCTCGGTGGCCATCCGCGTGCCACAGGAGCAGGCCCAATCGGCATGGGAGCAGCGCGCCGCCGCCAATCTCAATGCGATCGCGCCTCTTCCGCGCCAGGCCTTCCTGCTGGTTGCCGTCGAAGGCTTCAGCGAAGACGAGGCGGCCGAGATACTGGACGTCGGCGACCAGCAATTCTCCGAGCTGCTTGCCCAGGCAAGCAATGAGATTTCCCGCCAGGTGGCGACCGACGTGCTCATCATCGAGGACGAACCGCTGATCGCCATGGACATAGAGGAGATGGTCGAGAGCCTCGGTCATCGTGTCGTCGGGACGGCGCGCACGCACGCCGAAGCGGTGACGATGTTCGGCAAGACGCGGCCGAAGATGGTGCTGGCCGACATCCAGCTCGCCGACGGCAGCTCGGGTATCGAGGCGGTCAACGAGATCCTCTCGTCAACCTCGGTGCCGGTGATCTTCATCACCGCCTTTCCCGAGCGCCTGCTGACCGGCGAGCGCCCCGAACCGGCCTTCCTGGTGACCAAGCCGTTCAATCCCGACATGGTCAAGGCGCTGATCAGCCAGGCGCTGTTCTTCGACCGCCAGGCGAAGGCCGCCGCCTAATGCCTGTCGCCCAAAAGTGATCTCGGTTTTGGGGGAACGACATGCATAAAAGCAAAGATCTAAAGCGCGTCGCATGAACCCGTTTCAGCGCGACGCGCTTTAGGTCCGCTGCTTTTCCGGCAGGAATACCCGACATCAAAGGCCGTTCGATGCGATGCATCGGGCGGCCTTTTTGGTAACCCGATCCATCAACCGAGAATTTCGAGAGCTCCACTGCGAACCATTTGCAAGCGCCGTCTTTTTCAGCAAAGGGTGGAACAAACCGCATCCACCCACGTTTCCCTGCATCATTCGGAAGGAGATGAACCATGCTCTACTGGGCGCTCGTATTTCTCGTCGTGGCGATCATAGCCGGCGCGCTTGGTTTCGGCGGCATCGCCGGCACATCTGCCGGTATCGCGCAGATATTGTTCTTCATCTTTCTCGCCTTCCTGGTCATTTCGCTGCTGGCCGGCCTGTTCAAACGGGCGTGAGGGCGAACACCTATCCGAGCGAACACTGGAAGCCGCACCCCTCAAACGGTTTCCAGCCACCGCCGGACGGAGCCCTTCAAAAGGCACCGTCCGGCGGACCGTTTTAGGGGACAGGTTTCCGGGAAATTTCATTTGGGAACCCATTTCACAGTGAGCCGTTCAGCCTGAGTTGGGTGGACAAATCGACCGATGCGCTCCAGGACTGCAGATAGAACGGAAGGCGCACGGAGCGACGAAGTCATCGCCCTGCATCCGGCAGAAAGTGGCATGCAGCTTGGCCGGGCTCTTCTCCACGCACTGCACAATGCCGGCATTTCCGTTCTCTATCAGGATCGCGAGATGAAAAACGTATGGGCTCGCAACATGCGCGCGCCCTGGGCCTCGGACAATTCCGACAGCAATGGCATTCTACCGATGGCGCAGGCAGACCGCATCAGCGCCGCCAAGCGCGACGTGGTCGCGACCGGCAACCCAGAGCGGCTCGAGATCAGTGTCCCGGTCGAGAACGGCGTCCGCTGGTTTCAGATCTGGGTCGATGCCGACCGGGGTGACGCCGGTGACGTGCAAGGTGTCGTCACCACCATGGTCGAGACAACCGAGCAAAAGCGGCGCGAACAGACACTGACAACGCTGCTGCGCGAGGTCAGCCACCGCTCGAAGAACCTCCTGGCGATCATCCAGAGCATCGCGACCCAGACCGGTCGCTATTCCGATGGCATCGGCGACTTCCTGACGCGTTTTCGCGGCCGGCTGCAGTCGCTGGCCTCCTCCCAGGATCTGGTGACGTCCTCGAACTGGCGCGGTGCGGCCCTTCATGAACTGGTGACGAGCCAGGTCGGCCGCTACGGAACGAACACGTCGCACGGCCTTCGCTTCCGGGGCGCCAATCCCTATCTCAATCCCAATGCCGCCCTGCATATCGGCCTGGCGATGCATGAGCTCGCCGTCAACTCGGTCAGCTACGGCGCCCTGTCCCGGCCAGATGGATTCGTCGAAGTGACCGCCAATCTCAACACCGCCGCCACTGGCGAGGTCGCCCTGTCGCTGACATGGGCCGAGACCATAGGAGCCAATGGCGGCCGGGGGAATCAAAAGCGTTTCGGCAGCGTCGCGCTGGAGCGGGTGGTGCCTACATCGCTCAGCGGAACCGCGAGCCTCGACATCGCGGACGGCCGCCTTGAATACCGCCTTGTCGTCCCGCACAGCAATTTCGAGACGCAGTGAGTGACTCTATCTCTTTGATTTAGAGGCGGATTCAGATTTCAGGTCGATCTGACCTGAAATCATCCGGCTCTGGCGGCAAGCAACGATCCTTAACCGGCTGTTCACCATAAGAGCGGATGCTGTTTTACCCAGATACCGCTGCAACCCACTGGGCTGCGGCACGGTGTGGGGAGGAAATGCTTGACGGTCACCGACATAAACAGACTGGAACAGGCCGCCCGTGTTTCGATGGGCGAATTTCAGGATCCCGAAGCATCCGCGGAACCGCTTTCCCTATCGCATCACGCATTGCTGTGGGGCATCGTCCTGGCGGCGGCCGCGACAATTCTCCTAATCGCCGTGTTCCAGCTGACCTGACCTAAATCCCCTGCCGGCAACATTGCCCGGCGTTCAACCGCTTGCAGCGCTGGCATTATTCGTGTGTCCACCCCGGTCGCTCAGGAACTTTCGGCCGATCTGGGCCGTTATTGTGGCGAGAGGACACGTCGCCATGGAACACATCGCTGCATTGTTGCTGGTCATCGGTTGCAGCAATTCGATGACCGAGTGCCACGAACTGCAGGTGCCGGTGAGCATTTTCGAAACCGCCGACGCATGCACCGCCGAGCGTCCCTTCGCCATGGGCGACGTGCAGGGACAGGCGCAGCATATTGTCGCCAAGTGTCTCGCTGTCGATCCCGCGCTCGAGGATGATTATGATCAGATCGTCTGGAATGTGCGTCCCGATGGCAGCCTCGAAGCTTCGCTTGCCATTTCCAGCCTGGTCATGGCATCTAACGCAGTACGCCCAGAAAAAGACTATCTTAGCCAACAATAAATTCGAGCAGCAAAGGCCGTCATTTCGTGCTAAATGGCTGTTGGAGCTTACCAAAGTGTGGACACAAAGTGAGGAGTGACTCTATGCGGAAGATGATTATTGCCATGGTTGCGGTGGCTGCTCTCAGCGGCTGCACCTCGACCGAGCAGGACGTCGTTGGCGGCGGCTTGATTGGCGCCGGTATCGGCGGTCTGGTCGGCGGCGGCAAGGGCGCGCTGATCGGTGCGGCTGTCGGGGCCGGTTCCGGCCTGCTGGTTCGCAAGCTGCAGAACGGCTATTGCCAGTATCGCGATCATCGCGGACGGATTTACACGGCGCGCTGCAACTAATCCGGCGATAGTCGAAACTTCGATCCGGAGGCCGGCCCGCCGGCCTCCGGATTTTGTACGTATTGGCGTTCGATTGCCATCCGCCTGGCTGGTCGCCGTCAGCCAGTCAGTGGGATTCGTATTTCCACCTTCAGACCATCGGCCTGAAAATCGCGCTTGATCGTGCCGCGCAGTTCGCGCGTGACATTGAGGTCGATCAGCTTGGTGCCGAATCCGGTCTCGGCCGGCGCCTCGACTTTCTTCTTTCCGGCCTCCCGCCAGTTCAGCGCCAGCGTCCGCTCGCGCCCACGCCCTTCCACCGACCAGACCACCTTAAGCGCCCAGTCACTCCTGAGCGAATTGGCGGAATTGCCGGCTTCGCCATATTTCAGCGCATTGGTCGCCAGCTCATGGAAGGTCAGGCCAAGCGCCTGCGTGGTGGTCTCGTCGAGCAGCACCTCCGGTCCTGACAGCAACCCCTCGGGCAGGTCCTTGCCGAACACCTGGCCAAGCTCGATGCGCAGCAGATCGGCGAGATCGGCCTTCTGCCAACGCGAGCGCGTCAGCATGTCCTGGGAGGCCGCCATTGCCTGCAGCCTGGCCGAGAAGGATGCCGAGAACTCGTTGACGTCAGTCGCCCGCAACGCCGTCTGCCGCGCGATCGCCAGCACCCGGGTGATCGAATTCTTGATGCGATGCTTCATCTCCTGCAGCATCAGGTCTTTTTCGAGCAGGCTCTTTTCGGTCGTCTCGTGCAGGCGCGATGCCGCCTCATAGGCGCGCTCCTGATAGCGCGCCACCAGTGCGATGGCGCCCGCCGCCAGCAGGCCGAACAGCCCCAGCATCACCGGGATGGCGCGCGACGACGGCTGCGAGAAGGCGCTGGTCGGCCTGAACAGCACCGTCCACGGCCGGCCGGCCACCGTGATCTTGCGGGTGACCAGCAGCCGGTCGCCAAAGGACGAAGCCGGCGGCGTCTCCGACCGGAACAACAGATTGTCGCTGTTCGCCGCGCCGTCATAGATCTCGGTGTTGACCGGCAGCAGCGGCGCGCGGCTGAGCGCGATCTGGAACAGGTCGCGGGCCCGGAAGGCTGCATAGAGAAAGCCCGCGGTCGAGGACCGCGATGCGTTGATGACCTCCGGCGCGGTTTCGACGTTGAGCCGCACGAAGACCAGGAAGCCGGGGAAGGTCTGCGTGGCACCCGTGCCCTGGCCCAGTTGCACCAGGCCGCTCGCGTGCTGCTGATCATCGGCCATTGCCTTCTCGATCGCCGCGCGCCGCACCGCTTCGCTGAACATGTCATAACCGATACTGGCCTGATTGGACGGATCCAGCGGTTCGAAGAGCATGATGGGCGCGCGCCAGGGCTGCGTCGTTTCCGGATAGACCGGATGGCTGACGCCAAAATCGTGGAGGATGTCGCGTTCAACCGCCGCCTCGGCGCCCGTCTTGACGAGGCCGAGGAAGCCGATGCCGCGCAGGCCGGCGAAATTGTTGTCGACATCCAGCGCGTTGAAGAACGCCTTGAACTCACTCTGGGAGATGTCGCCATTGCGGGCGTCGAACAGCGCCTGTGTCGACCGCAGCAGCGACAAATGCAGGTCGATCCGGCTCTCGATCCGGTTGAGTGCATCGTCGGCCGCCGCTTCGAACTTGATGCGGGAGGCCTCCTGCGTCGCGAAATAGGCGAAACCCGCCATGGTCATGCTGATCAGCGCAACGGCGATGAACGCGACAATCGGAAAAAGTTTCTTCAACGGATGATGCGGTCCATGAGCAATACCGGACCTTTATGGGCAAGTCATCAGGCCAACACAATGGCAAGGCCAAGCCATCGCGATCACTGGCATATCACGTGAGCGGCAACCGGCTATGTCGATCAAACCCATATCGGGCCGCCGACAGCCTCAGGCCGCGATCTTCAGCGCGCCCGGCCCGGGAATGGCGCCCGGAGGACATTTGCCCAGGATGATCATGCCGAGCACCTCGTCCTGGGTGACGTCGGTGGTGCGCGCGGTGCCGACAACCTGGCCGTTCTTCATAACGCAGACTCGGTCGGCCAGCTCGAACACATCGTGAATGTCGTGGCTGATCAGGAAGATGCCGATACCATCGGATTTGAGCTGCTTGACCAGTTCGCCGACCTGCGCGGTTTCCTGCGGACCAAGGGCGGCCGTCGGCTCGTCCATGATCAGGATGCGGGCGTTGAACAGGATCGCGCGCGCAATCGCCACCGATTGCCGCTGGCCGCCCGACAGCTTGATGACCGGCTCCTTGAACCGCTGGAAGCGCGGATTGAGCCGGCCCATCACCTTGCGGGCCTCGGCTTCCATGGCAACGTCGTCGAGCGTGCCCCAGCCGGTCATCAGCTCGCGACCGAGGAACAGATTGGCGGCGGCGTCGACATTGTCGGCCAAGGCGAGGGTCTGGTAGATCGTCTCGATGCCGTATTTCTTGGCATCGCGCGGATTGGCGATCAAAGCCTCCTCGCCATTGACGAAGATCTGGCCGCCGTCGCGCTTGTAGGCGCCGGATAGGATCTTGATCAGCGTCGACTTACCGGCGCCGTTATGGCCGAGCAGCGCCACGACCTCGCCGGGGAAAAGATCGATCGAAGCATCGTCGACGGCGCGGATGCCGCCAAAGGCGATCGAGATGTTGCGCATGTCGATCAGCGGCGTGCCAGAGGGGGCAGTTGTGGAGGCAGTTGCGGGAGCGGTTTTGTTGGCCATGATCGTTTCTCCCCCTAAACCCGCTTGCGATAGACGGTGTCGAGCCACACCGCGATGACCAGCACGGCGCCGACCACGATGCTCTGCAGCGGCGAGTCGATGCCGAGCAGCACCATGCCCGACTGCAATGACTGCATCAGAAGCGCGCCCAGCATTGCGCCCATCACCGTACCGGCGCCACCGGCGAGCGACGTGCCGCCGATGACAGCGGCGGCGATGACCAGAAGCTCGTCCAGCGTGCCCAGTGCATTGGTCGACGCGTTGAGCCGGGCCGACGAGATCGCCGCGCTGATGGCGGCCAGCACGCCCATGATCATGAACACCTTCATGGTCACCCAGCGCGTGTTGATGCCGGCAAGCTCGGCCGCCTCCGGATTGCCGCCAATGGCAAAGACATAGCGGCCGAAACGCGTACGCTTGGTGATGAAGGTCATGATGATGCCCACGGCCACCGCCATCAGCACCGGTATGGCAATGCCATGCGCGATGAACAGCCCGCCTTCGGGAATGGCAATGCCGTTCTGCTGGGCGTACTGGCGCACGATGCCGATCGGCCATGGATAGGAATTGGCGATCCAGACGGCGCCAAGGATAGCGGCGCAGGCAACCACGCCAAGCAAGGTCTCGGCCCAGACGGGGCGCAGCGGAAAGTGGAACCGCTTGCGCTGCGACCTGCCGTTGAGCAGCATGAAGGCAACCGCCACGCAGGCGACGACACCGACGATCCAGCTGGCAGTGGCGCCGATCGAGCCGCGTGGTCCGCCGCCCATCAGTTGGAAGGTTGTGTCGAGCGGCGCGACCGTGCGCCCGCTGGTGATCAGCCATGCCATGCCGCGCCAGACCAGCAGGCCGCCCAGCGTTACGATAAAGGCCGGAACCTCCATATAGGCGATGATGAAGCCCTGGAATGCGCCGATCAGGAGGCCAAGCACCACGCCGGCCGCCAGCGCGATGATCCAGAGCCAGGGATTTCCGAGCTGGAAACCGACGACGCGAATGAGGAATTCGGCCTGCGCCACACCCATGATCATGCCGATCACACCTTCGACGGATCCGACCGAGAGGTCGATGTTGCGCATGACGATGACCAGCACCATGCCGGTCGCCATGATCGCGACCGAAGAGGTCTGCACCGACAGGTTCCACAGATTGCGCGGCGTCAGGAAAAGCCCACCCGACAGGATATGGATGCCGACCCAGATGACCAGCAGCGCACCGACCATGCCAAGCATGCGCGTGTCGAGTTCGGTGGCCTTGAGAAACCGTCCAACGGCACTGAGTTCGGATGCACGCGCCTTGTCCGCCGCAGTGCTGCCGACCGGTTGATTAGAGGTCGTGTCGGTCATGCTATCCTCCCACCGGTTTACCGTCTGGCGCGGATGCCGGAACATGGATGCTATTTGCTTTCCGCAGTCATTTGAAGCGGGAAGCCCCTTGAGAAACGCCGCGGCTTTTCGGGCCGCGGCGTCGATATCGAACCGTATTGCGCCGTTTAGTTGCAGGCCGCGACGCTGCCGGCGGCGACGCCCGCGCAGACTTCGTCCTTCTTGATCCAGCCGGCGTCGATGACGACGTTGAGATTGTCCTTGGTGATGGCGACCGGGGTCAGGAACAGCGACTTGACGGTGTTGCCGCCAGGTGTCGTGAAGTCCTTCACACCAGCTATGTCGGTCATCTTCTTGCCGTCGGCCAGCTGCGAGGCGATCTCAGCGGCGTTCTTGCCGAGTTCGCGCGCGTCCTTCCAAACCGACACGGTCTGGGTGCCGAGCGCGATGCGGTTGAGCGCGGCATGGTCGCCGTCCTGGCCCGACACCGGCACGGTGCCGGCGAGACCTTGCGCCGTCAGCGCCGCGACGACGCCGCCGGCGGTGCCGTCATTGGCCGCGACGACCGCGTCGACCTTGTTGTCGTTGGCGGTCAGGAACTGTTCCATGTTCTTCTGGGCGTTGGCGGGCAGCCAGCCGTCCGTATAGGCCTCACCGACATTCTTGATCTTGCCGCTGTCAATGGCCGCCTTGAGCACTTCCATCGAGCCCGAGAACAGGAAATCGGCATTCGGATCGGAGCCCGAGCCCTTGATGAAGACATAGTTGCCTTCCGGCTTGGCCTTGAACACCGCAGCGGCCTGCAAGCGGCCGACTTCCTTGTTGTCGAAGGTCAGGTAGAAGACGTCCTTGTTCTCGATCAGGCGGTCATAGCCGACGACGGGAATGCCTTCGTCCAGGGCCTTCTGCACGGCCGGGCCGATGGCCGAGGCATCCTGCGCCAGGATGATCAGCGAATTGGCGCCCTGCGAGATGAGGCTCTCGACATCGGTAAGCTGCTTGCCGGGATTGGACTGTGCGTCGGCGGAAATGTACTTGTCGCCGGCGGCCTCGATCGCCTTCTTCATCGCGGCCTCGTCAGTCTTCCAGCGCTCTTCCTGGAAGTTGGACCACGAAACGCCAATGACCTTGTCCTTCGCCTGCGCGACCGACGCGAGCGTCAGCGACATGGCGACACCCGCCAGGATGGCGGCTGTGAATCTCTTCATGATATTCCTCCCTGCGCCGCGTATGGCGCGACCAAACTGGCCCTAAGGCCGGCACAGAGGCTCTATTTTTTCGAGCCTCGAAAAACACTGATCCAACACCGGAACGCTGTCAACAACGATTCTGATGGATTTTGATGTCCCTGCGAATTTTTTTCGAGCCTCGGAATAAATAAATGACAGGACGGGCCGCTTCTGCCAGTATTTGACCGTGTCGCACGCGGCGTTTGAGGGGCCGGAGGAACCGCGGCGACCGGGAGGATGTGGGAAAACATGTCGGTCGGAATCCGTCACGACGATCTGCGCCGGCGCAACCGCGCCATGGTGATTGCGGCCGTGCGCCGGGCCGGCCGGCCCTCGCGCACCGAGATCGCCGCGACCACCGGCCTCAGCCATTCGACCATATCGGCGATTTCCTCCGATCTGATCGGTGAAGGCATCCTGGCCGAAGGCAAGCCGAGCGAGGCCGGCTCGCTGAAGCGCGGCAGGCCGCAGGTCGGCCTCGGCCTCAACCCGGAGGCCGCGGCCGTCATGACCGTGGTGCTGTCGCTGAATTTCCTGTCCGTCGCGGTCATCGACTATGCCGGCCAGGTGATATCGGAGGAACAGCGCCGGCTGGACACGCTGACCATGTCGCGCGAGGCGCTGATCGGCGAATGCGTCGCCATCGTGCGGCGCCGCCTCGATGATCCCGATATCGACGTGCGCAGCGTCGCCCGCATCGCACTGGCAATCCAGGGCATCACCGACACCGAGGCCCGGGCGATGCTGTGGTCGCCGATCACGCCACAGACCGACATCGCCTTCGCCGATATACTCGAAGCCGAGTTCGGCATCCCCGCCACCATGGAAAACGACTGCAACATGATGGCGGTGGCGCTGCGCTGGCGCGATCCCGAGCGTTACCGCGACGACTTCATCGCCATCCTGCTTTCGCACGGCATCGGCATGGGGCTGGTGTTGAAGGGCGAGCTGTTCACCGGCACCCATTCCTCGGGCGGCGAGTTCGGCCACATGATCCATCGGCCAGGCGGCGCGCTCTGCCGCTGCGGGCGGCGCGGCTGCGTCGAGGCCTATGCCGGCAACTACGCCATCTGGCGCAATGCCCGGCAGCTCGGTGAGGACACCGAGCCGGTCGCAGATGTCAGCGACGCCCAGATGCGGGCACTGGCCGCGACGGCGCGGGAACGGGACGGGCCCGAGCGCGAAGCCTATCGTAAAGCCGGCGAGGCGCTCGGCTATGGCCTCGGCAGCCTGTTCGCGCTGATCGATCCCGCACCCGTCGCCATGGTCGGCGTCAGCGCCGCCGCCTTCGACCTGATCGAGCCGGCATTGCGCGAGGCGATCGCCCAGACCGCTGGCGGCCAGCACTCGAAATCGATTTCCTTCGACACCGAACCGAACGAACTGCCGCTGATCCGCGAAGGCTGCGCCATGCGCGCACTGACCTTCGTCGACCAGGAGATTTTCGCGCCGGGCGGGCAGGGTAAGTCAGGCGTTGCCGGCAAGAACGTTGCCTGAGTAACGCGCAGGGATATGTTGAGATTCAGGTCAGGCCGAGTCGAGAATGGCGGGTTCCGAGAACCGGAACGGAGCGGACATTTGGGTCCGTGAGTACCGGAAGCGCGGGAAACCGCCATTCGCAGGCCGGCATCACCTGAATATCAGCATATCCCTAATCCTCGCGGATCGCGTAGCCCGCCCCCCGAATGGTCCTGATAACATCGGGCATGCGGCCATTGTTGACCGCCTTGCGCAGCCGGCCGACATGCACGTCCACGGTGCGCTCGTCGATGTAGATCGTCTCGCCCCAGACATTGTCGAGCAACTGGCTGCGCGAGAACACGCGACCGGGATGGCGCATCATGAATTCGAGGAGGCGGAACTCGGTCGGCCCGAGCCGGATCTCGCTCTTCTTGCGATAGACCCGGTGCGATTCGCGGTCGAGCACGATGTCGCCGACCTTGAGCACGCTGGACAGAACTTCCGGCTTGGCGCGGCGCAGCAGCGCCTTGACGCGAGCCATGAATTCCGGCGTCGAGAACGGCTTGACCAGATAGTCGTCGGCGCCGGTCGAAAGGCCGCGCACACGGTCGCTTTCCTCGCCGCGCGCGGTCAGCATGATGATCGGCAGCCGCTCGGTCTCGGGCCGCATCCGCAGGCGCCGGCAGAGTTCGATGCCGGACACCGCCGGCACCATCCAGTCGAGCACCAGAAGGTCGGGCACGTTTTCCTGCAGGCGGATTTCGGCTTCGTCGCCGCGTGTCACCACCTCGACCTGGTAACCCTCCGATTCCAGATTGTAGCGGAGGAGCACGCCAAGCGGCTCCTCATCCTCCACCACCATGATGCGTGGTGCGATCATCGATTGGTTACCCCTGCGCTCAGGCCGCCGGCGCCGACATCGCCGTCTCGTCCTGTTTTGGACGGTTGGCGGGCAGTTGCGTGCCGGTCAGGACATAGTACGCGTTTTCGGCGATGTTGGTCACATGGTCGCCGATGCGTTCGAGATTCTTGGCGCAGAACAGCAGATGCGTGCAAGCCGTGATGTTGCGCGGATCCTCCATCATATAGGTCAGCAGTTCGCGGAAGACGGAGGTGTATTTGACGTCGATGCGCTCGTCGTCGGCGCGCAGCTTCGCCAGCGCGGCGGCATCGCGCGCCGCATACTCTTCGATCACGCCCTGCACCTGGATCAACACCAGCTGCGCCATGGCGTCGATGGAGTGCGAAAGATCGCGCGGCGTGGCGCTGAGCCCGACGGTGCCGACGCGCTTGGCGATGTTCTTGGCAAGATCGCCGATGCGTTCGAGGTCGCCGGCCATGCGGATCGAGCCGACGACATGACGCAGATCGTCGGCCATAGGCTGGCGCTTGGCGATCAGTGTGATGGCGCGGTCGTCGAGCTCGCGCTGGCGCGCATCCATGATGGCGTCGTCGGAGACCACGCGCTGTGCCAGAGCATTGTCGGAATTCAGCAGTGCCTTGGTGGCACCGCCGACCATCGAGCCGGCGAGATCGCCCATGTCGCTGATCAGCCTGCTGATCTGTCCGAGATCCTCGTCGAAGGCTGCGACTGTATGTTCGGCCATGATCCTGGTCCTCGTATGCGTGCGATCAGCCGAAGCGGCCGGTGATGTAGTCTTGCGTGCGCTTCTCGCGAGGCGACGTGAAGATCTTCTCGGTTTTGTCGAACTCGACCAGTTCGCCCAGATACATGAAGGCGGTCTGCTTCGACACGCGCGCCGCCTGCTGCATATTGTGGGTGACGATGACGATCGTGTAGTCGGCTTGCAATTCGTCGATCAGCTCCTCGATCTTGGCGGTCGACAGCGGGTCGAGCGCCGAGGCCGGCTCGTCGAGCAGGATGACTTCCGGCTTCACCGCCACGGTGCGGGCGATGCACAGCCGCTGCTGCTGGCCGCCCGACAGGCTGAGGCCGCTGGCATTGAGCTTGTCCTTGACCTCGGTCCAGAGTGCCGCGCGCTTCAGCGCCTGCTCGACACGGCCGTCCATCTCGGCCTTGCTGATCTTCTCATAGAGCCTGACGCCGAAAGCGATGTTCTCGTAGATCGACATCGGGAACGGCGTCGGCTTCTGGAACACCATGCCGATCTTGGTGCGCAGCAGGTTGAGGTCCTGCGAGCGGTCGAGAACGTTCTGGCCGTCGAGCAGCACCTGGCCCTCGGCGGTCTGCTTGGGATAGAGCTCGTAGATGCGGTTGAAGACGCGCAGCAGCGTCGACTTCCCGCAGCCCGAAGGGCCGATGAAGGCGGTGACGCTGCGTTCGGGCAGCGACAGCGTGATATCCTTCAGGGCCTTCGACTGGCCATAGTAGAAGTTGAGGTTCTTGACCTCGATCTTGGCCTTGGCCACCGCCTCGGCGGCGATCGTCATGTCTGGAGACAACATCTGGCTCATTTGTCCTCTCTGCGTCCGGTCAGGCTGCGCGCAAAGATGCTGAGCGCGAGAACCGTCAATGTGATGATGAGTGCGCCGGTCCAGGCCAGCTGCTGCCATTCCTCGTAAGGGCTGAGAGCGAACTGGAAGATGGTGACAGGCAGGCTGGCCATCGGCGCGTTGAGATTGCTCGACCAGAACTGGTTGTTCAGCGCCGTGAAAAGAAGCGGCGCCGTCTCGCCGGAGATGCGGGCGATGGCCAGCAATATGCCGGTGACGATGCCGGAAAGTGCGGCGCGGTAGGCAACCGAGCGGATCACCACCCAGCGCGGCGCGCCGATCGCGGTGCCGGCTTCGCGCAAGGCGTTTGGCACCAGATTGAGCATGTCTTCAGTGGTGCGCACCACGACCGGGATGACCAGGATGGCAAGTGCGACGGCGCCGGCGATTGCTGAGAAATGCCCCATCGGCCGCACCATCAGCTCATAGACGAACAGGCCGATGATGATCGACGGAGCCGACAAAAGGATGTCGTTGATGAAGCGCACCACGGTGGTGAGCTTCGAGAAGCGGCCGTACTCGGCCATGTAGGTGCCGGCCAACACGCCGATCGGCGTGCCGACGATGATGCCGATGATGGTCATCACGATGCTGCCGTAGATGGCGTTGAGCAGGCCGCCGGCATCGCCGGGCGGTGGCGTCATTTCCGTGAAGACCGACAGTGAGACGCCGGACAGGCCCTTGTAGAGCAGGGCGCCAAGGATCAGCGCCAGCCAGGCAAGGCCGATGCCGGCGGCAACGACGCACAGCGTCATCATCACGCCATTCTTGCGCTTGCGGCTCTGGTGAAGCGATGCGGCTGTCGACATCGGTCAGGCTCCGGTGCGGGCGTCAATGCGCATCAGCATGTAGCGGGCGATGGCAAGGATCAGGAAGGTGATGACGAACAGGATCAGGCCGAGCGCCACCAGCGAGGAGGTGTAGAGATCGCCGACCGCTTCGGTGAATTCGTTGGCGATGGTCGCCGAGATGGTCGTTGCCGGCGCAAACAGCGACGTCGAGATGCGGTGCGCGTTGCCGATGACGAAGGTCACCGCCATCGTTTCGCCGAGCGCACGGCCGAGAGCGAGCATGACGCCGCCCATGATGCCGATGCGCGTGTAAGGAATGACGACCCGGCGCGTGACTTCCCAGGTCGTGCAGCCGATGCCATAGGCCGATTCCTTGAGCACCGATGGCACCGTATCAAAGACGTCCTTGGTGATCGAGGTGATGAAAGGCAGGATCATGATGGCCAGGATCATCGCCGAGGTCAGCAGGCCGATGCCGTAAGGGGGACCGGCGAACAGGCCGTTGAGGCCCGGAACGCCGTGGAACACGCTGATGATGAAAGGCTGCACCGTCGTCTGCAGGAACGGCGCCAGCACGAACAGGCCCCAGATGCCGTAGATGATCGAAGGGATGCCGGCCAGCAGTTCCACCGCCATGCCGATCGGACCTCGAAGCGGGCGCGGGCAAAGCTCGGTGAGGAAGATGGCGATGCCGATACCGAGCGGCACGGCGATCAGGATGGCTATGGCCGAGGTGATGATGGTGCCGTAGATCGGCGCCAGGGCACCGAACTTCTCCGTCACCGGGTTCCAGCTTTCGCTGGTCAGGAAGGAGAAGCCGAAGGTCGACAGTGCTTGCCAGGAACCGGCTACCAGAGAGATCGCAACGCCACCGAGCAGGACCAGCACCAATATGGCGGCGGCGCGGGTCATTCCATGGAAGATCGAATCGGTCAGCGCGAACCGTCGAACGGTGGCGTCGCGCGAACCTCTAACGGCTGGCAAGGCTTCCTGGACAGCGCTCATGTCAAGCTCGGCTCTTTCAAGTTGATGAGAAAAGGAGCGCCGCGAACGCGGCGCTCCTTCAGACGATATTACTCGCCGGCGTAGACGGGCTTGCCGCCGGCCTGGATGTCGGCCTTCCACGAAGCCTTGATCAGGTCGACGACGCTGTCGGGGATCGACACGTAGTCGAGCGCCTTGGCGGTTTCCTTGCCGTCCTTGTAGGCCCAGGCGAAGAACTTGAGCGCTTCGCCGGTGGCAGCGGCATCATCCGGAGCCGTGTGGATCAGCACCCAGGTGGAGGCAGCGATCGGCCAGGTGGTGTCGCCGGGCTCGTTGGTGATGATGACGTTGAAGTTCTTGGCAGTCTTGAAGTCGGCATTCGAAGCGGCAGCGCCGAAGGATTCGAGCGACGGCTCGACGACCTTGCCGGCTGCATTCAGCATCTTGGAGTAGGACAGGTTGTTCTGCTTGGCATAGGCGTATTCGACGTAGCCGATGCCGCCGTCCGTCTGCTTGACGGTGTTGGCAACGCCTTCGCTGCCCTTGGCGCCGACGCCCGTCGGCCATTCGACGGCGGTGTCCGAACCAACCTTGTCCTTCCAGTCGGGCGAGAGCTTCACCAGATAGTTGGTGAAGTTGAAGGTGGTGCCCGAGCCGTCCGAACGGTGGACCACGGCGATCGCGGTCGACGGCAGCTTGAGGCTGGGGTTCAGCGCCTTGATCGCGGCGTCGTCCCAGGTGGTGATGGCGCCGAGATAGATCTGGGCGAGGGTCTTGCCGTCGAGGACGAGTTCGCCCGGCTTGACGCCAGTGAGGTTGACGATCGGCACGATGCCGCCCATCACCATCGGGAACTGCACGAGGCCGTTCTTTTCCAGATCGGCATCGGACATCGGCTTGTCGGTGGCGCCGAAGGTCACGGTCTTGGCGATGACCTGCTTGATGCCGCCGCCGGAGCCGATCGACTGGTAGTTGAGGCCGACGCCGGTATCCTTCTTGTAGGTATCAGCCCACTTGGCGAACACCGGATAGATGAAGGTCGAGCCGGCGCCGGAAAGGTCAGCTGCGATGGCTGCGGAAAGGGTGAAGGTAGACGCTGTAGCCATTGCAATCGCAACGGCCGCCGAGCGGATGAAATGTCTCATGTGGCCTGCTCCTGTTCGGAAGATGGTCTCTCGGCGCCATTCAAAACCGGCGCCCGCTGAGGCCAATAGACTTCGATTATTACAGTCGCATGACAGTTTCATGTCAGCCCGGTAACGCGTCGCTGGCACTCGAAAAGACGGTGACGGCAGATGGTCGTGGCCAGGTCCAGGTTTGCCCCCGAAATCAGGGACTTGAGCCATCCGCCGGCTGCGGCCACCGCCGGATTCGGCGGGGCTTTCCCAGGTGAAGAAAATCCGGACGGGAGTGCGTTGCTCAAGGCCAGAGCGTGTCGTGGCCGGGCCATCGCCAAAAACAGGTCCGTTGGGGTAGGTTGACGCTGTCTCTTTCCGGCGGTCGCTGCTCCCGCCCGTAACTGCAAAAGGCGGAATTCGATTTTGCTATTGTTCCGACTCGGCGCCGCCTTTGGTATGGTGCGATCGCACCATAGGCATTGCACGTAGGGGTAGCAGCAAATCCGCGATTGATTCCCTCGGCTTGCCTCTTCAGATCCTTGGAACCGGGCGACGCGCGCTGCTATCCCGCGCTGCGCTGGACCTGGCGGCTGGCGCCGAGCCAGCGCTCGACTTCTCCAGCAGGGCCCTGGGGCTGATCGGCTTGGGCAGATAATCGTCCATGCCCGCCTCAAGGCAGCGTTCGCGATCGCCCTTGAGCGCATGCGCGGTGACGCCGACAATCGGCACATGCGTGCCGGTTTCCTGCTCCAGTTGGCGGATCGCGGCGGTCGCCTCGAGCCCGCTCATCTCCGGCATCGAGACATCCATCAGGATCATGCACGGATTGAGCTTGCCGAAGGCGTCGAGCGCCTTGCGGCCATTGCCGACGATCTCGAAGCCGTAACCGGTCTCGCCAAGAATCTGGGTGAAGACCATCTGGTTCACCTCATTGTCCTCGGCCACGAGGATATCCAGCCTGTGTCCGCCATCGCCGGTGGCAGGCAGCCTCGGACGAACCGGCGGCGGCTGCAATTGCGCGCGTTGTTCGGACAGCGCCAGTGGCGGCCGCTGGGGAGCATCAAGTCTCTCGGTTGCAAGCTGGACCGGGATGTCCGTGGTGTGGCGATGGCGCTGGATGGTCGCGACCAGCGTCTCCAGGAGCACGGAGGAGCGCGCCGGCTTGATCAGCTGGGCGTCGATGCCGAGATCGCGGTAACTGGTGTTGGCGAGCGACTGGTCGACCGAGGTCAGCATGATGATCGGCGTCTCGGCAAGGCCTTCGGTGTTGCGCACGATGCGCGCCATTTCGGCACCGCTCATCTCTGGCATCTGGTAGTCGAGCACGACGCAATCGACAGGCACGCCATAGGCGGCGGCCGCGATCAGCACCTTGAGACCCTCGGCGCCGCTTTCGGCCGCGCAGGAATCGAACGTCCACGAAGTCATCTGCTCGGTCAGGATGGCTCGGTTGACGGCATTGTCGTCGACGATCAGCACGCGTGCGCCGGTCACGTCCACCGGCATGATGCGCTGCCCGTTCTGCTGTCCGGCCCTGGGCAACGTTACCGTGAACCAGAAGGTCGAGCCCTTGCCCTCGGCGCTCTCGACGCCGATCTCGCCGCCCATCAGTTCGACCAGCCGTGAGGTGATGGCAAGACCTAGCCCGGTGCCCTCGTGCCGCCTGGTCGAGGAGGTGTCGACCTGGCTGAATTTCTCGAACACCAGTTTCAGTTTTTCCTCGGGGATGCCGATTCCGGTGTCGGTGACCGAGATCGTCAGCCTGGTTCCGGTTGGGACCCTCTCGCCGGTCACATCGACCAGCACATGGCCTTCATCGGTGAATTTCACCGCATTGCCGAGCAGGTTGGTGACGATCTGGCGGATGCGGCCGACATCGCCGATGAACAGGCTTTCGAGCCTCGGCTCGACGCGCACGATGAGCTCGAGGTCCTTTTCCTTGGCCCGTGTCGACACCAGCGTCGCCACGTCCTCGATCGCCTCGGCAAGGTTGAAGGGCGCCGGATCGAGCACCATCTGGCCGGCATCGATCTTGGAGAAATCCAGGATGTCGTTGATGATGGTCAACAGCGCGTTGCCCGACTTGACGATGATGTCGGTGAACGTCTTCTGCTTCGGATCGAGATTGGATTTGGCCAGGAGTTCCGCCATGCCCAGCACACCATTCATCGGCGTGCGGATCTCATGGCTCATATTGGCAAGGAATTCCGACTTGGCGCGGTCGGCGAGCACGGCGCGCTGGCGCGCCTCGCTGAGCTCCGCCTCGCGCATCTTCAGTTCCGTGATGTCGGTGGTCGATCCGATCAGGTAGAGCGAACCGTCCGACGCGATCATCGCGCCCTTGCGCGCGAACTGACGCTGCCATCGGGGAGTGTCACACTCTCCTCGATCTCCTGGGTATCGCCGGTGCGCAGCACCGCCAGATCGCCGGCCACGAAAGCCTCGCCATCCGGCCCGAAGATCTCGATGTCTGTCTTGCCGATCGCATCTTCCCTGCCGAGACCGGTCAGGTCGCACCAGCCCTTGTTGACATAGAACTGCCGGAGATCGGAGCGCTTGGCGTAGATCGACACCGGTACATTATCGATCAGGCTGCGGAACACCTCGTTCTCGCGCATGCTCTCTTCCAGAGCCCGCTCGCGCGCCTTGACGTCGGTGATGTCGGTGCTGGAGCCGACCAGATGCACCGATCCGTCAATGGCCACCAGGCGGCTCTTGCGCGTCATCAATTGCCGCACCGTGCCGTCGCGGTGGGTGACGGGCTCCTCGACCTCGCGCACGGCGCCGGTCGCCACGACATCGGTGTCGTCATGGCTGTAGCCTTCAGCGTCCTCGGCGCCGAACAGCTGGCGATCGGTCCGGCCGATGACGTCTTCCTTGGCGAGGCCGGTAATCGCGCACCAGGCCTTGTTGACGAATTCGATGCTCAGGTCCTGCGCCTTGATGAAGGCGGCCACCGGCAACTCGTCCATAACGTGCCGGAAGAGATCGATCTGGCGCATCGAGTCGCGCAGCGCCGCCTCGCGGCTCTTGATGTCGGTGATGTCGACACGCACGCCGATGAACGTGCCGTCATCGGTGCGCATGTCGTAGACCTGGTACCAGCGTCCATCGGCATTGAGCCGCTCGTAGGAAGAATTTGGCAGGTGGTAGCGCGCCAGCATGCTGTCGAGCCAGCGTTCGGAATCGGCCTCGTACAGCGTGTCGATGCCGGCATCGCCGCTCGAGCGGAAATAGCCGACCGAATGGCCGAACTCCAGCGCCTCGCGGAAGCTGCGGCCAGGCTGCCAGAAGGGTTTCAGCGCGGGCAGCGAGTCCTGCAGCTTGCGGTTGGCGAAGACGAACTTGTCGTCGCGGTCGTAGATGATGACGCCGGCCGGCAGCGATTCCAGCACGCTGGCAAGATGCCTGCGCGCATCCTGTGCCTCGGTCTCGCGGCCCTTCATGTCGGTGACGTCGACATAGGAGATGAGCCGCTTGCCGCCGGGCAGCGGCGCCAGCGATGCGACAAGCGTGCGCCCGTCATTGTGCGGCAATTGCCTGGAGCCGGCGACGCCAGCCCTGATTTCGGCTTCGCGCTCGGCCGTGTGACGTTGCCAGGCAATTTCATCGGCGCCGTAAGGGTCGATGCCGCGGCTGGCTTCCATCAGCTCGCGGAAGGCCGAGCCGATGCCGGCGCGGCCGGGATCGATCCTCCAGAAGTCATAGAAGGCGCGATTGATGACTTCGGCACGCATATCGGCATCGAGGACGAGAACGCCGATCGGCATCTCATCGACCATGGTGCGCAGATTGACGAAGGTCTCGGCGATTTTGGCGTTGGCGCTCTCGATCTCGGCATCGCGACGCTTGAGTTCGGTGACCTCGTAGTAGGTCAAGAGCCGCTTGCCGCCGGACAGCGCCGTCACCGAGAACATCATCGTCCTGCCGTCGGCATGGACAAATTCGCGTGGCGCGACGGAGCCGGCGCGAATCTCCTCGATACGGGTGGCGAGGTAGCGCTGCCACGGCTGTTCGTCGATGTCGCCATAGATGCCATTGCGGCGGTTGAGTTCCATCAGCCGGCTGAACGGAGCGCCGACGGTCACGGCATCGTCCGGAATCCTCGACAGGTCGCGATAGGCCTTGTTGACGATCAGCGTGTCGAGCTTGGCATCAAGAAGCACGACGCCCATGTGCATGGCGTCCATCGTCCGTTCCAGATCGGCAAGATGCCGGTCGGGTTCGCTGCCCGACAACGGGTTCTGCTCCACGGTCTCGAAGGCGCTGGCCAGCGCCGTGACATTGCGGCCTATGCCGCGATAGCCGGCAAATTCTCCTTCGCTGTCAAACCGTGGGAAGCCTGACGTCAGCACCCAGCGGCAGTCGGTGCCGCCGCCCTTCAGTTCGTAGACGAAGTCGCGGAACGGCCGGCGCGCCTGCAGATCCTCCAGATGCGCAGCCGCGCTGTGGTTGCCCTTCAGGACCTGGTTGAGGAAATCGAAGCGGAACCGGCCAAGCACATCGGCCGGATCGATGCCGGTGGCCGCCTGGTAGGTGGGGGAAAGCCAGGAGAACCGCAGTTCGGCGTCGGTCTCCCAAACCCAGTCCGAGCCTGCCTCGACCAGTTGGCGAAGCGCATCGGTCGAATCCATGTCCGCGCGCGGTGGCGCATCGCGGCGATGTACCGCCTTGCCGGGCTCACGCTTGCCGCGCGCGCCGATTGTTTCGTCCGCTTCCGCCATGCTGTCCCCACCCCGAAAATCAAGGCCGAACCCTCCCTCCGCGGTTCGTCGGCGGAATGTGCCCGAGAAGCATTAACGATCCGCTAACCTTAACGGCGCAACCAGCGCGTTCCTCCTGCGTTATTCAGTCCGGTTGTCGGGCGTACCAAGGCCGCGTTATAAGCCCGTGCAGGGGTGTTGCTAATGTATGGACGGATAGGGCCTTTCTTGCTGGGCGTGGTGCTGCTTTTCGGCAGTGGCTGTTCGCGCAGCTATGACGGCACGGTGATCATCCCGCGGCCGCTCGACGCCAGGCGCTTCTGGGACCGGCCGCCGCCCAATATCGACTACGCACCGCAGGCCGACAACGGCGCCTTTCCGGTGCCGCCACAGCCGCCACCCGGACGACTTTCTGATCGCAGGGTTTTGAAGCCTGCCGTGCATAGACGGCACCAGACGCGATTTTCGCCGCCGCCTCCCCCGCCCTCGGACTCGGATTCGCAAAAGCAATTGGCTTGCAGGAACGTGAGCGCGCCAGGCCAACGGGTTCGCATGGTCTGCGAATAGGAGCAATTCAGGGAAGCTGCCCGCCGGAGCCTCACAGCGGACAGGCCTATAGCGATGCCGCGCCCTTCTTCGGTTCCTTTGCGCCAAGCTTGTCGAGCGCAAGACGAACCTGGCGCAAATCGTCCTGCCAGCCGTCATCATCGCCCATGGAACTCTCCGACGCCGCCCGCTGCAGGCCGCGCGCCTCGGATTCGATCTCACGCAGTTCGGCGACCTTCTCGTCATTGGTCAGTGAGCCGTCTTCGACGATCTCCAGAACCCGCATTTCCCTGAACGTGGCCATGGCGTTTCTCCTGGCTGATGTCGATCACAACGCCGTGAGCGCCCCTCTGTTCCAGACGGTTCTATAGCCGGCTGCACCATGACAGCCTGCTGCAAGCTGTTATCCGATGGATGCGCAGAGAGGGGCGGTCATTCAGCCGGGAAGAAGGCCGGGCCGACCACGCGCACCGGCCGCTTGCTGGCCTCGATCGACTGCAGCTGAGCGACAGCCGCGGTCTCGGTGCCGGATTGCGGGATCGCCGCAACGTTGCCGAGGTCCGGCTTTGGCTGCGGCAGGGGAATGACGGCGTTGGTCATGTTTGTCGGCGTCACCGTCCTTGCCCGCAATTCGGCAACGCGCTGGTAGTAGCGCTTGACGTCGCAGGCCTTGAAACTGGCATCGTCGCGGTAGCGGAAAGCCGACGGCAGTTCGGTATAGGGTTTGCGCGTATCGAGCGCGACCATCTTTTCGGTTTCAAGACTGGCATCGCTGAGCGTGTAGAGATCGACGGCCGGATCATCGCAGATGTAACGGCACTGATCGGCCATATCCTTGACATCGTCGTTGCCGGCAAATTGCGACTTTGGCGCGGGAAGAAGTAGCCATCCGACAGGCGCACGCAAAACAGCATCGCATTGCCGGCATAGATTGCTCCGCCGGACTGGGTCTTCGGCGCCGGGCGCTCCTTCGCCCCGGACGTGCAGCCGAGCGCCGCGAACCGTGCCTGCAGGCCCGAAATGTCCCGGCCAGAATTGGATGCGGCGGCCATCTGGCGCAGCACCTCCGTGCGGTTTCTGGCAAGGTCGGCACAAGCGTTGAAGAAGCCGCCCGTGGCGCTTTGCGCCGTGCATCTGCGTTGCCTCTCCAGGCCCTGGATCGCCGCAAGCTGGCGGCGCAGTTGCGCCAGTTCGGGGCTCGCGCCCCCACCGCGGCCGCCAGAAAGCAACTGACCTCTGATGGCGCTGCAACTATCCGCGTAGGAAGACGCCGTGCCAAGCGCAGAGGCCGCCACCGTCACCAGTGCGATCATCATGAGAAACCAGAAACGGATCATCGGGGCGACGTTGTCCTTGTTGCTGACGGACTGGAATCGCGTTCTTTCGACTTGGATAATCTATAACTAAATGAGCTATACCTAATAATTGAAGAGTTACGACATGAAACAGACTTTCATCTAGTGTAATAGGATCGCTCCTGTAAATTCGATATTACATTTTTATTTCAAGATTGAGACGAACCGGAAAACAATGCGGCCAGTCCGGCGGCTGTCGAAATCGCTGGACCATGGGCCGCAGGGGCGAACGATCAATCCGGCGTTACCGGCACCTGACCTTGAAACCTTTGCCTGACTGCCGCGTTGATGGGCAGAGGAGAACGCAGATGTCGATCCACTTCACGGTATCGGAACTGACAAGAAACCTTTTTCATTCTCTCGGGCTGGATCACGAGCGCGCGCCACGACCGCTCAATCCCGAGCAAAATCTGTTGCTTGAGTGCTATTTGGCCGGACAGATTCCGGAATCGGCCTGGAGCGACTACGTGTTCGAGACACCTGATCTGGCACGGCATGCCGAGGTCCGGCGCCTGAGCCATTGAGCAATTGGTTCTGGAAAGCCAGCCTGGCGGAGGCGTGAGGCCTTACCAGGCAATCTGTCCGAAAGCTTTCCCTCGCCCATGGACATCAGGAATGTGTAGCCAAGTGCCGCCATTTCTCACTGAAAGGTCGGCGGCAACAGCTATTTCTTCGGAGAAACCAGTTGCAACGTGAAGACGTTGCCGCCGACGCCCTGCGCCAAAGCCGGTGAAAAAGTCAGGGGCGTGCAATTCTTGACGGCGGCAATGGCCGCGTCGATGAATGCCTTCCGCGCCTTGTCATCGCCGGCGACTTTGACGGCGGTCGGCCGTGGCGGACCGATCAGCGAGCCGTCGCGCTTGAAGCTGAAGCTCAGGGTTACGGTCGAATTCCCGGCGTCCGCCGGCGGCGTCCAGCACGCCTGGATCGCGTCCCCGACATCATCCATTGTGTTGAGCACTGCTGCCTGTGACGGGAGAAGCGTCCCAGCCAGCATTCCACCTGCCATCATCAGCATTGCCGCCACGCATTTCATCGCAAGCCCTCATCTCTCTCCAGGCCGGCATTCCGAGCCGAATCCGCTGAAAGCGATGTTAGAGCCAGCGTCGGCCATGACAATATCCCGATGTGAATAGTTGATGCTCTGGTGCAATTCCAGGAAAAGTGTGAGCGGTTTTCCGTCCGGAATTGCGTAAAAAACAAAGAGATAGAGCGGCTCGCCGTTTCGGTGAAACGGTGAACAGTTCTAGCGTTGCCTGGTCACCGTCGCGCGATGTCCCGACATGAGGCCGAAAAAGCAAAAAGGCCGGCACGGAGCCGACCTTTCCTTCCACCGATCATGCGCCAGTACATCCGTGGTCGCGCGGTGAATTCCTGCCAGTAGACAGGGCTTTGGTTAACAAAGTCTTAAGCTGAAGCCTTCGCCTGCGACCGCACATAGGCGATGTAGCCACGCACGTCGCCGGCCGGCTCGGCGTAGGCCTTGCCGAGCTTCTTCTCGATTGCCGCCATATACTCCTTCGCCCATTTGGGCAGCGCGTAGTCGATGACCGCCAGGAACTCGAGCGTCGCCGCCAGCCTTATGTCAGCGATCGACGGGTTCTTGCCGCCGATGAACGGCTTGCCGTCCCTGAAGAAGCTGTGGAAGACCTCCAGCGGCTCGGCGATCGCGGCCATCGCGGCCTTCTGTGCTTCCGACTTCTTGTCCGGATGGGCATCGCTGTGGCCGACCTCGCCGGCATATTGCGGGAACCCCAGCGCCGGGTAGGTGGCGCGCGCCACAAGGGGGTAGAGCGTGCCGATCAGGTAGAACATGGCGCTGTCGACCATCGCCCGCTTGGCCGGCGCCTTCGGATAGAATTTCTCCAGCCCGTGCTTGTTGGCGAGATACTGCATGATAGCGCAGCTTTCCCACAGCACGCCCCTGGGCAGCCCCTTGTCCTCGATCATCGGCGTCAGATGCGCCGGATTGCGCGCCATATATTCGGGCGAACGCGTGTGGCCCCAGGCGTCGGTCTCGGCGGCGTCGAACCCGGCCGCGCGGGCAAACACCCGCACCGTCATGTTGTTGACGCTCGGCTTCAGCATGCTGAGCTTCAGCGCCGGCTTTTTCGCCGACTTGGCCTTGGCGGCCTTCGGCGCCGACTTTTGAGCTGCCGGTTTTGCCGCTGCTTTCGCGCCCACTTTTGCCGCAGCGGCGGCTTTCGGCTTTGCCTGGGCACCGGATTTCCCAGCACTCTTGGTCACTGTCTTTGCCATTATTGTCCTCCCTCTGTTTTTGTTGGCCGTCAGTATGGATTCTTCGGCGCCCGGTCGTCCGACAAAGTCGCGCGGGAGCTCTCGACAAGCGCCTGGATCGCGTCGGCAAGGTGTGCCTCGGCGATGTTGTAATCACCGCGTCCGACACGCAGCCTGTGCGCCTGCATCAGCACGTCCGCATGGGTGAAACCCGCTGGCGGCTCGAAGCGGTAGGAGGCGAGTTCGATCAGCAGGCCGAGCGGATCCTCGAAATAAATCGAATCCATGAAGCCGCGATCCTTGACGCCGCTGTGCTTGATGCCGCGCTCATCGAGCCGGGCGACCGCCTGCAGGAAGGTGACACGCGACACCGCAAACGCGATGTGGTGGACGCAGCCCGGATCGGTCGGCGTGCGCCGCTTCTGCGGCGTGCGGCTCTCATCGGTGAAGACGGTGATCAAGCGGCCGTCGCCCGGATCGAAATAGAGATGGCTTTCGCTGGCCTTGTCGAGGTTGGGCTGCTCGAAGATGAACGGCATGCCGAGCACGCCTTCCCAGAAATCGATCGAGGTCTGGCGCCCGGCGCCGACCAGCGTGATGTGGTGGACGCCCTGCGCTTGCAGTTTCTGCATCGGCCTTCTCCCCGTGGCATCGTTGCCCGTCAGGATCTGCCTGGCACCCGGCGTTCAGTGCGCCGCTTGAGCCCTGCCTCGAAATCCATGAGGTGATGCTAGTGCAATCGGACCCGCCGCGCCAGAAGCCGTAAGTCCTATCGCTGCATGACGGGAAACCCGCTCTTGGCCCTAAAGCTCAAGAGACGGCGGAAGCGATCGCAAGGCGAAAGCCGCCCTTACCACGTCCCGGCCGAAGCCACGACTAGGCGACGGCCCTGAGTTCGGCTTCCGCCAGCATTCCCAGGCCACTGCACTCGGTGCAGGTAACGGTCTTGCCCGGGCAACTGGTCTGGTGCGTCCCTTGCGGGCAGCAATGCCCTTTCGACGCACTCCATCTGGAGCAATCGAAAACCTTGCCGCCGCCATAGCAGCGCGGGCAAATCATCTTCACTGACGCCATTCCAACTCTACCCGACCCAAAATCCACGTTGCCGCGGATGCTACCCCACGCCGTAAGTAACAGGGATCGTTGCGCTTTCAAGCGTCGCGGCCTGACTTAAATTGGGGGGATTCGAGGCACGCGGGCCGCCGCGCTTTCGCGGGCCTCGCCAATCCCGCCAGGCTGAACGCGATCCGCGCGGGTGCATGCCCGAGTGTTGTCCAGGGCCCTTCTACGCGCAGAGAGGATGGCCACGAATGTGGATAGGGCTGTTTCCTTCATCTGTTCGGCCGATGCGGCACATCATCCTGAGGGCTACATTGGATATGATCCTACGGATCACTGAGTAGTCCACAGCCAGTCCCCTGCGGCTACTCCAAGGGCCCCGCTTGACTCCCGGTCGGCGGGGCTTTTCCTTGCAGTCAACAGGACGACCTTGCGGCGTAAAAGCGGATGGTTGATCAGCCCGCAATTGCCCCGATCAAAGATTGAAGACGTGCGAAGCGGTCAGTCCGGCCAGCAGCACGCCCGCAAGGAGAGCGATGATCGAGGCGAGGAACCAGCGCAGTGTGACCTGATAGACCGGCTCGTCGTCGTCGCGCGGGAGCAGTGAACGCCACAGTGCGACGAGTTGCAGGACGATGGCCAGCGCGAGCAGGAGCGTCGCCAGGATCGAGGCAGTCGTCCATCCGCCGTCAGCTTCGAAATTCCAATACCGCAGGAAAAGAAGCGAAAATCCTAGCAATACAGTGATCGCCGAGATCACGCCCTGTCGGTAGCCGACAGGCAAGGGAACTCTGCGCGCCTCGATTGCCTGAAAACCCGGCTCGATGGCCTCATCGGAATCCTGATGCTTGGGTGAATCGATCATGAAGGCAACATCTGGTTTGGCAGGCCCTTGGAGGTCGGCGCAGGTCTTGTTCAATCGATACCATCGAGGAAGCCATGTAGCGCCGTCATCATCATCCTTGCGCCTTCCTCGCGCAAGGTGAACGACTTGAAACGATCGACAGCTGGGAGTCCGACCAGACGCATGGTTGACGCGCCTGTTCGCCCGCCAGATCACCGCTATCTGCAAGTGCGCAGCCAAGGCCGGATCTATGGCCGAGGTGATAGTCAATGGCGTGACCGTGCGTCTGGTGCCTGGGATCTATTCCTGATCTTCGGGGCGCGCCGGCAAGGCGACTTGCGAGCGTCAGAGGTAAAAAAGGGAGCGCCGGTAGACTCGGACTCCTCAGCCGGCGCTCAATAGCGCAGGGGTTTAAGCCACGCCATGCATCAAGGTAACGCCGGCCATCATGGGCTTCATCCATCGATTGGATGACACGGGCTGATCGCCGCGAGTGGCGGCAGCAAGCGCTGTGGCTTTCGTGCGGATAGAGGATCGGCTATGGAACTCATCGGCTAGGCTGCGGGCGCCAGTAGCACGGTGAAAAAAGGGAGCCCCACGAGGATCAGCATGCATCTGTCAAACGAGAGCATCATTGTCGTATTGGTAGTCGGCCTTGTTGCCGGATGGTTGGCCGGAAAGATCGTACGAGGGGCCGGCTTTGGTCTGATCGGGGACATAGCAATCGGGATCATCGGCGCGCTCATCGGCGACTGGCTGCTGCCTCGCTTAGGCATCCATCTTGGGACCGGGACGATCAGCTTGATCGTCAACGCCACCGTCGGCGCGATTGTACTTCTCCTGATCATCCGGTTGGTTGCCGGTGGCGGTCGATTTGGTCGTCGGTAGTCGCAGCGCATCGGTCGAACTTGGTGCCGCCGGCTACCTACAGCGGAGACGCGTCCCGCACCTCCTGGCACGTCCTTCCTGGCGCTCCTTCATTCGCATGTGAGGCCCGCACCCAACTGTGCGCCGGGCCTCGGTACCAAGTCCTTGGGCTTCATCACAACGAAGGACGACATGCATAGGCAGCCATGGAATCCATTCTGAGATATTCACGGGGAATTTCTAAGGTGGAAGCAGTAGGCCTTTACCGTTGCCCAGGAAATCCGCCCTTCGCCTGCATCCTGGAGAAGGCCAAATGCAATTACATGGCCCAGGAAGCCTACCGCGCTGGCGGGCTCAAGCCGGACTTTGACGCATTGCCGTGGGAAGCTGATTACAGGGCAGCAAAACAAAAGGTCTAGAGCAATTCCAGGGAAAGTGTGAGCGGTTTTCTCGGGAGAGCGCGCAGCGCTTTCCCTTGGGAATTGCGTCAAAACAAAGAGTTAGAGCGGTTCGCCGTTTCCATGAAACTGTGAAATGCTCTAGGAACGAAGACCTGCTCTAACGAAGACCTGCTCTAATGTGCTCATTTTTCCCAGAAATCGCACCGGACCCGTAAACCACTTCATTAGCCAGTACTTAATTAGGTCTGGGGAATTTTAACGAATCGTTGACCGCGCTGTCCTATTTTGGAACAGCGCGGTCAAACCCCAACCGGACCGCGCAGGCGGCTCCGGCAACCCAGCCCCCGCCGCACTGCCGGAGCCGCTACCACACGCATCTAAAATACCAGCAATGGTTGAATCAACAGTTACCGCACGTACTTTCCAGTGCGCTGTCCCGATCGTTAGACTTTGATGGAAAAAGGGTGGGCATGCGCTGGCTGGTTAGCCAGCCCCTATCAAGTACATCAAGAGGCCTACAACGGCGGCCACCGACGCTCCGCTGATAAGCAACGGCAAGCGGCGGCGCTTGCCTTGTTTGTCTGGCCTTCCGTCTGCGGCGGCATAGGCGCTGTAAATGCGCCGGCCGTCCTCTCCGAACCGATCGCTATTTGGGTAAGCCTTCTTCGGCTTAGATCTCGGTCGAAGTATTCCCATGGCCTAGCCCGGATCACGATCCTTGCCGACAGTTTAGGGCTGTCTTCTTAGACACAGCCATTTTCCGCATCCTGTTTCAATAGATCTGCACACCAAGCCGCTCGTTTTTTCTCCATCGCACGACAGCACGATATCTAGCGTCATCCGCAGGGATGTGAAGAACGAACCGCTCAGGAATAACCACGCCCGGATCCACTCGTAGCTCTGCACCGTGAGCGTGCTGATTTCTGACGGAGCACCGGATGGTCGCATCTTCAGTGATGATGGTCCCGTCTTTTAGGACAGCACTCCGAAGATGCGAGCGTCGCTCAATTGGCGGATCGTCGGAGCCGCTGCTCATGGTTCTCATTCCTCGAAACACCGCGATTCATCTAGCTTGCGCTGAAATGGTTCCCAAAACGAAAAAGCCCGCCGGCCGGAGCCATCGGGCGAATGGGGCGTATGCGGCTCAATGGGAAGCGAAAATGACCTCCACGGAAGGCATGTTTGACGGTTTTGCGAGTGCTTGAAATCTCTGGTACGCCCAAGGGGAATCGAACCCCTGTTCCCGCCGTGAGAGGGCGGTGTCCTGACCGCTAGACGATGGGCGCGCTCAAGAACCGGCGATATAGGCTGACGGCTGGGAAAAAGCAACTGGGGTTCGGCGGCTTTACTGCAGCAAGCGAAAAGCAGCCCACAGGTTACCGCTTGGGCTCGATCAGATCCCAGAGATTGCCGTGCAGATCGGCAAAAACCGCGACCGTGCCGTAGGGTTCGAAACGCGGCGCCTCGCGGAACTCGACGCCCTTTTCCAGCATCGCCGCATGGTCGCGGGCAAAGTCGTCGGTTTCGAGGAACAGGAAGACCCGGCCACCCGTCTGGTTGCCGATGCTATGCCTTTGTGCCTCGTCGGACGCCTCGGCCAAGAGCAGCCTGGCGCCCTGCCCGTTGGCCGGCGCGACCGTGACCCAGCGCTTGCCGCCGCCGAGATCGACATCCTCGAGGAGCAGGAAACCCAGCCGCCCGACATACCAGGCGATCGCCTCGTCATAATTGGCGACGACCAGCGCGACGGTCGCGACACGGCGATGTCCGGCGAAGCCTGTCATGACTGAGGCCTGTTCATTTCTGCGACAAACTTGTTTGTTGCATTGCCGCCGGCCTATTTGTTGCGAATTGCGAACTGGCCGATCAGGCGGCGCTCGGCGATATCATAGACGAAGATCGCACGACCGCCGTCGGCAAGCTCGGCGTCGATCGAGATGCGGTTGCCGGACAGCGACTGGCTGACCACTTTTGCGCCGACCGGCAGCACGATGTCGCCGCTCAACGGCTCGCCGGCGGGCACCTGGATATCGCCGGCCAGCGGCGCGTTCGCGGGCGGGGCGTTGCGCGCTTTGTAGACAAGGGCTCCGATCACCACCATAAGGGCGACAAACAGCAGGCCGAGATTGATGCCCATGAAGCGGATGAGCTTCTTGCGCACCTTTTCAGCTTCGGCGTCGAGCGGCTTCTCCTGGTCTTCGTCGACAATTGGGCTGGCCATGGCAAAACATTCCGGAATTTTTCAATGAGCGCTCATAACGAAGAGGCCCCTGAATTGATAGAGGAGCAATTCATCGCGACAGCGCCCACCGTGCTGGTTGCGGGACCGGATGCGGCCGGCCAGCGCCTCGACCAATGGCTGGCCGCCAGCCTCGGCCCTGATATGTCGCGCAGCCGCGTGCAGATGCTGATCAGGCAGGGCGCGGTCTCTATCGACGGCAAGCCTATCGACGAGACCAAGCGAAAGATGATTCCAGGCGAAAGCGTATCGGTTGCGATGCCGGAACCCGAGCCGGCCGCGCCTGCGGGAGAAAACATCCCGCTCGACGTGCTCTATGAGGACGACGCGCTGATCGTCATCAACAAGCCGGCGGGGCTGGTCGTGCATCCCGGTGCCGGCAACTGGACCGGCACACTGGTCAACGCGCTGATCCATCACTGCGGCGACAGCCTGTCCGGCATTGGCGGGGTGCGCCGCCCGGGCATCGTGCACCGGCTCGACAAGGAGACCAGCGGCGTCATGGTGGTGGCCAAGACCGACCGCGCCCACAAGGCGCTTTCGGAAGCCTTCGCCGATCACGGCCGGACCGGCGATCTCGAACGCGCCTATCTGGCGCTGGTCTGGGGCATACCGCAGAGGCCGACCGGAACAGTCGATGCGCCGCTCGGCCGTGCCGCCGACCGGGTGCGCCGTGCCGTGGTGCCGGAAGGCCGCGACGATGCCCGCCATGCCGTCACGCACTTTGCCGTCCAGGAGCGTTTTGGCGAAAAACAGCAGGAGTTCGCCACCGCAAGCCTGGTCGAATGCCGGCTGGAAACCGGCCGCACCCACCAGATTCGCGTCCACATGGCCCATATCGGCCACCCGGTGATCGGCGACCCCGATTACGGCCAGGCCTTCCGCACCAAGGCCAACCGGCTGCCGGAACCGCTGAAAAGTCAGGTCAAGGCATTTTCCCGCCAAGCTTTGCATGCCTGGCTCCTTGCATTTCGCCATCCCGATACCCATCTACCCATGAGGTTCGAGGCGCCGATACCGGGGGACATGGAGGAACTCGTCGGCGGCTTTCGCAATCTCTGAACCCGCCATCAACAAGCTCGAAACCAGCCATCAAAAAACCTGACTGGCATTGTTCACTTCAGCGTGACACACTGTTTCGTGTTGAACAAATGCCTGTCTTTTCTGGTTTTGTTCCTGTATATATCTGACGTCGCGAGCGAGCCTTTGGGTGCTCGCGTCAAATGCCCGCCGCGTTTCGGGGGCATCACTCCAATGAGAGGGGGCGCTATCATGGCCCAGTCACTACCCAGTATTGTTTCCGGCGAAGGCGGCCTCAGCCGCTACCTGGAAGAAATCCGCCGCTTTCCCATGCTTCAGCCGCAGGAAGAGTACATGCTCGCCAAGCGCTATGCCGAGCATGAAGACACGTCCGCCGCGCACAAGCTCGTCACCAGCCATTTGCGGCTCGTCGCCAAGATCGCCATGGGCTATCGCGGCTACGGCCTGCCGATCGGCGAGGTGATCTCGGAAGGCAATGTCGGCCTGATGCAGGCCGTCAAGAAATTCGAACCCGAGCGCGGCTTCCGCCTCGCGACCTACGCCATGTGGTGGATCAAGGCCTCGATCCAGGAATACATCCTGCGCTCGTGGAGCCTGGTCAAGATGGGCACGACCGCCAACCAGAAGCGTCTGTTCTTCAACCTGCGCAAGGTGAAGGGCAAGATCCAGGCGCTGGATGACGGCGACCTCAAGCCCGACCAGATCGCCGAGATCGCCACGCGGCTGAACGTCTCCGAAGCCGAGGTGGTGTCGATGAACCGCCGCCTGTCCGGCGACGCTTCACTCAACGCGCCGATCCGGGCAACGGAAGGCGAATCCGGCGAATGGCAGGACTGGCTGGTCGACGACCACGAAAGCCAGGAAGAGATGCTGATCGAGCAGGACGAGCTGGAGAACCGGCGCGGCATGCTGTCAGGCGCTCTTGCCGTGCTCAATGAGCGCGAGCGGCGCATCTTCGAGGCCCGTCGCCTCGCCGAGGAGCCGCTGACGCTGGAAGAGCTGTCGGCCGAGTTCGACATCAGCCGCGAGCGCGTGCGCCAGATCGAAGTGCGCGCCTTCGAGAAGGTGCAGGATGCCGTCAAGGCCGCCGCCAAGCGCCAGACCCAGGCGCTGCGCACAATCGAGGCCCAGCCGGCGGCTTAAAGTCAGCCTCGGCAACGAAATGAAAAGGCGGCGCCAGGAAACTGGCGCCGCTTTTTTTGTTCCTGACCGCCGAGTTGCGACCTCAAAGCGGATCCAGCGGAAACTTCAGATACCGCCTTCCATTGGCTTCCGGTTCCGGCAGCCGGCCGCCATTCATATTGACCTGCAGCGCATGCAGGATCAGCCGCGGCATCGGCAATGTCCGGTCGCGCGCCTCGCGCAGCGTCACGAACTCGGCCTCGCTGTGGGCGGCAACGAGATGGATGTTCGTTGCCTTCTGCGCGGCCACCGTGCTCTCCCACAAGGGCTCGCGTCCACCGGGCTGATAGTCATGGCCGACGAAGACACGCGTCTCATCGGGCAAAGCCAGTATGTCCTGGATCGAGCGCCACAGCCGCGCGGCGCTGCCGCCGGGAAAATCCGCCCGCGCCGTGCCGCTGTCCGGCATGAACAGCGTGTCATGCACGAAGGCGGCGTCGCCGACCACATAGCTAATCGAGGCCAGCGTATGCCCGGGTGAGAACAGCACCTTGACCGGAAGGCTGCCGATCGCAAACGTCTCGCCTTCCCTGAACAGCCTGTCCCACTGCGAACCGTCGGCGGGAAAATCCGGCCAGTTGTAGATCACCCTCCACAGCTTCTGGACATCGACGATCCTGTCGCCGATCGCTACCAACGCCCCGGTCTTCCGTTTCAGATAGTGCGCGGCCGAGAAATGGTCGGCATGCGGGTGGGTATCGAGGATCCACTCGAGCTCCAGCCCGCTTTCTCCAATGAAATCGAGCACCGCATCAGCGCTCTTCGTACCCGTCGCGCCGGATCTCTCATCGAAGTCGAGGATCGGATCGATGATCGCGCACCGCTTCGTCGCCGGATCGGTGACGACATACTGGATGGCCCCGGTCGGCTTGTCGTAAAACCCCCTGACCATTGGCCTGGCCAAAGTTACGTCCACTTCCGGCTCCCTCACCCATCGCCGGCGGGAACGATTTTCTCCACCAGCACCCATTGTGAGCATGGTTGTCCACCCCGGCGAGCCAGTCAAGCATGACTTGGCCCGCAGAGATAGAAACGGCAAAACCGTCCCGGCGCCGACTTCAGGCGGACGGCTGCTTGGTCTTCCTGAGATAGGGCAGGATGGTCTCGAAGGCGCCAAAACGCTTGATTGCATCCTCGTTGGAAACGGCGGCGGTGATGATGACGTCCTCGCCCTGCTTCCAGTTGGCCGGCGTCGCCACCTGATGCTTGGCGGTGAGCTGCATGGAATCGACCGCGCGCAGGATCTCGTCGAAGTTGCGGCCCGTGGTCATCGGATAGGTCAGCACCAGCTTGATCTTCTTGTCCGGCCCGATGACATAGACCGAGCGCACGGTGGCATTGTCGGCGGGCGTGCGGCCTTCCGAGGTCTCGCCAGCACCGGCGGGTAGCATGTCATAGAGCTTGGCGACCTTGAGGTCCTTGTCGCCGATCAGCGGATAGTGCACCGTTTGGCCGGTCGCCGTCTTGATGTCGGCCTGCCACTTGTCGTGGCTTGCAACCGGATCGACGGAGATGCCGATGATCTTGACGTTGCGTTTCTTGAACTCACCTTCCAGCCCCGCCATCGTGCCAAGCTCGGTGGTGCAGACCGGTGTGAAATTCTTCGGGTGGCTGAAGAGGATCGCCCAGCCGTCACCGATCCAGTCGTGAAAGCTGATCGTCCCTTGCGTGGTCTCGGCGGTGAAATCCGGCGCGATGTCGTTGATGCGAAGGCTCATGGTTCCTACCCCTGTGAATGCCGCCCGTTGGCGGGCTCCCACCCTTTTACCACTCCCTCGGCGACGTTCAAAACGCTGAGGTCGCCCGGCAGCGGTGCAGGCCGCGAAAAAATTTCGCCTTTTCTTGGGGAATGTGGAAATTTCGCTGTCGGCGCCGGCAATGTCTAGGATTTCACCGCCAGCGACGTCGCCAGATCTTCCATGCGCTGCGCCAGCGCGCCAAGCGCGTTGGTCAGCACGCTGTCGCTCTTGTCGGCCTTGGTCAGCGCCTCGTCGCGTGTCTTGCGCAAGGTCAGCACTTCGCTTTCCATGCCCTTGACGCGCTTCTGCAGTTCCGAGAGTTCGTCCATCACCATGATGCCGGCCATGACGGTCAGCCGCTGGTCGCCGATCTCGCCGAAGGATCCTTCAGATGCGAGACATAGCGATCGAAGCGTTCGGCGAGGTCGATCAGATGCTCTTCCTGGCCCTCGTCGCAGGCCATGCGATACTGCTTGCCGTCGATTGAGACCGTGACCTGTGCCATGGGCCAGCTCCTATCTGTCCAACACGGCGCGGATGGTTTCCATGGCGGTCACCAGCCGTCGCGAGACTTCCTTGTTGGCGTCCTCCAGCCGTTCGGCGCGCGCTTCGGAATTGTCGAGTTCCTGCGCCAGCCGGGAGCGGTCGGCATTCATCCGCTGCACTTCGGCCTCGGCTTCCGAGTAATCGCGTTCATGCTCCAGCTTGGCCGCGACGGCGTTTTCCAGCCCCTCGATGGCCTTGCCCAGCCTGGAGATGACTTCCTTGAGCGTGGTTTCCCCGGTCATGGCCTTCGTCCTGTGCCCTGCCCATCACCGAATCGTTCGCGTTCAGAACGCGTTATCCGGGAAACATTAGGCACCGGGTGAAGGCAACGTCAACAAAGCTCTCGCGACTGTCCCCTGCTAACGCTAATGTAGACCCGCCGCCGGCATCACAAGACCGGCAAATCTGCACCCGATTTGTTGACTAAAAGCCCGCGCCTGCTATGTGTCGCGCACCCTTTTCAAGGGCTCTCCCAAGCCCCAAACCCCCACCTCTGGAGGAACCATGACGTCGCGTGAACAACATGACCGGATGGCCAATGCGATCCGTTTTCTCGCCATGGATGCCGTCGAGAAGGCCCAGTCCGGCCATCCCGGCCTGCCGATGGGCTGCGCCGACATCGCCACGGTGCTGTTCACCCGCTTCCTGAAATACGACCCCAAGGCCCCGCACTGGCCCGACCGCGACCGCTTCATCCTGTCGGCCGGCCACGGCTCGATGCTGCTTTATTCGCTGCTGCATCTGACCGGTTATGAAGACATGACCATCGATCAGATCAAGCACTTCCGCCAGTTGGGCTCGAAGACGGCAGGCCATCCCGAATACGGCCATGCCACCGGCATCGAGACGACGACCGGCCCGCTCGGCCAGGGTCTCGCCAATTCGGTCGGCTTCGCGCTCGGCGAGCGCATCATGAACGCTGCCTTCGGCAACGACCTCGTCAGCCACTACACCTATGTGCTGGCCGGCGACGGCTGCCTGATGGAAGGCGTTTCCCAGGAAGCCATCGCGCTGGCCGGGCATCTGAAGCTCAACAAGCTGATCGTCTTCTGGGACAACAACAACATCTCGATCGACGGTCCGGTCTCGCTTGCCGACAACACCGACCAGGTCGCCCGCTTCCAGGCCTCCGGCTGGAACGCCAGCCACATCGACGGCACCGATCCGGAAGCCATCGCCTATGCCATCGAAGCCGCCCGCCACTCCGACAAGCCGACGATGATCGCCTGCAAGACGACCATCGGCTTCGGCGCCCCGACCAAGGCCGGCACCAACAAGGCGCACGGCTCGCCGCTCGGCGCCGACGAGATCGCCGGTGCGCGCAAGTTCTTCAACTGGGAGTCGCCGCCCTTCGAAATTCCGGCCGACATCCTCGATGCCTGGCGCACCGCCGGCAAGGCCGGCGCCAAGCCGCGCGCCGACTGGGAAGACCGTCTCGCCAAGGCCGAGCCGAAGCTGAAGGCCGAGTTCGAGCGCCGCCTGGCCGGCAAGCTGCCGTCCAATTTCGACGCCGTCATCGCCGACTACAAGAAGAAGCTCTCGGCCGACAAGCCGAAGGTCGCCACCCGAAAGTCGTCGGAAATGGCGCTTGAGGTCATCAACGGCGCCGTGCCGGAAACCATCGGCGGCTCGGCCGACCTCACCGGCTCCAACAACACCAAAACCAGCCAGACCAAGAACATCACGCCGGACGATTACGGCCAGCGCTATGTCCACTACGGCATCCGCGAGCACGGCATGGCGGCCGCCATCAACGGCCTGACGCTGCACGGCGGCCTCATCGCCTATGGCGGCACCTTCATGTGCTTCTCCGACTATGCCCGCCCGTCCATGCGGCTTTCCTCGCTGATGGGCATCCGCTCGATCTTCGTCATGACCCATGATTCCATTGGTCTGGGCGAAGACGGCCCGACCCACCAGCCGGTCGAGCATCTGGCGGCCCTGCGCGCCATCCCCAACCACAATGTCTTTCGTCCGGCCGACGCGGTGGAGACCGCCGAATGCTGGCAGATCGCGCTCGAAACCGAGAAGACGCCCTCGACGCTGGCGCTGACCCGCCAGAACCTCCCGACGGTGCGCACCGAGCACTCGGCCAACAACCTGAGCAGCCTGGGCGCCTACGAGCTGGCCGCGGCCAGCGGCGAGGCGGCGGTGACGATCTTCGCCACCGGCTCCGAGGTCGAGATCGCGCTCGGCGCCCGCGACCTGCTCGAGAAGCACGGCCACCCGACCCGCGTCGTGTCGGTGCCTTGCTTCGAACTGTTCGACAAGCAGAGCGACGACTACCGCAAGAAGACGATCGGCAACGCGCCGATCAAGATGGCGATCGAGGCCGGCATCCGCCAGGGCTGGGATCATCTCATCGGCTCGGATGGCATCTTCGTCGGCATGACCGGCTTCGGCGCCTCGGGCACGATCGAGCAGCTCTACCCGCATTTCGGTATCACCGCCGAAGCAGCGGCCAAGGCGGCGGAAGCCTGCCTGCACGCCAAGTAAGGCTGTGCATGCCGCTCAAAACTGTGTCGCGGTTTTGGGACAACGGCATGCACAAAACAAAAATGCCCCGCGAAATCGCGTCGGGACTGGCCCAACCTAATCGATTTAAATCCACGTCGCTGCGGCTGGATTCTTTGCCCGTCCGCCGCTATGAAGCTGCGGACCCATCGTCAGCCTTCCAGCTCCCAGGGAGAGAAAAATGACTGTCAGAGTTGCCATCAACGGATTCGGCCGCATCGGCCGCAACATCCTGCGCGCCATCCATGAATCCGGCCGCAAGGACATCGACGTCGTCGCCGTCAACGATCTCGGCCCGGTCGAGACCAATGCGCACCTGCTGCGCTACGACAGCGTGCATGGCCGTTTCCCCCATGAAGTAAGCGTCGATGGCGACCAGATCACCGTCGGCAAGGAAAAGTTCAAGGTCACCGCCATCAAGGATCCGACGCAGCTGCCGTGGAAGGAACTGGGCGTCGACATCGCGCTCGAATGCACCGGCATCTTCACCGCCCGTGACAAGGCCGCCGCACATTTGACCGCCGGCGCCAAGCGCGTGCTGGTCTCCGCACCTGCAGACGGCGCTGACCTAACCGTCGTCTACGGCATCAACCACGACAAGCTGACCAAAGACCACATCGTCATCTCGAACGCGTCCTGCACCACCAACTGCCTGGCGCCGCTGGCCGCCGTGCTGCATGAGACGGTCGGCATCGAAAAGGGCATGATGACGACGATCCACTCCTACACGGGCGATCAGCCGACGCTGGACACCATGCACAAGGATCTCTACCGCGCTCGCGCCGCGGCCCTGTCGCAGATCCCGACCTCGACCGGTGCCGCCAAGGCCATCGGCCTTGTGCTGCCCGACCTCAAGGGCAAGCTCGACGGCATCTCGATCCGCGTGCCGAACTCCGAACGTCTCGGTCGTCGACTTCAAGTTCATCGCCAAGCGCGCGACCACGGTCCAGGAAATCAACGAAGCGGTCATCGCCGCCTCCAACGGCAAGCTGAAGGGCATCCTCGGCGTCACCCATCACCCGAACGTGTCGATCGATTTCAACCACGATCCGCGTTCGTCGATCATGGCGCTCGACCAGACCAAGGTGATGGACGGCAACTTCGTTTCGGTGCTGTCCTGGTACGACAATGAGTGGGGCTTCTCCAACCGCATGGGCGACACCGCCGTCGCTTTCGGCAAGACCATCGCCTGATCGCGGACCCCTCTTCCAGAGACTTGAAACGCCCGGCTCTGTCCGGGCGTTTTCATTTGCCGGAGTAGCAACGCCGTACTGTCCGAAAATCAGCGGCTTCAGCCTAAAAACCACCCTCCCGCCTTGCACTGGTCATGCCTTCGCCTCACTCTCCCTTGAATCGGGAAGACAGAGGAATTCTAGGGGCAAATCACGGATGGAGCATGCGATCTATCTCGTTACGCTGGTTGGCACGGCGCTTGTTGTCGCCGCCGCGTTTTCGAGCCTGATCGCCTTCCGCTTCGGCGCCCCCCTCCTGCTTCTGTTTCTCTGCATCGGGCTCGCCACGGGAACCGACGGCCTCGGCATCGAATTCGACAATGCCCGCATCGCCTATTTTGCCGGCTCACTGGCGCTGGCGGTCATCCTGTTCGACTCCGGCTTCGGCACGCCGCTCAACGCCTTGCGGCAGGCGGCGGGACCGGCCCTTTCGCTGGCGACCTTCGGCGTGCTTATCACCACCGGCCTGTTCGGAGCAGCCGCCTACTATCTGCTCGACCTCAGCTGGCTGGAATCCTTCCTGCTCGGTGCCGCCGTCGCTTCGACCGATGCCGCAGCGGTGTTCTTCCTGCTGCGCGCCGGCGAGATCAATCTGCGCGAGCGCGTGCGCTCCACGCTCGAGGTGGAATCCGGCACCAACGACCCGATCGCCATCTTCCTGACCATCACCCTGGTCGAGATCATCGCCGCCCACGCCAATCCCGAAGCCAATGTGCTCGCCACCAGCCTGATCCTTGGCTTCCTCGTCAATATGGGCCTCGGCGCCATTGTCGGGGTGCTCGGCGGCCTTGCCATCGTGCGCCTCGTCGACCGGCTCAACCTCGACCATGGCCTGCTGCCGATCTTCGTGCTGACGCTGTCGCTGATGATTTTCGCCGCCGCCGGCGCCATTGGCGGCTCGGGCTTCCTGGCGGTCTATATCGCCGGCCTCATCGCCGGCAATTCCGACATCCGCGCCGTCACCATCCTCAAGCGCTTCCAGGACGGCATGTCGTGGCTGGCGCAGATCATCATGTTCCTGATCCTCGGCCTGTTCGCCACCCCCTCGCAATTCCCGGCGATCATGGTGCCGGCGATAGCGCTTGGCCTGTTCCTGATGTTTGTCGCGCGGCCCATCGCCGTCTGGCTCTGCCTGATCCCGTTCCGCCTGCCACGTCCCGAAGTCGCTTTCGTCTCCTGGGTCGGCCTGCGCGGCGCGGTCTCGATCCTGCTCGCCATCACGCCGCTGCTTGGTGGGCTGGAGAACGGCCGCACCATCTTCAACGCCGCCTTCATCATCGTTCTGGTGTCGCTGGTCACCCAGGGCTGGACCGTCGGGCCGCTGGCGCGTCGCCTCGGCCTCATCGTGCCGGCGCGGCTTGGCCCACTCGACAAGGTCGAACTCGAACTCCCCGGCTCCGCCCATCACGAGCTTCTCGCCTATCGCGTGGCGCATGGCAGCCCGGTGGCGCGCGGCGAGCGCATTCCGCGCTGGGCGCGGCCCTCGCTGGTGCTGCGCGACGGACGCTCGATGCGCTTCCAGGACATGGGGCGGCTCGCCGCCGGCGACCAGGTCTACATCTTCGTGCCGGACCGCTATCCGCGCCTGCTCGACAAACTGTTTGCCAGCCGCGCGGTGGTCGACCCGGAAGACGCCGATTTCTTCGGCGCCTTCGCCGTCGACCCGGCTCGCTCCGCCGCCGAACTGGAAGCCGCTTACGCGCCGGGCCTGACCGAGGCGGAGCAGAAGCAGACCGTCGGCGCGCTGGTCACGGCGCGGCTTGGCGGCCATGCCGAATATGCCGATCGCGTGCTGATTGGCCAGATCGAGCTGATCGTCAGGGATGTCGACGACAAGGGCAGGATCACGGGTCTCGGCCTCTCCTTCGAACCGACCGCGCCGGTGGCGCGGGTGCCGGTGTTCCTGAGCGCCGGCGAGATGGGCGACCGTCTCAGCGCCTTCATCCGCAACTGGCGCAAGCCGACCGAGACGCAGGAGGCGGCACAGACAGATGAGCCGCCTGAGCCACCGGTTGAAAAGGCAACGACCGGGAGCTGACAAGGGCGATTGTTTGCCTCACCCCATCCGCGTGGGGCGATCTTCACGGACTATGTCCCCGCCCGCCGCAAAATTTCGCCCCGCACCGCGGCCAAAGCCTTGCATCGTCATTGATGCGAGGTATGGTCCCGGCGATTTTCCGAGGAAAGGGACCGGCATGGCTGCCTTCAAGACACTGGACGATATCGGCAACATCAGCGGCAAGCGCGTGCTGGTGCGCGTCGACCTCAACGTTCCCGTCGCCGACGGCAAGGTCACCGACGCCACCCGCATCGAACGCATCGCGCCGACCATCGCCGAACTGTCCGGCAAGGGCGCCAAGGTCATCCTGCTTGCCCATTTCGGCCGGCCCAAGGATGGCCCTTCCGCCGAATTCTCGCTTGAGCCGATCGCCAGGGCAACGGCGCAGGTGCTCGGCCGTCCCGTCGGCTTTGCCTCGGATTGCGTCGGCGACACGGCGGGAAGCGCTGTCGCCGCCATGAACAAGGGCGACGTGCTGCTCTTGGAAAACACCCGGTTCTACAAGACCGAGGAGAAGAACGATCCGGCCTTTACCGAGCGGCTTGCCGCCAATGGCGACATCTTCGTCAACGACGCCTTTTCGGCGGCCCACCGCGCCCACTCCTCGACCGAGGGACTGGCGCGTCTGTTGCCCTCCTTTGCCGGCCGCACCATGCAGGCCGAGCTCGAAGCGCTGGAGAAAGGCCTGGGCAATCCGGTCCGCCCGGTCGTCGCCATCGTCGGTGGCGCCAAGGTCTCGACCAAGATCGACCTGTTGATGAACCTGGTGAAGAAGGTCGACGCGCTGGTGATCGGCGGCGGCATGGCCAACACTTTCCTTGCCGCGCGCGGCACCGATGTCGGCAAGTCGCTGTGTGAGCACGACCTCGCCCCGACCGCCAAGCAGATCATGATCGAGGCGGCCGAAGCCGGCTGCGCCATCATCCTGCCGGTCGACGGCGTCGTCGCCAAGGAATTCAAGGCCGGTGCAGCCTGTGAGACGGTCGCCATCTCCGACGTGCCGGCCGACGGCATGATCCTCGATGTCGGCGAAAAGACCGTGACCACGATCGCGGAGTGGATCGACCGCGCCGCGACGCTGGTCTGGAACGGCCCGCTCGGCGCCTTCGAGATCGAGCCTTTCGATCACGCCACGGTTGCCGCGGCAAAACACGCGGCCGCGCGCACCAAGGCCGGCAAGCTTGTCTCCGTCGCCGGTGGCGGCGACACGGTGGCGGCGCTCAACCATGCCGGTGTCGCCGACGACTTCACCTATGTCTCGACCGCCGGCGGCGCTTTCCTGGAATGGATGGAAGGCAAGCCGCTGCCCGGCGTCGACGTGCTGAAGCGCTGAGACCATCAACATAGAGAGAGCGCTCAGTGGCGCTCTCGACTTTCAATCGATTCGAGCTTTCCGATGCCATTCCTTTGGCGGTAGACTTCCGTTAAGCGCGGAACGAACCCCTTTCAGGAGAAGCATGATGAGCGAACGTCTCGAAGACATTGCCGCCGCGATTGTGGCCAACGGCAAGGGCCTGCTGGCCGCTGACGAAAGTTCCGGCACGATCAAAAAGCGCTTCGACGTCATCGGCGTCGAATCGACCGCCGACAGCCGCCGCGACTATCGCGAGATGATGTTCCGCGCCAAGGACGCGATGACCAAGTATATTTCCGGCGTCATCCTCTATGACGAAACGATCCTCCAGAAGGCCGCCGACGGCACGCCGCTGGTCGACATCATCAAGGCATCAGGCGCCATTCCCGGCATCAAGGTCGATGCCGGCGCCAAGCCGCTGGCCGGCTTTCCCGGCGACACCGTCACCGAGGGCCTCGACGGCCTGCGCGAACGGCTTGCCGATTACTACAAGCTCGGCGCCCGCTTCGCCAAATGGCGCGCGGTGATCGACATCGATACCGGCAAGGGCGTGCCTTCGACCAATTCGATCAACGCGAACACCCATGCGCTCGCCCGCTATGCCGCCCTCTGCCAGGAGGCCGGCATCGTGCCGATCGTCGAGCCGGAAGTGCTGATGGACGGCGCCCACGACATCGGCACCTGCTACGAGGTCTCGAAGGCGACCCTGATCAAGCTTTATGATGAACTCCATGCGGCGGGCGTCGTGCTCGAAGGCACCATCCTGAAGCCCAACATGGTTCTGTCGGGCAAGAAGTCGGGCACGGTGGACAGTCCCGAAAAGGTCGCCGAGATGACGATAAAACTGTTCCGCGAGACCGTGCCGACGGCGGTGCCGGGCATCGCCTTCCTTTCCGGCGGCCAGGAGGACGAGGAGGCGACCGCCAACCTCAACGCCATCAACGCCATCGGGCCGCATCCGTGGAAGCTGACCTTCTCCTATGGCCGCGCACTGCAGGCCGCCCCGCAGAAGGCATGGAGCGGCAAGGCGTCGAACGTCGCCGCCGGCCAGGCCGCCTTCACCCACCGCGCCCACATGAACTATCTGGCGGCGCTCGGAAAATGGAAAGCGAGCCTCGAACAGGCCGCCTGATCCCAACTCTTCCGCCTCTCTTCGAACCCGGGCCGATGCGCCCGGGTTTTTGTTGCCTGCGGATTTGGGGGAAGACCTCCTCGTTCCTATTTCCTGTGGGCGTTGCCGGCGGCGATGTCGGTTTGCGCCCATCCCGAACGTCCTTGGGATGAGAGACAGGGAGAGGTTCATGCATCGCAACAAGGTTGTTTCACGCGAAGACTGGTTCCAGGCGCACAAGGCGCATCTGGCCCGCGAGAAGGAACTGACACGGCTACGCGAACGCATCGCGGCCGAGCGGCGCGAACTGCCCTGGCTGAAGATCAGGAAGGACTATGTTTTCGAGACCGAACAAGGGCCGAAGAGACTGGCCGACCTGTTTGGCGCCAACAGCCAGCTGATCGTCTACCACTTCGTGTTCGCGCCAGGTTCCAACCATCACTGCGAAAGCTGTGCCTTCGTCGCCGACCATATGGATGGCGCCAACCGGCATCTCAGGCATCATGACGTGTCGCTTGTCGCCGTGTCGCGGGCGCCGCTCGCTGAGCTGCTGCCCTACAAGCAGCGCATGGGCTGGCAGTTCGACTGGGTGTCTTCCTATGCCTCGGACTTCAACTTCGATATGCAGGTATCCTTCACCGACAAGCAGATCGCATCCGGCGAAGCGGTCTACAATTTCGAAACACCGGTGCTGACGTCGAAAGACCTGCCCGGCACCACTGTCTTCCACAAGAACGAAACCGGTGACCTCTTCCTGACCTTCATGTCGCGCGCCCGTGGCAGCGAACAGTTTATCGGCGCCTATCAGTATCTCGACATCGCACCGAAAGGCCGTGACGAGACCGGTCCTTACGGCACGTTCATGGACTGGGTACGGCTGCACGATGAATATGGGAACAGGTCGCAGCAGGGCGATGCATGCCCTTAGGGCACGGGCCGGCAGTGCAAGGATCCGTTCACCTCGGCCCAAACATGCGCTAAGCCTGCCGCAGATCATTCCACGGTTCCGTCATGCGCTTCCCGGCCTCTCTCACCTGGCTCGCCTTCCCAGTCTATATCTGGCAGGGACTCGGCGTGCGCCGCCGCACCACGCGCATGCTGCCGGCACGGGGACCAGTCATGCACGACCTCGCTGGTAAGGCGCCGGCAATCTCGCTTCTGGTGCTGGGTGATTCCTCGGCCGCCTCGGTCGGCATCGGCAATTCCGAAGACGGGCTTGCCGCGCAACTCGCCGTGCTGATCGCGCAGCGCACCGGCCGCGCCGTACGCTGGCGCGCCGCTGGCTTCAATTCGGCGACGTCAGGCCAGATCCGCGACCATGTCCTGCCCAATCTGTCGGCCGATCCGTGGACGCATATCGTGCTCGCCATCGGCACCAACGACACCAAGAATTTTCATTCGGTGCCGCGCTTCAAGAAGGAGTTCGGCGGCTTGCTCTACGCCTTGCGCGCCAAATGGCCGGAGGCGCGCGTGGTGTGGTCGCCGGTGCTCGAATTCACGCGGGCGCCGGCCATGCCGCCGCTGCTCGGCAAGATCCTCGAGATCCGCGCCACCGCAATGAACCGGATGGGTGAACGCCTCTGCCTGGAGCGCGGCGCAGTGCCGGCGCCACGCTTGCCGATCACCAACCCCGAGGCCGGTTTTGCCTCCGACGGGTTCCACGCCTCGGAGGCAGGTTACCGCGCCTGGGCGGAACATCTCGTCGGCCTGGTGCTTGCCGGCTGACTTTGCGGCGGCGGTCCTGTCATGCGCAGGCTACGTCAAATGCCCAAGCACGGCGGCCAACGAGATCGCGGCCATGGCGAGCAGCGCCAGCTTCCAGAAATCGCCGCGGCGCTTGAGCCCCGGCCATCCGATCGGTTTGATCAGCTGGATGACCATGAAGCCGATGATCACAAGGGCAAGGAGTTTCGTCATGTCGCCTTTGACCAGCAACGCGGCTGGCTGTCAAAGCGCCTTGTTCGATCTCTGAGAAAGCACAGGCGCCACAATCCGAACCGGAAACGTGGCGCCCACCTTCAGGCGGCGATCTATTTCAGCGGCTTGAGACCAGCTTCGATCGAGGCGCGCTTCGGTTCAAGGAACGGCGGCAGGGCCAGGCTTTCACCCAGCGTCTCCAGCGGTTCATCGGCGGTGAAGCCCGGCCCGTCTGTGGCGATCTCGAACAGGATGCCGTTCGGCTCGCGGAAATAGAGCGAACGGAAGTAGTAACGCTCGACCTCGCCGCTCGACGGCAGGCGGAATTCGGCCAGACGGGCGGTCCACTGATGCAACGTCTCCTGGTCCGGCGCCCTGAAGGCGACGTGGTGAACAGCGCCGGCGCCTTGCCTTGCTGGCGCCAGGCCTGGCTGCACGGCGACATGAAGCTCCGCCGCCGGCCCGCCAGCCCCCATTTCGAAGACATGGACCTGGCCCTCGCCGTCCGGCGAGGCATAGTCGCGGCCCTTGCGCATGTTCATCACCCGGGTCAGCACCGCCTCGGTGTTGGTGATGTCGGGGACACTGATGACGATCGGCCCGAGCCCGCGGATCTGATGCTCAGCCGGCACCGGGCTTTGCGCCCATGGATGGCTGCCGCCCTTGCCACCATCGCTGATGAGCCGCAGGCGCTGGCCTTCGGGATCCTCGAAATCCAGGCTGGGATAGCCGCCAATGTCGGCAACCTCTCCTGTCACGATGTTTTCACCGGCCAGGTGCTGCTTCCACCACGCAAGGCTTTCGGGACTGCCGACCCTGAGGCTGGTGCGCGCGATGGAGTGGGTGCCGCGCCGCTCGCGGCCAACCGGCCAGTCGAAGAAGGTAAGGTCGGTGCCCGGAGTCGCTTCGCCGTCGGCATAGAAGAGGTGGTAGGCCGATGTGTCGTCCTGGTTCACCGTCTTCTTGACCAGCCGCAAGCCTAGCACCCTCGTGTAGAAGTGAAGATTGCCCGGGGCATTGGCGGTGATGGCGGTCAGATGGTGGATTCCTGTCAGTTGCAGGCTCATGGTCGTCTCCCTGGTTTTGGGGAAGAATTTTCTCCTTTCATATCAGAACTGCGGTCACGGCGCTGAAGGCCGCCAATCCTGACAGTCCGTCGCCATGAGATGAACAATGCCGCACATATTGTTGCACCTACGGTGAACAATCAGGCGCTCCGCGGCTTGCTGCAGCGAGGGCGCGACGGCATCGAAAAAAGGCTTCCCCTCAAAGAGACGCGTCGAGGCGTAACTATCGCTGAGCGCCTGACATCCTCCTGACAGACTGCTGTCAGGAGGGGTGTGCGATAGTGTCTCCATCAAAAGAGAGGAGACTGGTCATGAACGGTTACACCATTCTGCGCGGCATGCAGCATTATGTCGGCAAGGTTCGCACCATGCGCAACGAAATCCGCACACAGCGTTTCCTGAACGCGCTGCCTGCGGACGTCCGCAAGGATATCGGCTGGCCGGATATGTATGCGGAACGTCGCTCCCTCGGCAATTGAGGCGAATTTTTCGACGTCGATATTGGACATGGACGCGCCAATGCCCAGATGTCAATGCATGTCGCCCAAAAGTGGCCCCCGGTTTTGGGGGCACGACATGCATGACAACAAAGCTGCGGCGCGCTGGGGGATGGAGCGAGCTTATGCCCGATCAGAAGACAATCGGCTTCCTTTTCATCGAAGGTTTTGCCGACTGGGAATATGGGCTGCTTGCGGCCTCGGCGGTTGAATGGTTCGGCGCTCGCGCCGTGTCGCTGACGCCCGAAGGCAAGCCCGTGACCGGAATCAGCGGTTTTCGGCTGACGCCCGACCGTTCGGTCGGCGTCGAAGAGAATGCCGATCTTGACGCCGTTGCCGTCATCGGTTCCGACCAGTGGGCGGGCACGGCACCGCCGGATGTCGCTCGACTGCTCAATGCAGTAGCAACGCGCGGTGGTGTGGTTGGCGGTATCTGCGCCGGCACGCTGGCGCTGGCCCGTGCGGGTATGTTCGAAGAAGCCAGGCATACCAGCAATGGCCGCGACTGGATCAACGGACATGAAGCCGGCTATGCTGGCGACAGCAACTATCAGGACGTGCCGCATGCGGTCGCCGACGGCAGGATCGTGTCCGCGCCGGGTTCTGCGCCCGGCACCTTTGCCCTTGCCTTTCTGAAGACACTCTATCCCGAAAGAGCCAGCGATCTCGCTCAGATGCGAACGCTGTTTGTCAGGGAATATGCTGAAGCCTCCTGACAGTATGCTGTCAGGAGGTGCATGCGATGGTGGGATAATGCGCATGGCCGGCCGAGAGGACAATCGATGAAAAGTTGGAACGACAGGCTGAATACGCCTGGCATCAACGGCGTGAAACCGACGCCGCGCACGGTGGGTGACGTGGTCGAGGGCCAGCCGATGCTGGTGCCAACGGCACGCCAGGTCGACGACTTTATCCGGTCGATTCCCGCAGGCGTCGAGATGGATATCCGTGCGTTGCGCACCGCCCTTGCCATCGAACACGGCGCCGAAGTGACATGCCCGGTCACAACAGGCTATCATCTGCGCACGGTTGCCGAAGCCGCCAAGGAAGACCTCGATCGCGGCATGACGCTGAGCGACGTCGCCCCCTTCTGGCGCGTGCTCGATGAGAAGACGCCAACAACGAAGAAACTGTCCTTTGGCGCGGAGTTCGTCGCCGCTCAGCGTAAGCGCGAAGGACTGAAACCGTAATGCATGTCGTCTGGGAGTGGCTCCGGTCCAGGAGCCGCTCCAGCAACAATACTGGGGAAGCAAAAGATGCGCCGCGCCGACAGGCTCTTTCAGATCGTGCAGCATCTGCGTGGTGGCCGTCTGGTCACCGCCCAGAAGCTCGGCACGTGGCTCGAGGTTTCCGAGCGAACGATCTATCGCGACATAGCCGACCTGCAGTCGACCGGGGTGCCGATCGACGGCGAGGCCGGTGTTGGCTACATGATGAGGGAGGGTTTCGACCTTCCGCCACTGATGTTCACGCGTGACGAGATCGTGGCGCTGGTTGCGGGAGCGCGCATGGTGCGCGCCTTTGGCGGCGCCGCCATGGCACGGGCCGCCGACGAGGCGCTGGTCAAGATCGGCGCCGTGCTGCCCGATGCCGAAAAGGATCGCATCGCCCGCACCGAGATCCACACACCGATGTGGGTGGTCAGCGACGCCGCCCGCGAGGCGATCGACCTGATCGAGCGTGCGGTCGAAAAACGCCAAGTGCTGACCATCGACTATTGCGACGAGGCCGGCCGCGGCACCGCGCGCGACATCAGGCCGCTCGGCCTGTGGTTCTGGGGCAAGGTGTGGACGCTGGTCGCCTGGTGCGAAATGCGCGACGATTTCCGCGCCTTCCGCATCGATCGCATCGCCTCGGTGGTGATCGCCGGCCGCATCTTCAAACCGGAGCGCGGCAAGCAGCTCGCCGACTTCTACCGGGCGGTGGAGCGCAGCGAAGACTACGGCATGGCACCGGACCGCGTGGCGCGAAGCTGAGATTGTATATGGAATAAAAAGCCCGCTCGAAGCGGGCTTTTTTAGTTCGGACTGCCCTTCGCTATGGCTCCGGGCGTTCGTCGCTTCAATCGACAAATCGTTGTCGATTGATCGGCCAAGGCCGACCTCTCCTCACTCGTCGTCCGCGTCTTCGTTCTTCGACTTCAGCGCCGAGAGCTTGGCGAACACGGCGTTGGCGTCGAGTTCGGCATCTTCGTCCTTCGGCTTTTCCGGAGCCGGCACCAGCCGCTCGGTCAGGGCGGCCGGCAGCAGCGTGTCGCCAACCGGCTGCGCCTGCTCGCGGCCGCGCGAGGCGCGGTTGACTTCCATGTCGAGGTCGATCTGCGAGGCGAGACCCAGCGTCACCGGGTCCATCGGCTGCAGATTGGCCGAATTCCAATGCTTGCGTTCGCGAATCTGCTCGATCGTCGACTTGGTGGTGCCGACGAGACGCGAAATCTGCGCGTCCTTGAGCTCGGGATGGTTGCGCACCAGCCACAGGATGGCGTTCGGCCGGTCCTGGCGCTTCGACAGCGGTGTGTAGCGCGGACCCTTGCGCTTGGATTCCGGCACCCGCACCTTAGGGTCGGAAAGCTTCAGGCGCTGGTTCGGATCCTTCTCGGCGCGCGCGATCTCGTCGCGGGTCAGCTGGCCGGTCATGATCGGGTCCATGCCCTTGATGCCTTGCGCCGATTCGCCGTCGGCGATCGCCTTGACCTCGAGCGGATGCAGCCCGCAGAACTGCGCGATCTGCTCGAAGGAGAGCGCGGTGTTGTCGACCAGCCAGACGGCAGTCGCCTTGGGCATCAGCAGCGTATTGGCCATTTAAAAAATCCTTCTCGTTCGCCCGCGTTCCCGCGCGGGCGGTGGTTTAGGGCCACCAAAATGGGAAATTCGCGGCCTGTATAACCGTTCCCTTGCTGTTTCGCAATGTTTTTGGAAGTGCGGCGGCCCCGATGCGTTCAGGAACCGGCAAGCACATTCGAATGGCTAACCTCGGCCGAAGGGACGGGCACTTTTGAACGAGACGCAGAAGTGCTGCACGCGCCCCTTGGAATTGCCAGTGCAATTGCCTGGGCCCAAAAAGACAAAACCCGCTGGACGGGTCCAGCGGGCTCGGAACCGGAAACGGGAAACGTCTGCGACGGCTCTACTTCTCAGCATGAGCCCGGCCTTGCGGCCGGGTCGTGCTCAAACTAGATCGCCTGGCGGGCGATCCGTTCGATGTCGGCGCGGTTGATGCCGAGATCGTTGAGCTGACGGGCGTTGAGCTTGTTCAGTTCACGCACGGTCTCGTTGTACATGCGCCAGTTACGGAAAGCGCGGATCGGGTTCATGGTAGTCCTCCTGATGGGGTGTTCGTTTCGATGCTGCACAGATAGTGATCATCGATGGGGACTTGAACGGCCGATTTTGCATAGCAATGATGCAAATGCTGCATTGCACCATTAAGCTTCTGTTCATCTCGTAGGCAGTCCTCGGCGCAGGACGTGTCGAGATTCAGGTCAGGCCGAGTCGAGAATGGTGGGTTCCGGGGTCGCCCTGCGACGAGCGGAGCGTACTTAAGTACGCGAGCACCGGCCTACGCCGGCCATAGCCTTGGCTGCCGCGACCGCCCAGATGAGTGCTTCGGCCGGCGAAGGCCGGAAGCGCAGGTATCAGCCATTTGCAGGCCGGCCTCACCGGAATATCGGCGCGTCCTAACCGACGTCGAGCACGATCTTGCCGATATGCTCGCCCTCCTCCATCCGCTCATGCGCGCGCCAGGCATCGGTGAGCGGGTAGATCATGTCCATGACGGGTGCCACCTTGCGCGTGCCGAGCAGCGGCCACACCTGCGCCTCCAGAGCCGCCGCGATCGCCGCCTTGAACTCGACGGTGCGCGGCCTCAGCGTCGAACCCGTATGGGTCAGCCGCTTGACCATGATCTTGGAAAAATCGGCGCTGGCGACGGCGCCGGCCTGCACGGCGATCTGGACGATGCGGCCCTCGACGGCGGCGGCCTCATAGTTTCGCTGGACATAGTCGCCGCCGACCATGTCGAGGATGACATTGGCGCCCTTGCCATCCGTCGCCTCTTTTACCGCCTTGACGAAATCCTCCTCGCGATAGTTGATCGCGCGGTCGGCGCCGAGCTTCAGGCAGGCATCGCATTTTTCCTCGGAGCCGGCGGTGGTGATGACATAGGCGCCGAAGGCCGACGCCAGTTGGACCGCCGTCGTGCCGATGCCGGACGAGCCGCCATGCACCAGCAGCGTCTCGCCTTTCTTCAGGCCGCCGCGTTCGAACACATTGTGCCAGACGGTGAAATAGTTTTCCGGCACCGCCGCCGCTTCCGTGTGGGTGAACCCGGCTGGCAGCGGCAGCACGCTGCCGGTGTGAACCTTGACATATTCGGCGTAGCCGCCGCCGGGCGTCAGCGCGCAGACCCGGTCGCCGATGCGCCAGCGCGATATCTCGTCACAAAGGGCTGCCACTTCGCCCGACACTTCGAGGCCCGGCAGGTCCGATGCGCCGGGCGGCGGCGGATAGGCGCCCTTGCGCTGCTGCACGTCGGGGCGGTTGACGCCGGCTGCATGCACCTTGATCAGGATCTCGCCGGGGCCGGGTTGCGGCACGTCGCGCGTTTCCGGTTTCAGCACCCGTGGGCCACCCGGCTCCGAGATCGCGATCGCCGTCATCCTCGCCGGAATTTTCTGTCCGCTCGCCATGAAGTTTCCCGCCTTTCCTCGCCGCATTCTTACCGGCTGTTTGCATCGACGCCCTTGCCCTATGTATGCTGATTGCCAAATCAGGCAAATGGCCAATCTGGTGTGGCGGAGGAGGAGCAACGATGGCGATCTTCGACGACGAACCCGAGAAGAAGGCGCGCCCGCACGAGATCGGGCAGGACCTGTCGCTGCTCTCCGTCGGTGAGCTGTCGGAGCGCATCGCCATATTGCGCGAAGAAATCGCCAGGTTGGAAGCGGAGCTCAAGGCCAAGGACAACACCAAATCGGCCGCCGAGGCACTGTTCCGCCGCGGATAGTGGACCGGGGCGGGACGGCTCGCCGCTGAAAAGCCGGAATGCGACTGTCTTCAGACCCTGCCATCCCTTTCAGAGTCCAGCCGGATCAAAAAATGCTCGCATCCTACCGACCGATCCTCTCCCTGCTTCGCGGCACTGCCTTTCTGCTCGCGGCATCGGGTCTGCATGGGCTGCTGTTGCCCCTGCGCGGCCAGGTGGAGGGGTTCTCGACCGCATCGCTCGGCCTGATGGGCACTGCCTGGGCCGGTGGCTTCGTCACCGGCTGTTTCTTCGCGCCGCGCCTTGTGCGCCGCGCCGGACATGTGCGCGCCTTCGGCGCCTTTGCCGCGTCCGGCGCCATCGTGGCGCTGCTCACCGGCCTGATCATCGACGAATATGTCTGGATCCTGTTGCGTGCCTTCACCGGCTTCACCATGGCCGGCGCCTTCATGGTCATCGAAAGCTGGCTGAACGAGAAAGCCACCAACGAGAACCGCGGCACCGTCTTCGGCCTCTATATGATGGTCACCTATGCCTCGATCATGGGCGGGCAGATGATCGTCGCCGGCGGCGATGTGAAATCCGCATCGCTGTTCATGATCACCGGCATCCTGTTCTGCCTGTCGCTGATCCCGACCGCGGTTTCTTCGGCATCGCTCCCCAAACCGCTGCAGGACGTCAAGCTCGACGTCAAGGGGCTCTACGCCAACTCGCCGGTGTCGGCGGTCGCTTGCCTGCTGGTCGGTATCGCCAACGGCGCCTGGGGTACGCTGGGTGCCGTCTACGGCGCCCGTATCGGCATTTCCACGGCCGAGATCGCCTTGATGATGAGCCTTGTCGTCGTCGCCGGCGCCGCCATGCAGCTGCCGGCCGGGCGTCTGTCCGACAAGACCGACCGCCGTTTCGTGCTCGCCGGTGCCGCTTTTGGCGCGGCGTTGGTCGCACTGCTGGTCTTCCTCTTCGAGCCGCGCTCCGCCGTCTTTGTCATCGTCTTGACCGCCGCTTACGGCGCCTTCGCCTACACGCTCTATTCGATCGCCGTGGCCCATGCCAACGACCACGCCCGTGCTGAGGATTTCGTCAAGGTATCGGGCGGCTTGCTGCTGCTTTACGGCTTCGGCACCATGATCGGCCCTTTGCTGGCGGCGGCGCTGATGGGCTGGATGCGACCGGAGGGTCTGTTCCTGGCGACCGCCTTCGCGCATCTGTCGCTGGCCGGCTACACGCTGCTGCGCATCAGCCGCCGCGCTCCGGTGCCGATCGAGAATCGCGATGCCTTCAAGACGCAGCCGGCCGATCGCTCGCTGACGCCGGAAGCATTGCGGCTCGATCCAAGAAGAAAAGCAGAAGCAGACAGTTGAGATTCGAAAAACTTTGCCTCACAAATGAGGCATGATGTTTTCCGACGCCTTCATGGCGATCGCCGACCCCAATCGGCGCCATCTTCTGGAAGAACTTCGACGCGGCCCGAAAACCGTCAACGAGTTGGCCGCCGGCTTGCCAGTATCACGCCCGGCCGTATCACAGCATCTGAAAGTGCTTCTGGACGCCGGATTGGTCAACGCCAAGGCTGAAGGCACGCGACGTGTCTATACAGTCAGCAATTCCGGCTTCCTGAAGCTCAACATCTGGCTCGATCAATTCTGGGAAGCCTGACCGTTTCTGACCGGCCCGACCAACACTTCAGGTCTTTTTGTCCAGAAAAGCGCCGAGCAGATCGAGCAGCACTCCGGTCCCGTGCTCGCGCGTTGACGAGGTGTCGTGGCCATCGAGGAAAGCGCCCTGCTCGGTCAGCACCAGCCGCGTCCCCTTGCCTTCTGCAAAAAGTTCGATCGTGGCCAGCGACACCGAGATGCGGGTTCCGCCGAACAGCATGTCATAGCTGTAGACGATACGCTGGTCCGGCACGATATCCTGATAGGTAGCGGTGTAGACGTGGATCGGACCATCTTTTGGCCCGCCGGCATTGACCTCTTTGCCGCCGACGCGAAAGTCCATTTCAAAGCGGCCGGGCATCGGATTGTCGGGATCGGTGAACCAGCGTCGCTTGGCGTCTGCATTGCTGAGCGCGAAGAAGACTTTCGACGGCGCCGCCGGATAGAGACGCTCGACGACGAAGGTGGAATGGACGACGGATCTTTGGCTCACTGAGATCTCCTTCATGTTTCGTGTTTGGTTTCCGCCAGAAAATCGCCCAGCCGGTCCAGCCGGCGCTCCCAGGCGAGGCGCCGCTCATTGATCCAGTGTTCGGCCGCCCTGAGCGCCTTGGGTTCAATCTGGCAGGTGCGCACGCGCCCAACCTTCTGCGTGCGAACCAGCCCGCTTGCTTCCAGAAGGTTGAGGTGCTGGACGACGGCCGACAGCGACATCGCCAGCGGTTCGGCCAGTTGGCTGACCGAGGCGGGGCCACGCGACAGCCGGTCGACCATCTGCCGCCGCGCCGGATCGGCAAGCGCCTGGAACATCAGGTCGAGCTGGGCGGCATCGTGCAGCATAGCGGTCAGCCGTTGTTGTAGGGGAAGAACTTGAAGTAGGGCTGCGCCTCCTCGATTACCCTGGCGAAGGCAGGGCGCTGCAGCAGCCGGTCGTGATAGCGTTTCACGGCCGGATATTTGTCGCCGAACGGCTCGACCTTGTTGGCATAGAAGAGCGCGGGCGACGCCGCGCAATCGGCCATGGTGAAGGCGTCGCCCACCGCCCAAATCTTCGACTGCATCTCCTGTTCGATGATGGCATAGGAGTTGCGCAGCTGGCCGCGCGCCTGTTCGACGCCGAACGGATCTGTCTTGTCGAGCGGCCGCAACCGGTCGCCGACGATCTTCTGCATCGGCTCCTGCACATAGAAATCATAGAAGCGGTCGGCCTGGCGGACCGCCAGCGCCGCGTCGATGTCGGCTGGGATGAGTTCGACCGGCCCCGGATAATGCGCGGCGAGATATTCAACGACGATGGTCGATTCCAGCACCGTGCGGTCGCGCGCATCGTCGCGCAGCGCCGGCATCTTGCCGGTCGGCGAAATCTTCAGGAAGGCCGCGCGCGAATGGTCGTCGCCAAGGTCGACGATGACCGGATTGAAGACCGTGCCGTTCTCATAGAGCGCGATCAGCGGCTTCCAGCAGAAAGAGGCCAGCGGATGGAAATGCAGTGTCAGGGACATTCTTTGCTCGTCTCTTTCTGGTTCGTCGATGGGCGAGAGCTATGCGCCCGCCAGGTCAACACTGAAGCAATTACTTAACTATTGTGGCAAACCTCGCCCGTCAAGACCGACCCCATGAAATCTCAATTGGACCTGATATGCGAGACGATGGCGGCTTCGATGTCCGGCCAGTCTTGCGAATGCAGCTCATGGCCGCCGCCCGCGACGCGAAGGAGGTTCGCGCCGGCGACCGTTTTGGCCAGCGCCTCGCCATGCTCGACCGGAAAGATCGGATCTGATGTGCCATGGATAACCAGCAGCGGCGCCGCCATTTCTGGCAAGCGGCCCTTCCACGCATCGCCACCCTTGAGCGAGAAATGATTGGTTGCGCTGAGGAACCCGCCGGAGCGATCGTAATCCTGTTCGATGAAGGCCCGCATCAGGGCCTCGTCGAACGGGTGTGCGGTGCTGGCGATCGCCCTGGCATCCCTGACCATGAAATCAATCACCTGGCGGCGGTCCGACCAGTCGACATCGGCGCCCGCGGCCGAATGCTCGATATAGGCATCGGTCGTCTGCGGCAGATGGGAGGTGTCCATCCCCACCTGCGAACTGCTGATCACCGTCAGCGAAGCGACGCGGGAGGGGTGCCTGAGCGCCGCGATCTGCGCGATCATGCCGCCCATCGACATGCCGGCGACATGGGCCTTGTCGATGCCATGGCTGTCGAGCACACCAATCGCGTCGTCCGCCATGTCGTCGAATGTGTAGGGCGCCTTGCCCGGCGGATATTTGGTCGAACGGCCGGTATCGCGATTGTCGTAGCGGATAACATACAGGCCGGCATCCGCCAGCTCCCGGCAAAACGCCTCCGGCCACCACAGCATCGAGGCCATCGCGCCCATGATCAAAAGCAGCGGGGGGATTTTCAGGGTCGCCGAAGGCTTCGGATAGGATCTCGGGGCGATTGATCGTCGTCATCACAGGGCTCCTAATCTGATTGCATTTTGCAATCGGTTGCACCATAATAAAACTGATACGATAATGCAACTGGTTTTGTGTGGAGAGAATCGAATGAGCCTCGATCGCCGGTCCGGCTGCCCGATCAATCTGTCGCTGGAAGTGTTCGGCGACCGCTGGAGCCTGATCATCCTTCGCGACATGATTTTCGGCGGCAGGCGGCATTTTCGCGAACTGCTCAACGGCTCGATGGAAGGCATTGCCTCCAACATCCTTGCCGACCGGCTGAAGCGGCTGATGGAATTGGGCATGCTGACAAAGGCCGACGACCCCAGCCACAAGCAGAAGGCGATCTACAGCCTGACCGAGATGGCCATCACGCTGGTGCCGATTCTCGCCCATCTCGGCGCTTGGGGCCGGGTCTGGCTGCCAACCACCGAGGAACTCTCGATCCGCGCCGAGCTCCTGGAAAAGGGCGGACCGCCACTGTGGGAGAAATTCATGGACGAATTGCGCCATGAGCATTTGGGTACGCCGCTCGATACGGCGTCCGGCCCTTCTGTCCGCGCGACCCTGCAGGCCGCCTATCAAGCCGTGGTCGCCAGCAAGGCTCTCAACGCCAGCCCGGCCGCGTAAACAACTATTTTCCCCGTTGAGAGGCCGGCTCTGCTAGAACAAGCGGAAACCACAATTCACGGGATTGGATAAGGTCTTGGTTGAGAACTCTCGGGATGCCGCCCGCGCGCGCGCCGATCTGCGCTTCAAGAAACAGGAAGAAGCGGCGACCGTCCGCCAGAAGGCGATGGCGGAATATGCCGCCGAGAGTGACGCCCGCAAGGTCAAGACCGACAAGCTGAGGGCGCTCCGGCTCGCCAAGGAAGCCGAAGACCTCGCCAACGCGCCGGCATTGCCCGCCAAGAAGCCTGCACGCGCCAAGAAGAAATAACACGCACCTCTTCGGCACCCCCGCCTGAATCGGCCGGCGCCTGCTCGCCTGTTGCCGTTCGACGGCGCCATCCAGACAGCGGCCCTTCATCCCACCGCTTCACAAGAAGCAATTTCAACCGAAACCGGGATTGCTTCGGCCGGCCGCCCGCCGATGATTGTCGCTTTCCAACAGGAGATTGCCATGACCGCGCTGCCGCTCGAAAAAGCCAGGCAAATCATCGATGCCGCCTTTGCCAAGGGCGCCGATCTCAAGCTCAAGCCGCTGGGTGTCTCGGTGCTTGACGCCGGCGGCCATCTGGTCGCCTTCCAGCGCCAGGACGGCGCCTCGTTCCTGCGCCCGCAAATGTCGGCCGGCAAGGCCTATGGCGCGCTGGCCATCGGCATGGGCTCACGCAAGGTCGAGGCCTTCGCCAAGGAGCGCCCGCATCTGGTCGCCGGCATCTCCGATGTGTCGGGCGGACGCGTCCTGCCGGTGGTCGGCGGCGTGCTGATCCGCGACAAGGCCGGCACTATTGTCGGCGCCGTCGGCATATCAGGCGACACGTCGGACAATGACGAGGCAGCGGCCATCGCCGGCATCGAGGCCGCCGGCTTCAACGCCGATCCGGGCTGAGCCCTTAGTCTAGTTAACGTTGATGTCCCGGCTCGCCGACCGCATCGACACTGCGAATCCGGCCAGCACATCGAACAGCGCGATGATCATCAGCGTGAAGAAGATCGAATGCGCCGCGCCCTTGACCAGCAGGAACTCCACCAGGAAGGCGACGAAGACCAGCGTCGACAGGAGATGGTCCATGATCGAGGCGCTGGTCGTGCGCGCCGACTTCACCATTTCGAGGAACAGGAAGATCAGCCCGATCAGGATCATCAGGTCGCCCAGCGTCATCGAGAACACCCCGCCCGACATCATGCGGAACGAGAAGATCTCGCTCGCCCATGGATCGTCACCGCCGCCGAAAATTCCGAGCAGGCCGAGATTGTAGAGAATGAAAGGCACGATCAAAAGCGGGACGGCACCGAACATCTGGCGTCTCCATATGGGGGCACCTTCTGTAGAATGCGCCACAGGCACGCCGTCAAGATTTTTCGTAAGAAGCCGCAAACACGGTCGAAGACCGGATGCAACAACCATGTCAGCCAACATCGGGCAAGCGTGAGACAGAGGCTCGGCGCTTGAAGCAGCCGGCGCGCGCTGCGCCGGTGAGATGGCAGCCTGGAGCTTTGGCCCCGGGCATTAGGTTCGCCAAACGCAAAAAGACCGGCCACAGGCCGGTCCTTTGTAACTCAACCCTTTGGAAAAGCTGGTCTCAGCTTTCCTTGGGGGTCAGCACCTGGCGACCGCGATACATGCCGGTCTTCAGGTCGATGTGGTGCGGGCGGCGCATTTCGCCGGAATTCTTGTCCTCGACATAGGTCGGGGCCTTGAGGGCGTCGGCCGAGCGGCGCATGCCGCGCTTGGACGGAGAGGTTTTGCGTTTCGGAACGGCCATGGATATGCTCCACTACATGGTCAAAAGCCCCGCCCGCCCTCGTGAAAGGGCCATGTCGGGGCCTAAATCTGAGAAAGTCGGGTGCCTATACACGCCCTGTGCCGTTTTGGCCAGCGCTACCATGAACTTTTTTGTGCCGGCTATTCGAGACAGCCGACATAAGCACCGGAACGACCTGCCCTGCGCTCTATCAGATTGGCGAGCCGTCGTAGGCCCGGCCCGGGTTTTGCCGGATTGCGGGCGATCGGATTGGGCAAGGTGACGGCGAGAAGTGCCGCCTGCCGGCGCGACAGCTGTTTTGCCGAAATGCCGAAATGATGCTGTGCCGCCGCCTCGATGCCGTAGATGCCCGGCCCCCATTCGGCGATGTTGAGATAGATTTCCATGATGCGGCGTTTCGACATCACCGCGTCGAAATAGACGGCCAGCGGCAGTTCGACGACCTTGCGCACCGAGCCCAGCGGCCGCGACCACAGGAACAGGTTCTTCACCGTCTGCATGGTGATGGTCGAGGCGCCGCGCGTTGCCTCGCCGGCCAGCGCGTCGTCGACAACGCCACGCAATTCGCCGAGATCGACGCCGCGGTGGAAGCAGAACTGCCCGTCCTCAGACATGATGACCGAATGGGCCAGCACCGGCGCGACATCGTCGATCGATACCCAGCGCCGGTCATAGCCGGAGAAGGTCGCCAGGTCCTTCAGCATCAGCGTCGACACCGGATGCACGAAGGACGGCAGGTAAAGGAAGGTCAGCACTGTCGGAATCAACGCCAGTACGGCGGCCACGATGATGCCGCGCCGGACCCAGCGCCTGAGATTGCGGCGGTTCACGCCGCGCGATCTCGTCGCCATGTCCAGCTTTTCGGTTTCATGATCGACGATCGGTTCCGCCAAGCCGCCCAACCCGTGCCAGAGAGCTTGTTTCGAAACCCGCTCCTGTGAGTCACATGACGGTGTTTTCGAGAACCGGAGCGGAGCGTACATTTGAGTACGTGAGCACCGTAAGCACAGAAAACGCCTTCAGATGACCGCAGGAGTAGAGTTTCCAAACGGGCTCTTACTGCTCCGGCATAATGGCGCTTGCCTTCTTGCGCAACGTCTGAGTGTCGGCTACCGCTCCCGGCCATGACGAATGACGACGAAATGGCGTTCGAAATGGCGCTCATCCGGCGGGCAGCGGCCGTCGAGGTGCTGCTGCGGCGGTTGCTCGACGACCGCCCGCTTTCGGGCGAGATCGCGCGGCCCGACCGCCTGATGGCGGCGATGCGCCATGGCGTGCTGAACGGCGGCAAGCGCCTGCGCCCCTTCCTGGTCATGGAAAGTGCTGCCCTTTTCTCCGCCGATGGCGAAGCAGCACTGCGCGTCGCGGCGGCCCTCGAATGCGTGCATTGCTATTCGCTGATCCATGATGATTTGCCAGCGATGGACGATGACGATCTGCGCCGTGGCCAGCCGACCGTGCACAAGGCTTTCGACGAGGCGACAGCCATCCTGGCCGGCGACGCCTTGCTGACTCTGGCCTTCGACATCATCGCCGGCGAGGCGACCGTACTGCCGGCGGAGCGGCGGACGGCCCTGGTGCTGGCGCTTGCCCGTGCGGCCGGAGCCGGCGGCATGGTCGGTGGCCAGAAGCTCGACCTCGAAGCCGAACAGACGCCGCCCGACGAGTCCGGCATCATAAGGCTGCAGGCGATGAAGACCGGCGCGCTGATCCGCTTCGCCTGCGAAGCCGGCGCCATCATCGCCGGCGCTTCGGCGGAAGACCGCGAGCGGTTGGCCGAATTCGGCTCGGCGGTCGGCCTTGCCTTCCAGCTTGCCGACGACCTGCTCGACCTGACCGCCGACGCCAGCCAGATGGGCAAGGCGACCGGCAAGGACGCCGCCGCCGGCAAAGGAACGCTGGTGGCGCTGCACGGCGCGCCCTGGGCGCGCCGACAGCTGAAGGGCCTCGTCTACCAGGCCCACGCGCTGCTCGAGCCCTATGGCGAACAGGCGGCGCTGCTGAGGCAGGCGGCAAACTTCGTGGCGGATCGCAACAGCTGAGTTTGGCATTTGGAAATCGCCTGCCTGGCAGGGCAGGCAGGACTATCCCCGCCCTGCGCCATTCGCCACGACATACACCGAATAGAGCGACTGCCGCGCCGTGATGAACAGGCGGTTGCGTTTCGGGCCGCCGAAGGTGAGGTTCGCCACCGTCTCCGGAATGCGGATCTTGCCGATCAGCGTGCCGTCGGGGTCGAAGCAATGGACGCCATCGCCGGCGCCAGCCCAGACGCGGCCAGCCGTATCCACCCTGAATCCGTCGAACAGGCCAGCCGTGCAGGTCGCGAAGACGCCGAGTTCGTTGAGCGCGGCACCCTCGACAGCGAACTTGCGTATGTGCCGCGGCCCATCCTTCTGGTGTGTTACGCCGGTGTCGCCGACATACAGGATGGTTTCGTCCGGCGAGAAGGCGAGACCGTTGGGTTTCGCCATCGTCGAGACGACGCGTGTCACCGCGCCCGTTGCAGGGTCGGCGCGGTAAACGTGGCAGCCCTCGATCTCCTGCTCGGCGCGGTCGCCCTCATAGTCCGTCGCGATGCCATAGGGCGGATCGGTAAACCACACCGTGCCGTCCGAGTGAACCACCACATCGTTGGGCGAATTCAGCCGCTTGCCCTCGAAGCGGTCGGCGATCACCGCGATCGACCCGTCATGCTCGGTGCGGGTGACGCGCCGCGCGCGGTGCTCGCAGGTGACCAGCCGCCCTTCAGTGTCGACTGTGTTGCCGTTGGCGTTGTTCGCCGGCGCGCGAAAAACCGAGACCATGCCGCTGGTGTCGTCATAGCGCATGATGCGGTCGTCCGGGATGTCCGAAAACACAGATACCGCCCGGCTGCGAACCATGCCGGACCCTCCAGCCAGCGCCCGCCCGTCCACAGCCGTTCGACGGCGACATGGCCGACGAAGCAGCGCTCGAACCGCTCGTCGAGAACCTCGAAGCCTGCGCCTTCAATGTCTCCGAACATGCCTTGTCCTCCACGAAGCCGGCCTATCGATAGCCTTCGCGGCGAGCCATTTTCAAGACTTGACCTGCAAAAATGTTAGCGATAACATCGTTGCCAATTCAGTCCGTTTGTTTGGCTTGGGAGGGCCATAGATGCGGCCCAAGCTCATCGAATTCATCGACATCTCCAAGCGCTTCGGCGGCACCCTGGCGTTGAAGTCGGTCTCGCTCGACATCCACGAGGGCGAGGTCGTGGCGCTGCTGGGCGAGAACGGCGCCGGCAAGTCGACGCTGATCAAGACGCTGGCAGGCATTTACAAGCGCGACCAGGGAACAATCCGCTTTCGCGGCGAGGACTATCACCACCGCCCGCCGCGCCCCAACCAGCCCCAGAAGGTCGCCTTCATCCATCAGGATCTCGGCCTCATCGAATGGATGACGGTGGCCGAGAATGTCGGCATGGCGCAGGGTTTTTCGCGCCGCTCGGGCTTGATCGACTGGCGCGACACCGAGCGTCGTGCCGAGAGCGCCCTGGCACTGGTCGGCTGCGCCTTCGATCCGGCGACGCGCGTCCAGGATCTTTCGCGCACCGAGAAATCGCTGGTGGCCATCGCCCGCGCGCTCGCCACCGAAGCCGACGTGCTGGTGCTCGACGAGCCGACGGCAAGCCTGCCGGCAGATGAGGTCGAACGCCTGTTCCAGGCGCTGCGGCCGTTGCGCGAGCGCGGCGTCGGCATGATCTATGTCTCGCACCGCCTGGACGAAGTGTTCCGCATCGCCGACCGTGTCGCCGTGATGCGCGACGGCCGCATGGTGGCGGTCAAGCCGGTTGCCGAGACGACGCCGCAGGAACTGGTCGATCTCATCGTCGGCCGCCCGGCGCACCAGATGTTCGCCAAGTCGCGCTGGCAGGACGGACCCGAGCGGCTGAAGGTCGAGGATCTGCGCTGCGGCAGCGTCGGTCCGGTTCGCTTCGAGGCGCGATCGGGTGAACTGCTCGGCCTGGTCGGCCTGCGCGGTGCAGGACAGGAAGCCGTCGGCCGCGCGCTGTTCGGCGCCGAGCCTTTCGACGGCACAGTCTCACTCGACGGCAAACGCCTCGATTTGTCCTCGGTCGGTGCAGCCCTTGCCGCCGGCGTCGGTCTGATCGCGCGCGACCGCACCGAGGAGTCGGTGGCGCTGTCGCTGTCCGTGCGCGAGAACATGTATCTCAACCCGTCGGCGGTCGGCCGCGGACTTTTCTCCTTCATGAAGCCGGCGCGGGAGAGCGAGCTGACGCAGGAGCTCGGCGCGCGGCTCGGCCTGAGGCCAAACGACCCGCATCTGCCGATCGAGGCGCTCTCCGGCGGCAACCAGCAGAAGGTGGTCGTCGGCCGCTGGCTGGCGACGGGCCGCAAGCTGCTGATCGCCGAGGATCCGACGGCGGGTGTCGATGTCGGCGCCAAGGCCGAAATCTACCGGCTGATCGCGGCGGCCGTCGAGGCCGGGCTGGCGGTCATCGTCGTGTCCACGGATTTCGAGGAGGTCGCCCATATCTGCCATCGCGCCCTTGTCTTCTCGCATAACCGCATCGTGCGCGAACTGGCGGGCGATGCCTTGACGACGGCGGCGCTCATCCACGCCGCCTCCGTGTCCGAAGCCGCCTGAGGAGGATCCATGAACTCGATCAAATCGACTGCGCTGGAGCCGACCCGCTCGGAACTCTCCGGGCTGAGCTTTGGCCAGAAGGCGGCGCGCTATCTGCCGGTCTACGGCCTGCCGATCCTGACGCTGCTGCTCATCCTGCTGTTCTCGCTGCTCCTGCCGCGCACCTTCCCGACGCTGCTCAATCTGCGCTCGATCATCTCCGACAAGGCGATCATCGCCCTGCTCTCGCTGGCGGCGATGATCCCCATGGCCTCCGGCCGCATCGACCTGACCGTCGGCTACGGCATCGTGCTCTGGCATATCCTGGCCATCAGCCTGCAGACCGCCTTCGGTGTCCCCTGGCCGATCGCGGTGCTCATCGTCATCCTGCTCGGCGTCGTGACCGGCTTCATCAACGGCCTGCTGGTCGAGGTGGCGCGCATCGATTCCTTCATCGCCACGCTCGGCACCGGCACCGTGCTCTATGCATTGGCCATGTGGTACACGGGCGGCCGCCAGGTCGTCGGCATGCTTCCCGACGGCTTCCTCGCTCTCAACGGCACGATGCTGTTCGGCCTGCCGATCACTGGCTACTACGTGATCGTCCTGGCGCTGGCGATGTGGCTTGTGCTCGAATACATGCCGATCGGCCGCTACCTCTACGCCATCGGCGCCAATCCCAAGGCCGCCGCGCTCAACGGCATACCGGTGCAGAAATTCGTCATGGGCGCCTTCATTGCTTCGGGCGCGCTGACCGCGCTGGGCGGTGTGCTTCTCGCCTCGAAGCTGCGGATCGGCCAGGCCAGCGTCGGTCTCGAATATCTGCTGCCGGCACTGGTCGGTGCCTTCCTCGGATCGACCACCATCAAGCCCGGCCGCGTCAATGTCTGGGGCACGATCATCGGCGTCGTCATCCTCGCCGCCGGCATTTCCGGCATCCAGCAATTCGGCGGCTCGTTCTGGGTCGAGCCGCTGTTCAACGGCGTCACCTTGCTCGTCGCCATCGGCATTGCCGGCTACGCGCAGCGCCGCCGCGGCGCGGTCGTGCCGCCCCCAGCCGCCAGCCAACCGACAAAGACAAATGACAATGCTTAATGGGAGAAGAAACATGCATCGCAGAACAGTCCTTCAACTCGGCGTCGCCTGCCTGGCGCTTGGCATCGTCTCAACCGCGCTGGCCGACCCGATGGCCGACGCCAAGGCCGTCGTCGACAAATACGCCAGCAAGGTCGACAAATGGGACGGCCCGACGACCGGACCGAAAGGCGCTGCCGGCAAGACGATCGTGGTGCTTGGCGCCGACATGAAGAACGGCGGCATCCTGGGCGTCACCAAGGGCGTCGAGGAAGCAGCGGCGGCCCTCGGCTGGACGGTCAAGACGCTTGACGGCGCCGGCTCCATCGGCGGCCGCACGGCGGCCTTCGGCCAGGCGCTCGCGCTTAATCCCGACGGCATCATCATCAACGGCTTCGACGCCGTCGAGCAGAAGCCGGCGATGGAGCAGGCCAAAGCGGCCAAGATTCCGATGGCGGCGTGGCATGCGGCACCGACGGTCGGCCCGATCGACGATCTCGGCATCATCGCCAACGTCTCGACCGATCCGATGGAAGTGTCGAAGGCGGCAGCCGACTGGGCCTTTGTCGACGCCAAGGGCAAGCCTGGCGTCATCATCTTCACCGATTCCACCTACCAGATCGCCATCGCCAAGGCGGACCGGATGAAGAAGGAGATCGAGGATCTCGGCGGCAAGGTGCTCGAATATGTCGACACGCCGATCGCCGAAACCTCGCAGCGCATGCCGCAGCTCACCACCTCGCTGCTGCAGAAATACGGCGACGCCTGGACCCATTCGCTGGCCATCAACGATCTCTATTTCGACTTCATGGGCCCGTCGCTGGCGGCCGCCGGCAAATTATCCGGCACCGACGCGCCGATCAACGTGGCGGCGGGCGACGGTTCCGAATCCGCCTACCAGCGCATCCGCTCCAGCCAGTTCCAGAAGGTGACGGTGGCAGAGCCGCTGAACCTGCAGGGCTGGCAGCTCGTCGACGAGCTCAACCGCGCCATGGCCGGCGAGAAATGGTCGGGCTACATCTCGCCGCTGCATGTGGTGACGTCGGACAATGTCGAATTCGACGGCGGCCCGGACAACCGCTTCGACCCGGGCAACGGCTACCGCGACCAATACAAGAAGATCTGGGGCAAGTAAGCTCGGCCGCAAAGGCCACCAGAAGACGGCTGGCGCTCATCGCGCTGGCCGTTTTCTTTTTGGAAACCGTCAAGCCGTGTGACGCACGATCACCTTGGGCGTCATGCCGACCACCACCCGGTCATCGGCAGCGCGGCGATCGTTGAGCAGGTCGAGCACCAGCTCGGCCACCCTGACACCGATCTCATGCGCGCCGACATCGATCGTGGTGATCGAAGGCACCGACTGCTCGGCGAGGTCATAGGCGCCGAAGCCGGCGATTGCGACATCGTCGGGAACGCGGATGCCGCGCCGCACGCATTCCATCAGCGCGCCGAAAGCCGAAAGGTCCGACACGCACATCACCGCCTGCGTGTCCGGCCAGCGTGAGATCATCTCGACCATGGCGATGGCGCCCTCGCGCATCGATATCGGCGGCACGCCCGACGCGATGACGCGCGAGGCGTCGAGGCCCCTATCCTGCAGCGCCGCGACAAAGCCGCGCCGGCGATCGAGGCCGCGCGTGTCGCGCGACGTGTCGCCGCCGATGAAGCCGAGCCTCGAATAGCCGCGTGCGACGAAATGGTCGACCATCAGCCGCCCGGCTTCGGCGTTGGAGAAGCCGACGACATGGCCGATCGGATCGTCCGGCAGATCCCAGGTCTCCACCACCGGCACGCCGGCATTCTCCAGCATCTTGCGGCAGCGCGGCGTATGCCGGCCGCCGGTGACGATGATCGCTTCCGGCCGCCGCCGGAGCAACTGGCCGACCAGGCGCTCCTCCTCCTCGACATTGTAGTCGGTGAAGCCGAGCAGGATTTCCAGCCCGCTGTCGCGCAGGCCCTCGGTCATACCGCGCACCGTGTCGGCGAAATTGGCGTTGTTGATCGACGGGATCGTCACCGCGACGAAACCGGACCGGCGCGACGACAGGTTGGCGGCGATGCTGTCGAAGACATAGCCGAGCTCGTCCGCCGCCCTAATGATCCGGTCGCGCGTGTCGGCGCTGATGGAGGTATCGCGTTTGAAGGCGCGCGACACGGTCATTGTCGAGACGTTGGCGCGATGCGCGACATCGGCCATGGTCGGGCGTTTTGACGAAGGCTGCATGGCCATACGTTATCGATATCACTGCGGAATGCAACGCGCCGCCAAGGCTCACGAGAAGGCGATCTGAACCTTCATCGCCTGGCTGCGGTCGTTGGCGAGTTCGAAGCCGGACAAGGCCTCCTCGCAGGCCACGGTGTGGGTGATCAGCGGCTTCACGTCGATCAGTCCCTTGCGCATCAGCTCAACGCCCACGGCGAATTCCGGATGGAAGCGGAACGACCCGTTGATCGACAGTTCCTTGGTGGTGACCGCCGACATCGGCAGGGCCATCTCGGCGCCGCCGAGGCCGAGCTGGACGATGGTGCCGCGCGGGCGCAGCGCCGCGATGCCCTGCGCCAGCGCCGCGGCGGCCCCCGAGCATTCATAGAGGATGTCGAACGTCCCCTTGTCGGCGAGATAGGGGGCCAGCCCATCCGGATCGGTGCGTGTGTTGATCGTCTTGTCAGCCCCGGCCCGCATCGCCATCGACAAGGTGAAATCGGCGATGTCGACGGCGACGATCTCGGCGGCGCCCGCACGCCGCGCGCTGAGGATCGACAACAGGCCGATCGGCCCGCAGCCGGTCACCAGCACCCGCTTGCCCAGCATCTCGCCGGCCCGGCGCGTCGCGTGGAGACAGACCGCCAGCGGCTCGGCCATTGCCGCCTCGCCAGCGCTCAACCCGTCCGCCGGCACGCATTGCAGCGCGTCCGCCACCAGCATTTCGCGGAACGCGCCCTGTATGTGCGGGAATGGCATGGCGCTGCCGTAGAAGCGCATGTTGAGGCACTGGTTGTGCATCCCTTCGCGGCAGTACCGGCAGCTGTAGCAGGGCCGCGACGGCGAGACCGCGACCAGTTGGCTAGGCTGCAGCCCGCTGACGCCGGGCCCAAGCTTTTCGACGACGCCGGAGACCTCGTGGCCGAGAATCATCGGCTCCTTCAGCCGCACCGTTCCGAAGCCGCCATGATTGTAATAGTGCAGGTCGCTGCCGCAGATGCCGCCGGCGGCGAGACGCAGCAGCACCTGGCCCGGACCCGGCTCTTCGACCGGACGGTCCTCGATGCGCAGGTCCTTGGCGGCATGGATGACGATCGACTTCATGGCAGGCGAGCTCCTCGGGCGATTCCAGGAAGGCTGTGCAGCGATTCCCTTCGGAGTTGAAATCTAAGAGTTAAAGCACCGGCGTGAGCAGCGGCTGGCCGGCAAAATGGGCGGCGAGGTTGTCGCGCACAAGCTTACCCATGGCCTTGCGCGTTTCGACGGTGCCCGACGCATGGTGCGGCTGCAGCAGCACATTGTCGAGCGCCAGGAAGCGCGGATTGAGCCTGGGCTCGCCTTCGAACACATCGAGCGCGGCGCAACCGAGTGTCTTGTTCTCGAGCGCGTCGAGCAGCGCATCCTCATCGATGTTGGAAGCGCGCGAAATGTTGATCAGCATGCCGTCCTCGCCAAGCGCCGCGATCACATCGCTGTTGACGATGTGGCGCGTCGCGGGCGACGCGGCAAGCGTCACGAACAGGAAATCCGAGCGCTCGGCCAGCTTGACCGGGTCGGCGACGAACGCCCAGTTCGACGCGAAATCCTTGCGTGTGGGGCTGCTGTACGCAATGTCCATGCCGAAGCCGGCGAGGCGTTTGGCCACCTCGTGACCGATGCGGCCAAGACCAAGCACGCCAGCCCGCCGGCCCCAGACGCGGCGCTGCAGCGGGTACAGCCCCTTGGCCGCCCAACTGCCGTCGTGCACCCAACGCTGCGCCCCCACCACGCCACGCGAGAGGGCAAGCATCATGGCGATCCCGAGATCGGCGACGTCGCCGGTCAACACATCGGGCGTGTTGGTGACACGCACGCCCCGTTCCCGGCATGCCGCGAGGTCCACCGCGTCGAAACCGACGCCATAGACGCTCACGACCTCGAGCGAAGGACAGGCCGCGATCATGGCCCGGCTGGCGCCGAGTTCGCCGCGCGTGGCGATGGCGCGTATGCGCGGCCCAACCTCTGCAAGGAAGGACGGCTTGTCGAGCGCGTCGAAATAACGGTGGACAACAAAGGCCTGGTTGAGTGGCTCCTCGTCCCACGCTGGATAAGGTCCAATCTGAAGGATGTGAGGCCGCTGCATCGGTTTTCGCTCCAATTGACTTGACAGCAATGTTATCGATAACATAACAACATTCAACGACGAGAGGCAATCGGGAAAATGTCGTCCACTCTGTTCGATCTCACGCGGCGCACGGCGCTCGTTACCGGCTCCTCTCAAGGCATCGGATTTGCGTTGGCCGAGGGCCTGGCCGGGGCTGGCGCCAGCGTGGTCCTCAATGGCCGCGACGCGACAAAGCTCGCGGCGGCGGCGGCACGGATACCAGGGGCACGAACACTCGTCTTCGACGCAACCGACCATGAAGCGGTGCGCTCCGCCATTGACGGTTTCGAGCTCTCCGGCGGGCAGATCGATATACTGGTGAACAATGCCGGCATGCAGTTTCGCGCGCCGCTCGAGGACTTTCCCGCCGATGCGTTCGAGCGCCTGCTGCAGACCAACGTCGCCAGCGTCTTCCATGTCGGCCAGGCGGTCGGACGCCACATGATCGGCCGCGGCCGCGGCAAGATCATCAACATCGCCAGTGTGCAGACCGCACTCGCCCGCCCGGGAATCGCACCCTACACGGCGACGAAAGGCGCGGTCGGCAACCTGACCAAGGGCATGGCGACCGACTGGGCCAAGCATGGCTTGCAATGCAACGCCATTGCACCGGGCTATTTCGACACACCGCTCAATGCTGCCCTTGTCGCCGACCCGGCCTTCAGTTCATGGCTCGAAAAGCGCACACCGGCCGGCCGCTGGGGCAGGGTCGAAGAACTGGTCGGGGCCTGCGTCTTCCTCGCCTCCGACGCGTCCTCCTTTGTCAACGGACATATCCTCTATGTCGATGGCGGCATCACAGCGTCGATCTGATCCGCCGCGCCGCATGGTCATCATGGGCGTTGCGGGATCGGGCAAGACAACGATCGGTGAGGCACTCGCCCGCGCGATCTCGGCGACCTATGTCGATGGCGACCAGCTGCATCCGGAGGCCAACATTGCCAAGATGAGCGCCGGCACTCCGCTTGTCGACGCCGACAGGTGGCCGTGGCTGGCAAAGGTCGGCGAAACCCTGAGGCCAGGCACGATGCCCGTCATCGTCGGCTGCTCGGCGTTGAAGCGCGCCTATCGCGATTTCATCACCGAACAGGCCGGAGCGCCGGTGCTGTTCATCTATCTCGACGGTTCGCACGAACTGATTTCCCGTCGCATGCGCGAACGCACCGGCCACTTCATGCCGACCAGCCTGCTCGACAGCCAGTTCGCGACGCTGGAGATGCCAGGCAAGGACGAGAACGCGATCAGGGTGGCGATCGACGCGCCGCTCGAGGAGATTGTCGCGGACATAACAACGAAATTCGAGGAGCGGCCGTCATGACCAACAACGTCGCATTGATCGGCGCCGGCGCCATGGGCGGGGCGATCGGCGAGCGCCTGCTCGCCACCGGCAATCGCCTCGCCGTGTTCGATCTCGACAAGGTCAAGGTCGAGGCGCTGGTCGCCAAGGGCGCGACCGCCATGGCGAGTGCGGCCGCGGCCGCCGGCGCGTCCGACTACGTCATCCTCAGCCTCAATTCGGCGGCGATCGTGCGCCGCGCGGTGTTCGGTGACGGCGGCGTGGCGGCTGGAGCGAAGCCCGGCACGCTGATCATCGACATGTCGTCCATCGACCCCGATGCGACGCGCCAGCTCGCCGCCGACGCAAGCGAGAAGGGTTTGCGCTGGGTCGACAGCCCGCTCTCAGGCGGCGCGCCGAAGGCGTTGATCGGCGAGTTGACACTGATGGCCGGCGGCGAAGAGGATGACGTCGAGGATGCCCACAATGTACTGCGCGACGTCGCGGCCAATTACACCCATATGGGCCCGGCCGGCACCGGCCAGACGACCAAGCTGATCAACCAGGTGCTGTGCGCGCTGAACTTCATGGCCGTGGCGGAAGCGACGCGGCTGGCGCTGGACGCCGGCGTCGACGTGCTGAAGATCCCGCAGGCGTTGAAGGGCGGCCGCGCCGACAGCGCCATCCTGCAGGAATACCTGCCGCGCTTCGCCACCCGCGACTACCGGCGCACGGGCCGCATCGACAATATGGTCAAGGATCTCAATGCCGCGCAGGATCTGGCGCGGCGCACGCATACGGCGATGCCGCTGACGGCCGTCTGCGCCGAAGTGCACAGGCTGCTGACGGCTGCTGGACTGGGCGGCGAGGATCAGGCCGCATTGATGGAATTCTTCCAACGCAACAACGATCAGGAGAACCGGACATGATCACGCGCTATGCGCTGTTTGAAGGCAAGGTGAAGGACGGGCAGACCCTGGCATTCCGCCAGGCTGTCCTCGAGACCGTCCTGCCGAAGTGGAAGGCGTTTCCCGGCGCGCTCGACGTGCGCGTCAGTTTCGCCGAAAAGCGTGACGACGGCGCACCGGAATTCCCGCTAATCCTGGCGATCAACTACCGCGACATGGCGGCCGTCGACGCGGCCCTTGCCAGCCCCGTCCGCGCTGAATCGCGCGCCGCGACCGAGGCGGTCCTGGCCAGATATTTCGAGGGCCGCATCCACCATCACGTCACGATCGCCAACGAGTTCCCCCTGGCCAAAGCGTAGTGGCATCCGCGGTTCCGGCCCCGGCTCGCTTCCTGGCGGGGTCGTGTCAGCAATCGGACAGGCGCGCCAACGAAATCTTAATGTAAATGAAGCGTAATCCCGGTCGTTAAAATAATGCGTATGTGTTGGGGTTGCGCATGCCGGAATATTCTTCCTTCATCCGGTTTGTCCGGATTCGCTATCTTTCAGGATTGCTGATTTTCGCGCTGGCTTCCACGGCCATCATGGTTGCGCTCAACCGTGTCAATTCCTTCCGTCATGAGGTCGATGCGCTGAGCAGCAACCTCGTCGTCTTCACCCGCGACCTGCGCAACGCGACCAGCTTCGCCGAGACGACGGGCTCCGCCTGGCGCAACGAAACGCGCGACGCGCTGACCGCATCGGCGCGCGACCATTCCGAACGCCTGACCAGCGAGATCGACACGCTGACCGCCCAGTTCGCCGCGCTGCGCTCGCGCCTGTCGGCCAAGACCATCAGCGAACTCGAAACCGCCTCGGTCAACGGCGACCTGTTCTGGTCGGCGCACGATATGGTGCGCAATTTCAACCTGATGTCGGTGGCGCAAAAGGCCGATGAATGGAGCTATCGCGAGATCCGCAACCAGAACGATCTGTTTGTGCAGCCGATGCTGGTCCGCGTCCGCACCGCCATGGACGAGGAGCGCCATCTGGCCGACGCATCCAGTGACCGGTTGCTCTTATGGGCGAGCGGCCTGTTGTTCGGCGTCCTGGCCATCGTCGCCTTCTGGATCTTCCGGCCGATGGAGCAGGCGATCCGCCGCGCCTTTGCCCAATCGGCCGAATCCCTGTTCAAGGCGGAGGCCGCCGACCGCGCCAAGTCGGAATTCCTGGCCAATATGAGCCACGAGATCCGCACGCCGATGAACGGCGTGCTCGGCATGGCCGAACTCCTTGCCAAGACCGAATTGACCCCACGCCAGAAGACCTTCACCGACGTCATCGTCAAATCCGGCAATGCGCTGCTCACCATCATCAACGACATCCTCGATTTCTCCAAGATCAATGCCGGGCAGCTTACCCTGGATCCTGCCCCTTTCCGTCTCACCGAAGCGGTCGAGGACGTGGCGACGCTGGTCTCGGCGCGCGTCGCCGAAAAGAACCTCGAACTGATCGTGCGTGTCGATCCGCGCCTGCCGGCCCATGTCGTCGGCGACGCCGGCCGCTTCCGGCAGATCGTCACCAATCTGGTCGGCAATGCGGTGAAGTTCACCGAGAAGGGCCATGTGCTGATCGATGTCGGCGGCGACACCGTCGATGATGTCGTCCAGCTCAAGCTGCGCGTCGAGGACACCGGCATCGGCATCCCGGCCGAGAAATTGCAGAACGTGTTCGAGAAATTCGCGCAAGTGGATGGATCCTCGACCCGCCGCCATGAAGGCACCGGCCTTGGCCTTGCCATCGCCGCCCGCCTGGTCGACCTGATGGCCGGCAAGATCGGCGTCGAGAGCGAGATCGGGCGCGGCTCCGTCTTCTGGTTCGGGGTGCCGCTGCCCGTGCACCACGCCGAGGCGCGCGATGCGATCGTGCCGGTCGATGTCACCGGCGCCCGCGTGCTGGTCATCGACGACAATCCCGTCAACCGCGAGATCCTGCTCGAACAGCTCAGAAGCTGGAGCTTCGACTGCGCCGCCGCCGAAAGCGGTGCCGTGGGGCTCGCCTTCCTCGATCGCGCCTGCCAGCTGGGCGCCAGCGTCGACTGCATCATCCTCGACTACCAGATGCCCGGCATGAACGGCGCCGATGTCGCCCGGGCGATCGCCGCCGACAGCCGGCTGTCGGCCATCCCGATCGTCATCCTGACCTCGGTCGACCAGGTCGATTTCGGCAAGATGATCATCGATTTCGGCATTGCCGCGCATCTGACCAAGCCGGCACGCTCGGCGGTGCTGCTCGGTACGGTCATTTCGGTCATCCAGAAGGCCCGCTCGCAGGTCGGCAAGGCGCAGTTCATCCGTGAGCCGGTCCAGCCGATGCCGCAGCCGGCTCCGCCGGCCTTCACCGTCATCCGCGGCCCCGCCATCCCGCTCGCCACCGCGCCGGAACCGGCCGTCACACCGAACGGTCCGATCGACATCCTCATCGCCGAGGACAATGAGGTGAACCAGCTGGTGTTCGGCCAGATCCTCAACGGGCTGGGCCTCAGCTACCGCATCGCCGGCAACGGTCGCACGGCGGTCGAGATGTACCGGTCGCTGCATCCGAAACTGATCCTGATGGATGTCTCGATGCCCGAGATGAACGGCTACGAGGCGACCCGCGCCATCCGGGCGATCGAGGCCTCGTCGGGCGGTCACATCCCCATCATCGGCGTCACCGCGCACGCGCTGAAGGGCGATCGCGACAAATGCATCGAGGCCGGTATGGACGACTATCTGCCGAAACCGGTCTCGCCCGATCGCCTCGGCGCCAAGATCGGCACATGGCTCAGCGAAACGGTGGTGGCCAAGACGGCGTGAGATATAGCCCCGTTAGGCTGCCAGATCAGCGCAGCCGACCTGTCGGGATGATTTCCGGAGAGGTGTCCGCATAGGATTCGCCTTGCCAGTCGCCGAACCATTGCTCCACCAGCAGGCCGGCGTCATCCAGCATCCCGGCAAGATCTTCCCTGTTCGGAAACGCGATTTTCGATTCGGCGCCCAGAACTGGTCTGCCGCCCGGAATTTCATAGAAGGTCGAATAGGTGACCACCGCACTGGCGGCATCCCAGTCGGCATCATACCATGCCCTGACCGTGCCAAGGCTGGGATGCTCCACCATCCTTTCGGAGCGCTGCGGCGTCCATTCCAGCCACGCCTCCATGGCGGGATTTCGCGTGTCGAAGATGAAGCGCCCACCGGGAGCGAGATGTTCGGCGATGGTACGCAGCACCGCCCGCTGATCCTCTTCGGTCAGGAAAACCTGGAACGCGTGACCGGTCAGCAGCACCAGATCGAACCGCCTTCCGAGCCGCACCGTTCGCGCGTCGCCGACAATCCAGTCGACCTTGTCGCCGCCGCTCCTGCGTCGCGCGACGTCGAGCATGGCCGATGCGGGATCGATACCGGTGACGTTGCACCCTTCGGCCATTTCGGCAGCCAGTTGACCCGTGCCGCAACCAAGATCGAGGACCGAGCCGCCATCCCGGGCAAGACGGATGCAATAGTCGAAATCGGCGCGGCCATCCTGATTCTCGATGTCGCAGAACTGAACGAAGTCGGGATCATTGTAGATCAGATCGGTCATGTCGCCGCCTATAGCTCAAATGCTTGCCATGCCCGACGGGCACAATCCACGCCGCCGATGACGTTGCGGCCTTGCTCGGCCCCCATACTCAGCCGGCCGCCTCCAGACGATAGCGGCGCATCCAGTCGAGGCTTGTCTCGTCGGCGAGCTTCGCGACGCCTGGCCGGATGTCATCGGCATTCGGGGGCTGAACGCCGAGGGCCTCGCAGATGGCCACCAATGCCGCTGCCGGGTCGGCGGAAAGTTGCTCGTAGCCAATGCGCAACGGGGTCAGACCTTGCGCCGCGAACCAGATGTTCCAGGCCGTGTCATAGGCTTCGAGCCTGGCAAGCTCCCCTTTGATCAGCTCGAAATCATACTGGGGTTCTTGCGCCGGTGCGACCCTCTCGATCTCGGTGCCGTCAGGCGCGATGTGCCAAAGACCGGTCTGCTGTGCCTTGATCAGCGAGATCGCCTGCGCAAGCTTGTTCTCGCGCGACAGGTGGATGTAGAGGGTGCGGCCAAAGGCCTTTGCGAAACGCGCCGTGTCCGACGCCAGCCCTGGGAAAATCCGGTCGAGGATCGCCGAAAGTTCATCCAGGTTTTCGTGCATCAAGCGCAGGCCGAAGATGCCTGTCCCGCCCTTGCCGGCGGTGATTGCCGCATTGAGATAGGCCGTGTTGAATTCAAGCTCGCCCATCGTGTCACGAGCTGGCAGTTTCCACTCCTGCGCCCACTCCGCCACATCCTGCCGCCGATAGAAGGAGTGAGGATCGCCTGATGTTCCAGTGGATGCCAGGAGCTTGCACAGCAAAGTGCTGCCGGTTCTCGGCGTGCCGCAGATAATGTAGGCGTCGAACATCCCGCTGCCCTCGTCGTTCATCGCAGGCAGGGCAACCCCGGCCAATCCACCGCCGCCTATAGTCGAAATTGTTGCTGGATGCGACGGGCACATTCCAGCGCGGTGAGATGGCCGGTGTCGACTTCGAGACGCCCTCAGACCATCCGGCTCCGGATCGGCCTACCGGTTGCGCACCACCACGCAGGCGCCACCGACGCTCTGCAGTTTCTGGCAGATGACGTTGGCGGCGGCACGGTCGTCGACCCCGATCCGGACCGCGTAGATACCGCGCCGGCCGATCGGCGTGCGCACCCGGCTCACCACCGGATCATGGCCGGCAAGCAGCGTCGGAAACCGGCTCCTCACCCGCAGCCACTGGCCGATTGCGGCACTGCGGCGGAAATTGCCGGCCACCTGGATGCCCCATGGTTTGACGTTGATCGAGGCCATCGCCACGGTCTGCGACATGATCACCGGCAGCTTGCGGCAGGCGACGGCAAAATCCGCCTTGGCGTCGAGCGGCTCGATTTTTCCGGCATAGGCGGGGTCGGTGAATTTGTCGACTGGCTCGCCCATGACATCGAAGACATAGCTCTCGGTCTCCATCGGCAGGAAGCCGCCCGAACCCAGCCAGCGCGACACCCGGCTTTCGCCGGCATTGTAGGCGGCCGCGGCCAGACCAAGATTGCCGTAGCTGGTCTTCATTTCGGCGAGATATTTCGCCGACGCCGGGATCGCCTGATTGATGTCGAAGGAATTTTCGAGCCCCCGCATCTTGGCGGTACCCGGCATGAACTGAGCGATGCCTTCGGCGCCGACGGGGCTGACGGCATTGGGATCGAAACGGCTTTCCTTCCAGATCAGCCGGGCGAAGAAATCCCGGGGCAGGCCGTTCTGGTCGGCATGGGCCTGGATCAGGTTGCAGACCTTGTCGATCAGCCGCTGCTTGGCCGATTGCGGCGGATCGGCCTGAACGAGTGTCGACCAAGCCATACCGCACAGGACAATCAGCGCCGCCCAGAGGAAACGCTGCATCTGAGCTACTCTGCCGCGGCCTTGCCGCGACCAAACCGTTGCTCGATATAGTCGGCGACCATTTTCTCGAAATCCGCCGCGATCGACGGTCCGCGCAGCGTCGCCGCCTTCTTGCCGTCGACGAAGACGGGTGCCGTCGGCGTCTCGCCGGTGCCGGGCAGCGAAATGCCGATATCGGCATGCTTGGACTCGCCCGGACCGTTGACGATGCAGCCCATCACCGCGACCTTGAGGTTCTCGACGCCAGGATATTTTTCGCGCCACACCGGCATGTTCTTGCGCAGATCGGCCTGGATGTTCTGGGCGAGCTCCTGAAACACGGTGGAGGTCGTGCGGCCGCAGCCGGGGCACGCGGCGACGATCGGCACGAACTGCCGGAAACCCATGGTCTGCAGCAGTTCCTGCGACACCTGCACTTCGCGTGTGCGGTCGCCGTTCGGCTCCGGCGTCAGCGAGATGCGGATGGTGTCGCCAATGCCCTGCTGCAAGAGGATGCCCATGGCGGCGGACGAGGCGACGATGCCTTTCGAACCCATGCCGGCCTCGGTGAGGCCCAGATGCAGCGCATGGTCGGAGCGGGTGGCAAGCTCGGTGTAGACGGCGATCAAATCCTGCACGCCGCTGACCTTGGCCGACAGGATGATCTTGTCGCGGCCAAGGCCGATCTCTTCGGCCATCTCGGCCGACAGGATCGCCGACTGGACGATCGCCTCGCGCGTCACCTCCTGCGCGGTCAGCGGAAAACCCTTATCCTGGTTGTCGTCCATCAGCCGGGTCAGAAGCTCTTGGTCGAGCGAGCCCCAGTTGACGCCGATGCGCACCGGCTTGTCATGTTTGATCGCCATTTCGACGATCGCGGCGAACTGCCGGTCCTTCTTGTCCTTGAAGCCGACATTGCCGGGATTGATGCGGTATTTGGCCAGCGCCTCGGCGCAGGCCGGATGGTCGGCGAGCAGCTTGTGGCCGATATAGTGGAAGTCGCCGACCAGCGGCACGTTGATGCCAAGCCGCTGAAGCCGCTCATGAATGCGCGGCACGGCGGCAGCGCTCTCGTCGCGGTCGACGGTGATGCGCACGATCTCGGAGCCGGCGCGGTGAAGTGCTGCGACCTGCGCGACGGTCTGGTCGATGTCGGCCGTGTCGGTGTTGGTCATCGACTGCACGACAACCGGAGCGCCGCCGCCGACGACCACGCCGCCGACATCGACGCCGACCGAGGTGCGGCGGGGGAAGGGAAAGGAAAAATATCCGGTCATGCCGGCAGCCTTTTGTCTCTGGGGCCTTGCGCGTCCATTTGGACGCGCAAGCACTCCCCGGGGCCGATGCGCTGAAGTCCGGGCATGAGGTGGAGGAGCAAACATGGCTTGTCAATGGCGACAGGTCGCCACTGGCAGCAATTGATCCGGGCCGGGGGCGTGAAACAGGGCACGACCGCGCGATGGCCGAGGTGCAAAATGGATCTGAGGGATATTAGCTGCGGCTTATGACTTGGCGCTGGAAATCAAAACCCGACACACCGGCGGCGATTGCCGCCGGCAAGAAGACCGCATAGTGGCGGCTATGTCAGTCGGGCATCAATGCGTGGTCGGTTGCGCTTTCAATTTCTCAATCGCATCCTTGAGTGCCAGCTTGCGTCGCTTGAGATTCACGATTTCGAGGTCGTCCACCGACGGGTGGTTCATCGCGTCATCGATTTCACGTTCGATGTCGCCGTGTTTCCGCTGCAACTCATCAAGATGGGAAGCAAGAGACATGATTGGTTCTCCCTTTCATGGTTTCCTCGATTGCAGCCGTCAAGGCGCGTCCACCGCAGGCTCGCTTCTGTGACGGCACAATGACACTTTGCCACCTTCCGAATGCGATGTCGAATGCTGCGTGGTAGCATTCCACGACAATGTGAAATGTGATATGGGCTGCGCGCCGGTGGCAGAAATTGCCGCCCCCGCCCAATCAGGCCCAGCTTTTGGGCGCCGCAGACGTGCAGACGGTAGAGAATGTCCGATCAGGAACAGGCCGATATTCGCCTCGAATTTTCCCGGCTGAAGCAGGAACACGCCGATTTCGATGCCGCGATCAACGCGATGATCGCCACCAATTGTGACCCGCTGCAGATCCAGCGCATGAAAAGAAGAAGCTGGTGCTCAAGGACCGGCTGATGGCGCTGGAAGACAAGATCATTCCAGACATCATCGCTTAGCCGTCTCTCGGCTATCCGCCGATCGACAGCCTGCCGGCGCGATCGCGCAGCAGGCCGATGAGGCTGCCGGTCCGTTCCTCGGACGTATCGATGGGGACCACCAGGCACATCGTCGCCTCGACCTTGCCCGGCGCTGAAAAGACCGGCACGGCAAGACATTTCGTGTAGGCATCGACCAGCCCCGAGGTGACGCAGTAGCCGGTCACCCCAGCCTTGGCGATGTCGGCGATGAAATCGTCGAGCCGCAGCTTGCGGCCGTCAGGCAGCACGAGATCGTCTTCCGACACCATGGCTTCGATCTCGGCCCGCTCCAGCCCCGCCAGGAGCAGCCGGCCAGACGCGGTCCAGGGCAGCGGTATCTGCAGGCCGGTGGCCGAGCTGATGCGGAACGGCCTGGTGCCGGGGCTGGAGTGGACGATGGTGTAACGGCCGCTCTGCAGCATGCACAATTCCGAGGTCTCGCCGGTCTCGCGCGACAGATGGTCGACTTCCTGGCGCCCGCGCCGCAGCAGGTCGTTGCCGCGCACATAATCCATTCCATAGAGATAGAGCTTCTTGCCGAAATAGACGCGGTTGCCGTCGCCCGCCATTTCCAGCAGGCCGGCATCGACCAGCGAGCGCACCAGCGTGTAGGTCGTCGAACGTGGCGCGTTAACTCCCTTGGCAAGGTCGCCAATGCCGATCGCCCGCTGCGTCGTGTGCAAAAAGTCCAGGATCTCGAGCACCCGGTTGAGGCCCTTCTCGCGGGAGGCCGTCGTCTTTTCGACGGCCGAAACGGCCAAGGCATTGCCATCTTGCATTGTCGATTCCTGGTGTTAGTATCTGTCTTGTACAGGATACATGCGTCTCTTGTAAGAGACAATCTTTCGATAATCATCGACGTGTCTTTCCTGTGCATGGGGAACACAACACGAAAGGAGGTCGCCGTGAACGACACATCCGGAAGACGTGATTTTCTGAAATTGGGAATGGCGGGACTGGCGACGGCCGGCGTGCTGGCAACCGTCGATGCTCAGAAGGCCGCCGCCCAGGCCGCATCCGACAGCCTGCTGCGCACCGTGCTCGACCGCGGCAAGCTGATCGTCGGCACCGGCAGCACCAACGCGCCCTGGCATTTCGAGAACGATGCCGGCGAGCTGGTTGGCATGGACATCACTATGGGGCGCATCCTGGCCAAGGGCCTGTTCGACGATCCGACCAAGGTCGAGTTCGTCATGCAGGATCCGGCGCAGCGCATTCCCAACGTCACCACCAACAAGGTCGACATCACCATCCAGTTCATGACCATGAGCGCCCAGCGTTCGCAGCTGGTCAATTTTTCCCGGCCCTACTATGTCGAGGGCGTTGCCCTGCTGAGCCTTCCGACAGCCGAGAACAGGACGTTCGACAAGCTGCTTGCCGCCGGTTCGGCGACGCGCATCTCCATCCTGCAGAATGTCGATGCCGAGGCACAGGTGCATTCGGTCCTGCCGCAATGCCAGGTCATGCAGATCGACACCCAGGCCAACGTGCTTCAGGCGCTGGAATCGAAGCGCGTCGACGCAGCCGCCGTCGATCTGTCCACCGTGCGCTGGCTTGCCTCGCGCAACCCGGACAAATATTCGACGCCGGCAAGAGCTGGCTGAGCATGCTGTATGGCGCAGCACTCCGGCAAGGCGACCTCGACTGGCTGGCCTTCGTCAACGCGACGTTCACCATCGCCATGTTCGGCCACGAAAACGCCCTCTACGACGCAGCATTCAAGGACTATTTCGGACAGGAGCCGCCGGCGCGCCATCCCGGCTTCCCGGCCATCTGATCTGCATCGGGCGGAAGGGCACATCCAGCGCCCTTTCGCCTCCCGACGGTCCGCGGTGCTAAGGCTTACGCATGGGCTATGCCCTTAATTTCAACCTGATCTGGCGGCATTTCGACAAGCTCTGGGGCGGACTGCTGCTCAGCCTCGAGCTTGCCGTCATCTCGATCGCCATCGGCACCGTCATCGGCCTGGTGCTAGCGGTCTGGTACGTCTCGGCCGGACGTACGGTGCGGGCGATCATCGCCGCCTATGTCGAATTCATCCGCAACGTGCCGCTGATCTTGCTCGTCTATCTCGTCTTCTACGGCCTGCCGACCGTGGTCGACCTGGCCTACAGCGCACCGACCTCGTTCGTCCTGACGCTGTCGGTCTATAGCGGCGCCTATCTGGTCGAGGTGTTTCGCTCGGGCCTCGAGGCCGTCCCGCGCGGCCAGCTCGATGCCGGCAAGGCGATCGGCCTGACGCCCTGGCAAAGGCTCATCCATGTGCGCCTGCCGACCATGCTGCGCATCACGTTGCCGGCGCTGTCCAACACCTTCATCTCGCTGTTCAAGGACACCTCGATCGCCTCGGTCATCTCGGTGCCTGAGCTCACCTTCGGCGCCCAGTGGATCAACTTCAACACCTTCCGCATCGTCGAGGTCTATCTGGTGACGACGGCGATGTATCTGCTGACCGGCTACATCCTGCTTTTCGCGCTCAGGCTCGTCGAGCGCCGGTTCAGGGCGGCGCGCTGACATGCTGAGCCAGATCCTCTACGCCCTGCCCTTCCTCGCCAAAGGCTTCGCCGTGACCCTTTGGGTATCGCTCCTTGTCGTCAGCCTGTCGCTTATCGCCGGCGTCCTGCTGGGTGTCGGCCTGGTCTATGGCCCAGCCCCGTTGCGCTGGGCCGTGCGCATCTTCTCCGACACCATTCGCGGCATTCCGATCCTGGTGCTGATGTTCTTCGTCTATTACGGCCTGCCCGCGATCGGACTGCATCTGCCGTCCTTCTGGCCGCGGTGCTGGCGCTGACCCTGTTCAAGACGGCGCAGGTCATCGAATATCTCAGGGGCGCGGTCGCCTCGATCCCGAAAGGCCAGTCCGAGGCCGCGATGGCGATCGGGCTGACCTTCCGCCAGCGTCTGACCTACGTCATCTTTCCGCAGGCCTTCAGGCGCTTCCTGCCGCCCTGGATCAATGGCGTCACCGATGCGGTCAAAGGCAGCGCGCTGGTGTCGCTACTCGGCATCACCGATTTGATGCAGGCCATCAACCAGGTCATCGGCCGCACCTATGAGGCAATGCCGCTCTATATACTGGGCGCGCTCATCTATTTCGCGGTCAACTACGCGCTCTCGCTCGCCGCCCGGCGGCTCGAGCAGCGCTTTGCCTTCATTCGGGAATAGCACGATGTCCGACGCCACAAATGCCAGTCCCGCGCTGCTCGACGTGCGCGATGTCTCCAAGGCCTTCGGCGCCGTCGATGTGCTGCGTTCCGTCAGCCTGCAGATGAAACGCGGCGAGGTGGTGACCGTCATCGGCCCCTCGGGCAGCGGCAAGACCACGCTGCTGCGCTGCGTCAACTTCCTCGAAAGCTATGACTCAGGCTCGATCCGCATCGACGGCAAGGAGGTCGGCTACCTCTCAGCCGGAACGCGCCAACGCCGCAGCGAGCGCGACTTGGCCGCCATGCGCGCCGAGACCGGCATGGTATTCCAGAGCTTCAACCTGTTTCCGCACCTCACCGCAGCCGGCAACATCATGCTGGGCTTGACCAAGGTGCGCGGGAAGAGCGAGGCCGAGGCGCGCCAGGCCGCCGAACACTGGCTTGGCCGCGTCGGCCTCGCCCACAAGGCCGACAGCCTGCCGGCCGAGCTTTCCGGCGGCCAGCAGCAGCGCGTCGGCATCGCGCGGGCCGTGGCGATGGAGCCGAAAATCCTGCTGCTCGACGAGATCACCTCCGCCCTCGACCCCGAACTGGTCGGCGAGGTGCTGGCCGTGGTGCGAAGCCTTGCCGAGGACGGCATGACCATGCTGATGGTGACGCATGAAATGGCCTTCGCCCGCGACGCTTCGAGCCGCATCGTCTTCATGGCCGATGGCGGTGTCAGCGCCGTCGGCCCGCCCAAGGAGATCCTCGCGGCGGAGACCAGCAACGAACGCCTCCGCACCTTCCTGGCGCGCTTCCGCGCCTCGCATTTCTGACATCGGGCGGCCGACACCGCTGATTTTTGAATATCGGATGGCTGAAGCCAACCAAGGGGAGCCCTCTTCCATGACGCCTTACATCCGGCTCGCCGAACTCGGCCTGACGCTGCCCGAGCCGCCGACGCCCATCGCCAACTTCGTCACCCATGCCGAGAGCGGACGGCTGATCTTCCTGTCCGGCCAGGGGCCGCTGCGCGCCGACGGCACGCTGTGCACCGGCAAGGTCGGCGAGGATGTGAGCGTCGAGCAGGCCTATGAGCATGCGCGCCTGACCGGGCTCAATCTGCTCGCCGTCATGCATGCCGCCGCCGGCGATCTCAGCCGCATCGTGCGCGTCGTCAAGCTGCTCGGCTTCGTCAACGCGACGCCGACCTTCAGCGACCACCCGAAAGTGGTCAATGGCTGTTCGGACCTGTTCGCCGATGTGTTCGCTGATATTGGCGGCCATGCCCGCTCGGCCATCGGCGTCGGCTCCTTGCCAGGGAACATCACCGTCGAAATCGAGGCGGTCGTCGAGATCGCCGCCTGACCTGCCACTCACGGGATTTGCTGACATGAAAACCACTTCCTCCGCCGGCTCCAACACCACCATCCGCGAACGGCTGGGCTTGCGGCCGATCATCAATGTCTCCGGCACCATGACCGCGCTCGGCGCATCGATCATCGTCCCGGAAGCGATCAGCGCCATGGCGGAAATGGCGTCGCAATGGGTGGAGATGGACGATCTGCAGCGTGCCGCAAGCACGGTCGTCGCACGCCTGACCGGCGGCGAGGCCGGCTTTATCACCGCCTGCTGCGCCAGCGGCATCACCATGGCGATCGCCGGTGCGATGACGGGAACCAACCTGCTCGCCATCGAGCGTCTGCCTGATGACACCAGCGACCTCAAGTCGGAGGTCGTCATCCAGCTCGGTCACATCGTCAATTACGGCGCCCCGATCGATCAGTCGATCCGCGTCGCCGGCGCCAAGGTGGTGCCCGCCGGCACGGTCAGCGTGACGCAGGACTATCATGTGCGCGAAGCGATCAATGACCGCACGGCGGCCGGCCTCTATGTCGTCGCTCACCACACGGTGCAGTACGGCATGCTGTCGCTGGAGGAGTTCTGCGAAATCTGCCACGCCAAGGGCGTGCCGGTGATCGTCGATGCCGCGTCCGAATATGATCTGCGCGGTTTTCTGGCGCGCGGTGCCGATGTCGTCATCTACAGCGGACACAAATTCCTGAGCGGGCCGACCAGCGGCATTGTCACCGGCCGCAAGGATCTGGTGCGATCAGCCTATCTGCAGAACCGCGGCGTGGCGCGCGCCATGAAGGTCGGCAAGGAAAGCATCGCCGGCACCATGGCGGCACTGGAAGCCTGGGAGAAGCGCGATCACGCCGGCATCCGCCAGCGCGAGGACGCGGCGCTCAATCTCTGGAAGGACGCTTTGCAAGGACTGCCGGGCATCTTTGCCAAGATCATTCCGGACCCTACCGCCAATCCGCTCGACCGGCTGCAGATCTTCGTATTGCCGGAGAGCCGCTTCAGCGCCGCCGGCCTCGCCTCGGCGCTGGCGGCGGGCTCGCCACCGATCATCGTGCGCAACCACGAGGTCGAGCGCGGCCATTTCTTCCTCGACCCCTGCAACCTCCACCCCGGCGAGGCGGAGATCGTCGCCGAACGGCTGCGGGCCACACTTACCGCGAAGGACCGCCCGGCCGATGCGATCAAAGCCGCACGCAAGGATTCGTCGGGCGTCTTGCGCTGGCCGGATTAAGCGTCAAACCGACCAAAAGCGGCAGCTGATCACGCGACTGTGATCAGCCGGATTCGTCGACGGTGGGAATAAACCGGCTCCGTCACAGGTCTCCTCGGCATACGCCACGTCTGGCGTTGAGGAGACCGGCATGCCGCATCATTGCAAAGACAGCGAACACGGCTGCGGCGTCGGCCGTGGCTATGCGCTGGGCAGCATGAGCGTCGTCAGGCTCTCCTTTGTAGCGCTTGACACCGGTGACGCAGATGAATTCAGTTTCAGCAAGGCAGGCGGCTCTGCCTGTTTCCGGGGGCTTTGCCCCTGCGAGCAGGGCGAGATCGCCGTCGCATCTTGAGGCGGCACGGCCCGGAGTATGGGATCATGGTGCTGCTTTGAGCGAGAGGGCCCTGGCGGAACGCTTCAACGAAGTGGTGCTGCCGCATCTCGGCGACGCGCTAGCGCTGGCCCGCTGGCTGACCGGCAATGCCGCCGATGCCGAGGATGTGGTGCAGGACGCCTGCATCAAGGCGCACGCCGGTATCGCGGGCTATGCCGGCGGCAATGCCCGCGCCTGGCTGCTGACCATCGTGCGCAACACCTCCTACACCTGGATGGCGCGCAACCGGCCGCGCGGCATGCTGGCCGTTGGCGACCTCGGCGATCTCGACGACATGGCTGCGGCCCACGGCACCAGCCTGCCGGACGAGGACGGCCCGGAGGCGAGCCTGATCGCCAAAGCCGATACGGCAGCACTGGAGGCGGCGATCGCTGCCTTACCGCCGCCGTTTCGCGAAACGCTGGTGCTGCGTGATATCAACGGCCTCAGCTATCGCGAGATATCGGCCATGCTTGCCGTGCCGATCGGCACGGTGATGTCCAGGCTGGCCCGCGCTCGTGGCCTGCTGGCGTCTGAATTGGGGAGAGCGTCATGACGCACGACGACGGACTGCCCAACGATCCCGAAGGTATCAGACTGATGATCCATGCCCTTGTTGATGGCGAGCTTGATGCGGCGGCCGCACTTGCCGTGGAACGCCGCATCGCCGCCGACCCGAAGCTTGCTGCAGAGCATGCCCGCATTGTCGCCTTGCAAGGCGCGGTCAGCCGCTTGCCTCGCCCCGATGTCAGCGATGCGTTTCGGGCCCGCATCGCGGCGATCGGCACGCCGACCACCGAACAGCAGGCGCCAGCCGAGGCGACCGAGCCGCCGCGGGGTGCGCCGTCGGCACTGCCGGGATTGATTGCGGGCGCTGGTGGCGGCCAGCGACGGGAAGCCGGGACACGTCCTTCCCAGGCGCGGCCATCGCCGAGAGCGCGCCGCTTCGGCTCGTTCGACTGGCGCGCCATGGCCGCGTCGATCATGATCAGCGCGGTGCTGGCCAGTGGAGCGACGCAATGGGTGATGCAGAGCGGCGTCGATGACGGCTTTGCCGCGGCGGTCGCCAGCGGCCATCGCCGCAGCCTGCTTGCCGCGAGCCCGATCGACATCGTCTCGTCCGACCGCCATACGGTCAAGCCGTGGCTCGACGCCCGCATCGGCGTCTCGCCGCCGGCGCCCGACCTTGCCCAGGACGGCTTCGCGCTGATCGGCGGCCGGGTAGAGGTGATCTCCGGCCGGCCGGTGCCGGCCCTAGTCTACCGTCACCGCGAGCACCTGATCACGCTGGTCGCCGAGCCGCAGCAGGGCGGCAAGACCACCAAGCCGGACGACCTTTCGTCCGGCGGCTTCTCGATGGTGCACTGGAGCGACGGCGCCTTCTCCTACTGGGCGATCTCCGACATGGAACGGCCCGAACTCGACGATTTCGTCGCCCGCTTCCGCAAGGCGGCGGTGTGAAGGCAGTACAGCCCCGCTCTTGATCCTGACGCTCTGAAGGAGTCTCCGACCGGGAGACTGCCGGCGCGCCCGTGTGCACTCAGCCCGGCTGCAAGCCGGATCACCGGCCTCGCGGTTCTCTTCAAAACAATAACTTTACAAACTTTTGTATTTATGTGAAGTCATGACGATTGAAGGATCGTCCATGACAGCCAACCGTTTCGCCACGCGCCTCAATTCCTTTGCGTCACAGCCACAGGCCGAATGGCCCGATCTTGCCGGCAAGCCGTCGCTGATGCAGATGGCGGCGCGCGCCGCCAAGGTCGAGGGGCTTACCGATCTAGACCTCAACTTTCCTGACCATGTCGGTGAAAGGCCGTCGGAAATCGCCCGCAAGCTCAGCGATCTCGGGCTTTCCATCAATGGCTTTGCCATGCGCTACTACTCCAACCCCGCCTTCAAGCTCGGCGCCTTCACCAATCCCGATCCGGCGGTGCGCCGCGAGGCCATCGACCTGACCAAGGCCGGCATCGACGCCACGCGTGAAGCCGGCGCCAACCTGATGACGCTGTGGCTGGGACAGGATGGCTTCGACTACGCCTTCCAGGCAGACTATGCGACGTTATGGAAACACGAAATCGATGGAATTCGTGAAGTGGCCGCGCATGATCCCGACTGCCAGGTCAGCCTGGAGTACAAGCCCAACGAGCCGCGTTCCTACTCGCTGATGCCGGATGCCGCGACCACCTTGCTGGCGATCCGCGAGGTCGGCCTGCCCAATCTCGGCGTCACCCTCGACTTCGCCCATGTGCTTTACGCCGACGAGCAGCCGGCCTTTGCCGCCGCACTCGTCGCCCGGCACAGCAAGCTTCTCGGCGTGCATCTCAATGACGGCTACGCCAAGCGCGACGACGGCCTGATGGTCGGCGCCGTGCACACGCTGCAGACGATCGAATTACTGCGCCAGATCCGCCACGACGGCTACGCCGGCGCCATCTATTTCGACACCTTTCCCGACATGACCGGGCTCGATCCGGTGCGCGAATGCGAGGTCAACATCGCCACCGTCAAGCGCATGCTCGGTGTCGTCGAGCGGCTCGACAGAGACAACCGTCTGTCATCCGCCATCGACCGCCAGGACGCAGTCGCCACGCAGGCCATCGTCCAGGAGATCATGCTCGGGGCCTGACCGCCGAAGCCGCTCAACCACACCGCCGTTTTCAAACCAGGGAGGAAGACCATGAAGTTTCTGCTTGCCGCCGCCACCGCCACGCTGATGGCGCTCGCCATCGCGCCGGCCTATAGCGCCGATCTTGCGCCGCTCAACTCCGACACCGAGAAGGATCGCATCGACTGGTCGCAGCTCGAAGCCAAGTTCGGCGCTTTCCCCAAGCTGCCCGCAGGCACCAAGGCGGGCGCCGTATCCAAGACGCTGACCAATGAATATTGGCGTTCGCTGGGCGAAGGCTACAAGGCCTTCGGCGACAAGGTCAGCGTGCCCGTCGTCTACCAGGCGGCACAGAACGAGGGCGACCAGCTCGGCCAGCTCACCATCGCCGAGGGCCTGGTGACGCAGGGCTACAACGTCCTGCTCGTCTCGCCGCAGACCGATTCGAACCTGCAGCCGATCATGGAACAGGCCAAGGCCGCCAACGTGCCGGTCGTCAACGTCAACGACGCCGTCATCCCGCAGGCCGAGCACTATGTCGGCAATGTCCAGCGCGACAATGGCGTGCGCGTCGCCAAATGGTTCATCAAGAACCGGCCGAATGGCGGCAAGGTCGCCATCGTCGAGGGCCAGGCCGGCGTCTATGCCGCCGTCCAGCGCACCGACGGCTTCAAGTCCACCATCTCCGAGGGTGGCAAATTCCAGGTCGTCGCCAGCGTGCCCGGCAACTGGGACCGCCAGACGTCCTATGACGCGGCCACCAACATCCTGCAGCAGCACCCCGACCTGATCGGCTTCTACGCCAACAATGACGGCATGGCGCTGGGCATCGTCGAGGCGGTCAAGGCTGCCGGCCTGCAGGACAAGGTCGCCGTGTTCGGCACCGATGGCATTTCCGACGCCTACGCCTCCATCCGCGCCGGCGAACTGACCGGCACGGTCGACTCGTTCCCGGTGCTGACCGGCGAGGTGGCGCTCGAAGCGGCGCTGCGACTGGTGGCCGGGCAGAAGCTGCCGCGCGTCGTCGCCACGCCACAGGCGCTGATCACCAAGGACAATGCCGACCGCTATTCCGGCCCCGATGCACGAAAGGCGCTGCTCAAGGACGCGGCCGCCGGCCAGTAGGGCATCGACCCTATCCCTAGGACAGAGGCGGGGCGGCAGGTGCTGGCCAGGACATTTCGCTCCCGGCTGGCACCCTTGCCCGCGGAACAGGGTCCCATGTCACCCCGGTTGCAATTCGAGGGCATTTCAAAGGACTTTCCGGGCGTGCGGGCACTGAGCGACGTGTCCTTCTCCGTCGGCGCCGGCCAAATCCATGGCCTGCTCGGCGAGAACGGCGCCGGCAAGTCGACGTTGCTGCGCATCCTGTCGGGCGTCTACCGGCCGAGCGCCGGACGCGTGCTGATCGACGGCGTGCCGGTGACGCTCAACAACCCGGTCGCGGCGCGCGCCGCCGGTGTCGCCATGATCCACCAGGAACTGCAGCAGGTGCCGCGCCTCAGCGTCGCCCAGAACATGTTCCTCGGCCATCCGCTGACGCGCGGCGGCCTCTTCGTCGCCAGACGCGAGCAGGAGCGCCAAGCCGCATCGGCCCTTGCCGCGCTCGACGCCACGATCGATCCGGCGGCTCCACTCGGCAGCCTGAAGGTGGCGCAGCGGCAGATCGTCGAGATCGCCCGCGCGCTGCTCGACCGTGCCCGGATCGTCGCCATGGACGAGCCGACATCCAGCCTGACCCCGAGCGAGTTCGAGCGGCTGGCCGAAGTCATTGCGGGGCTGTCGCGTGACGGTGTCGCGGTGGTCTATGTCTCGCACAAGCTGGACGAGGTGTTCGGCATCTGCCGCCGCGCCACCATCATGCGCGACGGCGCCGTCATCGATTCCGTCGATGTGGCGGAGGTCTCGGAACAGGCCGTGGTTTCGATGATGGTCGGCCGCGAGCTTGCTCAGGAAGAACACCGCTCCCACGCCACCAGGGATGTCAGGCTCGGCGTGCGCGGGCTGTCGTCGGCGAAGGTTCGCGATATCTCCTTCGACCTTTATCGCGGCGAGGTGCTGGGCATTGCCGGCCTGGTCGGCTCGGGCCGCACCGAGCTGCTGCGACTGCTCGCCGGCGCCGACCGTGCCTCGTCAGGCACCGTCGAGATCGACGGCAAGGCGATCCGGCTATCCAGCCCGCGCGATGCGATTGCCGCCGGCATCGGCCTGGTGCCGGAGGAACGCAAGCGCGAAGGCATCGTGCCGCTGCGTCCGATCACCTCCAACATGGCGCTCGCCTCGATGGGCGTCTTCGCCAGGCACGGCGTCATCGACCACGCCAGGCTGAGGCGCGTGGCTGCCGAGAAGATGAAGCGGGTCAATCTCAGGCCCTTCCTGCTCGACCGTCCCATCCGCCTGTTCAGTGGCGGCAACCAGCAGAAGGCGATCATCGGCCGCTGGCTGGCGGCGGGAACGCGGATCCTGCTGTTCGACGAGCCGACGCGCGGCATCGATGTCGGCGCCAAGGCTGAAATCTACCATCTGATCGAAGAACTCGCCGCCGAAGGCCATTGCGTCATCGTCGTCTCTTCCGAACTTCCCGAGGTGATCCGGCTCGCCGACCGCGTGCTGGTTATGCGCGAGGGCGCGATCGCCGCCGAACTCGACCGGGCAAGCCTCAGCGAACAGGCGATTGCAGCGCACGCCATACCCCAGTCGCAAGGCGCGGCCGGCCGGCAAGGCACGCAAGGAACAGGCGCTTGAAAAAGAAGAACAGGATTGCCCATGTCTGACCTCTCGCAAGCCGCGCCGGCACGGCCGGGCGCCGCCATCCTGCAGCGTTTTTCCATGCGCGACGCCGGCACGCTGATCGGCCTCCTGGTGATCCTCGCCGTCTTCGGCGCGCTGGTGCCCGGCTTCTTTGCCGAGCGCAACCTGATCAACATCCTGCAGCAGTCGAGCATCAATGCCTGCCTGGCGCTGGGCATGACGCTGGTCATCATCTCCGGCGGCATCGACCTGTCGGTCGGGCCGACCGCAGCGCTCTCGGCGGTTATCTCAGCCTCGATGCTGGTTGCCGGCGTGCCGTTTCCACTGGCCATCGCCGTCGGCTTCGCCATCGGCCTTCTGTGTGGCCTGGTGAATGGTGTGCTGGTCGCCTATGTCGGGTTGCAACCCTTCATCGTGACATTGGGAACGCTGAGCACCTACAGGGCACTGGCGCTGATCTATACCGGCGGCAATCCGGTGCTCGGCCTGCCGGCAAGCTTCCGCGCCATCTTCAACGGCTCGCTGTTCAGCCTGCCGCTGGCGGTGATCATCGTCGCCTGCGTCGCCGTTATCGCCTGGATCGTTCTGAAGAAGACACCCTTCGGCGAGTATCTGCTGGCCGTCGGCGGCAATGAAGAGGCGGCCTATATAGCCGGCGTGCCGATTGCCCGCACCAAGATCGCCGCCTACATGATCTCCGGCCTGCTGGCCGCCCTTGCCGCGCAGATCCTGATCGGCCGGCTGGGTGCGGCCGAACCCATCCTCGGCAATCTCTGGGAGCTCGACGCGATCGCGGCGGCGGCCATCGGCGGCGCGTCGCTGATGGGCGGCAAGGGCAGCATCGTCGGCACCATCCTCGGCGCCGTCATCCTCGGTGCCATGCGCAACGGTTTGACGCTGATGAACGTGCAGTCCTTCTATCAGCTCTTGGCAACTGGTCTTATAATCCTCGCCGCGATGCTTATCGATCGTGTGACGAGGGGGCGTGGATGACCTTGAGCGGGCTGGACCTGAAAGCGGTAGGACCGCGCATCCGCATGATGATGCCGCACCTCACCCCACTGGAAGCCAAGGTGGTGGAAACCGTCTTCGGACGGCGCGGCTTCGACGAGACGATCCCGTTGAAGCAGATCGCCGAAGAGTCCGGCGTGTCCGAGGCGATGGTGGTCAAGATCGCCAAGAAGCTCGGCTTCTCCGGCTATCGCGACTTCCGCTCGGCCGTCTATGAATACAGCCGCTTGCCTACCGCCGAGATGCATCAGGAACTGTCGTCCGACGACAGTTCGGCCGAGATCGTGCAGAAGGTGTTCCGCACCTCGATCCAGGCGCTGGAGGAGACGCTCGCCATCCTCGATATCGAGGATTTCGACCGCGCCGCCGAGCTGCTCTTCCGGGCGAAGAACCGTGATTTTTACGGCGTAGGTGGTTCGGCGCAGATCGCCCGCGACGTCTCGCACAAATTCCTGCGCATCGGCATCCGCGCATCGGTCTACGACGATTCGCACATGATGCTGATGTCGGCCTCGCTGCTCGGCGCGGATGACATCGCCGTCGGCTTCTCGCATTCGGGCAATACGTCGGCCGTCATCGATGCCATCCAGCTCGCTCGCAAGAATGGCGCGCGCACGCTGGCCATCACCAATTACGACAACTCGCCGCTGGCCCAGATCGCCGACATCGTGCTGTGCTCGACCGCGCAGGGCTCGCCGTTGATGGGCGAGAACGCAGCGGCGCGCATTGCCCAGCTCAACATCCTCGACGCACTGTTCGTGGCGGTGGCGCAGCGCGACTACCAGGCGGCGGAGCGCAATCTTGGCCGCACCATGTCGGCGGTCACCTCGAAACGAAAAGACCGGGGCTCATGACGCCGTCGACAACCCCGCTGGTCACTGTCTTCGGCAGCCTGCATTACGACATCATGGTCGACGCCCCCGACCGCCCGCGCAAGGGCGAGACGGTGACCGGCCATGCCTGGCACCCGAAATGCGGCGGCAAGGGTGGCAACCAGGCGGTTTCAGCGGCGCGGGCCGGCGCGAGATCCGCGATGATCGGCGCCGTCGGTGACGACGATTTCGGCCGTGCGCTGCTGGCCAATCTCGATCGCGGCGGCGTCGACCGCCGCTTCGTGCGGGTGGCCGCCGGCGCCGGCTCCGGCATGAGCGTGGCGATCTTCGATGAAGGCGGCGACTATGGCGCGGTGATCGTCTCGGGCAGCAATCTGACTCTCGGCGAAAAGGATGTCGCGGCTGCTTCCGAAATGATCGCTCAAACGGCGGTGCTCCTGTTGCAGAACGAAGTGCCCGAAGCAGCCAGATCTGTCGCCGCGCGTGCGGCGAAGGCACAAGGCGGCCGCGTCGTCCTCAACGCCGCCCCGGCGCGCAAGCTTTCCGACGAGTTGATCGCGCTGGTCGACATCCTCGTCGTCAACGCCATCGAGGCAGAATTTTTGGCCGGCGTGTCGGTAGTGGAGACGCTCGACGGCGCCGTGCAAGCGGTGCGGCTTCTGGTCGATCTCTGCCCCGTGGCGATCGTCACGGCAGGCGGTGAGGGTGTCGCCTGCTGCGAGCGGACCGGCGAGGCCTTCGCGCTGCCGGCCATCCCGGTCAGGCTTGTCAGCACCCATGGCGCGGGCGATGAATTCGTGGGGGCGCTGGCCGCGGCACTTGCCCGTGGGGAGGGCATGCTAGCGGCCGTCACCGCCGCCAACGCCGCTTCGGCCCTGCTGGTCTCGACGCCCGAGGCCGAGCGCCAAAGCCTCTAGCGGGCCGGCTTCCGCCTTCCCGGACGGCAAGCAGGCCTGCCTGTCCTTGCGGCCTCGCGCGAATTCCGCTAAGGCGCGCCTTTGTCGCCGGGGAGCAGAAGCTTGAACGACCAACGCGCCGACGTCGCCATCATCATGGGCAGCCAGTCCGACTGGGCAACGATGCGCCAGGCGGCCGAAACGCTGGAGGCGCTGGGCGTTCCGCACAAACGGCTGATCATCTCCGCGCATCGTACACCTGACCGGCTCTATGAGTTCGCCAAGGGCGCCAAGGCCGCCGGCTACAAGGTGATCATCGCCGGCGCTGGCGGCGCTGCCCACCTGCCCGGCATGACGGCGGCGATGACGCCGCTGCCAGTGTTCGGCGTGCCGGTGGAATCGAAGGCGCTGTCGGGACAGGATTCGCTGCTCTCGATCGTCCAGATGCCGGCCGGCATTCCGGTCGGGACACTGGCCATCGGCAAGGCCGGTGCGGCCAATGCCGCCTTGCTGGCCGCCGCCGTGCTGGCGCTCTATGACGACAAGCTTGCCCAGCGCCTCGATGCCTGGCGCGCCTCGCAGACCGCCAAGGTCGCCACTGAGCCGACGGATACGCCGTGAGCCTGCCCACCGGATCGACCATCGGCATTATTGGCGGCGGCCAGCTTGGCCGCATGCTGGCAATGGCCGCCGCCCGCCTCGGCTATCGCACCATCGTCCTGGAGCCGCACCCGGATTGCCCGGCCGCCCAGGTCGCCAACCGCCAGATAACAGCCGCCTATGACGACCCGGCCGCCCTTGCCGAACTGGCGGCGGCAAGTGCCGTCGTCACCTACGAGTTCGAGAACGTGCCGGTCGTGGCGGCAGAAGCGCTTGCCGCCACGGTTGCGGTCTACCCGCCGGCGCGCGCGCTTGACGTGGCGCAGGACCGGGTGAGCGAAAAGACATTCCTCAACGGCATCGGCATCGCCACCGCCGAGTTTCGTCCTGTCGACACTGACGAGGAACTGACGTCGGCGCTGAAAGCATTCAGCGGCAGCGGCATATTGAAGACGCGGCGCATGGGCTATGACGGTAAGGGCCAGCGCGTCTTCCGCAACATGGAAACGGGCGGTTTTGCCGGCACCTGCGAGGCGATGGGCAATGTCCCGCTGATCCTGGAAAGCTTCGTGCCGTTCGAGCGCGAGATTTCGGTGATTGCGGCGCGGGGGCTGGATGGCGCGGTCGCCGCCTACGATCCGGCCGAGAATGTCCACCGCAACGGCATTCTCCACACCTCGACCTTGCCGGCCGCCATCAAGCCTGAAACGGCGAACGCGGCGCGAGCAGCGGCATCAAGAATCCTGTCGGCGCTCGACTATGTCGGCGTCATCGGTGTCGAGTTCTTCGTGCTTTCCGACGGCTCGCTGCTTGCCAACGAGATCGCGCCGCGCGTCCACAATTCCGGCCATTGGACCGAGGCCGCCTGCATCGTTTCGCAGTTCGAGCAGCACATCCGCGCCGTTGCCGGCCTGCCGCTGGGCAGCCCTGGCCGCCATTCCGATTGCGTGATGGAGAACCTGATCGGCGACGACGTGCTGCGCGTGCCGGCCCTGCTCTCCGAGCCCGACCTGATGCTGCATCTCTATGGCAAGGCGGAGGCCCGGCCCGGCCGCAAGATGGGCCATTTCACCCGCATCAGCCGCCGTACTTAACCCCGAACGCGCCTATTGCACCTCGTCGCTCTCGTCGGAGCTGGCGCAACTCGCATCGCCTTCCTCGCAATTGGCCGAGGCGGCAAGCTGCTTGATGCGCTCATTGGTCAGCCTGGTCAGACATGCTGAAACCTCCATCGCGTGGATGGAGCCGCCGGCGCTGGCGGCGGTGGTGTGTGCGCATTCGGCGTCGCGGAAGGCGATCCAGGCGCGTTGTGCCGCCTGCAGCAATCTCTTGGCATCGGCATCGTCGGAGCTGATCAGGTTCTGATAGGCCGCATTGAGCTTGGCGTCGGCGGCCTGGTAGTCCTCGCCGGCACAGATGTTCATCATCTGCTGGCTGTCGTCGGAGCGGTCGCATTCCTGAGCGCGGGCAGCAGCGGTCGCCGCCAGGACGACCAGGCAGGCGGACAGGAATATTCGGCGCATGATCGTCCCCAAATCACTTGAAACACGGCTCATCATCCCAGCCCGCCGGGAACCGTGCAATGCCGCGCCGCGGACTTGGCGGATATTTGATGATATGGGGGTGTCGAGCACGCTTGCGGTTGACACGGACAAGGCTCCTCGTTTATGAGCCACCCACCGTTGAAAAGGCGCGTCTTCTGGCGCGCCTTAAAATTTCGACCCGGGACCGGGTCCACACCGACAGGCAAGACCATGAAGATCAAGAATTCGCTCAAGGCGCTGAAGGCGCGTCACCGCGACAACCAGCTGGTTCGCCGCAAGGGCCGCGTTTACATCATCAACAAGACCGCCCCCCGCTACAAGGCGCGCCAGGGCTGAGCTTTCGGCCGGAGGCTTTTCGCCTCCGCCCCTTGATGTGTGTCGGCCTGCCGACCTTCTCACGCTAAAATCACTTTGCTGTTCCGCCGCCCGGGACTAGGATCGGGCGATGCGGATTCTTTTTGCATTTTTGATAACTCTCCCTGTTTCCGGCGCCATAAGCGTGCCGGTCTGGCCGCGGACGATCAGCCCGCAGCGCCGGCTGCCCCGGAGGCGCCCGCCGCGCCGATGACCAAACAGGCCCGACTCGACAAGCTGTTCTCCGACCTCAAGCGCGAGCGCAACGAAAAGGCCGCCGAACGCATCGCCGGCAACATCTGGAGCGAGTGGTTCCAGTCCGGCAGCGCCTCGATCGATCTGATGATGCTGTGGTCGCAAAAAGCGATGGACAACCAGAAATTCGACGTCGCGCTCGATTTCCTCGACCAGGTGGTGACCCTGCAGCCGACCTATGCCGAAGGCTGGAACCGCCGCGCCACGGTGCATTTCATGATGAAGAACTACGGCAAGTCGATGGCCGACATCGACCGCACGCTGCAACTCGAGCCGCGCCATTTCGGCGCGCTTTCGGGTCTGGCGCAGATCATGGCGCTGACCGGCCACAAGCAGTCGGCGCTCGAAGCCTGGCAGAAGGTGCTGGCCATCTATCCGATGATGCGCAGCGCCCAGGACCAGGTCGCGACACTTTCCGAAGAGCTTGCCGGCGAAGGCATTTGATACCCTGAAGGGAGTAAGGGAATAGGGCAGTAAGGCAGTAGGGGTACCGCGGAACACTCACCCTACTGCCCTACTGCCCTACTGCCCTACTGCCCTACTGCCCTACTGCCCTACTGCCCTACTGCCCTACTGCCCTACTGCCCTACTGCCCTACTGCCCTACTGCCCTACTGCCCTACTCCAGAACTAATCCCATCCCACCCCGTATCTCCCCGCATGAACCTGATCTCCGCCGCCGTCGCCTTTCTCCTCGCACTCGTCTTTGTCCTGGTCGGCGTCACCCGCGTCGGCTCGTGGCTGATCGAGCGCCGCAATCCGCCCATTGGTGGATTCGCCGACATCGGCGGCGCCCGTATCCACTATGTCCACATTCCGGCTCCCGCCAATGCGGAGCTGCCACCGATCGTCTTCATCCACGGCGCCAGCGCCAATCTCAGGGATCAGATGCTGCCGCTGACGCCGTTGCTCGAAGGCCGCGCCGAAATGCTGTTCTTCGACCGGCCGGGCTTTGGCTGGTCGGGGCGTGGGCCTGGCAACAATGAGGATCCGTCGGCGCAGGCCAACACCCTCGCTGCCCTGATGGACCGCCTCGGCATCAAGAAGGCGATCATCGTTGGCCATTCCTTCGGCGGCGTGGTGACGACGGCTTTCGGCCGCGAGCATGCCGACAAGACGCTCGGTCTCGTCTTCCTGGCGCCGGCAACCCATCCCTGGCCGGGCGGCGCGACATCCTGGTACTACGATCTGACCACCGTTCCGGTGATCGGCCGGCTGTTTTCCGAAACGCTGACCTATCCTGCTGGCACGTTACAGATGGCCGATGCCACGACCTGCGTGTTCTCGCCCAACAAGGTGCCGGATAATTATCTCGGCACGGCCGCGATCCCCCTGGTGTTACGGCCTGCAGCCTTTCGCGCCAACGCCACCGACGTTGCCGGGCTCTACAGCTACGCGCTTGGCGCCGCACCGCACTACAAAGAGATCACCGCGCCGACCGTGGTCATCTCCGGCGACCGCGACAAGGTCGTCTACGCACATATCCATTCTGTCGGCCTGGTGCGCGATATTCGAGGCGCGGAGCTCGTCTGGGTGCACAATCTCGGCCACAAGCCGGACTGGATCGCCCCCGACCTCGTTGCTGGCGCCATCGCGAAGGTCGCCGGCAAGGATGTCGATCTGGAGGCGATGGCCAGAACGGTGGAAGCGCGGATTGCTGGCGATGCCTATGGTGTGGGCAAGTGCGCCGACATCAAGGAACCGCAGGCCGAGCTCGCGCCGACCTGACATGTATGTCCTCAAGCATGGCATAAAGAAAGACCCGGAGAGACGATGGGCGCTGCCGGATCGCATCTTCTTCGGTTACGGCGCATGCCACATTCTTGCAGGTGTTTTCCTCAAGCATCGCCCTCTTGAGGGATTTCATGCAGAATGGATCATTCCGGCCGAGAGCTTTGCGGGAAACCATATCTATGTGACGAACGGCGTCATCGCTTTCGACTACCACGGTTACTCCGGCCGCGAGCGCCTCCTGGATCATCATCGAAGGGGCTGGACCTCCCACAGTGCCGGTTGGCACTGCACGATCGAGAAGGTCGATTTCGACTTGCTCGACACGGCCGAATTAAATCAGCGAAAGATGCTGGGGCCGGATCAGTATCTGTATGACGCCGTTCTTCGTGCGCGCCGGTTTCTTCAGCGCATAGACCACGCTGAAGCTGCGGCAAGAGCGCTCAGGATCGCGACGGCTTGAAGCCATTCGGGCCGCACCCCTGAAAAGCGCTCGGCCGATGTTTCCGTGAAGGATGAACCGCTCTAACGGTTGCCCTGCGCGTCCGACCCGACATAGGCGATGCGCAGCATGTTGGTCGAGCCGGGCGTCCTCAGCGGCACACCGGCCGTGATGATGACGCGATCGCCCGGCTTGCCGAATTCTTCCTCAAGGGCAATACGGCAGGCGCGGTTGACCATGTCGTCGAGATCGGTGGCATCGGGCGAGACGACGCAATGCGTGCCCCACAAGAGCGACAGCCGCCGCGCGGTGTTGAGGATCGGCGACAGCGCGATGATCGGCACCTGCGGCCGTTCGCGCGCGGCGCGCAGCCCGGTGGTGCCGGACGCCGTGTAGGTGATGATCGCCGACAGCTTCAGCGTCTCGGCGATTTCGCGGGCGGCCAGTGAAATGGCGTCCGCGCCCGTCGCTTCCGGCTCGGAGCGCTGGGCGTTGATGATGCCGGCATAGGTCGGGTCGGTTTCGACCTTGGTGGCGATCCGGTCCATCATCGCCACGGCTTCGACCGGATAGGCGCCCGCCGCCGATTCCGCCGACAGCATGATCGCATCGGCGCCCTCGAAAACGGCGATCGAGACATCGGACACTTCGGCGCGGGTCGGCACCGGCGCGGTGATCATCGATTCCAGCATCTGCGTGGCGACCACCACCGGCTTGCCTGCACGGCGCGCGGCGCGCGTGATCTGCTTCTGGATGCCGGGCACCGCTTCGAGCGGCATCTCGACGCCGAGATCGCCGCGGGCGACCATCAGCGCATCGGACAGTTCGATGATCTCGGCCAGTCGGGCAACGGCCTGTGGCTTTTCGATCTTGGCCATGATCAGCGCCCGGCCGCGCGCGATCTTGCGCGCTTCGGCCAGATCTTCGGGGCGTTGCACGAAGGACAGCGCGACCCAGTCGACGCCCGTGGCGAGCACCGCGTCGAGGTCCTTGCGGTCCTTCTCGGTCAGCGCACCGACGGGCAGGTCGGTATCGGGCAGGCTGACGCCCTTCTTGTCGGAAATCGTGGTGCCGGCGACGACCGTGCAGACGATCGACTTGCCGTCGCTCTTCACGGCCTTCAGCTCGAGCTTGCCGTCATCGATCAAAAGACGGTGACCAGCCTCGACCGAGCTCAGGATTTCGGGGTGCGGCAGATAGACCCTGGTCGATGTGCCGGGCTCGGGATTGTCGTCGAGCGTGAAGGTCTGGCCTGGCGTCAGCACTTCCTTGCCGTTGGCGAACTTGCCGACGCGCAGCTTGGGGCCTTGCAGGTCGGCGAGAATGCCGATCGGCCGGCCGACCTTTTCCTCGACGGCGCGGATGCGGCCGACCAGCGTGCGCATCAACTCATGGTCGGTATGGCTCATATTGATGCGGAACACATCGGCGCCCGCTTCGAACAATTTCTTCAGCATCTCCTCGGAGGAGGAGGCCGGACCGATTGTGGCTAGGATCTTGACCTTGCGGCTGCGTCTCATTGACTGTTGGTTCCCGGGGTGGCTGGTGCGCCTCCCGTTGCGGGCTCATCGGTCAGCTGGACCATCCAGCTCGCCTGTTCGCCCGTGTCATATTCCTGAAATCCGGCGCGCTGGAAGCCCCGGGCGACGCAGTCGTTTACGCCGGCGATCTTGAACTCTTTTTCAGCCACGCACATGTTGATCGGGCCGTCCCAGCGTCCACCGCGCTCAGCGTCTTCTGCATAAAGATAATAAAACCTTGATGACAGCGGCCCTTCAATCAACGTCTTGCAGCTCGATCCTTCAATGTGCCACCAGCCTTCGGTGATCCAGCCGGCCTTGGCGCGATAGCCGATACCGACGCCGACCAGGTTCTGCGTGGCGTTGCAGACGCGGAAATCGGCCCGCGCCGGCGAGGCCATGACCGTCGCCGACAGGCCAACGGTCAGGATCAGGAACGGCATGGCAAAGGCAGAGCGCATGCGCTGCCTGCCGGCGGAACCCATCCCAATACCCCTCAAGAACCACATCAGCATCTCTCTGCGCCCCTTTTCGGAAAAGTCCGGGCGCATGTCAACGCGCCGTTTTGACCAATTCCAATCGATTTAGGAAGGCTCCCGGCGCACGATCCGCCGCCCCTCGCCAGATTTCCCGGGAAACCTTGGCCAAACAACGGCATTGCGCACACGTCGTCTTCGTGGAATGACGATAGCACCCTCCCCGGAAGCCAGCGAACAGACCATTTCCCGCCAATGACCCGATCCACAGTTTTCGCGCCTTTCGACATTGTCGAGGGCGACCGCAAGCGGGGCATCGTGCTTCTGGCCGATCATGCCCGCCGCGACCTGCCCGAGGACTATGGCAGCCTCGGCCTGCCCGCGGCGGAATTCGAGCGCCACATCGCCTACGATATCGGCGTTGAAGCGGTGACGCGTGAACTCGCCGCCTTGCTCGACGTGCCGGCGGTCATCGCCAATTTCTCGCGGCTCTTGATCGATCCCAATCGCGGCGAGGACGATCCGACGCTCATCCGCCAGCTCTATGACGGCACCGTCGTGCCGGGAAACTATCCCATCGCGCCGGAAGAGCGCGAAAGGCGGCTCGACCGCTTCTACCGTCCCTACCACGACGCCGTCGGCGCCATGATCGCCTCGGTCGCGCAGGCTTCCGCCAAGGCGCCCTTCATCTTCTCGGTGCATTCCTTCACGCCGGCCATGCAGGGCAAACAGCGCCCGTGGCATGTCGGCATCCTCTGGGATCGGGACGACCGGGTGGCGCGGCCGCTGATCGATATGCTCGCCGCCGACAAAACCCTCGTCGTCGGCGATAACGAGCCCTATGACGGCGCACTGCGCGGCGACACCATGTTCAGGCATGCCATCGTCAACGGCTATGCCCACGCGCTGATCGAGATCCGCCAAGACCTGATAGCGGACCAGAAGGGCGCGATCGCCTGGGCCGAGCGTCTGGCGCCGATCGTTGACGCCATCGACCGCCGTCCCGATATACATGTCGTGAAGATGTTCGGCTCGCGCACCGGGCCGCTCTAGAGACTGTTTCGAAATTCGCTCTGGCGAGTCATATGATGGTGGTTTCGAGAACCGGAGCGCAGCGGACATTGGTCCGTGAGCACCGGAAGCGCAGAAAACGCCATCAGATGGCCGCCAGAGTAGAATTTCCAAATAGTCTCTGGGCAAGGAGGTTTCGATGACTGAACTCAGCGACGAGCAGAAGCGCGATTTCGAGGCGGCCGCCTTTCGCCGGCTGGTCGAGCATCTCAGGGAACGAAACGACGTGCAGAATATCGACCTGATGAACCTCGCTGGCTTCTGCCGCAACTGCCTGTCGAACTGGTATCGCGAAGCGGCCAATGCCGACGGCGTCGATCTCTCCAAGGACCAGTCGCGCGAGATCGTCTACGGCATGCCTTATGCCGAGTGGCAGGCGCTCAACCAGACGGAAGCGTCGGATGCCAAGAAGGCCGAGTTCGAGGCGAGGTGGCCGAAGGATCATTAGGTCCTCCGTCGACACGCCCCCGATCGCTTGCCTCCGTTTGGTCCAAGCACTTCCTCGAGCGCGGTTCTTGACTACAAATTGAATCGATCTAATTTGCCGCGCAAAGCCATTTTCGGACCGGATTCGCCTTATGAACGCGTCAAGCGCCATGCAGACTGCCATTCGCGGGCGATGGGCCGTGGCGGCCATTTTCCTCGCCAATGGCTTCCTGACCGGCAGCTGGGCGCCGCAGATCCCGGTGTTCCTGACCCGGCTCGACATCTCGAAATTCACGCTCGGCCTGCTGATCCTCTTGTTCGGCGCCGGCGCGGTCACGGCCATGACCTGGTGCGGCCACCTGATTTCGAAACATGGCTCGCGCACGGTGCTGCGCTGGTTCGGCCTCTGCGGCAGCCTCGGCCTGCTTGTCGTGGCGCTGGCGCCCAACGTGCCGCTGGCGGCCATCGCCATGTTCATCTTCGGCGGCTCGATCGGCGGTATGGATGTCGCCATGAACGCCAATGCCGTGGTGGTCGAGCGAAAATTGTCCCGCGCCATCATGTCGTCCTCGCACGGCTTCTGGAGCCTTGGCGGTTTCGCCGGCGGCGCGCTCGGCGGCTTTGCCATCCAGCACTACGGTCACCTCGCCCATGCCGCGGTGGTGACCGTGCTCGCCTTCGCGGTCATCGCGCTGGCGGTCGGCTATCTCGTCGCAGAGGACAGGCCGCAGGCGGTCGAGCATCATAAGTTCACGCTGCCGGCGAACCCGCTGGTCTACCTCGTCGGCTTGATGGCGCTGCTGACGATGATCTCCGAGGGCGCGGTGCTCGATTGGGCAGCCCTATATCTGCGGCAGGAACTTGGCGCCGACCTTGCCGTTGCCGGCCTTGCCTATGCCGCCTTCTCCGGCGTCATGGCCATCATGCGCTTCTTCGGCGATGGCGTGCGCAACCGCTTCGGCGCGGTGACAACGCTGCGTGGCTCAGCCATTGTCGCCGCCGCAGGCATGCTGGTCGCCGGCCTGTCACCTTCGCCATGGATCGCCATCGCGGCCTTTGCGCTGTGCGGCTTCGGCATCGCCAACATGGTGCCGATCATCTTTTCGGCCGGCGGCAACCAGGAAGGCATGTCGTCCGGCACCGGCATGAGCGTCGTCACCACCATGGGCTATTCCGGCATTCTGGTGGCGCCGTCGGCGATCGGTTTCGTCGCCCAGCATTCCAGCTTCGGGCCGATCTTCATCGCCATGTCGGTGCTGCTGATCGTCGTCTTGCTGATGGCAGGCCTCGCTCACCGCGCCGAATTCGCCCCCGTACCCGCCGAATAGCGCTTCAGCTCCTCGTGGAGAAAATCCGCCACGCGGCGGAGGCGCACGCTGCTGCGCACGTCGCGATGCATGGCTAGCCACACTGGCAGGCTTGGCAGCGGCAGGCCGGGCAGCACCTTCTCTACCAGCGGATCGCGGTCGGCCAACGGCTCCTGGCCAAGGCCAATGCCGTTTCCCGTCCGCACCGCCTCCCACAAGACGATCTGGTTGTCGGCCCTGAAGCGGAAACTGCTTCGGGTGACCGGGAGGCCGAATTGCGTAAAGCCCCGGATCATCTCGTCGCTGCGATCGAAGCCGATCAGCGGGTGATCGGCGAGGTCGGCCGGCCCGAGCGGGCGGCCGCGCCGATCAAGATAGGAAATTGCCGCGCAGGCGCAGAGCGGGATGTCGCAGACCTTGCGCGCCACCAGTTCGTTCTGCGCCGGCTTGACCATGCGGATGGCGATGTCGGCGTCCCGCCGCAACAGGTTCTCGACCTGGTTCGAGGCAACGATCTCGACCTCGATGCCGGGTTCCTCGAGGCCGAGCCGCGCCATCATATCGGGCAACACATAGGCAGCCACCACTTCGCTGGCGGCGATGCGCACCGTGCCTTCGATGGCCTCGACCGAGCCCAGCGCCAGCCGTGAAAAAGCACTCGCCTGCTCGCTGACCGCCTTGCCGCGTTCGAACAGCGTGGCACCGGCTTCCGTCAGCGCATAGCCGCTCCGCCCACGCCGGAACAGGGTGACACCGAGCGCCTGTTCCAACTCCGAGATGTGACGGCCAAGCGTCGGCTGGCTGGCCGACAGCTTGCGCGCGGCGGCCGACAGGCTGCCGGTTTCCGCGACCGTGACGAAGCTCTTGATCAGGTTCCAGTCGACATCATCCATTCATTTTTGAATATCAAAACTCCAGGCATAGTCAATTTCTATTCGTAAGTGATGTGGTCATATTCGGACCTGCAAACAACGACACAACAGCCAGCACCAAGCAGGAGGACTCAATGACCAAGATCGCAATTCTCGGCGCCAATGGCCGGCTCGGCCGTGTGGTCGGCCAGGCCTTTATCGATGCCGGCTTCGATGTCCGCGCCGTCACCCGTACGGGTAAGGTGCCGGCCGAACTCAAGGGCGCCACCGCGGTTGCCGGCGATGCGCTGGACCGTCAATCGCTGATCCGCGCCACGGAAGGTGTCGATATCATCTTCAACGGCCTCAACCCAATCTATACCGACTGGGGCAAGTGCCTGCCGATGGCTGAGAATGTCATGGCCGCCTGCCATGCCAACAACACGCTGCATCTCTTTCCCGGCACCGTCTACAATTACGGCTCGCCGATGCCGGCGGTGATCACCGAAGACACGCCGTTCCACCCGACGACGGAAAAGGGCCGCATCCGCTGCGCCATGGAGGAGCTGTTCCGCCGCGAGGCCGATGCTGGCCGCGTCCGCACCATTCTGCTGCGCGCCGGGGACTTCTTCGGCGGCACCGGCAGCGGCTCCTGGTTCGACCTGGTCGTCGCCGCCAAGATGAGCAAGGGCGTCTACACCGCACCCGGTCCGGCCGATCTCGTGCATGAATGGGCCTATCTGCCGGACTTCGCCGTGGGCTTCGTTGCACTCGCCAAGAATCTCGACAAGCTTGGCTCCTATGAGGCGCTGAATTTTCCCGGCCATGCGGTCACCGACCTGCAGATCAAGGCCGCCGCCGAAAAGGCGCTCGGCCGGCCACTGAAGATGACCTCGATGCCCTGGTGGGTGCTGCGCGCCGGCAGCCCGTTCGTGGCGATGTGGCGCGAAATCGTGTCGATGTCCTATCTACGCTTCGAGCCGCACCAGCTGGCCTCGACGCGGCTGGAGGAAATCATCGGCGAAATCCGGCATACGCCGCTCGATCGTGCGGTCGCCCAAGCCCTGGAGGACATCGGCATCGCCATTGCGAAGGGTAAGAAAGCCGCCTGAGTCAAGCCGGCGGGCCATGCCCGCCACGCACCGAGAAGGCGGCTCAGAGCCGCCCCATCAAAAGCAACACCACGATCCCAACCAGCACCACGCCGACAATGCCCGAAGGTCCATATCCCCAGGAGCGCGAATGCGGCCAGGCCGGCACCGCGCCGATGAGGACAAGGATCAGGACGACGATGACGAGAGTGCTGATCGGCATGAGACATTCCCCGCGTTTTGCCGAGACAATGCTTCGCATTGCTCGTGCAGGGACAATGCAATAGGCCGCCCGGTTGTTCCGGACGGCCTTTGCCGTTCAGATCGGGGTCTGTCTATTCGGCCGCCTTCGGGAAGGCGATCGCCGGTTCCGCACCTGCATCCACCGCCGGTGCGTCCGACGAGATCTCGCCCTTGCCACGCCGGAACAGCCGGCTGAACAAGCCGCGCCGCGCACCGGGTTTGACCTTGGCGCGGGTGAACACCATCAGCATCGACGGTGTCACCACCAGCGTCAGCACCGTGGCGAAGGACAGGCCGAAGACGATGGCCGAAGACAGCGAAATCCACCATTGCGTCGACGGCGCGTTGATCGTCGTCTCGTGATGGAAGATTTCCAGCCCGAGACCGAAGGCGATCGGCAGCACGCCGAGGATGGCCGACACCGCCGTCAGCACCACCGGTCGCGCACGCTCGCGGCAGGTCTGCAGCACGGCGTCCATCTTGTCCCAGCCTTCTTCACGCAACCGGTCATAGGTGTCGATCAGCACAATGTTGTTGTTCACCACCACGCCGGCCAGCGCGATCACGCCGATGCCGGACATGACGATGCCGAACGTCTCGCCTGTTATCAGCAGCCCGAGGAACACGCCGATCGTCGCCATGACCACGCAGGACAGCACCAGCCAGACGCTGGTGAACTTGTTAAACTGCGCCAAAAGCACCAGGAAGATCAGGAAGATCGCGGCACCGAAGGCCTTGCTGAGGAAGGCGCTGGCTTCCGCGCTGTCCTCGTTCGAGCCGGCCAGCTTCCAGCGGATGCCGCTGCCGAGATTCATGTCGGTGACGGCCTGGGTGACCTCCTGCTGCACGGCGGCGACCTGCGCGCCGGAGGTAACGTTGGCCTGCACCACCACGGTGCGGGCGCCGTCGATGCGGTTGAGGATGCCGACGCTCGGTTTCGCCTTACGGACGACGAAGTTCGAGATTGGCACCGATCCTTGCGAGGTCTGCACCCTAAGCTCGTCGAGCGTCGACAGCGTCCGCCGGTCCTCCGGCAGACGCAGCCGGATGTCGACCGCCTTGTCGGCGCCGGCAGGCCGGTATTCGCTCAGCTTCAGACCGTTGGTGACGAGCTGCACCACCGTTCCGACCGAGGTCGGGCTGATGCCGTATTGGGCAGCCTTGGCGCGATCGACCTCGAGTGCCCAGTCGACGCCGGGCGGCGGCAAGCCGTCGGAAATGTCGATGACACCAGGCACCTTGGCGATGCGTGCCGCCACGGCTCGCGCCTTCTCGTCCAATCCCTTGGGGTCGATGGCCGAAAGCCTGATCTGGATCGGCTTGCCGGTCGGCGGGCCGGCTTCCGGCACGCGCACCTCGACGTCGACGCCGGGAATGCCGGCCATGACGCCGCGCAGATCGTTCAGGATATCGTTCGCCGATTTGCGCTCGCGCCAGTCGATGAATTCGTACTGGATGACGCCGACGACGTCTTCGGGCACATCCTGGCCGCCGCCGTCGGACTTGCCGACGCGGGTATAGACCGACTTCAGGCCCGGCCAGCCAAGCAGCCGGTTTTCGGCAATCTTGGTCGCCGTGTCCATCTCGGCCAGCGAAAGGTTGCCGCGGGCATGCACATAGAGCAGGCCGTAGTCGGGTTCGACGCTCGGGAAGAACTCGACGCCGGCGCCATACTTCGAATAGCCAACGAAGATGCCGGCCAGCAACATGACGGTGAGCACCATCACGGTGATGGGGAAGCGCACCGCTTGCTTGACAACAGCCATGTACCAACCGTCGCGATTGCCATTCTCGTGATGCTCCGGCGCCTTGGCGAAGATCGCGCCAAGCGTCGGCGCAAAGACCAGCGCATAGAGCATCGAGGCCGACAGGGTGACGATCAGCGTGATCGGCATGTACTTCATGAAATCGCCGATGATCCCGGGCCAGAACAGCAGCGGCGAGAAGGCGGCAATACGCGTCATCGTCGCCGCGATGACCGGGCCGGCCATGCGCTTGGCGGCAAGCGCGAAGGCTTCCTGCTTCGGCATGCCTTCGCTCATCCGCCGCTCGGCGAATTCGGTGACGATGATGGCGTCGTCAACCAGCATGCCGACCGCCAGGATGAGGCTGAACAGCACGATCATGTTGATCGTGTAGCCCATCATCGCCAGCAACAGAATGCCGATCAGGAAGGACGACGGAATAGCGAGGCCAATGAGCAACGAGGCCCGACCCGACAGCGCATAGAGGATGACGATGAACACCAGGATGACGGCGATCATCACATGGTTCTGCAGGTCCCCCAGCAACTGGTTGACGAAGACCGACTTGTCCTGCGTGTAGGTGACGTGCATGCCCTCGGGCATCGTCTTGACGAAGGTATCGGACACCTCCCTGACCTTCGTCAGCGTGTCGATCAGATTGGCACCGATGCGCTTCTTGACTTCGATGGCGATGGCCGGCTTGCCGTTCAGGCGCGTGATCGTCGTGGCGTCGGCGAAGGTCGAGCGGATCGTCGCGATGTCCTTGGCCTGCACCACGGCGTTGGGGCCGGCAACCACCGGCAGCGCCGCCACATCCTCCGGAGTCTCGATCAGCGACGGTACCTTGACGGCGTATTTACCCTCCGATCCCTCGATGTTGCCGGCGGCGACCAGGCTGTTGGAAGCACCAACGGCGCCGATCAGCTGGTCGAGCTGCAAACCGTAGGACGATAGCTTCATCGGATCGATGACAACTTCGACGAGATCGTCGCGGGAGCCCTGCAGCGAGCCTTCGAGAACGCCGGGTACCTCCTCGATGCGGTCACGCAGTTCGCGCGCGGCGGCGGCCAGCACGCGTTCGGGCAATTCGCCCGACAGTGTGACGACGAGCACCGGGAATTCGGAAATGTTGACCTCGGTGACGACAGGCTCCTCGGCCGCCTGCGGCAGGTCGGCCTTGCCATCCTGCACCTTGGAACGCGTATCCTGCAGCGCCGTCGCCAGATTGGTCTGTGGCTGGAACTCGACCAGCACGTAACCGCCGCCCTGGAAGGCCGCCGAACGCATTTCCTTGAGGCCCTTCAGGCTCTTCAGCTTGCTTTCCATCGGTCGCAGCAGAAGGCGCTCGGAATCCTCCGGCGAAATGCCCTGATAGATCAGGCTGACATACATCATCGGAATCGGAACGTCGGGTTCCGCTTCCTTCGGCGTCGACTGATAGGCGACCCAGCCTGCAATCAGCAGGAAGACCAGGACCGAGATGGTCAGGCGGGCATTGTTGATTGCGAGTCTGACGATATCCATGACGTATGCCTGCTGTTGCTTTCGAGAGTGGCGAACGGACTGACGTCGCCGGGCCAATGCCCGGCGCCGGCGTCCCCTGCGCTACTGCGTGCCGGCGGTGGCTTCGCCGATCAGCTTGTTGATGGTCGCCTGGTCGGCCTCGACCGGCTTGACCTCATCGCCTTCCTTCACCAGCTCCTGGCCGGCGACGATGATGCGCGCATCGGCCGGGATGCCGCCAAGCACGAGACCGGTCGGCGTGTCGTCGACGAGGTCGATCGGGAAGAACGCCACTCTGTTGTCCTTGCTGACGGCGCGGATGCCCAGATCGCCTTTGTCGCCGAGCGTCACCACCGAACGGGGCAGCAGGACCGCATCGGTCGGCAATGCGCTGAGCTGGATCTCCGCCGTCATGCCGGCCGGCACCGAGCCATCGCCATTGGGGATGGCAACCTCGATACGGAAGGTGCGGGTCGCCGACGACGCGTCGCGGCTGATATAGCGCACCGTGCCCTCGACGGTCTGGCCGCTGACCAGCCGAACGCTGGCCTTGTCACCGATCTTGAGATAGCCGAGGTCGCGCTCGCTGATTTCACCGCGCGCGATCACCGGATCGAGCTTGAGGATGGTTGCCACCTCGCCGCCCTGCATGACGGAGCTGCCGAGTTCCACTGGCACCCGGTCGATGACGCCGTCGAACGGCGCTTTCACCTCGTTGCGGTCAAGCTCGGCCTGCGCGGTATCCAGCTGCGATTGCGCCAGGGTCAGATTGGAGCGGGCGGTGTCGAGCTGCAGCTTGGGCAAATTGCCGGTCTTCATCAGCCGCAGCGACGCGTCCAGCTCGGCCTGCCGCTGCGCGACAAGCTGCTTGGCATTGTCGACCATCGAGATCTTTTCCTCGGCGGCCAGCATCAGCACCAGGTCGCCGGTCTTGACGTGATCGCCTTGCTTGACCGGCAGCTTGTCGATGACGCCGGCGACGCGGGTTGCGAGCACCGCGCGCTTGTCGGCCTCGGTCAGGCCTGAAATGCGGATGGCGCGCGCATAGGTCTTGCGCGGCGGCGTCACCACGGCAACGGTGCGCAGCGGCGCCTTCGGCTCGGCTTCCGCCGCCTTCGGCTTGCTCGCATCCGGCGCCTTGCCCTGCTCGACTTCGGCGGCCTTGGCCTTGTTGGCCGCTACGCTGCCGACCGACGAGAATTCGCCTGTCCCCATCCACGCCGCGAAACCAATGAGCACAACAATGGCTGCAAGCTTGTGAAACCTGATTTTAGGCATCGTCATTTTTCCACTGCGGGTTCGGCCAGCACCGCGCCTTCATGACGCGGGCGCGTCGCCGATATGGGTGCGCGCCTGACCGTGTTCAATTTGCCGTGATAGGCGAGCGTGCTTCTACATCAAAGTTGCACTGCAATATAGTCCGAAAGTTGCAGCAGCATTGCGTAGCCGGGCAAGGTGTGGCCGCCGCGAAACTGTTCTCGACTTGCTAAAATACCAGCAGTGCGGGTTCACAGCCGGCTCACGATCTCCCCCATCATGATCAGTCCCGAACGGCCGGCCTGTCATTGCTGATAGACAGCGTGGCACTTCCGGAGATGCTGGCGCGATCATGCGCGAGACTTCTGATCCGGATGCTGATTTTGACCGCCAGGCCAGATCATTTTCGGTCAGCCAAGACATCAATCGCCGGCGTCGGGGAGCTTGGCCAAGCTATTGGAATTGCTCGCGAAATACCAAGGTAAATACGGGATTGCCTGAGGCCGGTTCGTTGATGTAGAGCCGGGCGTCGAGAGCGCCGGCACCTGCGGTACTGGAATGCCTGGGATCGGCGTGGCCCCTGGTTCGTGACATGGCAAGAGCACAGCGCGCGTGCTGGAACCCAGACTATTTTCCGTGTTGTTCGCAAAGCTGGTGTCGCTCAGTCCGGTCGTCATTTTCCAACAATACCGTGCGACGGCGCGCGATATCGTCGGCATGTAGGTGGCAGCAGGCGTCAGCATGATGAAGCATCTTCCACACGCGAAGGTTGTCGCCTTGCAGGATCGCCCCGGTTGCTACTCCGATTTCCGAAAAACCTCGCTGATGGTCTTGATCGATCCGGGGATAGCCGGGCAGCGCCTGACGCAGATCGGCTATCGCTCCTTCGGCACCCGGCGGCTCAGGCCCGGCGGCGCTCCGCCTCCGGATTCTTGCGCGCAGCAAGAAACTCCTTGACCCGGCGGCCGGGTGCGGGACCGCGTAGCGGCTTGTAGCCGTCGTCGAGTTCGCCGGAGAGATCGAGCGTCGGCCGATTGCCGACGGCGTCGTAGTTTTCTTCCAGCCAATCGCTGGCGGCGGTGCGGCCGAGATCTCTGAGATAGCTCAGGAAGGCCCATTCGGCATTGACCTTCGATGACGCCGACAGGTCCTTGAACGCCTCGTCGGCATCGATGCGGTGCATGCGGATGTCGCGGTATTCGCCATGTGGCAGACGGCCGGCGGCGATCAGTTCCTTGACGAAGGCGATCGAGCGGAATTCGTTCAACAGCCCGGCGTTGAAGGTGATCTCGTCGATGCGGTTCTGGATCTCGTTGGCGCTCTTTGGCGTACCTTCGCGCACCACCGGATTGATCTGCACCAAAAGCACATCTTCCGTCGCCGCCGTCTTGAAGAACGGGAACAGTGCCGGATTGCCGCCATAGCCGCCATCCCAATAGGGCACGCCCTTGATCTCGACGGCGCGGAACAGCTGCGGCAGGCAGGCCGAGGCCATCACCGTGTCGAGGTCGATCTCGCCATCGGAAAACACCCGCAACTGTCCGGTCTCGACATTGGTGGCCGAGATAAACAACTCCATCGACTTGCAGGCGCGCACATTCCTGAAGTCGATCTCCTGCGCCACCACGTCGCGCAGCGGATTGAAGCCGAGCGGGTTGGCGACATAGGGCGAGAACACCCGCGACATGGTGTCGAAGAAGACATAGCCCGGCGTGTTCTCGATCGACCAATTGCCCCAGGCAACGTCCCACGGCATGCGTTGCACCGGGCTGAACCGGCCTTTCGCCGCGACGGCGTGCCAGAAATCGTCCAGCTTCTTGCGCGCGCCTTCGACCCCGCCACGCACATATCCGTCGGCCAGTGCCACGGCGTTCATAGCGCCAGCGCTGGTGCCGGACACCGCCGATATCTCAAGCCTGCCGTCCTCCAGCAACCGGTCGAGCACGCCCCAGGAAAAGGCGCCATGCGAGCCGCCGCCCTGAAGTGCTATGTTGATCTTCTTCTTTTCCTCCGCCTTGCCGTTTTTCGTCATGGCGTTCCTGTCATCCTGATGCGCCAACCTGCCCCAACGTCACCGAAGGAAGCAGCTGTTGGCGGCCTATGTTGCAGTGCAGCATATAAGGACGGACCAAGGCAAGAACACGAACACGGTCGCGTGATCACATGAAATTTCGGTCATGCAGAAAGCCTCTCCGCTTCAAGGCGGAGAGGCTCTCGTCTTTCGAAAAACAGACTTGGTGTCTAGGCGACGAGGTTCGGCACCGGGCCGACATAGCGCGATTGCGGGCGGATCAGCCGCCCGGTCGTCTGCTGCTCGCGCGCATGGGCGATCCAGCCGGAAACGCGCCCGGCGGCGAAGACATTGCTGAAAGCTCGCGGCGGAAAACCCGCTGCTTCCAGCACCAGCGCGGTGTAGAACTCGACATTGGTCTGCAGCGCGCGCTGTGGCTTGGCGATCCGCAGCACCTCGAGCGCCGTCTGCTCGACCTTTTCGGCGAAGGCCAGCCGACGGCCGGTTTCGCCCTCACTACCGAGATGCCGTACGACTGCTTTCAGCACATCGGCGCGCGGATCGCGCACACGGTAGATGCGATGGCCGAACCCCATGATCCGCCTGCCTTGCGCGATCTCGTCGCGCAGCCAGCCAGCCGCATCGCCATGCGCCTGGATGGCATCCAGCATCTCGATCACCGGGCCGGGCGCGCCGCCATGCAGCGGCCCCTTGAGCGCACCGAGGCCTGCCAGCACCGACGAGGCCAGCCCGGCCAAAGTCGAGGCGACAACACGGGTGGCGAAGGTCGAGGCGTTGAGGCCGTGATCGCAGACGGTCACCAGATAGGTGTCGAGCGCCTTTGCCAAGGCCGATGACGGGACGGAACCCCTGAGCATCCGCAGCATGTCGGCGGCATGGCCGGCCTTGCCGTCCGGCGCGATCGGCTGCTCGCCGCGTTGCAGGCGCAGCAAGGCGGGCGTCAGCACGGCGGGCGCCGCGATCAGCCGCAGCGCGTCGGCCAGTGTTTCGCCGTCCGGCAGCAAGGCCATGCCGGCGCGCATGGCGCTGTAGATTTCGAGTGGCGCCAGCAGCGACAGCGAAGGCAGGGTCCGCTCGAACACCTCGACACGCGCCTCACCCAGTTGCGCCGCCAGTTCGGCATCGCCAGGCAGATCCTCGAAGAAGCCGTCGAGCAACAGGCGGACGACTTGCGGATAACTCCATCGGCCGGCCAGTTCCGGCAACGAATGACCGCGGATCGTCAGACGTCCGCCCAGACCATCCACGTCGGACAGCACGGTTTCCGCCGCCACCACATCATCGAGCCCATTCGCCATAGCCTTGTCTCCTTGAAGCTTTTCCGGATCGGAGATAAGGCTGGGCAAGGCAAGCATCAATCTTGATCAATAGAATCAATATCAGAGCCGAAAATGTCGGAATGGCTGTCGCGGGAAGAGGCGCTGGAGAGGCTCAAGGTGCGGCCGCAGACGCTCTATGCCTATGTCAGCCGCGGCCGCATCGGCATGCGGCCGGACCGGGCCGATCCGCGCCGCAGCGAATATCGCGCCGACGATATCGCCACACTGGCAACGCGCAGGGCGCGCGGACGCAGCCCTTCGGCCATCGCCGAAAGCGCCATCGCCTGGGGCGAGCCGTCGATCGTTACGGTGGTCTCGACCGTTTGGCACGGCCAACTCATCTATCGCGGCCGGGACGCCGCTGCGCTGTCCGGCCATGCCACGCTGGAAGAAACCGCCGCCGTGATTTGGGGCCTGCCTGAACCGGTCCGTTTCGAAGCGGCGTCGCCAGATCGGCCTCACCAGTTCGGCCGCGCCCCGGCCTTTGCGCAACTTGCCTTGCTGGCCGGCCAGGGCCGGCCTTCGCTTGGTCGCAGCGCCGCCTCGCTATGCGCCGACGCCGCGCGCGCAATCGGTGTGCTGGCCGGCGCTCTTGGTGCCTCGGCCGGGCCTGATCCCGTCCATCGGCGATTGGCGCAGGGCTGGTCGGTCGATGAGGACGGCGCGGAGGCGATCCGGCGCGCCCTCGTGCTGCTCGCCGATCACGAACTCAACGCATCGACCTTCGCCGTCCGCGTCGCGGCCTCGACTGGAGCCTCGCCCGCCGCTTGCCTGCTGGCCGGCCTGGCGACACTCTCCGGCCCGCGCCACGGCGGCGCCGGCGAAGCGGTGATGCAACTCGCGGAGGATGCAGCGCAGCACGGCGCCGATGCTACGATCCGGCGCTGGCTCGGCCATGACCGGCCTTTGCCGGGCTTCGGTCACCAGCTCTATCCCGAAGGCGATCCTCGAGCCACGGCGCTTCTGGCGGCCATCGGCAACCCGGACGAGACCTTGCGGTCGCTGGAGACCGCCGCCATTGCCGCGACCGGCGCCCGGCCGAACATCGATTTTGCCCTGGCCGTGCTGACGCGCGGCCTCGGTCTGCCGCGCGATGCGCCGTTCCATTTGTTCGCGCTGGGACGCAGCGTCGGCTGGGCCGCGCATATGGTCGAACAGATCGTCAGCGGCAGCATCATCCGGCCGCGCGGCCGCTATGAGGGATTGCTGCCCTGACTGCGCGTGATGTCGTCAGGCGGAGCATTGGTCCCGAACCGCGCCCGGTACGCGGCGGGCGTCGTGGCGAATTGCCGACGGAAGTGATGCCGCAACGTGCCTGCCGCGCCAAACCCGGCGGTCTCGGCAATCCGCTCAATCGGCAGGCTCGTGTCTTCCAGCAGCGTGCGTGCCCGCGAAAGCCGTTCCGAAAGCAGCCAGCGCGCCGGCGTGACGCCGGTAGCGGCCGCGAACCGGCGCAGGAATGTCCGCTCGCTCATCCCGGCCAGATTGGCCAGGGTAGCGACGGGATAGTCCGAGGAAATGTCAGCACGCATTCTGTCGATCAACGGTCCAAGCCGGCTGCGTTCGTGCGGCTCGGGAACGGAACTCTCGACATACTGCGCCTGGCCGCCATCCCGATGCGGCGGCACGACCAGGCGGCGCGCCACCATGTTGGCCGCCTTGGTGCCGAAATCGCGCCGGACCAAGTGCAGGCACAGATCGATGCCGGCCGCGCTGCCGGCCGATGTCAGCACATTTCCCTCATCGATGTACAAGACGTCAGGAACCACGGTGATGTCGGGATACATCTCCCTCAGTCTTTCGCTGTAGCGCCAATGCGTGGTTGCCTTCTTGCCTGACAGCAGGCCGGCCGCGGCAAGCACGAACACGCCCGAGCAGATGGACAGGATGCGCGCGCCCCGCTCATTGGCCTTGCGAAGCGCCTCGATCAGCAAGGGCGGCACCGGACAATCCACACCGCGCCATCCCGGCACGATCACCGTGCCGGCCTCGCCGATCAGATCAGGCCCACCATCGGCGACGATACGCACGCCGCCCATCGCGCGCATTTCACCGGCGTCTATGCCGGCGACGGCAAAACGGTACCAATCCGCGCCCATCTCCGGCCTGGGCAAGGCGAACATCTCCGCCGCCACGCCGAACTCGAACGTGCACAGCCCGTCATAGGCAATGGCAACGACCAGTGGATTGGTAAGGGGCGGATTGGCAAGGGGCCGATTGGCAAGAGGCACATTTGGCATGATCTTGACGATATATGGCAAAGCTGCCAGCTGCAATTGCCTGGCTCGGTGCGCTACCTCAACTCCATCAAAAGTGATGGAGACCAGCTCCATCAGTGATGGAGACCCATGATGAGCTACGTGACAGACATTCCGGCGGCAGCGCCGGAAATCGCCCGAGACCATTTCCTGCGCCGGCTTTCCGTCGAGACCGACTGTTCCGACGTTGCAGCAGCACTGCGCGGCGGAGAGCCGGACTTTGTGCTTCTGCATGTGGTCGGTTCGCCGCAAGCCTATGAACGCCGCCATGTCCCCGGCGCGCTGCACCTGCCGCACCGCGATATCTCGGCCGGGCGAATGGCGCAATGGCCGGCAGGCACGCTGTTCGTGGTCTATTGCGCCGGGCCGCATTGCAATGGTGCGGACCGGGCGGCCTTCAAGCTGGCCAGCCTCGGCCTGCCGGTCAAGATCATGATCGGTGGCATTACTGGCTGGCAGGACGAAGAGCTTCCTTTCGCTTCGGGCACGGAGCCTGGCGTTTTGCACGCATGATCGTTGGCTGGCGCGGAAGCGTTTACGCGATATGGTCGACATTGAAGACACGGGAAAGCATGCAGATGGCCGCAATTACAGTTCGGCAGTTCGAGCAGCACGATGTCGCCGCGGTGCTCGCGCTTATGCGGGCGCTGGCCGTCTTCGAGGGCTATGATGACAAGTTCCACCTCACCGAGGCAGACCTCGTCACACACGGGTTGGGGCCATCGCCCCGGTTCGGCGTGTTCGTGGCGGAGTTGGAGGGCGTGGTCGTCGGCATCGCCGTCCACTACCTCATCCCGTGGACCTACGACCTGAAGCCGGTTGTGTGGCTGAAGGAACTCTACGTGGCCGAGACGGCGCGCGGCATGTCGGTCGGCCATGCCCTTGTGGAACGGCTCCGCGACCATGCCGTCGGCATTGGTGCATCCGCCATCAAGTGGACGGTGCTGCACTCCAACATGCCGGCCAAGGCTTTCTATCGCTCGCTTGACGGGCGGGCCGATGATATCTGGGAATTGTGGCAGATGCCGATCGACCCATGAAGGCAAGGCATCAACAAGTCGAGGTGGTCAGTATATGCTCTGGCCGCCCCTACGACATCGTGTCGAGTTTGCGCTGCATGGCCGCGATCTGGCTCTTCAGCTCCTGAAGATCGTCGGATTTTTCCGGCGCTTCCTTCTTGGCTGGCTCGGTCGCAGCCGCGGCTGGCGCGGAGCCAACTGGCGGGAACGGCGTGAACAGCCGCATCGCGTTCTGGAACATTTCCATGTTGCGGCGCGTCTGCTCTTCCAGCGCCTTGATCGGCGTCGCAATCTTCATGACGTCCAGCGGCGACTTGCCGATGGCGCCCTTCATCTGCTCGCGAAAGCGCTCCTGCTCCTTGGAGAAAGCGATCATCGACTGTTCGAGGAAGCTCGGCACGATCATCTGCATCTGGTCGCCATAGAAGGCGATCAGCTGGCGCAGGAACGGGATCGGCAGCATGTTCTGCCCATCCTTGTTCTCCAATTCGAAAATGATCTGGGTCAGCACCGGATGCGTGATGTCGTCACCGGTCTTGGCGTCCTGGACGGTGAACTCCTCGCCTTTCTTGACCATCTCGGCCAGATCCTCGAGCGTCACATAGGTGCTCGTCCCCGTATTATAGAGGCGGCGATTGGCGTATTTCTTGATAATGATCGGATCGTCTTTTGCGGCCATCTGCATCCTCCCCGGACACCGGCACGCCTGAGTAAGCAGCCGGTAACGATTGCGCCCTTTTTGAGGATATGCGCAAAAGCCTCATAATTCCAAGCAGTTTGTGCAGTGCGGGATCATATAATGCTGCATAGCAGGCAAAATATGCTGCGCAGCAGCGGCCAGCCCGCCGGCATTGCGGCGCGTGACCTGCTTGGCGCGCATGGGCGCCATGCCGATTTCCGGTTTGACTTGGGGTTGGGAAAGGGCAAGAAAAGTCCTCAACGATAGAACAACACCTTGAAGTCTGGAGAAGAAAATGCCCGATGCCATCGTCATTGCCAGCGCCGCGCGCACCGCCGTCGGCTCCTTCAACGGCGCCTTTGCCGCCACGCCAGCGCACGAGCTCGGCGCCGTCGTCATCAAGGAACTTTTGTCGCGCGCCGGTGTCGAGGCCGCCGAGGTCGACGAGGTCATCCTCGGCCAGGTGCTGACCGCCGCTCAAGGCCAGAACCCCGCCCGCCAGGCCTCGATCCTTGCCGGCCTGCCCAAGGAAACCACCGCCTGGGGCCTCAACCAGGTTTGCGGCTCGGGCCTGCGCGCCATCGCACTCGGCATGCAGCAGATCGCCACCGGCGACGCCAAGGTGATTATCGCCGGCGGCCAGGAATCGATGTCGCTGTCGCCGCACGCCGAACATTTGCGCGCTGGCGTCAAGATGGGCGACTACAAGATGATCGACACCATGATCAAGGACGGCCTGTGGGACGCCTTCAATGGCTACCACATGGGCAACACAGCCGAGAACGTCGCCCGCCAGTTCCAGATCACCCGCGACGATCAGGACCAGTTCGCGCTGGCCTCGCAGAACAAGGCCGAGGCCGCGCAGAAGGCCGGCAAGTTCAAGGACGAGATCGTCGCCTTCACCATCAAGGGCAGGAAGGGCGACACCATTGTCGACCAGGACGAATACATCCGCCATGGCGCGACGCTGGATGCCATGACCAAGCTCAAGCCGGCCTTCGACAAGGACGGCACCGTGACCGCCGCCAACGCTTCCGGCATCAATGACGGTGCGGCCGGCGCACTGCTGATGAGCGAAGCGGAAGCTAAAAGGCGCGGCATCACCCCGCTGGCGCGCATCGCGTCCTGGGCAACCGCCGGCGTCGATCCGGCGATCATGGGCACCGGACCCATTCCCGCCTCGCGCAAGGCTTTGGAAAAGGCCGGCTGGTCGGTTGGCGATCTCGACCTGGTCGAGGCCAACGAGGCTTTCGCCGCGCAGGCCTGCGCCGTCAACAAGGGCATGGGCTGGGATCCTTCGATCGTCAACGTCAATGGCGGCGCCATCGCCATCGGCCACCCGATCGGCGCCTCGGGCGCCCGCGTCTTCAACACGCTGGTTTACGAGATGCGCCGCCGCGGCGCCAAGAAGGGCCTCGCCACCCTGTGCATCGGCGGCGGCATGGGCGTTGCGCTCTGCGTGGAAGCGCTCTGAGCGAATAGCCAATAGGGAGTGGCGAATAGGGAAGAACAGCGTCGGCGCAATGGGATATCAAATCCCTATTCGCTATTCGCTACTCTCTGTTCGCTTCAGTGACAAAAAAGGGAGGACATATGACCAAGGTTGCAATCGTCACGGGCGGATCGCGCGGCATCGGCGCAGCGATCTCGATCGCTTTGAAGAACGCCGGCTATTCGGTTGCCGCGAACTATGCCGGCAACGACGAGGCGGCGGCGAAGTTCAAGGCCGAAACCGGCATTCCGGTCTACAAATGGTCGGTCGCCGACTATGACGCTTGCGCCGCCGGCATCAAACAGGTCGAGGCCGATCTCGGCCCGGTTTCGGTGCTGGTCAACAATGCCGGCATCACCCGCGATGCCATGTTCCACAAGATCACGCGCGACCAGTGGAAAGAGGTCATCGACACCAATCTGTCCGGCGTTTTCAACATGACGCATCCGCTGTGGAACGGCATGCGCGAGCGCAAGTTCGGCCGCGTCGTCACCATCTCCTCGATCAACGGCCAGAAGGGCCAGGCCGGCCAGGTCAATTATTCCGCCGCCAAGGCCGGCGACATCGGCTTCTCGAAGGCGCTGGCGCAGGAAGGTGCCCGCGCGGGCATCACCGTCAACGTCATCTGCCCCGGCTACATCGCCACCGAAATGGTCAAGGCGATCGACGAGAAGGTGCTCAACGAGCGCATCCTGCCGCAGATTCCGGTCGGCCGCCTCGGCGAGCCGGAAGAGATCGCGCGCTGCGTCGTCTTCCTCGCTTCCGAAGACGCCGGCTTCATCACCGGCTCGACCATCACGGCCAATGGTGGCCAATACTTCGCCTGAGACGTCTAACGGCGGCGCATATCTTGTAACAAACGGGCCGGGAAACCGGTCCGTTTTCAATTGATGCCCTGGAGCCAAAACGACGCCGCTGCGGCGCAATGCCCCAATCCGGCACGCAAAGGTTAATGGCGGCAGCGCCGCCTGTGCGAACCCTGTGAGCAAGCCTGGGGATTGTCGGTGGATAAGCTGTTCACAACACAAGGTATTGAGGGAACAAAACGGGAAAATACCGATGGCGCTGCTTTGTCGCCGATTCGTTCCGGCTTTGAGCGGAAGTTAACGTTAATGGCCCGGAATCCGCTGCAATCGCTTAACGCCCAGTTCAGAAAGATTAACAATTTCATAATCTTGAGCGGTGGACACCGGGTCGCTGCCCTCGTTTCCCGGCAAAGGTTAAGGGCAGAGATCGCTTAGCATAAAACGGGCCAGTTCAACGATTCAGCATGTGGTGAGACTCATGGTCACAAAACCCATATGTAGCCGTGAACAAAAGCTGAATCTTGGCGAGTCACCGATTCGTCGCTGATTCGTTCCAGACTCGTTCCATCAGTTAAGCAGCAGCCAATTTAGCGCTGGACATAGAGGCCTTCGAGCCGCCACCGGAACATTCCGCTTTCGCTTCGCGCCCGAAATCCCTATGTGTCGCCTGTCATACGCGCCAGTTGAGGCACGCTCCCGACAACCAGAGGCCAGAAAGCCCATATTTCCGAGCCGATGAACATCCAGCCCAAACACACCGAGCCGCTGATCCTGTCGGGCCGCGACGTGACCGCCGTGCTTGGGCCGACCAACACCGGCAAGACCCATCTCGCCATCGAGCGCATGGTGGCGCACGAAACCGGTGTAATCGGCCTGCCGCTCAGGCTGCTGGCGCGGGAAGTCTACACCCGCGTCTGCGAAAAGGTCGGCGCCCACAAGGTGGCGCTGATCACCGGCGAGGAGAAGATCCAGCCGCCGGGCGCGAAATATTCAGTCTGCACCGTCGAGGCCATGCCGCGCGAGACCGACGCTGCCTTCGTCGCCATCGACGAGGTGCAACTCGCCGGCGACCTCGAGCGCGGCCACATCTTCACTGACCGCATCCTGCATCTGCGCGGCCGCCAGGAAACGCTGCTGCTGGGTGCCGCCACCATGCACGGCATCCTGCAGCGCCTGCTGAAGGGCGTCTCGGTCGTGACCCGGCCGCGGCTGTCGCATCTGGCCTATGCCGGTTCGAAGAAGCTGACCCGCCTGCCACGCCGCACCGCGATCGTCGCCTTCTCTGCCGACGAGGTCTACGCCATCGCCGAGCTGATCCGTCGGCAGCAGGGTGGCGCCGCCGTCGTGCTTGGCGCGCTCTCCCCGCGCACCCGCAACGCCCAGGTGGCTCTGTTCCAGTCGGGCGATGTCGACTATCTCGTCGCCACCGACGCCATCGGCATGGGCCTCAACCTCGATCTCGACCATGTCGCCTTTGCCCAGAACCGCAAATTCGACGGCTACCAGTATCGCAACCTGACGGCGGCCGAGCTTGGCCAGATCGCCGGCCGCGCTGGCCGGCATCTGCGCGACGGCACCTTTGGCGTCACCGGCCAGGTCGACCCGCTTGACGAGGATCTGGTCAAGAAGATCGAGAGCCATGATTTCGAGCCGGTGAAGGTGCTGCAGTGGCGCACCGCGCATTTCGACTTCGCCAGCCTCGATGCGCTGAAGCGCTCGATCGAGACCAACGCGCCGGTCGAGGGCCTGACGCGCGCGCTGCCGGCGGTCGACGCACAGGCGCTCGAATATCTCTCCCGCGACGGCGATATCCGCGCGCTTGCCACCGATGCCACGCGCGTGGCGCTGCTGTGGGAAGCCTGCGCTCTCCCCGACTACAGGAAGATCGCGCCGGCCCAGCACGCCGACCTCATCGCCTCGATCTACATGGACCTCGCCCGCCACGGCCATGTCGACGAAAACTATATGGCCGAACAGGTGCGCCGCGCCGACACCACCGAGGGCGACATCGACACGCTGTCGCACCGCATCGCCCAGATCCGCACCTGGACATTCGTGTCGAACCGGCCCGGCTGGCTGGCCGATCAGGCACACTGGCAGGAAAAGACGCGCGAAATCGAAGACAGATTGTCGGATGCGCTGCATGAGCGGTTGACGAAACGCTTCGTAGACCGCAGGACTTCCGTCCTCATGCGGCGCCTTAGAGAAAATACCATGCCTGAAGCCGAAATTAGTCCTACCGGAACCGTCCTTGTCGAAGGCCATCATGTCGGTGAGTTGCAAGGGTTCCGCTTCACCGCCGATCAGACCGCCGGCGGCGAAGACGCCAAGGCCGTGCGAACGGCCGCGCAAAAGGCGCTGGCCGCCGAATTCGAGGCGCGTGCCGAACGTTTTGGCGCCTGCGCCAATGGCGACTTGGCGCTCGGCTCGGACGGCACGCTGCGCTGGATCGGCGCACCGATCGGGACGCTGGTTTCCGGCGAGGACGCGCTGAAGCCGCGTCTGGTTCTGCTGGCCGACGAACAGCTGACCGGCCCGGCGCGCGACAAGGTCGCCGCGCGCGCCGAACGCTTCGTCAATTTCCAGATCGAGTCGCTGCTGAGGCCGCTGGTCGACCTGAAAAACGCCGACCAGATTTCCGGCATCGGCCGTGGCATCGCTTTCCAACTGGTCGAGAATTTCGGCCTCATCAACCGCCGCGACATCGCCGAAGAGATGAAGTCGCTCGACCAGGAAGGCCGCGCGGCACTGCGCCGGCTTGGCGTGCGCTTCGGCGCCTATCACGTCTTCGTGCCGGCGCTGATCAAGCCGGCCCCTGCCGGGCTGGTGACCTTGCTGTGGGCGCTGAAGAACGACGGCAAGGACAAGCCTGGCTTCGGCGACGTGGTCCATGCGCTGGCGTCGGGCCGCACCTCCGTGGTCATCGATCCAGCCTTCGACAAGGCCTTCTACAAGCTTGCCGGCTACCGCAATCTCGGCCGCCGCGCCGTGCGCATCGACATTCTGGAGCGGCTGGCGGATCTCATCCGTCCGGCGACCAACTGGAAGCCTGGCCTCGGCCAGCGTCCGGACGGCGCTTATGACGGCCAGTCCTTCATGGTGACGCCGCCGATGATGTCGATCCTCGGCGCCACCGCCGACGACATGGAAGAAATCTTGAAAGGCCTGGGCTACCGCGCCGAGCCGAAGCCGGCGTCCGAGGTCAAGGCACGGCTGGAAGCGCAGGACAATGCCGCGCGGGAAGCCGCCGCAGCCAAGCTTGCGGCGGACGAAGCTGCGCGCGCCGAGCAGGCCAAGGCGGCGGAAGCCGCCGCTTCGGATGCGGCTGCGGAGGCGGCAGTTGAGGGTTCGGAACCGGCTGCTGCCGAGGCCGCCGTCGAAGTCCCCGCCGCGGTCATCGCGGAGACGGCGGCTGAGCCTGTCACGGAAGAGCAATCGGACACTCCGGCCCTGGCCACCGAAGAGCCTGCAACGGAGCCTGTCGCCGAAGCCGCTGCTGAACCTGCTCCCGAGCCCGTGGCGGAAACCATCGCTGACGTCACCGTCGCCGAAAGCGTCGACGCTGCCCTTACCTCCCCCTCGATGGGGGAGGTCGCGGCGCGAAGCGACGCGGGTGGGGGTGATGGCGCTGACGACGCAAGCAGTGCTGCCGAAACCAACGCGGCAGTTGATGCCGGCAGTGCTGACGGTACCGCCGCTCCCCCCACCCCGGCGCTGCGCGCCGACCCTCCCCACGAGGGGGAGGGTGAAGTGGCCGAAGCGCCCAAGCCGATCCTGCTGTGGCGCCAGGGCCGGTTCGAACAGCGCCCCCGTCATCACGAAGGCCGCAACAACCGCCAGCGCAACGGACAAGCGCGCGGCCGAACAATGCACCGGCCGACGCCGCCGGCGCGCAGGCAGTAGCCGCACCTGGAGACCGTCCCGCCCAGGAAGGGCGGCGCGACGGCGCCGGCAAGCCGCGCTTCGACCGTTCGAAGTTCAAGCCCAAGCCGCAAGCCGAAGGCGAACAGCGGCGCGATGCCCGCCCGCAAGGCGAGCGTCCCGACCGCCGCGAAGGCCGTCCCGACTGGAAGGGTGGCCGGCCCGAGGGCAAGGGCGGTCCCGATCGCGGCAAGGGCGGCGCAAAGCCGGCCTTCCAGCCGAAGCCGCGCGAGGAACGTCCGGTGCGCTTCGATCCGGACTCGCCCTTCGCCAAGCTCGCCGCCTTGCGCGACCAGCTGAAGAAGTAGGCTCGGTAGGGTTCGATGGTTGCCGAAGGCCGCCAGCGCATCGACAAATGGCTGTTCTTCTCGCGCGCCGTGAAATCGCGCTCGCTGGCGGCGAAGCTGGTCGTCGCCGGACGCGTGCGCATCAATCGCGACAAAGCAGCGCAGGCCTCCGATCAGGTCAAGCCGGGCGACGTGCTGACCATCACGCTCGACCGGCGCATTTTCGTCTGGAAGGTGCTCGGCGCCGGTGTCAGGCGCGGCCCGGCGGAGGAAGCCCGCACCCTCTATGAGGACATGTCGCCGCCGCCCACACCGAAGGGCGAGGCGCTTCCCGATGCTATTCCAGCGCTGCGCGAGGCCGGCAGCGGCCGCCCGACCAAGAGAGAACGCCGGCAGACCGACCGCCTGATTGGCGAAGAGTGAGACCGGCCGGAACGCGGGTAGCGATCCCAGGCCAACGGCGGACGCCGAACGGAACCGAACCCGCCAAACAAGATGCTCCCGGGACGTCACACGCCCTCGCCGCACCTGCAGTCTGGAATTCCTTTTCGGAAACGCCGAAGCCGCCGGGCATGGCAACCCTTGCAAGCGACGGACAAAGGCGTTACCTCACGGAAAAAGCCCAAGAAAACTGGCCCATTAAGCTGGGACATCCCGGAGCCGACCGATGACCTATGTCGTGACCGACAATTGCATCAAGTGCAAATATATGGACTGCATCGAGGTCTGTCCGGTCGACTGTTTCTACGAAGGCGAGAACATGCTCGTCATCCATCCCGACGAGTGCATCGACTGCGGCGTCTGCGAGCCCGAATGCCCGGCTGACGCGATCAAGCCCGACACCGAGCCAGGCCTCGACAAATGGCTGCAGATCAACACCGAATATGCCGACAAATGGCCCAACATCACCGCCAAGAAGGAACCGCCGGCCGACGCCAAGACCTTCGACGGCGAGGCGGGCAAGTTCGAGAAATACTTCTCGGCCGAGCCTGGCGAAGGCGATTGACAATACGGCCGTAAAGGCTTGTATGACGTTGCGTAACAGGCACGCTGGATTAACCGCCTTGACAGGCGGCGATTGGTTGTGGCCTTCGCGAATGCAGCAAAACCTTGATTCTTCCGACTTTTTGTGTTACATCAGCCAAACATGCCGGTGACACAACGTCGATTTATGGCGCAGACGCCCCAAATCACTGAAAGGTGAAGATCCCACTCCGGACCAGAGCGATCTGGGCCAGGCGGTCGCAATTCGTGCGGTTTGCCGGTCCCGGCCTTTCCGGTGGGTTCATCTGTTGTGCGGCTAACGATCGGTTTCCCCGGTCGCACGAGTTCAGCCGGCACCGCCGCCGGCCCACAACAAGGAGTTCAGGGCGTAATGGCAACGATCACCCCGCAGAAGAAGTCCACTGGTGCGCGTCATGGTTTCAAGACCGGCGAGTACATTGTCTACCCGGCGCATGGCGTCGGCCAGATCGTGTCGATCGACGAGCAGGAAGTGGCTGGCCACAAGCTGGAACTGTTCGTCATCGACTTCCAGAAGGACAAGATGCGCCTGAAGGTGCCGGTCGCCAAGGCGACCTCCATCGGCATGCGCAAGCTGTCGGAAGAGGATTATGTCGAGCGCGCGCTCAAGGTTGTGCAGGGCCGCGCCCGCGTCAAGCGCACCATGTGGTCGCGCCGCGCCCAGGAATATGATGCCAAGATCAATTCCGGCGACCTGATCTCGATCTCGGAAGTCGTGCGCGACCTTTATCGCGCCGACAACCAGCCGGAGCAGTCCTATTCCGAACGTCAGCTCTACGAAGCGGCACTCGACCGCATGGCCCGCGAGATCGCGGCCGTCAACCGCATGTCGGAAACCGAAGCCGTGCGCCTGATCGAGGTCAACCTCAACAAGGGCCCTAAGCGTGGCGCCAAGGCCGACAATGAGGAAGCCGAGCAGGAAGAAGCTGCCTGAGTTCTGAGCCTTTAAGTTCACGAAAAACCCGGCCTCGCGCCGGGTTTTTTGTTTCTCGGACAAGGCAAGGGCCGCGCCTACGCCTGGCCGCCGCCCTCCTTCTCCGCCTCCTGCTTCAGCGTCGCGATAAAGCGTTTGGTCCGTTCACGCTCCGGATTGCCGAACAGCACGGCGGACGGCCCCTTTTCGACGATGACGCCGGCATCGAGGAACACCGCCTCCTGCGCAATCTTGGAGGCAAGGCGCAGATCATGCGTCGCCATCACCATGGTCGTGCCTTCGCTGGCGAGCTTGCCAAGCACATCGACCACCTCTTGCGCCAGTTCCGGGTCGAGCGCCGAAGTCGGCTCGTCGCACAGCAGCACCTTTGGCGACGGCGCCAAGGCGCGGGCGATCGCCACGCGCTGCTGCTGGCCGCCTGACAGCGTCGCCGGCCAGGCATCGGCCTTGTGCGCCATCCCGACCTTTTCCAGCAAAGCGAGCGCCCGCTCTCGGGCTCTCTCAGGCGACCACTTCAGCACCGTCACCAGTCCCTCCATCACATTCTCGATCGCGGTGCGATGCGGGAACAGCTGGAAATTCTGGAACACCATGCCGGTCTGCAGGCGCAGCCGCCTGATGTCGGCGGCCGGCACCTTGACGCCCGGGCGGAACGCGAGCGTCTCGTCGCCGATACGCACCGTGCCCGAGGTCGGGATCTCCAGCAGGTTGATGCAGCGCAACAGCGTGCTCTTGCCGCCGCCCGATGGGCCGACAAGCGCTGTGACGCTGCCTTCGGCAATGACGACGGTCACGCCCTTCAGAACGAGATTGTCGCCGAAGCGCTTCTCGATGTTGGTGAGGCCGATCATGAGCGTGCCTCCAGGAAGCCGCCATAGCGGTTGAGCCGGGTTTCCAGCCGCGTCTGCAAGGCCGACAGCACCGAACTCAGCGCCAGATAGAGGATCGCCGCCTCGACATAGAGGATCAGCGGCTCATAGGTGGTGGCGACGATGCGCTGCGCCGCCTGGAACATTTCCGGCACGGTGATGGCGGCGGCGAGCGACGTGTCCTTGACCAGCGAGATGAAGGTGTTGGAGAGCGGCGGCACCGCGACCCGCCCAGCTTGCGGCAGGATGGTGCGCCGCATCGCCTGGCTCCAGGTCATGCCGATCGAATAGGCGGCCTCCCACTGGCCTTTCGGCACGGAGCCGATGGCCGCGCGGATGATCTCCGACGTGTAGGCGCCGATGTTGAGCGTGAAGCCGATCAACGCTGCCGTGAAGGCGTCGAGCAGGATGCCGGCCGACGGCAGACCGTAGAAGATCAGGAACAGCTGCACCAAAAGCGGCGTGCCGCGGAAGATCCAGACATAGAAGCGCACGAGCATGACCAGCGGCTTCGGCCCGAACAGCCGGCCAAGCGCCGCACCGAGGCCGACGGTCAAGCCAAGGACGAAGGACAACAGCGTCAACGGTACGGTGAAGATCAGGGCGGCCCAGAGCAGCGAAGGCAGCGACTCGAGCATCAGTTGCAGCCAGTGCGGCACGAAAGACCCTCCGGGATGGTCGAGGTGGCTTCATCGAAGCGCGAATGCGTCAGCCATATCACGACAAAAGCGGCGAGCCGTCAAAAGACGCTCGCCGCTGAGTGCTTTGCGGGACCGGGGCCGGCCCCACTCAAAAAAGTTACTTCGAAACGTCCTGGCCGAATAGGTGTCGGCGATCTTCTTGTAGGTGCCGTCGGCCTTGATGTCGGCCAGCGCCTTGTTGATGGCGGCGACCAGTTCCGGATCGCCCTTGCGCACGATGACGCCGGAATGGTCGGCGTTTTCCTCTTGCGCGGCGATCTTCACATTGGCGTCGGGCTTGTGCTTCTTGAAGTCGAGGAACGACAGGCTGTCATTGATGGTGGCGTCGGCGCGGCCGGTCAAAAGCAGCTGGATCGACTGGTCGAAGCCGTCGGTGCCGACCAGCTCGGCGCCGTTCGTCTCGGCCAGCTTGCCGAAGTTCGAGGTCAGCGACTGCGCCGACTTCTTTCCCTTGAGGTCGGCGAAGGTCTTGATGTCGGCGTTGTCGCCGCGCACGATCAGCACCGCCTTGGAGGCGATGTAGGGATCGGAGAAATCGTACTTGGCCTTGCGCGCGTCGGTGATGCCGACTTCGTTGATGACGGCGTCATAACGACTGACGTCGAGACCGGCGATCAGCCCGTCCCACTTGCCTTCGAGGAACTCGACCTTGACGCCGAGCTTGTCGGCGATTGCCTTGGCGATCTCGACGTCGAAGCCGACCAGCGCGCCGGAAGCGTCATGATAGGTGAAGGGTGCGTAGGTGCCCTCCGTGCCGACCTTGAAGGTGCCGGCCTGCTTGATCTGGTCGAGATTGGCGCCGGCGTGGCCAGCGGTGACCGCCAGGGCCTGCAGCGTTCCGGCGACGATAAGCGACTTGAGCCATTTCATTTTTTTGTGATCCCGTCCTTGGCCTGATGTCAGGCTTGTTGTGAGGACTGGAAAATGACAGATGCCGGTCGAAAGAATAAGGAACCAATTTTCAAAAACAAAGAAGTCCAGAAACCAAATTCTCTAAAAGCGATTTTTCGCAACGTTTGAAAGCTCCCGGCAACCGCATCGAAATCGCCCGGACGGCATCACGCGCCTGCCCGCGCCAGCGGAACCTTTCTCGCGCATGGCAGTTTTGGCTGTTCTAGGGCGCGACGCCGCGATTTCAACCGGTGCCCTGCCAGTTCGTAACGTCGGTTATATCGCCTGAGCCAGGGAGCGCCTCATGATGGAAGACACAGCAGGACGGATCATGGTCCGCGCGGCAATGAAGGCTCCCTACCTCGAACGCGATGAGGAACATCGGCTGGCCTTGCTCTGGAAGGAAGACAACGACCAGAACGCGCTGCACTGCATCACCGTCGCCCATATGCGGCTGGTCATTTCCATGGCCTCCAAATTCCGTCACTACGGCCTGCCGCTTGGCGACCTGATCCAGGAAGGCCATGTCGGCCTGTTGGAAGCCGCCGCCCGCTTCGAGCCCGAGCGCGAAGTGCGGTTTTCGACCTATGCGACATGGTGGATCCGCGCCTCGATGCAGGATTACATCCTGCGCAACTGGTCGATCGTGCGCGGCGGAACGAGTTCCGCGCAGAAAGCCCTGTTCTTCAACCTGCGACGCCTGCGTGCCCGGCTGGCGAATGGCGCGGAGCCGCTCTCCAACACAACGCTCTACCGAGAGGTGTCGGTTGCGCTTGGCGTCTCCGAGGCCGATGTGGCGATGATGGATTCACGGCTGTCGGCGCCCGACTCCTCCCTGAATGCGCCGCTTGCCGATGATGCGGGCGCCACCGAGCGGATGGATTTCCTGGTTTCGGACGAACCCCTGCCCGACGAGATCGTCGGCGACAAGATCGATGTCGCGCGTCGTTCACTTTGGCTGAAAGCGGCTCTCGCCGCCCTCAATGCCCGGGAGCTTCGCATCATCGAGGAACGTCGGCTTACCGACGAGGGCGCCACGCTCGAAGCCCTCGGCGAAACGCTGGGCATTTCCAAGGAACGCGTCCGCCAGATCGAGGCGCGCGCCATGGAAAAGCTCAAGGTCGCGCTGGTGAAACAGAACCCGGAATTTCTGGCGACAGCCGCTTGACGCTAGAGCGGTTCGCGTTTTGTCTGAATCGGGATTCCCAAGACTGAGCAAATCAGATTCGATGTTCTGACCGTTGGAGGTCGGGACAGATGGCCAAGCCTTATTCGATGGATTTGCGGGAACGGGCGTTGGCTCGCCTTGAAGAAGGCGAGACGAGCCGAGAGGTGGCCGCGGCACTGAAGGTGGCAGTTTCGAGCGTGATCAAGTGGGCGGCGCGCAAGCGTCGGCTGGGCAGTGCGGCACCCGGCAAGATGGGCGGTCATCGACCCTATCTGATTGACGGGGAGCATCGTGCCTTCGTCCTGAGCGAGGTCGAGCGGGATGCCAACATAACGCTTCATGAATTGACGGCCGCACTGGCTGACCGGGGTCTCATCATCCACCCTGCCAGCGTCGGTCGCTTCCTGCATCGCGAGGGCAAGAGTTTTAAAAAAAACCGTTCTGCCGGCTGAGCAACTCAAGCCAAAGCTGATGCGTCGGCGGACGCAATGGATGCGCTATCAGACCCGCATTGACCCAACGCGCCTGGTCTTCCTGGATGAAACGTGGGTCAAGACCAACATGGCGCCGTTGCGCGGCTGGGGTGTGCGCGGCAAGCGGCTGATGGCTCACGCGCCATATGGTCATTGGAAGACGATGACCTTCATCGCCGCACTGCGGCATGATCGGGTAGAGGCGCCTTGGGTCATTGACGGACCCATCAATGCGCAGGCCTTCCGTGTCTATGTCGAAACCGAACTCATCAAGACCCTGAAGCCGGGTGACATCGTCATTCTCGACAATCTCGGATCTCACAAGGGCCAAGCCGTCCGCGACATCGTCAGGGCCGCCGGTGCGCGGCTCTTCTTCCTGCCGCCTTACAGTCCAGATCTCAATCCAATCGAGAAGCTCTTCGCCAAGCTCAAGCACTGCATGCGACGTGCCGCCAAGCGAAGCATCCAGGCCGTACACAGCGCCATCGCCAGCACCCTCGACGTCGTCACCTCAAATGAATGTAACAACTACATCGAAAGCGCCGGATACAAGTCAACCTAAATGCGAACCGCTCTAATACAGAGATTCGAGATTTAAAATATAGGATTTATCTTAAATAACATATGTTACCAGCGTGGGGGATTCTATTCTTTTTAAACCTGCGAATTGTGATTTCTCTAACAGATCCAGGCATGGCAAAAAGCCTCTCTAGGCTACCGGACCAGAACGAAGGTGGGTTTTGCCATGCTGAAACGCTACGCGTTCCTCGCTGCCTTGATCCTCATGAGCCTCTCGGCGTTCGAGGCTCGCGCCGATCGAAGGGTTGCGCTCGTGATCGGCAATTCGCAGTACCGTGAAATCCCGACGCTCAAGAATCCGGACAAGGACGCTGAGGACGTTTCGAACACGTTCCGGCAGGCTGGCTTCGACGTGTTCGTCGCCAAGGACGTGACCAAGCTCCAATTCGAAGAGAAGTTCCGCAACTATCTGGCCGCCGCCGACGGCGCCGATCTCGCCGTCGTCTATTATTCCGGCCACGGCTTTCAGATCGGCGGCGAGAATTTTCTGATCCCGGTCGACGCGTCGTTGAAGGATGCGGCCGACATGGAGGTCCAGACAATCAGGCTTAACGACGTGCTGCAGCAATTGCGCGCGAAGTCGAAAATCCAGATGATCATCCTCGATGCCTGCCGCAACGATCCGTTTCCGCGCAAGGACTACTGGCTGCGCGACCAATTGATCGTCTCCGGCGGCACCGGGCTCGCGCAGGTAACAGGCTCGCAGAATGAGCTGATTGCCTTTGCCACCGAGCCCGGCGCTGTCGCTTATGACGGGTCCGGCGATCTCAGCCCCTTCTCATCGGCCTTTTCCCGCCGCGCGCTGGCGGCGAACCAGGAAATCCGCGCCGTCATGGCCGCCGTGCGCCGCGATGTGGTCAAGGCGACCAATGGCAGGCAGGTTCCGTGGGAGAATTCCTCGCTGATCGACGATGTCGTGCTGATGCGCGCGGCGGAGCAACCGGCGCTGCCGGCGCCCGACGCCCAGCAAAACCAGCAGGTGGCGGAGCGCGGAACCCAGGCCGCCGCAGCCGCCGAAGCTATCGAAAATCGCGACATCAGCGTCCCGATCGGCGTCGGACCGGTTGCGCTGAAGCTGGATTTTCCGGCCAAGGATGTTTCGATCAAACTCGCCAGCTATCCGACAGTTGGAACGCTGTCCCTGCCGGATCGCGTCCTGTCGCCGCAGTCGAGCCTGATAGCCGCTGAAGTCGACCAGTTGCGCTACGAGCCGCAGATCGGCTCGACGGCTCCCGTCGAGATTGACTTTCAGATCCGCGCCGGCGACGCGTCGAAACGGGCGACGATGAAGCTGTCGCCGAGCGTCGACCCCTGCGACCAGGCCGCCGGCGAGCCGCTCGACCTGCAAGGCGTCGTCCCCGGCCGGTTATCGAACGAGATCGCAGACGGCGCGGTCGAAGCCTGCGAGGCGGCCGTGAAAGCCTATCCCGATGTCGCCCGCTTCCGTTACGAGCTCGGGCGGGCGCTGCTGGCCGCCGGCAACATCGACGAGGCCAGGAAGGCCATCCACGAAGCGTCCGACAAGGGACACGTCCGCGCCGTCTACGAACTCGGCTACCTCGCCTCCTCGGGAATAGGCACGCCGGTGGATGCCACGCAAGCGAATGGTCTCTATTCGCAGGCATCCGACAGGGGCGACCCCTACGCCATGAGCGCGTGGGGCCGCGCCCTGTTCAATGGCGTTGGCGTGCAGCGCGATACCGGCAAAGGGCTTGACCTCATGCTCACGGCAGCAGCGATGGGGCATATCAGCGCCATGAATGATCTTGCGATGATCTTCAAAGACGGCCGCAATGGCGTGCCCGCCGATCCGGCCCGTGCCTTGGCTTTCCTCAAGGCTGGCATTGAACGGCAAGAGGCTTATTCGATGGGCATTCTCGGTCTTTCGCCCAGGCCAAGCACGCTGACGGTCGCGGCATGCACGCCCAAGGTGGTGACGAAAATCATCACGAAGATAAAGGTGATCCGTACACCTGTGCCAAAAGCGCCGCCGCCGAAGATCGGCAAGCCAAAGGCCCCGATAGTGCCAGGCGAAACCGGACCAGCGCCCTGGCGTGGCGGCAATGGCGGCGACCACTCTGACCACAGCACCGGCGGTGGCAACAGTGCCGGCTGACGACAGCGACGCCATGGCCGCACAGGCAGTGTCGAAACTGACTATTCCGCAGCCGCCTGAACGCCGATACCGACTTACTTGTCGGTGACGATCTTGACCTTGTCGCCGGCCGAAACCGCGGCCCCCGGAGACAGCGCATTGAGCACACGGAACAGGTCGAGCTTACGATCGACGCCGACCATCTGCGCGGCGAGCGAGCCCATGGTCTGGCCCGGCTGCACGGTGAGCACGCGGATATGTAGCGGCTTCAAGGCCGCCTTTTCAGCAGGACTGAGGATACGGAACGACCCGCTGACCGAGCGCGCCACCGTTTCCAGCGAGGTGCTGGCCGACGGTGCCGCCGTGAGCAGCCGGTAGACCTGGCCGCCGGCGCGGATCACCGCGATGTCGAACTGCCAGCCTTCCGCGCTGGCATGCGCGGTCGCGGCCTCATTGCCGTTGATGGTTTCCTGCTTGACGGTGCTGTCGTCGAGACCGGCCACCCAGCCGCTTCTGATGTAGTCGGTCAGGGCGCGGTTCTTGTCGATCGAAACACCGTCGAAACGGATCGCTATGTCCCCCGGCCCGGTCGCTGTCACCGCCGCCGCCGAATTGTCGATGATGAAACCGTCCGGCACCGTGAACGACACGCCGAGGCCTGGATGCAGGAAGGTCTCGCCGCGCACATAGCCTTCTTCCGGCGTGTCCCCATAGAGCAGGCCGTCTATGCCGGCGAGGAAGGAATCGCGGTCGCGCGTGCCGACGCCGGGCGCGCCGAACTGGCGGGCATGGCGCTGCGCCAGGTCGATGCGCTGCGGCGTGTTGGGGTGGGTGGCCAGGAAGTCGAGGCTGGCATCGGTGGCGCCGCTGATCGAACGGAAATCGGTATAGGCCGACATCGACTGCAGGAAGCGGCCGGCGGCATAGGGATCGTAGCCGGCTTCGCCGATCGACTTGATGCCGATGGCGTCGGCCTCCAGTTCCTGGTTACGCGAGAACTGCGCCAGTCGAAGCTTGCCGCGGATGAGCGCCGCCTTGGCGGTCGGGCTGTCGCCAAGCACATCCGAGACCACCTTGGTCGCCAGACCTTCCTCGGCCTCCAGCTGCTGACGCTGCAGGCCGTGATTGGCGGTGACGTGGCCCATCTCATGCGCGATGACGGCGGCGAGTTCGGACGAATCGTTGGCGAGCGCCAAAAGGCCGCGCGTGATGTAGAGATAGCCGCCCGGCAGCGCGAAGGCGTTGACGTTGGGCGAATTCAGGATGGTGATGCGATAGGTCTGGGTCGGGTTCGCCGACACCACGGTCAGATTGCCGACCACCTTGGCAACCATTCGCTCGAGCTTGGGATCGGAATACTCACCGCCGTAGGTGGCCAGGATGCGCGGATGCTGCGCCTTGGCGAGTTCCGCGAGCTTGTTGTTTGCGCCGACATTGTCGACCGTGATCGGCCTGTCGGACGGCTGGAAGCCGGACTCCTGGACTTCCGGAGGCGTGAACATCTGGCAGCTTGCCAAGGCCACGGCAAAGCCGGCCAGCGCCAGAAAGCGCGCCAGCGGATTCATTCGTAGCTTGTCGACGCCGATCGCCAGAACGGCTTCCTTTCAGGTCCCGGCGCATGACCACGAAAATCGGGGGCGATCCTCGGAACCCGTCATGCGCTAAAAACAAACTTCTACAGCATCCGTCGCGCGTCCCTCGGGGCGTGCGGCGGATGCTGTAGGCAAATCACGGCTTGTGCCGACCAGTAGGGCCGACCTAGCCACACTACGTCTGCCATGGCAAGCAAGCGCCCCATCGCCTGAGGCCGGTTTGACCGTAAATTATGTCGGCTTCCGGGCAATATCTCGTGATACCGCATTCCCGGCACTTTCACCGACATAGCGCCGGAACGCCTCCGGACCAGCCCCGGCAAAGAAATCGTCCGCGCTGCCGACGGCGGCGACTGTGCCATTGTCCAGAAACACCACATTCTGGCCGATTCGGTGGGCATCCTGAGGCTGATGCGTGACGAACAGCACTGTCATGCCACGTTCGGCATGCAAGCCGGCAACCAGATCGAGCATGTCGTCGCGCAAGGCCGGCCCCAGCGAAGCAAAAGGTTCGTCGAGCAGAAGCACCGGGCGATCGCGCACCAGCACGCGCGCCAAGGCAACACGCTGCCGTTCGCCGCCGGAAAGTTCGCGCGGCAAGCGTTTTTCCTTGCCGCCAAGGCCCGTGCGTTCCAACGCCTCGGCGATGGCGGCCTGATCGGCCTCGGTCAGCCGTAGCGATGGCGAGCGGCCGAGCCCGACATTCTGCTCGACGGAAAGATGGGCAAAAAGATTGTTTTCCTGGAACACCATCGACACCGGCCGTGCGGCCGGTGGCACGGCGGCGACATCCGTCCCGCCGATCAGCACGCGGCCGGACTGCGGCGTCTCGAAGCCGGCGACGAGGTTGAGCAGCGTCGACTTTCCCGAGCCGCTCGGCCCCATAATGGCGGTGATTTCCGCCGCGGCGAACGCGACATCGAAGGCGATCGGCGCCTCGCCATAGCTGAACGAGACCTTGTCCAGCCGTACCGGAACGCCCTTCCTGTCCACCGCCCCGTCAGACATTGCGGACCTTTTCCCTTCCCAGCCAATCCGCAGCCAGCACCAAAGCGAGGCAGACCAGGCCAAGCAACAGCGCCAGTCCAGCGGCGTCCTCTGTGCGGTAGCTGCCCATGCGCGCCAGGAGAAGGTAGGGCAAGGTCTGCACGGAATCACTGCCGAACAGCGCGATGACACCGAGATCGCCGAGCGACAGCGCCATGGCGAAAGCAAAAGCGGTGGCGAGCGGACGCCGCAATGACGGCCAGTCGACCAGACGCAACCTGGCCCAGCCGGAAATGCCAAGCTGTGCGCAGAGCCGTTCGTGACGCTCGCTCGCCGCATCATAGGCGGGGCGGACGGCACGCAGTGCAAAGGGCATCGCCATCACCGCGTTGACCGTGACGACCATGACCGGCGCAATGGCAAAGACGTCGCCGGCATGGCGCAGCAGGAGGAACCAGCCGGCGCCGATGACGATGGGCGGCACGACCAAGACAAAGCTGGCGCCGGTGTCGGTGGTATGTTCGAGCAGTGTTTTTGGACCGGCGCGGCGGTTCAGCGCCAGCGCCCGGCGTGCCATGGTCAGGGCCAGGGACAGCATCACCGAAAGCAGCGCCGACAGGAAGGCCAGCATCGCACTGGTCAGCGTTGCCTGCCGCACGGCCGCCTCGCCGGCGAGCCGGCCGAGATCGGCCCCTAAACCGGCGATCACCGTGGCCGCCATCGGCCCGACAACGAACAGCAGCGCCAGCACGATGAGCGCGGCGTTCAGCGACGCTTCGGTCCTGTTGACCGAGAGATAGCGGCGCTGCGCCACCGGCAGATTGGTGTCGCCAACGACATTGACGCCAAGCCGCGTCAGCGCCAGCACCACGATGAAGGTCAAGGCGATCTGCAGCAATGTCAGTGTCACCGCCCGCGCGGGATCGAAATCGAAGCGCAGCGCCTGATAGATGCCGACCTCCAGCGTCGTCGCGGCCGGCCCGCCGCCAAGCGTCAAAACGATGGTGAAGGAGGTGATGCAGAGCATGAAGACCAGCCCGGCGACGCCGGGCAGAGCGGCGCGCAGCGTCGGCCATTCGATCAGCCGGAACGCCGGCCGCGCCCCCATGCCGAGCTGGCTCGCCAGCCGCCACTGGTCGGCAGGGATGGTCTGCAGCGCCTCGAGGAACAGCCGCGTTGCCAACGGCAGGTTGAAGAAGACGTGGGCGACGAGAATGCCGGACAGGCCATAGATACCTGGCCAGCCCTGGCCGCCGACGGCGCTGAACAGGCCGGCGAAATAGCCGGCGCGGCCGTAAAGCGCGAGGATGCCAAGCGCCGCGACGATCGCCGGCAGCGCCAGCGGCACGGCGAAGAGCTGCAGGATGAAGGCGCGGCCGAAAAAGCGCGGATGCCGCGACAAAGCACGCGCCACGAACAGCGCCGGGCCGGCAGAAAGCAGGGTCGAGAGGGCGGCCTGCCAGAGCGTGAAGCGCACGACACGTAGGAGATAGGGATCGAAAGCTGCCCAGGCGCCCGAAAGGTCATAAGCGCCTTCGACAAGCAACCCGGCAAACGCGCCGCCGATCAGCAGTGTGATCGCGGCGAGCGCGATGATGCCGGCGCTGATGCGGGGGTCGGACGCGCGCCTTCCACCCTCCCCCTTGTGGGGAGGGTCGGAACGCGGATGCCGCGAAGCGGTGTCCGCGAGCCGGGGTGGGGGTGAGGCCGTGCTCAGCGTCGCAGCCCCCACCCCGCTCCGCTTCGCGGATCGACCCTCCCCACAAGGGGGAGGGTGAGAAGCGCGCTCATTTGCTCATCACCGCCAGCCATTCATCCACCCAGGCCTTGCGGTTGGCGGCAACCTCTTCGGGGCTGAACAGCAAGGTCTTGGTCGGCTTGACCAGTTTGTCGAAGGCCGGGTTGAGCGGCTTGTCGGTCTTTCCTGCCGGGAACATCCAGTTGGTCTCGGGGATGGCGTCCTGGAATTTCGGTCCGGTCATGAAGGCGATGAATTTTGCCGCCAGCGGGTTCTTGGCGCCGGTCGTGGTGATGCCGGCGACCTCGATCTGCAGATATTCACCTTCTTCGAACGAAGCCGCCTGATAGCGCTCGGTATTCTCGGCGACCATGTGGTAGGCCGGCGAGGTCGTGTAGGACAACACCATCGGCGCCTCGCCCTTGGTGAACAGACCATAGGCCTCGCTCCAGCCCGGCGTCACGGTCAGCACCTTTGTCTTGAGCTTGGCCCAGGCCTCCGGCGCCTTGTCGCCATAGACCGACTTCACCCACAACAGCAGGCCGAGGCCCGGCGTCGAGGTGCGCGGATCCTGGATGACGATCTTGTCGTCGGCACTGCCTTCGACCAGCTCCTTCAGGCTCTTGGGCGGCGTCTTCAGCTTCTGCGTGTCATAGACAACAGCGAAATAGCCGTAGTCGAAGGGCACAAACGTATCGTCCGTCCAGCCGCCCGGCACGTTGATATCGGAGACCGCGCCATGCGGGCAAACAACCCGCTAGCCTTGGCATCGGCGGTGAGATTGGTGTCGAGGCCGAGCACGATATCGGCCTTGGTCGATGCCCCTTCGAGCTTGACGCGGTTGAGCAGGGCGACACCGTCGGCGACCGAGACGAACTCGACATCGCAGCCGCATTCGGCCTCGAATTCCTTCTTCACCACCGGGCCTGGACCCCAGTCGGCGGTGAAGCTCTCATAAGTGTAGACGGTGAGCTTGTCCTTGGCCAAGGCCGGCCCGGACAGCGCCACAACCGTGGCTGAGACAAGAGCGTATAAAAGCGTGCGCATCGGCGCCTCCTTCGTTCGAATTGAAAGGAATTGAGGCGTCGGACTGTCCGAAACGTCTAATCCCTCCGCCGGTACAAACCGGATCAGGTTCAGCGGGTTGGCGAGATTGCCTCTCAGCCGGTCCGCGAAGATCGCGTCCGGCACCCCGTTAGAGCGTTTCGACACATAGGCCCGGCCGAGGAACCGCGCAAGTGGCAGTTTGCCGGCCTTCCGTTTCCGCTGCCGGGCTGGTACAGGCCACCAGATATGAGCACATTCACCATCCTGCTTGGCGGCGATCTCATCCGCACGCCCCGGCTCGACCGCCAGGTCGAGGGCTCGCGCGTCATCGCCGCGGATGCCGGCATCGGCCATGCCCGGCTGCTCGGCCTTGTGCCCGAACTGTGGGTGGGCGATTTCGATTCGGTGCCGGCCAATCTGCCTGACGACCTCGCTGCCGTGCCCCGCCAGACCTTCCCGGCGGAGAAGGACAAGACCGACGGTGAACTGGCGATCGCCGCAGCCCTCGAGCGCGGCGCGACCCGCCTTGTGCTGGCAGGCGCGTTCGGCGGCAAGCGCGCCGACCACGCTTTCCTGCATCTGGCGCTCGCCCTGCGCCTGGCCGAGGCCGGAACGGACGTCCTGCTGACCAGCGGCGCCCAGGAAGGTATCCCTCTGCTGTTGGGAACGGCCGGCTTCGATTATGCCGACGGCACCCTGTTTTCGATCCTCGGCTTTTCCGAACTTGCCGGCCTGACCGTCACCGGCGCGAAATGGCCGCTGAGCCAGGTCGAGGTGGCTTTCGGCTCGTCCCTGACCATCTCCAACGAGGTCAAGTTCGACAAGACCGGGGGCAGCCTCGAAATCGCCCTCGGCCACGGCCGCGCGCTGCTGCTCGCTCATCCCTATCCCTTGCCCGAAAGCTGACATGGCCCCGCCCCTTCTCAATCTCGACGGGATAAAACTGACCTTCGGCGGCACCCCGCTGCTCGACGGCGCCGCCTTGACGGCTTCGGCCGGCGACAAGATCGCCCTGGTCGGCCGCAACGGATCCGGCAAGTCGACGCTGCTCAAGATCGCCGCTGGCCTGATCGAGCCGCAGGACGGCGAGGTGTTCAGCCAGCCTTCGGCGACGGTCCGCTATCTGCCGCAAATGCCCGACATGGAAGGTTTTGCCACCGTGCGCGCCTATGTCGAGGCGGGGCTTGGCCCCGCCGATGATCCCTACCGTGCCAGCTATCTGATGGAGCATCTCGGCCTCACCGGCGAGGAGCGGCCGGGCGATCTCTCCGGCGGCGAGGCCAGGCGTGCCGCACTGGCGCGCGTCATGGCGCCGGAGCCCGACATTCTGCTGCTTGATGAGCCGACTAACCATCTTGACCTGTCGGTCATCGAATGGCTCGAAGAGGAACTCGTGCGCACCTCTTCGGCGCTCGTCGTCATCTCGCACGACCGCCGCTTCCTCGAACGCGTGTCGCGCGCCACCGTCTGGCTCGACCGTGGCCAGACCCGCAGGCTGGACAAGGGTTTCGGCCATTTCGAGGAATGGCGCGACCTGGTTCTGGAAGAGGAAGAGCGCGAGCAGCACAAGCTCGGCCGCCAGATCGTGCGCGAGGAACATTGGCTGCGCTACGGCGTCACGGCACGGCGCAAACGCAACATGCGCCGCCTTGGCGAGTTACAGACCATGCGCCAGCGCTTCCGGCGGTCATCGCGGCGCCGAAGGCAACGCGACCATGGTGGCGAGCGACGCCGCCGAATCCGGCAAGCTGGTGATCGAAGCGAAGAGCATCGAGAAGAGCTTTGGCGACCTCACCGTGGTCAAAGGCTTCTCGACCCGCATCCAGCGCGGCGACCGCGTCGGTCTCGTTGGCCCAAACGGCGCCGGCAAGACCACGCTTTTGAAGATGCTGACCGGCGAATTGGCACCGGACGCCGGTTCGATCAGGCTTGGCACCAATCTGGAAATCGCCACGCTCGACCAGAAGCGCGAGGCGGTCGATCCGCAGGAGACGCTGGCGCAATACCTCACCGACGGACGCGGCGAGAACCTCGTCATCAATGGCGAGCAGCGCCATGTCGTCTCCTACATGAAGGATTTCCTGTTCAAGCCGGAGCAGGCGCGCACGCCGGTGCGCGAACTGTCCGGCGGCGAGCGGGCGCGGCTGATCCTGGCGCGCGTGCTGGCCCGGCCGGCGAACCTTCTGGTGCTCGACGAGCCGACCAACGATCTCGACATGGAGACGCTGGAACTGCTGCAGGAACTGGTTGCCGGTTTCGCCGGCACCGTCATCCTGGTCAGCCACGACCGCGATTTCCTCGACCGCACCGTCACCAGCCTGATCGCGCCGGATGGCGACGGGCGCTGGATCGAATATGCCGGCGGCTATTCCGACATGCTGGCGCAGCGCGGCGGCACCAGGCTTGATGACCGCAAGGCTCGCGCCAAGGCCGAAGCCGGCGATACGCCGGCCTTGGCCAAGAGCGAACCGGCAGCCCCCAAAGGCCCCGCGAAAAAACTGTCGTTCAAGCAGAAATTCGCTTTGGAATCCTTGCCGAAGAAGATCGAGGCGGTGACCGCGTCGATCTCGCGGCTGGAGAACAACATCGCCGACCCGGCCTATTACGAGCGCGATCCGGCCTCGTTCCAGAAGACCATCGCCGCCCTCGACAAGGAGCGCGCGACGCTGGCCGCGCTCGAGGAAGAGTGGCTGGAACTGGAGATGCTGCGGGAAGAGATGGAGGGGTGAGGAGCGCTCGGCCGTAAGGCCAATCAATCGACAACGATTTGTCGATTGAAAACGACGAACGTCCGGAGCCATAGCGGAGGGTCGGGCGCATCACCCGTATTCTCGCTCGATTATTGCTTCCGTACGAGAGTGCGCATACATTATGCGCATGTTCCGGAGGCTATTATGCGTAAGATTGCCTTGAATGCGATCCGTCAGCCAGCCAATCTGTCGATCGATTCCAACCTCATGAGGGAAGCCAAGGGGCTAGACGTGAATGTCTCACGCGCCGCGGAAGCTGGCATCGCGGAAGCCGTGGCGGCTGAAAAAACGCGGCTGTGGAAGCTTGAGAACCGGGCCACGATGGATGCGTGGAACGACTATGTCGAAAAGAACGGTATTCCGCTGGAAGAATATCGGCAGTTCTGATGGCGCGCTACGACGTCTTCGCCAGTCGCATCGAAGGCAATTATCTGCTCGACGTTCAATCCGACCTGCTCGACAATTTCAAGACACGGGTGATCGTTCCGCTTCTTCCGGTCGCAGCAGTGCCGCCACCGATGCGAAAGCTTCATCCGATTTTCGAGATCAACGGCCGGAAGCTGGTCATGGCCACGCACCTGATTGCCACCGTCCCAGTGAGTGAACTGGGCGAAAGTCGGCTGAACCTTTCGAAGCACCACGACGACATCGTCGCCGCGCTCGACATGCTGTTTCAGGGCTTCTGAGCGAAGGCAGCCTCTACGGCGTGTCCTATCAGCCCGCCGTCTTCGCCTGCCAGGCCTTGATCGCCTCGTCGAACACCTTCTCGCCGGGAATGCCCTTTTCCATGGTCAGCAGCGCCCGCCGGCCGGTCTTGTAGACGACCGGAACGTCGATCCAGTCCTGGCCGCGCAATAGGGTCATGTTGGCGTCCTCGTCGGCCTTGGTGTCGTTGAGCGCGACGAGGAAGAAGCCGTCGGCGATTTTGGCCGGAATACCGATCAGCGGGCTGCCGGCATCCTGTTCCGAGCTCTTCATGGCGACGCGCAATATGTTGTCGACACCGCCGCCCTCAAAACCGTCAGGCGTCAGGAAGATCATCTCGATGATGTGGCTGGCCGGCAGTGTCTGGTCGGTGTTGCGGCGGATGGTCATGCGCAACTGGATGTCCTTGCCGGGAATGGTTGCCTCGGCGCGGATCGCCGGCTCGGGCGGCAGGTCACCGCCGGGCGATTCCTGCACCAGCGACCAGACGATGCTGCCGGGCTCGGCCGACCCCTGCGCGGTGCTGGTGCGCTCCTCATAGAAGATCGCCTTCTGGCCGACCGGCACCGAGGTTGCCGTCGCTGGAGCGGCGGCCGCCGGTGCTGCGGGCGTAGCGCCTGCCGGTGCGGGTGGCGTAGCGCCTGCCGGTGCGGGTGGCGGCGTGGCAGCAGCATCGGCCGGCGCCGCCGGCGCGGTTCCGTTGGCAGGCGGAGTTGCGGCGGGCGCGGTGCCTGCCGCGGGTGCGGCCGCGGCAGGTGTGGCCGCGGCTGGTGCCGCCGCGGCGGGCGTGGCTGCAGCCGGTGGCTGCGCGGCCGGCGCATTCGTCGCCGATGGCGGCGTCGTCAGCGCGGCGACGGATTCACCCTCGCCTATGCCGGTTTGTCCACCCGCCGGACCGGGGTCGGTTTCGCCGCCTTCAGGCGTCAACCGTTGCGTGAATTTCGTCGCTTCGGCGCCTGCCGCAGGTGCCGGTGGCGTCGACGCGGCGTCGGTCGCGGGCTTGGCCGGCGCCGGTTTCACCGGCTCGGTCTTGGCGACAACCTTGCTGCCGCCCAGGCCCAGCATCTTGCCGAAGGCATCCTTGTTCAGCCAGATGCCATAGCCGCCACCGGCAACGATCAGCAGAGCGACGACGGCGGCAATCAGCCCGCCATAACTGCGCTTGCGCTCGGCCGGACGCAGGCGCGGGAAAGCGTCAGCCTCCGCGACCGGCTCGTCATCGTTCGGGAAAACATCGGCGCGGTCATCGTCCTGGTCTGCATCCATGCCCGGCAAGGCATGATCGGCAAGGTCGGGGGCCGCCGGCTGCACCGGTACAGGCTTTTGCCAGCTTGGCTCGGCCTTGGCGACGGGCGGCGGCGCGGGCCGATAGGGCTCGGGCTTCGCGGCCGGCGGCGCCGGCCACGCGGGCTCTGCCTTCACCGGCTGGCGCGTGTGGCTCGGCTGGTTCTTGTTGCGGTCGATCGAGGAAAAGATGTGTTCCAGCTCGGCGAGCGGGTCCGTTTCCGGCACGCTCTTGGCATAGTCGCGCTCGACGCTGGCAATGGCGTCTTCCAGCGAGCGCTTCTGCTTGGCTATGACCTCGGCGGCCAGCGGCGGCGAATATTCCGCGAGCTTCTTTGCCAGCGCGGAACGGGCGCCATCGTAGGTCCGCGTGCGCGTTTCGGGCGTCGGCTCGCCGTATTTGTCGAGCGCCTTTTTCAGAACAGCAACGAAATCTGCCATGCTTCAGTCGACCTGTATTTTGCTTCCGCGCCGGCCCCCGCAAATCAGCCGCGATGCCCGGAAGGGCTTCAGAAACTAGTCTTGAAACGGATCGGTCACAAGTATCGTGTCGTCCCGTTCCGGGCTGGTGGAGAGGAGGGCTACCGGCGCGCCGATCAACTCCTCTATGTACCGGACATATTTGACGGCCTGGGCCGGAAGATCGTTCCAGCTGCGCGCACCGGCAGTGGTGCCTTTCCACCCCTCCAGCGTCTCGTAGACCGGTTCGACACGGGCCTGCGCACCCTGGCTTGCCGGCAAATAATCGATCATCTCGCCGTCGAGGCGATAGCCGGTGCAGACCTTGATCTCGTCCAGCCCGTCGAGCACGTCGAGCTTGGTCAGCGCGATGCCCTTGATGCCGTTGACGGCGACGGCCTGGCGCACAAGCACCGCGTCGAACCAGCCGCAGCGGCGCTTGCGCCCGGTGACGACGCCGAATTCATGGCCGCGCGTACCGAGGAACTCGCCGATCTCGTTCTTCTGTTCGGTCGGGAACGGACCTTCGCCGACGCGCGTCGTGTAGGCCTTGGTGATCCCCAGGACATAACCAATGGCGCCTGGACCGACGCCCGAGCCCGCGGCGGCCTGGCCGGCCACCGTGTTGGACGAGGTGACGAACGGATACGTGCCGTGATCGATATCGAGCAGCGTGCCTTGCGCGCCCTCGAACAGGATGCGCTCGCCGGCACGGCGCTTGTCGTCGAGGATTTTCCAGACCCGGTCCATATAGGGCAAGATCTCGTCCGCGACCGAGGTCAATTCCGCCATGATCGCGTCATGCGTGACTTCGGCATGGCCAAGCCCGCGGCGCAGCGCATTGTGATGCGTCAGCAGCCTGTCGACCTTCAGGGGCAGCGTTTCCAAATCCGCCAGATCCATCACCCGCACCGCACGCCGCCCCACCTTGTCCTCATAGGCCGGACCGATGCCCCGGCGGGTCGTGCCAATCTTTGTCCCGGAATTTGAGGCGGCGTCCTCGCGGAATCCGTCCAACTCCCGGTGCAGCGACAGGATAAGCGCTGTGTTTTCGGCTATTTTCAGGCGATCCGGCGTCACCTCGACGCCCTGCGCTTTGAGCTTCGCCACTTCCGCCACGAAAGCATGCGGGTCAAAGACCACGCCATTGCCGATGATGGACAGCTTGCCCTGCCGCACGACGCCGGACGGCAACAGCGACAGCTTGTAGACCTTGCCGTCGACGACCAGCGTGTGGCCGGCATTGTGGCCGCCCTGGAAACGCACCACGACATCGGCGCGCTCCGACAGCCAGTCGACGATCTTGCCCTTGCCTTCGTCGCCCCATTGCGAGCCGACGACCACCACATTGGCCATGTTTCTTTTCCCTTGAGACGCCGCCGAGCGGCTTGGATATGGTTCGAAACGACAGGCCTCTATAGCGTCAAGACCTCGCGAGTGCGACCTTTCTTTGCCGCCGAAAATGCCCTGAGGCACAACAATTTTCGGCTTTGACATCATTTACTTGGACTGACGGGGGCAATAGGCCGGCAAACACCGCAGCGCATCCGCCGCGGCCGGAATCGCGCGATGCATCGACACGCCTACTTATTCCTGCTGCTCACCACCTTGCTGTGGGGCGGCAATTCGGTGGCCGGCAAGCTCGCGGTCGATCATGTCTCGCCGATGATGCTGGTCTTCCTGCGCTGGGTGCTGGCGGTGGCGATCCTGCTGCCGATCGGCTGGCGCACGATCCAGGAGGACTGGCCGGTGGTGCGCAGGCACTGGCTCATCCTGGCGGCACTCGGCGCCAGTGGCTTCACGCTGTTCAACGTGATCTTCTACACGGCGCTCAACTACACGACCGCGATCAACGTCTCGATCGAACAGGCGGCGATGCCGATCCTGATCATCGTTGCCAATTTCATCTTCTTCCGGCTGCGCGTGAACTGGGCGCAGATCGCAGGCGTCGTGCTGACCATTGCCGGCGTCATCCTGACCGCTTGCCACGGCGATCCGAGCCGGCTGCTGACACTCGGGCTCAATTTCGGCGACGCCATCATGCTGGTGGCGGTCATCCTTTACAGCGGCTATTCGGTCGGCTTGCGGCTGAAGCCGGCGATGCGCTGGCAGAGCCTGATGCTGGCCATGTCGATCGCAGCGCTCATCACCTCGCTGCCCTTCTTGATGTGGGAGGTCGCTGCCGGCAAGGTCATCGTGCCAGACGCGCGCGGCTGGACGGTCATCGTCTACACCGCGATCGGCGCCTCGGTCATCTCGCAGATAACGTACATCAGGGGCAACGAACTGATCGGCGCCAACCGCGCCGGCCTGTTCATCAATCTGGTGCCGATCTTCGGCACACTGCTTTCGGTGCTGATCGTCGGCGAGACGTTCCAGCTCTATCAGGCACTGGCGCTTGTGCTCGTGCTGGGCGGCATCGGTCTTGCCGAATACAGCGGGCGCAAGATGGCGATGACCCCGCCGGCCAGGGCGCGCTGAGCAGCAAAAGGCGCGACATAGGCCGCGCCTTCTGATCTTCACAAACGGCCGGGATCAGATCCCGCCGACGTCGAACTGCAGCCGCTTGGCCGAGTCGATCGACTTGTGCGCCCGCACCTGCTCCAGCACCTTTTCCGGGAACGGCGCATCGAGATAGAGCAGCGCGATGGCGTCGCCGCCCGGCCGATTGCGGCCAAGCTGGAAGTTGGCGATGTTGACGCCGTTCTCGCCGCACACCGTGCCGAGCAGACCGATGATACCGGGCGCGTCGGCATTGGTGGTGTAGAGCATGTGCTGGCCGACCTCGGCGTCGAGGTTGATGCCCTTGATCTGGATGAAGCGCGGCTTGCCGTCCGAGAAGCAGGTGCCGGCGATCGACCGCGTCATGTGCTCGGTCTTGACGGTGAGCTTGATGTAGCCGTCGAAGACGCCCGACTTGTCGCGCTTGACCTCGGCGACGATGATGCCGCGCTCTTTCACCATGATCGGCGCCGACACCATGTTGACGTCGGCGACCTGCGGCCTGATCAATCCGGCAAGGGTGGCACTGATCAGCGCGCGCGTGTTCATCGTCGCGGTCGAACCGTCGAACAGGATTTCGACCTCCTTGATCGGATCCTCGGTGACCTGGCCGACAAAGGCGCCGAGCACTTCGGCGAGCTTGACGAAGGGCTTCAGCCGCGGCGCTTCTTCCGCCGTGATCGACGGCATGTTGATGGCGTTGGAGACCGCACCCTTGATCAGATAGTCGGCCATCTGCTCGGCGACCTGCAGCGCCACATTCTCCTGCGCCTCCGCCGTCGAGGCGCCGAGATGCGGCGTCGCTACCACGTTTTCCATGCCGAACAGCGCGTTCTGTTCGGCCGGTTCGACCTCGAACACGTCGATGCCGGCGCCGGCCACCTTGCCGCTCTTCAGCGCCGCGATCAGATCGGCCTCGACGACCAGCCCGCCGCGCGCGCAATTGATGATGCGCACGCCGTTCTTCATCTTGGCGATTGCCGCGGCATCGATGATGTTGCGCGTCTTGTCGGTCAGCGGCGTGTGCAGCGTGATGAAATCCGCGCGCGCGAACAGCTCGTCGAGCTCGACCTTTTCGACGCCGAGCTCCTCGGCGCGCTTGTCCGACAGGAACGGGTCGAAGGCGACGACATGCATCTTCAGGCCGACGCCGCGCGTCGCCACGATCGAACCGATATTGCCGCAGCCGACGACGCCCAGCGTCTTGCCGGTGATCTCGACCCCCATGAAGCGGTTCTTCTCCCACTTGCCGGCATGGGTCGAGGCGTTGGCCTCCGGGATCTGTCTCGCCAGCGCGAAGATCATCGCGACCGCATGTTCGGCCGTGGTGATCGAATTGCCGAAGGGCGTGTTCATCACGATGATGCCCTTGCGGCTCGCCGCCGGTATATCGACATTGTCGACGCCGATGCCGGCGCGGCCGATGACCTTGAGGTTCGGGGCGGCGTTAATCAGCTTCTCGGTGACCTTGGTCGCCGAGCGGATGGCGAGGCCGTCATACTGACCGATCACTTCGAGCAGTTTTTCCTTGTCCTTGCCGAGGTCGGGCAGATAGTCGACCTCGACGCCGCGATCCTTGAAGATCTGCACGGCGGTGGAGAAAGTTTATCAGAGACGAGAACGCGGGGCGCCATGGCGGCCTCCTTGAAAAGGGGATTGATCCGGGAATGGGCGGCCCGCAGGCCGCCACGGAGAGTCTCAGGCCGCCGCTTTCAGCGACGCCTTCTGCGCGGCGAAGGCCCAGTCGAGCCAGGGCAGCAGCGCTTCGAGATCTGACCTTTCGACCGTCGCGCCGCACCAGATGCGCAGGCCGGGAGGCGCGTCGCGGTAGGAGCCGATGTCATAGGCGACGCCTTCCTTGTCGAGTGCCGAGACCAGCCCCTTGGCGAAAGCCGCCTGCCCGTCGGCGTCGAGCGCCGCCACATCGGGATCGGTGAAGGACAGGCAGACGGACGTGTTCGACCGCGTCGCCGGATCGACGGCGAGGTGGCCGAGCCATGACGATCTGTCGACAAAACCGTCGAGCACGGCGGCATTGGCATCTGCTCTGGCAATCAACGCATCGAGGCCGCCGATCGACTTCGCCCAATGGAGCGCGTCGAGATAGTCCTCGACGCACAGCATCGACGGCGTGTTGATGGTCTCGCCCTTGAAGATGCCCTCGATCAGCTTGCCACCCGAGGTCAGGCGGAAGATTTTCGGCAGCGGCCAGGCCGGTTTGTAGCTCTCCAGCCGCGCGACAGCGCGGGGCGACAGGATCAGCATCCCATGCGCGCCCTCGCCGCCCAGAACCTTCTGCCAGGAGAAGGTGACGACATCGAGCTTTTCGAAATCGAGACTTTGCGCAAACGCCGCCGACGTGGCGTCGCAGATGGTCAGGCCCTTGCGGTCGGCAGGAATGAAATCGCCGTTCGGCACGCGCACGCCCGACGTGGTACCGTTCCAGGTGAAGACCACGTCGCGGTCGAAGTCGATCTTGGCCAGATCCGGCAGGTCGCCATAGCCGGCCTCGAGCTTGCGCACGTCGGGCAGCTTCAACTGCTTGACCACGTCGGTGACCCAGCCGGAGCCGAAGCTTTCCCAGGCGACCATGTCGACGCCGCGCTCGCCGAGCAGCGACCACAGCGCCATCTCGACAGCACCGGTGTCCGACGCCGGCACGATGCCGATGCGGTAGTCCGCCGGAACCTGGAGGATTTCGCGCGTCAGCTCGATCGCCTGTTCGAGCTTGGTCTTGCCGATCTTGGCGCGATGGGAACGGCCGAGCGCAGCATTTTTGAGCGCCTCGACCGACCAGCCGGGACGCTTTGCGCAGGGACCTGAAGAGAAATTGGGGTTTGCCGGACGGAGTCCGGGCTTCGTATGCGTCGTCATCGTGGTCTATCCTTCCAGATAGTGGCCCCTCGTTGGGGAGGGGTGGCCCACGGACGGCGATATGCGTTCAAACCTCGGGCGTCAAGAGGAAAGTTTCTGTCGCTGCCGGGATACCGGCGGTCCGCGATCAGGATCGCGTGATTTCAAACGCAAACGGCGGACCGCAGGGATCCGCCGCTAAGGTCCCGATTTGCCTCAGGCCTACCAGAGATCGTAGCGCAGCCCGAGCTTGACCTGGTGATTGCTGATTCCCTTCTTGACCGGAAAGGAGGTCAGGCTTTCAGCCGTCACATATTCGGCATCCGGGGCGGAGAAATACTGATAGCCGAGATCGACGGAAACGTTCTTCGTCACCTGATACGCAAGGCCCGCATTCAGCGTATAGGCCAAGGAGTATTGCGTCTTATTGTCCTGCAGCTCGAAACTGTTGGCGGGGACATTGTTGTCCGTGTAACTCGCCGAAAGCTTGTGCGTGCTGCGGACGACACCGATGCCGGCGCCGAGGTAAGGCGTGATTCCGACATATGTGCCGAGATCGACATAGCCATTGAGTATCCCCGAGAAGGCATAGTTCTTCAGCGATCCCGATCCCTGGGTCGGCAATGTCGGCAGTGTAACGACGGCTGAATCGTCATAGCTGAAGCTGGCCTTGTTACCCGGCAAATAGCCGAAGTTGAGATCGGCGCGGAGGTAATCGTTGAAATGATATCCGAAGCCGATGCTCGCGAAGGCCGCGTTGTCGCTCTCGCTAAAGCTTTCGTTGTTGATCGCCGACGGGAAAGTGAAATCCCCATTTTTGAAGCTCTTCTGCACCAGATAGGAGACGTCGCCGCGCAGATACCAGCCCGAGCCGACCTCGACCGGCACATAGTCGGGCGCCTGATCGGCGTAGATCGGCGGATCGTAGTCGGCGGCGAATGCCGGTGTCAGCGGCAAGAGGCCGAGTCCGGCAAGCGCCAGCACAATACGCGATGTGAGTGTCATGGTCCCCGACTCCCGGATTTGGCGACATCTGCAATCAACACAATCAACGCAGCAGCCGTCGTTTCAGAGAGCATTGTTAACCATAGTGGTTAAGTCGCAGTTAAGGCTAACAGAGCGTTAGCGAATTCATTTCAGCTAATGCACGGCGCCGGAGATTGGCCTTCGTTTCCAGGCACTTCATTGGCGACAGCACAAACGAAAACCGCCCGGTCAAGCCGGGCGGTTCGCTTACATTTGCGGCTGCAAAGTTCTTACTTGGTGTAGATCGGCTCAGGTTCGGGCTGGTAGGCCACCACCGGTGCCGCGCACCCATTGTTGCCACCGAACTGATAGCGCAGGCCACCGCGTACCTCGTGGGTGTTGATGCCACGGTCGAAGCCCGGGCCGGAGCTGCTCACATCCCATTCGAACATGCGGCCGCCCTGGATATGGGAGAAGCGGTAGCCAGCGTCGAGGATGATCTTATCGGTCAGGCAGTAGGAGGCACCGGCCATCAGAGCATAGGCGAAGCGCCAGTTGGATGCTCCGGGGTTGGTCTCGGTGGTGTTCGGGTCACTGACGGTATCCCACTTGACGTGCGCGCCACCGATACCGGCGCCGACATAGGGCGTGATGCCGTGCCAGGTGCCGATGTCGACATAGGCGTTGGCGAGCAGCAGGAAGGCGCTCATCTTCGACACTTCGGTCGAGGTCGAAACGAGATCCGAAGTACCGCCGTTGAAGTTCGACTTGAACCAGTAGTCGGCGGTCACGTCAGCGCGCAGATGATCACTGATCTTGTAGCCGACGCCGCCGCCGAGCGAGAAGCCGCCCTTGAGCTTGCCGTAGTCGAAGCTTTTGCCGCCGGGCGTCACCGAACAGTTACAGGGATCGACAGTGTAGGTCATGTAGTCGATGCCGCTTACGTACGACTTGTGGTAGTCGAGGTCGCCACGGATGTACCAGCCGCCGACATCGACCGGTTGCTCATAGACCGGCGGCGGCGCTTCTTCGACCTGCGGCTCAGGCAGGTCGGCTGCGAACACTGGCCAGGCCAGGCCCGCGAACAGCAGCGCGAACAGGGCCTTTCTTGCTGTATTGAACATGCTTGTCACCCCTAGGAACCCTCGGAACGCGATCGCGGCCGAATGAGATTGGCTTTCAGGCGTGGATAATGAATTGGAAAAGTTAAAAGGCGTTTAACCCTGTCGATTAACCACGAATCTCTAAAATTCGAGGAATCCAGGAATGATTTCGACAAGTCGAGGGCGGCTCCCGGCCAACAAAAAGCCCGCCGGAAGGGCGGGCTCGATGCAACCGGAGCGGCGAGGCGCGCCCTGCGGGCGCGCTGGAGATCAGGCGGCGCTGCGGGTCTCCGAAATGACCTCGACAATGTCGTTGACGACCGCCTCGACCAGCTGCGGATCGTCGCCCTCGGCCATGACACGGATCAGCGGCTCGGTGCCCGACGGACGGATGACCAGCCGCCCGGCCTTGCCGAGACGGTTGCGGGCATCCTCGATGGCGGCCTTGACCGGAGCTTCCTCGAGCGGCTTGCCACCGGCGATGCGGACATTCTTCAGGAGTTGCGGCACCGGTTCGAACTTCTTCGACAGTTCGCTGACCGGACGGCCCTGGCGCTTGATGCAGGCCAGCACCTGCAGCGCCGACACCAGGCCATCGCCGGTGGTCGAGAAATCCGACAGCACGATGTGGCCCGACTGCTCGCCGCCGACATTGAGCCCATGCGCGCGCATATGCTCCACGACGTAGCGGTCGCCAACCTTGGTGCGGTGCAGCTGCAGCTTCATGTCGCCAAGGAAGCGTTCGAGGCCGAGATTGGACATGACCGTCGAAACCACGCCGCCGCCGGCAAGCCGTCCGCTCTGGTGCCAGGACTCGGCGATCAACGCCATGATCTGGTCGCCATCGACGATCGCGCCATTCTCGTCGACGATGACGACGCGGTCGGCATCGCCATCGAGCGCAATGCCGATATCGGCGCGCACTTCGTGCACTTTCTTCTGCAGGCCGGCCGGATGGGTCGACCCGCATTCCTTGTTGATGTTGAAGCCGTTGGGCTCGACATTGATGGCCACGACTTCGGCGCCAAGCTCCCACAGCGCCTCGGGCGCCACCTTGTAGGCGGCTCCATTGGCGCAATCGACGACGATCCTGAGGCCAGAGAGCGACATAGAGCGTGGCAAGGTGCGCTTGGCGAATTCGATATAGCGGTCATGCACGCCGTCGACGCGCTTGGCGCGGCCAAGCCCGTCGGAATCGGCGAGTGCCAGATCGATATCCTTGTCGAGCATGCTCTCGATGCGCTCTTCGATCTCGTCGGAAAGCTTGTAGCCGTCCGGCCCGAACAGCTTGATGCCATTGTCGTAATAGGGGTTGTGCGAAGCCGAGATCATGACGCCGATATCGGCGCGCAATGAACGCACCAGCATGGCAACGGCCGGGGTCGGGATCGGGCCGAGCAGGAACACGTCCATGCCGGCGGCGCAAAGACCGGCCACCATCGCATTCTCGATCATGTAGCCGGAAAGCCTGGTGTCCTTGCCGAGAACGACACGATGGCGGTGGCTGCCACGCTGGAACGAAAGGCCTGCGGCCATGCCGACGCGCATGGCGATCTCAGCGGTCATCGGAAACTTGTTGGCGCGCCCGCGAATGCCGTCGGTGCCGAAGTAATTTCCTGCCATGCTAGTTAGAGTCCCTGACGGTTCTTTTGCCGGCATCTCATGCCACAATTGGCCGATGCGCCATGATCACATTGTGTGATTATATGTTACCAATCCTTAGAAAATCATTGTTGTGCGCTGCACACAACAAGGCCGCAACCCAACATGCTGGCACTGTGGCACTGCAATATACCAGTTCTGCGAGCTATTCGGCGCAGATGCACGCGGAAAATCTTGTTTTTAACCCGGTAAGGGACAATGATTTCATCACCTTATCGGGAGGACCGAGCTTCCGGCGATATATACCTCACTTAGCATCTGGCGCAACCGATCGTTGAGCGTTATTGATTCGCAGGAACGTATAATGGGCTGCTGCAACGGAGAAACGCTATGCTCATCCACCGACTTGCCACTTTGACCGGCCTTGCCGTAGCGACGTTGTTCCTGGCTGCGCCAGCCAACGCGTTGACGATGGCCGAATGCAGCACGAAATATAACGCCGCCAAGGATGCGGGGACACTTGCCGGACAGACCTGGAACCAGTTCCGCAAGGCACAGTGCGGCACCGATGCCGCCGCCACCACGGACACCAAGCCGGCCGACACGAAGAAGGCTGCTGAAACCAAGCCGGCCAAGACCACCAAGCCAGCTGCCGCTGCGGCTGACAGCACGGCCAAGGGCCTGACGGCCAAGGAATGCAGCGCCAAGTACCAGGCGGCTAAGGCCGCCGGCACGCTGAACGGCATGAAGTGGAACGACTTCCGCAAGGCTGAATGCGCCGCCGGCGCATCTGCCGCCGCCGCTGACACCACCAAGCCGGCAACCACCAAGGCTGCCGCGGCTCCCGCCGCCGGCAAGGGCCTGACGATGGCCGAGTGCAGCGCCAAGTACCAGGCTGCCAAGACGGCCAACACGCTGAAGGGCCAGAAGTGGAACGACTTCCGCAAGGCCGAATGCGGCGCCGCTGCCTCGGATGACGACAGCGTGCCTGCTCCAAGCGAGGCAAATTACACCAAGGAGCCGGCAAAGCCGACGACGGTTGCGCCCAAGGGCGTCACCTTCCCGTCCGCGATCTCGCCAAAATATGCCAGCGAGAGCCCCGGAAAGGGCCGTATGCACACCTGCCTCGACCAGTACTATGTCCTCAAGGACGCCAACGCGCTTGGTGGCCTGAAGTGGATCCAGAAAGGCGGCGGCTTCTACAGCCTGTGCAATGCCAAGCTGAAGGGCTGATCGCCTAGTTATTTGAAGAAGAAGGCCCGCGCATCGTGAGATGCGCGGGCCTTTTTGTTGCGCGTTTGTTGCGCGCGAAGACGCTTGCGGTTCCGCTCGCATCTGCATCTGTCGGGAGCGATCGGCATCATCAACCCGCCCACACTTCCCACCGGCAGGCTTTACAAGTAGCTCGCAAAGATTCCGATTGAACATATACGGAACAAACAGTATACAGAAAGGCATCGAACTCGTTATCAACCAGGAGGGTCTTATGTCCAGTTTGAAATTGGCGGTATTGGCTGTGACGGCATTGGTTGCGTGGGGCGTCGCCCCTGCAAGCGCACTGACGATGAAGGAATGCGGCGAGACTTATCGGACAGCCAAGGAAGGCGGCACTCTGAACGGCATGGACTGGGCCGCTTTCCGCAAGGAGAAATGCGCGACGTCCGCTGCGGAGAGTGTCAGCTCGGATACCGTCAAAACCGCGTCGCAGCCGAAAAAGGAAACCGACGCGGCGGTCGCCCCCACTGTAGCGCCGGCGGGCGTGACATTCCCGACCACCCTCGCCGCCGAGTTCAAGACCGAAAAGCCCGCGAAGGCGCGGATGAAGACCTGCCTGCAGGGTTACCACGGCAACAAGGAGGCGGGTACGTTGAACGGCCTTCGCTGGATCCAGAAGGGCGGCGGTTATTACAGCCTGTGCAATGCGCGGCTGAAAGCTGAATCATAAAAATCGAATACAGCAGATAAACAATTCACCGTTTTTCCTGCAGACGTTGAGCCATCATCCTCGGGCTTGTCCCGAGGATCTGCTGTCGGGCGACATCTGGGCCCCGGTATGAGTTGGCAACCGTCAACTCGGTTGCGTTGGCAGGTCCTCGGGACAAGCCCGAGGATGACGCTCCAACGTACGTCCGGCGCGTCTCCTGAGGCAATGTCGCCCAAAAGTGGTTCAGTTTTGGGTACAACGACATGCATAAAAACAAAGACTTGAAGCGCCTCGCCTGAATCCCGTCGGGAATAGCGTCAAACGAAATGGTAAGAGCGCTTCTGCGTTCGGTGAAACGGTCAACCGCCCTGGTCTAGCTCGACGGCTGTGGCTCCATGCCGCCTTCAGGCTCGGGGCCTTTCTTGCGGCGGCCGCCGGACTTCGGAACGGCCGAGCCACGGCTGGGCGGCGTGTCGTCGCCGAGGTCGCGCGCGGGCTTCTCGCCGGCGATCAGTTGCTTGATCTCGTCGCCGGACAGCGTCTCGTATTCGAGCAGCCCCTCTGCCAGCGCGATCCATTCCTTCTTCTTCTTGGTCAGGATGGACTTCGCCGTCGAATAGGCCTCGTCGATCAGGCGGCGCACTTCGGCGTCGATGATCTGCGCGGTTTCTTCCGAAATGTTCTGCGTACGCGCCACCGAATGGCCGAGGAACACCTCTTCCTGGTTGTCGCCATAGGCGACATGGCCGAGCTTGTCGGAGAAGCCCCAGCGCGTAACCATGGCGCGCGCCAGCTTGGTCGCCTGCTCGATGTCGGAGGACGCGCCCGAGGTGATGTTCTCCTTGCCGAACTTGAACTCCTCGGCCACGCGGCCGCCCATCATGATGGCGAGGCGCGAGATCATGTATTTGTAGCTCATCGAATAGCGGTCGCCTTCCGGCAACTGCATGACCATGCCGAGCGCCCGGCCACGCGGGATGATGGTGGCCTTGTGCAGCGGATCGGCCGACGGCACGTTGAGCGCCAGAATGGCGTGGCCGGACTCGTGATAGGCGGTCAGCTCCTTCTCGGCCTGTGTCATGGCCGACGAGCGCCGCTCGGCGCCCATCATGATCTTGTCCTTGGCGTCCTCGAACTCGGCCATGGTGACGAGGCGCTTGTTGCGCCGCGCCGCCATCAGCGCGGATTCGTTGACCAGGTTCATCAAGTCGGCACCGGAGAAGCCCGGCGTGCCGCGCGCGACGACCTTGAGGTCGACATTGGGCGCCAGCGGCACGTTGCGCACATGCACCTTGAGGATCTTCTCGCGGCCGACGATGTCGGGGTTCGGCACCACCACCTGGCGGTCGAAACGGCCCGGCCTGAGCAGCGCGGGATCGAGCACGTCGGGGCGGTTGGTGGCCGCGATCAGGATGATGCTTTCGTTGGATTCGAAACCATCCATCTCGACCAGCAGCTGATTCAGCGTCTGCTCGCGCTCGTCATTGCCGCCGCCGAGGCCGGCGCCGCGATGGCGGCCGACGGCGTCGATTTCGTCGATGAAGATGATGCAGGGCGCGTTCTTCTTGGCCTGGTCGAACATGTCACGCACGCGGGATGCGCCGACGCCGACGAACATCTCGACGAAGTCCGAACCGGAAATGGTGAAGAACGGCACGTTGGCTTCGCCGGCAACCGAGCGGGCCAGCAGCGTCTTGCCGGTGCCGGGAGGGCCGACCAAAAGCACGCCGCGCGGAATCTTGCCGCCGAGGCGCTGGAACTTCTGCGGATCGCGCAGGAACTCGACGATCTCTTCCAAATCTTCCTTGGCCTCGTCGACGCCGGCGACATCCTGGAAGGTGACGCGGCCATGCGCCTCCGTCAGAAGCTTGGCCTTCGACTTGCCAAAACCCATGGCACGCCCGGATCCGGACTGCATCTGGCGCATGAAGAATATCCAGACGCCGAGGATGAGGATCATCGGCAGCCACGAGATCAGATAGCCGAAGAGCGAATTGGAACCGTCGGTTTCAGGCCGCGCGTTGATGGTGACGTTCTTGTCCTGCAGCCGCGAGACCAGCTGGGGATCGCCGGGCGAATAGGTCTGGAAGCTTGTGGAATTGTCGGTGTAGGTGCCGGTGATGCGGGCGCCAGCAATGGTCACCGTCTTGACCCGGCCGGCCGCGACATCCTGCAGGAACTGCGAATAAGGCACATCGCTCGAAGCCCCGCGCGTCTGCGGCGTCTGGAACAGATTGAAAAGCGCGATGAGCAGGACCGCTATGATCGCCCAGAGCGCGAGGTTGCGATAGTTCGGATTCATCAATTGTCCCGTTGGCGTCCGCACACGGACAGCATCATGAGAGGAAACTTGGGCCTAACATAGGGAGAGCGCCTCCCCTTGCCAAGCAGAACAGCACGTCTGGGTTAAGCTTTCGACCAACCATCAATCGGCACTATGGCCGCGCAATGGCAGAGCGGGAAGCGGTGACGCGCCGATCAACCCGGCGACGGCCCGCGCCGGCGCCAGATCGAAGGACGGCAGGAAGCGGGAAAAAGGCGACACGACCGGCTGTACCGCGAACCCTGGCGAACCCGGTTCGCCCCGCTGCAAAGCAGGGTTTTCAAGGGTTTGCCGCAATGTCGGTTCCGCAGCCAGTGCGGCGCGCATCAGGCTTGCCGGCGCTGCTCCATCATCGATCGCAAGCCGCTTCGCTGCTGCCGCACCCAACGGGGCGATCAACAATGCGCCTGACCTGTCGTTCAATGTGATGTGGCGGCGGCCGTCCCAGACGGTGTTGCCGGCGACCATGGCTGCCTGCGGCAAACCCCTCGCCTCGCGGCGCAGGAAGAGGCCGGTTCGCCGGAAATCGACCACGGTCCGCGACAATGTGGCGCAAAGAAATCCGGCCTTCAGCCGGCCGAACAGCGCCTCGCTGCGCGCCTGGTCCGGCAGAAAGGCAACGCCCCCAGCGGTGGCCAGCAGGATACGCAACGCGTAGATGGCCGCCCGATTGTCGTCCACGGTCAGCAGAGCGGGATCGAGGCGAATGAGGCCCGTGCCCGGCTGGCTGGCGAAGCCATGGATCAGATCGGCGGCGCCGGCGCCAAGCTGCTTGCGTTCGACGGCGGCCTGCCCGGCGAGCAGCAGCACATCCTCGATGCGCCCGACAGTTTCGCCGGCCAGAGCGGCGCGCACGCGCGGCCGCTCGAAGGCCTCGTCTATATTGGTCGGATCATCGACCCAGCCGACATGCTCGCGCCGCAAGAAATCGCGAAGCGCCGAGCGCCGTGTGCCCAGAAGCGGGCGGACGATCCACTCGCGCCAGTCATAGAGGGTGGCCGGCGCCATGCCGGCAATCCCGCGGCCTGCCATGTCGGCAAACTCTCGGCCCTCATCCCGCGCCTGCCGCATCAGCACCGTCTCGGCCTGGTCGTCGGCGGTATGGCCGGTCGCGATCAGGCCGATGCCTTCCGCGCGCGCCGCCTCGGCCAGCAGACGGTAGCGCGCTTCCCGCGCCGCCGCCGGCAGACCGGTCGATGGTTTGCTTCCGGCCCAGACCAGGGTGCGGTGGGCAATGCCCCGTTCCGCGCAGAGCTGCGCCACGGCATGCGCTTCGGCTGCCGAACCGTGCCTAAGGCCATGGTCGACCGTCGCAGCCAGCAGCTTCGCGGACGGCGCGGTTCGGTCGAGATGCTGTTTGAGAAGAAGAAGCAGGGCGGTCGAGTCGCTGCCGCCGGACACGGCCGCAACGGCGCCGTGGGTAAAATCGATATGCGAAAAAAGTCTGGTCGAAAGATCAGGCTCGGTTTCGAGCATCAACGCATGTCGACCAAAAGTGGTCCCGGTTTTGGGAATAAGACATGCGGGAGAAAGATCAGCACGCAGCCAGGGCCTTCTCCTGCTTGACGCGTTCCTTGAGCGCATTGGAAATATCGGGGTAGCGCTTGCCGACTTCGCTGAAGGTGGCGCAGGCGACGTCGTGCTGCTTGAGACCGACCAGCGACACGCCGAGCTTCAAAAGCATGTCGGGCGCCTTCTTGGCCTTCGGGTAGTCCTTGCTGGCGGCGAGGAAGACTTCGGCCGCGTCGCGGTATTTCTGCTGGCCAAGCAGCGATTCACCCAGCCAGTAATGCGCGTCCGCCGTCTTGGCATCCTTGGGGAAGCGGGAGATATGATCGCGGAAACCCTGTTCGGCGGTGCTGTAATCGCCCGACAGGATGAACTGATAGGAATTGCGGTAGAGTTCTTCCGGGTCCTTGGTGGAAGGCAGCGCCGCGACGACCGTGCCCTCGGACTTGCCGGCCTTGGCCGGTGCCTTGGTGGCCGGGGCCGCGTCTTGCGTCGGCGCGGTTGACTGGGTGTTACCGCCGGCATCGATCACATTGCCGTTCTTGTCGACGGTGATCGAACCAAAGGTCTTTTCCGGTGCTCCCGTGCCGGGGATCACCTTGCCAGGATCGCCTTCGGGTGATTCGACGATAACATCCTCGACCGTCTTGCCGCCCGTCGACTGATCGCTGCCGGGCGCGGCGCCGGCATCGGCCGGCGCCTGGGTTGCCGGGGCCGCAGCCACGTCTGTGTTGGTGTCGGTGGTTGCGTCGGACTTCTTCTTCGGTGCCGCCGGTGTCTGTCCGCCCTGCGAGCCGCCTTCCAGCTGCTGGAAGCGGAACTCGTTGTCTTCCTGCTGCTTGCGGATTTGCTCCTGCATCTGCAAGACCTGGAAATTGAGTTCCTCGATCTTGCCGTTCATCTGCCGCAGCTGGTCTTCCAGGCTGGTGACGGCAGTAGGATCGGACTGCACCATCTGAACCTGATCCGGCTTCTTCTTTTCACCGAAAAGCTTCGGCAATTCGATGCTGGGCAGATGGAAGGAAAACCCGCTGTCGGTTGATTGCCCCGTGCCGCTAGCCCCCAGGGCTGTGACGCCTGAAAGGAGCAGCAGCGCAAGCGTGCCGCTCAGAACCGATCTCAAATGCATGTGCCTCTCGCCGTGTGTCGTTGGTCTGTTTCGCGCCTTCCAACCAGAGTAGGACCAGCCAAGCGCCCTCGGCTCATAGCAGGGCGCGAGACTTCGGCCAAATTTTGTTCGAGCATCCGGATATGAAAAAGGCGGCCCGGAGGCCGCCTTTCGCGAAGCTGTGTTGTATTTTTGCCGATTAGGAACCGGCGCCGCTGAGCGTGGTGACGGCGCGGCGGTTCTGCGACCAGCAGGAGATGTCGTCGCAGACAGCGACCGGACGTTCCTTGCCGTAGGAAATGGTCTTCAGGCGGCTGGAGGCGACGCCCTTGGAGACCAGGAAGTCGCGGGTGGCGGCTGCACGGCGGGCACCGAGCGCCAGATTGTATTCGCGCGTGCCGCGCTCGTCGGCATGACCTTCAACGACGATGGCATACTGCTTGTACTGGTTCAGCCACTGCGCCTGACGCGAAAGCGTCTGCTGTGCGTCAGCCCGGATCGAGGTCGAGTCCGTGTCGAAGAAGATGCGGTCGCCGATATTGACGGTGAAGTCCTGCGCCGAACCGGGCGTTGCAGCACCCGCGCCATTGAGGCCAAGGTCAGCGGCATTGTTCGGTGTCTTCTTCGAGGCGCAACCGGCGATGGCGAGCATCGCCACCAGCGCGATCATGACCGGGTTTCTGGTAAGTGCTGCGATACGGCCCATGCCGCCTCTCCTTCGTATTTCGAGTGATCGTATTCGAGTGATTTCGTTGATCACCCAGTAACCACGTTTGGGTTAACCGGCATTCAAGAAACACGGTTAAAATTTGGTTTAGCTGCCCGTCCGCAGCCGTTTGGCATGAAGCCACAGTTGGCGCGGACCCTAGGCGGAAATGCGGCCAAAACATGAAAGAAAGAGGAATTGAGGAACTGAAGAACTGAGGAATTGAAGAAAGGGTTCAGGTCAGCCTCTCTCTAAGGCTCACGAGCATCCCATGGATTTGGGCATAGGATTGTCGCCAAGCGTCGAGTTGGGACGGCGTGATGTATTGAAGATCGAACGCGTAGGATATCCACGTCTCCACTTCGCTGCATGACCCGATCGCCATCGAAACGAAACGAGCAAATTCGGCTTTGGAGTGGCTCTGTTTGGCAAATCCTTCAGCCAGATTGGCGCAGATCGCTTTACTCCAGCGGCGCAACTGATCAGCCAGTGCATACTACTCAATTTTCGGAAAACCAAGAGTGGCTTGATGCACCTCGAGAGAAGCTGAGTAAGCGCGCTTGTAGACTTCTAAGTCTCGCGCACGCTCGACGAAGCGCCCCGGCTTCTCCATTCCTCAGTTCCTCAGCTCGTCAGTTCTTCAATTCCTATTCAAGAAGCGGCGACCAGGCCGGGTCGGACGCGAAATTCGAGGTCGGGATTGGCTGCTCGTTACGGCCGGTGAGGTCGACCGAAACCAGCTTTGGGCCGCCATTGGAGTCGCGGAAGAACATCAAGACGCGGCCATTCGGTGCCCAGGTCGGTCCTTCCTGCTGGAAGCCGGAGGACAGGATGCGCTCGCCGGAGCCGTCGGTCTTCATGACGCCGATCTGGAATTCGCCGCCAGTCTGCTTGGTGAAGGCGATGAGGTCACCGCGCGGCGACCACACCGGCGTCGAATAGACGCCATCGCCGAAGGAGATGCGGGTCTGGCCCGAGCCGTCGGCGCCCATGACATAGATTTGCGCACGGCCGCCGCGGTCGGAGGTGAACACCACCTTGCTGCCGTCGGGCGAATAGGAGGGTGAGGTGTCGATGGCGGTCGAGTTGGTCAGCCGCGTCGTCGAGCGGCTGCGCAAATCCATAGCGAAGATGTTGGAATTGCCGTCGTCGCGCAGCAGGCTCATAATCACCTTCTGGCCGTCGGGCGAGAAGCGCGGCGCAAACGTCATCCCGGGGAAATTGCCCACCAGTTCGCGCTGCCCGGTCTCGATCTGCAGGAGATAGACCCGCGGCTGGCCGCTTTCATACGACATGTAGGTGATTTCCTGCCGGTTCGGCGAGAAACGCGGCGTCAGCACGATCGAACGGCCATCCGAGAGATAGCGGACGTTGGCGCCGTCCTGGTCCATGATGGCAAGGCGCTTCTTGCGCGCGTTCTTGGCGCCGGACTCGTCGATGAACACCACGCGCGTGTCGAAATAGCCCTTCTCGCCGGTCAGCCGCTCATAGATGGCGTCGGCGATGATGTGGGCGACACGGCGCTGGTTGGCGTCGTTGGCGAAGAACTGCTCGCCGGCCATCTGCTGGCCGGCAAACGTATCCCAAAGCCGATACTGCGCGCGGATGCGCCCATCGGCCTCCTTGCTGACGCTGCCGGTGACCAGCGCCTGCGCGTTGATCACCTTCCAGTCGTCGAAGCGAGGGGCGGCGTCCGGGTTCGTTATCTTTTCGATGAAGGCGCTCTTGTCGATCGGCGCGAACAGACCGGAGCGCTTGAGGTCAGCCGTGACGATCTGGGATATCTGCGCGCCGAGCGCATCGCCACCCTGGAAATCCGTGATGGCGATCGGCAGCGGCTCGACATTGCCCTTGTTGACGTTGAGCTCGACGAGCGCCCATGCCGGCATGGGGACTACGGCCGTCATGCCCAGCGCCATGGCTGCAATCGTCAGGAGCGGCTTGAGGAAAGATCTCATATCTTCTCGCTTCTCTTCTTTGATTGGTGGACGCCAGGCCTAAAGGCCGAGCATCTCCCTTGGATCGAAAGTGACCCGGATGTCGTTCCAGATGTCCTGCTTGCCGGCAGGAACCTGCAGGCCGGCCACGTCGCATTTCTGAACCGCGCGAACCGCGCTTTCATCGAACTGCCGGTTGCCGCTCGACTTTTCGACGGACGGGCGTCCGTCGAGCTTGCCGGAGTTGTCCAGGTTGAAGCGCACGACGACGACGAAATTCTCTGAACCTTCCAGCCCGACCGGCAAGGTCCAGCAACCGCCCAACTGGCTTTCCAGGGCGCCCTGCTCCGACTTCGAAAGCTTCTGGCCCTGATCCTTGTCACCGCCGAGCGACGCCTGCTGGGTCGAGCGTTTGGCGCCACCGCCCGACGGCTTCTGCTTGTCGAGAAGAGCGGAAATCTCGGCGGCGTTGAACTGCTTGTCGTCGGACTTCGGCTTCGACGACGCTTCCTTGACCGGCTTGTCGGCGTCCTTGCGTTCCGGCGCCTTGGCGCTTTCCGCCTGTGCCGGCTGCGGCTTCGGCCGCGCTTCCGGTGCGGGCGCCGAGCTCGGCAACTGCGTCTCTTCGGTCGGCGGATCCTTGGCTATGGCCTCGGCGACAGCATCCGGCTTGACCTCGGGCGTCGGATCGATCGCGGCGGTCTTGTCCTGCGGCGGCGGGGTCGGCGCCGGCTTGGCCGGCGTCGGCTTGGGCTCGGTCTGCTTGACCGGCTCGGGCTTGACCTCTTCCTTGGGCGTCGGCGCAGGCGCCACTTCCGTCGCCGGAATGGGTTTGGGCTTTTCCTGCGGCTTAGGCACGTCCTCGGTCTTCGGCTTTTCTTTGGGAGTCGGCGCTGGCGGCGGGGCCGAGGTCGTGTCGACCGGTTTCGGCTTAGCCTCCGGCGTTATCGGCTTGTCGGTATCGACGCTGTTCTCGCCAACCTTCTGCGAAGCCGGCACGATATCCGGACGCTGCGTCGGCAGCGGCGCCGGCTTCTCATGCATCACGGCCTTCTTGTCGCCCTGCAGCGTCTGCGCAATGGCTTCCATCGGCACGATGTCGACCGCGACGGACTCGACATCGGCGGACGGAAGCGCGGCCGGCGCCGACAGGGTGAACAGGCCGAAGGCCAGCACCGCCGTATGCAGTATCACCGATGTGGTGAGGCCGGTCTTCATCTCGCGTCTATTGATCCTGTTCCTGCAGCGAAACCAGGCCGATGTTCTTGTAGCCAGCGGCCGAAATGCGGGCCATCACCTTCATCGCCGTGCCGTAGTCGGTGGACTTGTCACCACGGATGAAGATGCGCTCCTCGTAGCCGGTCTTCGAGATCGCCTGCAGCTTGGCCACCAGCTCCTCGATCGGGATCTCGGTTTCCTGCAGGAAGATCTTGCCCGTGGCATCGATCGAGACGGTGATCGGCTGCGTGTCGGCGTTCATCGCCTTGGCCTGCGTGTCCGGCAGGTCGATCGGCACGCCGACCGTCAACATCGGTGCCGCGACCATGAAGATGATCAGCAGCACCAGCATCACGTCGACCATCGGCGTGACGTTGATTTCGGACATCAGCGCATGGTGACGGCCGCGCCGCCTGTGGCCGCGCCCGCCGCGTCCCACCATGCCTACGGACATACCCATCAGCTACTCCTCAGGCCTTCGGCGCGACTTTTTCATCGATTTGGCGCGAGAGTATGGCGGAGAACTCGTCGGAGAACCCTTCCATGCGCACAGCGATCTTGCTCGCATCCGATGACAGCTTGTTGTAGGCGATGACCGCCGGGATGGCGGCGAGCAGGCCGATGGCCGTCGCCAGCAACGCCTCGGCGATACCGGGCGCAACCACCGCGAGACTGGTGTTCTTGGAGCCGGCAATGGCCTGGAACGAGGTCATGATACCGATGACCGTGCCGAACAGGCCGATGAAGGGGGCCGCCGAACCGGTGGTGGCGAGGAAACCGAGACGCCCCTCCAGCTTCTCCATCTCGCGGGTCAGCGCCAGGTCCATCGCCTTGTCGATGCGGGTCTGCAGCCCGAGCGGCGTCTTGGCGCCCTTCTCAAAACTCTTCTTCCACTCACGCATGGCGGCGACGAAAATGGCGCCCATGCCTGAGGTTTTGCGGTCGGCGAGCGTGCGGTAGAGCTCTTCCAGCGACTGTCCGGACCAGAAGACCTGCTCGAAGCGGTTCAGCGCCAGCCGCATGCGGCCATAGGCGACCAGCTTGTCGATGATGATCGCCCAGGTCCACACCGAGGCGCAGAGCAGCCCGATCATGACCAGCTTGACCACCCAACTGGCCTGCATGAACAGCGCCCAAATCGACAATTGCGCGCCCGGTTCGGCGAGTGCGATATTTTCCATCGTTACGTCCTTAAGATTTTCCGGGCGAAGCTGGCGGCTGGCCCCTGGCATCCCTTGTGGTCGGTTCGCACGAAGCTACCGGACGCCCCCAACCGTGCCGTTAGCGGCCTTTTCGGGGCAAATATTGGTGAAAGGAAGGCGCTGGATGGCGTCAATCTTCACCAATCTCTTCATGAACCGTTATGGTTAAGGATGAGTTAGTAAATAAGGCGCGGCGCATTGCCGCGCCTGGTGGCGGGACCGACGCGCTTCCGCAGGCTAGGAGTCCGTCTCGTCCACGTGGTGAGGGTAGTCCTGCCCGCCATAGAGGACACGCAGGATGAGCACCTGCTCTGCGTCGACCCGGAACAGGATCGACGCACGACGTTCAAAGCCAACGACGCGGACTCCGGGGCCGACGGCGTCGCGAACGGAGCCGCGTTCCGGGAACGTCGATAGCGCCATGCACGCCGCCTCGATGCGGTCGATATAGGTGCCGGCACGCGCGGCACCGCTTTCCTGTTCGATGTAATTGTAGATGGCAAAGAGGTCGGACCGCGCCGAAGGTCTGAAAACGACCTTATGTGTCACGCTTGGCGACCTTCATGCGGTCTGCATGGTGCTCGCGCAATGCCTTGAACACGTCCTCGGCCGGGATATCCGGGCGCGCATCGTCTAGAGCTTCCTGCACCTTGGCTCGCATGATGGCGGCGATGACCTGCTCCTCGCGGTCAAGAGCGCGAAGCGCGGCACGCATGACCTCGCTCGCGGAATCGTACGCTCCGGACGCCAGGCGGGCATCCAGGCTGCTTTGCTGGCGTCCAAGCGTCACGCTTATGGGTTTGCTGGTTCTCATGGCGATGTCTTCCTTGTCCTACCCCTTATAGCACAATGTATGACACTGTCATACTATTCCCGGATGCGCGCGAGCTCCGCTGTCGGGCAAATCCGTTCAATCAGCCGAAGCACCAGACTTGGGCATGAATGCCGCGACCCATTCCCTGGGAAAACGCCTCGGCCGGCCATTCTCGCCGATGATCGCCGCTTCGACCTTGGCCTCGACCAGCACCTCGTCGCCGCGTTTGAGCTGCTGGGCCATGAAAATGCGCGCGCCGGAAATGCTGTCGGTGCGGGTGTCGACGGTCAGGATGTCGTCGATGCGGGCAGGGCTGCGGAAATCGATCTCCATGCGGCGCACCACCCACACGATCTTCTCGCCATGCTTGCCGTCGGCGAGTTCCGTGTGATGTACGCCGGTGAGCCTGAGATAATCGGAGCGACCGCGCTCGAGGAATTCGAGATAGCGCGCGTGGTAGACGACGCCGGAGAAATCGGTGTCGGCATAATAGACCCGCGCCATCAGCCGGTGCCCGAACGCCGTCAGCGCGCCGGAAAGCCCGGCCAGCAACGTCGCCGATTCACCATGATCGCCCATTGCGCTTCCTTTTTAAGTCCTGAAGAGGCACCTGTTCCCCGCGCGACAAAGCATCGGATGGCACTGTTGACGGCGATGATCAAGAGCTTGATGGCGGCGCTGTTGGTGCTGGTGGCTTTGGCGCTGCCCGGCCAGGCAGCGACTTTTACAATGAAGCGCGGCCTCAATCTTGACCAGTGGGTCACCTGGCCCGGTGAGGATCAGTGGGGTGATCGCAACGCCATCCTGCCCTATCCGGAATGGCGCAAATTCCTCAAGGATGACGATCTCAGAGCGCTCAAGGAAGCGGGTTTCGATTTCCTGCGCATGCCGGTCGACCCCTCGCCTTTCCTGTCCGACCAGACCGAGGCCCTGCGCGACGACCTCTATGCCAGCGTGCTGGATTCAGTGCGCATGATCAACCGCGCCGGCCTGAAGGTGATCGTCGACATGCACCTGATCCCGGCCGGCGGCAGCCGCAAGATCGGCATGGCTGAGGTGATGGACGATCGGCAGACCTTCAACCGCTACGTCGACATGGTGCGCACGATGGCCCGTACCCTGGCCGGCGAGGACCCCAAACAAGTCGCGTTCGAACTGATGAACGAACCGATCGTCGATTGCGACAGCGACGGCACCAGCCTGTGGCCGGACCGCCAGCGCAAATTGTTCGCCGCGGCGCGATCGTCGGCGACGAAGCTGACGCTGGTGCTGACCGGCGCCTGCTATTCCGCCGCCTCGTCCCTGCAGAAGATCGATCCGAAGGCGATCCCCGACGACAACGTCATCTGGACCTTCCATTCCTACGATCCGTTCCTGCTCACCCACCAGGGCGCGACCTGGGCCGGCGATTTTATTCCCTACGTGACCGGCCTGCCCTATCCGCTGACATCAGTGCCGAAGGCGCAGCTCGACGTGACACTCGACACCATCCGCGCCCGGATCAAGGCCGAGGCGCCATGGACGCGGCAGAGCGGCCTGCTGGCCTATCTCGACGAACAGGTCGCCAGCATGGACAGTCCCAGCAAGCTGCTTGGCCTGATGGAGGCGCCGTTCAACAAGGTCGAGGCATGGGCGAAGGCCAATGGCATCAAGCCGGAAAACATCACGCTGGGCGAGTTCGGCATGATCCGCCAGGAATATGGCAATGCCTATGTGATGCCGGCCGAATACCGCGCCGCCTATGTCAAGGACATGATCGCGCGCGCCGAGGCGCACGGCTTCTCATGGTCGGTGTGGAGCTATGGCGGTGCCTTCGGCATTGTCGATGCCTTCAATGGCGACAAGGCCGAGCCTGACGTGATGGATGTGATCCGGTCACTCCCTTAGAGGCGACAAGCGATCCTTCATATCAACCGAGATCGATCTGCAGGATCTCCGGCCGCACGCCGAAACGCACCGGCATGATGCTGAAACCAAGCCCGCCCGAGACGATCAGGTTGCGGTCGTTCTCGACGACATGGCCATAGGCAAAGCGATTGCCGAAACGCGACGGCACGACAGGCGAGTAGCCGAACAGCCGCACCTGCCCGCCATGGGTGTGGCCCGACAGGGTCAGCGAAACCCGCCACGGCACGGTCGGAAAAATGTCGGGCTCATGGGCAAGCAAGATGATCGGCGCGGTATCGCTAACCTTGGCCAGCGTGCCGTCGAGATCGTCGAACCCCTTGCAGTCGTCGCCCTTCCGGGTCGGCAGCAGCGCCAGCTGGTCGGCCAGGCCAGCGATCCAGACGCCATGGCCATCCTTCACCAGGCGCACGACATCGTTCTCCAGCACCGGGATACCGACCTTCTCGAGGGCCTTGCGCGCGATTATCGGGCCGGCCCCGGCGCGCTGCGCGAAGCCGTCGCTCCACCAATCATGATTGCCAAGGATCGACAGGACGCCGAGCGGCGCCTTGAGGCCCGACAGGGCGGAGGCCCATTGCGATGGCGTCACCGGCCCCGTCACCAGGGGCATGCCCGCAATATAGTCACCCAACAGCACGATCAGGTCCGGCTGTAGCGCATTCGCGTCTTCGCAGAGCGAGGCAATATGCTCCTGCGTCATCCAAGGCCGGCAGGCATGGATATCGGCGAGCGCGACAACCCTCAGCTTCAGGCCATCAGGCCAATGCGGCGGCGTCAGCGCATAGCGCTTCACATGCGTCAGCAGCATCGGTTCGATGCCGACCGCATAGGCGCCGAGCGCGGCGGCGGTCAGGAACGACCCGCCGATGAAGCGCAGGAACCCGCGTCTGGTTATCATTCTTTGGCCCCGGCACGTGGATCGCGGCGGCATGCCGCGAGACAGCGCCGATAAAATCCAGGATTGCGCCGGCAAATCGGCAAAGACGAGCAGATTTTGCGCAAACCGTTCACGGATGCTTGATCATTGGTCCGGGAACCCCCGCCTGATCGCTTGGCGGCTATTCTTCCTGGAACAGGTTGATCTGCTGCTGCGTCAGGTCCTTTGGCGCATCGAGGCCGAGATGGCGCCAGGCATTGGCCGTCAGCATGCGTCCGCGCGGCGTGCGCTGGATGAAGCCCTGCTGGATCAGATAGGGTTCGATGATGTCCTCGATGGCGTCGCGCGGCTCGGACAGGCCGGCGGCGATGGTCTCGATGCCGACCGGCCCGCCGCCGAAATTGCGGGCGATCATAGAGAGATAGCGACGGTCGAGCGCGTCGAGGCCGAGCGCGTCGACCTCGAGCCTGGTCAGTGCCTCGTCGGCGATGAGACGGTCGACATGACCATCGCCGGCGACCGAGGCGAAATCGCGCACGCGGCGCAACAGCCGGCCGGCGATGCGCGGCGTGCCGCGCGCGCGCCGCGCTATCTCCAGCGCGCCGTCGTCGCCGAGCGGCATTTGCAGGATGCGGGCACCACGCCGCACGATCTGTTCCAGTTCCTCGACCGTGTAGAAATTGAGCCGCACCGGAATGCCGAACCGGTCGCGCAGCGGATTGGTCAGCAGGCCAAGCCGCGTGGTGGCGGCGACGAGCGTGAAGCGGGCAAGGTCGATCTTGACCGAGCGCGCCGCTGGTCCCTCGCCGATGATCAGGTCGAGCTGGAAATCCTCCATCGCCGGATAGAGGATTTCCTCCACCGCCGGGTTCAGCCGATGGATTTCGTCGATGAACAGCACGTCGCCTTCTTCGAGATTGGTGAGCAGCGCGGCGAGATCGCCGGCCTTGGCGATGACCGGCCCGGAAGTCGAGCGGAAATTGACGCCGAGTTCGCGCGCCATGATCTGCGCCAGCGTCGTCTTGCCCAGCCCGGGCGGCCCGACGAACAGCACATGGTCGAGCGCCTCGTTGCGCCCCTTGGCGGCCTCTATGAACACTTTGAGATTGGCCCGCACAGCCGCCTGGCCGACGAAATCGGCAAGCGTCTGCGGCCGCAAGGTCTGCTCGGCATCCTCGCCGCGTTTGTCGGGGGCGATCAGGCGGGGCGACAGGCTCATGCTGTCTTCCTCGCATATGGCAGGGAAACGGACAAGCGAGCCCTCACCGCGCGAGTTCCTTCAGCCCGAAGCGGATCAGCTTCGGTGCATCGGCGTCCTCGCCTGCGGTCTTCAGCGCCGCAGCCACCGCATTGGCGGCGGTGTCGCGCGAATAGCCGAGATTGACCAGTGCCGAGACCGCGTCGGTGATTGGCGCCGGGGCCACGCCTTCGCCGAGTTCCTGCTTCAGGCCGATGGTGCCGGAGGCGGCGCCCGCATAGGCCGGCGCCTTGTTCTTCAATTCGGTAACGATGCGCTCGGCCACCTTTTTGCCGACGCCGGGTGCGCGGCTGACCATAGCGATGTCGCGCAGCGCGATCGCATTGGCGAGGTCGGCCGGCGCCAGCGTCGACAGGATGGCCAGCGCCACCTTGGCGCCGACACCCGGCACATTGTTCATCAGCAATCGAAACCACTCGCGCTCAAGCTGCGACTGGAAACCATAGAGGCGCAACATATCCTCGCGCACATAGGTCTCGATGAACAGCACCACCGCCTCGCCGGGCGAAGGCAGCGCGGCCAGCGTGCGCGCCGAGCAATAGGCGACATAGCCAACGCCATGAATGTCGACGAGGCAATGATCCTCGTCGATCTCGTCCAACGTGCCCTTGAGCTTGCCGATCATTGGACGCAGCCCCCGTTAGGGATGAGTATCGGGCGTAATGAGCTCGACATCTGGAAAGTACTTTCTGAAACCTGCGGGATCGCGAGTAAGAATGGGATAGCCTCGGATGGCGGCATGGGCTCCTATCAGGAAATCGGGCATCACCTTCTCTCGAGGTCCGCCCAATCGCCGATAGACAGAGAACGCTCTCGCCGCCGCAAAGGCCGCTTCGAACGGGAGACTTTCGCGCCGGAACTCATCTTCAGGCAAGGCATCATCGACGTCGTCTATCGCCTCATAGCGCATCGAAAACTCGGCGTAGATGATCTGATTGATGACCAGGCTGCCCCGCTCAAGAGCAGACACCATTTTGGACCACGACCACTTTGACCAGGCGGGATCGCGAACGGCCACATCGATAAGTACATTGGTGTCCACAAGCGTCGCCAAGATCAGCGATCCCGGGTCAAAGCCATGACGGCATCGGCATTCATTGTTTGATCGCCGCTGCCCTCAAGCCGATCGAGCGCGGCAAGAAAACGATCTAGTCTTTCGCGGTCAGCCAGCCGCCCCTTGTCATGTTTCGGCGTGATCGTGATCTTGCCGCCCTCAATGCCGAAAATGACTTCGCTGTTGGCGCCAATCCCAAATGTCTCCCGCAGATCCCGTGGGATTGTCACCTGGCCCTTGCTCGTCACACGCATCAAACACGCCTTTCTTACAAGTAAGAAATATTCCAACTATGTGAACAAGTCAAGAACATCCCTAGCCGGCAAGCGCCATGCGATAGGCGGCGCTCTGGCGGTGATGCGCATGGCAAATCGCGATGGCCAACGCGTCGGCGGCATGTTCGGTGTCGAACGTCGCCTTCGGCAGCAGCACCTTCACCATCATGTGGATCTGCTTCTTGTCGCCATGGCCGACGCCGATGACCGCCTTCTTCACCGCATTGGGCGCATATTCGGCAACGACCAGGCCAGCGCGCGCCGGCACCAGCATGGCGATGCCGCGCGCCTGGCCGAGCTTCAGCGTCGCCACGGCGTCCTTGTTGACGAAGGTCTGTTCGACGGCCGCCTCATGCGGCATTGCCGCATGCAGGACTTCGGCGAGTCCGTCATGCAATTGGCAGAGCCGTGTCGCCAGCGCCGCCTTGTCCTCGGAGCGCACGGTGCCGGACGCGACGAAGCGCAAGGAATTGCCGAGGCTCTCGACGATGCCCCATCCGGTGCGCCTGAGCCCCGGATCGATACCGATGATGCGAATCGCTTCCCCCATGCCGTCACTTTACCCCCTGGGCGGACAGCGATGCCAGCGAAATGTGAACAAACCGGAAACAGAACCCTATCGAGCCGGGAAATATTCCGAAGCCGCTCAGTTGCGGGCGAAAGCGGTGTTGAGCAGGCTGATCTGGTCCGAAACCGGATTGGGCCGGCGGCCCATCGGCTGCATGTCGACCACGGCGCCGGCGCCGTAGATCTCGTCGTCCATGCGGCGCACCAGCGCCTGCAGGCGAAGCGAGCGGTTGACGAGGTCGAGAAAATCCTCGGGCAGTTCGGCCCAGCCGGCGGCTTCGTCATGCGCGGAAGCGGTATCGAGGCGCACCTTGGATTTTTCCGAAGCGACCTGGTCGCGGGTCATTTCGCCGGAATTGGCCGCGCGCTGCAAAAGCAGCCAGGAGGCAACCTGCATCAGCCTGGTCGTCAGCCGCATCGATTCGGCCGCGTAGAGCGTGGCCGCCAGCCGCGACAGTTTCTTGGCCTCGGCCCGGCCCTTGCCGTCGAGATATTCAGCCGCCTGTTCGACCAGCCCCATGCCTTCCTGGTAAAGCGGTTTGAAGGAATGCGAAAAAACCCGACGCTCCGCCAGTTTAACGGTTTTCGCACTGCCCTTCGAAGGCTCGTTCATTGCTACGCCCCTGCACTTGCAACCGGCCGATTCGGTTCACTGCCGATACACCCGGCACCCTATATAACTGAAGCTTGAAAATGCGCTTCGCCGGGGGTGAAGGCAAGCACATGTTTAACAGAAGGTTAACAGCGGACCGACACCCGGCGTGCCACCGGAATGCGGACAAAAAAAAGCCGCGGATAAGGCGGCTCTCAGGAGTTTAACAGGGAGGCGTCAAACAAAGTGGCTCCAACCACTCGGTAAGAATCCAGATCACTGGATGCGCATAGTAAACGCCTGTAAAGCTTAATGAACCTTTAACGGCGCCGATGTTTTTTGACTGAACGCCCCATTCCTGTGCCGTAACAGCACAGTCTCGAGACCTCGGCCGGCATCAAGTTCAGGCCTTTTTCCAGACCACCGGCAGCGCGATGAAGGCAAACAGCAGCATGCCTGCGTAGAAGCCGATCGAGGCGATTCCCAGCAGGGGTTCGATTGCCGGCGTGCCGGCAAGCAGAATGAAGAGGCCGATCATGAGTCCGATGCCGCTGATCGCGGTCAGCCAGAAGTGAACGACGGCGATCGTCTTTTGCCCGACGGTTGGAAACAGGTGATAGAAGAAGGCGAAGACCGCCGACATCAGCCAGCCGGCCACCATGATATGGGCGTGGGTCGGCATCTGGCCATGGTCTTCGCTGATCGCCATGTGGATGCCGAGCGCCATCCCGCACAGCGCATAGATGATGGCCAGTGTGAAGAAATTCCGTGCTACCCCTTGCATGCTTGTCCCCTCGAATTGCCTTTTCCCGTTTTCGGGAATGGGTTGATCGTCAGGCGATTGTCGCCGCCGCCGGGCTCCCGGCGTCGGCGCACTAGCATCGGCAGTGTTTCCAGACGATGTCGCGCTCCCCTGACGCATCCGACAATAGCAGAAAATGAAACCGCGCATCGGCTTGTTGTTCGGACCCGCGCCAGTAGAAAACTGCCGAAACAGAAACTGTTTTTCGCGACATCGTTCCGAAACAGCCACCACGCTAAACGGCCGCTCCTCTGACGGCTGGCGCATATCCGCTCCGCCGCGAAACCCCGGAAATATCCAGGAGCAACCGATGGACTGGTATTCGATCGTCAAATTTCTCCACATCGTCTCAGCCACATTGTGGGTCGGCGGCGGCTTCGTGCTGTTCCTGCTCGGTGTGCTTGCCGAGCGCGCCGGCAATATCGAGGACAAGCTTCAGGCGATGCGAGCCAGCGGGCAGCTGGGCGGGCTTTTCTTCGCGCCGATGTCGATGCTCACACTCCTCTTCGGCCTCATCATGTGCGCCTTCTGGGTCGGTTTCTCTGACCTGTGGATCATCATCGGCCTGGCAGGCTACGCCACGACCTTCTCGATCGGTATGTTCATCTTCAAGCCGACCGGCGAGCGCATGGGCGCCATGATCGCCAAGGAGGGCGTCACGCCTTCCGTACTTGCCATTGGCCAGCGCATGATGAGCGCGGCGCGCTTCGACTATGCGGTGATGCTGGTGATCGTCGCCGACATGGTGCTCAAGCCGACAACGCATGACATCGGCATCCTCGCCGGGATGATCCTGGTCCTGGTGGCGGGTGCCACGCTGGCCTTCGGCGGAAGCCGCCGGCTGGTGGAAAGTGCCGTCTGACGCTGGCGATGAGGTGTATGCGGCAGTAAAGCCGCCGGCCTGCTACAGCAGGCCGGCAATGCCGTCCCACAAAAGCTTCAGCGCCACGACCGCCACGGTCGCGTAGGTGAACGGATAAAAAATCCGGGCCGCATGCGCCGCACCAGCCAGGCGCCGGCGATGGTCGACAGCGGCGCCAGCGGCATCAACACCGCGGACGCCGTCAGATTGGCGGTGTCGAACTGGCCGAGCGCGAAATAGGGGATGAGCTTCAACGCATTGGTCGCGGCAAAGAAGATCGCGGCGGTGCCTGACAGGACCTTGGGGTCGAGGCGGATCGGCAAGGCATAGACCTGGAAGGGCGGGCCACCGACATGGGCGACGAAGCTGGTGAAACCGGCGACCGCACCCCAGATCGCGGCAGCCACGCGGTTGGGTTCGGCGGCGTGGTCGGAACCGTGGCGGAATTGCAGATAGAGCCAGCGCAGCACGAAGATGATGGCGACGGCGCCGACGATCAGCCGCACCGCCTCCTCGGTGACGAGTGCCGCCGTCAGCCAGCCGAGGCCGATGCCAATGACGGCGCCCGGCATCATGTCGACCAGCATCTTGCGGTCATACACGCCCCACCATGTCCACACAGAGACGATGTCCATCAGGCACAGGATCGGCAGCAGGATGGCAGCCGCCTGCACCGGCGGGATGGTCAGCGCCATCAGCGGCACGCCGACGAAACCGACAGCACCGCCGAAGCCGCCTTTGGACAGGCCAACCAGAATGACCGCCGGTATTGCGGCCGCGTAGAACCACGGATCGAGAAGCAGGCCTGACATGGGGAGGGACTGGTCTGGAGGGAAAGCGCGTCAACGCCTGAATAGCCCAGAATTCCAAGCGGAGCGACAGCAAATGCAAGCAGCGGCGCGTTTGGCCAGCGGCGCCTTCATCGCTTGCAGCGCATTTTGATCAAGACGATGAAGCTGATGGCGCGCCGAGCGGCGGCGGCCGCCGCCGGATCGGCTGCGCCTTGATGATGGCGGTGCTGGTCTCGGCCTTGTCGGCGATGCGGTCGAGAATGCCGTCGAGGTCGCCGATCGAGCGCACGAACAGCCGGGCGACGAAACAGTCATCGCCCGTCACCTTGTCGCATTCGCCGAACTCGGCAATCTCCTCGATCAGCTTCTGGACGATGTGCAGCTTGCCCGGCAAAGGCTTGATGCGCACGATCGCCTGCAAGGTGTAGCCGAGCGCCAGCGGATCGATCTCGACGGTGAACGCCCGAATGACGCCGCGCTCCTCGAGCCGCCGCAGCCGCTCCGAAACGCTCGGCGACGACAGACCGACCTGGGCAGCCAGTTCCTTCAGCGAGGTCCGTGCATCCCGCACCAGGATTTCGAGGAGACTTCGGTCAAGATCGTCAAGCATTTCAGATTTCTCACCAATCCGCAAAAGTCACCTAATATAATTAGGCTGATTTCCCATATCGCCTTTTCCACGAGATGGAAAGTGCTCACTCCGCATGAGATTATGTCACCTCAACTGACTCAGAGGTTTATCATGAACGATACGGTACGCGGCACGGTCGAAATGTCGGCCGCAATGGCGATCCTGGGCACGATCGGATGGTTCGTCATCATGTCCGGCCAGCCGATCATGGATGTCGTGTTCTGGCGCTGCGCGTTCGGCGCGATGACGCTGCTGATCATCTGCGCTTGCCTCGGACTGCTGCGCGACAGGCTGTCCTTGCGCATCATCGGCCTCGCTGCGCTTGGCGGCGCAGCCATCGTCATCAACTGGGTTCTGCTCTTCAGCGCCTTCTCACGCGCATCGATCTCGATCGCCACCGCCGTCTACAACACCCAGCCCTTCATGCTGGTCGGCTTCGGCGCGCTGTTCTTCGCCGAGCGGCTGACGCTGACCAAGCTGACATGGCTGACGATTGCCTTCGCCGGGATGGTGTTGATCGTCGAGGCCGCGCCTGACGCCGGCGATGTCGGCACCAACTATTTTGCCGGCATCCTGATGGCGCTGGCCGCGGCCTTCTTCTGGGCCGTCGCGGCCGTCGTCACCAAGAAGCTCAAGGGCACGCCGCCGCATTTGATCGCGTTGATCCAGGTCTGCGTCGGCGTCGTCATGCTGGCGCCCTTCGCCAGTCTCTCGCATCTTCCCGCCGACCCATGGAGCTGGGCCATGCTGGCGACGCTCGGCATCGTCCACACCGGCCTGATGTACATATTGATGTACGGCGCCATCCAGAAGCTGCCGACGCATCTGCAGGGATCGCTGTCCTTCATCTATCCGGTCGTTGCCATCCTGGTCGACGTCACCGCCTTCGGCCATCGGTTGCATCTCAGCCAGATCGTCGGCGCCGCTTTGATCCTGACGGCGGCTGCCGGCATGAATCTCGGCTGGACCTTGTGGAAGTCGAAACCGTCCGCCGCGAGCCCTGAGCCGGTCAAGTAGGGCAGCACACCGGCCGCCCGGCGGTCTGGAAACGCGATCCCGACTGTCCGCCTGTTCAAAGCGGGCAGTTTGCTCTATGCCGCAATCCAACCATCTTCGCCCGGCATAGGCGAAATCCGGGATCGAAGAACCATGAACGACGCCACACCCCCAAATCGCTGCCGCATCGTGCTGATCGCGCCGCCCGGCGTGCCGGCCGCCCGTATAGCCACCGCATTCGACGGTGGCGACGTCGCTTCGCTGATCCTGCCCGAGAACGGCATGGACGAAGCCGCCTTCCAGGCTTTTGCCGAGCAGATCGTGCCGGCGGCTCAGGCCGCGGGCGTGGCGGTCGTCATCGCCGGCGACACCCGCATCGCGGGGCGTGTCCAAGCCGACGGCATCCATGTCGAGGTTTCCAAGGCCGAACTCGCCGAGACGATCGAACATTTCCAGGCGAAAATGATGGTCGGCGCCGGCGGCGCCAAGACACGTGACGATGCGCTTGAGCTTGGCGAGACGCGGCCCGACTACATCTTCTTCGGCCGCTTTGGCTATGACAACAAGCCCGAGCCGCATCCGCGCAACCTGTCGCTGGGGCGATGGTGGGCCGACATGATCCAGATCCCCTGCATCGTCATGGCCGGATCCGATCTGGCCTCCATTGAGGAGGTGGCCGCCACCGGCGCCGAGTTCGTCGCGCTGTCGAGCGCAGTCTTCGCCGATGGCGTCGATCCGCAAGCGGCGGTAAGCCAGGCCAACGCGCTGCTCGACGAAACCGCGCCGCGCTTCGAGGACTGATGTGGCTCCGGTGAGGCTTCTCCTTCAGGCCTTGCTTGCAGCGGCCATGATCCAGGCCGCCGCCGCCGAAACCATACCCTTGCCGCAGCCCAAGCCTGAAGCCGGTGTGCACACCGACAAGCCGATCGAAAACCAGCTGCCGCAGCCCGCCACCACGGCGGAGCCCGCACCCCTGCCCTCGGCCGACAGCATCAATCCAGACCGTTTCGGGGCCAAGCCCGCGGACGCGGCCTATGGCGCCTTCCAGCGCGGGCTCTACAAGACGGCCTACAACCTCGCGCTGGTGCGCGCCCAGAATGGCGACCCGGCCGCGCAGACATTGGTGGCCGAAATCCTGTCGCGTGGGCTTGGCGTGCCGTTGAACGCGGCGGAAGCGGCGAAATGGTACGCTAGCGCCGCGGAGCAGGGCGTGCCGGAATCGCAATTCCAGTACGCGCTGATGCTGCTCGATGGGCGTTACGTGAAGAAGGACACGAAGGAGGCCTATGCGCTGATGCAGGCCGCCGCCGAAGCCGGCAACCAGCTGGCGCAGTTCAATTTCGCACAGATGCTGGTCCAGCAGGATCCCGGCGAGGCGGGTCTGGCCAAGGCAGCCGCCTATTATGAGCGCGCTGCCGCGACCGGCCTCGCCGACGCGCAATACGCCATGTCCCAGATCTACGCCAACGGCGTCGGCGGCAAGCCGCGCGACGATGTGCAGGCAAGGCGCTTTTTGGCGCAGGCCGCACGGCAGAACTACGACACCGCGCAGATCGATCTCGCCGCCTGGATGATCGAGGGCCGCGGCGGCGCCCGCGACCTGAAATCGGCTTTCGGCTGGACGAAGCAGGCAGCCGAGGGCGGCAATGTCGCCGCCCAGAACCGCCTGGCAAAGCTCTATATGCAAGGCATCGGCACCGACCCGGACCTCGTGCTCGCCGGCGCCTGGTACATCGTCGCCCGCCGCGCCGGTCTCATCGATCCCGACATGGACGATTTCCTGCAAGGGCTGGGCGACGACCAGACCAAGCAGGCCCTGCAGAAGGCAAATCGCCTGCCCTGACGACCGCTGCTCGATTTATTGCATGTGATCGAGGACGACCTTGCCGAAGGGCGATCCGTGCTCGAGGTGTCGGTAGGCCTCTGCTGCCTCCAGCCAGGGAAAGACCCGATCGACCACCGGCCGCAGTCCGTTCACGAGGAGCGCCCGGTTCATCGCCTCGAAGGATTCGCGCGAACCGACCGGTATGCCGCGTGCCGTGACCTGGCGGCGAAAGATGTCGAGCGGATTGATCGCTCCCTCGCTGCCGCCGAGATAGCCGATGACGTTGATCTGGGCGCCACGCGCCGCCGCCTTCAACGATTGCTCGAAGCTTTGTGGTCCGCCGACTTCTATAATGTGGTCGGCCCCTCGGCCTTCGGTCAGCGCCAGCACGGCCGACGACCAATCGGGATTGTCGCGGTAGTTGATGCCGTCATGCGCGCCAAGCGCCTTTGCCCGTGTGAGCTTGTCGTCGCTGCTTGACGTGACGATGACCCGTGCACCGGCGGTCGCGGCGAACTGCACCGCAAACAGCGAGACGCCGCCGGTGCCCAGGCTGAGCACCGTCTCGCCCGGCTTCAACTGGCCTTCGGTGAACAGCGCGTGCCAGGCCGTGACCGCGGCGCAAGGCAATGTCGCCGCTTCGACATCGCTCAGATGGGGCGGCGCGAGCACGGCCGCCTGTTCGTCCAGCCGCGCGAACGCGCTGAGCAGCCCATCGATGGGACCGCCGCGCTGATAGGACGGTTCGGCCATGGCGAAGCTGCCGCCGACCCAGCGCTGCCAGAACGTGCCGCAAACGCGGTCGCCAACCTTGAAGCGGGTCACTTCGGCACCAACCGCCGCCACTTCGCCGACGCCGTCGGAAAGCGGTATCAGCGGCAGGGCAAAGGCAGTGTGATAGCTGCCACGGGCGATCTCCACGTCGCGGTAGTTGAGCGCGGTTGCCTTGACCTTGATGATCATCTCCTGGCGGCCCGGTTCCGGCATCGGCCGCTCGACCAGTCTGAGATTGTCGATGCCGCCGGGCGCCTGCAATTCGATTGCTTGCATTGTCTTCTCTTTCCTTTTCGAGATCCGTCGAAAGGAAAATCGCTTGCCGGCGTCGTGATTTCAAATTCATAATAATCAGAGTGATTATGCACCTGGAGCATTTTCGGAATGCTGGAAGAATTGCGCACGCTCGTTCTCTTCGCCGAGGAAGGTTCTATCCAGAAAGTCGCGCAGCGTCTGCCGCTGACGCAGCCTGCCGTCACTCGGCAGATGCAGCGGCTGGAGGACATGCTCGCGACAACGCTTCTCGATCGCCGGCAGAAGCCGCCACGCCTGACCGCGGCAGGATTGGAGGTGCTGGCGCGGGCAAAGGCCATACTGGCTTCGGTCGAGGCTCTGAAAGCGTTCGCCGCCGACGCCGAGCCACAAGGCGTGCTGCGTGTCGGCCTGGCGCATGGCTTGTCCGATGCAAGCGTTGCCGGCGCTATCGCCGGCGCGGCCGCTGCGTTTCCAAAAATTTCGTTGCGGCTCAAGACCGGCTGGAGCGCGGAGTTGGTCGAGCAGTTCGAACGCGGTCAGCTCGACATGGCGATCATTCTGCGACCTGCCGATCATCAAGGCCCGGACGCGCTCGGCACCGAACGTCTCTGCGTCATAGCCCAGGCTGGCGGCACCGAACCCCATGTCACGGACACTCGCATGCCTTGGGTTCTTAGCCCCGAGCCCTGCGACGCGCGTCAGAGCCTCCTCTCCAGTCTGAGCGGCGAACGGCATCGGTTCGTCGTGGTGGCGGAAATCCAGGACCCGGCGATGCAGATGGAATGGGTCCGTCGGGGCCACGGCCTCAGCCTGATGCCGTTGCGGCTCGCGGCGCGCGGACTTCCCGACGGCCTCATGCTTGTCGATATCGAAAATGTAGACCTTTCATTGCAGGTCGTGGCACTGCGCTCCCCGCACCTCAACCGGCTGGCGAAGGCTGTGGAGGCCATTGCAAAGGCCGTCGGCGAAGCCATCAAGATCGAGGTCTGATGCCGGCCAGCCGGCTGGAGCCGATCCGGCGTCCCTTGCCTCTCCGGGCGATTTGTGGTCTTGGGAGCCCCTAAATCGCTTGTCCAGGCGAAAATCTCATTCCGGATCCCATCATCATGGCCAAGATCAACGGCAACGAAATCCGTCCCGGCTACGTCATCGAGCACGATGGCGGCCTGTGGGTCGCGGTCAGGACCAACACCGTCAAGCCCGGCAAGGGCGGCGCCTACAACCAGGTCGAACTGAAGAACCTCATCAACGGCACCAAGCTCAATGAGCGCTTCCGCTCGGCCGAGACGGTCGAACAGATCCGCCTCGACCTGAAGGATTTTTCCTTCCTCTACGAGCAGGACGACGCGCTGGTGTTCATGGACACCCAAAGCTACGAGCAGCTCGAACTGAACAAGGATTTCGTCGGCGACCGCGCCGCCTTCCTGCAGGACGGCATGATGGTGACGGTTCAGCTCTATGAGGAAAGGCCGATCGGCATCTCGCTGCCCGACTATGTGACGCTGACCATCACCGAGGCCGACCCGGTGGTGAAGGGCCAGACGGCGGCATCCTCTTACAAGCCGGCAGTGCTGGAGAACGGCATCCGAGTGCTGGTGCCGCCCTTCATCGGTGCCGGCGAACGCATCATCGTCGACACCAACGAAATCACTTACGTGCGCCGCGCCGACTGACGCGCGGGCACAGGAAGACAAACGATGGCACGCTCAGCCCTTCTCAACGTCATGGTCCAGGCCGCAATGAAGGCCGGCCGCTCGCTGTCGCGCGACTTCGGCGAGGTCCAGAACTTGCAGGTCTCGCTGAAGGGCCCGGGTGACTATGTCAGCCAGGCCGACCGCAAGGCCGAGGACATTCTGTTTGCCGAATTGTCGAAAGCACGTCCGGGCTACGGCTTCCTGATGGAAGAGCGCGGAGTGGTGGAAGGCGACGACAGCCAGCACCGCTGGATCGTCGACCCGCTCGACGGCACCACCAATTTCCTGCATGGCATTCCGCTTTTTGCCGTTTCGATCGCGCTGGAACGCCAGGGCCAGATCGTTGCCGGCGTCATCTACAATCCGGCCATGGACGAGCTCTATACGACCGAGCGCGGCGGCGGCGCGTTCATGAACGACCGCCGGTTGCGCGTCGCCAGCCGCATCAAGCTGGTCGACACCGTGATCGGATGCGGCATGCCGCATCTGGGACGCGGCCACCATGGCAATTTCCTGGTCGAGCTGCGCAACGTCATGGCCGAGGTCGCCGGCATCAGGCGGCTTGGCTCGGCCTCGCTCGATCTCGCCTATGTCGCGGCCGGCCGCATGGATGGCTTCTGGGAAACCGGCCTGTCGGCCTGGGACATCGCCGCCGGCCTGCTGCTCATCCGCGAAGCCGGTGGTTTCGTCTCGGACATGGACGGTGGACAGGACATGCTCGACAACGGCTCGGTGGTCGCCGGCAACGAGGTCATACAGCGCGCTTTGCTGAAGGCCGTGAAGAAGCCTCTCTCGGCGCGCTGAAGGGCCGCAGTCGCAAAACCGCAACCAAAGCTTGAAATACTATCCGGCGGTTACAGATTAAAGGTGACCGCAGGACGATCGATGACCAACACACCGCCGCAACTCGACATTCCGTTCATCGGGCGCTGGCACTATTCGCGCGCCGAGTTGATCGCCGACGGTATCGTCCATGCTGTCGGCATCGTGTTGGCGATCGCGGCCGGTTCGGCACTGCTGGCGCTGGCGGCGTTTCGGGTCGGGCCGGGCGAATACATCGCCGCCGCGTTCTATGTCGTTTCGCTGCTTACGGTCCTGTCGGTGTCGCTGGCCTACAATCTGTGGCCGGTGTCCTCCCCGGCTAAATGGGTTCTGCGGCGTTTCGATCACGCCGCGATCTACCTTCTCATCGCCGGCACCTACACGCCTTTTCTGGCCCAGCTCGACGGCTCCCCGCTGGCAAGCTGGATGATCGTTTTGGTTTGGATCGCGGCCGCGACGGGCATCGCCATCAAGGTGTTCTTCCCCGGCCGCTTCGACCGGCTGGCGATCGTCTTCTACCTTGCCATCGGCTGGAGCGGCATCGTCCTGGTCAAGCCGCTCGTCGAGACGCTGCCGACGACCTCGATCGTGCTCATCGTCGCCGGCGGCATCGTCTATTCCTGCGGCGTCATTTTCTTCGCCTGGAAGGGACTGCGCTTCCACAACGCGCTGTGGCATGGCTTCGTCGTCACCGGCGCCGGCCTGCATCTGGCGGCGATGGTCGACTGTCTGGTCATCAACCGGTTCTGATTTGGGTTTCGATCGCCGATCGGACGCGCGGCACACCGGCCCCACGGCAATATTGCCAAGCGCCATTCAATTTGGTCACAATTCCGTTTAGAGTCGCGAACTACGTGATCGGCGGCGCTGGAGCAATTCCAGGGAAAGTGTGAGCGGTTTCCCGTTCGGAATTGCGTAAAGGCAAATAGAGCATCGGAAACGGGGCACGGATGGCTTTTCTCAGATCCTTCGGCATGGGCAGACGCTCCGACGTTCTGATCTACGATCCGCATAAATTGTCGAGTCCGCAGGTCTTCCTGCTGACCATGGTCATCTTTCTGGCCATCGTCGCCTTTATTGCCGCCATCCTGACCCGCCAGATCTCAACGGCTTTCGTCACCAATCCCGGGCTCAACGGCCTGATCATCGGCGTGCTCGTGGTCGGTATCCTGCTTGCCTTTGCCCAGGTCGGGCGGCTGTTTCGCGAGGTGCGCTGGGTCAACTCCTTCCGCGCCGGCTCCGAGACCACCGAACCGGTTCTGCTGGCGCCGATGAAGGCGATGATCGGCCGCTCATCGTCGATGGCCTTTTCGACCTCCTCGATGCGTACCATGCTCGATTCCATCGCCACACGCCTCGACGAAAGCCGCGACACCTCGCGCTATCTGGTTGGCCTCCTGGTGTTCCTCGGCCTGCTCGGCACCTTCTGGGGCCTGCTCAACACGATCGGTTCGATCCGCGAGACCATCGAATCGCTCGACCCCGGCACCGGTGACGCGGCGGCGGTGCTCGATTCGCTGAAGCAGGGCCTGTCGGCGCCGCTGGCCGGCATGGGCACGGCCTTCTCGTCCTCGCTGTTCGGCCTGTCCGGCTCGCTTGTCCTCGGCTTCCTCGACCTGCAGGCCGGCCGCGCCCAGACGCGCTTCTACACCGAGCTTGAGAACTGGCTGTCCTCGGTCACTGATCTCTCCTCCGACATCGTCGTCTCCGACACGGCCAAGACCGAATCCTCCGACGAGATTCGTGTGCTGTCGGAACGGCTGCGCAGCATGCAGGAGAATGGCGGCGGCTCCAATCCGCGCGTCGCCACCGCCATGGCCAATCTCGCCGACGGCATTTCCGGCCTGGTCAAGAACATGCGCTCCGAGCAGCAGATCATGCGCGACTGGGTCGAGGCCCAGTCCGATGAGCAGAAGGCGATGCGCAACACGCTGGAAAAGATCGCCGACGCCCTGAAGAAGCCCGGGGTGCACTGACATGGCGCTTGCCAGGGGCCGGCGCACTGATCGCCGCATCGATTACTGGCCGGGCTTTGTCGACGCGCTGTCGACGCTGCTGCTCGCCATCATGTTCCTGCTCACCGTGTTCGTGCTGGCGCAGTTCCTGCTCGGCCGTGAAATCTCCGGCAAGGACACCGTCCTCAACCGGCTCAACTCGCAAATCAACGAACTGACCCAGTTGCTGGCACTGGAGCGCTCGACGGCGCAGGACAAGGACGATTCGCTCGCCAATCTGCAGGCGTCGCTATCGGCGGCCGAGGCGGAGAAGAGCCGGCTCGAACAGTTGCTGGCGCAAGGTGCCGGTGCTGGCGATGCCGCCAACCAGCGGGCTGCGGAGTTGGGCGGCGAACTCGACAACCAGCGCCAGATCAGCCAGCAGGCGCTGAGCCAGGTCGAGATCCTCAACCAGCAGATCGCCGCCCTGCGCAAGCAGATCGGGGCGCTCGAGGATGCGCTCAACGTGTCCGAGACCCGCGACCGCGATTCCAACACCAAGATCGCCGATCTCGGTCGCCGCCTGAACGTGGCGCTTGCGCAGCGCGTGCAGGAATTGAACCGCTACCGCTCCGACTTCTTCGGGCGCCTGCGCGAGATCCTCGCCGACCGCGAGAACATCCGCATTGTCGGTGACCGCTTCGTCTTCCAGTCGGAAGTGCTGTTCCCGACCGGCTCCGAGGTGATCAACGATGCCGGTAAGGTCGAGATGAAGAAGCTCGCCGACGCCATCATCGAACTGCAGAAGGAAATCCCGCCAGAGATCAACTGGGTGCTGCGCGTCGACGGCCACACCGACAACAAGCCGCTCTCCGGCACCGGCCGTTATCGCGACAATTGGGAACTGTCGACGGCGCGTTCGACCTCGGTGGTCAAGTTCCTGATCGAGAACGGCGTGCCGGCCAACCGGCTGGTCGCTGCCGGCTTCGGCGAGTTCCAGCCGCTCGACCCCGCCGATACCGACGAGGCGCGCAACAAGAACCGCCGCATTGAACTGAAGCTCACCGAACGTTGATTTCTCATCACGCGAACTCACGCGAATTTGTTCGCCGGCTCAACTCTAGGGCGCAGGCCGAGACCAGCAAGGCCTGAAAACATTATCTTTTTTTAATTACACTTCGCACCGGAGCGCTCCTAGCTTGCTGCGCAGGGCCGAGAGCCGCCGGCGATGCCTCCCATCGCGACGCGACGGAACTGGACGACCCAAACGGTCGGAAGGCGAGGCGGCAAGGCCGCTCCCTTCCTAGCAGGAGGAAGCGCCCCATGCGCACATCAGCATCTCTCAAGACTGCAACGCTTGCCGCAATTCTTATTGTCGCCCCGCTCGCTGGCGCCTATGCCGCGGGCCACCACAAGGGCGCTCTCGACGCGTCCGATCCGACCGACATGACCGGCCCGCGTGTCGAGGCCCTCATTCAACAGGCCCAGGGTCTTCACCAGGGCATCGTCGACGCCAGGCAGGCCAACAACATTACCCCGGCCGTAGCGGAACACCTGGAAATGCGCACCAACCAGATCAGCCAGGGCGCCGAGAAGATCGCCGCATCGGATCACGGCAGAATACCGGCCGCGCAATATCATGACCTTTTGCGTCATCTCGACCATGTCGAGCAGCGGCTGAGGGTCAACACCGGCAGCGGTTTCCTGATGGGTGACGGCTCCGACGGTGGAAACTATCCGAACGGCTGAGGCGATCCCACCTGGAAACGGTCCAGGAGGAAGGGACCACCTGGCGCCTTCGGGACCCCAATCCGCGGGCGTCCTTTTTCCTCATCAGCCCGGCCTGCCTACCAACCGAGCCAGATGGCGATCAGGGCGACCACTGCCGGTACGGTCTGGATGAACAGGATTTTTCGGCCGACCGTTGCCGCGCCATAGAGGCCGGCAATTGCCACGCACAACAGGAAGAAGACCTTGACCTGAAAACCGGCGGTGCCGAGGGTGAGCCCCCACATCAGTCCGGCGGCGAGAAATCCGTTGTAGAGGCCCTGATTGGCGGCGAGCACTTTCGAGGCCTTGGCGAATTCCGGCGTCAGGCGGAATGTCTTGTGCCCGCGCGGCGTGTCCCAAAGCACCATCTCGAGATAGACGATGTAGACATGGATCAAGGCCACCAGCCCGACCAGGACGTTGCCGATCATTTGCTCTCCCTTCATGCGTCGCCGGCAAGCATTTCATGTGTGGCGCCGTCCGCGCAAGGTGCATCTGCCGGAGGGTATCTGGAGCAATTCCAAGAAAAGTGTGAAGCGGTTTTCCGTCCGGAATTTGCGTCAAAACAAAGAGTCAGAGCAGGTTGCCGTTTCCGTGAAACGGTGAACTGCTCTTAGGGTTGCCAACGCTTTTGCGTTGGTGTCTTTTCGCGCCGTCCTCAATCACGGAAGCCGCCATGTCCTTTCAGAAACTCGACGACCTCGGCCACAAGCTCGAAGCGCTTGAGCATGCGCTGGCCATCCTCGGCGCCGATGAAGCGACGCATATGGCCGTCGGCGGCGGCGAGAAGCGTGCCGAGGCGATGGCGGCACTTGCCGGCATGTACCACACAAGGGCGACCGCCCCGGAAATCGCCGACTGGATCGCCGCCGCCGAAGGCGAGGCGCTCGATGACGAGCAGCGCGCGGCTGTCGCCGAACTGCGGCGGCAATACACCAACCTGACATGCCTGCCGGTCGAATTCGTCGAACGCCAGACGACGGCGCGCATGCGTTGCGAGCAGCTGTGGCGCGACCTGCGCGCCAAGAACGACTGGGCGGGTTTCCAGCCGGCGCTCGCGGGCGTGGTGGCGCTGGTGCGCGAAGAGGCGGCCCTGCGCTCCGACGTACTCGGCCTCGCCCCTTATGACGCGCAGATGGAGCAATTCGACCCCGGCAACCGCACCGTGGACATCACCCCTGTCTTCGCCGATTTGAAAGCCTTCCTCAAAGGCTTCGTGCCGGAGGCGCTGGCGATCCAGGAAGCGCGGCTGCGCAAGCATCCGCTGAAGCCGCTTTCGGGCACCTATGCGATCGAGAAGCAGCGCGAACTCGGCCTTGCCATGATGGCGGCGGTCGGTTTCGACCTGACGCATGGCTCGCTGTCGGTGTCGCACCATCCCTTCTGCGGCGGCGTGCCCAGCGACGTGCGCATCACCACCCGCTACAAGACATCGGATTTCCTGTCGGCGCTGATGGGCGTGCTGCACGAGACCGGCCATGCGCTCTACGAGCAGAACCTGCCGAAGGCATGGTCGCACTGGCCGCTCGGCAAGGCGCGCGGCATGGCCGTGCATGAAAGCCAGAGCCTGTTCGTCGAAAAGCAGATCGGCCGCAATCCTGCCTTCTGGCGCTGGGCGCTTCCGGTGGTGGAAAAGCATCTCGGCGAGGCCTGGTCGCTCGACGATCTCTTGCCGCATGTGCATCGCGTCGAGCGCGGCCTGATCCGCGTCGACGCCGACGAGGTGACCTATCCGCTGCATGTCATCCTGCGCTACGAGCTGGAGCAGGAACTGGTCTCGGGCCGGCTGGAAGTTGCCGAATTGCCGGAAGCCTGGGACGCCAAGATGCGTGACTATCTCGGCCTCTCCACATTGGACAACCCGGCCGACGGGCCGATGCAGGACGTGCACTGGCCGGGTGCCGCCTTCGGCTACTTCCCGTCCTATACGCTGGGTGCAATGATGGCGGCGCAGCAATGGGCGGCGCTGACGCGGGAGCATCCATCCGCCGATGACGATCTGGCGAAAGGGAATTTCGCCGCCATCAATGACTGGCGCCGCAAGAAGATATGGTCGCAGGGGTCGCGCTGGTCGACGCCGGAGCTGCTCGAACGCGCCACCGGCGAAAAGCTCAACGCCGTGTATTTCGTCAATCACCTGAAGCAGCGCTACGGCGGATGACATCGGCCGTCCCGTTTGGGTGACCGGCGGCAGTGAACAAGGATGGCTGGCTGTGAAGCGTCATCGCCTGGCGGCGATCTTGCAGGATCGCCACTACTTTTCTATCACTGGTGGTATCCGACGAAATTGCGAGACGTGCGGATCATGAGGGCGGGTACTTCCGGTGACATCTTCTGCGATCACGCGGCTTTTCGTCTTGATTGCCTTTACGCTTTTCTGCGCCCCGGCCATGGCCGACGCCGAAATCCACAAGGGCAGCCCAGGCGGCTGGATCGACCGGATCGAGCTTCCGAAGGCGGACCCGCATCTCGACAGCCGGATCAAAAGCGGCATCTCCAATCTTGTCTCGGAATATCAGATCCGGCAGCTGCCCGGTGGCATCGAGGCCTTCGACCACTATGCCTACAGGATCGTCGACCGCACCGGGCTTGAGCGCGGCGCCGCTATCAATTTCGAGTTCGACCCGGCGACATCGCAGGTCACGATGAACTGGCTGAACATCATCCGCGACGGCGTGGTCATCGACCGGCTGCCCGGAGCCACTTTCGATGTGTTCCGGCGCGAAAAGGATGCGGAGAAGGGCCTGTTCGACGGCTGGCTCACGGCTTACGTGAATGTCGACGATGTCCGTGTCGGCGACATCATCGACTATGGCAAGACCACCGTCAGGACACCGATCGTCGGCGCCGACCTGTTTTTCCACTCGGTCGCCATGGCCTGGGGCGAACCCATCGCGCTCATCCGCGAGAAGGTCGTCTGGCCGGCAAACCAGCCCTTGAACATCCGCCAGGTGCGCACCGACATCCAGCCGGATGTCAAAACCGACGGCGCGTTGAAAACCTATACCTGGCAAAGCATCAATCCTACGCCGGTCAAGCCCGAGGAAAACCTGCCCGCGGATTTCCTGACCTATCCTACGGTCCAGATCTCCTCGACAGCCAAATGGCAGGACGTCGTCGATGCGATGTTGCCCTATTATCGGCTCGACCAGGAATTGCCGGCCGCTTTCGCGTCGAAGCTCGATGACATCGCCACCAGATACACCAACCCGGAAGACCGCATGATCGAGGCGATGCGGCTGGTCCAGGACACCATCCGCTATGTCAGCCTGTCGATTGGCCGTGGATCCTATATTCCCCGCAGCCCAAGCACCGTGATTGCCAGTGGCTTCGGCGACTGCAAGGACAAGGCGCTGCTTCTTGCCTCCAGCCTGCGCCGGCTCGGCGTTCAGGCTGACCCGGCCTTGACCGATCTTGATGACGGACTGGCGCTTGGCGACATGCTGCCGACGATCCGCGCCTTCGACCACGTCATCGTCAAGGCGACGATCAAAAGCCAGACCTACTGGATCGACGCGACCAATTACCTGCAGGGTGGCCGCGCCGAGAACCTTGTTCCGCCCGACTATGGCTTTGCCTTGCCGATCGTCGCCGGCAGCGCGCGGATGGAACGGATGGAGCGCAAGGAGCTCTTCCAGCCGACCACCTTCGTCAGCGAGGCGTTCGATTTTCCCAAACTCAAAGGCGAGGCGCTCAAGCTGACGGTCAGCACGACCTATCGGGACGCTGATGCCGACTCAATGCGCTACAGGCTGGTTTCGCAATCGGCCACCAAGCTCGCCGACGACTATCTCCAGTATTACAACCGGCAGTATCCGGGGATGACCAGCCTGGCGCCGTTGTCGACACATGACGATCGCGACGGCAATGTCGTCACCACGGTCGAATCCTACGAGCTGCCGGCCGAGGACCTCGACGCCGATGATCTCATCAAGAATTTTCCGTTGAAGGCGGATGTCGGCATCAACAATTTGCCGGAGCCGGACATGGTTGGCAGGACCGGGCCAATCTGGCTTGGCAGCCCGATCTTCAAGCACCATCAGTGCATCGTCAAAAACCTGAAGGCGGCGTTTGTCGGTCCCGAAAAATCCGACGACGTGATCACGCCCTATGTCGCCTTCAAGGCGCGCTGGTCGAGCACACCGACCGAATTTCAGGTCGACTGGTTTCTCAAGACGATCGGCGATCGGGTTCCGGCCAAGGATATCGGTTCCTATCTGAGGTCACGCAGGAAGATGAGCGACAATTCCTCCTGGAGTTACAATTTCGGCTATGCCGAAACCGAGGCGAATTAACCCGCCAAGACAATTCCAGCGAAAAGGTTTTCCGACCGGAAACCGCTCGGGAAAGCCTATTCGGCCGCGCCTCTGAAGGCGCTGGCGCCGGTCTCGAACTGCAGCTTGGCCAGCCTGGCATAGATGCCGCCCTTGGCGACCAGGCTCTGATGCGTGCCTTCCTCGACGATGCGGCCGCCATCCATCACCAGGATCCTGTCGGCTTTCAGCACCGTCGCCAGGCGGTGGGCGATGACGATGGTGGTGCGGCCCTGCATCAGTCGCTCCAGCGCCATCTGCACCAGCGTCTCGCTTTCGGCATCGAGTGCCGAGGTGGCTTCGTCGAGCAGCAGGATCGGCGCGTCGCGCAGGATAGCGCGGGCAATCGCCACACGCTGGCGCTGGCCGCCGGACAGCGTCACGCCGCGCTCGCCGACCTGGCTGTCATAGCCGTTCTCGAGCTTGAGGATGAATTCATCAGCCAGCGCGTCCTTGGCCGCGGCCTCGATCTCGGCATTGCCGGCGCCTGGCCGGCCAAAGCCGATATTGTCGCGCGCGCTCGCCGCGAAGATGGTGACATCCTGCGGCACGATGGCGATGCGCTCGCGCACCGAAACCGGATCGGCTTCGCGCACGTCGACGCCATCGATCAGGATCTTGCCGGTCTCGGGATCGTAGAAACGCAGGATCAGCGAAAAGACCGTGCTCTTGCCGGCCCCGGAGGGGCCGACAATGGCCACCGTCTCGCCGGGCATGACCTGAAAGCTCAAGCCGTGGACGGCGGCGCGGTCGGGCCGCGCCGGATAGGAGAAGGAGACGTCGTCGAAGACGATCGCGCCCTTGGCAACCGCCGGCAGCGGCTTCGGATTGGACGGCGCCTGGATCGCCGGCTTTTCGGCCAGGATCTCGGTCAGCCGTTCGGCAGCACCCGCCGCTTGTGCGAGCTCGCCCCAGACTTCCGAGAGCGCGCCGAGCGCGCCGGCGGCAAACACCGAATAGAGCAGGAACTGGCCAAGTGTGCCCGGCGATATCGTGCCCTCGAGCACGTCGCGCGAGCCGAACCACAGCACCGCGACGACAGACGAGAATATGGTGAAAATGGCGAAGAAGGTGAGGAAGGAGCGCGCGAAGATCGAGGCGCGCGCCGCCTCGAAGGCGGCTTCCACCGCACCCGAAAACCGTCCGGTGACCAGTTTCTCATTGGTGAAGGCCTGCAAGGTGCGCACCGCGCCGATCTGCTCGCTGGCATAGGCTGTCGCCTCGGCAAGCGTGTCCTGCGCCTGCCTTGACTTGCGCCGCACCGAACGGCCGAAGGCGACCAGCGGCAGCACGATGACGGGAATGGCGGCTATGACCAGGAAGGACAGTTTCGGGCTGGTGATGACCATCATGCCGACCGCGCCGAGGCCGAGGATAACGTTGCGCAGCGCAACCGAGGCCGTGGCGCCGACCGCCGATTTGACCTGCGTGGTGTCGGCGGCAAGCCGCGACACGATCTCGCCCGACTGGGCCGTATCGAAGAAGGCAGGCGACAGCGTCGTCACATGGGCAAAGACATCGCGCCTGATGTCGGCGACGACGCGTTCGCCCAGCGTAATGACGAAATAGTAGCGGCAGGCCGATGCCGCCGCCAGCATGGCGGCCATCGCCACCAACGCGGCGAAATATTCAGCGATGAAGGTAGTGCTGGCCGACGAGAAACCATGGTCGATCATGCGCCGCACGGCCAGCGGCAGCGCCAATGTCGTTGCCGCCGCGATGGCCAGCGAGATGAGGGCGCCGACGACCAGCGTGCGATATCCAGTGATATAGGGGAACAGGCGCCTGAGCGGCTTGAGCGAGCGTCGGCGCTCGTCTGCGCTGCTGATTTGCGCCATCTCGATGTTTCCTCTAGCCGCTTAAGCTTTATGCGCTTCAATATGCGCTTGCCGCGGCCTTGTGATTCAATTCCGCCTGATGTATAGGCTCGCCGACCGTTTTAGAAGCCGTGGCTCCTCAATAGCTGCGGCTTCGAGTTTTAAAAGAGGCGCATCGACGCAGGCTTATGCCCGTCAGCCGCGCCGGCAAGCCAGGAACCGAGCCATGAAGAGCGCTATTCATCCCGACTACCACACCATCAAGGTCGTCATGACCGACGGCACCGAATACACGACCCGTTCGACCTGGGGCAAGGAAGGCGATACGATGAACCTCGATATCGACCCGACCACGCACCCGGCCTGGACCGGCGGCCAGCAGACCCTGCTCGACCGCGGCGGCCGCCTGTCGAAGTTCAAGAAGCGTTTCGAAGGTTTCGGCCTCTAAGCCAACTTCGGCATTGTCGCAGATCAAAAACCCGCCTCCGAGGCGGGTTTTTTGCTTAACGAATGGTGGCGCGAACAAAGTCGCCCTTGATGATGACCGAGGGCCTGGCGCCGGCAGTGTTGGCGATGGTGCTGTCGACGAAGGATGCCGTGGCGGTGACCGAATAACTGATCGCAACCCCCTGGCCGAAAGACAGCGTGGCATCCAGTGCCTTGCCGGTGATGGCGATGTTTTCGTCCTGCCTGACGCTGCCAATAGCGAGACTGGCTTTCAGCGCGTCGCCTTTGAGGTCGACGGTCGAGGCATGCCCGTTCAGCGAGACATCGGCCGCCTTGCTGGTAATGGCGATGCTCGAGAAATTCCCCGCCATGTTGGCCTGCAGCGCCGCCTGGTCGATCGACACCGAACTTTCGGGCTGAATATTGGCGTTGATCTCGACCCTGCAGTCGGAGGGATCCGGCCATGAGGAGGGGGCAACGTCGATCCGCAATGTCGAAGCCTCCAGCTTCATGTCGCTGGCAAGGCTGCAGTCATTGGCGAACCAGCTCGAATACCAGCGCGCGAACCAGCCTTCGCGGCGGCTGCCGATCGTCGCCTGGTACGGCGCCGAGGCCGAAGTGGTGAGCCTGACGGAACTGGCTTCGCCCGAGATGACGACGGCGTTCACGCCGGTGAGATCGAGCGTCTTGCCGGCATCTCCGCTTGCCGGTGACGCAAGCGCTACGCTGGCAAATGACAGCAGGCCAAGAATTGCGGATTTCATTGATATCTCCGATCATGTGTGGCGGTCCCGGCTGGACCGTGGCGTTGTCGGAGTGGCCGGGAATGTCGATTTCCGCGACCTCGATCGCGATCCGGGACGACCGTGAACGCAATCCAGGTCATCGTCGGTCGCTGCCAGCCCTGGAACCACGCTTGCGATCATGATCTTCATTCCCCTGCCGTTCGTCGTCTCCCTGCTGCTCGTCATCCTGCTCATACAGATGATCCGCCGAAACGAGGCCGACCTGCGCGAGAACATCGCCTTCATGCTGCTGATGGCGGTCTACGCCTTGCAGTCGGTGCTGATCGGCATCCGCTGGGGTTATGATGCCAGGGTCGTCATGCCGTTCCTGTCGGTGATGGCGACGCTGATCGCGCCGCTTGCCTGGATCGCCTTCACCAGCCTGACGAAGGAACGCTCGGAGCATCGGCTGGCACGGCTGTGGCCGCATCTGCTGCCGGCCTGGCTGGTTGCCCTGCTGCTGATCTTCTGGCGCGAGCCGGTCGGGCCGGTGATCATCCTGGTGTTCCTGTCATATGGGCTGGCACTTCTTTGGCTTGCGTTGGCCGGCCCCGATATCCTCGTCGAATCGCGCCTCGACGGCGTCTTGCGATCCTACCGATCGCTGTGGGTGACGGCGCTGGCGATCCTCGTGTCGCCGATCACCGACATCATCATCAGTTTCGATCTGCAGTGGACTGGCGGTGCTCATTCCGGCGCGGTCATTGCCGGCGGCAACGTGCTGGCGCTGTTGCTGCTCGGCGGCGCTGCCGCGGTCGCCAGCGAAGCCGCTGCTTCGGACGAGGACGAAGAGGATCGGCCTCAGGTGGAAACACCACAGGCAACCAGCGAAGATTCCGCGATCGCGGCGGCGGTCGACGCGCTGATGCGGTCGAAGGAACTCTACAAGGACGTCGATCTCAACCTTGGGCGCATCGCCAGGCGGCTCGGCCTGCCGGCTCGGCAAGTGTCGTCGGCGATCAATCGCATCCACGGATCGAGCGTGTCGCAATATGTCAACAACCACAGGATCGACGAGGCGCGCCGGCTGCTGGCTGCGACGGACGAACCGATCACCCGCATCATGTTCGACGCCGGTTTCCTCAGCAAATCGAACTTCAATCGCGAGTTCCTGCGCATCACCGGCCTGAGCCCGAAGGCATGGCGGCTTGAGCACCAGCCGCCAGGCGGTGCGATGTCGGCCACATCCTTGCCAGCCACATCTTTGCCGGCGGGAGGAAAATGAACAGGCGCAACGCCACTCAGTCTCCGGCCAGTTCCCTGAGCGCCATACGCTTGTAGGCGGCGACCAGCCTGTCGCCCTCCTGCCGCTCGACCGAGATCGCCAGCCGTACCGCGGCCTCACCCATTTGCCAGACGAGAAACGCCGTCGTCTCCAAGGCGACGGGATCGGCGCCGGGACGCAAGCGCTTCAGCACCGCCACGAGGAATTCGGCATTGGCGCGGCTGTCGGCGAGTTCCAGCTGGCGCAACGCCTTGTCCGCCTGCGTGCCCGACCAGATGTCGCGCATCACCGGCTCGGCCAGGAACAGCCCGTAGTAAATATCGACCAGCTCTGAAAAGGCCTGGTTCAGCCCTTCCACATCACTGACATCGGCAAGTGCCGCCGAGATACAGGCCTGGCTTTCGGCCGTGTAGCGCTCGGCCAGTGCCCAGATGATCGCCCGCTTGTCGGGAAAGAACTGGTAGAGCGAGCCGATCGACACCCCTGCCCGTTCCGCGACTTCGCCCATGCGCATAGCGTCGCTGCCTTGCTCGGTGATCAGCGCCGAGGCTGCGGCCAGCATGCGCTCCACCCGCTCGCGGCTGCGCTGCTGGCTTGGCGCCCGCCGTGGCGAAGCGATCTGCTCATTGGCCGGCGTGCCTTCCATGGACTGTCTCCAACAACGCATTCGGCAAAATCGCCGAGGTAATGGCTTGACTCGCAAAATACGAGGGTTTATCACGTTTTGCAAATGTGAGGATTGCTCATGTTTTAGACAAGGAAACCAGAGATGACCAACACGACAACCAAACCAATCCTGATCCTCGGCGGCACCGGCAAGACCGGCCGCCGTCTCGCCGAGCGGCTGACGGCGCGCGGCATTCCGGTACGGATCGGCTCCCGTTCCGCCGCGCCTCGTTTCGACTGGGAAGTCCCCGCAAGCTGGGCCCCCGCACTCGAGGACGTCAGCGCGGTCTACATCAGCTACTACCCCGACATCGCCGTGCCGGGCGCCGCCGAAGTGATCGCTGCCTTCGCCCGCCTTGCGGTGCGGCATGGCGTTCGCCGGCTGGTGCTTTTGTCGGGCCGCGGCGAGCACGAGGCGCAGCGCGCCGAAGAGATGCTGAAGGCTTCCGGGGCCGACTGGACGATCCTGCGCTGCGCATGGTTCTCGCAGAATTTCAGCGAAGGCTTTCTTATCGAGCCGCTGCTGGCGGGCGAGGTGGCACTTCCGGTCGGGCCTGTCGGCGAACCCTTTGTCGATGTCGACGACATCGCCGACGCTGCCGAAGCGGTGCTGACTGAGCCCGGTCATGTCGGCCAGCTCTATGAGCTCACGGGGCCGCGGCTGTTGAGCTTCGCCGGCGCGGTCGCCGAAATTGCCAAGGCAGCAGGGCGCGACATCCGCTTTGTCAGAATTTCGCATGACGAGTTCACGGCCTCTGTCGCGTCGCATGAACTGCCACCCGAAATCGTCTGGCTGCTCGATGAGCTGTTCACCCAGGTACTCGACGGCCGCAACGAGTCGCTCACCGACGGCGTCCAGCGCGTGCTCGGCGTGCACCGAAAGACTTTTTCGCCTACGCAACCGAAACCGCCGCAACCGGCATTTGGAGTAACTGAGATGATCAAGCTTGTCCCCGCCCTCACCATCATCGCCGCGATCGGCTCGGGCGTCGTCGGCGGTGTGTTCTTCGCCTTTTCCAACTTCGTCATGGCAGCACTTGCCCGGCTGCCCGTCCCGCAAGGCATCGCGGCGATGAATTCGATCAACATCACGGTAATCACGCCGACTTTCATGACGGCACTTTTCGGCACCGGCCTCATCTGCCTGGTGCTTATCGCCGCCGCTTTCATGGGCTGGGCCCAGTCCGGTTCGTACTGGCTGCTCGCCGGCGCGGTGATCTACGTGATTGGCAACCCGATCGTGACCATGGTCTTCAACGTGCCGCTCAACGATGCGCTTGCCGCCGTCGACCCGGTCAGCGGCACCGGCGCCGCCGTGTGGGCGAACCATCTGAGCCAATGGGTGATGTGGAACCACGTCCGCACCATCACCGCCATCGTGGCGATGGCCTGCTTTATCTTCGCATTGCTCTGAGCAGGCCTTCCGAAACGCAAAAAACTCCGCTCAGGCGGGGTCTTTTTGCGTGTGCCCTTCGACGTGTGACCCTTGCGGTCGGAATGGCCGAGATCGCGATCCGGGTCGATCACGTCGCGCACCAGCTGCTTCAGCTTTGCCGCGTCCGGAAAGCCACCGTCGCGCTTGCGGTCCCAGATGAGAACATCATTGCAGGAGACGGTGAAGATGCCGCCGGTGCCGGGCACCAGCGTCACTTCGCCGAGATCCGTGCCGAAGGTGGAGAGCAGCTCCTGCGCCATCCAGCCGGCGCGCAGCAGCCACTGGCACTGCGTGCAATAGGTGATGCGGATGGCGGGCAACGGCTTCTCGCTCATTTCGGATTGAGCTCTGCTCATATCCCAACCGATCACGCCGCGCTGAGCTTGGCCAAGGTCTCGTCGTCGACCTCGAAGTTGGCGTAGACGCTTTGCACGTCATCGTCGTCCTCAAGCGTGGCGACCAGCTTCATCAGCGATTGCGCCCGTTCCTCGTCGACCGGAACATTGTTCTGCGGCCGCCAGATCAGCTTCACCGATTCCGCCTCGCCGAGCGCGGCTTCCAGCGCCTTCGACACCTCGCCGAGATTCTCGAAGGCGCAATAGATCGTGTGGCCTTCCTCGTCGCTCTCCACGTCATCGGCGCCGGCTTCGATCGCCGCTTCCATGACCTTGTCGGCGCTGCCGGCCGATGCCGGGTAGTAGATCTCACCGACACGGTCCCACATGAACGACACCGAGCCGGTTTCGCCCATCGCACCGCCGGCCTTGGTGAAGGCAGCGCGGACATTTGACGCCGAGCGGTTGCGGTTGTCGGTCAGCGCCTCGACGATGACGGCGACGCCGCCTGGGCCATAGCCCTCATAGCGCACGGCCTCGTAGTTTTCGGCATCGCCCATCGAGGCCTTGTTGATGGCGCGCTGGATGTTGTCCTTCGGCATCGACACTGCCTTGGCGTTCTGGATCGCCAGTCGCAGGCGTGGATTCATCGACGGATCGGGCGTGCCGCTCTTGGCGGCCACGGTGATTTCGCGCGCCAGCTTGGAAAACATTTTCGACCGCACCGCATCCTGACGGCCCTTGCGGTGCATGATGTTCTTGAACTGTGAATGGCCAGCCATGGCACCCCTGTCGTCTTCTCAGCTAGAGCATCTCGCGGCCAGGTGGATCACCTCGCTTTTGCAAAATGCTCGAATTCAAAATTCAGAGCGTCCCAGGTGCAACCCGTGGAAGCACGGCGGTCTCTGTCGGAATGGCCGGCTTATAGATAAATCGGCTCAATTCGTCCAGCCGCGCTGTGCTGCGGGCAGGCGCTCAGGATCGTCGCTTTTCCTGCCTGCGGCCAACATGGATGCTTCGGCGAGCTTGAGACCAACTATCGGACGGCACTTCCGGAATGTCCGAAGTGTCGATCTTGTGGTCAGGCAAATCAGCCAGCTTGGCTAACTGATCGCGCTGATCCTGGCTGAGATCATTGATAGTCATATTCAATGCCCGTCGCCTGACTTCGCCTTCTTGCGCCGCCTCGCCAGCATGTTGAGCCCTTCGACCAGCGCCGAGAAACCCATCGCCGCGTAAATGTAGCCCTTGGGCACGTGGTAGCCCATGCCGTCGGCGATCAGCGTCATGCCGATCATCAGCAGGAACCCCAGCGCCAGCATGACGATGCTGGGGTTCTTGGCGATGAAGTTGGCGAGCGGCCCCGCCGCCAGCATCATCACGGTGACGGCCACGATCACGGCGATATACATGATGGCGATCTCGTCGGTCATGCCGACGGCGGTGATGATGGAATCGATCGAGAAGACGAGGTCGAGCAGCAGGATCTGGAAGATCGCGCCGGCAAGGCTGATCTGCAGCGTCCCGCCCAACATCGTGTCCTGATGATCGTCGGGATCGACCGTGTGGTGGATCTCCTTGGTCGCCTTCCAGACCAGGAACAGGCCACCGGCGACCAGGATCAGGTCGCGCCAGGAGAAACCGTGACCGAAAGCGGTGAACACCGGCGTCGTCAGCTGGACGATGATCGAGATGGTGGCGAGCAGCACCAGCCGCATGACCAGCGCCGCCGAAATGCCGAGCCGGCGGGCGCGGGCCCGTTGCGCTTCCGGCAGCTTGTTGGTCAGGATCGAGATGAAGATCAGATTGTCGATGCCGAGCACAATCTCCAGCACCACCAGCGTCAGCAAGGCGACCCATGCCGTTGGATCGGAGACGAATTGAAAATGCGGCGCAAGAAATTCGATAAGCTGCATGGAGGTCGTTTTCCCCTCGTTTAACGATCTGAAGCAGATGTCGTCGGCAGTTAGGTACTGCGTGCGCCTATATCAATGTCATGACCAGAAGGATGGAGCCGTTTCTTCGAGTCTCGGCCCGCGACGAAACGGCGCGATCTTCTCGGTCAGTCCTGTACGATCGGAAATATTGACGCCAACCCCACACAATGTCGCCGGTCCGGTCGCCGCCTCGAAACGCCCCTTCGGCACTTTCGACAGGAACCGGTTGAGCGGTTCTTCCTTGTCCATGCCGAGCGAGGAATCGTAGTCGCCGCACATGCCGGCGTCCGACAGATAACCGGTGCCGCCATTGAGGATCTGGTGGTCGGCGGTCGGCTGGTGCGTGTGGGTGCCGACGACCAGGCTGGCGCGGCCGTCGACGAAATGCGCGAAGCACATCTTTTCCGAGGTCGCCTCGGCGTGGAAGTCGATCACTACGGCATCCGCCTGCTCGCCGAGCGGGCAGGCGGCAAGCTCACGCTCGCCGGCCTGGAACGGATCGTCGAGCTCGGGATGCATGAACACCCGGCCCATAATGTTGGCGACCAGCACCCTAGCCCCGCTCCTGGCGATATAGACGCCAGAGCCGCGCCCCGGCGTGCCCTTGGGAAAATTCGACGGGCGCAGGAAGCGTTCTTCGCGCGGCGCGAAGGCGAGCGCGTCGCGCTGGTCCCAGACATGGTTGCCGGTGGTGACAACATCGGCGCCGGCCGCGATGGTCTCGCGAAAGATCTCTTCGGTGATGCCGAAGCCACCGGCGGCATTTTCGCCGTTGACGATGACGAAATCGAGTTTGAAATCCGAGATCAACCCGGGCAGTTGTTCCCACACTGCCGTGCGTCCCGTCTTGCCAACCATGTCGCCGAGGAAAAGAAGTCTCATGCGGCGCTACGCGTGCCGAGCGCCCGCGATACCGTTTCCGGCTCCTTCGCGATAACCTGCAAATAGGCCTGTGCTGCCTGGTCCGGCTCGGTTCTTCCTTGCTCCCAGTCTCTGAGCGTACCGAGCGGAATGCGATAGCGGACCGAAAACTCCTCCTGGGTGAGATGCAAAGCCCGGCGGATCACTTTGACACGCGCGACAGGTGCCATGCCCGGCCGATCCGTGGCGATCGGAGGATTGTCCTTGTCCGCCAAAGCGCCAGCCTCCGCATCCGCGTCGCTCATCGTGCGCAGGCGGTCCCAATCGGTCTCGGATTCAGTCCCTGCGTGCTTGGTCATATGCTTTCTGCTCATGGCGCGTCGCCTTTCTGGCGGAGATCAGTCTTATTCGGTCGCCGCGTTCGGTGTAAACCACCGTCAGCACCAATCCGTTGACGATGCCGATGCCGATGAACCGCTCCTCCTCGTAGCCCATGGAGCGATCGGAATAGTGCAGCGCATGAATGTCATCGAACAGGCGCTTGGCATCGGAAAATGCCACACCATGCTTGGCAAGATTGCTCGCTGCTTTCTCGTCGTCCCACTCGAATTCAAGCATGCCAACCTACTGGAATTCAGTAGTATTGCCAGACGGGCATAAACGTCAAGCCGTGAACCGGCGCAATTCGCTCTCGGTCAGCACTTCTGCCTCTAACGCCGACCGAAAGTACCACGCTGCTGTTGGCCCTGCTTTGCGACCGCGCCAATGACGCGAACAGGCGACGACGGCGACGGCGGCTTCCGTCCGCGCAACCAGAAAAACCAGACATAGAAGACGATGAAACCGCCCGTAACGGCAACAAGCAACAGCCCACCGCGCCAGCCCTTCATCGCGGCGGTATCGAGCTTCGAAGGATCGGCAGGGTCGTAGTACAACTCCACCTTGTCGCCCACGACTGCCTTGTAAAGGCCGATGATCTTTCCCTTGCCGGACCAGCTCATCGGCGCGTCATTGGCCACATAGGCGACGGCTACATTGATGCCATCCGTGGTGAGGCCGCTTTCCTGCTTTTCGCTGTAGGGACTGACAGAGGTCACGGTGGCAACCGTCTGCTGCCAGGCGGCCTGGTGATGCAGGGAGGTTCCGATGATGTGCAATGCCATCGCCAGCAACGTCACCGCGATCAGGACGAACGGCATCAGCAGGAAGCGTGCAAAGACAAAAACCATGGTCGCCATCGGCCCGGACTGTATTGCAGGAATACTATCCGGTATGTCTTGGAAACGCGTTAAGCAGATCGCGATATTTTAAGCGATGCCGAAGCGGCGCAACCCGCTCTCGGTGAGTATTTCCGGGATGACCACGTCATGGTTCTCGTCCGGAACCTGCGCCACCTCCTGGCAGTCGAAGGCGATGCCGATCAGCCTGGGCGTATGCCCCTTGTCGACGAGCCTGGCGATCGCGCGGTCGTAATAGCCGGCGCCGTAGCCGATGCGGTGGCCGCGCGCATCGAAGGCGGCGAGCGGCACCAGCATCACCTCGGGATCAAGCACCTCGGCCTCTTCATGGGGCCCGACCGTGCCAAAGCCCATGTCCACCATCGGCGCGCCGCGCACCAGTTCGCGAAAGACGATCGTGGTCTTGTCGAGAATGGCCGGCAGGCAAAGCCTGGCGCCCTGTTCGCGCAGGGCAAACATCAAGGGCCTGACGTCGACTTCCGAACGCATCGGCCAGAAGCCGGATACGATCTGACCGGGCTCGATAGCAAGATGATCGCGCGCCGTCTCGGCCATTTCGAGCGCCATCTCCACCCGCCAGAATTCGTCGAGCGCATCGCGGCGTCCAAGCGCCTGGAGCCGCAGCTGTTTTTTCTGGTCTTTGAGAGATGTCATGCGCGGACGATAGAAAAGGCCGGATACGGATGGCGTTTTGGGAGCGACGTTTTCTACCGCATCATCCACCGCAATGCATGGATGCGCTGCAAGAAGTGACGATCCACACAACCGGTGGAGAGAGCGATCCCGGGAACCTACAAAGTAGGTGGGCGCCGTGTGAGAAAACCCACGGGTCTTCCCAGGGACAGCTCCCTAAGGATCGTTAAGGCCCCGGGGAAAATGTTCTCCTGCCGGGAAGCACAGACCGTCCTCCCCAATATAGGCCGCTCATCGGTCAAGCGCCAGTGACGCAGGTGGCCTCGGCGGCTTTATTCGCCTCCCGCGTCGCGCCCTTGCACAGGCCGGGCGGCGTCCTTACGCTCACGGAATGAACCAAGGAGCAAAAATGCGTTTCGAAGGCACGGCGGCCTATGTCGCCGACAAGGATCTGATGGTGGCCGTCAACGCGGCGATCGCGCTGGAGCGGCCCTTGCTGGTCAAGGGCGAGCCCGGAACCGGCAAGACCGAGCTAGCCCGCCAGGTGGCGGCGGCACTCGGCCTCGATCTCATCGAATGGCACGTCAAATCGACGACGCGGGCACAGCAAGGCCTTTACGAGTATGACGCCGTGTCGCGGCTGCGCGACAGCCAACTCGGCGATGCCAGGTTCAATGACATCAAGAACTACATCAAGCGCGGCAAGCTCTGGGAGGCATTCGCGGCGGGCAAGAAAGTCGTGCTTTTGATCGACGAGATCGACAAGGCCGACATCGAATTCCCCAACGACCTGCTGCAGGAACTCGATCGGATGGAGTTCTTCGTCTACGAAACCCGCGAGACCATCCGCGCCGCCGTCCGCCCTATCGTCATCATCACCTCCAACAACGAGAAGGAACTGCCGGACGCCTTTCTGCGCCGCTGCTTCTTCCACTACATCCGCTTTCCCGACGTCGACACGCTGCACAGGATTGTCGATGTCCACTATCCCGGCATCAAGCAGAACCTGGTGCGCGCGGCCCTCACCCAGTTCTACGAGATCCGCGAGGTGCCAGGCCTGAAGAAGAAGCCGTCGACCTCCGAGGCGCTCGACTGGATAAGGCTACTGGTCGCCGACGACATCGCACCCGAGGATTTGCGCGCCGACCCGAAAAACGCACTGCCCAAACTGCACGGTGCGCTGCTGAAGAACGAACAGGACGTGCATCTGTTCGAGCGGCTGGCCTTCATGGCGAGGCGGCAGCAATAGCGCTTTCCCCTTCTGTGGACCGTTGCTGCCAGTCGGACAGGAAGGCAGCTTCGGCTCAGAACCTTCGGAGGAGATGAAATGTCTGAAATTATTGTCCGCCCGCTCGCGCAGTCCGACCATGCCGACTGGAAGCGCCTGTGGACCGACTATCTCACCTTCTACGAGACCAAGCTGCCGGAAGAGGTCTACGCCGTCACCTGGAAGCGGCTGTTTACGGAAGGTGAGTTCGAGCCGAAAGGTTTTATTGCCACCTTCGACGGCAAGGCGGTCGGCCTCACCCACTATCTCTACCACCGCTCAGGCTGGTCCGAGAAAAACAATTGCTACCTGCAGGATCTGTTCGCTGACCCAGACGTGCGCGGCAAGGGCATCGGTGCGGCATTGATCAAGGCGGTGAAGGACGCTGCAGAAAAAAACGGCGTCAAGAACGTCTATTGGATGACGCACGAGACCAACACAACGGCTCGCAAGCTCTACGACCACGTAGCGCGCCGCACCGGCTTCATCGAGTACGACCTGCTGTGAAGAAAGTTGACGATTGAAATAGCAGCTTTTGCGCAATATATTGCGCATGATCAGGAGTGTGGATGCCACTGATCGAGACCAATACGCGCAAGATCGTCACAAGGCTTTTGCGCGACGGTTGGCTAAGTGTCGGCGGCGGCAAGCACGACAAGTATGAGCATTCGGACCGACCCGAGGTGATAATCATCGTGCCTCGGCATCGTGAACAATCTCCCGGTGTCGCCCGGTCGATCGCCCGACTGGCTGGATGGATTTGAGGACGGACCGCATGACGCATTATGTCGGAATTCTAGATGGCGCGAGGGATGTCTGGGGGGTGCGGGTGCCTGATCTTCCCGGCTGCCATGGTGGCGGCGCAAGCCCCGAAGAGGCCATTGCCGACGCGACGTCCGCCGTGCGCGAATGGGCCGAAGCACGCTTGGCAAAACATCTGCCTCTGCCTGGATCCAGTACAGTTGCCGAGCTGCTCAAACAGGGTGAAATCGACAGCGCCTCAGGTGAATCCGCCGTGATGATACCGGTGCTGATCGACTCCGGCCGCCCCGTCCGGGCCAATCTATCGCTCGACGCCGGTCTCCTGGCGGCGATCGACGAGGAAGCCGGCCGGCGTGGCTTGACACGTTCCGCCTTCATTGCAAGCGCTGCTCGAGAGAAGATCGAGGGCCATAGATAACTGACCATGTTCATCCCCTTCTTCCTCGAACTGAAGGCCGCACGTGTCCCCGTTTCGCTGCGGGAATATTTGTCGCTGCTGGAAGGGTTGGAAGCCGGACTGGTCGACTATGACGTCGAGGGTTTTTACTACCTGGCCCGGGCTGCTCTGGTGAAGGACGAGCGCCATATCGACCGCTTCGACCAGGTGTTCGCGCATGCCTTCAAGGGCATCGAGGCGCTGGGCGGAGCGGATGCGGTCAATGTCGCCAATATTCCCGAGGAATGGCTGCGCCGCCTTGCCGAAAAGCACCTGACCGAGGAAGAGAAAAAGCTGGTCGAGGCGCTCGGCGGTTTCGAAAAGCTGATGGAGACGCTGAAACAGCGGCTCGAGGAACAGAAAGGCCGTCACCAGGGCGGCTCGAAATGGATCGGCACCGGCGGCACTTCGCCCTTCGGCGCTTATGGCTACAATCCCGAAGGCGTGCGCATCGGCCAGCACGAAAGCCGCAACCGGCGTGCGGTGAAAGTGTGGGACAAGCGCGAGTTCCGGAATTTCGACGATGCCGTCGAGCTCGGCACCCGCAACATCAAGATCGCGCTGAAGCGGCTGCGCCGCTGGGTGCGCGAGGGCGCCGAGGAGGAATTCGACCTGCCCGGCACCATCCATGCCACCGCCGAGCACGGCTATCTCGACGTGCGGACGCGGCCCGAACGGCGCAACGCCCTGAAACTGCTGATGTTCTTCGATGTCGGCGGCTCGATGGACGACCACATCAAGAGCGTCGAAGAGCTGTTTTCGGCGGCGCGGGCCGAATTCCGCCAGCTCGAATATTTTTACTTTCATAACTGCCTCTATGAGGGCGTGTGGAAGGACAACCGGCGACGCCACGCCGAGGTGATCCCGACCTTCGACCTTCTCCACAAATACGGTCCAGACTACAAGGTGATCGTCGTCGGCGACGCTTCGATGAGCCCTTACGAGATCGCCCACCCCGGCGGCTCGGTCGAACACTGGAATCCGGAGGCCGGCGCCGTCTGGCTTGGCCGCCTGCTGCAGCAATGGCCGAATGCGGTATGGCTCAATCCCGAGAGTGAAAAGGACTGGGGCTTTACGCATTCCATCGCCATGATCCGCGACGTCTTCGGCGGCCGCATGTTCCCGCTGACGCTCGCCGGGCTCGAAGCCGCGACGAAGCAGCTTTCTCGAAAACATTGAAGCAATTCCAGGAAAAGTGTGAAGCGGTTTTCACACAGGAATTGCGTCAAAACAAAAGTTAGAGATCGACGGGAGATCCGATGACCTGCTTCCTCTGCCTGCAGTGTGGCGTCCAGTTCGCGGCGACGGAGACACCGCCACAACACTGCCCGATCTGCGAGGACGAACGGCAGTTTGTGCGCTGGGAAGGCCAGGCCTGGACCATGCCACAGGAGCTTGCCGCCGGGCACAGGCTGGTGATGAGGGACGACGCCGGCGTGCTCGGCTTCGGCATCGAGCCGCGCTTCGCCATCGGCCAGCGGGCGCAACTGGTGCAGACGCCGCACGGCAACGTTCTGTGGGACTGCATCCCGATGGTGAGCGACGAGGCGGTGGCCGAGATCAACCGCCGCGGCGGCCTGGCGGCCATCGCCATCTCGCACTGCCACTTCTACTCGGCGATGGCCGGATGGAGCGAGGCGTTTGGCGGCGTGCCGGTCTATCTCCATGCCGATGACCGCCAGTGGATCATGCGGCCACATCCCTCGATCGTCAGCTGGCAAGGCGAGACGCTTGCCATAAACCCGTCGCTGACACTCATCCGCTGCGGCGGCCATTTTGCCGGCAGCCAGGTGCTGCACTGGCAGCGCGAGGGCGGCAACGCCCTGCTGACCGGCGACACCGTGCAGGTGACGCCGACGCGCCGCCATGTCAGCTTCATGTACAGCTATCCGAACCAGATACCGCTCAACGCGACGGCCGTGCGCCGTATCGCGGCGGCACTGGAACCCTTCGACTTCGACGACATTCGCGGCGCATGGTGGGACCTAAATATTATCAGCGGCGGGAAGGCGGCGTTCAACGCCTCGGTCGCTCGATATCTCGCGGCCATCTCATGACAGGCGATCGAAAATGCGAGAAAATCCGGTAACAAATGCCTATGTTGGTGCGAATATGAGGTTGCAACCAACAACGAGCCGGCAAGGCTGAGGAGATCAAATGGACACCCACACCTACCCGTCACCCGCACCGATGCCGAATGGCGCGCCCGGCTGACGCCGGAGCAATATGCGGTCATGCGCAACCACGGCACCGAGCGGCCGGGAAGCTGCGCCCTGCTTTACGAGAAGCGCGCCGGCACATTTTCCTGCGTCGGCTGCGACCAGCCGCTGTTCGAATCCAAGCTAAAGTTCGAGAGCGGCACCGGCTGGCCGAGCTTCAACGACCCGGTGCCCGGCTCGGTCGAGAACACCATCGACCGCAGCTACGGCATGGTCCGCACCGAGTGCCATTGCGCGCGCTGCGGCAGCCATCTCGGCCATGTCTTCGAAGACGGCCCGCCGCCGACCGGCTTGCGCTACTGCATCAACGGCGTGGCGCTGAAATTCGAGCCGGCCGCCTGATCGGCATCTTATAGCTTTCGGCAAAGGGCGGCTTCGGCCGCCCTTTTTCGTATGCGCAGGCTGAGCGCTTCAGGCAACAACTGTCGCGATCAGCCAAAGCGCCGAACCCAGCATCACCAGCGAAGCCTTGGCGCCACCGGATTTCTCGGCCGTCCGCCAGACCGCGATGGTGAGAAAGATGTTGTAGGGCACCGGCAGAAAATGCACCGCCAGCACCGCCCAGAGCGGCAGCTTCAGCCCGAGCAGCACCAGAGCCAGCGCCGAAGAGGCTATGTTGAGGGCCGTCCCGACAAGCATCATGTCGCGCCAGAACAGCCGGTCGATCGGGACCTCGCCAAGCCAACGCGAGCGAAAGAAGCCGGCGTTGCGTTTGGCCCCTTCGGGCGCCGCGCCCAGCGCATCGAGATCGTCCATCGGTCGAGCCTTCGCTAACTCAGCATGTCTCGAAAAAGCACCTCGGACGGCGCAGAAATCTGTCGTCATACCATGTATGATCACATAGCTGTGATCCGTATCGCATTCTGTCATTTGCGCAAACATGGAGGGGTTCGGAATGAGCGATCATGTCTACAACGTTCTCTTTCTTTGCAACGCCAACTCCGCCCGCTCGATCATCGGAGAGGCCATCTTGAACCGGATCGGATCCGGCCGATTCAAAGCCTATTCCGCTGGCGCGCGACCGAAAGGCAGCGTCAACCCCTATGCGCTTCAGTTGCTGGAAAGCCTGAGCTACGACACGTCCTTTGCCCGTTCGAAGAGCTGGGATGAGTTCTCCGGGCCCGACGCGCCGCAGATGAATTTCATCTTCACCGTCTGCGACAACACTGCGGATGAGAGCTGCCCTGTTTGGCCCGGTCATCCGATGACGGCACTTTGGGCGGTGCCCGACCCCGCCAAGGCCAGTGGCACGGAAGCCGAGCGGCATCTCGCTTTCGCCGACGCCTATCGCATGCTGAACAACCGCATCGCGGTGTTCACCAATCTGCCGATGGGGTCGCTTGATCGTCTGGCCCTGCAGGAACATTTGGACGTTATCGGCAGGGGCGAGCCATCGCCGAACTGAATCCGGGGCCGGCATGTCGGGCGAAGCCGTCAGACTTGCGACCAGGCGTTTCCGACCGCCGCAATGACGGCACGCTCGACGCGCGAGCATTCCGTCACCAGCCAGTCGGTCATGGCCGGCCAGTTGTCCTCGGCATAGCAGTTGACCCGCCACATCGAATTGATGCCGAGGCCCTCGCAGCTTTGTTCCGGCCTGAGCTTCAGCCTGTCTTCGATCGCCGGCTGGAACGGCTTCAACCGCGACCAGCTTTGCGTGGCGCCGAACTTCTCGTTACGGCCGAAGAAGACGCCGACATGGTTCTGCGCTGGCGCGACATACATGGAAAGGACCAGGGCGAAGTCGGGCAGCCCGCGCTGCCAGAACCAGGGTCCGCGCCGCGCCAGCCGGGTTCTTTCTTCCGGATGCCGTTCAGCGAACAGCGACCAGAAGCCGCGATGGCGGAACTCCGAGGCGCGGCGACCGCCAAAGTCGAATTCGCTCATGGTTCGATGCCCGCTCCAAGCATCACGCTCAGGCTGTTTCGAAATTCGCTCTTGGCGAGTCATATGGTGGTGGTTTCGAGAACCGTAGCGGAGCGTACTTAAGTACGTGAGCTCAGTTCTACTGCGCCGCCGCAGTAGAACGGGGAAGCGCAGAAAACGCCATCAGATGGCCGCCGGAGTAGAATTTCCAAACAGTCTCTTTATTCCATGCCGAGCGCGGCCATGTACAGATCTAAGATGGCGTCCTCTTCCTGGCGCTCGGCCTGGTCCTTCTTGCGCAGCCGGATGATGGTGCGGATCGCCTTGGTGTCGAAGCCGGTGCCCTTGGCCTCGGCGAAGACTTCCTTGATGTCGTCGGCGATCGTCTTCTTCTCTTCCTCGAGCCGTTCGATGCGCTCGATGAGGGCACGCAGCTGGCCGGCGGCAACAGTCTGGCTGGTCTCGGTGATATCGTCGGCCATGTTTTTCTCCAAAGATTGGTTCTATGCCGCGACTCGGGCAGAGGCGGCGGCAAATTTGAGCCGGTTCGATGCCCGACCGGCGGCGGCGGGTCAAGCTGTTATCGAACAGCTCCCCACGGGCTGCCGACAGAAGCCGACAGCCTGGCCGTTCCTTGCGAGGCGCTTAAGCGAACGCGATCAGCAGATCCTTGGCATCGATCTGGTCGCCGGCCTTGACCAGCACCTCGGCGACGGTGCCGTCGCGCTCGGCATGCAGCGCCGTCTCCATCTTCATCGCTTCGATGGAGAGCAACACGTCACCGGCCTTCACCGCCTGGCCGGCGGCGACCGAAAGTGCCGAGACCACGCCCGGCATCGGCGCGCCGACATGCGCCTCGTTGCCTGGCTCGGCCTTGCGGCGCGCCTTGACGGCGGAGGCGCCGTGCGCCCGGTCCGGCACCTTGACGCGGCGCGGCTGGCCGTTGAGCTCGAAGAACACGGTGACCATGCCCTTGTCGTCGACATCGCCGATCGCAAGGCAGCGCACGACCAGCGTCTTGCCCTTCTCGATGTCGACGAAGATCTCGTCTTCCGACTTCATGCCGTAGAAATAGGTCGGCGTCGGCAGCACGCTGACCGGGCCGTAGGTCTCCTGCGCGCCGGCAAAGTCGGTGAAAACCTTCGGATACATCAGCCACGAGGCGAATTCGTATTCCGAGAGCTTGCGCTCGAGCTTCTCCTCAATCTCCTTGCGGCTGGCCTTGAGATCGGCCGGCTTCAACAGCGAGCCCGGCCGCGCCGTGATCGGCTTGTCGCCCTTCAGCGCCTTCTTCTGCAGCGCCGCCGGCCAGCCGCCGGGCGACTGGCCGAGATCGCCACGCAGCATCGAGACGACCGAGTCCGGGAAGGCGATGTCCCTGGCCGGGTTCTCGACATCGGCGACGGTCAGATCCTGGCTCACCATCATCAGCGCCATGTCGCCGACGACCTTGGACGACGGCGTCACCTTGACGATGTCGCCGAACATCAGATTGACGTCGTGATAGGTCTGCGCCACCTCGTGCCAGCGTGTCTCCAGCCCGAGCGAGCGCGCCTGTTCCTTGAGGTTGGTGAACTGCCCGCCCGGCATTTCGTGCAGATAGACTTCCGAGGCCGGCCCCTTGAGGTCGCTTTCGAAGGCAGCGTACTGGTTGCGCACCGCTTCCCAGTAGAATGAGATTTTGCGGATCCATTGCGGGTCGAGGCCCGGGTCGCGCTCGGTGCCCTTCAGCGCTTCGACGATCGAGCCCAGGCAAGGCTGCGACGTGTTGCCGGAGAAGGCATCCATCGCCGCGTCGATGGCGTCGACGCCGCTCTCCACCGCCGCCAGCACGGTCGCCGCCGACAGGCCGGACGTGTCGTGGGTGTGGAAATGGATCGGCAGGTCGGTCGCCTCGCGCAGCGCCTTGAACAGCACGCGGGCTGCGGCCGGCTTCAAGAGGCCGGCCATATCCTTGACCGCGATGATGTGGGCGCCGGCGGCCTGCAATTCGCCGGCGAGCCCGACATAATATTTGAGGTCGTACTTGGCCCGCGCCGGATCGAGAATGTCGCCGGTGTAGCACATCGCCGCCTCACACAGCTTGCCCTCGGCGCCGACCGCGTCCATGGCGACGCGCATGTTCTCGACCCAGTTCAGGCAGTCGAAGACGCGGAACAGGTCAATGCCGCCGGCGGCCGCCTGCTTGACGAAATGCTGCACGACATTGTCGGGATAATTGGTGTAGCCGACGCCGTTGGCGCCGCGCAGCAGCATCTGCAGCAACAGATTGGGAGCCGCCTCGCGCACTTTGCTCAGCCGCTCCCACGGATCCTCGGTGAGGAAGCGCATGGCGACGTCGAAGGTCGCGCCACCCCAGCATTCCAGTGACAGAAGCTGCGGCAGGGCGCGCGCATAGGTGCCGGCAATGTTGGCGATGTCGTGCGTGCGCATGCGCGTGGCGAGCAGCGACTGGTGGCCGTCGCGCATCGTCGTGTCGGTGACCAGAACTTCCTTCTGCTCACGCATCCAGCCGGCGAATTTTTCCGGACCGAGCACGTCCAGCTTCTGCTTGCTGCCGCCGGGCACGTTGCCGTTGAGGTAGGGCACGACGGGTGCGGCAGCATCGGCCTTCGGCATCGGCCGGCCGCGTGTCTCGGGATGGCCGTTGACGCTGACATCGGCCAGATAGTTGATGAGCTTGGTCGCGCGGTCCTGCCGCTTGACCTGCTGGAACAGCTCCGGCGTCGTGTCGATGAACTTCGTCGTATAGGAATTGTCGGCGAAGCTCGGGTGGTTGATGATCGCTTCGAGGAAGGTGAGGTTGGTGGCGACCCCGCGGATGCGGAATTCGCGCAGCGCGCGGTTCATGCGCGCGATCGTCTCGGCCGGCGTCGGGGCCCACGCCGTCACCTTCTCCAGCAGCGGATCGTAGAAGCGGGTGATGACCGCGCCGGAATAGGCGGTGCCGCCATCCAGCCGGATGCCGAAGCCGGTGGCGCCGCGATAGGCGGTGATGCGGCCATAATCCGGGATGAAATTGTGCTCGGGGTCCTCGGTGGTGATGCGGCACTGCAAGGCATGGCCGTTCAGCCTGATGTCCTTCTGCGCCGGCACGCCTGATTGCGGCGTGCCGATGGCGAAGCCGTCGAGGATGTGGATCTGCGCCTTGACGATGTCGATGCCGGTCACCTGCTCGGTGACGGTATGCTCGACCTGGATGCGCGGGTTGACCTCGATGAAATAGAATTTCCCCGTATCGGCGTCCTGCAGGAACTCGACCGTACCGGCGCCGATATAGCTGGTCTCGCGCGCGATCTTCAGCGCGTAGCCGCAAAGCTCCTCGCGCTGCGACATTTCGAGATAGGGCGCGGGCGCCCGTTCGACGACCTTCTGGTTGCGGCGCTGGATCGAGCAATCGCGCTCGAACAGGTGCACGACATTGCCATGTGTGTCGCCAAGCACCTGCACCTCGACATGGCGCGCGCGCTCGATCAGCTTTTCGAGATAGACCTCGTCCTTGCCGAAGGCGGCTTTCGCCTCGCGCTTGCCTTCCGTGACCTCGCGGGCGAGATCGGCCTCGGCGCGGATGGCGCGCATGCCGCGCCCGCCGCCGCCCCAGGAGGCCTTCAGCATCACCGGATAGCCGATCTCCTTGGCCAGTTTCTTGACCGCATCCATATCATCCGGCAGCGGGTCGGTGGCGGGGATGACCGGCACGCCGACCTCGATGGCGAGGTTGCGTGCCGCGACCTTGTTGCCGAGGCGGCGCATCGTGTCCGGCTTCGGGCCGATGAAGGTGATGCCGGCTTGCGCACAGGCTTCGGCGAATTCCGGGCTTTCGGACAGAAGCCCGTAGCCCGGGTGGATGGCATCGGCGCCCGAAAGCCTGGCGACGCGGATCACCTCCTCGATCGACAGATAACTCTCGATCGGCCCCATATCCTTGGCCAGATGCGGGCCGCGCCCGACCTGGTAGCTTTCGTCGGCCTTGAAGCGGTGCAGCGAGTATTTGTCCTCCTCGGCCCAGATCGCCACGGTTTTGAGGCCCAGCTCGTTGGCCGCGCGAAAGACGCGGATGGCGATTTCTGACCGGTTGGCGACGAGGATCTTCGTGATGGCCAAGGACTGGGCTCCAGCAGCGGAAGGAACGGGAAATCGGAGCAATGATTAGCGTGAAAATGCTGCAGCGCAAACAAAATTGACAGATGATTCAATCGATTTAAATCGAATCTTTGCGACAAAGCCGGTCGCATTCATTCGAACGCGCATAAAAGCGCCGGAGCTGTCGTTCAAGGCGCGATCATTTTCCGGCTAAGCCGCATATCGTCCGGCCTAAAACCGGGGCCGCTTTTGGACGACATGCCGTGAAACGAAAAATGCCCGGCGCGAAGCGCCGGGCATTTCATAGTGATCGATGTCGACAGGCTTACATCTTCTGGATGTAGGTGTACTTGCCGTCGGCGCCCTTCTTCCACTCGTACATGACGTAGCCGGGCAGCGTCGGATCGCCCTTGGCGTCATAGGACAGGTCGCCGAGCACGGTCTTGAACGGGCCGTTCGCATGCAGCGCCTTGGCAACGGCCTGCGGATCGTTCGACTTGGCAGCAGTTGCTGCTTCCGCAAGCGCCTGCACGGCAGCGTAGGCGTAGAGCGTGTAAGCTTCCGGTTCGAAGCCCTGCGCACGGAACTTCTCGACGAGTTCCTTGTTGGCGGGGATCAGGCGCGGATCCGGGCCGAACGTGTTGAGCGTGCCCGCAACCGCGTCGCCCGCGATCGAAGCCAGTTCGTTCGACACGATGCCGTCGCCGGAAATCAGCGTCGCCTTGAGGCCCTGGTCAGCCGCCTGGCGGATGATCAGGCCGGCTTCGGTGTGCAAACCGCCCCAATAGATGATGGTAACGCCGGCTTCCTTCATCTTGGCGATCAGCGCCGAAAAGTCCTTGTCGCCGACATTGATGCCTTCATACATCACTTCCGTGACGCCGGCGGCGTTCATCGCCTTCTTGGTTTCGTCGGCAAGGCCCTGGCCGTAGGTGGTCTTGTCGTGCACGACGGCGATCTTGGCGTCCTTGAAGTTCGCGGCGAGATAGGCGCCGGCAATGCTGCCCTGCTGGTCATCGCGTCCGCAGGTGCGGAACACGTTCCACAGGCCACGCTCGGTGAACTTCGGGTTGGTCGCGGCCGGCGTGATCTCGACGATGTTGTTTTCAGCGTAGACTTCCGAGGCCGGGATCGACACGCCCGAGTTGAAGTGGCCGACCACGAACTTGACGCCGTCGCCGACGAACTTGTTGGCAACCGAGATACCTTGCTTCGGGTCGGAGACGTCGTCGCCGATTTCGAGCTTGATCTGCTCGCCGTTGATGCCGCCCTTGGCATTGATCTCGGCGACGGCCGCTTCGGCGCCCTTCTGCAGCTGTGCGCCGAAGGCCGCATTCGGACCGGTGATCGGACCGGCAACGCCGAACATTACATCAGCCCACGCGCTGCCACCGAACGCGACCAGCGCGGTCAGGGCGACGGCGGACAAAAGTGTCTTTTTCATTTAAACGCTCCCATTAACGGAGTGGGCGTGGATGAAGCTTTCATGCGATGCCCACCCTTATCGCAGAAAGCATAGTTTGCCGATTTTCAGGCACTTGTCACGCCGATTCATCCCTGACGCGGCGTTAATGATGAACGTCAACCCTTTGGTTTCCAGCTCAAGATTGAAGCTCTTTCGTAGAGCCAATTATACTGTGTGACCATCTGGTTTGTTCGTGTGTATTGATAGCCGACGAAGCCCAATATCATCAGCACGATGGTGTCGACGATATAGTAGTGCAGCGAAAACATCGTGCCGCCGAACAGGGCGTGATGGATGAAGCGGATGCCGATGCCGAGACCCAGCAGATAGGCGAACAGCTGGATGAAGCTGCGCCACGTCTGGGCGCTGGCCTTGCCGGTCATCCAGGCCGCCCAGCCGCCGAGCAGGCAGGTGACGAACAAGAACTGCCAGATCGAGGGTTCCTCATAGAGAATGCCCTGCATGATGAAGTCTCCCTAGCATGATCCCGAAAAGGTGCAGACTTTTCGGACAAAGGTCATGCGACAAACAAACAACTTGGAGCGGAATACCGGATGCACACATTCCGCTCCAAACTCAGTGGTGTCCGCCTTCGAGATAGGCGGCGCGCACTTCCGGATTGGCGAGCAGCTCCTTGCCGGTGCCGCTCATCGTCACATTGCCGTTGACCATGACATAACCGCGCGTGGCGAGCTTCAGCGCGCCGAACGCGTTCTGCTCGACCAGGAACACGGTCAGCCCTTGGGTGCGGTTCAACTCGCGGATGGCATCGAATATCTGCTTGACGATCAGTGGCGCAAGGCCCAGCGATGGTTCGTCGAGCAGAAGCAGCTTCGGCCGCGCCATCAGTGCGCGTCCGATCGACAGCATCTGCTGCTCGCCGCCCGACAGCGTGCCGCCGCGCTGGGCGATGCGCTCCTTGAGCCGCGGGAACAGCGCGAACACCTTCTCGACGTCCTCGTCATAGTGCTTGAGGTTGTCCAGGCTGGCGCCCATCTGCAGGTTTTCCATCACCGTCATGCGCGGGAAGATACGGCGACCTTCCGGCGACTGGGCGATGCGCATGCGTGCGATCTCGTGCGTCGGCAACTGGGTAATGTCGGTGCCGGCGAAGGTGATGGTGCCCGCGCGGGCGCGCGGTGCCCCGAAAATGGTCATCATCAGCGTCGATTTGCCGGCGCCGTTGGCGCCGATCAGCGCCACGATCTCACCCTCCTTGACGGTGACATCGACTCCGTTCAGCGCCCGGATGTTGCCGTAGTAGGTTTGCACGCCCTTGATGTCGAGCAGCGTTGTCCCGGCCATTATTTACGCCCTCCACGCGGCTTGGCTGTCGAGGCTTTTCCGGTCGGCTTGGCCGTGGCCCGCTCGGAGGGCTTTCTTGGCAAGTTGGCCTTTGCATCGACCTGCGCCGCCTTCGAAGCACCCTTCGACACGGTGACACGCTCGCCCTCGCTGTGCCCGACGGTGTCGCTCACCGGTCCGGCCAGGTATGACGACGATGTCCCCGGGCCATGCGCGGCATCCGGCCTATGTCGAGCTGCTCGATGACGTCTTCGTCGCCGACTTCGGTCAGCACGGTCTCGACCTCCTCGTCGTCGACGCCGAGATAGGCGGCGATGACGCGCGGATCGGTGCGCACCGACTGCGGGCTGCCGTCGGAGATCTTGCGGCCATATTCCAGAACCACGACATGGTCGGAAATCTGCATGACCACGGACATGTCGTGCTCGATCAGCAGGATTGAGGTGCCCGATGTCTTCTTGATGTCGATCAGCAGTTCATTGAGCGCCGCTGATTCCTTCGGATTGAGGCCGGCTGCCGGCTCGTCGAGGCACAGAAGCTCTGGCCCGGTGCACATTGCGCGTGCGATTTCGAGACGCCGCTGTGCGCCATAGGGCAGGTCGCCGGCCGGATCGTCGGCGCGATCGATAAGATCGGCCTTCTCCAGCCAGTGCCTGGCAAGCTCGATCGATTCGGCCGAAGCCTTGCGGTAGCCGCTGAAGCCGAACAGGCCCAGGATCGTATAGCCCGATGCCTTCATCAGCTTGTTGTGTTGAGCGACCAGCAGGTTCTCCAGCAGCGTCATGCCGGAGAACAGGCGGATGTTCTGGAAGGTGCGCGCCACCTTGGCACGCGCCGGGATCTCATGGTTGGGCAACCGCTCGAGCAGGTAGCTCGTGCCATCGTTCCGGTTGAGCGTGATCATGCCTTCCGACGGCTTGTAGAAGCCGGTGATGCAGTTGAACACGGTGGTCTTGCCGGCGCCATTGGGGCCGATCAGCGCTGTGATCTCGCCGCGCTTGGCGGCGAAGGACAGATCGCCGATGGCGACCAGGCCGCCGAACTTCATCGACAGATGTTGGACCTGGAGGATGGCGTCGTTCATGCCCGGATTGGCTTTCTGAATCGAGTTCGCATTCATCAGCCGTGTCCTTCCTTGGTAAAGGAACCGGAGACGGCCCTTCGCTCTTTCAGGAAAGCGGTCGGTTCGCGACTGCCGACGAAGCCACGCGGCTTCCACAGCATGACGATGACCATGGCCATGCCGAAGAGAAGCATGCGGTAGAGTTCTGGCGTGAAGTCCGGCCCGAAGATCTCCTTGAGGAAGTCGAGTTCGCGCAGCGCCTCGGTGCCGCCGATCATCACCATCGCGGCAACTGCAATGCCGACCAGCGAGCCCATGCCGCCAAGAACGACGATCGCCAGGATGATGGCCGATTCCAGGAAGACGAAGGATTCCGGACTGACGAAGCCTTGCCGCGCGGCGAAGAACGAGCCGGCGAAGCCACCGAACATGGCGCCGGTGGCAAAGGCGGTCAGTTTGGTGGTGGTGGTGTTGATGCCGAGCGAGCGACAGGCGATCTCGTCCTCGCGTAAGGCTTCCCATGCACGGCCGACCGGCAGACGGCGCAGCCTGATGGTGACGAAGGCGGTGAGCAGGCACAGGCCCAGGATCAGGTAGTAGAGGAAGATCTTGTAGTAGGCGCCCGACTGGGCGATGCCCAGCACCTTAGCGATGTAGTTGGGGTCCGACACGTTGAACGACATCAGGCCGAAGAAGCTGACCTTGGGAATGCCGGAAATGCCGGCCGAGCCGTTGGTGACCTCACGCCAGTTGATCAACACCAGGCGGATGATCTCGCCGAAAGCCAGTGTCACGATCGCCAGATAGTCGCCGCGCAGGCGTAGCACGGGGAAGCCGAGCAGCACCCCCCAGAGAGCAGCCATGGCGCCGGCGGCCGGCAACAGGATCCAGAACGACAGGCCGTATTGCGTGGCAAGAAGCGCATAGGCATAGGCGCCAAGCGCATAGAAGGCGACATAGCCGAGGTCGAGCAGGCCGGCGAGGCCGACGACGATGTTCAGGCCCCAGGCCAGCATCACATAGATCAGGATCTGGATGCCGAAATTGTCGACCCATTTCAGCGACCCCTGCAGCCCGCCGGTGATGGACCAGGCGTTCAGCGACAGCACCGCGACCACGAGGATCGGGTACAGCACAAGCGCCGTGATGCCCAATCTGGTGAAGTTGGCATGGATGAAGGCGCGGAAGTAGTAAATCACGCAAGCCAGCACATAGATGATCGCCAGGGCGCGCAGGAATTGCAGATAGCCGGCCGGTTCTGCTCCCACCCATCCGGCGAGCGAGCTGTTGAACACGAACAGCAGCACCGCTACGACAACGGCCGCGACGAACCACGGCAACTGGAAGAATCGTGACGCCACGCTGGCCGGCAACAGGCCGGTGGCAACATTGGTTATCTTCTGGCTGGCCATGAAGGGCTGGCCATAGGCGACATAGAGGAAGCGCCCGACGGCCGTGGCGATCACCACGGCGGCGAGCAGGCCCCAGCGCGTCGTCACGACCAGTTCATTGGACATGTTCTGACCGGTCTTCAGACCGATGAACAGCACGAACAGGCCAAGCGAGATGGCGCCGGCATAGAACCCTTCCTTGAGGGCGCGCTGGACAGGGGTGGCGACGGTGTCGCGCTCGGGAGATACGGTGACGGCCATGATCTCAGACCTTTTCGACTTCTGGCCGGCCCAGAATGCCGGAAGGCAGGAAGATCAGCACGATCGCCAGGATCGAGAACGCCGCGACGTCCTTGTAGTCGATCGAGAAATACGCCGACCACATGCTCTCGATGAAGCCGATCATCAGCCCGCCGAGCACGGCACCCGGCAGTGAGCCGATGCCGCCGAGCACCGCCGCCGTGAAGGCTTTCACACCAGGTGTGAAGCCGTCGGAGAAGGCAACGACGCCGTAATACATCAGGAACAGCGTGCCGGCGACGGCGGCAAGGGCGGCGCCCATGATGAAGGTGATCGAGATGGTGCGGTCGACATCGATGCCGAGCAGCGCCGCCATCTTGCGGTCCTGTTCGCAGGCGCGCTGGGCGCGGCCAAGCGAGGTCCTGTTGACCAGGTACCAGAACAGCGCCAGGAGCAGCGCGGTGACGATGACGATGATGATCTGCTTCAGCGACACGCTGACGCCGTTGATGCTGTAGACTTGGCTGACCATTGGCGGGATCGGCTTGTTGCGCGGGCCTTGCGTCACCTGGACGAAATTCGACAGCGCGATCGACATGCCGATGGCGGTGATCAGCGGCGCCAGCCGGAACGAACCGCGCAGCGGCCGGTAGGCCACCTTCTCGATCGTCCAATTGTAGAGGCTGGTCAGCAGCATCGCCACGATCATCATGATCAGCAGCGCGATGACCACGGGCACCGAATAAAACAGCGCCGTAAGGATGAGGAAAACGATCAGCGCCGAGAAGGCGCCCACCATAAAGATATCGCCATGGGCGAAGTTGATCATGCCGATGATGCCGTAGACCATCGTGTAGCCGATTGCGATCAGCCCATAGATCGATCCCAGCGTCAGCCCATTGATAAGCTGCTGGACAAAGTACTGCATGTGTACATGGCTCCCCTGGAATGTCGCCCATGCAGACGCATTCCTTTTCGTATTTCCCCTAGTCGTAAAGTTTCGAGCCCGGATTGCAACGTGATTTTTTTGACCGCCCCGCGTGTTTCTGATTCACGTCGTTTCGACCGCCCGTTTTTTGCACCCGACCCCTGGACTATCGCGGACCCTATCATTGGCATAACGCAATGTCTTTGACGATTCGGCCGTATCATGCGCCGCGTTTCGAAGAAATCACCGTCAAAATTAGGTGATAAGAAGAATCGTTGCGTTCCTGACACGGTTCGTTTTTTCGCCACACTCCTTTCCCCTAGGTCAGGATTCCTCCTGACCGACCTCAAAGCCATGCTCGAAAGGATCGCGGTCGTCGGTGCGCATCGCATTCAAGCGACTGTGCCTGCCTGGCCGCCGATCAAGGAAAATTGCCCTCTCCGGATCAGTACGCCGATCCCCCGTCCTCGCTCAGCGCATGCCGTTCCGTGCCCTGAAGGGGAGGATTGAAGACACTCACCAGGATCATGTCGCCGGAGGCGTCGGCACGCAGATAGTGGTCGTCATGTTCGTCGAGCACATAGATCGTGCCGGGCTCGATGCGATGCACCGCGCCGGACATGTCTTCGACCTCACCAGCGCCGGCGATGCAATAGCAGGCCTCGAAATGCCGCCGATACTGCAGTCGCGATTCGCTGCCTGCGCGCACGACCGTGTGGCAGACGGTGAAGCCCATGCCGTCCCGCTGCGTCAGCAGGCGGTGGCTGGTGCCATTGCCCCAATCCACGAAGAAGTCAGATTTTTCTACATCAGCCAATTGTCTGGTGAACATGCTTTCTTTCCCTGCAGATCGTGGCCCGAGCCAGGAATGCCAATAGGGCCATGGAATGGATGCAGGAGTGCCGCAATGTGTATGGACATTCAAATGATTGCTTCTCAGCTGATGTGTTAGTAAATTTTACAGATGGACTATATCCCGCTGAATGCCATCCGCGCTTTCGAGGCCGCCGCCGGTCGCTTGAGCTTTTCGGCGGCCGCCGAAGAGCTTCACGTCACGCATCCGGCCATCAGCCACCAGATAAGGCGGCTTGAAGAGTGGCTGGGCGTGCCTCTGTTTCATCGGGACGCGCGCAAAGTACGGCTGACGGATGCCGGCGTGATCCTGCAAGCGTCGGCGAGTGGCGCCCTTGCCGAACTCGGCGCCACATGCCGGCGCGTCCGCCGCAATGCGGCATCAGTGACACTGTCCGTAGGCTGCATACCATCGATCGCCAGCCGCTGGCTGGTTCCTCGCCTGCCGGACTTTACATCAAGCCATCCCGACATCGGCATGCGGGTCGCTTATGCCAAGGCCGAGGACAGGCTCGGAGATGACGAGAACGATGTGCTGATCACGCTCGGAGCCGATCCGACGCCTGGCGTCACCAGCCTCAAGCTGTTTTCACGCCTCAACCGACCGGTGTGCAGTCCGCATTACCTCGCTGGCAGGCAGCAGCTGCGAACAGCTTCGGGTATCGCTGCCGCCGACCTTTTGCATGACGAGAACCGCCAGGGCTGGCGCGAATGGTTCTCCGAGGCCGGCCTTCCCGATGTCGATGTCGGCAACGGCCCCGTCTTCGCCGACTTCAACATTCTCGCAACGGCGGTCATTGCCGGCCACGGCGTCGCGCTTTGTCCGGTCGACGTCTTTCGTGACGAACTGAAGCGCGGCGACCTGGTGGTTCTGTCCGATGTCTCGACCAACCGCGACAAGAGCTATTTTCTGACGATGTCGGTAGATGCCTCATCAGCCGCGCGCACCTTCGCCGACTGGTTTCGCCGGGCGGTCTCGGTCGATGCTGATGATCAGCAGCCTGCCAGGATCACTTGACCACGAAACCATGCGCGAACGGATCGCGGTCGTCGATGAAGATCGTGTTCAGTCCGGTCATGCGCGCCCAGCCGCCGATCGAGGGGATGATCGCCGGTTTGCCCGCCACCGTGACCTCTTTTCGACCTTGCCCTTGAACAGCGAACCGATGATCGATTCATGCACGAAGGCGTCGCCGGCCTTGAGCTTGCCCTTGGCGTGAAGTTGAGCCATGCGCGCCGAGGTGCCGGTGCCGCACGGTGAGCGGTCGATGGCCTTGTCGCCGTAGAAGACCGCATTGCGGGCGTCGGCCCCTTCCACTGTCGGCTTGCCGGTCCACAGCATGTGCGACAGCTTGTTGATGCCGGGATTTTCCGGATGCACGAAGGAATATTTCTCGTTGAGCCGCTGCCGCACCACCGGGCTCCAGGCGATGAAATCGCCTGCGGAATGGTCAGCCATGTCGCGATAGTTCCTCTGCGGCTCGACGATGGCGTAGAAATTGCCGCCATAGGCGACATCGACGGTGATCTCACCGAGCCCGGGACATTCGACGGTCAGGCCCTCGGCATAGAGGAACGACGGCACGTTGGTAATGCGCACCTCCTCGACATACTCGCCGACCTGTTTGTACTCGGCGATAACCAGGCCGGCCGGCGTGTCGAGCCTCAGCACACCTGGCGTCTTCGGCTTGATCAGCCCGTGTTCGATGGCCATCGTCACCGTGCCGATGGTGCCGTGGCCGCACATCGGCAGGCAGCCCGAGGTTTCGATGAACAGGATGGCGATGTCGCAATCCTCGCGCGTCGGCGGGTAGAGGATCGAACCCGACATCACGTCATGGCCGCGCGGCTCGAACATCAGGCCGGTGCGGATCCAGTCATATTCGGCGAGGAAGTGCGCGCGCCGTTCCATCATCGTCGAGCCCTTGAGCAGCGGGCCCCCGCCGGCGACCAGCCGCACCGGATTGCCGCATGTGTGGCCGTCGATGCAGAAGAAGGATTTCTTGGCCATGTCGTTCCTCGAAAAATTCAAAACCGTTGTGGACTGAAGGGGGCGAGATCAACAGACGCAACCTGCCCCAGGACGATTTCCCGGATCAACCGTCCGGTCGCCGCGGCCTGGGTCAGGCCGAGATGGCCATGACCGAAAGCATAGATCACCGGCAGGCTTCCCGACGCCCTGCCGATGACAGGCACCGAATCCGGCAGCGAGGGCCGGTAGCCCATCCATTCGCGACCGCCCGAAGGATCGAGCCCCGGCAGGAATTGCCGCGCCTTCTGCAGTAGCGCCTTCGAGCGGGCAAAATTGGGCGGCCGCTCTATGCCGCCGAGTTCGACGGCACCGCCAACGCGCAGGCCCGTCTCCAGCGGCGTGATGACGAAGCCATGGCCGGAAAAGATCAGCTGCCGCTTCACGTCGAACGCGCTCTTGGGCAAGGTCGTGTTGTAGCCGCGCTCGGTCTCCAGCGGAATGCGGTCGCCAAGCTGCCGCGCCAAAAGGTGCGACCAGGCGCCGGCGGCGACGACAAGCTGCCTGGCCTGCCTGGTCGTGCCGTCAGCCAGGGTCAGCGTCGCACCATCCTGATCCGCCGCGACCCGGTCGATCCTGGCCATTTCAAAGCGGGCGCCCTTGGCCTCGGCGTAGGCCCACACCGCCTTGCCGAGCAGCTTTGGGTCGGCGACCGTCTTCCAGCCCGGCACGAAGGTGCCCTTGATGAAGCGCGGAGACAGCCCCGGCTGCAAACCCGCCAGGCTCTCGCCCTCGATATGGCGAAAGCCGATGCCGAAACGCTCGCGCGCCGACCAGCCCGGCAGCGCGGCGCGGAACTCGGCCTCGCTTTCGTAAAGTTCGAGAGAACCATCCTCGCGCAGCATCGGCCTTGTGCCGGAGCGATCGAGCAGACCCATCCACTCCGCTTCGGCGAGCTTCATCATGCCGGCCTGGGCGGCGAGGCTGGTCTCGTATTTCGCCGCCGCGCCGGCGCGCCAGAAGCGGATCAGCCAGGGCAGCAGCTTCGGCAGGTAGGCGGGCGGAATGCTGAGCGGGCCGAGCGGATCGGCCAGCCATTTCGGCAGGTTCTTGATCATGCCCTTGTGCGCCAGCGGCAGCACATCCGAGAAGGCGAAGGCGGCGGCGTTGCCGGAGCTCGTCTCCTCGCAGATGCCGGTTCGGTCGAAAACCGTAACGTTCCGCCCTGCCTCGGCAAGGAAGGCCGCCGCGCAGATGCCGATGATGCCGCCGCCGATGATGGCGATGTCCTCGCCTTCCCCCCGCGAACGGGGAGAAGGTGCCCCAGTAGCGGAGCGTCGCTCCTGTTCCGGGGATTTGGAATTTCCTGGCACGTCAGTGCTGTCCCTTATTCGGCTGCCACCAGTTCGTCCGCCGATCGAGGAGACGTCTGCAGCGACGGCAGCTTCGGCCGCACCGCCAGCGCATCCCCTATGATCTTCTCCACCGCCTTGCGGCGCTCGCCCGACAGCGGCTGGCGCGGCATGCGCACGCGGTCATTGGTACCAATCGCCAGCACTTCGGCAAGCTTGATGTTTTGGACCAGATAGGTCGAGACATCGAGGTCGAGCAAGGGTCGGAACCAGCGGTAGATAGCGAGCGCCTCCTCGCGGCGGCCCTCTCTCATCAGCTGGAAGATGGCGACGGTCTCGCGCGGGAAGGCGGTGACCAGGCCGGCCACCCAGCCGATGGCGCCGACCGACAGCGCCTCGAAGGCTAGGTTGTCGACACCGGTGAACAGGTCGTAGCGGCTGCCCAGCCGGTTGATGATCTCGGTCGAGCGCCTGATGTCGTCGGAGGATTCCTTGATGGCGACGAAACGCTTGTCCGACGCCAGCTCCTCCATCTGGTCGACCGTGACGTCGACGCGGTAGGCGAGCCGGTTGGAATAGATCATGACCGGCAGGTCGCCGGCCTCGGCGACCGCACGCAGAGCTGCCACGGTCTCTTCCACGTTGGTGTGGTAGATCGGGCTCGGCACCACCATCAGGCCATTGGCGCCTTCTTTGGCGGCGCGCCTGGCGATGCTGGCCGCCTCGCGGGTGCCCGCCTCATTGACCGTCAGCAGCACCGGCTTCTTGCCGGCGACTTTCTGCGCGGTCTTCAGCACCTCGATCTTCTCGTCAGGCGACAGCATCGGCCCTTCGCCGAGCGAGCCGCAGACGATGATGCCGTCGCAACCGGCCTCCATCTGCAGGCTGAAGCAGCGCTCCATCTCGGCATGGTCGAGCCGGTCGTCGGCGGTGAATTTGGTCGTGACGGCGGGGAAAACTCCAGTCCACATAGTCGTGTCTCCATCTGATATATCAGTCGTATATCTGTTAAGAAACCCACTGTCAATGCGGAATCTGTTATGATATATCCCGGATATATCAGGAGATCGCCTTTGATATCCATGGAAGCAACCATGACGTCCGAGCCAGCGGCTGCCAGGGCCTACCGCGTGCTCGAGCATATGATCGTCACGCTGGAACTGGCGCCGGCGAGCTTCGTCACCGAAGGCGCGCTCATCGAAAAGCTGGCGCTCGGCCGCACGCCGGTGCGCGAGGCGATCCAGCGGCTGGCCTGGGAAGGGCTGCTGGATATCCGGCCACGCGCCGGCATCGCGATCGCGCCGCTGCATCCAGGCGACTGGCTGCGCGTGCTCGACGCCCGCCGTGGCGTCGAAGTGGTGCTGGCCCGCTCGGCCGCCCGCTTCGTCACCCGCGAGGCCGCCGACCTGTTTCACGAGGCGGCCCTTGCCATGCAGAAGGCGGTCATCTCGGGCAATGTGCTTGCCTTCATCCAGGCCGACAAGGCGCTCGACGAGGCCCTGGCGCTGGCCGCCGACAACCCGTTCGCCGCCCGGCTGGCCGCCCCCTTGCAGACCCACAGCCGCCGCTTCTGGTTCCGCTACAAGGCGGATACGGGCCTGGCCGAATCAGCCGAGCATCACGTCGCGCTGATCCGCTCTATCCTCGACGGCGACGAGGAGGCAGCCGCCAAGGACGCCAAGCGGCTGATGGCACTGCTGCGCGGCCATGCCGAGGTCGCCGCGACGCGCTGACCGGCGATCAAATCCCTTGCGCCGCGGTGACGGCGGTATTCTCCCACCCGTCACCGGTCGCGAAAATGCAGCTCCGGCCCTGCACGTCAGTCACCAGCATCGACCAGGTCCCACTTGCCGAAACATAGACCTCGACAATGGCGGCCTGGCCAACCACACCGTAGCCGATCTGCTTTTGTTGCAAGGCCTTTGCCAATGCCGCAACGAGGTCACTGTGGCCGCCGCAGATGAATTGCGCCTGTGCCGATAGCGTCGACAGCGCCAGCGCGATGCCGGTCGCGGCTATCCTGATCCATCGAAACGAAAATTTGTGTGCCATCTGGCACCTCCTTCGCCTTCGCGTTCCGGCAAAGGGAGGCACATGAGGCAGCCTCAATATACCGAAACGCTCCAGGCCGGGTTCGACGTCTTCATCACGTCACTCCTTCTGGTTTCCGGTCTGTCGTCAGGGGAACTTTATCATTCCCTGGAATCGATATGGTGAGGCCCCGATCCGAAAACAAGCGGCATTTCGGAGCGCGCGGCGCGTTGCAGGACGACAACCCGCATCAAGCTTCCGCGGGTTCGCGAAGGGCCGCCCATTTCAGCAAGGCATCGAGAGCCGGGCACAGTGCCTGGCCCCAATCGGTCAAGCAGTACTCGACCTTTGGCGGCACCTGGTGGTGCACGATACGGCGAACGATCCCGTCGGCCTCCATCTGTCGCAACTGCTGGATCAGCATTTTCTGCGAGATCGCCGGGATCGCCCGTTCGAGGTCGGAAAAGCGCAGCACCTTGCCGCCGAACAGGTGAAACAGGATCACCAGCTTCCAGCGGCCTTCGAGGATACGCAGCACATTCTCGACGCCGCTTGCCGCCGACAATGGCGTCAGCGTCTCGGGCTTACTTTCGGGCCGAGCCTTACCTTCAGGTAAGTACCTTACTTTTTCGTTGGTTCTTGTCATTTTCCCAGCATATCTCATTTTAGAAGCCGGACAAGCGCCGCCGGCCTCGGCTGGAGGCGGCAACCCGCACCGGAGACGAGACCATGACCGCAACCCTTCCGCAGCCGCTGGCCGATTATTTCGCCGCCAAGAACAGGCATGACATCGACGCCATGCTCGTGCCTTTCTCGTCGGACGCTACGGTCAAGGACGAAGGCGAAACCCATGGGGGTCCGGCCGCCATCCGCGCCTGGATGGAGGAGACGACACGCAAATATCGGGTGACCGTCGAGGTCGCCGACGCGGCGGTCCATGGCGATGCATGGCGGGTTGCCGGCATCGTGTCGGGGAATTTCCCGGGCAGCCCTGCGACGCTTCACTACGTCTTCACGCTGGCCGACAACCGGATCGCCCGACTGGAGATTGGCGCATGACCATCGTTCAGAAATTTGCAATCGACGACCGGGAATTCGCCGGCAAGCGCGTTCTGGTCACCGGCGGTACCAAGGGTGCCGGCGAAGCCATTGTGCGCAGGCTCTCTGCGGCAGGCGCGATCGTTCTCACGACCGCTCGCTCAACGACCGAAGCATACCAGCCGAGGTTGTTCGTGCAGGCCGATGTGAGTACTTTGGCGGGTACCGAAACAGTTGCCGCGGCCATCAGGGAACGGCTTGGCGGCATCGACATCATCGTGCACAGCGTCGGCGGGTCGAAAAGCCCCGGCGGCGGATTTGCCCGACTGACCGATCAGCTCTGGCAGGACGAGCTCAGCCTCAATCTGCTGGCGGCGGTGCGTCTCGATCGCTTGCTTGTCCCGCATATGATCGAGCAAGGCGCAGGCGCGATCGTCCACATATCGTCGATCCAGCGCCGCCTGCCGCTGCACGAATCCACCATCGCCTACGCGGCGGCCAAGGCAGCTCTTTCAACCTACAGCAAGGCGCTGTCGAAGGAGCTCGGCGCCAAAGGCATCCGCGTCAACGCCGTCGCGCCGGGCTGGATCCACACCACCGCTTCGGAAGCCATGGTGAAGCGACTGGCATCCCACTCGGGTTCGGATGAGGCAACCGCCCGCCAGGGCATCATGGATGCGCTGGGCGGCATCCCGATCGGCCGGCCGGCATGGCCGCAGGAGGTTGCAGAACTTGTGGCATTCCTTGTCTCGGACCGAGCGGCATCGATCCACGGCGCCGAATACGTCATCGATGGTGGCACGATTCCAACGGTGTGATGCCGCTTAAAAAATAAGGGCGCGGCCAAAACCGCGCCCTTAACTCGATGAATTCAGTTCATCGTCGGGATGACGAACTCGGCGCCATCCTTGATGCCGGACGGCCAGCGCGAGGTCACCGTCTTGGTCTTGGTGTAGAAGCGGAACGCGTCCGGGCCGTGCTGGTTGAGGTCGCCGAAGGACGACGCCTTCCAGCCGCCGAAGGTGTAATAGGCGATCGGAACCGGGATCGGCACGTTGACGCCGACCATGCCGACCTGGACACGGCTTGCGAAGTCACGCGCGGCGTCGCCGTCGCGGGTGAAGATGGCGACGCCATTGCCCATCTCGTGGTCGTTGGCGAGCTTGATCGCGCTCTCATAGGTCGGCGCGCGCACCACCGAGAGCACCGGCCCGAAGATCTCTTCCTTGTAGATGCGCATGTCCGCCGTCACATTGTCGAACAGGCAGCCGCCCATATAGTAGCCGTCCTCATAGCCCTGCATCTTGAAGCCGCGGCCGTCGACGACGAGCGTGGCGCCTTCCTTGACGCCGGTGTCGACATAGCCCTTCACGCGCTCCAGTGCCTGCGCCGTCACCAGCGGGCCGAAATCGGCGCCCGAATCCGTTGACGGACCGACCTTGAGGCTCTCGACGCGCGGCACCAGCTTTTCCATCAGCCGGTTGGCGGTGTCGTTGCCGACCGGTACAGCCACCGAGATAGCCATGCAGCGCTCGCCAGCCGAGCCGTAGCCGGCGCCGATCAGCGCGTCGACGGTCTGGTCCATGTCGGCGTCGGGCATGATGATCATGTGGTTCTTGGCGCCGCCGAAGCACTGCACGCGCTTGCCCGCCGCGGTGCCGCGCGAATAGATGTAGTGGGCGATCGGCGTCGAGCCGACAAAGCCGACGGCCTTGATGTCGGGATCGTCGAGGATGGCGTCGACGACTTCCTTGTCGCCATTGACGACGTTGAGGATGCCTGCCGGCAGGCCGGCCTCGAGGAACAGTTCGGCGATGCGGATCGGCACGCCCGGGTCACGCTCCGACGGCTTCAGGATGAAGGCATTGCCGCAGGCGATTGCCGGCGCGATCTTCCACAGCGGGATCATCGCGGGGAAGTTGAACGGCGTGATGCCGGCAACGACGCCGAGCGGCTGGCGCATCGAATAGACGTCGATGCCGGGGCCGGCGCCATCGGTGAATTCGCCCTTCATCATATGCGGCGCGCCGATGCAGACCTCGACCACTTCGAGGCCGCGCTGGATGTCGCCCTTGGCGTCGGCGATGGTCTTGCCGTGCTCGCGCGCCAGTATGTCGGCCAGTTCGTCATAGTCGCGGGCGACCAGTTCGAGGAATTTCATCAAGACGCGCACGCGGCGCTGCGGGTTGGTGGCGGCCCATTTCGGCTGCGCCGCCTTGGCATTCTCGACGGCCGCGCGCAGTTCGGCCTGCGAGGCCAGCGCCACCGTGCCGCGCACGGAACCATCCATCGGCTGCATGACGTCCTGCTTGCGGCCGCTGGTGCCGGCGACACGCTTGCCGCCGATGAAATGACCGTATTCGATCATGATGTCTCTCCCTTGTTTGTGATGGGCGCATTGTCCGCCTTTGCAGGGGCGAAGGCAACGTGAGGGAGAACGCAACCGTTGTGCGCAGAATAGACAACAGCCATCGACTGTGCATTAATTGTCGCAAATGCCATCCCAGGAACGCTCAACGTTGAGCTTCGTCACGCCTGTCCTGCCGGACCCAGCCTTCACCCTCCCCCTTGTGGGGAGGGTCGGCGAGCGGTCGGAGCGAAGCGGAGATCGTTCGACGGGGTGGGGGTCTGGCGCCAGCGTCACCCCCACCCCGCTCCGCTACGCGGATCGACCCTCCCCACAAGGGGGAGGGTAAGATGAACTGGGATGACGTCCGCATCTTCCTCGCCGTGGCGCGCGCCGGCCAGATCCTCGGCGCCGCCAGGCGGCTGGAGCTCAACCATGCCACCGTCTCGCGCCGCATCGCAGCACTCGAGGACGCGCTGCGCACGAAACTCTTTCGCCGCCTGACCACCGGCAGCGAGTTGACGCCCGCCGGCGAGCGCTTCCTCGACATTGCCGAGCGCATGGAGGGTGACATGATCGCCGCGCGCTCGACCATATCGGGCGAAGGTGACGATATCTCCGGCACCGTGCGCATCGGCGCGCCGGACGGGTTTGGCGTCGCCTTCCTCGCCAGGCGCCTCGGCGAACTGACCGCGCTGCATCGCGAGCTGACGATCCAGCTCGTGCCGGTGCCGCGCTCCTTCTCGCTGTCCCGGCGCGAGGCCGACATCGCCATCACCGTCGAGCGGCCGACCGAGGGTCGCTTGGTGGCGGGAAAGCTGGTCGATTACTCGCTCGGCCTGTTCGCCTCACGCGCCTATGCCGACGCGCATGGCTTGCCCAAAACGGCGGCCGAACTCGCTCGGCACACGCTCATCGGCTATGTGCCGGATCTGATCGTCAGCCCTTCACTCGACTACGCCGCCGAATTCAGCGCCGACTGGCGCACCAGCTTCGCCATTTCCTCGGCCCTCGGCCAGGCCGAAGCGGTGCGCTCGGGCGCCGGCATAGGCATCCTGCACACCTTCGTCGCCCGGTCGATGCCCGAACTGGTGCCCGTCGATGTGGTCGCACCGATCCGCCGCGCCTACTGGCTGGTCTATCACGAATCGGTCAGGCCGCTGCGCCGCGTCCAACTCGTCGCCGGCTTCATCACCAAGGCGGTGGAGCGGGAGCGGAGCCTCTTTACCTGATTTCGCAAACCGGCAGCCGCAATGCGCCGTTCAAGGCGGGTCGAGAACGAATGAATTCACCACACGCTCGACCGTGTCCGCCAATGGGGCCCATCTCTGCGCGACCTCCTCTGCGCTCCCGGCCATCAACGAGCAGTTGACATAACCGTAGCGCGCACCCCGGATTGAAAACGCAATCCTGGAATGGCCGTGCAGGCTGATATTCTCGTCGCTAACGGTGAAATCCAAGTCAGCATGGCGCACTGGGTAGCCGTCTGGAAACCTTGCAAGCCGGTCATTGCTGAAATCGGCCGTGCTGAACGATTTGCCCATCATCCTCGTCCAGGTGTCCATAGACCAGTCCTCGATGAACTTGCGCGGATCGGACGGCGAACCCGGTGCGAGGGGGTTGTAGAGCGAGCCAGACACCATGCAGTCAAGGCCCTCATCAGTGGATTTTATATCCAGCAACATCGCCTCGCCAGAAGGCAGCTCAGTGGTCCATTCCTGAGGAACGGTCAACGAGACCCAGTTATCCCGGTCATGAACCGTATTGTCGGCGGCGTTTGCCCCCCGCTGCGCAGGACAGAAATCCCACAGTCGTAACGAGAAGACAGATACGCATCGCCGGTGCTGGTCCTCCGAATGCCGGGCGGGTCGCCCCTTAAGCTAGACTATGCCAATATTACAACAACGCGGTAGCCACGCGCGCCGCCTTTTCCTTGCCACAAAACCGGCCAGTGTGGCATCAGGGCGTGCGATCCCGAGCCGTGGGCTAGATCGCCCGGTGGGGAAATCATTCAGAAAGCTGGCGCGGATAGACATGCGAGCCGTTCTTGCCATCCTGCCGCTGCTGTTCGTGTCTGCCTGCGCCAACCCATGGACCAAAGTGCCGGAAGCCGAATTGCCTAAGCCGATCCGCTACGCCATGGCGCGCCCCTCGCCTTTCGTCATTGGCAATTATTGCGGTCCGGGCACTCGCACCGGCGATCTGTCGGCCCGACCGGTCGACCGGCTTGACGCGGTCTGCCAGACCCATGACGCCTGCTACATCGCCCGCCACAATCATTGCGACTGCGACGGCGCGCTTGTCGCCTCGGCCAGGGCAATCCGCGATGACAAGACAGCGCCACGCAAGATGCGCGGCGAGGCGGAGCTGCTGATCGCCACCTTCGCCATCCCCGTCTGCAGGGTGTTTCCGCAGGGCTTCATGCCGCCGCGCGATCCGGCGCAGTTGACCGCCATGAAGGCCGGAGCCGCCGGTTGAACCGCCGCGCATCCATCATCCTCGCTTTGTTCGGGTTGGTGCTCATCGCCCTTGTCGGCTGCGCCGGCGCGGGCCGCGATGCCTGCGACCTTCTGCCGGGACAGGCAGCCTGCACGCGGCCCTCTCTATCGGCCAGCACGCCCGGGCCACAGGTCGCGGCGTCGCAGTTTTTCGGCGATGCCGGCGCCAGCGACTACGAAAGACGCTTCCTGGCGCTGCTCGCCCACAACCAACTCGGCGCCATGGATCGCGCCAACGGCACCGGCCCATTCGGGCGCAACCGCCGCGACGTGCAGAACAGTGACTTCCAGGCGACCTATTCGACGCTGCAGCAACTGGCAGGACCGGTCGCCAAGCCACATTTGCCACCGGCCAGTGGCGACAGCGGCGAGGGCCATTTCGACGGCCGCTGGCGCGTGTCGCGGCAGACGCTCTATATCGACGCGGCAGCGCGGCCGTCGGCCCCCAAGACTTTCGATTTCTCCGGCCTGCAGGCGCGCAGCACCGAGATCGTCATGCGCCAGGCCGGCCAGCAGCCTGCCGACATCGAGGCCACCTGCGACGGTCCTCTGGCGATCCGCGCCGCCGGCGCCTCACGCACCATCGCCGCCGGCGCGGCGTTTCGCTTTCGCCTATCCGGCGAGGACGACACGGTCAGCCTGTTTCCCAGCGACAGCCTGAAGCGCTGCACGGCAAGAATCCGCTCCGGCCTTGCCCCGGCCGGCGCGCCGCTCACCATCCGGCGCGAAGAGACCGCCGATCCCGCACTCGCCAGCTTCGACAGCCGCTATGAGCGTTGCCCGGTCCCCGACAGCGCCGGCCTCGACGCCCTCGAGCGCGCCTTCTATGCCAGCCGCTGGCTGTCGCAGACCTGCGCCCTGCCGATCGGCCAGCCCAGGCTGCTGCGCAAGTCGCGCGACGGCTTCAACGCCAAGGTCGAGGCGCTGATGGGCGAGCCACTGTCCGATGCGGCAATAGACAAAGGCGATCCGGAGCTGCCGCTCGATTTCTCCAGGGCGCCAAGGCTGAAGCTGATCTATCTGTCTTCGCTCGAATTCAAGGCCGACTTCTCCGGCTGCATCATGGAGCGGCTGATCCGCTATCATGCCGCCCTTGGCACCAAGGTGCGCATCCTGGTCACCGACGTGCTGGAGCGCGAGAAGGACGACGCCATGCTGCACCGGCTGGCGGCCGAATTCCCCAATGTCGAACTGCAGGAATACCGCTGGCGCGCCGATCATGGCGCGCCGATCGACGAGCAGATCTCACAACTGCACAAGACCCATCATATCAAGATGCTGGCGACGCTGGCTGAGGATCCCGCGCGCTCGCGCGTCATCATCGGCGGCCGTAACATCCATGATGGCTTCCTGTTCCATCAGCCGATCGACCTGTCGCGCTATCCGGACCTGCAGCAATATGGCAAGACCGACGGGCTTTCGCTGAACTACTATTCGAACTGGAGCGACTTCGACATCGAGTTCGCCGACAAGGCGACGGTCGAGATGCTTGCCGCGCATCTGTCGACGACATGGTTGCGCGACGCCGACACCAATCTGGCGCGCCCCTTTTCCATCCCGGTTCGCGGCAATGGCCGCCCCCGAGGCAATGCCCGGCATTTCATCTCGGTGCCCTATGAGGACGACCATGCGCTGGAGGCCTATTTCGTCGAGCTGGTCGATGCCGCCCGGCACCACATCCAGATCGTCAACCCCTACCTCAATTTGACGCCGAGCCTCGCCCAGGCCTTTGACCGGGCGCTTGCGCGCGGCGTCAGGATCGACATTGTCGGCCGCATCGATCTCAAGGGCGATATTGGCGGCAGGTTCCTGACCGCGCTCAACAAGCTGTTCGTCGAGAAATATGGCGACCGCATCAACATCCGCGAGTTCAAGGCGCCTGACGTGGTGCTGCATTCCAAGATCATGATGATCGACGAAAGGCTGGTCGCCATCTCCTCGGTCAACCTCAACAACCGCAGCTTCTTCCACGATTCGGAGAATGGCATGATGGTGCTCGATCCCGCCTTCTACGTCAGGATGAAGCCGATCTATGACGACTACCTCGCCCACTCGAACCCGGTCGCCACCAACGTAACGATCCCATGGGCCTATCGGCTGCTCTTTGACGAGGCTTGGGTCAGGCAGGCGTTCTGACCCATCGCCCCCTATTTCAGGTAGCGTTCCTGCGCCAGCGCACGGGCATCGATGTCGGGCACCTTGTTCGACATGATGTCGGCCAGCACCTTGGCCGAGCCGCAGGCCATGGTCCACCCGAGCGTGCCATGGCCGGTGTTGAGGAAGAGATTGGAAAGCTCGGTGCGGCCGATCAGCGGCGGGCCATCCGGCGTCATCGGCCGCAGTCCGCACCAGAAGGTCGCCTCGCGCATGGCGCCGGCGCCCGCAAAGAGATCGCCGACCGAGTGTTCGAGCGTGCGGCGCCGCGATTCATGCAGCCTGAGGTCGAAGCCGGAAATCTCGGCCGTGCCGCCGACGCGGATGCGGTCGCCAAGCCGGGTGATCGCCACCTTGTAGGTTTCGTCCATCACGGTCGACACCGGCGCCAGGGCGGCATCCTTGATCGGCACGGTGATCGAATAGCCCTTGACCGGATAGACCGGGATCGACCGTTTCATCCGACGCATGAAGCCGGCCGAGTAGCTGCCCAACGCCATCACATAGGCTTCTGAAGCCTTGAACCCCTTGCTGGTGCTGAGATTGGCGATGCGGTTGCGGCTGCGGATGACGCGCCAGATCGTCGTGTCGTATTCGAACGTGACGCCGCGCGCGACGCAGAGTTCGGCCAGTTTCTCGGTGAACATCTTGCAGTCGCCGGTCTCGTCATGCGGCAGCCGCAGCCCCCCGACGAACTTCTCGCGCACACCGGCCAGCGCCGGCTCCGCCGCGATGCAGCCGTCCTGGTCGAGGATCTCGTAGGGCACGCCATATTTCTTCAGCACCTCGACATCGCCGCCGGTGCCGTCGAGCTGCTTTTGCGTGCGAAACAGCTGCAGCGTGCCCTGGGTGCGCTCGTCATAAGTGATGCCGGTTGCTTCGCGCAGCGCCTTCAGCGTGTCGCGGCTGTATTCGGCGAGCGGCACCATGCGCGACTTGTTGATCGCATAGCGCTCGGCCGTGCAGTTGCGCAGCATCTTGACCAGCCAGGTCCACATATGCGGGTCGAAGGCCGGCCGCACCACCAATGGCCCATGCTTCATCAACAGCCATTTGATCGCCTTCAGCGGAATGCCGGGCCCGGCCCAGGGCGAGGCATAGCCGGGCGAAATCTCGCCGGCATTGGCGAAGCTGGTTTCCAGCGCCGGGCCTTTCTGGCGGTCGAGCACCGTCACCTCGTGACCAGCCCTGGCAAGATAATAGGCCGTGGTCACCCCGATGACGCCACCGCCCAGCACCATGATCTTCATCGCATCACGCTCCACGCCGCCACGGACACCGGGCATGCCATTCCCTGTCTGCCGGATTTTGCCGCGCCCGCCAAGAGGCTAGCCCAAAGGGCTATCCATTGACGTAATGCCTATGAAAGCGCGGGCCGAGGCTGGCCAGGATTTCATAGCCGATGGTGCCGGCATGGCCGGCGGCATCGTCGACGCTCTGCGAAGGACCGAGCAGCTCGACCAGATCGCCCTCGCGCAGTTTGCCGGGCAGCAAGGCGGAGACGTCGAGAATGATCGAATCCATCGACACACGGCCGAGGAAAGGCAGGCGCACCCCTTCGAACCACGCCGCCGAAGTGGAGCGACGCAGCCAGCCATCCGCATAGCCGAACGAGATCGTCGCCAGGCTCAGCGGGCCTTCCGCGTGATAGGTATGGCCGTAGCCGACGCCGGTGCCTTTTTCGACGCGGCGCGTCTGCGCCACCTTGGCCCGCAGCCGCACGACAGGCAGCATCGGATTGGGCTCGCCAGGCGTGGGATTGATGCCGTAGAGCGCCGCTCCCGGCCGGGCGAGGTGGTAATGGTAGGGCTGCCCGAGAAAAATGCCGGAAGAGTTGGCAAGCGAGGCGGGCGCCTCGGGCAGCATGGCGCGCAGCCGCTCGAAGGCCTGCCGCTGTTGTTCATTGGCCGAATGGCGCGGCTCGTCGGCGCAGGCCAGATGGCTCATCACATACCGGATGTCGATGCCTTCGAAAGCATCGGCATCTCCGGCCAGTGCCTCGACTTCGGACGGCGCCATACCGAGCCGCGACATGCCGCTGTCGACCTGAACCGCCGCCGGCAGCTTTCGGCCGGCAGCGCGTGCCGCAGCACTCCAGGCTTTCAACTGTCCGACACTGTTGACGACCGCGCAGAGGCCGGCTGCCACCGCTTCCGGTTCGGAACCCGGCGGCAGCCCGTTCAGCACGTAAATGTCGGGCCCGCCCCCGATCGCCTTGCGCAGCTTGACGCCTTCGGCCAGCAGCGCGACGAAGAAGATATCGCAACCATCCTTGATGAGTGCCGATGCCACTTGGGCGGCACCGAGGCCGTAGCCGTCGGCCTTGACCACGCCAGCGCAGCGCACGCCACCCAGCCGTGCCTTCAGCCGCCTGTAATTTTCACGGATCGCGCCGAGATCGATGGTCAGGATCGCGCCAGCCGCCGCTTCGCTGACCGGCCAATCGGTGACGGTTTTCGCTGCAGTCGGGTTGACGGCGTCGTTCATTGGCGACCCTCATTGCATCGGCCATCAATACGACCACCGCACGGGCGCGGCAACCTTGGCCAACGTTTTGCGGACTAGCGCGCCAGATGGCTGAACGCCGCCACCACGTCTTCATAGACCTTGCGCTTGAACGGCACGATCAGGTCGGGCAGATCCCGCATCGGCCGCCACGACCATTTGTCGAATTCGGCGGTGTGGCCGCCCGGCGGCGGATTGATCTGGATCTCGCTCACATCGCCATGGAAGCGGAAGGCGAACCATTTCTGCGTCTGGCCGCGATAGCGCCCCTTGAAGGCAATGCCGACGAGGTGGTCCGGCAGATCATAATTGATCCAGTCCGGCGCCTCGGCGAGCAGCGAGACGCTGCGCATGCCGGTCTCCTCGTAGAGCTCCCGCTCGGCCGCCTGCAGCGGCTCCTCGCCCTTGTCGATGCCGCCTTGCGGCATCTGCCAGAGCTGCGTCGTGCCCGCGAATTCGCTGTCGGGCTCGGCAATGCGATGCCCGACCCAGACCAGGCCATCGCCATTGAGGATCATCAGCCCGACACAGGGACGGTAGGGCAGCGTTTCACGGTCGACGATCTTCGTCTTCGGCATCAGTCAGTCTCTCCAGCCATCTTCCGATGGCTAACCCTTTTGCGGATCGATGGCCACCGCCGAAATCGGCACGATCTCGATGCCGCGTTTCTTGGCCTCGGCAATCCAGGATGAGACCGTGTCGACCGTCAGGTCGAAGGCCGAGCCGATGCCGACGGCAGAGCCCTTGGCCCGCGCGGTGGCTTCGAGACTGTCCAGTTTCTTCAGGATGGCACCGCGATCCTGCACCGCGTCGATCGCCATGTCGCCGGCGACGAAGGGCACGCCGTCCTTCAGCGCCAGGTCGGGCGCCAGGCTGCGCGCCGACGAGCCATCGTCGATATAGGCGAGACCCCGTTTGCCGAGTTCGGCCATGAACGGCTCCATCGCCGCCGTGTCGGCGGAAAAGCGTGCGCCCATATAGTTCATGACACCGGTATAGTTCGTCGTCCGCGACAGCGCCCAGTGCAGGTTTTTCAGGTTTTCTTCGGCGCTCGCCGCCACCGTCAGCGTGTTGCGGCCGGGGTTGACGTTGGGATAGTCGAACGGTTCGAGCGGCACCTGCATGACGATCTCGTGGCCGCCCTGCCGGGCGGCCTGCATCCAGCGGCCGATGCTGTTGCCTTGCGGCGCGAAAGCCAGCGTCACTTCCGCCGGCAGCTTGGCGATGGCCGCCTGGGTGCCGGTCTGCGACACGGCAAGTCCACCGATGACGATTGCCACCCGCGCACCGCGCGCGCCGGACCACGGCCGTGCATAGACATCGAACGGCCGCCTGCCATCGGCGGAGCGTATCGGCAAGGGTCCGACGTCGCTGGTTTCGATCAGCGCCTTGTCGGGAAGATGCGCAATCTTCAGGTTCTGCCCAATGCTCGACGGATCGCGAATGACGATAGCCGCCTGCGGCGGACCATCGCCCTCCTCCTTCTGCACATGGATGATCTGCGGACCACCGGTCTTGGTTGGCGTTTCAACCTTTGGTGCCGCGACAGGGGCCAAAGCGGATGGCGCGGCAGCGGGCTCGGCCGCCGCCGTCACCTTCGGCGTCGAAACTGCGACCTCTTGCGGCTTGCGAAACGGCTTTTCCCGGAGCGCGATCGCGGCGGACACGCCAACCACCGCCAGCACGACAATTGTCGACACGATCACGCCCGCACTGACCTTGCCGGCGGCGCGCGGCGCCTGGACGGTCTGTCCAAGCGGGCGTTCGATGTCCTTGCCGATATCAGCCAAGCGCTGTCCCCGGAGCGCATGGTTCCGAAGGCGACCCCCTTCGGCGACATGCGCGAATTCATCAACCCTGGCGCGCCACTGGCGCCGAATCTGGAGGCCTTGTCTTGCCTCCCCGAATCAAACTGCCGGAACCTTTCGGTCCCGGCAGCATCGCATTGCTTCGTTCAGCCGGCCAGACCTGGCCGGCCAAGCCGTTACTGGTTGAGCACGGCCTTTTCCGGATTGGGCGGGAAGGCCGGATCGGTCTTCTGACCGCGCAGCAGCTGCTCTGCATAGATGAGCTGCAGATCGTCCTTCGGATCCGGCGGCACATAGGCGGCCGAGCCCGAGCCGGTCGAGCTCTCGTCGGCGCCCTTGATATGACCCTTGAGATCGGACTCGCCGCGCGTCAAATCCCTGCCCTGCAGTTCGGGCGGCAGCGGCTGGTCGACCTTGATGTCGGGCGTGATGCCCTTGCCCTGGATCGACTTGCCGGACGGCGTGTAATAGAGCGCCGTCGTCAGCCTGAGCGCACCATTCTCGCCGAGCGGAATGATGGTCTGCACCGAACCCTTGCCAAAGGACTGCGTACCGACCACCGTGACGCGGCGCAGATCCTGCAGCGCGCCGGCGACGATTTCGGAAGCGCTGGCCGAGCCGCCATTGACGAGCACGATTATCGGCTTGCCGTTGACATCGTCGACCTGCTTCGGCTTGGCGTCGAAGCGGGTGACGTCCTTCGGATCGCGGCCGCGCGTCGAGACGATCTCGCCGCGCTTCAGGAAGGCGTCGGACACGCTCACCGCCTGGTCGAGCAGACCGCCCGGATTGAGGCGCAGATCGAGCACATAGCCCTTGAGCTTGTCGTCCGGCACCTGCTTCTTGATGGTGTCGATGGCATTCTCGAGGTCGTCATAGGTCTTTTCGGTGAAGGAGGTGATCTTCATATAACCGATGTCTTTCTCGACCCGGAACTTGACCGCCTTGACCTTGATGATGTCGCGCACAACCGTCAGCTCGATCGGCTTGTCGGCGCCCTGGCGCAGGATGGTGAGCTTGATCGGCGTGTTGACCAGGCCGCGCATCTTGTCGACCGCGTCGTTGAGCGTCAGGCCGCGAACCTCTTCGCCGTCGATCTTGGCGATATAGTCGCCGGCCAGCACGCCAGCCTTGGCGGCAGGCGTGTCGTCGATCGGCGTGATCACCTTGACCAGGTCGTTCTCCATGGTGACCTCGATGCCGAGGCCGCCGAACTCGCCCTTGGTCTGCACGCGCATGTCCTGCGCCTGTTCGGCGTTCATGTAGGAGGAGTGCGGGTCAAGCGACGAAAGCATGCCGTTGATGGCGTTCTCGACCAGCGACTTGTCGTCGGGCGGCGTGACATATTGTGCCCGCACCCGCTCGAAGATGTCGCCGAAGATCGCCAGCTGCTTGTAGGTCTCCGATCCCGCAGCGTTCGCCGACGAGCCAGGAGCACCATAGACAAGGCTCATGGCGGAGGCGCCCATCAGCGCACCGGCAAACAGAAGCGACAGTTTCCGCATCATTTCACGTCCTTCCAGAAAAACGGTCCGCCCACCATGGGGCCGGATCGACGGGTTTTCCATCCTTGCGGAACTCGACATAAAGTTCCGGCGTGGCATTTCCATTCTTCGAAACCGAGGTGCTTGCCACCCGGGCCTCTCCCATCGCGCCGACCGGCTCTCCTGCGAGCACCGACTGGCCAGTCACGACGCTGATTCTGCTCATCCCCGCCAGAACGACATGATAGCCGTCCCCGGCATTGAGGATCAAGAGTTGACCATAGGAGCGAAACGGCCCCGCATAAAGCACATTCCCATCCGCCGGCGCGGTGACGATGGCTCCCGATTGTGTCGCAAGCATGTCTCCAAGCATCACTGCGCCGTTACCGTCATCGGCGCCAAAGCGGCGTTTGATGCGGCCGGTGACCGGCAGCGCGATCTGCCCCTGCAGCGCCGAAAAGGGAGCTGCTGCGGTGAGCCGGTTGCCTTCGGGGACCGGCAGTGCTGCCAGCGATGCCGTCTTGTCGCCCGTCTGATCGTCAGCCGGCTGGCCCGCGGCGGCTGCCTTTGCGGCTTCCGCGGCCTTGCGGGTCTTGTCGGCCTGCGCTTCGAGCGAGGAGATCAGGTCCTTCAGGCTGGAAGCCTTGGCCGCCAACTGCTCGGAGCGCTGCTGCTCGGCCGTCATTTGCGCCTGCGTATCGGCCTCGAGCTTCTGCTTGGCTTCGAGCAGCATGCCGAGCCGCTTCTTTTCCGCCACCTGCTCGCCGACCGCTTCCGTCAGCCGCGCCCGTTCGGCCTCGATCGAGGCCGTCACCCGGGTCTGCTCCTTGAGGTCGGCCAGCAGGCTATCGGTCTGCTGGCGCAATTCCGGCACCACGGCGCCGAGCAGGATGGCGCTGCGCACCGACGACAGCGCGTCCTCCGGCTTGACCAGGATCGCCGGCGGCGGGTTGAGGCCCATGCGCTGCAGCGCGCCCAGCACTTCGGCCAGCACGTCGCGCCGCGCCACAAGAGAGGTGCGGATCTTCTGTTGCTGGCCCTTGAGCCCTTCCAGCTTGGCGCCGATGTCCTCGATGTCCTGGCCAAGTTTCTGCTCGGTCATCGCCGACTGGATCAGCGCCGCGGTGATAGAGGCATGGTCCTTCTTGACCGCGGCGATATCGGCGGCGAGCTTGGCCAGCCGTTCCGACGACAGCGTTATTTCCTTGGAAACCTGTTCGTACTCGGCGCGGCTCTGGTCCGGATCGGGCGCCATGTCGAGCGCGTTCTCGGCCCGGGTGGCATGCAACGACAAAAGCACCGCCACCGCCGCGATGCCGCAGCGCGCGCGCCCAAAGCGCCCGGTTGATGAGCCCGCTGTTGGGCCCAGTGTCGATTTCCAGCCTTCAGACATTCGCGATCTATACTATCCGCGGCTTCGTTAACGAATCATCAACCATATTCGAAGAGCCCGTCCCCGACTGCATGTTGCCCAAAAGTGGTCCCCTTTTTGGGAAAACGACATGCATAAAACTAGAGATTTTCGATCTTGCGCGGCATTGGGGCGGAAATCCGGGCAATGGGCGACGAATCACCGCTGGCGGCAACTGTAGCGGCAGGCTCAGGAGCGATGATAGGGGTGGCCGGAAAGGATCGTCGCTACCCTGTAGAGCTGCTCGCCCAGCATCACCCGCACCAGCTGATGCGGCCAGGTCAGCGCACCGAACGACAGCACCAGCTCGGCCTGGTCGCGCAGCGACGGATCGTGGCCGTCGGCGCCACCGATAGCCAGCACCAGCGCCTTGCGCCCGCCGTCGCGCAACTGTCCGATACGATTGGCGAAATCCTGCGAGGAAAGGCTCTTGCCGCGCTCATCGAGCAGGATCAGTGCCGTGCCCGGCTGCAGCTGCGCCTGCAGCCTCGAGCCCTCGTCACGCTGGCGCTCGGTAGCGCTCTGCGACCGGCCCTCGGCGATCTCGGTAATCCCGGCGAATTCGAGCCCAACCGGCGGGCCCGCTCTTGGCGAAGCGTTCGAAATAGCGGTCGGCCAACTCCCGCTCGGGACCGGTTTTCATTCGGCCCACGGCATGAACTGAAATCTTCATCCCGCCTCTATAAGCCGTTAGTGCATGTCACCCAAAGGTGAAATCCGGTTTTGGGCAACGACACAGGGCAGCTTAATGAAGGGTCTCTTCCTCGAGATCCGGCGCCTGCCACATCTTTTCGAGATTGTAGAATTCGCGGACTTCGGGACGGAAGACATGGACGATGATGTCGCCTGAATCGATCAGGACCCAGTCGGCGCCGGACAGTCCCTCGACGCGCGCGGTGCCGAGGCCGGCATCCTTGAGCGCCTTGAGGAGATGGTCGGCGACAGCCGAGACATGACGGTGCGATCGGCCCGACGCGACGACCATGTAGTCGCCGAGGCTCGATTTCCCCTGAATGTCGATTGAGACAATATTTTCGGCCTTGGAGTCTTCCAGACTGGCAAGGACTGTCTTGATGGCACGGGACACGGCGTCGTCTACGCTGATCCTGGCCGGCGAAGGCATGATATCGGCCTTCTTCCGCAGTGCTGTTCTCAGTGTATTTCCTTTCGCAGCAAGAACAACCAAATCACCCCCAAAAGCAGGTGACACCACTTAGATAGGCAGAGTTCCGTTGCAGTTTCAAGACGCAGCCGCAGAAGCAGGTTCGCCAGGCATCAGAAATGAAGCCCGTCGGCAAGGGATCAGCCCGGTTTCCCGGCGGTATCGTCCGGCGCATAGGCGAGCTCGACCGGCAGCGGCGCCTGCGCCGTCATCGGTGCGAAACTGCCGGTCTCAGTGGCCGGCACGGCCTGTGTTGTGAACACGCGCAACAGCACGAACAGGCAGAAGGCGCAGGCGATGACAACAGCCACATAGATGAAGGCCTGCGTGCCGAAGGCGGCCGAAAGGGCGGTGACGATGCCCGGCACGATGAAGCCCGACAGCGACCAGGCGAAAAGAAGCGAGCTGGACAGCGCCACCATGTCGTCCTTGCCTGCGCGGTCAGCAGCGTGCGCGCTGGACAGTGAATAGATCGATTCGGAGGCGCCGTCCCACAAGACATAGATCACCAACAGCGCCGGCAGCGCGCCGCCGTCGAAACCGAGCGCGAACATGCCGGCCGCGGCGGCCAGTGCGGACGCCCCGATCAGCACGTAACGGCGATCGGTGCGGTCGGAGATCCAGCCCAACGGAAGCTGCAGGATCAGCGTGCCGAGCGGCATCACCGAAAGCAGCAATGCCACATCGGCCTGGCTGTAGCCCTTGGCCGTGGCGTGGATCGGCGCGAAACCGGAAATCGACATGGACAGGCCGCCGACCGCCAGCATGCCGGCAACACCGACCGGCGAAATCCGCCAGGCCCGGCGCAGCGCCACCGAGGCCGCCTGCGGCGCTGGCGGCTGCGCCAGCCGCGTCATGCCGACAGGCAGGATCGACAGAGCGGTAAAGACAATGCCGATCAACGGTGCGTCCGCGGTTTTGATGTCGACCAACGCCAGCGTCGCATAGCCGACGCCGAGCCCCGCGACATAGGCGACGTAGAAGAAAGCCATCACCCGGCCGCGTATGGCATTGGCGACCGCATCGTTCAGCCAGCTCTGCGCGACGATGAACAGGCCGCAAATGGCAAAACCGTAGAGGGCGCGCGCGCCGATCCACAGCAAGGGATGCGGTCCGGCACCGATGGCCGCATTGGAAAGCGCGATCAGCGCCGACAGCACCATGAAGGCACGGGCATGGCCGACCCTGCGCACCAGCGGCCCGGTCAGGATGCAGCCGGCAAGACCGCCAGCCGAGAGGCCGGTGACGATCAGCCCGGCCCAGGTCGGATCGAAACCCTCGACGCCAAGCCGGACCGGGATGTAGGCAAACATCAGCCCATTGCCGATGGCGATCAGCGCCATCGACACGATGACGCTGGCAATCGCGATCAGCGGCGTCGGCGCGCTGCCATGCTCCGGCTCGATTGCGGGTTGGGTCTTGGTTTGAATTGCCATATCGGGCCAGCATCGCCGATCCGTCGGGCGGGCGCCGCTGTAAAAACGACATAGGCGGGCGGGCGAAACGCGGCCCTTCCCCTTGGCGTGGAGGCCCTACCCTTTCGCCATTTTCCGGATCGCGCTCGACGACAGCGAGGAGCGTGGGCCGTGGATGAAGGTCCAGGCCGGCGCCTTCATGCGGGCAAGCAGCGGCGCGTCGCCTTCGTCGATGCGGGCATAATCGAAGGTCTTGGCGACGACCGACGACAGAAACGACAGCGTCGCGCCCGGCCGGTCGATGACCGCGATGGGGAAGGTCAGCACGATTTCGCGCCAGCGCTGCCAGCGGTGGAAATCGCGCAAACTGTCCGCCCCCATGATCCAGACGAACTCGACTCCAGGATTGCGCGCCTTGACCAGCGCCAGCGTGTCGGCGGTGTAGCGCACATGATGCGCGGCTTCGAAGGCGGTGACCTTGATCTTCGGGTTCCTGGCGATCTTCTCCGACAGCTGCAGCCGTTCAGCCAGCGGCGCCAGCTCGCGCGTGCTCTTCAGCGGATTGCCCGGCGTCACCATCCACCAAAGCTGGTCAAGCGCCAGGCGCCGCAGCGCAATCTCGGCGACCAGCGCATGGCCGGCATGCGGCGGGTTGAACGAACCGCCGAACAGACCGACAGCCAGGCCTTTTTCGGCATGCGGCATTTTCAGGTAACGAGAGGGGACCGCCGGTTCGGAAGATGCCAGCATCGCCTCAGGCTCTAGCGACGAAAAGCGTCAAGGCCTCACCTGTCCCGACCCGCGCACGCGGTATTTGAACGAGGTCAGCTGCTCGACGCCGACCGGCCCGCGCGCATGCATCTTGCCGGTGGCGATGCCGATCTCGGCGCCCATGCCGAACTCGCCGCCATCGGCGAACTGCGTCGAGGCGTTGTGCAGCAGGATCGCCGAATCGATCTCGTTGAAGAACCGCTCCACGGCCTTCGCGTCCTCGGCGACGATCGCCTCGGTGTGATGCGAGGAGAAGGTTTCGATGTGTTCGATCGCACCGCCAATGCCGTCGACCAACTTCACCGCGATGATGGCGTCGAGATATTCGGTCACCCAGTCGGCATCGGTCGCCGGCTTGGCGTCGAAAAACACTTTCAGCACCTCGGCATCGGCATGGATCTCGCAGCCGGCGGCGCGCAGCGCATCAAGGATCGGCACCAGATGGGTTGATGCAACCGAGCGGTCGATCAGCAGCGTCTCGGCGGCACCACACACGCCGGTGCGCCGCATCTTGGCGTTGACGGCGATCTTCACCGCCATGTCGAGATCGGCGGAGCGGTCGATGTAGAGATGGCAGATGCCTTCGAGATGCGCGAAGACCGGCACCCGTGCCTCGCTCTGCACCCGCCCGACCAGGCTTTTGCCGCCGCGCGGAATGATGACGTCGAGCGCACCACCTAGCCCCTTCAGCATCTCGCCGACCGCGGCGCGGTCGGTGGTCGGCACCAGCTGGATGGCGTCCTCAGGCAGGCTGGCTTCCTTCAACCCCTCTACCAGGCAGGCATGAATAGCGGCGGATGAATTGAGCGAATCGGAGCCGCCGCGCAGGATCACCGGATTGCCGGCCTTAAGGCAGAGCGCGCCGGCATCGGCAGTGACGTTCGGCCGGCTTTCGTAGATGACACCGACGACGCCGAGCGGCGTGCGCACGCGCTCGATCTGCAAGCCATTCGGCCGTTCCCAGGCCGCGATCACGTCGCCGACCGGATCGCTGAGTTCGGCGATTTCGCGGATGCCGTCGGCCATGGCGCGGATACGTGCCGGATCGAGCTTCAGCCGGTCCATGAAGGACGCGGACAGCCCGGACTCCTCGCCATTCGAGACGTCGATGGCGTTGGCGTCGAGAATGTCCTGCTCGCGGGTGATTATGGCCTTGGCCATGGCGGCAAGAGCGGCGTTCTTGGCTGCGGTCGACGCGACGGCCAACGGTCGGGCAGCGGCGCGGGCGCGGCGGCCTATATCGGCCATCAGCGCCACTGTGTCGTCTCCGGATTGTTCATGCAGCTTCAGCATGGCTCATCCTCCGCTTATGTCGCCTCCGGCGTGACTCACCACGAGGTCGTCGCGGTGGATCATCGCCGAGCGCGCTTCGTAACCGAGCACGGTTTCGATCTCGGCCGTCTTCAGGCCTGCGATCCTTACGGCATCGGCGGCATCATAGGCAACCAGCCCGCGCGCGATCTCGCGGCCCTCGGGTGACAGGATCGCCACCGTATCGCCGCGCGAAAAATTGCCGCTGACCAGCTTGACGCCGGCCGGCAGCAGCGATTTGCCCGAGGTGAGCGCGCCAACGGCGCCGGCATCGACCGTCAGCCGGCCGGCCGGTTCGAGCTGGCCGGCGATCCAGGTCTTGTAGCCCTTGACCGGATTGGCGCTCGGCCGGAAGAAGGTGGCGCGCTCGCCGCGCTCGATCGCCATCAGCGGCGACAGCCGTGTGCCCGAGGTGATGATCATCGCGGTGCCGGCGGCGGTGGCGATCTTGCCGGCATCGAGTTTTGTCCGCATGCCGCCGCGCGACAGTTCGGACGCGGCAGCTCCCGCCATCGCCTCGATGTCAGGCGTGATGCGGTCGACCACCGGAATGAATTTGGCTTGCGGATCGCGCGCCGGCGGCGCCGTATAGAGCCCGTCGATATCGGACAGCAGAACCAGAAGATCGGCGCCCATCATCGTCGCGACACGCGCGGCCAGCCGGTCATTGTCGCCATAGCGGATTTCGGAAGTGGCGACCGTGTCGTTCTCGTTGATGACCGGCACCGCCTTCATCTTGAGCAGCGTCGAGATCGTCGCCCGCGCATTGAGATAACGCCGGCGTTCCTCGGTGTCGCCAAGGGTCAAAAGAATCTGGCCTGATTTCAGCGCGCCCTTGCCAAGCGCATCCGACCAGGCGCCGGCCAGCGCAATCTGTCCGACGGCCGCCGCCGCCTGGCTCTCCTCGAGCTTCAAGGCGCGCTTGCCCAACCCCAGAATGGTGCGGCCAAGCGCAATGGCGCCGGAGGACACGACGAGGATTTCGGCGCCGCCTTGAGCCAGCACGGCGATGTCGTCGGCGAGCGAAGCCAGCCAGTCACGCTTCAGGCCGCTCGCGCGGTCGACGAGCAATGCCGAGCCGATCTTGACGGTGATGCGCCGGTATTTTTTCAGCGACTGCATGGCCTTACTTTTCCCAGCGCGTCTCGACCACGGGCGCAGCCTCCGCGCGCGCCTCGGCAATCACTGTCATCAGCGCCCGCAGCACCGCCTCGACGCCTTCGCCGGTGACGGCGGACAGGAGCATCGGCGCACGCCCGGCGGCGCGCTTCAGCGAAGCGACCTTCTTCTTGCGCGCATCGGCATCGAGCGTGTCGACTTGCGAAAGGGCCAATATCTGGACCTTCTCGATCAGCCCATTGCCATAGGCATCGAGCTCGGCGCGCACGGTCTTGTAGGCCTTGCCCGGATTTTCCTCCTGCGCCGAAACCAGATGCAGCAGCACGCGTGTGCGCTCGACATGGCCGAGGAACCGGTCGCCGATGCCCACCCCCTCATGCGCGCCTTCGATGAGACCTGGAATGTCGGCGATGACGAATTCGCGCGCATCGATACGGGCGACGCCGAGGCCGGGATGCAGCGTCGTGAACGGATAGTCGGCGATCTTTGGCTTGGCTGCGGTGACGGCGGCGAGGAAAGTCGACTTGCCGGCATTGGGCAGCCCGACCAGCCCGGCATCGGCGATCAGCTTCAGCCGCAGCCAGATGTTGAGTTCTTCGCCGGGAAGGCCGGGATTGGCGCGGCGCGGTGCCTGGTTGGTCGAGGTCTTGAAATGCTGGTTGCCGAAGCCGCCATTGCCGCCCTTGGCGAGCAGGAAGCGCTGGCCGACCACGGTGAGGTCGCAGATCAGCGTCTCATTGTCTTCCTCGAACACCTGCGTTCCGGCCGGCACTTTCAGCGTGACATCGGCGCCTTTGGCGCCGGTCATGTTGCGGCCCATACCGTGGACCCCGGTCTTGGCCTTGAAATGTTGCTGGTAGCGATAGTCGATCAGCGTGTTCAGCCCGTCGACCGCTTCCAGCCAGACATCGCCGCCACGCCCGCCATCGCCGCCATCCGGCCCGCCGAACTCGATGAATTTCTCGCGCCGGAACGACACCGAACCGGCGCCCCCGTCACCGGAGCGGACATAGACCTTGGCTTGATCGAGAAATTTCATGAGATTGCAGTTTCTTTATTGGCCTTGCGGCATTGCTCTAAACCTTGGGCCTTGCTCTAAACCAAGGCGCGGTCAAGGGCGAGACCGTTTTGTGACAATGGCCGCGTGGGGCCGGCCGGAGAGATGTTGCTATGAAGCTTGTAACCTACAACATCCAGTACGGCATCGGTCTTGATGGCCACTATGATGTCGCGCGCATTGCCGAGGCGGTGCGCGGCGCCGATGTGATCGCGCTGCAGGAGGTCACCCGCAACAATCCGAGAAACGGCGGGCGCGACATGGTCGCCGAGATCGGCGAGGCACTGCCCGACTATTTCGCCGTCTATGGCAGCAATTTCGAGGCCAATATCGGCTCGCGCATCGAGAACGGCCGTGCCATCACCACGACCTTCCAGCTCGGCAACATGATGCTGTCGAAAACGCCCATTCATCTGTCGCGCAACCTGCTTTTGCCGCGCAGCCGCAGCTTCGAGATGATGAACTTCCAGCGCGGCGCGCTGGAAGCGCTGATCGAGACGCCGCTTGGTTTCATCCGCTTCTATTCCATTCATCTCGATCACCGCAGTCCGGTCGAACGCACCAGCCAGATCCAGTTCCTGCGCCGGCGCCTGTTGAACTATGCGCTTGAAGGCGGCGCGCTGTCCGGCGTCGCCGAGATCGGCCTGCCGGAATTGCCGCATCCCGAGGCCTTTGTGGCGATGGGCGATTTCAACATGCTGGCCGGCTCGCCCGAATATGTCGAACTCGCCGGCCGGCCGGACCACCAATTCGGCATGCCGCTGACCGCCGACTTCGCCGTCGATGCCGCCGTGCGCCTCAATGCCACCGGCGAGGATCTCGCCAGCTGGGCCGACCCCAAGGACCCCGCTAACGCCAGCCGCCACAAGCGCATCGACTATGTCTTCACCAGCGCGTCGCTTGCCCGATCGCTGCAGCGCCTGTGGGTCGACCACCAGGCAACCGGTTCGGACCATCTGCCGGTGTGGGCCGAACTGGGCTGATGGCTCTTCATCCGGCTGCGTTTTCGCGCTGGACGATCGCCATCATGATCGTATCGCCGTATTGCCCGTCGATACAGATAGCGTCGCGCTGCACACCCTCCCTGACAAACCCGACCTTGTCGTAGAGAGCGATGGCGCGGGCATTGTCGGCATGCACGGACAGCTCGACGCGGACAAAGCCCACCTTGCGTGCCTGCGCCAAGGTCGCGTTGATAAGCCGCAGTCCGAGGCCACGCCCGCGATGGGAGGCAACAATCCCCATTCCGAGGCTGCCGCGATGGGCATGGATGAGCCGGTCATGGCGTGAGATATCGCACCAACCGACAACCCCGCCACGAACCACGGCGACGAAACCTGGATCGCCTGCCGCGATACGGTCCAATACGAATCGCCGGGTTTGATCCAGTGGTGGCGCCTCGAGGAAAGACAGGTACTTCCGCTCACGCGCAACGAGATCAAGCGCGCGATGAAAGCTTTCGATATGATCCGGCGTTATCGGCGCGATCGCGATCGTTTCAATATCGTTGCTGTCATCGACCATTGGCTTGACCGACGTCATCGATCAAAAATGCACCCAGTTGCGCAGGCTAATCCACGTCTTGCGATCCAGCCTGTAGCGCTCGACCGGCACCTGGCCGGCGACGATCGAATTCAGCATGCCCTGGCCGGCATACTGGAAGCCGCACTTGTGGATCACCCGGCGCGAGGCCGGATTGATGACCCGCGTCGAGGCATGCAGCACCTGGACCGACGTCTTCTGGAAGGCGAGGTCGACCAGCGCGTGGGCCGCTTCCGTCGCATAGCCGCGCTTCCAGTAGGGTTCGCCGATCCAGTAGCCGAGCTCCAGCCCGCGATCGGTGGTGTTGAGCCCGGCGCAGCCGACGAACGTGTCGGTGCCGGCCAGCGTCAGCGCATAGGCGATGCCGGCGCGGCGCGACCTTGTCATGGCGAGGAAAGCCCGGGCCTCGGCCTCGCCATAGGGGTGCGGCATGCGCGCCAGCATTTCGGCGACATGACGGTTGTCGGCAAGCTCGACCAGTTGCGCGATGTCGCTCTCGCTCGGCGCCCGCATCACCAGCCGCTCGGTGACCAGCACCGGGCAGTCTATCGCGTAACTTTCGTCTTCTGAGTCTTCCGCTTCGGCAACCATTTCAAAGTCCTCCAGGCACAAGAAAAAGGGGAGATGGAAACCCATCTCCCCTGATCCTTTTCCTGGCGTTGCCAGACACCGGTTCCCGAGATGGGCGCCGGTGTTCTAGTGCGGAACCGGCTACTCCGCGGCTTTGGTAATCGGGTTGACCGATACGTAGGTTCGGCCGTTGGCTTTTTTGTTGAACGTCACGGCGCCGGATTCGAGCGCGAAAAGGGTATGGTCCGTGCCCATGCCGACATTGACGCCGGGATGCCAGGTCGTGCCGCGTTGACGAATGATGATGTTGCCCGGGATGACGGCTTCGCCGCCGAACTTCTTCACGCCCAGACGCTTGGAATGCGAGTCGCGCCCGTTGCGCGACGAGCCGCCAGCTTTCTTGTGTGCCATCTAACTAACTCCGTTGCGCCGCAAGGCGCCTAAAAGGCCTTATGAACGCGTTCGCGTTCCGTTTCAAGTCCGATCCGGCGGATGTTTCGCCGGAAAAATTACTTCTTCGCCAGTTCCTTGGCCTGTTCGCGCCAGTCCTTGATCTGGTCGGCGCTAAACGGCATGTGCTCGTCGATCTTGGCGACATCCTTGTCGGTCAGCTTGGCGAGCTGCACGAAGGTGATGATGCCCTGCTCGTTAAGATCCTTGGCGGCGACCGGGCCGATGCCCTTGATCACGGTCAGGTCGTCCGGCTCGCCCTTCGGCGCCTTGAACAGCGGTGCGGCGGCCGTCTCGGCCGTCACTTCTGCCTTGGGGGCAGCTTCCTTCTTGGCCTTGGCCTCCTTCGGCGCGGCCTCGGCCTTAGCCTCGGGAGCAACCTCAGCCTTGGCTTCCGCCTTCACGGCGGCCTTCTTGGCGGGCTTCGCGCCACCCAGCAGGATCTCGGCGATCCGCACGGTGGTCAGAAGCTGGCGATGGCCGATCTTGCGGCGCGAATTCTGGCGGCGGCGCTTCTTGAAAGCGATGACCGTGCGGTTCTTGCCCTGCTCGACGACTTCGGCGGTGACCAGAGCGCCATCGACGAACGGCGCGCCGAACGTGACATTCTCGCCCTCGCCATGCGCGAGCACGTGGCCGATCTCGACGATATCGCCGACATTGGCTTCGACTTTTTCGATCTTCAGGAGATCGTTGGCGGCAACGCGATACTGCTTACCGCCCGTTTTAATGACTGCGAACATTTTTTGCCTTTCGCTGTTCGGTCGGCCTCGATGAACCGCCTGAGGCGGTTCGGCCGTCTTTTTGTCAGTCTGCGGGTTCAAAAAACAAGCGGCGCGGAAGAACCCTCCACGCCGATTGCGCGCTGTCCCTAACCGAAGGTTGAGTTGGAGTCAAGGCAAACGGCCGTTGCCGGGCCTAGTCATTGGCGGGCAACCACTTGTCGTGTCAACATGACGACCCAGCGTTACCGTCGCCTGGAGATGGGAGGCATGGCTGGCCGTGAAACCGTATGGGCTCGACGGTAAACACCGCCTTGAATCCGCCACTTGTCCGGCAAGCCAAATATCGGCGGATTTGGCCTTGTAACCTGCCCGTTCAGCCGTTATCTAGTGCGCCGCGCCGGCAACGGCCGACCATGACCGCGGAGAGGTGGCAGAGTGGTCGAATGCACCGCACTCGAAATGCGGCATGGGTGCAAGCCCATCGGGGGTTCGATCCCTCCCTCTCCGCCACTTTCCATAACTCGCCACAACCAATTGATTTTATTGTGGTAACGCAGTCTCCCGGAAGCGTCGGTGCCCCACACTGGTGCCCCAAATTAGGGCGTTCCGCTGTTAGGGGGCTGACCAAGATTTGCTACTTTTGCCGGTAAAACTATCAGCACCTCGCTCAGCCCTTCAGCGAGCTCGAATATATCTTTCGCCTGTGTTTGGGTTGGGATTGGCGCGTTGTCATCTGCGTGGCGCTGATCGTTTGCGTCTAGGCGAACTTTGTGCGCCCATTGCGCCATATCAGCCGTTAGCACGCCGACAGTCACTGCATCCTCAATTCGTTTATAGAGACTGCGCTCCTTGCCGCTGGCATCGACACGTCCCACGCCCTTCTCTTTAAGCATCGCATCAATTGCGCTGCATGAAGCCATGATGGAGGCGGTGGGAGCGTTTAATGATGAAAGAGCATCCGAAAGAAACTGCCTTGGCTTGCCAGTGACATGGGCATCAATATCCTGAGCTTCCGGCAGCAAGTTTTGAATCTGAATCTGTGCAGGTGGTTGCTGTTCTGCTACAACGCCGCTCTCGGCCAAAACTGTCAGTCCACACGTGGTGCAGCGGTAGAGTCCAGCGAAGATAACTCCCTGGCCGGGGGCGTGGTTAGCCATTCTCAGACTGGCTATCTGGCCAACGATTGTGAATGCGGGATTCGCCCTGTTGCAGCGTGGGCAGGCAGGCACGCCCAGAATTCCTAATGCAGTCATTGTTGCCATTGGATTAACACCGCATCCTTTTCACTTCTCACGCTAGATTCTTCTAACTGAGTCGATCCGAATTGCCTCGCCCCATTATTGCTTGCTCACTGTGTGAAAACTACTTCTTTACGGTGGGCATCTCCAAGCCAACCATGTTGCAAGCGATATGCCGCATCTCGAACTCGCTTCGCTCGGCATTGCTCCGTGACACCATCATTCCGTCATGCATCGGGAGGGCCGCTATCCCCATCCGCGCCAGCCGCAGCAAGACGGCAACCAAGATGGTGCTTTCGGCGAACATCAGGTCAATGGCAATGTCCTTGCCGAAGAGCGGCACCAAGGCAGAATGCTTCTCGGCGATGGCTTCGCGGAACCTTGAAGCTGTCCAACCAGTCGGCAACATCTCCTTCACCTTGGGGGGCAACCGGGTCATCTCGGTCTCAGTCGAGAGGAGAGCGGAAAGCCCCGCCTTGACCCCTGCTCGATGCCCCTCAAGACCTGGGATGGCGTAGAGGTCCCCTGTAGGCGGCTCGGTGTCCACGCGGGCATAAGCTAGTCTCGGGAACATGCTGGCATAGTCGAGGTCCGCGATGGGCTCCCCGTTGATCGTAAGGCCACCTCTCTGGGCCTTTGGCATCGATATCCAGAAGGCACCGTAAAGCCGCCCATGGAGGTTGAACGCGGTGGGGTCTGATGGCGACCGCAAGAGGAAGCGACGAGTTAGCTTGTAGGCAGCCTGAGGCTCCCCATGGACCTCAATGCGTTGGGTGGCGAGGAAGGCATTGATCTCATCCATCTCCCCCCTCAGCCTTACTGTCTCCTCAGTGTCCTCATAGTCCACCAAGACGGAAGGCAGCCTGTTGCCGTAAGAGTCCCTGCCTGCCCTAGCTGAGAGCCTGATGACCTCCTCGCCCTCCGACCGCCCTATGTCCGCAACATGGACCCAAGGGGCCTTGATGGCAGTCCTAAGCCACCCAGCGGCCTCAATGCCTGTCCTCCGCACATGGGTCACGGGTGGATGCTGCATGATGAGCCCGGCCCTCTCCATCCCCTCCACCACCTTGGGCATGATGCCGAAGCCAAGGCGATCATAGCGGGTCAATGCGGAGTGCTTCATCGGCAAGGCGAGATACTGCCCCCACCTGTGGTCGACATGGAGGAGCATTAGGTTGGCTATGATGGAGGAGACAACCATTCCCGTCCTCTCCACCACTTCGGCCTTAGGTTTCCTTACGCGGCTTCCGGCTTCCTTGGAGGTGGCATCAAGAACGGCTTGCGTCACCTCGGCGGCGATGGCGGAAAGCTTAGGGCCGCTTGAAGTTGCCCAAGGGTCAAACAAAATGTCTGGGGTGGTGAGGGGAGCAATTGATCCATCTCCATCTCCCTTGGCTCTAAGTCTTGCCTTTGCTCGGCTGCTGAGAGGAGGCATCAGGGAGCCACAAGGCATATGGGGGGACTTAAGCTCACTCTGGGCAACCGTTGGCTTCCAACATGTGAGCACCCGGATGGCTCAACCACATCACTCGATTGTTTGCATTCGCGCACCATCCGCTACCGCGCTCGCGTGTCCCAAGGTGGCCGCCAATCGGGAAGATGAGAGGGATGAACGCCAAACCGGTTTGCCTTAATGGCGATGATTTCCGGGACTGCTTCGCGAGCAAGTGGCTCCCCAGCCTTTTCCAGTGTTTCCCCAATCTTTCGGAGCACGATGCCGGATGATCGCGGGTAAGCATGAAGCTCCGTATGGACCGCAGGACCCAACGGGTTGAACATTTCCCACCGCCTATGCGTGCCGCTCGCTAACCGATGGACCGCCTTGGCCGCCTGGACGATTCTGAACTCGCGAGTGCGATGAGACCCAAAGTCATCCTCAATAAGGGCACTCACGCCCAGATAGACGGCCAACAGGCGGCGGGGCTCAATGCCTGCCTCACGCAGCCGCGCGAATGCGACATGCGCCCTGTAGGCGGCTGGCTGCCCACGCAAGTTCATAGCGGGGTCAACTCGACCCGAGAACGCTAATGCCCGGCTAAGCTCGGCCCATGCTGTTGCCGTTGCAAAAGCGTTTCGTGGGTCAAGAAGCCAGTCGGATGCGGCTATGGCATACGGTCTAAGGTCCCTCGCTAGGTAGGTCTTGCACCAATGGGACCCATGACGGGCCTTGTGCTGCACGTGGTAGCGACAATGAAACGACGCACGTCCGGTCCCAGTTGCCAGCGCTGTTGGCCGCCGACATCCCGGAACCGAACAATGGGCGACGCCATCGCCAAAAGGTCCGCTCGCGATACTCAAGGCTATTCGGCGGCGTCCTGCCAAACCTGCTCACCAGCGTCCAGGGCTTCGAGTAGTTCGGCAAGATTTGCTAGGTATGCTTCGGCCTCGTGCGCCGAAAGGCGAGATTGCGCGAGGGCTTTGACATGCACCATGACTTCGTCACGAGCAGCCCGTTTGGCATGACCATCAGGCACAAAGTAGCCGTTGGTGGCGCTGTAGTCGGTTTCGATTTCTAGAGCTTTTACGGCACTGCCCTCGTCCGCACCGGACAGATACCGCCTCACGGTTGGGTTGCGGTCCGCCGCATCCTTCAAGGACAACTTTGCGTATGTTCGGGCACCCGGACGGTTGCCGTTTGCATTGGTCACTACGCCGTGGCCAAGGCGTGTCGTCTCCGCGAGCACCGCCAGTTCTAGGGGCGGCAGAAGCATTGGGATTCGATGCTTGTTGCCCACGACAACGGCCACACGGTCGGGCAGGAAAACATGAAAGCTCGCCCATTCTGGAAGGATTGCCAGAGCCTGCGCCCAGCCAGCTTTGAGACGGTCGAGGGTAATTAATGGCGCGTCCCTGAAGGTCGCGACCGGTACGTTAGATTCCATAATGAATTTCCTTTCTTATGGAGGGTGGACCCTCCAGAAAGCAATATATTAAGTCATAATTAAGGTCGTTTTCGAGAGAATTTCTGATCTATTCAGTAAAAAGCCGGGATACCGCCCATCACTGTCCACCATATAGAGAAGGTGTGGGCTGCACCTCAAGGCAACACACCCCATTAACCTCAGGTATGCACCTCCCTAAGGGCACCAACTGGCACAGCATAGTCACTACCAAGGGGTGCGCCATGGTCTATACTTAGTCTCACCCCAACAGCACCCCCCCAACAGCACCCCCTAAGAGCACCCATCAAGAGCACCCCCCAAGAGCACTCCCGACCATCCCCCTAGAGACCACCTCTCGAAGACCCCCATGCCCACCCCCCTATCCTCCGCTTGGCGCAGGGAGTCGTAGAACATCGCGCACGGGGCACGGCACCTGCATGGCAGCGGGCAGCATCACCGTCCGCCCCCGAGGGGTCAGCCAGTTCCCGGGCTTGCGCGAGGGTGTCGGCGCTCCCGCTGACCGGACGGTTCATCGCCAGCCTTCGACAAGCAGCAGGCCCAACCCAGCATCGACATGGGTGTGACCGGCATGTTTGACGATGGGAGAGCGAGGCCATCACGGAACACAGGACTCAGAGCACTTCCGGCTCACCATAGGGACAACAGCCGCACACACAGTTGGCAGCGACTCCAAACTTCGGTAAGCCTCCTCCTGAGCGCAGACGCGGCGTTCCGGGGCGTGGAAACCCTGAGCCTAGCGGTACGGCATCGACCGGAATGATGCCGACCTCGACTTTTGGGTCGGGGAGCCTGCGGCGTATGTCCAGGTTCTTCGGAACTAAAGGCCGTAGGGACCGGCCTAGGCTTGGTTTTCCAACTCCCCGATCTCGGGTCAAGGAAGTTTGCGGGGGCGAACCGCAGGCGGAGTTGGGAGGATGGCTGTGATATCCAGAGGTCAAATCATTTGGAAGGGAATAGCGGGTTGCGCAGTGATTGCCATAATGGGAGTGGCATTTCTCCCTCGCTATGCAGTGTCATCCGCCGGCAATGGGTTTGTTTGGCGGGTCAACACGTTGACGGGCAACGTATCGTTGTGCAGAGGCGGTGAAATTCTAGTTGGGCCCGTATGCGGACCTTGGGCCATCACAACAGTTCAATGGCAAGCCAACCAACCAGCGCCTAGCCAACCCCCTGCAAAGCCTCAGAAGAAAATCTCCGACGAGGAATTTCAAAGGTTATTGGACAACGTCAAGTAGGGCCAATGTTAGGCTCCTTCGTCCACTCGTCCACTCGTCCATCACTCCATGTCCGGCACGTCGCCGCCCACAAAGAGCGTCGTGGGTTCCCCGTATTCGCCAAGCGAGGGATTGGCATCACGCGACCACGCAATGACGCCGGCATGCTTCGTCGCGAGGCCTTTTGCGGTCCTTATTGCCCGCTCCTCGGTCTGCTGCTCGGCAGGCCCAAAGACAGGCTGGAGGTCGCCGGTCTCATCGCGGTCAAAGGCGGTGACGACGATCAGCTTCGGGGCTTTCTGTTGCGGTAGCAGGCTATCCGACATGGAGGTGCCCTTCCTGAGAGGTTTATTGCTCGGTCCCGCCGCGCTGGCGTCTATGCCACCCTCGGCTGAAGCCATAGCTCACCGCAGGAGCCCATAGAGCCACCTCACGCTCCAACGCCGCATTGGTGGCAAGAAGCGTCTTCACGGTCTCCCTAGGGTCTCCACCGTGGGACGCAATGGCTGCATCGGCGGCAAGGTCCCAACTATCGGACGGCGGAGGTGGGTTGTCTCGCTTAGGAGTCATCTGCTTAGGCCGCGAATAGCTCAAGCTGCCGGGTGTCAGGTCGCACAGGCGCCGTTCGCAAATCCACAACCATCATCCTACAACAGGCGGCGTATCGTCGTACCCAATGGAAACTATCCCCGGATGCCGGTGGGCGATGGCGAGTATTTGGGTCTCAAGCTCGCAGTTGTAGGCCATGAGCGCCTTAACGGTCTCAAGGGGGCTATCGTACCGGGCGATGAGCTTCACGGCCTCCGAATGCAACTCGGCTTTGGCCTCGGCGTCAAAGTGCATCGTTCCCATTGCGGTTCCTCCTAGCGGGTCGCGCGGCGTGGTGAGGTAAGCGCGTCAAGCCGCTCTTGAAGGTGCCCGTTGAGCACGATCATTTCCTTGAGGGCCTTCATCACGTCGCCCTTGTGGACTGCGACGAAATCCTCGGCGTGGGCCTGGAGGGCGGCTTCTTGGCGATTGTTGAGTGTCACTATGCGGTCCATGGCAATTACTCCCAACGCTGCATGGCCACAGTGAACAAAAAGAGAACACGGATGTCAAGAGCGAATTGACTCGGCGAGGAACTCATTCCTATTTTTGCTCATGCCAGAGCAGCCAAGAAAACCCCGCCGCCTTGTGCAAACGCTGTGCCGAGCGCATGAGGTTGGTCAACTGATCCGCGTCCGATGCTTCAACTGCAACATCACGCGCCACTATCTGCCTGGGGACCTTGCCAAGCTGGTGGGGGACATTCCATTTTGGGACGTTGACCGGCACATGCGTTGCGAGCGGTGCAGCCGCCGAGACCTTGACGTGGATATCCTACTCCCAAGCGCCTCGGAGAGCATGAAGATACGCGTGAGGCGCCTTGTTGAAATCCGCATGGTGCGTAAGGTGGTTTGGCGGGATGAAGAACAGTGAATGTCTGGGATCTAAAGCAATGATCATTGAGTGCATGGAATGCCGAAGACACGTCGATGCAAAGGTCTGCGGGTGCTTCGAGCGTCTATCGGATGGCAGCGGCCCGTCGTCTCTTTTTTCGATGCTTGCGTGTTCCGAATGCCTGTCTCCCATCTTGGTGCGGCAAACAAACGTAGGAAACATGGCAGCGGGAGACATATGGGATACTCCGCAGTTGATCTTCCCAACGACCGATCTGCGCGTCAATCCGAATGCCCCACAGGACATCCGGCTGGCATTTGATGAAGCGTGCAATTGCTACAGAGCAAGCGCCTATACGGCGTCGGCGATCATGTGCCGCAAGTCACTAGAGGGCATCTGTGCGGCTCACGGTGTCACGGAGCGCACCTTGGCCCAATCACTTCAAAAGATGCACACAGAGAAGATGATTGATGATCGGCTATTTGAGTGGTCCGAATTGATGCGGGCAGCTGGCAATGAGGCCGCCCATGGAGTGGGACTATCGATCAAGCAGAATGACGCAAAAGATATCTTGGAATTCACGAATGCCATCATGGACTATCTGTTCTCATACAGAGATCGATTTGAGGAATTTAAGAAGCGGCGACAGAAATCTCGCGACTCTACAACAGCGACATCTGCCCGCCCGATGCCTGTGACGGTCCCTGTTGCGGAAACTTAATCTGTGTGGCCGGCTTCTCGACAATCACAAGGGCATCGTCCGGGGCCGTGCGCTGTAGCCGCTTCGCTTCCGACCAAGGTGCGGTAAGCCACGTCTCGGTCTCTGCGCATTTCGCTGATTGTGAGCAGCCGTTTCAGGCGATGGTGAGCGCTCGTTTCATTTGATCGTGAGCAGGTATTTCGCGCGATCATGAGCTGCCGTTTCGACCGACGTGTTCATTGATTCAGGTGTTTGAGGCGCCGTCAAGAGGGCGGGCGCGGGCACTGTGTTTCCGCATGCTTTCTCCGGTGAGTTGAAGGCGGTGAGCGTTGTGAACGAGGCGATCCAGAATCGCGTCACCGAGGGTGGGATCGCCTATGACGTCGTGCCAGAGTTCCACGGGAATTTGGCTCGTGACGATGGTCGATGCTCGGCCGTGGCGATCGTCGAGGATCTCCAGGAGGTCGCGCCGTTCGGACGCGTTGAGAACAGACAGGCCCCAGTCGTCGAGAAGGAGGAGTTGAACGCGCCCGAGCGTCTTGAGCAGGCGACCATAGCGTCCGTCACCTCGAGCCAGCGCGAGCGCCTCGAAGAGGCGCGGGACGCGATGATAGAGCACCGATCGATTGTCGCGGCAGGCTTTGTGGCCGAGCGCGCAGGCAATCCAACTCTTTCCCAAGCCGGTTGCGCCCGTGACCAGCAGATTCTCATGGCGATCGATCCAGTCGCCGGCGACGAGCCGGGCGAAGACGGCGCGGTCGATGCCGCGCGGGGTGCGCAAATCGACATCTTCCACGCACGCGCTCTGGCGCAGCGCGGCGAATTTGAGGCGTGTGGTGAGCCGTTTGGTGTCGCGCTCGGCGGCTTCGCGATCGACAAGAAGCCCGATGCGCTCCTCGAACGACAGGGCATCGAGATCCGGTGATCGTCGCTGCTCCTCGAAGGCCTTGGCCATTCCGGTCAAGCCGAGTGCGATCAGCCGTTCATGGGTGGGATGGGCGAGCATTGAGAACTCCATGGTTCAGTGGAAATAGCCCTGACCGCGGATGTTGCCGTGGCGCAGGGGTTGGTGGTCGGGCGTCTCGTCGAGGAAGGCCCGATCAAGGCCGTTCTTGAGGATCGAACGGATCGAGGCGACGGAGCGTGCCTTGATTAGGACGCCGCGTTGGCAGGCTGCATCGACGCGCGTGTTGCCGTAGCTCTTGGTCAGTGCCAGAATGCCGAGACAGGTGCGAAAGCCCTGTTCGGGATGCGGCCGGTCAGCGATGACAGCCTGGAAGAAGGCGGCGGTGGCGGGACCGATCTTCTCGCCGGCCGCGATCAGTCCCCCGGCGTCCACTTGCCGTAGCGGCGATGCGCGCTCGGCATGTGATCGGCAACGGTGGTGTGGCCGCGCCGGTTGGGCGCACGGGCGTGGCTGGCGATGCGCTGCCCCTTGTGGAATATCTCGACGGTGTTGTCGGCGATGCGCACATCGACGAGCTCGCGGATGAGGCGGTAGGGCGTGGAATACCAGTGCCCGTCGACCTCGACGTGATAGTCGGGCGCGACGCGGCAACGCTTCCAGCGCGCAAAGACGTATGGCTGGTCCGGCAGTTCTCCCAGCTTCGGCCTGTCGATCTCGGCGAAGAGCTCGGCGCGGCTGGAGCCGAAGCCGCGCATCTGGCGGGCGTTGAGTTCGGCGACGAGCAGGCGGATGGCTGCGTTCAGCTCCGCCAGGGAAAAGAAGCGCTGGTTGCGCAGCCGCGCTAGGACCCAGCGCTGGGCAATTTGCACGGCGACCTCGACCTTTGCCTTATCCTTCGGGCGTCTCGGCCTGGCTGCGAGAACTGCGGTGCCGTAATGGCTCGCCATCTCCGCATAGGTCCGGTTGAGACCGGGGTCGTAGCGGTCGGGGTTGGTGACGGCGGCCCTGAGATTATCGCAGACCACGAACTTCGGCACGCCATCTAGAAACCGGAACAGGTTGGTGTGAAGGCCGATCCAGTCGGGCAGGCTCTCGCTCGGGCACGCCTCGGCGTAGGTATAGTTCGAGGCGCCCATCGCTGCGACGAACAGCTTCATGGGACGCGCTTCGCCGGTGATGGGGTCGAAGATGTCGATGGTATCGCCAGCGAAATCGACAAACACCTTCTCGCCGCCCAGGTGCGTCTGGCGCATCGTCGGGCGCGCGCGCCCTTTCCAGGCCTCGAAGGTCGTGCAAAACCAGGTATAGCCAAAGCCGTCTGGATTGGCGGCACGATACTCTTCCCACAGCAGCACCCGCGTGACGCTGCGGCGGCGCAACTCCTTCTCCACATAGTTCCAGTCGGGAACGGACCGCCGAGGGCTTTGCGACGCCGCCTTCGGTGCCGGAAAGAGAAGCAGCTCAAGGCCTTCGTCATCCATCCCTTCAGGCAACGGCCAGCTCAGCCCCGCAAGACGGGCACGCCGCAGGTAACCATGCACGACGCCATTGCTCACCCCGAGCGTGCGCGCGATGACGCGTTCGGTCAGGCCCTGGACATGCCTTAGACGTAAAACTTCTCTGATCCGGCGCATCGACAATCTCTGGGTTGGCATCAGGCTTCCTCGTTGCATTGACGAGGCAACCTGTAGCCCGGTTGAGATGTCGGCCGAAGCGTCCACAACCTTCGAGGAGGCTGCTCACGATCGTCTGAAATCGCTGCTCACGATCCCGCGAAATGCGCGCTCACGATGCGGTGAAATCCGTGCTCACGATCGACTGAAATACGCATCGGTCTCCTCTTGCGTCCTAAGGATAACCGGCATGGCCTTCTCGTGGATCGGCTTGATGAGGGCGTTGGGTTCGGTGGTGAGGAAGCCAAAAACCTCATGGTCGCCGGGACCGTCTTTCACCTTGCGGACCCCATGCCAAGGCGTCCACAGGCCAGCGAAGAAGAACAATGGGCGGTCTTCGTTGATGGCGAACCAGTAGTTCTTTTTGACGCCGGTTTCGGGGTCCTTCATGTCAACGGGGCTGGGCTCCGCGAAGCTCGTCACAGGCACCACGCAGCGATGCTCGACGCCCAAATATTGCTGCCAGTAAAAGTAGTTCGTCTTGCGTATGTTCTGCCTACCGGAGTCGGCGTTGCCTTTGACCTGATCGGGCTCAGTCGGCATGCCCCACAGCAAGTTTGCCAGCTCCCGCTTCCCGTCCAGCGCATTGCGGACCACGGGGCCAGGGCGATTGGGATAGATGTCTATGGACGGCTCAAGGTTGCCCAAGATGTCCCGCAAAGTCCGGGTCCATTGGCGGACGGCTTCTTGCGACGTGGTGATGTTGTAGAGGTTGCACATGGCTTCAAATGTGGCCCAAAGACCCGCCCATTGCTAGGCCACCCGCATAGCCCCTTTGCTCTCACGTCTCCCAAAGACCTCGCCAATCTTCTGGCATGTGCAATCATCGAGATATTGGTGCCGGACGATAGCGTCCTTTTTGTCTCAGACATTTGCGAGACCGTATCGCCGACAACCTGGGCCAGAGCCCACAGCCTTCGATCAGCCGGCAACGCGTGCAGTAGCGCCATGATTTGGCCAGTCGCGGGGAGAATCTCTTCCCAGATTTCCGCCGCCCTCTCGTGAGAGCGCAAAGCGTCTCGACGATTCTCTTCCGCAATCGCCGTTACGGTGGCTAGAGACGGCTCCTCGTCTAGGTCGAGACCGGGATTGTCACGCATAACCTGGGCTCTAATCGCCGAGCTTTTTTGTGAATGGGCAATCACCTCTCCAGCCAACTTTTCCCGTTCGGCAACGCTCTCAAAAAGAACATCTCCACACCAGTGCGGCCCCACTTCAACCGACCCATAGTAGGACTGGGACATGATTAGCTCCCTTCACCGGCCTTCTCCCCGTTCTCCGCGAATATCCTAAAGACAGAAGCCCTACTAATCTCTAGGGCCGCCACGATGTCCCCCACTGACTTCCCGTCCGCACGCAGTCGCATCACCTCGCCTGCCTTTGCGCGGGCGGTGGGCTGCCTGCCAGCATACTTGCCATCCGCCTTGGCCTTCGCGATCCCCTCGCGTTGCCTCTCAAGCATTAGCTCCCGTTCGAACTCCGCGATTGAGCCCAGCAAGTTCAACATCAGCTTTCCCGTGGGAGTGGCGGTGTCAAGGTTCATAGCCAGGATGCGAAGGCCTGCCCCCTTTGCCTTCAAGGCCGCTGTGATCGACACGAGGTCAGCCACGGAGCGTGCTAGCCGGTCCAGCTTAGTCACAACCAACGTGTCGCCTTCACGCACCCATTCAAGGACGGCGGCAAGTTGTGGCCGATTGGTCGCTACAGAGGAAATCTCTTCGCGAAACACCTTGGTGCATCCCGCTTGCTCAAGGTCGCGAAGCTGGGCTTCAAGGCCAGCCTTTTGGTCAGTGGTGGAGGTGCGGGCGTAGCCGACTAGTGCGGAGGTGGTCATGACACTGTGTCTCCCAAAGGCGATCATGTGAGACTATTATGTGAGACTAACCGCCGAAATGTCAAGAGACTACTTATGTGAGACTGTTTAGACGGCTCTTTGCGAGACTCATATGGGCTTGCCCTAATGAGACGGGCCATCAGGAAGGGGGCTGGTTTCCATCATCTCCCCTGCGACCGAATGGATGCCCGGAAGCGGAACCCGATGCGCCGCTGCCCGGTGCCAGAGAGCCACCCACCCACCATTCATTTAGGGTCCCATCTGGCGGGCCATGGGGGGAAATCGCGTCTGCTGTCACGTATATTGGAGCGCTCGCGTGATCGGCACCCGAATGGCGTCCAGTGAGCTACCCGGAGCGGGCGGTGAGCGTACCTCATGGTGGCCTTGAAGAGGGGAGCGGCCTTGCTCCCTCATCTCCCCTTACTACCCGATGGCTAACATGCCGGTACTCAAGGCAGTCACTTTGAGCACTATGCCCGGAGAGAGACCCGAGCGGCTAAAGGGGAGAGGAGGAGCAGTCCCTCCCCTTCCCCTCTAGGGAACACCTGGGGGTCTAAGTACGTCCCCTATTAGGCTTCTACCCTATGGAACACCTTGGGGTCTAAGTACAAGGGCATTGATTGTTGATTTCATTGAGTTATTCGCCCTGAGTGCCTGAGGCAGATGCCTCCATGGGCCTCTCTACCTAAAGGCGGCCCCCTAAGTACGTGGGCTATTCGGGACTGAGACCGGGTGCCCTCTAGTCCTCTACCCTATGGAACCTGGGGGTCTAAGTACGAGGGAATTGATTGCTGTTTTCATTGGGTTTTTCGCCTTACGCGGCCATATCGGGGGCCATCAGGCGATCACGGCGAACCCCGTCCAGCCATGGCTCAAGGTCTTTTCCGTCTCGATGATCGCGCAGGAAGTCGGCAAGCTCGAAGGGCTCCAGATGGTCCAGCGCGAAGCTGATGGCGGGGGCGGGATCGGCCAAAGCGGTGGCGGTCGGCAGTGTGTCAGTGGTCATTGTGGTCGGCTCCTTCTGGCGGTGGATGGGATGGCAGCTTGACGGCCTCCACCAAGGCCCGCTTCGCTTTCTCTGGGTCTTTCCCCGCGTAGCCCATCATGGCGAGGTCGAGGGATTTGGGCCGCTCGCTTTCGGTGTGGCCGATCACGGCTGGGAACGTCCATTCGTCAAACCCGGCGTTGCCCTCCTGCATGGCATTGCGGGCCTTGCGGATGAACCAGCGGCGGAACGAATGGAAGTCTACGTTGGACTTGGCCTTGCCGTTGGGCCGCTCATCCACCTTCACCTTGCGGCGATACCGCGTGAACTCTTTGGAGGCGGGATCGGAGCGGCTTTCCCTTGAGGCGGGAACATCAGGCAGTCCGTCAATCAGGAAGTCGCTGGGCTGCTTGCCTTTGGTCCGCCTCGCCATGATCTCCGCAAGCGCGGTGTGGATGGGGACTTGGCGCTTGGCCGCATCCGTCTTGCCGGCTCGAATGTTGAAGCCGCCCTCACAGTCCACCACGCGAAGCTGGCATATCTCCTCGATCCGCATTCCGCTCAAGGCAGCAATGCGCATGAGGTCCGCAAGGCGGTCGCTGGATGGGCCATAGATGAGCCTGGCCAGTTCGGTGTCGGTATAGGCCCGCTTGTCGCCATCTGGATCGGCGTCCCGGCTTGGGCGGAGCGCGGCTGGGAGGTCTTGGCCAACCCAAGGGTTATCACTCACATGGCCGCGCTGCTTGAGCCATTTCCAGTACTCCCGAAGGAAGCCCAGATAGGCGGCGGCCTTGGCGCGGCTTCTGCCGATGGTGAGATGCCCGTCAATGAAGCGTCCCGCTGTCTGCCTCGTCACGGCCTCGATGCTGGCGGCTCGGTGGTCGGTCTTGAGCCAATCCGCAAGCCAGCCCAGCACTCGCTCGAAGTCCTGGGTCGAGGCCATGCTGTAAGTCGCCTTGTACGCCTTGAAGGCGTCGGCGTGGTGGTCGAGCGGGGTCACCTGTCCGCTGGCCACCTCATAGAATGCCTTGGCGCGGTCGAGGCCATGTGTTGCCTCTAGCTGGGTGGCACGGTCATGAATGTGATCCTGCGTCCCTTGCTCATCCTTATGCAGGCGGTTGCGGAGCGCTTCGGCCTCAAGCGGATCGTTGGTGGCCAGCGCCCGGTCGGCAGCCGCAAGAATGGCCTTGAAGCGCTCCACAACGGCCCACTTCCGCTCGTTGGCCTGCTTGAGGTCCGCCGTATGCAGCGGCTGCTTGAGCTTGGTCCTGCCGATGATGTCGCGTAGCTTGGCCGGAACCTTCACCACAACGCGCCATTGCTGGCCGTGCCACTCTACGAATTGCCTTGGATTGGCCATCGGTCCCCCACTCTGGTCCCCCACTAGGGAGGCGCAACGGCATGAAAGTCAAGGCCTGCAAGGAGTACAATGATGCGGGGAGAGTTTCCCTCCCTCTCCGCCACCCTGCGCCCTGTGGGTTTCGGGTGGCAGGCCACCCGAAACCGCAATCGGGCGTAGGAGTGTCGCCCGAAGCTGCGAAGTAGCGTAGGGGGACCATGTGGTACGTCTATTTCCTGCACCTCCGTAACGGCGATATCTATGTCGGATCGACAAACGATCCGTACCCCGCCGTGTGGCAGCGCACATGTCACGTGACAAAAATCCGACTATGATCGATAAATAACAGGATCTCTAAGGGACCCAACCTGCGCGGGACCGTTTCGACATGCGCTGCAGGTGGAATCCAACAGTGTCCGGTCGCTCCCTGGATCGGCTGTTTCACAACGGGTGATCAGATGCTCGGGCGAACTATAGCGACTGCCTTTGCAATTGCGGCTTCCTTTTCGCCTTCGCATGCGCAAGCACAGCATCGTTTGCCGAGCGGCTATAAATGGGGCCGCTGCCTGCTTGTCGTTCAGGGTGAGACCCGCATATCCGGAAAATGCTCCTATCAAATCGAGAAGGGCGGCGATTTCAATATTCAGGGGCCTCATCAGGTTTTCGCAGGTATCGACTATCCCGACACCCATAGTGGGGCCGGTGAAATGTCCAAGGATTACTGGGCGGTTGTGTACAAGGACGGAGATTCTTGGGCAGGCTACGCGAACGGGGATATTCGCGACACCCACGGCGACGGACAAGATTGGGGGGCACTTCACCGCGAAGGCGCGTGCTATATTGGAAATGACGTCCGGGTGTGCCTTTGGCGTTAGCCGACTCCGGGCGGCAGTCTTTGACCTGAGCCGACCTAGAGAATATCGCTCGCCCAATCCTCGTGTCCGTGTCGTATTCGGACAATGAGAATATCGCCATCCGCTTCGATCCGGTAGACGACAAGGTGGGCCTTGAACGGGTGGATGCGCATAGGCGGCGATATCTCATACCTCTCCCGGGCCATGCGAGGGTTCGCAGCGATCAGATCGAGCATCGCAAACAACTGCTCATGATACAGTCTGGCCTGCGCTGCGCCGAACAGGCGCACGCCCTGTTCGGCAATGGCGATGATGTCGTCTTCCGCCGCCAGGGAAAGGCGGAATCCCACTACCCATTGCCGCGCGGCGCATTGGCACGCGTCAGCGCCTCCGCAAAAAGCGCGTCTTTGGAACGAGTGCCGATGCCGCTTTTCAGACCGTCATCGACAAAGCGCTGCATGGCCGCGATCTTGTCATTGCGCTCCTGATCCCGGCGGATCAAATCCCGCACATAGTCGCTGGCATTGGCATAGCGACCTGTCTTGGTTTGCGCCTCGACCCAGTCTTTCATGGGATCAGGCAAGGACACGTTCATCGTCGCCATAGCGGTCTCCAGTCACTACAATATGGCATATTTTGGCAAAGTTTGTCAAAGTTGGCTGCGCGTATCTCGCCGCCAGATGCCATTGCGGTCATCCTTTGCAGCGCCTCAGATGCTCGACCAGCGCGCGCAATTTCGGCGCGGCGTTGCGCCGGCTTGGATAATACAGATAGAAACCGGCAAAGCGCGGACAGTAGTCCTCCAGCAGCGGGACCAGTTCTCCCCGCTCGACAAACGGCCGAAAACTCTCCTCCATGCCGAAGGTGATGCCGGCGCCGGCCACGGCCAGCTTGATCATCAGCGCCATGTCGTTGGTGGTGATTTCGGGCGCGACCGCGACGCTGAAATCCTTGCCGTCCTCGGCGAATTCCCAGCGGTAGGGAACCGCCTTGGGTGAGGGCCGCCAGCCGATGCAGCGATGCCCGGCAAGGTCGGCGGGATGCGCGGGAATGCCGAAGCGGTCGCGATAGGCGGGCGAGCAGACCGTCAGTTGCCGCTCGTCACCCGCTACGGGCACCGCGATCATGTCCTGTTCGATGACCTCTCCCAGCCGCACGCCCGCATCATAGCCTTCGGCGACGATATCGAACTCCTCGTCGGTCACCATGATGTCAAGCTGGATTTCGGGATTGGCCTCGGTGAAGCCGGCGAGAAACGGTCCCGACAGGAAGCGCTCGGCGATCGAGGAGACGGCCAGCCGCAATTGCCCGCGCGGCCGGTCGCGCCACTGTTCGGTCTGGCTGAGCGCTGCACGCATGTCGGCGATGGCCGGCGCGACGTCTTCGTACAATTGCTCTCCAGCCTCGGTCAGGCTGACGCTGCGCGTCGTCCGCGAAACCAGCGCGATGCCGAGGTTTTCCTCGAGCCGCCGGATCGTCTGGCTGACGGCCGACCGGCTGACACCGAGCCGCTCGCCCGCCGCGCGGAAACTGCGTTCCTCGGCAACGAGTGCGAACACCGAAAGCATATTGAAATCGGGCAGCATTGGTTACCTCAGCTTTCCATGGCGACAACAATTGGATGTCTTATCGCGACAGTGGCGGAGACGTAAATCCTTGGCAATCTTGATCCCATTGAAGACGAAAGGATTTTTGCAATGGCTCTCGACAAGGTCGTTCTCATCACTGGAGCCTCCAGCGGGATCGGCTCCGGCATTGCCCGCGAACTCGGGGCTGCCGGCGCCAGGCTGATGCTGGGTGCACGCCGCATCGACAGGCTGCAAGACTTGGCGGGCGAGATCCGCGCGAAAGGTGGGGAGGTGATGACCCGCAGGCTCGACGTGACCGACCGGACCGATGTCGCCGCCTTCGCGGAAGCCGCGCGCCAGGCCTGGGGGCAGGTCGACGTCATCATCAACAATGCCGGCATCATGCCGCTGTCGCTGATGGCGTCGATGAAGGTCGACGAGTGGGACCGCATGATCGACGTCAACATCAAGGGCGTCCTGCACGGGATCGCCGCCGTGCTGCCGCAGATGACGGCGCGCGGAGCCGGCCACATCATCAACATAGCCTCCGTGGGTGCGCTCACCGTCTCGCCGACAGCGGCTATCTATTGCGCCACCAAATATGCGGTGCGGGCGATCTCCGACGGTCTTCGCCAGGAGAGGGATGACATCCGCGTCACCTGCATCCATCCCGGCGTTGTCGAAAGCGAACTGGCCGACACCATCACCGATACGATTGCCGCTGAAGCGATGAAAACGTACCGCGCGATCGCGCTGCAACCGGATGCCATCGGCAGGGCGGTGCGCTTCGCCATCGAGCAGCCCGATGACGTCGACGTCAACGAGATCGTCGTGCGTCCGACACGGGCGGCGCACTGAGCATGGCGCCGCTCGGCGTCACAACCACAGAGGACCAGATGAACAACCATCCCTATGTCGGCATGTGGGTCACGGCCGACCGCACCATCCGCCACGAACTTTTAGCCGACCGCCGCTATGTCGAGGCCAGGGGCAAACGCGAGCGTGCTTATCTGGGACGCTATCTCGTCACGGGGAATCACATCGATTATTGGGACGACACCGGCTTCACAGCGGACGGCGAGTTCATCGACGGGATCCTGCACCACGCCGGCATGATCCTCTACCGGGATAGATGACGAGCCGTGCAGGCCGTCCGAACCGATTGGCGCGAACGGATTTCTAAGCCTCTGTTGCTATCGGTTTGCCGACGGACGGAGCTTCCAGGCAGTGACCCAGCGCGCCTTCATCATCTTGCTCATCCTGCTGGCGGTGGCGGTCGCGCTGTCGGCGACAGCGTTTCCGGGTCGATGATCGGCTTCCTGTTTGCGATCGCCGGAGCCTTCTTCGTCGCAGTACCGGGAGCAACCATCGGCGACGCGCTCAGACAGGGCGGCGTTCCGGTGACCGGCGAGCAACTCCTGTGGGCTCTGGCCGGCCTCTACGCCCTGCTCCCGCTTGGCGCCGCCGTGCAGGCATGGCTGCGGCTGAGACGAGGTGATTTCGACAAAGCTCGATCGGCAGCGCTACGCCTGGCGCTCGTGCTGGCGCTGCCGCTAATGGCCTGGCTGTCGGTCAATTCAATGCAACACGCCTGGCCGTGAGGCTTGGCCTGGGCCGCTCATGGCGAACTCCGCAAATGCCGGGTTGCGGACGACCAGCTGATCCCGATGGCTACCAGTTGATCTCGATCGCTTACCAGTTGATCCCGATCTTTGCCTTGCCGGCATAGCTCTGGACATTGCCGGAGAATTCACCCTGGAAGCCGAGCGAAGCAAACAGGCCGGAGCTTGTTGTGTATGTCGCGCTGGTGTTGAGGAGAGCGGCGTTGGTGTCCGGCTCGGCCCCGTCGATGGTGAATGTTGCGCCGGGCAGGCCCTGGAACGTCGCCGTCACCCTGCGGTCGGTGCCGCCGTTGATCGCCCAGGCGGCGCGGCCCGACAGCGTCAGCTTCGCGCCATCCCGCAGCGGGATGTCCTTGTCGAGGTTGAGGCCCAGTTCGAAACGCGTCGCGGTGGTCGTCTGCGATCCGTAACCGAGCGCGAAGTCGCCGGAACCGGCGCTGGTCTCGGAATAAGCCGGCAAATGATAGGCCGTGGCCTGGAAGGCGGCGTAGGGTGTCAGCACCGCAACCGGCGTGGCGAAGCGATAGCCGCCCTCGACGCGTCCCGACCAGGTCTGCGCGTTGAAGGACGCCTCCAGCGTGTCGCCCGGCACCACCCGGCTGGTGTTGGTGTCGTTGAACCCGTAGGCCAGCACGCCGCCGATATAGGCATCGCCAAAACCCTGCCGGCCGAACACGCCGACATTGAAAGTGTCGGCATGGCCGGAGCCGAGATCATCCGACAATGAGAAGCTGGACGAACCGCCGCCGATGGCGACGCCAAGGCGCGTGTCGCCCCAGTTCCTGACGATGCCGCCGGCGATGCCAAAGATATCCGAATTCGTGTCGTGCGAGCCGACGCCGGCATCTCCGCCGATCTTCTGCGAACCACCATAGACGGCGCCCCATGCCTGCCAGCGGCTGGCGAAGACAGACCCCACCAGGTCGGCATTGTGGCTGGCCTTGATGCCGAGCGAGGCAAACTGGTCCTTGTCGCCGGCTGCCCTGTCTTCCGCATAGGCCGTCGCCCCGCCGCCACCGGCCGGACCCGCCGCGCCCTGGCCTGCCTGGGCATCGAGCGCATTGATGAACTGGTCGGCGCTGTCGATGCCGGCATTGGCGGCACCGGCCGCCACCTCGCCCGACACCTGGGAAAGCCCGTTCGCGTCAAGCCCGGCAAACGCGCCGGGCAATGAGCCGGTCCGGTCGAAGTAATCGAGGAGTGCCGTATCGACGCTCTTCTGGTTCTCGTTGAGCCCGGCGCCCATGGTCGGCACGGCGGTCGTCTGCAGATAGACGTCGTTCGCGGTGTAGTCATAGACGAGGCTGCTTGTAAGGCCCGGCAGCGTCGGGGCGTCGATACCCGCGAATGCAGTGCCGCCCAGTCCCCCGTCGGCATGGAGGATGGTATAGCTCTTGGCCACGAAAGTGCCCGGCAGGTAGGTCACCGCCACCGTGCCGCCCGAGAGGTCGGCCGTGCCGGTAACGTTGGTGCGGTCGGCCGTAACAGGCGAAACCTCGACGCTGTATGTGGAGCCCGCGCCGAACACGAGGTTCCCGGCGACCGTGATGGTGCCGATCGAATTGCCTGGCGCCAGAACGCCGCCCACGATCGTTGTGTTGCCAACCGTGCCGGTACCCCCCAGCGTGCCGCCACTGTTGACCGTCGTCAGCACGGACGATGCAATCGACCCGTTCACCGACAGGACGCCACCATTCACCGTCGTCGCGCCGGTGTAGGTGTTGGCACCATCAAGAACGGTGCCGCCGCTGTTCTGGGTCACCGTGCCGTCGCCGCTTATGGCGGGTGAGAACGTGACGGCGTTCGATTGGTTGAAATTGATCGCGCCGTTATTGGTCAGGCTGGACAGGCCCGAAATCGTCCCGGCGACAGTCCCATTCGCAACCGCATTGCCGAGATTGAACGTGCCTGTGGCATTGATGGTAAAGCTGCCGCCGCTCTGGAAATTCAACGCACCCGCGAGGTTCAGCGTGCCTGCGCCACCGGCGCCACTGGGTCCAAGATACGAACCGACGAGAACTCCCGGAACTCCGGTGCCACCCAGGATAATTGCGCCCCCACTGCCGATGGCGATGGATGAGGTGGAGTCGACCGTAACGGCACCGCTGCCGCCCGCTCCGCCCCCGGCTACCGCAGTGTACCATGAGGCGCCGCTGCCGCCCATCCCGCCGACCAGCAGCGTTTCGCCTACAGAAAGGCTGGCGCCGTCCTCCAGCAAAACCGTGCCGGCACCACCAACCCCGCCGACACCGAAGGCGCCCGCGCCGCCGCCGCCGCCGCCAACCAGAATCGAGCGGTTCACGGTCAGCGTGACACCAAAGACGGTAAGGTCACCCGCGGATCCGTCACCGCCAGTGCGGTCCCAGCTACCGCCGCCGCCGCCGCCGCCCACGCCGACGAATTCGTAGCTTCCGCTGTTGGTCAGAATAAGCGAAGAGGGGCCACTCGCACCGGCATCCGGCGTCTTGCCCGAAATGTCGTTGCCGTCACCATCGACCACTTTGCCGCCGCCGCCGCCGCCGCCGCTGTTATTTGCACCACCGCCGCCACCCAAGAGACCGCCAAGGCCGCCGCCAGCACCGTTGGCTCCCGATCCATCCGGGTTGACGCCAGCAGCGCCACCGGGGTTGACGATAGCAGGGCCCGCGCCGCCGGCAGGGTGCCCGCCGGTACCGCCGGCGCCGCCAAGCGCACCGCCGCCGCCGCCCGCGGCAGCCGTTGCACCACCGCCTCCGACGCCGCTGATACCGCCGCCAGTGCCTCCGGAAAATTGTGCCCCAATGCCGCCGCCGCCGCCGCCGATGCCGCCACCGCCGCCATTGCCCCAGCCGCTAGTGCCGCCGTCGCCGCCACTGCCGACCAGCAGACTATCGGCTGCCGCTGGCAGCGTGGCCAGCAGCAGAGCCGTTACGGACGTTGTGGCAAGAAGAACTTTTACACGGCCCGATCGACGAGCCGCCCCCGGAAATGTCACGCCAGACATGCCTTGCCCTCAAAAAACCGTCGCGCGCCCTACCGGCACAACAACATCGGCCAGGTGCGCCGACTGCAACGACCCAAGGCATGTCTCATCATGATTATGAAGGCTTTGAACGAGAATCCGTGCGCCTCTTGCAGTAGAGAGCCCAGACATCTGGGAGAGCAAGAGCGGCATTCGCGCCGCGGGCTTTTCATCTTGGGTTGTTGCTTGCCGGCAACAGGATCATAGAAGTAACCGACCATATGAACCAAGTAGTGCATAAAAAAGTGGCACAGTCTGCAAAAAATAGTGCCGTCGAGCTTCGGATTCATGCGCCGCGATCGCGCCCGGAAAAACCTCGCCCAACGCCTTAAGCGTGGCGACACGAACGCCATTGACGTCGGGTGGTTCAGCCATGTCGATCAGCGCGCGATCGGAGACCATCACATGGGACCAGAACTCCCTTGCGAAACGCATTCGCCCGCGCATTAAGTTCATTTGACCGGCTTCGATTGAACGATAGGCTGACAACAAGCCGCCGATTGCCGCATGGGATCGGCACCCGTCCCATGTGCGCAGAGGCCGCCTGTTTTGAGCATTTTCGATCGATTTTCCCTGGAGGGGCGTGTGGCCCTGATCACCGGCGGCGGACGCGGCCTCGGCTTCGAGATCGCGCGCGCCTTTGCTGAAGCCGGAGCCCATGTCGTGGTGAGCGGACGCACCGAAGCGACGCTCGACGGCGCCGTCGCCGCCATCACCGGAAATGGCGGCAGTGCGCAGGCTGCGGTCTTCGACGTGGCCGACATCGGGGCGGGCCGCGCGATGATCGCAGAGATCAGTAAGACCCGAGGCCGGCTCGACATCCTCGTCAACAATGTCGGCGCCCGCGACAGGCGGCCGCTTGCCGCCTTCAACGACGACGACATCCTTGACCTGATCAGGACGGATCTTTTGTCGGCGATCTCGCTGTCGCGCGATGCGGCGGAGATCATGAAGGCCCAGGGCCATGGCCGGCTGATCGCGGTGACCTCGATCGTCGGCGAGATGGCGCGGCCCGGCGACGCCATCTACCCCGCCGCCAAGCAAGGACTGACCGGCTTGATGCGCAGCATCGCCGTCGAATATGGCGCCCACGGCGTGACCAGCAACGCCATCGCGCCGGGGATGTTCGCCACCGAGACCAATGCCGCGATGGCGGTAAACCCCGATCTGGTTGCCTTCGCGCGCCAGCGTGTTCCGCTACAGCGCTGGGGGCGGCCGCAGGAGATCGCCGGCGCCGCCCTTTTCCTCGCCAGCGACGCGGCTTCCTTCGTCAACGGCCATGTCCTGACCGTCGATGGCGGCATGTCGATACAGATGTGACGATTTGCGAGGGCGGGTATTCAGGCCGAGCGTTGGGCTGGTGCCCTACGAATCATCTCCGATAGTCCAAAAACAGCGTGCTGCCACTAACGAGCCCGAAAGCGCGGACGTTGAGGTTGATCACCTTATCAAGCGGCTCCGGAGCGTACCGCAGACGCGGAAGCGGGCGGGCACTAACCAGCGGCTGACGCGAACCGACGGGGCCGATCAGGGATTTAAGGCGAGCCGTAGCCGGAACGATCTGGTGATGGCGTTCCGCGCGCCCGAACGCGTCGATAACCTCTACAGTGATCCGCAGTGGCGCGCCTTGCAATTGTTGAACCAGGTCAAGGTACCCGCCCTGAAGCAGTGCGACCACCCCCGGGTCAACCAGGTAGACCGTAACCCGGGGCGGGTCGCCGGGTGTCCTCTTTCGGATATCGCGAAAGACCTCCCCATAGGCGCGCGCCATCTGACTAATGGAGACCCAGGGCTGAACACCCGGCCACGACCGGCGCTCAGAAGCTGAACATGAACCTGCCGCACCCGCTTTTCATGCATCCGCAGAAGAAAATCTTTAAATGCGACCAGGATCGATTCTGCGCTTCTTTTATCTCTTGATGACTCGTCGGGGCCCATGTCTCGTGCGACGATTCCGTAGACCTGCGGGAAGCCCTCCCATGTAACGATCCAATCACTCTCCCAGGTACTTTTGAGGCCCCGCATCTTCTCGCCAACCTTGCCGAAAAGAGGTCTGCCACGATCCGAATCGCTCGTTGCGTCGGCCTTCGCTGGGCCGCGCCCGCAGCTAATCGCTAGCACTTCATCTTTGGGGATTTTGGATTTGCTGGGCAGACTGCCTCGGACGCAGGTAAATTGATCATCTACTTCGTTTCCGCGCTTGATCTTTGATGGCGAAGCGAGACGGAACCCCCAACGGCTCGGCCGAACGCGCGACGCATCCACCCGCCTTGAAAGCTTTTTCAAAAAATCGACGACGTACTCGTGCCGGCCTTCTGGGTAGGTATTGCAGAGAATGTGGTATTGTTTTTGCAGGAATTCCGAATCCACTTCGCCTTCTTGGATAAGCGCGAAGTGCGGCTGCGCCGGCGGTCCGGTGAGTTCGATGATTTCGTCAAAGAGTGATAGGAAATAAGGCTCGCCGAGTCCCGATCCCAGAAAGAGCAGCGACCGGGTCCGAAACAACTCTGCGAAGCTGCGCCGGAAATGCGGCGCTCGATGAGCCTCCTTCCGGTACTCATCGTGTCCGACCACCAGCTCCTCGGCGAACTGAGCGAGCGGGACGTCCTGACCGATCTTCTCCTTAAGAGAGCCGTTCAGCCGCGGCAGGAAACCCTGAAGCGCCCACACGATTTCACTGGCCGGAAAACTCAAGTGCTCCAGCAGTTCTCGGCAGTGCGCCTCCGAACGACCCAAAGTCCTTGGAACATAACCCTTCGCTTCCAGCTTGGCTCGGAGATACAGATCATCGTAATTGGTCGTGCACACCAACGGCCAGAACAGGGACGCTAACTCTTTCGTCTGCGACGGGACGATCTCCACGCCAGACCGATAGATGGACTTCGACACCGCCTTGGGAACATCGTCCCCCTGCTGCCGAAGCACCTGCAGCGCTATCGAGGCACGCCGAATGAAATTCTTCCTCTGTGAAGCGACTTTGATCTTGGCTAGCCGCTCCAGCCCCGTGACCAATTCTTCCCAACTCGCACAGTTGGGCTACTCATGCCCGATCCGACAAACGGCACCAGTCGTCCGCGGTCGTAAAGCGCGCAAAGACTCGCGATATCGAACTTGCCTGCCATCGTCGACATTCCAATATCTAACGCTCTATAGCGCCAGTCTATATCAGCTCGGTTGCACACAAAGTAACTATACTCAATATAAAATAAAAAAAGCAATATTAATCTTGAGATACGGCCTCGCATAGAGAACCTATTGGAAAATTCCTTGCCTCGACTTCAGTCGGACCGATGCGCCGCAATAGCGCTCAGAAAAATCGCCCCAAACTCCTTGAGCTTGGCAGCCCCCACGCCATTCACTTCGGCGAAAGCGTCGAGATCACTCGGGCGGCGTTCGGCCATGTCGATCAGCGTGCGGTCGGAGAACACCACATAGGCCGGCACCTGGCGCTCCTTGGCCAGGCGCAGCCGCAGGGATTTCAGCGTGGCCAGCAGCGAAGCGTCGACGCCTTCGGCACCCGAACCCTCGGCCGCTCGCATCTTGCGCAAGGCGCGGCTGCGCATCTCGACACGGTAGTGGAACGGCTCCTCGCCACGGTCAAGCGCGTGGCCCTTCTCGGCGATGGCAAGGCCGCCATGGCCGCTCGGATCCGGCTCCAGGAAACCGTTCGCCACGAGCTGTCGGATCAGCGACATCCAGAAATCCTTCTTATGCGCCGCGCCGCTGCCGAAACAGGCGAGCCTCTGATGGCTCCTGGCCAAAATCTTCTCGGTCTCATGGCCGAGCAGGATGTCGATGACATGGGCGGCGCCGAAGCGCTCGCCACTCTGCGCGACAGCCGCCAGGATGATGCGCGCCTCGGCAGCGCCATCGGCGCGCGGCACCTGGTCGACGCAATTGTCGCAATTACCGCAAGGCTCGGCTTCCTCGCCGAAATAGCCAAGCAGCACCTGGCGGCGGCACTGTGCCGTCTCGCAATAACCGATCAGCGTGTCGAGCCGGCGGTGCGCACGCCTCTTGTGCTCCACCGCTGCATCCTCGTCGTCGATGAACAGCCGCCGCATGCGGATGTCACCAAGGCCGTAAAGCATGTGCGCCTCGGCCTTGCGCCCATCACGGCCGGCGCGGCCGATCTCCTGATAATAGGCCTCCAGGCTGCCCGGCATATCGGTGTGGAAGACATAGGCGACGTCAGGTTTGTCGATGCCCATGCCGAAGGCGATGGTCGCCACCATGACGACGCCGGACAGCGTCATGAAAGCGTTTTGGTTCGCCTCGCGCGCCTCCTTGCTCATGCCGGCGTGATAGGCGAGCGCGGTGACGCCGTTCTTCTCGAGGAAGGCCGCCATCTCTTCCGTCTTCTTGCGCGACAGGCAGTAGACGATGCCGCTCTTGCCCGAGTGGCGCTCGATGAAACGCAGCAATTGCCGCTTGCTGTCTTGCTTGGACTCGATCGCGAGCTTGATGTTGGGCCGGTCGAAACCCAGCACCAGCGTTTCCACCCGCTCCGCGAACAACCGCGCTTCGATATCGCTGCGCGTGCTTTCATCCGCCGTCGCCGTCACCGCGATGATCGGCACGTTGGGGAAGATGTGCCGCAAACGCGACAGGTCTTCATATTCGGGCCGAAACGCTGGCCCCCATTGCGAGATGCAATGTGCCTCGTCGATGGCGATCAGGCTGATTTCGAGCCTGGAAAGCGCCTCGAGCATGCGCTCGGTCATCAGCCGCTCCGGCGCCAGGTAGAGCAGCCGCGTCTGGCCTGATGCCACGCGTCGCCAGGCGGCGACATTGGCCTCACGGTCGAGCGAGGAATTGATCGTATCGGCGCCGACGCCCGCCAGCCGCAAGGCGGCGACCTGATCCTGCATCAGCGCCACCAGCGGCGAAACGACGAGGGTGAGCCCGCCCATGACCAGCGCCGGAACCTGGTAGCAGAGTGACTTGCCGGCACCCGTCGGCATGACGGCCAGCACATGGCGCCCGCCGAGCAGCGCATCCATGACATCGGCCTGGCCGGGGCGGAAATCGTCGAAGCCGAACACGTCCTTCAGGACGCGCCGCTTGGGATCCTCGGCCCGAATGCTGGCTGTCTGCGCCGACATCAGGATGACACCGGATCGGAAGCAAATTTTCCGGAATTGGAGAGAATATGGGAATCGATCAAGAGACTCTCCGCGTGATGCTTCGGAGTAGCGCAGCTGCCTTCGGAACACAACCGGAACGGTCCTCCCATGTTGACGGCGGACTGATTGGTCGTGGCTGGCGAAGGCACACCTTCCCCAGCGACACCTCCACCCCCGCTGGATTCCTTCACGTCAGGATGTAAGCTTGGCCAGGCGAGCCAGGGAGGGCACGATGCTGCAGGTGAGACAGGATGTCCTCGGCGAACGGTTTCAGCTGCAGCGCACGGCCTTCGAGAAGCAGCCCTTTCCCGATCTGGGTGTGCGGAAAGACCGCCTGAAACGCTTGCTGGCGCTGACCGAGCAGCATGAGGCCGACATTTGCGCGGCGATCGATGCCGACTTTGGCGGCCGCTCGGCGCATGAGACGCGCCTTGCCGAACTGTTCGTCGTGCGCGCCGGCATCCGCCACACGCTGTCTCATCTGAAAGGCTGGATGCGGGAGCGTCGTGTCGCCACCACCTTGCCGTTCTTGCCGGGCCGCAATCGCCTGCTGCCGCAGCCGCTTGGTCTCGTGGGCATCGTCTCGCCCTGGAACTACCCCTTCCAGCTTGCCGTCGCGCCGGTCACGGCAGCGCTCGCCGCTGGCAACCGCGTGCTGGTCAAGCCTTCCGAACTGACACCAGCTTTTTCCGAGCTGCTCGCCAGACTGGCCAGCGAGCATTTCGCCCCGGACGAGTTGAGCGTCATCACCGGCGATGCCGAGATGGGCAAGGCCTTCGTGGCGATGCCGTTCGATCATCTGCTGTTCACCGGCTCGACCGCGGTCGGCCGCCAAGTCGCGATCGCCGCTGCCGCCAACCTGACCCCGGTCACGCTCGAACTCGGCGGCAAGTCGCCGGCGATCTTCGACCCCTCCTGCGATCTCGATGCGGCGACAGCCAGCATTGCCTACGGCAAGCTGCTCAATGCCGGGCAGACCTGCATCGCGCCGGACTATCTGCTGGTGCCGAAGGGGCAGGCCGGCACGGTCGCGGCCAAGCTCGCAACCGCGGTGGCGCGGCTCTACCCAACGCTCCGCGACAACCCCGACTACACCGCCATCATCAGCGACCGCCACTTTCAGCGCCTGCGCGCCATGATCGCGGAAGCCCGTGACGCCGGCGCCGAAATCACCGAAATCAACCCGGCCGGCGAAGAATTCGGCGCCGCGAGCCGCAAGCTGCTGCCGACCCTGGTCAGCAACGCCGGCCCGGACCTGCGGTTGATGCGCGAGGAGATTTTCGGTCCGGTGCTGCCGATCGTCGAATACGCCACCGTCGATGAGGCAATCAGCCATGTGAACCAGGCCGACCGGCCGCTGGCGCTCTACTGGTTTGGCAACGACAGCACCAACCGCCAGCGCATCCTGCGCGAGACGATCGCCGGCGGCGTCACCATCAACGACTGCATGCTGCATCTGGTGCAGGAGAACCAGCCCTTCGGCGGTGTCGGCCCCAGCGGCATGGGCGCCTATCACGGCGAATGGGGGTTCCGCACCTTCAGCAAGGAGAAGCCGGTTTTCCTGCAGTCGCGCCTGAGCGCCGGCGCCCTGCTGCGCCCGCCCTATGGCAAGGCGTTCGAGCGGCTTTTCGGCCTGCTTCAGCGGATCACCTGACCAACCGCCGTGACCTCCGCGCATTAAGTTTATATTCACCATGATCCAGCAGGTTCCGATCCTGCGGTGATGTTTTGAGTACCGCGGCGCCACGGGCGCCCAGGCAACAAACCCGCGCCTCTTTGGAGGTGCGGGTTTTTCATTTCGAAAGAGAGCGCGAAGTCGGCCGCTGCTGCCCTCAGGCGAGAAAATCCGCCCGGTGCGGCGTAAAACTGTCGACCAGCCGCCCCGCTTCCAGCGCCTTGACGCCATGCACCAGACCGGACGGCACGATGAAGCTGCCCCCGGCCTCAAGAATCTCCGTCCGCCCGTCGATGGTCACCTCGAAGCGGCCTTCGGCGACATAGCTTGACTGCACATGCGGATGGGAATGTAGGGCACCGACGCCGCCCTTGTCGAAGCCGAATTCGACCAGCATCAACTCATCGATGGAGAGGAGAACGCGCCGCCTGTTGCCATCCGGCGTCGGCGTCCAAGCACCCTCGCCGGCATGCGCGAAGATCTTCGTCATCGTCATCTCCTCATCGCGGACGCATGCGTCAGAGCCGGTAGGCTTTCTTCGCCAGCGTATAGGCCAATTCCCCTGCCAGCTCATGCGCCTCGTCCTCGCGCAGCCGGTGTTCGGCGACGAGGCGTGCGAGGAAGGCGCAGTCGACGCGACGCGCCACATCGTGGCGAGCCGGGATCGAGGGAAAGGCGCGCGTGTCGTCGTTGAAGCCGACAGTGTTGTAGAAGCCGGCCGTCTCCGTCGTCATCTCGCGAAAGCGGCGCATGCCTTCCGGACTGTCGTGGAACCACCAGGCCGGCCCGAGCTTCAGCGCCGGGTAAACACCGGCCAGCGGCGCCAGTTCGCGCGCATAGCTGCTCTCGTCGAGCGTGAAGAGGATGACGGTCAGGTCACGCTCCAGCCCGACGCAGTCGAGCAGCGGCTTCAGCGCCGTCACATAGTCGGTCCGCGTCGGGATATCGAACCCCTTGTCGCGACCGAACTTTTGGAAAACGTCAGGCGAATGGTTGCGCCAGGAGCCGGGATGGATCTGCAGCACCAGCCCGTCATCCCGGCTCATCTTGGCCATCTCGGTCAGCATCTGGGCGCGGAAAAGTTTATGCTCGCGCTCGTCCTCCGAGCCGCGGCGGATGCGGTTGAACAGCTCCTGCGCCGCCGCGTCGGAAAGGTTGGCGGTCTCGGCCGTCGGATGGCCATGGTCGGACGAGGTCGCGCCAAAACTCATGAAGAAAGCACGCCGCTGGCGATGCGCGTCGAGATAACCGGCCCAGCTGCCGGTGTCGCAGCCGGTGATCTCGCCGAGCCGATCGAGATTGGCCGAAAACCCCTCGAAATCGGGATCGACAACCGCGTCTGGACGATAGGCGGTGACAACGCGGCCCTCCCAGCCGCTGTCGCGGATCATCTTATGCCATTTGAGATCGTCGAGCGCGCCTTCGGTCGTGGCGATGACCTCGATGTTGAAGCGCTCGAACAAGGCGCGGGGACGGAAATTCTCCCACTGCAGCACCGTCGCGATCGTGTCGTAATGGCGGTCGGCTGTCGCGGCATTCAGCGGCTCTTCGATGCCGAACAGATGCGCCAGCACATGGTCGAGCCACAGCCGGGTCGGCGTGCCCCGAAACAGGTAATAGTGCTCGGCAAAGCGCCGCCAGATCGTCCTGCCGTCGGTCTCCACCGGAGCGCCATCCAGGTTCGCCACGCCGAGATCTTCCAGCCGCACGCCCTGGCTGAACAGCATGCGGAAGATGTAGTGGTCGGGCACGATGAGCAATTGCGCCGGATCCGGGAACGGCTCGTTCAGCGCATACCAGCGCGGATCGGTGTGACCATGCGGGCTGACGATGGGCAGGTTCTGGACGCCGGCGTAGAGGTCGCGGGCAAGCGAGCGCGAATGCGCTTCGGAGGGAAACAGCAGGTCCGGATCGGTCAGCGCGACCATGGGAAAGCGGCTCCTTCCAGTCTGGATACCGGTACGTTCGGGCCAAGGCGAAGTCAATGTGTGCTGGCAAAGCGGCATCCTTGCGGCTGCCGCAAACAGGTGTTACGCCGCCTGTTATCCAAAGTCCCCAGTTCCCGGTATGGTGATGACCAGAAGCCATCTGTCCGACGCCACGCTTCAGAAGCTGCCCGCCGGGACCAAAATCCCCGTATATGACCGCGGCAAGGTTGCCCCAGGCATCGTGCATCTCGGCGTCGGCGCCTTCCATCGCGCCCATCAGGCCGCCTATGTTGACGAGTGCCTGGCGGCGGGCGAAACGGAGTGGGGCATCATCGGCGTCTCCTTGCGCAGCCCCGACACGCGCGATGCACTGGCGCCGCAGGACGGGCTCTACACGCTGGCGATCCGCAGCAGTGGCGAGGAGGAGCTGCGCGTCATCGGCTCGATTCAGTCGATGCTGGTGGCGCCGGAAGACCCTGGTGCGGTGCTGGCCGCGCTGACCGATCCACGCACCCGCATCGTCACGCTGACCATCACCGAAAAGGCCTATCTCAGGGCCGCGGGCGGCGGATTGGACGCCGCCCATCCCGACATCATCCACGATCTGGCAAATCCGCAAATGCCGAAAACCGCGCACGGTTTCCTCTCCGAGGCGCTTGCCCGGAGACGGACCGCCGGTACCCCTCCGTTCACCGTGCTCTGTTGCGACAACCTGCCCGCCAATGGCGCAACTTTGCATCGGCTGCTGACTGAATTCGCCGCATTGCGCGACGCCAGCCTTGGCTCGACCGGCGATGCCGCCCTCGTCGGTTACATCACCGACCAGGTCGCCTTTCCTTCCAGCATGGTCGACCGCATCGTGCCGGCAACCACGGACGTCGATCGGGCGCGCGTCGCCGGCGAACTCGGCATCGACGATGCCTGGCCTGTGATGACCGAGCCCTTCCGCCAATGGGTGGTCGAAGACAATTTTCCGGCGGGACGGCCGGCCTGGGAAAAATTTGGCGTCACAATGGTCGGCGATGTCGGCCCCTTCGAGGACATGAAGCTCAGGCTGCTCAACGGCGCGCATTCAGGCATCGCCTATCTCGGCCTGCTCAGCGGCCACGACACCGTGGACCGCGCTTTCGCCGATCCGGCGATCCGGCAATTTGTCGACGGGCTGTGGGCCGAGGCCATCCCGACATTGCCGGAGGATGCCGGGCTCGATACATCAACCTACACAGCCGAGCTTGCCGAGCGCTTTTCAAACACCGCACTCGCCCACCGCACCGCCCAGATCGCCAATGATGGCAGCCAGAAACTGCCACAGCGCATCATCGCGTCCGCTATCGAGTGCCTCGAAGCTGGCACCGAGTTCGTACATCTCACGCTGGTGGTGGCGGCCTGGATCGCTGCCTGCGCCGCGCGTGGAAAAACCTTGCCCGAAAGCCATTTCACCGATCCGCTCGATGTAGCGTTGACGGCGCTTTTGGACCAGCAGCTACCGGCGAACGAGACCGTGACGGCGGTGTTCGACCTTGCCGGCTTCGCTGGGGACCACGCCGAGCGCCAGACGCTGATTGAACTCACGGCGGTGCATCTGGTCCACCTGCGACGCGATGGTCCGACACTGGCCTTCGCAGCCTTGGGCATATAAACAAAAAGCGGGGCAACCCCCGCTTTTCATCAAGTCATTTAGTGCGGATTTCAGGCCGGGATGATCGCGCCTTCCAGCGTGGTGAGCTGGCTAAGGAACTGCTCGGCCTTGCTGCGCGCCTGGTCGTCCTTGGCGTCGGCGGCGTCTTCCCTAGCTTCCTGGATGCGGCGGGCGAGATCGGCACGATCGACATCCTTCACCGCGACAGCCGATTCCGCCAGCAGCGTGCAGCCGGCCGGAACGATGTCGGCGAAGCCGCCAAACACGACATAGCGTTCTTCGCCGCCCGAGGCGGTCTTCACCGTGACGACACCCGGCTTGATGGTGGTCATGACCGGCGCGTGATGCGCCATCACGGTCATCTCGCCTTCGGCGCCGGGAATGACGACGGATTCGACCTGCTCGGAAACCAGCAGGCGCTCTGGCGAGACCAGTTCGAATTTGAAAGCTTCAGCCATGATCACTTTAGCGAGTAGGAAATAGTGAGTAGCGAGTAGGGAAGAAACTCGCTCGGCTCACCTTGCCCTATTCGCTACTCCCTATTCGCTATTCGCTTCTTATGCCGCTTCAGCCGCCAGGCGCTGTGCCTTCTCGACTGCTTCCTCGATGCCGCCGACCATGTAGAAGGCGGCTTCCGGCAGGTGATCGTAGTCGCCGTTGCAGAGGCCCTTGAAGCCCTTGATGGTGTCGGCGAGATCGACCAACTTGCCCGGCGCGCCGGTGAACACTTCGGCGACGAAGAAGGGCTGCGACAGGAAGCGCTCGATCTTGCGGGCGCGGGCGACCGTCTGCTTGTCCTCTTCCGACAGCTCGTCCATGCCCAGGATGGCGATGATGTCCTGCAGCGACTTGTAGCGCTGGAGGATCGACTGCACCTGGCGGGCGACGGCATAGTGCTCGTCGCCGACAACCAGCGGGTCAAGCATGCGCGAGGTCGAATCCAGCGGATCGACGGCCGGATAGATGCCCTTCTCGGCGATGGCGCGGTTCAGCGTCGTCGTCGCGTCAAGGTGGGCAAACGAGGTCGCCGGCGCCGGATCGGTCAAGTCGTCGGCCGGCACGTAAATGGCCTGCACCGAGGTGATCGACCCCTTGGTGGTGGTGGTGATGCGTTCCTGCAGCGCGCCCATGTCGGTGGCGAGCGTCGGCTGATAGCCGACGGCCGACGGGATACGGCCGAGCAGAGCCGACACTTCCGAACCCGCCTGCGTGAAGCGGAAGATGTTGTCGACGAAGAACAGCACGTCCTGGCCCTGGTCGCGGAAATATTCGGCAACCGTCAGGCCGGTCAGGCCGACGCGGGCACGGGCGCCCGGCGGCTCGTTCATCTGGCCGTAGACCAGCGCGGCTTTGGAGCCTTCGCCGCCGCCCTTCTTGTTGACGCCGGATTCGATGAACTCGTGATAGAGATCGTTGCCTTCGCGGGTGCGCTCGCCGACGCCGGCGAACACCGAATAGCCGCCATGCGCCTTGGCGATGTTGTTGATCAGTTCCTGGATCAGCACGGTCTTGCCGACGCCGGCGCCTCCGAACAGGCCGATCTTGCCGCCCTTGGCGTAAGGCGCCAGCAGGTCGAGCACCTTGATGCCGGTGATCAGGATCTGCGCTTCCGTCGACTGCTCGACATAGGCCGGAGCCGGCTGGTGGATCGAGCGCATCTCGGTCGCGTCGACCGGGCCTTCTTCGTCGACCGGCTCGCCGATGACATTGATGATGCGGCCGAGCATGCCCGGGCCGACCGGCACGGAGATCGGGCCGCCGGTGTCGCGCACTTCCTGGCCGCGCACCAAGCCTTCGGTGGAGTCCATGGCGATGCAGCGCACGGTGTTCTCGCCGAGATGCTGGGCAACTTCGAGCACCAGGCGGTTGCCGACATTGGTGGTCTCGATCGCATTCAGGATCGGCGGCAGGTGATCGCCGAACTGCACGTCGACGACGGCGCCGATGACCTGGCGGACCTTGCCGACAACGCCGGTTGCCTTGGTGGCAACGGCCGAGGTCTTGGCCGCGGCGGCCTTGGCGGGCGCTGCCGCCGTCTTGGCCGGATCTGCCTTAGCGGCTGCGGCTGGAGCCTTGGCCGCCTTCGCGGGGGCTGCGGTCTTCGCGGCTGCGGCCTTGGGGGCTGCCGTCTTGGGGGTCGCTGCTTTCGCCATCGTCTTTACCCTTTTCGTCCTTTGTTTCTCACGCGGTCCGGTCGCGGGCAGATTGACCCGCGAACCGCGTCTAGAGCGCCTCGGCGCCCGAAATGATTTCGATCAGTTCCTTGGTGATCTGCGCCTGCCGCTGGCGGTTGTAGGTGATCGACAGCTTGTTGATCATCTCGCCGGCGTTGCGCGTCGCATTGTCCATGGCGCTCATCTTGGCGCCCATCTCGCCGGCCGCGTTTTCGAGCAGCGCCCGGAAAACCTGCACCGAGATGTTGCGCGGGATGAGGTCGGACAGGATTTCACCCGGCTCCGGCTCATACTCGTAGACGGCATTGCCGCCATCCACCGCCTCGGCGGGAGCCGAAGCGACGCCGGCCGGAATGATCTGCTGCGCGGTCGGAACCTGGCTGATCACCGACTTGAACTGCGAATAGAACAGCGTGCAGACGTCGAAGGCACCTTCGTTGAAGAGGTGGATGACCTTCTTGGCGATCGCGTCGGCGTTGACGAAGCCGAGCGTCTTGACCTCGCGCAGGTCGATACGATCGAGGATCATCGCTGCATAGTCGCGGCGCAGTATGTCGAAACCCTTCTTGCCGACGCAGATGATCTTGACCTGCTTGCCGTCAGCCAAAAGCCGGCGGATATGGTCGCGGGCGTGACGGGCGATCTGCGAATTGAAGCCGCCGCACAGGCCGCGCTCGGCGGTGCAGACGACGAGCAGATGCACGTCGTCCTTGCCGGTGCCGGTCATCAGCGCCGGGGCATCGCCGCCGCCACCGATCGCCTGGGTGATGTTGGCCAGCACGGAACCCATGCGCTCCGAATAGGGGCGCGCCGCTTCCGCGGCCTCTTGCGCACGGCGCAGCTTCGCCGCGGCGACCATCTGCATCGCCTTGGTGATCTTCTGCGTCGCCTTGACCGAGGCGATACGGTTACGAAGGTCTTTTAATGAAGGCATGCTTCAAACCTGATCCCGTCTTGTCTCATCCGGACTGGCGCTTCGCTCAGGCGAAGGTCTTGGCGAAAGCGTCGATCTCGGCCTTCAGCTTGGCGCGCAGATCGTCCGACAGCGCCTTTTCCTTGCGGATGGCGTCGAGAACGTCCTTGCCGGCCGCACGCATGTGGCTGAGCAGGCCATGCTCGAACTTGCCGACCTGGTTGACCGGCAGCTTGTCGAGATAGCCATTGACGCCGGCGAAGATCACCGCGACCTGCTCTTCCGTCTTCAGCGGCGAGAACTGCGGCTGCTTCAGGAGTTCAGTCAGGCGCGATCCGCGGTTGAGCAGGCGCTGCGTGGCGGCATCGAGGTCCGAGCCGAACTGCGCGAAGGCCGCCATTTCGCGATACTGCGCGAGCTCGCCCTTGATCGAGCCGGCAACCTGCTTCATCGCCTTGATCTGCGCGGCCGAGCCGACGCGGCTGACCGACAGACCGACGTTCACCGCAGGACGGATGCCCTGGAAGAACAGGTTGGTTTCGAGGAAGATCTGACCGTCGGTGATCGAGATCACGTTGGTCGGGATATAGGCCGACACGTCGTTGGCCTGCGTCTCGATGACCGGCAGCGCGGTCAGCGATCCGCCGCCCAGATCGTCATTGAGCTTGGCGGCGCGCTCAAGCAGGCGCGAGTGCAGGTAGAAAACGTCGCCCGGATAGGCTTCGCGGCCCGGCGGGCGGCGCAAGAGCAGCGACATCTGGCGATAGGCGACAGCCTGCTTCGACAGATCGTCGTAGCTGATCAGCGCGTGCATGCCGTTGTCGCGGAAATATTCGCCCATGGTGGCGCCGGCGAACGGCGCCAGGAACTGCATCGGCGCCGGATCGGAAGCGGTGGCGGCGACGATGATCGAATATTCGAGCGCGCCGCGCTCTTCCAGCACCTTGACGAACTGCGCGACGGTCGAGCGCTTCTGGCCGACGGCGACGTAGACGCAGTAGAGCTTTTCCTTCTCGGGACCGTTGTCGTGCACCGACTTCTGGTTGAGCATCGTGTCGAGGATGATGGCGGTCTTGCCGGTCTGACGGTCGCCGATGACCAGCTCGCGCTGGCCGCGGCCGACCGGGATCAGCGCATCGATGGCCTTGAGGCCGGTCGACATCGGCTCGTTCACCGATTTGCGCGGGATGATGCCGGGCGCCTTGACGTCGACGCGCTTGCGTTCGGTCGCCTTGATCGGGCCCTTGCCGTCGATCGGATTGCCGAGCGCGTCGACGACGCGGCCGAGCAGGCCCGGACCAACCGGAACGTCGACGATGGCGCCGGTCCGCTTGACGATGTCGCCTTCCTTGATGTCGCGGTCGGCGCCGAAGATGACGACGCCGACATTGTCGGCTTCGAGGTTGAGCGCCATGCCGCGGATGCCGCCGGGGAATTCGACCATTTCGCCAGCCTGGACATTGTCGAGGCCGTAGACGCGGGCGATACCGTCACCGACGGACAGCACCTGTCCGACTTCGGAGACCTCGGCCTCCTTGCCGAAATTCTTGATCTGGTCTTTCAGAATTGCGGAAATTTCCGCGGCGCGGATGTCCATCAGCCGACCTCTTTCAGTGCAAGCTTGAGCGAATTGAGTTTGGTTTTGAGCGACGTATCGATCTGGCGCGAGCCCATCTTGACCACCAGCCCGCCGAGCAGCGACGGATCGACGGTGACGGAGATGGCCACGTCCTTGCCGGCAACGCTCTTCAGCGCAGCCTTGAGTTCGGTCTGCTGGGCAGCCGTCAGTTCATGAGCCGACGTTACCTCGGCAGAGGTCTCGCCGCGATGTTCGGCTGATATCTGGCGGAACGCCTTGATCATGCCGGGCACGGCGAACAGCCGGCGGTTCTGGGCGACGACTCGCAGGAAGTTGCCGGCGAGACCGGTGATCCCGGCCTTGTCGGCGATCGCCGCGATGGCCTTGGCCTGGTCCTCGCTGGAGAACACCGGGCTGTTGATCAGCCGGGTCAGGTCAGCGCTGCCCGCGAGCATAGCCTCGAAACTGTTGAGGTCGGCCTCGACCTTGGCCACGGAATTTGCCTGCAGGGCGAGTTCGAACAGCGAACCCGCATAGCGTTCTGCGACACCTGAGATTGGCGATGACGATTGAGCCACGGACCGTCTTTTCTCTTGTCTGACAGGCCGCAGATTGTTGGCGCGAGCAAAAACTCTGGCTAAATCTTTGACCTTACTGCATTTTTTCAAGCACGGAGGCGCGGCTTCCGCTATCCCCGGCCGAAAGTCGATTGCCGTCTAGCACAGGCATTTTAAGACCGCAATGCGTCGTTCCGCATGCTTTTCAGGCACTATTGTCGCATCCGGCGAAAGACTCGCGCCTTATGCGCCGGAATACCCTTGGATTCAGGGCACAAAGCCGAAGGCAAAGGCGAGCGGCAATGCCGCCAAGACCAATTCCACCACAATGGAAACCCAATTGAAAGGTGTGTTGGCGCCATCCGACATCATCGACAGCAGCCGGCCGAAGGCGGTGAACAACCAGGAGAAGCCGAGCGCCATGTAAACCAATGGCTGCGCCAAGAGGATGCAGCACAGGCCGACGCCGAGATAAAAGCCCGACATCCTGCCGCGCCCCTCGGCGATCGCCGCCGCTTTCTCCGGCTTGGCCTGCAGGCGCAGGATGCGGAAGGCGAGGCTAGGTGCCAAGAAGAACAGAAGGCCGAGCAGCACGGTGAAGACGGCGCTCGACCAGGCCAGCCATTCGCCCTGGCTCGTCGGCCATGGAAGCGCAAAATCCATCTTGTCCCCTCGAAATGCCTGTTTTGAAATCCCGGGCATTCTAGCGGAGGAAAAGAAGCGCGCCAGATGGTGGCCGGCAATTTAGGAGGGCGCATCAACCCAGCGCGAATTCCACGGCCGCCTCGGCATGGATGCGCGTCGTGTCGAAGACCGGAATGTCGAAATCGTCCTGGCCGATGAGCATGGTGATCTCGGTGCAGCCCATGATGATACTGTCGGCGGCTTCTTCGCGGCGCAGGCGTTCGGCTTCTTCTATGTAAGCCGCCTTCGAAGCGTCGGTGACGATGCCCTGGCAGAGCTCGTCATAGATGACGCGATGCACCATGTCGCGCCCGGCGGCATCGGGCACAATGGGCGACAGGCCGTATTTGTCGGCGAGCCGGCCCTTGTAGAAATCCTGCTCCATGGTGAAGCGCGTCGCCAGCAGCGCCGGGCGCTGCATGCCGGCACGCTTGATCGCCATCGCGGTGGCATCGGCGATGTGGATCAGCGGGATAGATACGGACGCCTGCACCTGGTCGGCCAGTTTGTGCATGGTGTTGGTACACAGAACCAGCCCTTCCGCACCGCCCGCCTCGAGCTTCCGCGCCGCCTCAATCAGAAGCACGCCGGCACCATCCCAATCGCCATGATGCTGCCGCTCGGCGATCTCGGCAAAGTCGAACGACCAGAGCAGCAGTTTGGCCGAATGCAGCCCGCCGAGGCGCTCGCGCACGATCTCGTTCAAGAGCCGATAATAGATGGCGGTCGATTCCCAGCTCATGCCGCCCAGAAGGCCAAGGGTTTTCATGTGATCTTCCGTTTCTCGCTGGCCTGCAGCGTATCGCCGATATCGCGACCTTACAAAAAGCTCTGCGGATCAATATCGACCTGCACCCGGACCGAACCGCGCTGTTTCGGCCCGTTGGCCAGCATGGCGCGGATAAAGCCTTGCATGTCGGCGCGCCGTTCGCCCTGGATCAGCAGGCGAAAGCGGTGGCGGCCGCCGAGCAGCGACAGCGGTGCCTCGGCGGGGCCTAGCACGAACAGGTCTGACGACTCGGGCGCGGCGCGGCGCAGGCCGCGTGCATGGCCTTCGGCTTCGGCTCGCGTCACGCCGCTGACGATGACGCCGGCCAGCCGGCCGAACGGTGGCAAGGCCGCCCGTTCGCGCTCGGCGATTTCGCGCTCGTAAAAAGCTTCGGCATCGCCGGAGACGATCGCCCGCATCACCGGATGGTCGGGCTGGAAAGTCTGCAGCAGGCCGAGGCTCTTCTTGCCTGTGCGGCCGGCGCGGCCCGTGACCTGGCTCAGCAATTGGAAAGTGCGCTCGGCGGCACGCGGATCGCCATTGGCAAGGCCGAGGTCGGCATCGACGACACCGACCAGCGTCATGTTGGGAAAATTGTGCCCCTTGGCGACGAGTTGCGTGCCGATGACGATGTCGGCCTCGCCATCAGCGATCGCCTCCAGTTCCAGCCGCAGCCGCCGCACCCCACCCATCAGGTCGGACGACAAGACGATGGTGCGCGCATCGGGAAAATGCGTGACGACCTCCTCGGCGATGCGCTCGACGCCCGGCCCGCAGGCGACCAGATGATCGAGCGTGCCGCATTCCGGGCAGGCTTCGGGGCGGCGCTCATTGTGCCCGCAATGATGGCAGACAAGCTGGCCGCGGAAGCGGTGCTCGACCAGCCAGGCCGAGCAGACCGGGCAGCCAAAACGGTGGCCGCAGACGCGGCACAGCGTCAGCGGCGCATAGCCGCGCCGGTTGAGGAACAAGAGCGACTGCTCCTTCTTCTCCAACGTCTTGCGCATATGGTCGATCAACACCGGCGACAGGAAGCCGCCACGCGCCGGCGGCGCGCGTCGCATGTCGATCGACTTCAGCTGCGGAAGTGCGGCCTCGGCGAAACGGGCGGAGAGAATGGCCCTGTTGTATTTACCCTGGCTCGCATTGACCCGGCTTTCGACCGAAGGCGTCGCCGACGCCAGCACCACCGGAAAGCTGCCGATATGGCCACGCACCACCGCCATGTCGCGCGCATTGTAGAAGACACGGTCTTCCTGCTTGTAGGCGGGGTCGTGCTCCTCATCGACGACGATCAGGCCAAGCTCCTTGAACGGCAGGAATAGCGCCGAGCGGGCGCCGGCAACCACACGCACCGTGCCCTCAGCCACTTGCCGCCAGACTTTTTCGCGCATCCTGGGTGGCAGGTCCGAATGCCATTCGCCCGGCTTGGCGCCAAAACGCTGCTGGAAACGCTCGAGGAAAGCGTGGGTCAGCGCGATTTCCGGCAAAAGAATCAGCACCTGCTTGCCCTGGTCGAGCGCGGCCGCCACCGCCTCGAAATAGACCTCCGTCTTGCCCGACCCGGTGACACCATCGAGCAGCGCGACATTGAAGACGCCGGCCGCGACATTGGCGCGCAGCATCGATGCGGCCTCGCTTTGGTCCGGCATCAGTTCCGGCACGGCGTAGCTCGAGTCAGGTGCGGCGACCACCGGTCGCGGCGGGATCATCACCGTCTCGAACACACCTTGCGCCTTGAGCCCCTCGATCACTGTCGACGACACGCCGGCCGCATGGGCGAGACCCGAGCGTGTCCAGGCCAACCCGCCCTCGGCCGTCTCCAGCACGCGCGCCCGCGCATCCGTCATCCGGTCGGGAACGAGGAGCGTTCGCTGCAGCCCCTCGATCCAGGGTTCCGGGTCAAGGGCCTCCGGCGCGCGGAGCAGCATGCGCGCCACCATGCCCGGCGCCGACAGCGTGTATTGCGCCACCCAGTCGACGAAACGGCGCATCGAACGGTCGATCGGCGGGCAATCGAAAACCTGTTCGATCGGGCGCAGCTTTTTCGCATCGATATTCTCGACCGCGCCGTCCCAGACGATGCCGGCGACTTGGCGCGGCCCGAGCGGCACGCGCACGATCGACCCCGGCACCACGCGCATGCCGGCCGGCACGGCATAGGTGTAGGGGCGTTCGGCAGGCATCGGCACCAGCACCGGTGCGGCTGCGACAAAGGGCGAATCTTCGATCATGAGGCGTGACCTTGCCCTGACTTTGGTCTAGATCAAAGGCCGACCCCGAATGTGCATGGCATGCACATAAGAATCTTCAGGAGACCCGTCATGAAATTTTTTGTCGACACCGCCGACATCAAGGATATCCGTGAACTCAACGATCTGGGACTGCTCGACGGCGTCACCACCAATCCGTCGCTGATCCTCAAATCCGGCGGCAAGATCGCCGACGTCACCAAGCAGATCTGCGATATCGTCGCCGGTCCGGTCTCGGCGGAAGTCGTGGCGACCGAGTACAAGGACATGATGGCCGAGGCCGAGGTGCTGGCCAAGATCGCGCCCAATGTCTGCATCAAGGTGCCGCTGACGCTGGACGGCCTGAAGGCCTGCAAGACGATCCGCACCCAGATGAACCGCATGGTCAACGTCACGCTGTGCTTCTCGGCCAACCAGGCGCTGCTCGCCGCCAAGGCCGGCGCCTCGTTCATCTCGCCCTTCGTCGGCCGCATCGACGACACCGGCTCGGACGGCATGGAGCTGATCCAGGAGATCCGGCAGATCTACGACAATTACGATTACCAGACCGAGATCCTGACCGCGTCGGTGCGCACGGTGAACCACGTCAAGCAGGCAGCGCTGATCGGCGCCGACGTCATCACCGCGCCGCCGGCGACGCTGAAGGCGCTGGTCAAGCACCCGCTGACCGACAAGGGCCTGGAACAGTTCCTCGCCGACTGGGCCAAGACCGGCCAGAAGATCGGCTGAGGTCGCATCGCTTCAATAAGAAAAGGCCGGGCGACCGGCCTTTTTTATTGCGAGTCGGAAGAAGCCACGCCGCCGAGGGGCGGTCGATCAATCGGTGCCCTCGTCTTCAGGCGCGGCTGCCTGCGGGCGCCGGCCCATGATGATCTCGCGCTTGCCGACATGGTTGGGCGCGCCGACAAGCCCTTCCTTCTCCATGCGTTCGACCAGGGATGCGGCGCGGTTGTAGCCGATACCGAGGCGGCGCTGGATGTAGGACGTCGAACACTTCTTGTCGCGCACCACCACCTTGACCGCTTCGTCATAGCTGGAATCGCCGTCCTCGGTCGCGACCGATCCCTTGTCGAAGACCGCGCCCTGGTCGTCGTCGACCTCTTCCTCATCCTCGTCGGCGGTCACCGTTTCCAGATATTCCGGGCGGCCCTGCGCCTTGAGATGCGCCACGACATGCTCGACCTCCGCGTCGGAAACGAAGGGGCCGTGCACGCGCGAAATCCGCCCGCCACCCATCATGTGCAGCATGTCGCCCTGGCCGAGCAGCTGCTCGGCGCCCTGCTCACCCAGGATGGTGCGGCTGTCGATCTTGGAGGTGACCTGGAAGGAAATCCGGGTCGGGAAGTTGGCCTTGATCGTGCCGGTGATGACATCGACCGAGGGGCGCTGCGTCGCCATAATCAAATGGATACCGGCCGCGCGCGCCATCTGCGCCAGGCGCTGGATGGCGCCTTCTATCTCCTTGCCGGCGACCATCATCAGGTCGGCCATCTCGTCGACGATGACGACGATATAGGGCATCGGCGCCAGATCAATTTCCTGCTGCTCGAACAGCGGTTCGCCGGTGCCCTTTTCGAAGCCGGCCTGCACCGTCATGACGACCGCCTCGCCCTTGTCGCGAGCCTGGGCGGCGCGTTCATTATAGCCGTCGATGTTGCGCACGCCGAGCCGCGCCATCTTGCGATAGCGGTCCTCCATCTCGCGCACCGCCCATTTGAGCGCGGTGACCGCCTTCTTCGGGTCGGTGACGACGGGCGTCAGCAGATGCGGAATGCCGTCATAGACCGAGAGCTCGAGCATCTTGGGATCGACCATGATCAGCCGGCATTCTTCCGGCTTCAGCCGGTAGAGCAGCGACAGGATCATGGTGTTGATGGCGACCGACTTGCCGGAGCCGGTGGTGCCGGCGACCAGCAGATGCGGCATCTTCGCCAGCTCGGCGATGACAGGCTCGCCGCCGATTGTCTTGCCGAGGCAAAGCGCCAGCTTGCAGCTGGTCTTGCGGAAACCCTGCGATTCGATCAGCTCGCGGAAATAGACGGTCTCTCGCGTCTCGTTCGGAAGCTCGATGCCGATGACGTTGCGGCCGGGCACCACGGCGACGCGCGCCGAAACCGCCGACATGGAGCGGGCGATGTCATCGGCGAGACCGATGACGCGGGACGATTTGACGCCCGGCGCCGGCTCGAACTCATAGAGGGTGACGACCGGACCCGGGCGGACGTGGATGATCTCGCCGCGCACGCCGAAATCCTCGAGCACGCTTTCCAGAAGATCGGCATTCTGCTCGAGCCGCTCCTGCGACATGTAGAAGCCCTGCCCTTCCGGCGGCTGCTGCAGCAGCTCTTCCGAGGGAAGTTCGTACGCCTCGCCTGTCGTGGCCGGCACGATCTTGCCGGCCTTGGGCAGTGGCGCTGACACGCGCACGGCCGGAGCCTGCACACGCTCCTCCGCGCCTTGCGCCACCTGCGCGACCTGCGCCGGTGCGCCGTTGCTGGCAATGGCGGGAACTGCAACCGCCACCTGGGCCCGTCGCGGTGCGCTGCTCGCCACCGGCTGGACCACGGCTTCGTTCGAGTTGGCCGGCCGCACCTCCGGCAGAACAGACGGAGTCTGCTGGCCTGGAAGGCATTCGATCACACGAAACAACGCGGTCGGATCGGCAGTGGGCGCGGCGCGGACGCCGGCCCGTCCCGCGGCAATCGACGTGGCCGCGCGCGGAACCGGGGCAGCCCGCGGCGCCGGTGACGAACCTTCGATCATGTAGGGCGCCATCAGTTCGAAGAAAACGTGATCCGACAGAAAGGGCCAGCGCACGTTGTCGCGGCCTGGTGTCTTGACCGGCGCAGCCATTCCCTGGGCGGACGCCGCCGATGCGGATGTCCGTACCGGCGCGGCCGTCCTCGGACCAATCGGCGCAACAGCCCGTGCCTTTTCGCTGGTATGCCCGGCTGGAATAGATGGCACGGACGAGGCAGGAGGGCGGCGGCTCGTCTGCGGGGGCAAGGCGGCGTGGGACGCCGTGGTGGATTTTGCCATCGCCGACGGCGCCGGCGGCGCCAGTGGTTCATTTTGCTCGGCGGCAATTTGGTCGCGCTCCGGGCGGTGCGTCTTGGCTTCGTAATCCGGCGTACGCGTAAACCGCACATTGGGCGCCAGGAAGAAATACTCTTGCCAGGCAGGGCTTTCATTGCCGCCGAGATCAACAGGTGGCGGGAGATTGCTGGCCTTGGTCGCGCCGGGCTGCTGACCGTTGAAACGCTTTCTCTCGGGGTCGTCGGGCGAAGCTGGCTTCAATGAATTGACCCGAGGAAAACGCTTGGATTCCATTCTCAAGACTCACTCTGAAATGTCTGCTGAGACATAGGGAGCGAGTGGTTAACAGTTGCTTCCCGTCGGCCCCTTTGGAGCGACCGAAACGCATCTTTCGTAGCGATGTGTGGAGATCCGGATTCGAGCAGCCGATCGTCATTCGGCGATCACTCGCACGTCCAATGCGTCGCGCTAAAAGGTGAGCTGAAAATCCGACCACTGCAAGGCGGCCAGACATCAGGATCGAGAGGGTATCTTCCGTTAAACGAAAGCGGCGCTAGCTGGCCGCCTTGCCGTGCCGGACCAGATCCTGGGCGATGGACAATTGCAGGGCCTCGGCCAGTTCGCGCGCGGCGCGATTTTCGGCATCGATCTGCGCCCGGTACGAAGCGAATTCCTGGCGCGGCCTGTCGAAGGACGAGGTGATCGCACGCTTGCCGACCGTGATGACGGCGCCGGTTTTCATATCGGTCAGCGCATAGCTGGCGTTCAGCGTCACAGAACCGGCGGTCGGCTCGTCTTCGTCGGTTCCAACCTGCACGAGCGCTGCCGAATCGACGGCTTCGGTCACCGTGAGATCGAGTGAATAAAGCGGCGAAGCCGGTTCGCCGGCGCCACGCCCGAAGCCGAAGATCAGATTGTTGCGCACCTGCTGGGCATAACGCGTCTTGACCGGCTTGATGGCGATCGACGCCAGTTCGGTATTGGCGGTCGAGCCCGTCGACAACGGCGCGTTGGAATAGAGCGGCCGCACCGTGCAGGCCGAAACCAACGCCAGCGCGCCGACAAGGCCGGCAAGCGCCACGCGGCGCAGCAAGCGGCGCAGCTCCGTCTTTTCCCGATCAGGCAACGACATTGACGATCCTCTGCGGCACGATGATCACCTTGCGCGGAGCCTTACCTTCGAGCGCTTTCTGCACGAAGTCGAGAGCCAATACCGCTTTTTCGACCGCACCTTGGTCCGCGTCGCGGGCAATTGTCAAATCCCCCCGCTTCTTGCCGTTGACCTGTACCGGATAGGTCACTTCATTGTCGACGACCAGCGCCGGATCGAAGACCGGCCATGGCCGTTCGGCGACCAGATCGGTGCCGCCGAGCGTCTCCCAGCACTCTTCGGCCAGATGCGGCATCACCGGCGCGATCAGATGCACCAGGATCTCGACCGCCTGGCGGCAGGCGCCTTGCAGTGCCGGATCGGCCTTGCCTTCCGCCACCTGGTTGAGCGGCGTGGTCAGCACGTTGGCCAGCTCATAGATGCGGGCGATGGCACGGTTGAAGCCGAGCTTCTCGATGTCCTCGCCGACCGCTTTCAGGATCTTGTGCGTGGCCTTCGAGACCGCTCCCGCCTCGCCAGCGTCAGCCGCGGCTGGCTTGACGCCCGTCAGCGTCTCGGCCGCCGTCGACACCAGACGCCAAATGCGCTGCATGAAGCGATGCGCGCCGGCGGCGCCATCATCGGTCCATTCGACATCGCGCTCGGGCGGCGAATCCGACAGCATGAACCAGCGCGCCGTGTCGGCGCCGTAGCCGTCGGTAATGTCTTCCGGGCTCACCGTGTTCTTCTTCGACTTCGACATCTTCTCCAGCGGGCCGATGGTGACGGGCTCGCCGGTGGCTATATCGAAGGCACGACGTTCGCCGTCGACGCCCTCCAGCCGCACCTCGGTCGGCGCCAGCCAACGGCCGTTCGAAGCCGAACCGGCGCGATAGGTCTCGTGCACCACCATGCCTTGTGTGAACAGGCCCTTGAACGGCTCGGCCAGATCGACATGGCCGGTCTCGCGCATGGCGCGGGTGAAGAAGCGCGAATAGAGCAGGTGCAGGATCGCATGCTCGATGCCGCCAATATACTGATCGACCGGCAGCCATTCATTGGCCGCCTTGGGATCGGTCGGCTCATGCGCCCAGGGTGCGGTAAAGCGGGCGAAATACCAGGACGAATCGACGAACGTATCCATCGTGTCGGTTTCGCGGCGCGCATCGCCACCACATTGCGGGCACTTCACATGCCGCCAGGTCGGATGCCGGTCGAGCGGATTGCCCGGCCGGTCGAAATCGACATCGTCCGGCAGCTTGACCGGCAGGTCGGCCTTGGGAACCGGTACCACGCCGCAATCCTCGCAATGGATCATCGGGATCGGGCAGCCCCAGTAGCGCTGGCGCGAAATGCCCCAGTCGCGCAGGCGGAAATTCACCTTGCGCTCGGCCATCGGCCGGTTGCCGATGGTCTTCTGCTCCAAGAGCTTCGCCACCTCGTCGAAAGCGCGGTCCGGCTTCATGCCGTCGAGGAAGCGTGAATTGATCATCACGCCGTCGCCGTCATACGCCTCCTCGATGATCTGGAAGGTCTTCGCATCGCCGCCTTCCGGCATCACCACCGGTATCACCGGCAGGCCGTATTTGTTGGCGAAGTCGAGGTCGCGCTGATCACCGGACGGGCAGCCGAAAATGGCGCCGGTGCCATATTCCATCAGCACGAAATTGGCGACATAGACAGGCAACGTCCAGCTGTCGTCGAACGGATGAACGACGCGGATGCCGGTGTCGAAGCCCTTCTTCTCGGCCGTCTCAAGTGCGGCTACCGAGGTGCCCATATGGCGGACCTCTTCGATGAACTTCGCCAGTTCTGGATTGGTCTCGGCAGCTTTCTTGGCCAGCGGATGATCGGCGGCGATCGCCATGAAAGACGCGCCGAAAATGGTGTCGGGCCGCGTCGTGTAGACTTCCAGCTCATGCTCGCCGGCAACATCCGAGGCCAGAGGCCAGCGGATCAGCAGGCCTTCCGAACGGCCGATCCAGTTCTGCTGCATCAGCTTCACTTTTTCGGGCCATTCGTCGAGGCCGTCGAGCGAATCCAGCAGGTCCTGCGCAAAATCGGTGATCTTGAAGAACCACTGCGTCAGTTCGCGCTGTTCGACCAGCGCGCCCGAGCGCCAGCCGCGCCCGTCGATGACCTGCTCGTTGGCGAGCACCGTCATGTCCTCCGGGTCCCAGTTGACCTTGGAGGATTTGCGCGTCACCAGCCCCTTCTCGACGAAGTCGAGGAACAGCATCTGCTGGCGGTGGTAATAGTCGACGTCGCAGGTGGCGAATTCGCGCGCCCAGTCCAGCGACAGGCCCATGACCTTGAGCTGCTCGCGCATGGTGGCGATGTTCTGGTAGGTCCATTCCTTGGGATGGACCTTGTTCTGCATCGCCGCGTTCTCGGCCGGCATGCCGAAGGCGTCCCAGCCCATCGGGTGCAGCACGTTGAACCCCTTGGCCCGCTTGTAGCGCGCCACCACGTCGCCCATCGTGTAGTTGCGGGTATGGCCGATATGGATGCGCCCCGACGGATAGGGGAACATCTCGAGCACGTAGTATTTCGGCTTCGGGTCGTCATTGCGCGCTTCGAACAGCTTCTTCTCGGCCCAGGCCTTCTGCCATTTGGGCTCTGACGCCCGCGGATTGTATCGTTCGGTTGCCATTGGACGTTTTTCACTTAAAAGCAGGCGCGAACCGCGGGCGACTGGCTGTGCGGTTCAGGGAATGTGGTCCGGGTGTTCACCATGGTTTGGCAAACCCGTCAACCATATGGGCATCGCGGCGGCTAAAAACGCGGGTCAAAACAGCGGGATTTGCATATGGGTGACACTGTTCAGCAGTTTTTCGCGGTCAAGGCGAAGATCGCCGCCGCCAAGCAGGAGGCGCGCCGCGAGGCCGGCGCGGTGACACTGGTGGCCGTCTCCAAGACTTTTGATGCCGCCGACATCCAGCCGGTGATCGACGCCGGACAGCGTGTCTTCGGCGAGAACCGCGTGCAGGAGGCGCAAGGCAAATGGCCTGAGCTGAAGCAGGCCTTTGCCGATATCGAGCTGCATCTGATCGGTCCGCTGCAATCGAACAAGGCCAAGGAGGCGGTGGCGCTGTTCGACGTCATCGAGACGGTCGACCGCGAGAAAATCGCCGCCGAACTCGCCAAGGAGATCGCCCGGCAAGGCCGCGCCCCAAAACTCTATGTCCAGGTCAATACCGGCTCGGAGCCGCAGAAGGCCGGCATCGAACCGCGCGACGCGGTGGCCTTCGTCGCCCGCTGCCGCGATGTCCACGGCCTCGTCATCGAAGGCCTGATGTGCATCCCGCCGGCCGACGAGAACCCCGGCCCGCATTTCGCCCTACTGGAAAAACTGGCGCGCGAAGCAGGCGTCGAAAAGCTGTCGATGGGCATGTCCGGCGACTATGAGACAGCCATCGCCTTCGGCGCCACCAGCGTCAGGGTCGGCTCGGCGATCTTCGGCAGCCGGTAGATCGCGTTAGCGCGAGAATATTTTCGCATAATTCGGCACCAGCATGTGCTCGGCTTTTACTTTGCGGACAAGCCATGACCACCGCGTGTGGCCAAACAGGGGAAGGTGCGCAACGCCGGTTCGGCTACCCAGCGTTACGACCATCGTCGGATCGCCGGTTCGTGGTTTGTAGGGCAGAGAGGGCGACTTGCCAGCCAGAATGGAGCGAATGTTGGTGGCTGCGACCTTGACGTGTCCCCTGATGTGAAACGCCATCTTGTTTTCAGCAAGATCAGTAATGTCACCGAGCGCAAAGATGCTTCTTTCTCCTTTCACCCGGAGGTCCGCTGCCACCTTGACGTGGCCGTCTGGTGTGAGCCGGCTCGCAAAGTTTTGCTTCATGAAGGCGGTGTTCGGCCGCCCTCCAATGCACAGTATTGCGAGGTCGTAAGCGATGACCTGACCGGCGTCGGTGGTAACCTCGCCACTGCCAGCAAACACGTCTTGCAAATTGGACAAAAGCCCATCGATGCGCTGTCCCGTCAGGATAGTCACACCCCGCCTTTCCAGAATGGCAGCGGCGCGAGCAGCGGCGGCTTCGGAAGTGCCTCGCAAGATGCGTGGCTGGGACTCGACCAATGTGACATGCTTGTGCGGCCATGCTTCGGTAATCTCACCGGCGACTTCGACACCAATAGGCCCGCCGCCGATTAGAAGAATGCGCTTGGCGCCTGCAAGGCGGTCATGGAACCTCTGATAGAACGCATGGCGGTCGGCACCGCTCCCCTCCTGGCCGCGCACCAGTTCGTTGGCGAAGCGGTTCCCCGTGGCCAGGACGGCAGCCTTCCCAGTGACGAGAAGCCTCCGGCCGGAAGCGTCTTCGACGATACCGCCCTCGCTGGTAAGCTCCGTCAGGCGAGCGGCGACATGATCGACTCGAGGAAGAGCCTTTGCAAAGGGCATGATGGACTGCCTGGAGAAATCGGGCTTTACCAGATTGCGCGGTGCAGCCATCGTCACTTCGAAATAATCGAGCGGATCGACCAGGATCACCTTGGCAGTGGCGGACAATTGCTGCGCGAGGAGAGCCCCTGCAATGCCGCCCCCGTAAATGACGACGTCACCAACCTTTCGCTCCCCGACACGCTCTTCGTTTGCCACTTCCACGCTCACGTCTTTCACCTGTTCGCTCGTTAAATGAGGACGGCAGAGCCAATCCCTTTACCGCCGCAAATTTTGTGATCTAATATTGAATTGGCAAGTACGATGATTTTTATGATATAGGATGAAAATGCAGACTATTGAGGAAATGACGGCTTCAGCGCCTGCCGAAGAGTGTCGCGGACAGCCGATGGAGCGCTTCCACGCCGCGATGCGGATTCTGACGGGGAAGTGGAAAGGCGAGATTCTCTGGCAGCTCGTTCACGGCAAGCGGCGCTTCGGCGAGTTGCGACGAGCAATACCAGGCATCACGCAACACATGCTCACCGCGCAGTTGCGCGATCTCGAGCAAAACGGTCTTTTGATCCGCACCTGCTACGCCGAAGTGCCGCCGCGTGTGGAGTATGAACTCACATCCGTCGCACTCGCCCTTCGCCCCGTTTTCGACGAGATTATTCGTTGGTCTGAAAACCATGCCGCGCGGCTGAAACTCGACGCCTTCGACACTCGATCCTAATCCCTGGAAAGCCTGCCCCCGCCCGCAACGATGCTGGTGACCCGGTGTTGGGGATTGGCGACGGTTTTGAGCCAGCACCGGTCCATCATTGCGCCACCACTGGAAACGAAACGTTCCGTTCCTATTTGTTTTGTGTCATCACAATTCTCCTGGAGCTTTCACCATGCGCTACAACCAGCTTGGCAATACGGGGATGTTCGTCTCCGAACTGTGCCTCGGCACCATGACCTTCGGTGCCGCCGGCGAAAATGCCCAATGGGGCCTGATCGCCAGCCTCGACCAGAAGGGCGTCAATGAGATTGTCGGCCGCTCGATCGCCGCCGGCGTCAATTTCTTCGACACGGCTGACGTCTACTCCTTCGGTCAGTCCGAGCGCCTGCTCGGCCAATCGTTGCGTGATCTCGGCGTCGCCAGGTCGAGCGTAATCATCGCCACCAAGGTGCATGGCGCCATGGGCCAGGGTCCGAACGAACGCGGCTCGTCGCGCGGCCACATCATGGATTCGGTCGATGCCAGCCTCGAACGGCTGCAGCTCGACCATATCGATCTCTATCAGCTGCACGGTACCGACGCGGTGACGCCGATCGACGAGACGCTGCGGGCGCTCGACGATCTCGTTGCCAGCGGCAAGGTTCGTTACGTCGGCGTTTCCAACTGGGCGGCGTGGCGCATCGCCAAGGCGCTCGGCATCGCCGACCGCAAGGGCTTCGCCCGTTTCGAAACCATCCAGTCCTATTATTCGATCGCCGGCCGCGATCTCGAACGCGAGATCGTTCCGCTCATCAATGAGGAAAAACTCGGCCTGATGGTGTGGTCGCCGATGGCCGGCGGCTTGCTCTCCGGCAAATACGGCCCCGGCGCGCCCGGCAATGGCGAGGGCCGCCGCGCGTCCTTCAACTTCCCGCCAATCAACGAGGACCGCGCCTGGGCGGCGGTCGCCGTCATGCGCGAGATCGCAAAGAAGCATGACGTCAGCGTCGCCACCGTGGCGCTCGGCTATGTCCTGGCCAAGCCTTTCGTGATGAGCGTGATCATCGGCGCCAGCCGCATGGATCAGCTGGAGCAGAACCTTGCCGCAGCTGACGTGAAGCTCGATGCGGACGATCTCGCGAAACTGGACGAGGTCAGCGCGCTGCCGGCCGAATATCCCGGCTGGATGCTGGAGCGCCAGGCAGCTGGCCGCCGCCCGGCCCCCTTCACGCCGAAGGCCTAACCGGCTCCACACGATTTTCAGGAAAGCCGCGTGTCCCTCGGGGCACGCGGCTTTTTCACGCTCGTCAAGCCGCACGCGTCGCTTGTACCGGATGCGGATTCGCAGCTACCATCATAACACCGGAGCAGCATCAGGGGCGATGATGGTACCATCCGCCGAGGAATTTCGAGACAGGATTGTCGCGATCATGGCTGATCGCCAGGCGGCGGCTTCCGCCAGCCCTTACGATTGGAAAGTCTGCGTCGGTGCGGTCAGTGCCGCGCGAGACGAATTTGAAAAGGTCATCGTCGCTGGTACGGCGCATGACTACGGAGCCGCCGTCATTGCTCGTTTGGAGCGGCTGCGGGACGCATATTATGACCCGGATGGGGAATACACTTCTGGGCGATCGGACATCGGCACCGTCATTGAAAAGATCAGGAAAGCCTTGAAGGCTATCCCCTGATGATGGCGCACCTCACCCGGAGGTGGATAGGCTCGGTATCAAAGCGGATTGTCAAAAGTGTTGCAGTCCGCGATCGCTTTTCCGGCAAGGCCTCGATCAAACCAGCGGATCCTCTGTTCTGAGGTGCCGTACCTCTTGGTCGTCGAATTTCCGGAGGCATTGGCGGGTTGATCGTCGCCGAGAGATCGCAGCAGATCCCTGGCTTGGGCCAGATCGGTGTCTTCTAACAACCCCTTGTCCTGAACATAGCGGCTCCACAGTCCGGCAAAACAATCGGCCTGCAGTTCGACCTGTTCCGATCGGATGATGGCGGCTTGCTGGTCCCCGTCGGTTACAGCCGATGGCGAAACGGCCGAGATGTTCTGCACGTGGTACGCAACCTCTCGGGCGACAATCAACGCCTTGGCGAAATCTCCTGTCAAACCGACCTCTCGCAGTTCGGGGAACGCCGGATCGAGATAAATCTTGTGGTCTGCCGCGCAGTATGATGTCCCGGAAACAGCACCGCATGCTGTAGCGATGAAGCCGGTGAACAGCACCAGCTTGGGCTCCTCATAGGTCGATCCGCCGGCTTTGAAGGTGGCGCCCCAGAAATCCTCCGTTTCCGCCAGAACCACCGAGACGAACTGCTTGACGTCGTCATTTCCGGCGCTTGCAGCAGACACGCCTGCTTTCGAGACCTCGGCAGCCTCGGAGATCGTCGGGGCATGCAGCCCTGTCGCTATGGCAAGCAGCGATGCCGTGACCAAGGACAAGCGGATCAATTCACGCCTCCTGAATTGCCAACGCTCCCGGTGCCTTGACGCGAGGCGCCCGCGACGACCGGACAGGATTCCATATCCTGCCCCTGCCGGGTTGTCGAACAGGCCTTGAAAACCGCGCTTCGTCAGAGCCGCACAGTCTCGGCCAGGAAATCGAGAAAGGCCCGCACCCGTGCCGGCAGATGCTGGCCCTGGCCGACATAGACGGCGTGCGTGGCCTCCTCGTCGCCCGGATTGAAATCCTCCAGCAGCGCCACCAGCCGCCCGGCGGCGATATCGGCCGCGACATGCCAGCGCGCCAGCCGGGAGATGCCGGCTCCGGCCAGCGTCATCAGCCGCATCGCCTCACCGTCACTGACCAGCGTGTTGCCGGTGATCGGGACTATGACCGCGCGGCCTTCCGCGTCGCGGAACGGCCAGCCATCGATATGCCTGACGAAGCCGAAGCCCATGCGGTTGTGGCTGTCGAGATCGGCCGGGGTCAGCGGCGTGCCATGCGCCTCAAGGTAGGACGGGGCCGCAACCACCACCACCGGGCTCTGCCCGAGCTTACGCGCCACCAGCCGTGATTCGCCGAGCGGCCCGGCGCGGATGGCGACATCGGCGCGTTCGGCCATTAGGTCGATGACGCTGTCGGTCAGCACCAGATCGACCGAAATCTCGGGATAGCGCTCGAGGAAGCGCGGCAAGAGCGGGATCAGCCGATGAACCCCGAAGGGCACGTAGCTATTGACGCGCAGCCGCCCGCGCGGCGCCGCTCCCGCGGCCGCTTCGTGCTCGGCCGCCGCCATATCGGCCAGGATGCGCAGCCCGCTCTCGTAGAAGGCCGTTCCCTCGGGCGTCAGCTGCAGCTTGCGCGTCGAGCGGCTGACCAGCCGCGCGCCGAGCCTGGCTTCCAACCGCGCGATCAGCTTGCTGACGGCCGACGGGGTCATGCGCAACGCACGTGCCGCGGCCGAGAAGCTGCCCGCCTCGACGACGCGGACAAAAACTTCGATCTCGCCGGAGCGGTTGATGTCGGGCCTGGCCATCTGTGAATCTATTTCACAGAAAATGTGCCCAATGCAAGTCTGGTTCACAGAGCGTGGCAACACGATCTTTCGGGTCGGGGCGCGGATTGGACAAGGCGCTCGTCGCCTTAACGGCCCGTCTTCGAAGTGGGAACCGCCATGCCTCTTGCTCTCTATGCCCTCGCCGCCGGCGCCTTCGGCATCGGTGTCACCGAATTCGTCATCATGGGTCTGCTGCTCGATGTCAGCAAGGATCTCGGCGTCTCGATCTCGGCCGCCGGCCAGCTGATTTCCGGCTATGCGCTGGGCGTCGTCATCGGCGCGCCGCTGCTCACCATCGCCACCGGCAACTGGCCGCGCAAGACCGTGCTTCTGGCGCTGATGGCGATCTTCACGCTTGGCAATCTCGCCTGTGCGCTGGCCCCCGACTACTGGACGCTGATGGGCGCCCGCATCATCACCGCCTTTGCCCATGGCACCTTCTTCGGCGTCGGCTCTGTCGTTGCCACCGGCCTGGTCGCGCCCAACAAGAAGGCCTCGGCGATTGCATTGATGTTCACGGGGCTCACCATCGCCAACATCCTCGGCGTGCCCTTCGGCACCTGGCTTGGCCAGGCCTTCGGCTGGCGCGCGACCTTCTGGGCCGTGACCGCGGTCGGCCTGGCGGCCTTCGCCGTTATCCTGGCGCTGGTGCCGCGCAGCCAGGCAGCGCCCGAGAAGAGCGACCTGCGCGCCGATCTTGCCGTGCTGCGCCGCACGCCGGTTCTGCTCGGCCTTGCCACCACCGTGCTCGGCTATGCCGGCATCTTCGCCGTCTTCACTTACATCGCGCCGCTGCTGACCGAGATCAGCGGCTTCAAGGAAGCGGCCGTGTCGCCGATCCTGCTCGTCTTCGGCGGTGGCCTCATCGCCGGCAATCTCGCCGGCGGCAAGGTCGCCGACTGCTGGCTGGTGCCGGCGGTGCTCGGCAGCCTCGTGGTGCTGGCCCTGGTGCTGGCGACCATGAGCTTTGCCATCCACAGCCAGGTCATGGCGGTGATCTATGTCGGCCTGCTCGGCGCCGCCGCCTTCGCCACCGTGGCGCCGCTGCAGATGTGGGTGCTGGAAAAGGCGCAAGGCGCCGGCCAGAGCCTCGCCTCGTCCTTCAACATCGCCGCCTTCAATCTTGGCAATGCCGCCGGTGCGTGGCTTGGCGGCGCGGTTATCGCCCATGGAATGGGGCTGGGTTCGCTCACCTGGGTCGCCGCATTGCTGCCGGTCGCGGCGCTCGCCGTGGCCGGACTGGCCCTGCGCCTCGATCGCACCAACGCGCTCGGCGCGCCTGTCTCCGTCCGGTCCTGACGCTCGTCGGCGGACCGAATTTTTTCGACACCTCTTTCCAAACCACCAGGAGTAAGAAAATGGATTATCGACGTTTGGGCGCATCGGGCCTCAAGGTGCCTGCACTTTCCTTCGGCGCCGGAACCTTTGGCGGCTCCGGCCCGCTGTTTGGCGCCTGGGGCAACAGCGACGCCGTCGAAGCGCGGAGGCTCATCGACATCTGCCTGGACGCCGGCGTCAATCTGTTCGACACAGCAGACGTCTATTCCAACGGCGCATCCGAAGAAGTGCTCGGCGAGGCGATCAAAGGCCGCCGCGATGCCGTGCTGATCTCGACCAAGACGTCCTTGCCGATGGGCGACGGGCCGGCCGACTACGGTTCTTCCCGCTCGCGGCTGATCAAATCCGTGGACGCCGCACTGAAGCGCCTCGGCACCGATTACATCGACCTCTTGCAACTGCACGCCTTCGATGCTGGCACGCCGATCGAGGAGGTGCTGTCGACGCTGGACGACCTCGTGCGCGCCGGCAAGCTGCGCTATGTCGGCGTCTCCAATTTCTCCGGCTGGCAAGTGATGAAGTCGCTGGCCGAGGCCGACAAGCATGGCTACCCCCGCTACGCTGCGCACCAGGTCTACTATTCGCTGGTCGGCCGTGACTATGAATGGGAGCTGATGCCGCTCGGCCTCGACCAGGGCGTCGGCGCGCTGGTGTGGAGCCCGCTCGGCTGGGGCCGGCTCACCGGCAAGATCCGCCGCGGCCAGAAGCTACCGGAAAAGAGCCGGCTGCATGACACGGCAAGCTTCGGCCCGCCGGTCGAGGACGAACATCTCTACCGGGTGATGGATGCGCTTGACGCGGTGGCCCAGGAAACCGGCAAGACCGTGCCGCAGATCGCCATCAACTGGCTGTTGCAGCGCCCGACCGTGTCGTCGGTGATCATCGGCGCCCGCAACGAGGAACAACTGCGCCAGAACCTCGGTGCCGTCGGCTGGTCGCTGACGCCGGAACAGGTGAAAAAACTCGACGCCACAAGCGAAGTCACCGCGCCCTACCCGTATTTCCCCTATCGCCGCCAGGAAGGCTTTGCCCGGCTGAACCCGCCGGCGGTGTGACCACCGCGCGCCGAAGCTAGGGCGTGTCGAGATTCAGGTCAGGCCGAGTCGAGAATGGTGGCTTCCGAGAACCGGAGCGGAGCGTACTTAAAGTACGTGAGCACCGGAAGCGCAGGAAGCCGCCATTCGCAGGCCGGCCTCACCTGAATATCGGCATGCCCTAATGCAGCACGAACTCCCCATCCACCTTGCGCCATTCATTCGGCGCGATCAGCTTCTGGTGCGTGTAGACGACCGAGTGCAACGGCCCGTCCAGCTTGGCCTTCCAGAAATCGATGAACCGGATCAGCACCGGAAACTCTGGCGCCAGGTCGTAGTCCTGCCAGATGAAGCTCTGCAGCAGATGTGGATGATCGGGAAAGTGATAGAGAATCTTGGCCGTAGTTAGGCCATAACCCCTAAGCATCAGGTCCATTTCGGCATGGTCGCGCATTGCGGTCCCCAGGTTGATTAACCTCGCCTCCCAACGCAACATTGTGCGCGCTGTTGCTTAACTGTCTATTGATTTTTTCTGATCGAAACAGACTTTTCGACGCGAAAACATACAGTTAGCAGCGGACCTGCCCGAGTGCTGACAGCCGTGGAAAAGCTCCCTGCGGCATCCAGCCGCGCGAATCCAACGTCTAATGTTGCCGTCACGGCGGAACTGGTAATAATGCCGCCGAATTCGCGGCTGCTTCGCCGCGATCCCGCTGGCGTTTCAAGCCGGCGGATTGGTTCGGGAGGAAAATCAGGAATGTCCGAGGTTCATGTCCATCGCGTCCAGCCGGCGTGGAAGAAGAATGCGCTGATCGACAACGACACGTATCTCAAATGGTATGCCGACAGCATCAAGAACCCGGACAAGTTCTGGGGCAAGCACGGCAAGCGCATCGACTGGTTCAAGCCCTTCAGCAAGGTCAAGAACACCTCCTTCGACGGCAAGGTCTCGATCAAATGGTTCGAGGATGGGCTGACCAATGTTTCCTACAATTGCATCGACCGCCACCTGAAGAAGCGCGGCGACCAGACCGCCATCATCTGGGAAGGCGACAACCCCTACGACGACAAGAAGATCACCTATAACGAGCTTTACGAGCATGTCTGCCGGCTCGCCAATGTGATGAAGAAGCACGGCGTCAAGAAGGGCGACCGCGTCACCATCTACATGCCGATGATCCCGGAAGCCGCCTATGCCATGCTGGCCTGCACGCGCATCGGCGCCATCCATTCGATCGTCTTCGGCGGCTTCTCGCCGGACGCGCTGGCCGGCCGCATCGTCGATTGCGAATCGACCTTCGTCATCACCGCTGATGAAGGCCTGCGTGGCGGCAAGCCGATTCCGCTGAAGGACAACACCGACAAGGCCATCGACATCGCCGCCAGGCAGCACGTGATGGTGAAGAATGTCGTCGTCGTGCGCCGCACTGGCGGCAAGATCGGCTGGGCACATGGCCGCGACGTCTGGTATCACGACGAGGTCGCGTCGGTGAAGGCCGAGTGCAAGCCCGAAAAGATGAAGGCGGAAGACCCGCTGTTCATCCTCTACACATCGGGCTCGACCGGCAAACCGAAGGGCGTGCTGCACACCACCGCCGGCTATCTCGTCTATGCCTCGATGACGCACCAATATGTCTTCGACTACCATGACGGCGACATCTACTGGTGCACCGCCGATGTCGGCTGGGTCACCGGCCACAGCTACATCGTCTATGGGCCGCTCGCCAACGGCGCCACCACGCTGATGTTCGAGGGCGTGCCGAATTACCCGTCGCAGTCGCGCTTCTGGGAAGTCATCGACAAGCACAAGGTCAACATCTTCTACACCGCACCGACGGCATTGCGCGCGCTGATGGGCGCCGGCAACGACCCGGTGAAGAAGACGTCGCGCAAATCGCTGCGCGTGCTCGGCTCAGTCGGCGAGCCGATCAACCCGGAAGCCTGGGAGTGGTATTTCAACGTCGTCGGCAACGGCAAGGTGCCGATCGTCGACACCTGGTGGCAGACCGAGACCGGCGGCATCCTGATCACCCCGCTACCCGGCGCGACCGACTTGAAGGCAGGCTCCGCGACGCGTCCCTTCTTCGGCGTCAAGCCGCAGCTGGTCGATGGCGAAGGCAAGGTGCTGGAGGGGGCCGCCGACGGCAATCTCTGCATCACCGATTCCTGGCCGGGCCAGATGCGCACCGTCTATGGCGACCACGACCGTTTCGTGCAAACCTATTTCTCCACCTACAAGGGCAAGTATTTCACCGGTGACGGCTGCCGCCGCGACGCCGATGGCTATTACTGGATCACCGGCCGCGTCGACGACGTCATCAACGTCTCCGGTCACCGCATGGGCACGGCCGAGGTCGAATCCGCACTTGTCAGCCACGACAAGGTTTCGGAGGCCGCCGTCGTCGGCTATCCGCACGACATCAAGGGCCAGGGCATCTACAGCTACGTCACCTTGATGAAGGGGGAGGAACCCACGGAGGAGCTGCGCAAGGAGCTCGTCGCCCATGTCCGCAAGGAGATCGGCGCCATTGCCTCGCCGGACAAGATCCAGTTCGCGCCGGGCCTGCCCAAGACCCGCTCCGGCAAGATCATGCGCCGCATCCTGCGCAAGATCGCCGAGGACGATTATGTCGCCCTCGGCGACACTTCGACGCTTGCCGATCCGGCCGTCGTCGACGACCTCATCGCCAACCGGCAGAACAAGAAGGGCTGATGCGGGACGGGGCGGCATTGGGCGCTGTCATCCAGTTGTGGCGCTATCCGGCGAGTTCGCTCGCCGGCGAGCGTCAGGACGCCGTCGTGGTTGGACCGACGGGCATGGCCGGCGACCGCATGTTCGGCCTCGTCGATAGCTCGGACAATGAGATTGCCCGGCCCGACCGCGAAGCGAAATGGCACAAGGTGCCGCGCATCCGCACCCGGCTGGCCAATGATCGCGACCTGGAGATCGCCGTCCCTGACGGCGACTGGCTGAGCGCACCCGGCGCCGAATGCGACCGCGCCCTATCGGCCTATCTCGGCTTCGCCGCCTCGATCCGGCCGTTCGGCCAGGAGAATGCGCCGCCGGCCTATGCCGGTCCGGTCACCGCCGCCCGCTACACCAAGGCGCCGATCCACCTTTTGACCACGGCGTCGCTGGCGCGGCTGAAGGCGCTGCATCCGGATGGCGCCGCCGACCCGCGCCGCTTCCGGCCCAACATCGTCGTCGACATGACGGCGGTCGAAGGCTCGTTTCCGGAGACGGAATGGATCGGCCGCAAGCTCGCCATCGGCGAATTGCTGTTGACCATCTCCGAACCATGCCGCCGCTGCGGCTTCACCATCATCGCCCAGGACGGCTTCGACACCGATCCCGGTATCCTGCGCAATCTGGTGCGCCACAACGCGCACAATCTCGGCGTCTATTGCACGGTCGACCGACCGGCCCGCGTCGAGATCGGCGCGCCGATGCGCTTCATCTAAATCATACCGCCAACGCCGCGCCGTGTAGCGACGGTATGATCTCTGCACCTCCCTGCAAGCTTGGTGCAACGTGTAATACGCCTGACAGAAAACGGCGTCATACAGCCCCCGACGCGATCCCGTCCTGCTGCCCGACACCTTGAAATCCCACCAATCGGAGTCCCGATGACTTCCCTGCCCGTTCTTGGCGCTGCCATGACCCTTGACGACCTCGAAATCCATCGCGACTGGCTCTTCGAAAAACAGCGTGACCTGGAATTGCAGAGCTTTGCCGAGGCGAGCGTTCTCAACGGCGACTGGGCACCGCTCGCCGCCCGCGCCAGAAAACTTCTCGACGGCCATCAGGGGCGCCTCGGAATTCACGGACCTTTCTGGGGCTTCACCATTGCTTCGCAGGACCCTGATATTCGCGATGTCGTCAGCAAGCGTCTGGTCCAGGGCATCGAGGTCTGCGCTGCCATCGGCGCCACGCAGATGGTCGTCCACAGCCCCTATACGACCTGGTCCTATAACAATCTCGACAACAATCCCGGCGAGCGCGAGAAAATCATCGACTATTGCCAACGCACTCTACGCGATGCCGTCAAGCGGGCCGAGGACATCGGCTGCACGATGGTTCTGGAGAACATCGAGGACAAGGATCCGCATATCCGCGTGGCGTTGGCAGACAGCTTCAACTCCCCGGCGGTCGCCGTCTCGATAGACACCGGCCACGCCTATTATGCCCATGGCTCGACCGGTGCTCCGCCGGTCGATTACTATGTACATGCCGCCGGCAATCGCCTGCAGCACATCCACCTGCAAGATGCTGATGGCTACGCCGATCGTCACTGGAGCCTCGGCGAAGGCATGCTTCCATGGCGCTCGGTCTTTACCGCGCTCGCCAGGCTCGACAGCAATCCGCGCCTCATCATCGAGATCAGGGACAAGTCCAAGATCCCGGCCTCGGCGGCCTACATCGCCTCACTTGGCATCGCCGAGTAGAGCAATTCCAGGAAAAGTGTGAAGCGGTTTTCCGTCCGGAATTGCGTCAAAACAAAGGGGCTCCCGCTACCGATACAGATCCGCCCGCGTCGGCGGCAGGCCACTTGGCCCCCGCGCCCGCTTGGTGACGACGGTCTGGAAAATCTGCGCCGAGCCGCGATCGAAGGTGATCGAGCAGCCGGTGAGATACAGCAGCCACAGCCGCGCCTTGGGTTCGCCGACCTCGGCGATCGCCTCGTCGAAGCGGGCCTGCAGCCGCTCGGCCCATAGCCTGCAGGTGCGGGCATAATGTTCGCGCAGATTCTCGACGTCGGCGACGAGGAAGCCGTGCGCCTCGAGATTGCCGAGCGTCATGCCGATCGTATCGACCTCGCCGCCGGGAAAGATGTATTTGATCAGCGCCTTGTATTCCGCGCCCTTGCGCAAAGTCTTGCGCGTGCCGCCCTTGCCACGCCTTGTGATGGCGTGGTGCAGATAGATGCCGCCCGGCTTCAGCAGCCGGTGGACGGTCGAGAAATAGGTGGCGTGATTGGCGAGGCCGACGGCCTCGAACATGCCGATCGACGAGATCTTGTCATAGCTGCCGTCAAGCTCGGTGTAGGATTTTATGTCGATGGTGATCCTGTCCTCCAGCCCTTCGGCGCGGATGCGCTCGCGCGCCAGCCGGGTCTGTTCCTCGGACAGCGACACACCTTGACCGATGGCGCCATAGTGCTTGGCGGCATGGATCAGCATCGCGCCCCAGCCGCAGCCAATGTCCAGCAGCCGGTCGCCCGGCTTCAGCCTGAGCTTGCGGCAGATATGGTCGAGCTTGTCCCTCTGCGCCTGGTCGATGCCATTGGTGAAATCGGTGAAATAGGCGCTGGTATAGACCATGCGCTCGTCCAGGAAGAGCCGGTAGAAGGCGTTCGAGATATCGTAATGATGTTCGATCGCCTGCTTGTTGGAGCCGCTGACGAAGGGATTGCGTCCAGCCAGATCGGCGCGTTTCGTCATCTGCCGTCGCGAGAACAGCACGGCGGGCAGGTCGCGCAGGATCGCCAGTTTCGGCAACGCCTTCAACCTCAGCTTTCCCTTCGAAGGCAAGGCGTAGAGATCGAACAGCGACCCGTCCTCGACGTCGATGGTCCTGGAAACCCACATCTCCAGCAGCGTCGTGAAGTTGGGCCGGCGGGCCAACTGCCAGACGATGTCCTGATCGTTGATGGCAAGCACCGGACCGCCGGCGGGACCGATCCGTTCCCCGGTCCACAGCCGGACGGCAAAGCCCGGCTTCAGCGCCTCGATCACGGTTCGAACGATGCGCGCGGCTCTTTCGGTGGCGTCCATGGTCCCTCCCGTGACCCGATAGCGCCATGTTGTCCGTTTGAGCCGTGGATCGCAAGCCGAAGCATGCTGATCCGGCAGGGCGCGCCTTTTTCAGCCCGGCATCTTGTCATTTGCTGCAACGCACCCCATCATGAGGATGTGTTCAACAAATCGAAAGGAGGTGATCCGATGTCGAGTGATTTCGTTTTCCAGAACGTGGCCTCAGCGGATTGCACTTTCGGGAAGCAGTCTTCCCGTTAAGGCGCGAGATGCGCGGCAGGTAACCCGAAGGGGTTGCCGCCACAGGCCGCGCCATGGACGGAAACACGGAAGGCCGCCGGCTTCGAAAGAAGCGGCGGCCTTTTCCTTTTAGCCAACACGGCAAGGACCATCTGGCGTTCAGGATTTACTTGGCGATGGTCAGCCGCTCGATGTTCTGCACGATGGCATTGAACGCGTCGTTCAACTCGGAACCCGTGGCCGCCTCATAATAATGTTTCAGAGTGGACGTGTCCGCCGTCGAGCAATCCTGGAGCACGCTTTTCGCCTGATCCCGCTCGGTCGATGTCATCGACGGATCGTCGAGGTCGAAGCCGATGGTGAAGATCTCGATGCCGTCGCGCTTCATGTTGTCGCAAATGTTTTCGGCATTGCTTCGCGACATCTGCCCGGCGTTCTGTGATCTGGGCGCACCGCGCCCACCGGCAAAGGCTGTGTTGAACTGGCCGTCCGTCATCAGGATGGCGACCTTGCCGACTTTCCTGCTGTCGAAATTGGCGGGACCGGCACCCAGCCTGACGTCGACAATGGTCGAGCGCCAGCTAGGTGAAAGCATGTAGTAGCCCCATTGCACGGCGATGCCGCCTGCGGTCACGCCACCGGCCTTGAAACTCGCGATGGTGTTCAGCAATTTCTGCTTGTCGGCCGAGAGCGGGATGAGCTCCGGCTTCGGGCAGCTTCCCATGCGATCGTCACGATTGATCTTGGCGAGATAGGTCTTGCCCTGATTGTTCAGGCGCGGCGCCGACGGCCCGTCGGACGAATAATCGGCATAGCCGTCCTTGTCCTTGCGCTCGGTAGCGCAGTTGTCGGGCCGCGTGGGCGTGGATGAGTCCACCTGGATCGGCGTGTCCACTGGTGGCGGCAGATCCGACCCACCCTTCTGCTCGACGAAAACGCTGTCCGCGAGGCCGCCTGTATTCACCGCTTCTGCATAGGGAACAATGGCCACGCGTACGCGCGGATTCTTCGGGTCGATGTTGTTGTCGAGCAGGTCCTCGACAGCCGCTGAAGCAGCCGTTTTCAGATCGCCGATCTTGTCGGTCTTGGCCCACCAGTTGGCGGCCATCGATCCGGTCACATCGAGCATCATCGCCACTTCGATGGTCTTGTCCGAATAAAGCGATGTCGTCGACGCGGTGACGCGCTTGGTGTCGCCCATGCCGAAGACCGGGAAGAACATGGCGACATCGACATGGACGTCCGCCTGCACCGTGTTGGCGGTCCTGTCGACGACAAGCTTGTCGAGCACGATCTGGTCGGGCTGCAGAATGCCCGCCATGCTGTTGGCCACGAGAAAGGCCTGCACAGCCTTGCTGGCATCGGCTTCCTTGATGACCCCGGTCGTCAGGTCGCGCGCCGTCGATGTCACCGCGGCGTCGACAACGCCCTGCAGGCTCGATTTGGCGTTGTAGAGCTGCGAGATGTTGACCGAGAAGCCGGCGGCCAGCGCCAAGACCGAGGCAGCAAAGCCGAACAGGATTGTGAAATTTCCACCGCTGTGTCTGGCGAACCCGCCGACCGCGTGAACAAGACCCCCGTAATTTCGCATCCAACAGCCTCCACATGCCTCGGCCTCGTCGCCGCAATGAGGGCAATGCAGGATTCCAGCCGGACGACGCCGTTTATCCGCCAGAACCGGACGACTGATCTCAAGGCATTGTTTTTGTTGGATTTCGCCGCGTGCAAAGGTGAACGACTGGTAAACGGCAAACCGCTGATTCTGCGGTGTCTACCAACCGCTTACCATGCTCGAACCGAAGCAATCGCGGAATGCTCCGCGCCGTCCTGTTGCGGCACAGGTCTATGTACCGAAGCGGACCACCCGCGATTGTGGAACGCGAAACGGCCAAGGACTACGCCAGCATCTGTGCGCTGACCGTCCTGTCGATGCCGTGATGGGGCGGATTGAACAATCTGCCCTCCTGCTCATAGGTCCACACCTTGAACAGGCTGAGCCGGTGTGGGCCAAAACTGTGCAGCAAAGGCACGTCGGTGGCGTCGCGACCGCGCGCGATGACGACGCGGCCGGTCCTCGGCTGGTTGTGGCGTGGATCGAACGTGTACCACTTGCCGTCGAGGAACACTTCCATCCAGGCCGAGAAGTCCATCGGCGCCGGATCGATCGGCACGCCGATGTCGCCGAGATAGCCGTTCACATAGCGCGCCGGAATGTTCATGCAGCGGCAGAGCGTGATCGCCAGATGGGCGAAGTCGCGGCAGACGCCGACCCGTTCCTCATGCGCCTGCGCCGCCGTGCGGGTCGAACGGGCATAGCCGTAGCCGAACGACAGCCGGTTGTGGACATAATCGACGATCGCCTGCACCCGCGCCCAGCCGGGCGGCAGATGGCCAAACAGCTGCCAGGCGAGACTGCTGAGGTGATCGGTCTCACAATAGCGGCTGCCGAGGAGATAGCCGAGCACCTCGTCGGGCAGTTCGGCCACCGGCATTTCCCCGGCCAGCGTGTTGACCTCGTCCGTCTCGCCGCTGTCTTCGATCACTGCATCGTAGAGGATGCGAAAGGTGCCGGCTGGTGCAGTGAAGCGGCGGCAGCCATTGCCATGCAGGTCATGATAGAGCCTGGTCGGCACCGATGGCGAGGTCAGGACACGCGTCTGCCGCTTGATGTCGGCCTGCCTGTCCTTGTGGATCTCGAGCAGCGAAATCACCGGAGTGGCCTCGGTGCATTCAATGGCGATTTCGTAGCCGAGCCGGATCAGCATCGCAGTCCCCCTTCGATCGTTTTGAAAAACGGTTTTGCTCAAACGCCGCAAGCTGGCTGTGGTTCCCTGGATCGCCCGCAAAATACGCCCGCGTGCCTTTCCATGGCCGCACCTTGACGTTACGGTTGCACCCTCCCTCGACACACTCTCCCGGATTTCAAGGAAAATCATGTTTGCTGGCAGAAAATTCGCGGCCTTCCTTTTCGATATGGACGGCACGCTGATCAACTCCATCGCCTCGGCGGAGCGGGTGTGGAGCGATTGGGCGCGCCGCCATGGCCTCGACGTCGCCGCCTTCCTGCCGACAATCCACGGCGTGCGGGCGATCGAGACCATCACGAACCTTGCCCTTCCAGGCGTCGACCCGGCGCATGAGGCCGACCTGCTGCTGAAGGCCGAGGCCGCCGATCTGGACGGCATTGTCCCGATCGCCGGTGCCGTGGCCTTTCTCAAGGCGCTGCCAGGCGAAAGCTGGGCGATCGTCACCTCGGCGCCACGCTCCTTGGCGCTTGCACGCATGGAGGCTGCCGGCATTCCTGTCCCCGCGGTCATCGTTGCGGCGGAAGACGTTTCCCGTGGCAAGCCGGCCCCCGATTGTTTTCGGCTTGGCGCCGAACGGCTCGGCGTCGACCCGCGCGATTGCCTGGTGTTCGAGGACGCTCCGGCCGGCATCGCGGCGGCCGAGGCTGCGCAAGCCGCGGTCATGGTGATCAACGCCACGCATTCGCACCCGATGCAAACGCAGCATGCCGCGATCGCTGGCTACGACAATGTCGGCATCACCATCGACGAACGCGGCTGGATTGCGCTTGAACCACAGCGCAACGCTGCTTGAAGCACCGGAGCGCGGGCAACCACCGTTTGCAGGCCGGCATCACCTGAATATCGGCACACTCTAAAAATCGCTGGTGAGGCCTTTGACTTCCCAGTCGCCGTAGCGGCCGGGTTCCTTGCCGCCGCGGCCGCCGATTTCCCGGGGCAGCGCGGCTTCCTTCTGGCGATAGTCTTGCCGCCGTGCATCGGCTTCCGCCAGCGCGCGGCGGGCGGCGGGCGTCAGTTCTTTTGACGGCGCGCCGTCATCCCGGCCGGCGGGCGTTTTACTGGTTTCGTCGGTCATGCGATATTCCCCGAAGATTGAAACAGGGGCAGGCGTTTCCCATCATATAGCCATGAACCCAAGACGATCGACCCCTTTTTGCCACCGACACGACAGGAGCAGACGATGAACACCCTTCGCACCGCTATGCTTCTTGCGGCGATGACGGCGCTGTTCATGGGCGTCGGCTTCCTGATCGGCGGTTCGGGCGGCATGATGATCGCGCTGGTGATCGCCGCCGGTACCAATCTGTTCAGCTACTGGAACGCCGACAAGATGGTGCTGTCGATGAACCGCGCCGTCGAGGTCGACGAGAAGAACGCGCCTGAATATTACGCCATCGTCCAGGCACTGGCCAAGCAGGCCGGGCTGCCGATGCCGAAAGCCTATCTGATCGACAATCCGCAGCCCAACGCCTTCGCCACCGGCCGCAGTCCGCAGAACGCGGCGGTCGCCGCCTCCACGGGCCTGTTGCAGCGGCTGAGCCATGAAGAGGTCGCGGCCGTCATGGCGCACGAGCTCGCGCACGTCCAGCACCGCGACACGCTGACCATGACCATCGTCGCCACCTTTGCCGGCGCCATCTCGATGCTCGGCAATTTCGCCTTCTTCCTCGGCGGCAATCGCGACAACAACCCGTTCGGCTTTGTCGGCGTGCTGGCGGCGATGATCGTGGCGCCTTTTGCCGCGATGATCGTTCAGATGGCGGTGAGCCGCACCCGCGAATACGAGGCCGACCGGCGCGGCGCCGAAATCTGTGGACACCCGCTGTGGCTGGCATCGGCGCTTGACAAGATCGCCCGTGGAGCAGAACGCATCCCCAACCCCGATGCGGAGCGCAATCCGGCGATGGCGCATCTCTTCATCATCAATCCCCTGCACGGCGAGCGCATGGACAATCTGTTCTCCACCCATCCGAGCACCGACAACCGCATCGCCGCCTTGCAGGAGATGGCACGGCAGATGGCAGGCGGCGGCACCCAGGCCGCTCCGCGCCCGGCGCCGGCGCCTCGGCAGGCCGAGGAGCAACAGCCGTCCGGCCCGTGGGGTCAGGCGCCTCAAGCAGAACAGCCGGCGGAGCCGGCCGCGCCGAAGCCCAACCCATGGGGACGCAACCCGACCGGGCCTAAAGGCCGATGGTCGTGAGCGTGGCGGGACCCCGACGCACAGGTTCAGGCGATCAGGATCATAGAGACGGCGGCGAATTCGTCGCCGGCCTCGCCGCCCGCAAGGCGGCAGCGCGGCTGCTGGCCGCCGTCATCGACGCCAGGACGCCGCTCGACGGCCTGACCGACCACGAGAACGGCCACCCGCAATACAAGGCGCTCGATTTGCGCGACCGTGGCCTGGTGCGCGCCATTCTGGTCACAGCGCTGCGCTTCCGCATGACCATATCAGGCCTGCTGGCGCGCAGGCTGGAAAAGCCGCTGCCGCCCAACGCCACCGCTTTGTCGCACATACTGCATGTGGCGGCGGCGCAAATCCTGTTCCTCGACATTCCCGACAGCGCCGCTGTCGACCTCGCGGTGACACACGCCAAGTCCGATCCGCGCACGCAGCGCTTTTCCGGCTTGGTCAATGGCGTGCTGCGCACCCTGGCACGTGCCAAGGTCACTGAACTGCCGAAGGCTCTTGCCGCCACCGACGAAGCGCCAAAATGGTTTTCCGACCGGCTGAAAGCCTCCTATGGCCCTGATAAGGCCAGGCAGATTCTCGAAGCCCATCGCGTTGAGGCGCCGGTCGACTTCTCGGTCAAGGCCGATCCCGAACTCTGGGCTGAAAAACTCGGCGGTATTGTGCTGCCGACCGGCACGGTGCGCGTGGAAAACCTTGCCGGGGCCGTCACCGAACTGCCCGGCTTCGCGGAAGGCGCCTGGTGGGTCCAGGATGCGGCGGCCAGTCTGCCGGCAAAACTGTTCGGCGATGTCAGGGGATTGCGCGTTGCCGATCTCTGCGCCGCGCCCGGCGGCAAGACCGCCCAGCTGATCCTGGCCGGCGCCAGGGTCACGGCGGTCGACACCTCGAAGAACCGCTTGGCCCGGCTGACGCAGAATCTCGCCCGCCTCGGCCTGTCGGCCAACATCGTCCAGGCGGATCTCCTCAAATACGAGCCGGCGGAGCTGTTCGACGCCGTGCTGCTCGATGCGCCCTGCTCGTCGACCGGCACGGTGCGCCGGCATCCCGACGTGCCATGGACCAAGACAGCGGCCGATGTCGAAAAGCTCGCCGACCTGCAAGCGCGGTTGCTCGCCCGCGCCGTCACACTGGTCAAACCCGGCGGCCGCATCGTCTTTTCCAACTGTTCGCTCGACCCGCTCGAAGGCGAGGATCTCTATCGCGCCTTCCTCAAAGGGACGCCTGGTGTCGTCGACGATCCGTTGCGGCAGAGCGAGGTCGCCGGCATCGATCCGTTCCTGACGGCACGAGGCACGCTGCGCACCACGCCCGCCGATCTCGACCTCGGCGCGCCGGAGCGCTCGGGCCTGGACGGCTTCTTCGCCGCACGCATGCGACGAGCCGACTAACGAATTAACCATCCGTATTTGCTGACTTTTTTAGGGAGGGTATGGGGCACCAGACCCGTTCCCAGGAATTCGCCTTCGCACGACTCGTTCAATCATGTAAACTCCGCACCGGGGTAGAGGACGATCAGGAGGGCTTTTGGCACTTGCTGCCGGCAACACGACGCGTCTATGGACGCTGGTCGCGAAGGAGTTCTGGCGCAAGACGCGCCGGCGCCTGCGTGCCGGGCCGGTCTATCGCTGGCGCTATTCCGGCCGCACGCCCGAACGCGTCCTGATCGCGCCGCCGGACCTGCGCCTCGCCGACCCGCAGATCGCGCTCGAGATCTATTACGGCCGCTATCCCCTGTCGGGGCATCTGGTCGAGACCGGCGGTAAGTCGCCTTTCCAGATCAACGTGCCCAACCATGGCTGGCAAAAGACGCTGCATGGCTTTCGCTGGCTGCGCCACATGCGTGCCGCCGGCACCGAGCTTGCCGCTGCCAATGCACGTGCCCTGGTGTCCGACTGGATCGCCATGCATGGCAACAACATTGCCGGCATTGCCTGGGAGCCCGGCACGACGGCGAAGCGCATCATCGCCTGGTTGCAGCATTCCTCCGTCGTGCTGCAGGGCGCCGAGTTCCCCTTCTACCGCGCCTTCCTGAAGTCGCTGGCCGTCCAGATCCGCTATCTCAGGTCGATGGCGCGTGAAATGCCCGACGGCAAGGACAGACTGCGTGCCCGCATCGCACTTGCCTTCGCGGCGCTGTCCCTGCCGGCGCCGGCTTCGGCGCTGCGCGGCGCCACCCGCAATCTCGCCGAGGAACTCAACCGCCAGATCCTCGCCGATGGCGGCCATATCTCGCGCAATCCAATGTCGGTGCTGGAAATCCTCGCCGACCTTTTGCCACTGCGCCAGACCTACGCCAACCAGGCGGAAACCCCGCCGCAGGCGCTGATCGGCGCCATCGACCGCATGCTGCCGGCGCTACGCTTCTTCCGCCACCAGGATGGCAGCCTCGCCCGCTTCAACGGCATGGGCGCCACCATCCATGACCGCATCGCCACCATATTGCGCCATGACGACACCGCCGGCGCGCCGCTGCTGCACGCGCCGCATTCGGGCTATGAGCGGCTGTCGATGGGCGGCGTCACCGTCATCGCCGACACCGGCCTGCCGCCGCCGGTCGACGTTTCCAACGCCGCGCACGCCGGCTGCCTCGCCTTCGAACTGTCGTCCGGCCGCCAGCACTACATCGTCAATGCCGGCATCGACACCTATGGCGCCGCCGAGTTTCGGCCGCTGGCCCGCGCCACCGCCGCGCACTCGACCGCCACCATCAACGACACCTCGTCGGCGCGGTTCAGCCATTCGCTACGCGTCAACGACCTGCTCGGTTCGCCGCTGATCGGCGGCCCGCAGCAAGTGCAGTGCAAGCGCATCGACCAGAAGGGCGTCCAGGGCTTTATCGCCCGCCATGACGGCTATGTCCCGCGTTTCGGCTTCCTGCATGAGCGCGAGCTGAAACTGTCGACGAACGGCAATGTGCTGGCCGGCAGGGACCGGTTCCAGCGCCCCGGCAATGCCGCGATCCGCAACAATGGCCGCGACTTCATCACCGTACGCTTCCATGTCCATCCCGACATCAACCTTTTGCAGGACGAGCACGACCGGCTGGTGCTGACCGCCGATCAGGCCGACAGCTGGGTATTCACGGCAAGCGAAGTGGTGCCCGAGGTCGAGGAATCGATCTATTTCGCCGGTCTTGGCGGCCCGCGCCGCAGCCGGCAGGTCGTGCTTGCCTTCAAGGCGTCCGACGTGTCCGAAGTCCACTGGCAGCTGACGCGCACCAGCATCGCCGGTTATCCCGAAAACAACTGAGGCGGCCCAGTGCCAGTTTGATTTCACGATGTCATGTGCTACGGCGCGGCATCCACCACACCAGCCGTGAAAGGCCGCCAGCCCATGGCCGTCGCCGCCAAGAACATTCCCGCACCGGATCTCGTTCCCGTCCGCCGTGCCTTGCTCTCCGTTTTCGACAAGACCGGCCTCATCGACTTCGCCAGGGCCCTGGCCGCGGCCGGTGTCGAACTGGTCTCGACCGGCGGCACCGCCAAGGCGATCGCCGAGGCCGGCCTGGCGGTGCGCGACGTCTCCGAGCTCACCGGTTTTCCCGAGATCATGGATGGCCGCGTCAAGACGCTGCATCCTTCCGTGCACGGCGCGCTGCTTGGCGTGCGCGACGACCCCGAACATGCTGAGGCAATGCGCAAACACCACATCGAGCCGATCGACCTCCTCGTCTCCAATCTCTATCCGTTCGAGGAAGTCCGCCGCTCCGGCGCCGATTACGCATCGATCGTCGAGAACATCGACATTGGCGGCCCGGCGATGATCCGCGCCTCGGCCAAGAACCACGCCTATGTCGCCATCGTCACCGACCCCGGCGACTATGCCTCGGTGCTGAACGCGCTGGAGATGAATATCGGCTCGCTGTCGCTGGATTTCCGCAAGAAGCTGGCGGCCAAGGCCTTTGCCCGCACCGCCAGCTATGACGCGGCGATTTCCGGCTGGTTCGCCGAGGCGCTGGAGATCGAGCATCCGACCTGGCGCGCCTTCGGCGGCAGGCTGACCGAGGTGATGCGCTACGGCGAAAACCCGCACCAGGGCGCCGGCTTCTACGTCAATGGCGACAAGCGCCCGGGCGTCGCCACGGCGCGGCAGTTACAGGGCAAACAGCTGTCCTACAACAACATCAACGACACCGACGCCGCCTTCGAACTGACTGGCGAGTTCGATCCTGCCCGCTCCGCCGCCGTCGCCATCATCAAGCACGCCAACCCCTGCGGTGTAGCCGAGGGCGCCTCGCTGAAAGCAGCCTATGCCAAGGCGCTCGCCTGCGACCCGGTCTCGGCCTTCGGCGGGATCGTCGCCTTAAACCGCACCCTCGACGCGGAAGCGGCGCAAGAAATCGTGAAGACCTTCACCGAGGTCATCATCGCGCCCGATGCGACCGACGAAGCCGCGGCCATCGTGGCCGCGAAGAAGAACCTGCGCCTGCTGGTCACCGGCGGCCTGCCCGACCCCCGTTCGGCGGGCACGACGGTCAAGTCCGTTGCCGGCGGGATGCTCGTCCAGGGTAGGGACAACGCCGTGGTCGACGATCTCGACCTGAAAGTGGTGACCAAACGCGCGCCCACGCCGACCGAGATGGCCGATCTCAAATTCGCCTTCCGCGTCGCCAAGCACGTCAAGTCAAACGCCATCGTCTACGCAAAAGACGGCGCCACCGTCGGCATCGGCGCCGGCCAGATGAGCCGCGTCGATTCCTCCCGCATCGCCGCCCGCAAGGCACTCGACGCGGCCGATGCCGCGGGCATGGCCGAACCGCTGACCAAGGGCTCCGTGGTCGCCTCCGACGCCTTCTTCCCCTTCGCCGACGGCCTGCTTGCCGCGGTCGCAGCCGGCGCCACCGCCGTGATCCAGCCGGGCGGCTCGATGAACGACAAGGACGTCATCGCGGCGGCTGATGAGCACGGCATCGCCATGGTGTTTACGGGCGTGAGACATTTCCGGCACTGAGCGCGCCCTCTTCCTTCTCCCCTTGTTGTGGGAGAAGGTGGCCTCGCGAAGCGAGGTCGGATGAGGGGTGTTCCAGCTTGGCGATAAGGTCAAAATCGCCACCGCCTCATTCCGTCACGCACCACTCATCCGTCTCGGCCTACGCGCCGATCCACCTTCCCCCACAAGGGGGGAAGGAAGAGGCGCTACTATTCCACCGGCTGATCCGCCGGATATGGCGTCTTGACCAAAATCGCCATGCCTATCGCCAGGAACAGGATGATCACCGCCATGCCGAGCCGTGCCGAATCGCTGAGCGCGGTGATCGTCGCCACCAGGAACGGCGCCAGAAAACTGGTTGCCCGGCCGGCCAGCGCGTAGATGCCGAAATAGCGGCCGGATTCCGCCGCCGTGACACTGCGTGCCATGTAGGAGCGCGACGACGCCTGCACCGGGCCGAAAGCGAGGCCGATCAGCAGGCCGTATAGGATGTAGGCCTTCTCGGCCGCCGTGCCGAACAGGCCGCCGGAATCGGTGGTCGAGAGCTGGATCAGGCCGAGCAGCGTGAAGCCTGGGCCGGTCGAGATGACGCCGATGGTGGCGATGGACAGCATGACCAGCGCGATCATCACCACCGCCTTGGAGCCGAGCGCGGTGTCGAGGCGGGCCGCGATCCAGCAGCCGAAGATGGCGACGATATTGAGGATGATGCCGAACATGCCGATCTCGGTGATCGACCAGTGGAACATGCCGGCCGCGAAAGTGCCGCCGAGCGCCAGCAGCGCATTGACGCCGTCCTGGTAGATCATGCGGGCGACGAGGAAGCGGAAGATGCCGCCGCGCTTGCGCACCTCGGCCAGCGTGGATTTCAGCTCCGACAGGCCCTCGCGCACCGCCGGCCCGATCGGAATGCCCTTGATCGCATCGGGAGTGAAGAAGAACATCGGCAGGATGAACAGGAAATACCAGCCGGCCGACAGCGGCCCGGTGGCGCGCGCATCTTCCCCCAGATGCGGGTCGAGCCCGAACAGCGGGGTGATGCCGATGATCGTCTTGCCGGTCTCCGGCGAGCCGGCGAGGCAGGTGACGACAAAGATCAGCGCGATCATCCCGCCGAGATAGCCGAGCCCCCAGGCCGTGTTGGAGATGCGGCCGATCTCGCTCTTCGGCACCAGCCGCGGCATCATCGAATCGTTGAACACGGTGGAGAATTCCGCCGCCACCGAAGCCAGCGAGAACAAAGCCACAATCAGGAACAGGTTCGAGCCGGGTGCGGCAAACCAGAGCAGAGCGAGACTGGTGATCTTGATCGCCGCGAAGAAGGCGATCCACGGCTTGCGCGGCCCGGTCTGATCGGCGATCGAGCCGAGGATCGGTGACAGCACGGCAATGACCAGCCCGGCCGCGGCGATACCATAGCCCCAGACCGCCTGGCCGGTGTTGGGATCGCCAGCCATGCGCGAAACGAAATAGGGGCCGAAGATGAAGGTGGTGACGACCGTGAAGAACGGCTGCGCCGCCCAGTCGAAGAACATCCATCCCCAGATGCCGCGCCCGGACGCACGCTGCACTGTCTCTACCGCCATGATGATTCCCCCGGCCGCGCCCGTATCGGGCGCCATGTCTGCATTTTTTTTATGACGGCGCAAATGCGGCCGGCTTCCTGCCCGCAACCGCTGTAGCGCAGCCGAAGAAGAAGCGTTTAAACGCGACGTCCAGCCCTTGGCCTTTCAGTATTTCGGCAAAAGCCGAGGCGTCGCCGAAATTCGTCGAATACGTGCCGATCCTCGCGAAATCCTGCGCCCCCCTGAGCAGCGTTCTTTCGACCAGTGGCAGCATGACCTTCAGATGGAAGAGATAGAGCGGCCTCAGCCACCATCCCCGAGGGTCGGATGCCTCGATCATGCAGAAGACGCCGCCGGGCTTGAGGCAGTGCGCGACCAGCTTTGCGAGCTTCGCATGCTGCTCCCCATTGAAGGTCTTCAGTCCGAACGTGGAAATGATGAAATCGGCGCTTTCTTTCGGCAGGTCGCTGGCCAGAACGTCGTCCTCGATGAAGGCGATCTTGTGGGCGCGATGCGCGTGCAGGCGCTCCATGGCGCGGTGATGCATGCCCGATGAGATATCGACGGCTGTTATCGCCCCTATGCCGGGAAAGCGTTTGAGTAGATGCGGCCAGACCTCGCCGGTGCCGGCCATCAGGTCGTAGCCCTTCGGCTCCGGAGCAGGCGGCTCGGGCATCAACTCGACGCATTGTCGGCGCCAGCGCTCGGTAAAGCCGAATGAACATATCCAGCTGAACGTGATGTACTGGCCGGAGCAGCGGTCGAAGACACCTTTGACGAATTGTGGGTCGTAGATGTCTTCGCTCATGGCCGGGGGGTCATCTCAAGGCCGAGCGGCCGCAAGGAATGCCCAACTGACCGCTCGCCCCAAAGCTTGCCCAATGACATCCCGTCTCTACATCCCCGTCAGATCGCTCATCAGCCCAGACGCCACCGACAGCCGCGACACGGTGATGTCGCCGCCTTCGGTCAGCGCCTGCAGCCGCTCACGGATGCGTGCCACCCGCTCGCCGCCGGCTTCCAGCCAGGCCGCCACCGGATCGGCCGTCTTGGCATGGCCGGTGAGTGCCGCCACCGCAATGCCGCGCCGTGCAGCACCAATCGTGTCGGTGGCGCGCGAAAGCGCGAGCTGATCATAGTAGTCCGACGGCGTGATCGAGCGCGCCGCGTCTTCAACACGCGGGATGCGGAAGGCATCGCTGACGGCGAAGAACGCCTTGGCCGCGGCAACGATGTCGGCATTTGCCATTCGCGCGGTCAGCGCGATGTCGGGGATCAGTTCCGCCACCTCGCTCAGTGCCAGTTGCTCGGCCAGCTGCTCCGGCGCGCCGGCCTTGAACAGCCCGTGCCGCTTCTCCTCGATCCGCTCGCGCGAGAAAGCCGGCAGCAGCGAAACGAGCTTGGGCTCCAGCGCTTTGCGGGCTTCCTGCAGTTCGGCGATGCGCTGGCCGAGAGGTGCTGTGCCGGCATCGTTCTTCAGATACCAGCCGCTGGTGACATAGATCAGCCGGCTGACCATCTGGTAGAGATCGAGCTGCACCTGGCCATCGATCTGGTTGTCGAGCGCGTCGATCTCGCGGTAGAGCGCCGGCAGCGCAAAGCCGTCGCGCACCACGGCGAAGGTGCGCACCACATCGGCGGCGGTGCGCCCCGTGGCTTCCTGCAGCCGGTTGACGAAGGACGGGCCGCCGCGATTGACGAGGTCGTTGGCAACGACTCGAGCGATGATTTCGCGGCGCAGCCTGTGGCCATGGATCTCGGCAGCGTATTTCTTCGCCATCCGGTCGGGGAAATAGCCCATCAGGTCGCGGTCGAAATGCGCGTCGTCCGGCACGTCGCTGGCGACGATGTCGGAAAACAGCACGATCTTGGCATAGGCGAGCAACACGCCGAGCTCGGCCCGGGTCAGCGGCTCGCCGCGCGCCTCGCGCTCGGCGAGTGCGGCCGGTGACGGCAGCGTCTCGACCACGCGGTCGAGCAGGCCCCGCGCTTCCAAAGCCGTCATGAAACGGCTTTGATGTGCAATGTCGGCAAGGCCGCGCTTGCGGGCGATCGAAAGTGCCAGCGTCTGCTGATAGTTGTTCGACAGGACCAGCCCGCCGACCTCGTCGGTCATCTCCGCCAGCAGCTTGTTGCGGGCCGGGCGCGTCAGCGATCCCTTGCGCATGGCCGACGCCAAAGCGATCTTGATGTTGACCTCGACGTCGGAGCAGTTGACGCCGCCGGAATTGTCGATGGCGTCGGAATTGCACCGCCCGCCATTCATGCCGAACTCGATGCGGGCGCGCTGCGTGACGCCGAGATTGGCGCCCTCGCCGATCACCTTGGCGCGCACGTCGAGCGCGGTGATGCGGATGGCATCATTGGCGCGGTCGCCGACCTCGGCATTGGTTTCGGTGGAGGCCCTCGAGTAAGTGCCGATGCCGCCGAACCACAGAAGATCGACCGGCGCCTTGAGGATGGCGGTCATGATCTCGGCCGGCGTGGCGGTGGTCTTCGCCAGGCCAATCGCCGCCGCTGCCGCCGGCGGCAAGGTAATCGACTTCTGGCTGCGCGAGACGATGACGCCGCCTTCCGACAGCTTCGACTTGTCGTAGTCCTGCCAGCTCGAACGTGGCAAAGCGAACATGCGCTCGCGTTCGGCCATCGAGGCCGCCATGTCAGGATCTGGATCGATGAAGATGTCGCGATGGTCGAAGGCGGCGATCAGCCTTGTCTGCGGCGACAACAGCATGCCATTGCCGAACACGTCGCCCGACATGTCGCCGACACCGACGACGGTGAAGGGCGAGGTCTGGATGTCGCGGTTGATCTCGCGGAAATGCCGCTTGACCGCTTCCCAGGCGCCCTTGGCGGTGATGCCCATCTTCTTGTGGTCGTAGCCGGCCGAGCCGCCGCTGGCGAAGGCATCGTCGAGCCAGAAGCCATGCTTCTCGGAGATGGCGTTGGCGGTGTCGGAGAAGGTCGCCGTGCCCTTGTCGGCGGCGACGACGAAATAGGGATCGTCCTGGTCGCGCCTGATGACGCCAGCCGGCGGAATGACACCATCCAGCCCGATATTGTCGGTGATCGACAGCAGGCTGGACACAAAATTCTTGTAGGCCGAGGTGCCGGCCTCGAAGATAGCGTCGCGGCTGCCGCCCGCCGGCAGGCGCTTGGGGAAGAAGCCGCCCTTGGCGCCGACCGGCACGATGACGGCGTTCTTGACCTGCTGCGCCTTGACCAGGCCGAGCACTTCGGTGCGGTAGTCCTGGGCGCGGTCCGACCAGCGCAGGCCGCCACGCGCCACCGGGCCGAAGCGCAGATGCAGTCCTTCGACCTCGGAACCGTAGACGAAGATCTCGCGCCACGGCCGTGGCGCCGGCAGGCCCTCGACCGCCTGCGATTCGAGCTTGATCGCCAGCGATTGGCCCTTCTGCTTCGTGTCGGCAACGAAATGATTGGTGCGCAGCGAGGCTTCGATCAGATTGAGGTAGCGGCGGATGATGGTGTCGTCATCGATGTTGGGCACATCTTCCAGCGCGTCCTTGATCTTGGCCTTGAGGTGCTTTGCCGCCACCACGCCTTCCGTCTCGGCCGTCGGCCCGAGCCGGGCGATGAACAGCGCGTGCAGGCCGCGCGCGATCTCGGGATAGCGGTTGAGTGCCGCAGCGATGAAATCCTGGCTTTGCGGAATGCCTACCTGCTGCAGATAGCGGCCATAGGCGCGCAGGATGGTGATTTCGCCGGACCACAGGCCGGCGGTCTGGGCCAGCCCGTTGTAGCCGTCATTGTCGACATCGCCGCGCCACACCGACAGGAACGCATCCTCGAACAGCGCGCCGCCATCGGTAAGGTCGATCGGCTTGCCGTAGCTGTTCTCCAGCTCCATGTCGTGGATGAAGACCATGCCGGACTGGTCGTCGCCGACCTCGAAGGTGCGCTCGCTGATGACGCGGAAGCCGATGTTTTCCAGCACCGGCACGCGCCGCGACAGCGCCACCGGGCTGCCATGGTGATAGATCTTCAGCGCCGCCTGATGCGGCTTCTGCTCGGCGTGGCGGTAATAGTCGATGGCGATCGGATTGTCGGCGCTGATCCCAGCGATGCGCCCGGCATCGACCAGCGCTACCGCGGCGCTGAACGAATCGCGGTAGCTTTCCGGCAGCCTTGCGGCGATGGCCTTCAACGCCTGGTCGCCGCCATCGGCATCCGCCGCGTCGGAAAGGGCATCCTCCCAGGTCCGCACGATGTCGCGGATCGCCGCCTCGATCGTCGCCTGCTCGACCTTAGGCGTCTTGCCGCCGGAGCGGCCGATGATGAAATGCACGCGCGCCAGCCCGCCTTCGGGGAAGGCCGGGTAATAGGCCGACAGCCGGCCCTCGAACACGGTTTTCAGATACGTGCCGACCTTCTCGCGCACGACGCTGTCATAGCGGTCGCGCGGCACGAAGACGAGGATCGAGACGAAGCGATCGAACTGGTCGGCGCGCACCAGCGCCCGAACGCGCGGCCGCTCGATCAGGCCGAGAATGGCCGCGGCGTGCTTGCGCAGGATCGGCACCGGCACTTGGAACAACTCGTCGCGCGGATAGCTCTCCAATACGTTGATCAGCGCCTTGCCGGAGTGATCGTGCCGATCGAAGCCGGACTTGGCGATGATGGTTTCGGCCTTCGACCGGAGATACGGGATCTTCATCACCGAGCGCGTGTAGGCGGTCGATGTGAACAGGCCGACGATCCGCAACTCGCCGGCAAGCGCGCCCTTCGGGGTATAGGTCTTGACCCCGATGTAATCGAGATAGATGCGGCGATGCACGGACGACTTGGCATTGGCCTTGGTGACGATCAGCGGCTCCGGTCCATGCAAGAAGGCGCGAATCTCTGGCGTCGTCGTCACCGCTTCGGTGCCGCGCCGCAGCACCAGCACGTCGGGGTCAGAGAGAATGCCGAGGCCGGGCTTGTCAGCGCGCTCCAGATTGCCGCTTTCCTCGCCGCCGGTGTATTTGAATTCGCGCATGCCGAGGAAGGTGAAATTGTCGTCGCGCAGCCATTCCAGGAAGGCGATCGCCTCGGCGACGCTCTTCTTGTCGAGCGGCACCGCCGAATAGCGGAATTCCGAGATCGCCTGGTCAAGCCGGGCCAGCATCGGCTTCCAATCGTTGACGGCGGCGTGCACCTGGCCGAGCATCTTGCGCAGCCGCTCGGTCAAGCCGTTCGCCGCCTCCGCCGTCAGCCGCGGTATATGGACGTGGATGACGCTCAGCCGGTCATGATTGCCATCGTCCTTGGCGAAATTGCCGTCGCCGAGGATTTCCTCGACACCGCGTTTGCCGTGGCGCACCGTGATGACCGGGTGGGTGACGAGCGTCGGCTCGCCTGATGTCTCGGTGATCTCGCCGAGGATGGAATTGAACAGGAACGGCATGTTGTCGTTGACGACGGTTATGACCGTCACCGGACGGCCTTCGCGAACGACGCCCGAATCGGTCTCCACGGCAACGACGCACTCACCCTTCTTGTGGCCGGCCACCGCCTGGCCGGCGAGGTCGGCGGCGCGTTCGAGGGCGGACACGTCATAGGCGGCAATGTCTTCGGCCGGCGCGCGGGCGAGCAGGTAATCGGCAAGCCTTGATGGCTTTTCCTCGGTCTTTGCCGCTGATGTGGCTTTTTCTTCGGCTTCGCTGCGGATTTCACGCTGGCCATGACGCTATTCCCTCCCGTCGAATGCTTTTACGACTATCGTAGCAGATGACCGCTGTTTGGCGACAAAGGTTTGACGGCTTGCCAAGAATTATCCGAATTCGGCGGCAAGCCGCCGCCCAAAGAGGAGAAACGACCCATGACCGGCAAAATCACCGCACTCGATCTGGCCCCGGGAGAGTTGAGCGAGGCGACGAAAACCTATTTCGCCAAATGCGAGGAGAAGCTCGGCCTGGTTCCCAACGTGCTCAAGGCCTACGCCTTCGACGACAAGAAGCTGCGCGCCTTCACCGACATGTACAACGACCTGATGCTGGGTGAGTCAGATCTGTCGAAGCTGGAGCGCGAGATGATCGCGGTCGCCGTCTCCTCGATCAACCATTGCTACTACTGCCTGACCGCGCATGGCGCCGCGGTGCGCCAGCTGTCCGGCGACCCGGCGCTTGGCGAGATGATGGTGATGAATTTCCGCGCCGCCGATCTGTCCCCGAAACAGACAGCAATGCTCGAATTCGCCGTCAAGCTGACCGAAGAGCCGGCCAAGATTATCGAGGCCGACCGGGCCGCGCTCCGCACGGCAGGCTTCAGCGACCGCGACATCTGGGACATCGCCTCCACCGCCGCCTTCTTCAACATGTCAAACCGGGTGGCAGCGGCGATCGATATGCGGCCGAACGACGAATACCACGCGATGGCGCGATAAGGGATCGCATCCAATGGCCCATCACGCCGTATCTAGCGGCCACGCATTCCCGTTGCTTGTTTGCCAGTTTGGTCCGATGATCGGCAGGCGGCATGACCGCATGCCGGTTCGATGCCGCTCATCAAGGGAGGAGAACATGGCGAAATTTCTCTACGTTTATCATGGCTCCGGCAAGATGCCGACGAGCGAAGCCGAGCAAAAGGCGATGACCGACGCCTGGACAGGCTGGTTTGGAAAGCTCGGTTCGGCCGTTGTCGACCCAGGCAATCCGGTCGGCATGTCGAAGACTGTCCTGCCTGGCGGCAAGATAGAAAACAACGGCGGCAGCAACCCGACCGGCGGCTACTCCATCATCGAGGCCAGGGATATCAACGATGCCGCCGAGAAGGCCAAGGGCTGCCCGATGCTGGCCATGCCAAACTGCAACGTCGAGATCGCACCGATCATCAATATGATGGGCTGACGCCTCGCCTCAGGACCGTGCCGCGATCGCCGCCGCGGCACCGGCCATGGTCGTGGCGCTGACGCGGTTGGCGATCTTCATGGCGCGCTTGCTTTTTAAGAGCTTGCGCGCCTGCGAGGCGGCGAGCACCCAGGCGAGATCGATGGCGATCAGCACCACCGCCATGGTCGCCGTCAGTTCGATCCAGCCGACGATGCTGACCGAAGCGAGGTCGATGATGGTCGGCAGCAGTGCCAGGTAGAACATCATGATCTTGGGGTTGCCGAGCGTGACAGCCATGCCGGCGAAGAACAGTTTTATCGCCGAATCCTCGCGCGGCATCTCGCCTTCTTTGGCATCGACAGGCGCCGTCCACATCTTCCAGGCAAGGTAAGCGAGATAGGCGACACCAACCCATTTCACGACAACAAAGGCAAAGTGAAAAGTCTGCGCCACCACGGCCAGTCCGAACACCGCCAGCGACAGCCAGATGCCCTCGCCGATCCACATGGCGAGCAGGAACGGAAACACATCGCGAAAGCCCTTCGAAATGACGCGCGCGACGAGGGCCGCGATCGACGGGCCGGGCGAACCGGCGGCAACAAACAAGGCGGCGGCGAAGATCAGGAGCGAGGTGAGGTGCATGGCACTGCCTTCCAAGCGGTTGAAGGGCGGAGGATATCCGATCGACATCACCGCTTGCAACGTCGGCGCCAGCAGATCCCAGACCGGCTCCGCATTCGGCCATGCCCTTGACTGCCATGCCTGACTTGCAGTCAGGTTGATCTTGCCGAGCAGGCGGGAGGAGGAGTTTTCGTGGTTGTGCAAAGTTGGCGCACGGAGTTTCGACGATTCTCCATGCCGGCTGTCCTAGTAGCCAGCATGGCGCTGAGCGGAGCGCCCCAGGCCGTAGCATCGTCAAGGAAGCCGCCGAAATATGATCACGTCGTTGTCGTGATCATGGAGAACCACACCTTTGAGCAGATTTCCCTGGCGGGACGAGCGGCTCCCTATCTGAATAGGTTGGCAAAAGGCGGCGCGCTGTTCGATCGATCCTACGGGGTTGCTCACCCCAGCCAACCCAATTACTTCGCGCTGTTCAGCGGCTTGACACAAGGCGTCCATGACGACGGCATGCACGGCTTTGCTGCGCCGAACCTGGCCGCTCGTCTTCGGGCTCACGGCAAGACATTTACGGGCTACGTCGAAGCCGGATCGCCGCGAAAACATAATCCCTGGGAATCGTTTGCCGACGCGAAGGGATTTGAGAAGTCTCTTGCCCACCTCCCTCGCGACTACGCGAAGCTGCCATCCGTCAGTTTCGTGATCCCCAATCTCGAAAATGACATGCATGACGGCACAATAGAGACGGCTGACACCTGGTTGAAAACTCACCTCGGTGGTTATGCCGCCTGGGCGAAGAAAAACAACAGCCTTTTGATAGTAACTTTCGATGAAGACGACTACCATACAGAGAATCATATATTTACTGTATTCTACGGTTCTGGAATCGAACCAGGACGTTACTCCGAAAAGATCGACCACTATTCGGTCTTGCGGACCATTGAAGACATAGAGAGCATACCCCCCTTGGGCACCAGCGTCATCAGAAGGGTGATCGCAAGTGTCTGGAGCCGACGGTAATTTCGCGCTGGACATGTCACCAGCACCGATCGCCGGCGTCGCCGCCAGTCACGCCTCCCCGTCTCCAGACACGTTGGAAGCCGTCATTCGTTTGAAGCCACTGGCACCCTTGCAGTCCTCATTGGCTGCGGCTAGAAGACCCGCCGCGAAACAATTTCGAGCTTCACTTTGCCTCAGTAACCGCCGGTCTCGTCAACTCCCCCGACACTGCATGGCGCCGTATTCGCGGTGCCTGTTTCATTTTCATGTGTTCCTCTGGGCGGCGGTTCGAGACCGGTTTGGCACTGCTGAACCGCTGTCGCGCGCTTCCCGCCAGCGACATCTGACTTCACCATCTCCGCAGCCTACCGCCACGCCGCGCCCGCATGGGCATCTCGATCGTGCCGACCTGATGAACTTCCCGACGGGAAGGGCTTACCGGCATGTCTTCTACTCTGTGCATCCACTGGGCGATCGCGCCCCAAATCGCACCTCAACCGCTCATCAACTGCAATCGCTGCGGCGGCGTGAAGGCCTATCGCTGCAGCGGAAAATTCCGCGTCAACGCCAACGGCAAGCGCATCGACGTCTGGCTGATCTACCGCTGCGTCGATTGCGACAATTCCTGGAATTTCGGCATTTTCGAACGCTGCAACCGCCGTGACATCGAGCCGGCGCTGCTGCAGGCGCTCGAAAGCAACGATCCGGGGCTGGCGCGGCGCCATGCCTTCGACACCGTCGCCCTGCGCAGCCAGGTGGGGCGTGTCGAGGAGTTTCCCGATGTCGCCGTGCACAAGCGATTGCTTGGCGGCGCCAGGGACAACGCAGCGGCCCTGGAACTCCTGCTTGGGATGGAAATGCCGACATCGCTCCGGCTCGACCGCTTGCTTGCCAATGAACTCGGCATCTCGCGCTCGCGGCTTCAGATGCTGGAGGAACGGCGCCGGCTGGCCGTCGATCCGGACGGCGTCAAAGCCTTGCGCAAGCCGGCCCGTCAGGGAATGACGGTCCGCATCGATCTGGCCGGCGAACCGGATCACCAAGCCATCATCCGCGCGGCCGGCGGATGAACGAAAGAGGGCGGAGCACTTGATGCTCCGCCCTTTCAGAAATCGTCAGAAGAAAAAATTACGCCGCGCCGACCGCCTTGGCCGACTTCTCGAAACGCTTGCGCTCGTTCGGATCGAGATAGAGCTTGCGCAGCCGGATGGTCTTCGGCGTCACCTCGACCAGCTCGTCGTCCTGGATCCAGGCCAGGGCGCGCTCCAGCGTCATGCGGATCGGCGGGGTGAGCTTGACCGCCTCGTCCTTTCCGGCAGCGCGGATGTTGGTCAGCTTCTTGCCCTTCAGCACGTTCACTTCGAGGTCGTTGTCCCTGGAGTGGATGCCGATGATCATGCCCTGATAGACCTTGACGCCCGGATCGATGACCATCGGGCCGCGATCTTCGAGGTTCCACATGGCGTAGGCGACCGATTCGCCCTGCTCGTTGGAAATCAGCACGCCGTTGGTGCGGCCGGGCAGTTCGCCCTTGTAGGGCTCATAGGCATGGAACAACCGGTTCATCACGGCGGTGCCGCGCGTGTCGGTCAGAAGTTCCGACTGGTAGCCGATCAGGCCGCGCGTCGGCGCATGGAAGACGATGCGCTGGCGATTGCCGCCGGAGGGGCGCAGTTCGACCATCTCGGCCTTGCGCTCCGACATCTTCTGCACGACGACGCCGGCATGCTCCTCGTCGACGTCGATGACGACTTCCTCGACCGGCTCCAGCAATTCGCCGTTCTCGCCCTTCTGCATGACGACGCGTGGACGCGACACGGCGATTTCAAAACCTTCGCGGCGCATCGTCTCGATCAGCACGGCGAGCTGCAATTCGCCACGGCCGGAGACGAAGAACGAATCCTTGTCCGGCGATTCCTCGATCTTCAGCGCGACATTGCCTTCGGCCTCGCGCAGCAGGCGGTCGCGTATGACGCGGCTGGTCACCTTGTCGCCTTCGGTGCCGGCGAGCGGTGAGTCGTTGACGAGGAAGGACATGGTCACGGTCGGCGGATCGATCGGCTGCGCATGCAGCGCCTCGGTCACCGCCAGATCGCAGAACGTGTCGGCGACGGTACCCTTCGACAGGCCGGCGATGGCGACGATGTCGCCCGCCTGGGCTTCCTCGATCGGCTGGCGCTCGAGGCCACGGAAAGCCAGGATCTTCGAGATGCGGCCGGTTTCGATCTGGGTGCCGTCATGGTGCAGCACCTTGACCGCCTGGTTGGCCTTCAGCGTGCCGCTCTCGATACGGCCGGTGATGATGCGGCCGAGGAAGGGGTTGGCTTCCAGGATGGTGCCGATCATGCGGAACGGGCCGGGATGGACGGTCGGCGCCGGCACATGCTTGATGACGAGATCGAACAGCGGCGCCAGCTGCTGGTCCTTCGGGCCTTCCGGATTTTCCGAAACCCAGCCGTCACGGCCCGAACCGTAGAGGATCGGGAAGTCGAGCTGCTCGTCGGTGGCGTCGAGCGCGGCGAACAGGTCGAACACCTCGTTGACCACTTCGACATGACGGGCGTCCGGGCGGTCGATCTTGTTGATGACGACGATCGGCTTCAGGCCGACCTTGAGCGCCTTGCCGACGACGAATTTGGTCTGCGGCATCGGGCCCTCGGCGGCATCCACCAGCACGATGGCCGAATCCACCATCGACAGGATGCGCTCGACCTCGCCGCCGAAATCGGCGTGGCCGGGCGTGTCGACGATGTTGATGCGGGTATCCTTCCAGTCGACCGAGGTCGCCTTGGCCAGGATGGTGATGCCGCGTTCCTTTTCGAGGTCGTTGGAATCCATGGCGCGCTCGGCGACGCGCTGATTGTCGCGGAAGGAGCCGGACTGCTTCAAAAGCTGGTCGACAAGGGTGGTCTTTCCATGGTCGACGTGCGCGATGATCGCGATATTACGGAGTTTCATGTTCTGGGTCTCGGAAGCGTTGCAGGCAGCAGGCCAAAGGCGCTGCCTCTTTCGGTTGCGCGGCTCATACAGGGTTTTTCGCAGTTGCGAAAGGGGACGCGCGACACCAAATACTCATCAAATCTTAAGCATCTGCGTGTGAGATGATTTTGTTAACCAAGGCGGGAACCATTCAGGGCCCGAGCAGTTCGACCATCATGACCGATAAACTCAACCGATTTTGGCCACTCATCGCTTCGGTGGCCTTTGCCTTGCTGCTGGCGGCCAACGCCGCGCAGTCGGCTGCCGCGACGCAGAAGGGCGCGCGCGCCGTTGCGCAGTCCGACACCCAGACCGCGGAGCAGGCCTTTGCCGATGCGCCTGATGGCGTTGACCCGATGGTGACGGGACCGGTCAGCACCGCCTTCAAGCAGAGACAAGCCAGCGCCAACTGCGACAGTGCCGTGTGGCCAAACATTCCGATGGTCTGCTACCCGGACTGATGATTGCGGGCGCTTACGCCGATCGTACCGGATCGAGTGTGACCTTGTAGAGTTCGTTGTCGTCGCGATCCATCAGCCGCACTGTGAGTTGCTCGGTCGCGCCTGAGATATCGACAAGGCCGAAGAACTGCAGGCCGGCCGACGGCGGCAGGTTCTGGCCCTGCTCGGCGGTCGGCGCCTTGATGAATTTCAGCTCCGGACCGAAGGTCATGTCGAGATCGTTGGGGCCGAAGGTGCCGGCGTGGATCGGGCCGGAGACGAATTCCCAGAAGGGATTGAAATCCTGGAACTGCGCCTTGTCTGGGTTGTAGTAGTGCGCGGCCGTATAGTGCACGTCGGCGGTGAGCCACACCGTGTTGGTGACGCCGACAGTCTTGATGAAGCGCAGCACGTCGGCGAATTCCATCTCGCGGCCCTTCGGCTTGCCGTTGTCGTTGTTGCTGACGGCTTCGAAGCCGACCTTCTTCGCCGCGTCGTCCCAGACCACGAGGCTGAGTGGCATGTCGGCGGCGATGATCTTCCAGGTCGCCTTGGAGTTGGCCAGTTCCCGCTTCAGCCACTTCGACTGCTCCTCGCCGATCATGCGCGACTGCGGTGTGAGGGTTTCCTGCAGGTTCGCGCCGTTCGGGCCGCGATAGGAGCGCATGTCGAGGAAGAAGACGTCGAGCAGCGGCCCATGCGAGATCTTGCGGTAGACCCGGCCCGGTTCCGCCGGCTCGTAACGGATGGTGGTCATCTCGTGGAAGGCGCGCGCCGCCCGCGCCGCCAGCACGTGGATGGATTTTTCCTTGTAGCGGTCGTCCTTGCTAAGGTCCTTCGAGTCCGACCAGTTGTTGAGCACCTCGTGGTCGTCCCACTGGTAGAAGGTCGGGCAGATGGCGCTGAGTTCCAGCACGTTCTTGTCCATCATGTTGTACTTCCACTGGTCGCGGTATTCGTCCAGCGTCTCGGCAACCTTGCGTTTGCCGTCGATGAGCACGACGTTCTTCCACTTGCCGCCGCCGGGCAGGTCGACCTCGTCCTTCATGGCGCCGTCGGCATAGATGGTGTCGCCCGAATGCAGGAAGAAGTCCGGCGTGTGCTTGGCGATGGTGGCGTAGGTTTTCATGCCGGTCTCGTCGATACCCCAGCCCTGGCCGGCAGTATCGCCCGACCAGGCGAACTTGACATCGCGCTTCGACGACGGCGCGGTGCGGAAACGGCCGACGATCGGCTCTGAGACGGCATTGATGTCGGAGAGATCGGCGGCGACCATGCGGTAGAAGATGTCCTGGTCGGAGGCGAGATCGGTGAGCAGCCGCTTCACCGTGTAGTCGCTGGCGGGCGAGGTATCGAGCGGCGCCAGACGCGTCGCATTGGCAAAGCTTTCCGTCGACGAGACTTCGAACATGACGCGCGCCGGTCGATCCGTGCGCGTCCACACCATGCCGCTGGCGGCATCGACATCGCCGGACTGGACGCCATGGGTGAAGGCCGGACGCTGGCTGGCGCGGGAATAGTAGGGCAGCGCGAGACCCGAGGCGCCAAGCAGACCGGCAGCACTTGCGGAGGTGACGAAGGCGCGGCGGGTCATGGAAAGCTTGTTCATGGCTGTCTCCTGGATGGCTTTGAACGTCGCCATCAAGGTCCGGCCTCAATGTTTCAGCCGCATCTCGGAACTATGAAGTTTTTATAACAGTGGACAGGTGGCTAGCCTCCTCCCTTCTCCCCTTGTGGGAGAAGGTGGATCGGCGCGCAGCGCCGAGTCGGATGAGGGGTGTTCCAGCGGAGTGAGGCGTTGGTATTCCCTGGAGCACCCCTCTCCGTCGCCTTCGGCGACACCTTCTCCCACAAGGGGAGAAGGGAAAGAGCAGCCTCAAGCCGGCTGTGGTTCCGGGTCGAAGGCCGGCCGGCTGGTGTTGATCAGCAGCGAGATACAGGCCGCCGCGATCGCCGTCATGCCGGCGATCAGGAAGGCCAACTCGTAATTGCCCTGCAGTTCGCGCATCGTGCCGCCGAAGGCTGCCGCGGTGGCAGCCCCCACCTGATGGCCGGCGACGATCCAGCCGAACACGATCGGGCCGCTGCGGTCGCCGAAGGCTTCATTGGCGAGCCGCAGCGTCGGCGGCACGGTGGCGATCCAGTCGAGGCCGTAGAGCACGGCGAAGATGATCAGGCTGGTTGCCGAGAAGCCGGAATAGGGCAGGTAGATCAGCGACAGGCCGCGAATGGCGTAGTAGACGCCGAGCAGCTTGCGCGGATCGAAACGGTCGGTGAGCCAGCCCGACAGCGTCGTGCCGATCAGGTCGAAAATGCCCATCATCGACAGCAGACCGGCGGCCTGCACCTCGCCGATGCCCATGTCGCCGCAGAAGGCGATCAAATGGGTGCCGACCAGACCGTTGGTGGTGAAACCACAGACGAAGAAGGTGGCGAACAGGTACCAGAACACCCTGGTGCCGGCGGCGCGGCGCAGCGTGTTGAGCGTGTGCGCCAGGAAATTGCCTTGCGAGGCCGGCGATGTCGGCGGCACGTCATCGGCCTCGGCGCCATAACGGACCATGCCGATCGAGGCCGGCCGCTCCGGCACCAGCAGCCAGACCAGCGGTATCATAGCCGCGGTGGCGACCGCGACCGCAACGGCAACCGGCTGCCAGCCACCCGATTGCGCCAACGCGGCGATCAGCGGCAGGAACACCAGCATGCCCGACGCGCTGGAGGCCGACATCAGACCCATGACGAGACCGCGATTGGTCTTGAACCAGCGATTGACGATGGTGGCGCCGAGAACGCTGGCGACAGCCCCCGAGCCAATGCCGGAGAAGACACCCCAGGTGATGAAGAGATGCCAGGGCTTGGTCATCAGCAGGCTGAGAGCGGTCGAGCCCGACATCACGACCAGCGATGCGATCAGCGTGCGGCGCAGCCCGATCCGCTCCATCAGCGCGGCGGCGAACGGACCGGTCAGACCATAAAGCAGGATGCCGACGCCGGCGGCCAGCGAGATGACGTCGCGCCGCCAGCCAAAACTGTTTTCCAGCGGCAACATCATGACCGAGGGTGCGGAGCGAAGCCCCGCCGCGACCAGCAGGCAGAGAAAGATGACGCCGACCACGACGAAAGCGTAGCGCTGGCCAAAGGGACGGGACTGAGCTATCATGTTACAGACCGGTACGTTGCAAGATGGGAGCCTGTATACGTACCGATCGGTAACACTGTCAATCGAGTTCCATGATGCCAACTGACAAAAATATTGAACTGACCATCAGCGACGATCATGCATCGACGCCGCCGAAGGCGGCCAAGAAGATCCTCGACGTAGCGTATGACCTGTTCTACCGGCGCGGTATCAGGGCAATCGGCGTCGACGAGATCGTCAAACGCGCCGGCGTCACCAAACCCAGCCTCTACCGCAGCTTTCCCTCCAAGGACGAATTGGCCGCTTCCTACCTCCGGCAATACGACCGTGAATATTGGGAGCGTTTCGATGAGGCCGTGGCTGCCCATCCCGGCGATCCGCGTGCGCAGATCGGCGCCTTCCTGACCCGGGTCGGCAAGCGCACGCAAAAACCCGACTATCGCGGCTGCGGCATGACCAATGCGGCGGTGGAATATCCCGAGCATGGCCATCCGGCGCGCGTCGTCAGCGAGAACAACAAGCAGGAACTGCGCCGGCGCTTGCGCGCCATGGCCGCCGCAATGGGCGCACAAGACGCCGACACGCTGGGCGACGGGCTGCTGCTCCTGATCGAGGGCGCCTATATCAGCGGCCAGTTGTTCGGCCTCGGCGGTCCGGCGCAGTCGGTCGCCCGCAACGCCGATCTGCTGATCGAAGCGAGCTTGAAGAAATAGCGATTGGCGGTACGCTCCTCCGGCCGAACCGGAGGTGTCCGCCATGCGTGCCGTTCTGATCCCGCTTGCGATTGCCGGTCTCTGCCAGGCAGCTCACGCCGGCGACATTTCAAGCGCCTACACCGACCTCGACTCGAAGAAGGATTGCGTGACCTACGCACAGGCCGGAGAAGGCGATGGCGACTGGGCCGATCTCGCCTGCTCGGGCTATCGCGGCTATCCCGTGCTGATCACCTATGACGACGCCCGTGAATCGCTGTTCTACGGTTTTCCGCCCGGCGGCGACATGACGTCCGTCTGGGAGAGTTTTTCAGGCTTCAATTCGTCCGGAGCCAAGGTCGAATGGCGCATTGAAACCAATGGCGACAAGGCCGTGCCCTTCGCGGTCATCCACCGCCGCACGATCAGCAATGGCGACGACGAGAACAAATCGACCGACGTGCTGCTCGTTGCCAAGGTCGGCCAGATGGACGCGCGAGAAAGCTGCACGGTCGGCCTCGTGCTGGCTACCGGCAACCCGCAAGCCAACGATCAGGCGCGAAAACTCGCCGACGAGAAGGCGCGAACCTTCGCCTGCGGTAAGGACAGGCACACCGTCATCGGCAACGTGCCGCCCTTTGGCCGCGTCGATAACTGACCGCTACTTGCTCTTCTTCGCCCGTTCGATCGCGTCAACGATCATCTTCTTGGCATATTTGGAATCGTGCCAGCCTTCGATCTTGACCCATTTGCCGGGTTCGAGATCCTTGTAGTGCTCGAAGAAGTGCTGCACCTGCTGGCGCGTGATTTCGGGCAGATGCGTGTATTCGGTGACGTTCTCGTAGCGCAGCGTCAGCTTCGGCGACGGCACGGCGATGACCTTCTCGTCCTGGCCGGCATTGTCTTCCATCACCAGCACGCCGATTGGCCTGACATTGATGACGCAGCCCGGCACCAGGGCACGCGTGTTGCAGACCAGCACGTCGATCGGATCGCCGTCGCCCGACAGCGTGTGCGGCACGAAGCCGTAATTGCCGGGGTAGCGCATCGAGGTGTGCAGGAAGCGGTCGACGAACAGTGTGCCGGCCTCCTTGTCCATCTCGTATTTGATCGGCTCGCCGCCGATCGGCACCTCGATGATGACGTTGATGTCCTCAGGCGGATTCTTTCCGATGGCTATGGCTTCAATGCGCATGGCTTTGTCCCTCTCTCGATGGGGAGGAGATAGCGGGCGGCGCAGAATGGCGCAATGCGGCGAATCGTATTCCCGGACGTCAGGCGAGACGCGATACGATCCGATGCGTTCAATCATCGGCACAAGATGTTTCAGCGTCGTGATTTCACTGGGACACGCACCGCGTACCGACCTTGCGGTTCGCGATCATCCCCGGGCTGTCATTCCCAGACGAAGGCGACCTTCTTCAGCGCTTTTTGTTCGAAGATCTCGACACCTTCGGCGACATCGCGGCCGCCGGCGCCGGCATAGAAGGCCAGTGCGTTCTGGTTGTCTTCCAGCGCCCAGACCACCATGCCTTTCAGGCCATGGTCGGCCAGACGCGCCCTGGCTGCCGAAAACAGCCGCCGGCCGAGACCGATGCCCTGATATTCCGGGCGCAGGTACAATTCGTAGATCTCGCCTTGCTGCTTGAGCTCCCGGGCCCGGTTCTTGCCGATCGTCGCATAGCCGGCAATCGTGCCGCCGATTTCGACCACCAGCACGGTGGCGGCGCGGCGAATCGCATTCGCCCACCAGTCGGCGCCGCGACGATTGATCATCGACGTTAGCGTGCGGTGGGGAATGATGCCGGAATAGGCGCCGCGCCAGGCTTCCAGATGCACTTCGGCAATGGCGCCTGCATCGCGCGGGTCGGCTTTCCGGATGTCGATCGTCAGCGTATTCATGATTTGTTAACCATAAACCCGCATCGCCCGATTGCAAGAGTCCGCGTGGCCCGCCAAACGCTTTCTCACAGCCGATCCTGACATTGCTAACATGACGCAAAGCCCGTCTGAAAACGCGCTCAGCCGAGACGGATGGCGTGGCTTTCGAGAACCGAAGCGCAGCGGACTTTTGGGTCCGTGAGCATCGGAAGCGCAGAAAGCCGCGTCAGGCGTCCGGCTGAGTAGCGTTTGCAGGCGGGCTTTTCAGATTTCGACCAGATGGTCGTCTAGCTCATTGGTATCGCCCGAGGTGACCGGGAAATGCTCGGCCAGCACCGCGCCCACCTGCTCGATCGCCTTGACGAAACCGTCGGCAAGCCGGTCGTCGCCGGCATGCGCCGTCAGGTCACGCACCACGCCGTCCCAGACATGCTGGCCGACCTTGGCGTCGATACCCGAATCAGCGACCACCTCGGCATAGCGCTCGGCGATCGAGACGAAGACCAGCACGCCGGTGCGCGCCGTGGTGCGGTGGACGTTGCGGGCGAGGAACTGCTTGATCGCATTGGCGTGCGCCGCCTGATAGCGCAGCCGCCGTGGCACCATATGGATGCGCAGGCCGGGGATCGCCCACAACAGGGCCATCACGCAGGCCAGCGCCAACAATTGCGCGATGACGAAATGCGGCAGCCGGATGGTGAGCCACCACGCCTCCAGCCCATAGGCGACGGCGAGGCTGACGATCAGCATGCCTAGCGTCGCCATCAAGGCGGCGGGCGCGAAATAGCCGTCGCTGGCATGCGCGACGACGCAGTAGATCTCGCCATCGGTTTTGGTTTCTGCGGCGCGGATCGCGTCGGCGATGCGTTCGTGATCTTCGGGACTGATCGGTCGTGTTGCCATTGTCTCACCAGCTTCCTGAAGAACCGCCACCGCCGGACGAGCCGCCGCCGCCCGAAAACCCGCCGCCGCTGCTGCTCGACCCGGACGACCAGCTGCTGCCGGAGCTTCCCGACGACCAGCCGCTGCTTGACGAACCCGATGTCCAGCTGCTGGAGCCCGACGACGATCCGCTCGGCCCCCGGCCGTAACGAAACGTCATGCCCAGCCATTTGTATACGCCCGGCGACAATTTTGTGCCGAACATCGGCGGCAGGAACGCCATCGCCAGACCACCGAAGAACATCGTCGCCCACAGGATCAGGAAAATCGTAACGATCGGGTCCATGGGGGTGCTGCTGTCGGCGGGATTGCGCTTGCCGCGCGCTTCCAGCTCCTCGGGATTGCCTTCGAGCACCATGACCATGTCGTCGACAGCCTTCGAGATGCCGCCGGAGAAATTGCCGGCGCGGAAGGCCGGCACCATGTCGTTCTCGATGATCAACTTGGTGTGCAGGTCGGTCAGCGTGCCTTCCAGCCCATAGCCGACCTCGATGCGCATCTTGTGGTCATTCTTCGCCACCAGCAGCAGCACGCCGTTGTTCTCACCCGCCTGGCCGAGCTTCCAGAAGCGGAACAACCGGTTGGCGTAGGGTTCGATCTCCTCGCCGTCGAGGCTGGGAATGGTCGCCACAACGATCTGGTCGGAGCCCTTTTCTCGAAGTCGGCAAGCTTCTGCGTCACCGTCGCCTTGGTGCCGGAATCGATGATGCCGGCATTGTCGACGACGCGGCCGGTCAGCGCCGGCAACTCGGCGGCGAAAACCGCGAAGCAGGACAAAAGCAGCGCCAGCGTAGCCAGGAGCGCATGGATCGCCCGCTTAAGATAGCCAGGTCTCAACAGACTGATGATGCGTGTCGTCATGCCCTTACCAGCTTCCCGAGGAGCCACCGCCACCGGACGAACCGCCACCGCCGGAAAAGCCACCACCGCTGCCACCTGAAGACCAGCCACCGCTGGAACTGCCCGAGGACCAGCCACCGGATGAGGAGCGCCGGCCAGGCTCGAAGGTCATGCCGAGCCAGCGATAGCGGCCGGGTCCGAGCTTCTGGCCGAAGATCGGCGGCAGGATGGAGGCCGCGATGCTGCCGAAGAAGATGATCGCCCAGATGCCGATGAACACCGCGAAGAACAAATTGTCGGTGTTGATGGGTGGCTGCTGGTTGCGTTCGCCGCGCGCCACCAGCTCTTCCGGATTGCCTTCCAGCACCATGATCATGTCGTCGACGGCCTTGGAGATGCCGCCGGAAAAATCGCCGGCGCGGAACGCCGGCACCATGTCGTTCTCGATGATCAGCTTGGTGTGCAAATCGGTCAGCGTGCCTTCCAGCCCATAGCCGACCTCGATGCGCATCTTGCGGTCGTTCGGCGCGACCAGCAGCAGGACGCCGTTGTTCTCCTTGGCCTGGCCGAGTTTCCAGAAGCGGAACAGCCGGTTGGCGTAGGGCTCGATCTCCTCGCCGCCGAGGCTGGGGATGGTGGCGACGACGATCTGGTCGGAGCCCTTGGTCTCGAAGGCGGCAAGTTTTTGCGTCAGCGCCGCCTTGGTGCCAGCATCGATGATGCCGGCATTGTCGACGACGCGGCCGGTGAGCGCCGGCAGGTCCGCGGCGAGGGCCGCGAACGGAAGCGCCAGGACGAACAGCACAACGGCGACAAGGCGACCCAGACGCCGTCCCTCATCGGCCCGCAAGATCACGACGGTTGGCTCCGGCTATCACCCGCCCTGCTTCGTGCCGAAATCGACCTTCGGCGGCTGCATCTTGTCTTCGTCGACGGTGAAATTGGCGAAGGGCTCGTTGCTGCGGAACCAGAAGGTCGCCCACAGCACTGACGGGAACGTCTTCAGAGTGAGGTTGTAGTCCCTGACCGCCTGGATGTAGTCGCGCCGTGCCACCGCGATGCGGTTCTCGGTGCCCTCGAGCTGGGCTTGCAGCGCGAGAAAGTTCTGGTTGGCCTTGAGGTCGGGATAGGCCTCCGACACCGCGATCAGCCGCGACAGCGCGCTGGTCAGCCCGGCCTGGGCATCCTGGAACCTCTTGAGGGCTTCGGGATCCTTCAGCGTTTCCGGCGTCACCGTGATCTGCGTCGCCTTGGCGCGCGCCTCGACGACCGCGTCGAGCGTGTCCTTTTCATGCGAGGCGTAGCCTTTAACCGTTTCGACCAGATTGGGGATGAGGTCGGCGCGGCGCTGGTACTGGTTCAACACCTCGCTCCATGCCGCCTTGGCGTTTTCCTCCGCTGTCGGGATCGTGTTGTAGCCGCAGCCGGCGAGCAGCGGCAGCACGATTGCCATCATCAGGAAGGCGGGCAGCGTGCGGAATGTCGATGGTCGAGCAAGGCGCTGGGCAAGCATGATGGGGTCCCTCGGTAGAAGTTGCATGCGAAGCATTACCACAATGAGCGCGCAAGAAAACGGCCACGGGCGGCAACTGCCGACCCGGATCGCCCCGCGCCTCGCAAGGCCCTGTGATTGGCCGCGCGAACGCGATAAGGTCTGGTCAAAACGGGACATCATCATGGCGGAACGCCAGGACAGCGACAGGGAATCGCGCCGTATCCTCGAGCGCGTCGCGCAGGAGACCGATCCGGCCGGCACCTCCTTCGTGGCGCGGACGACGAAAGGCATGCGCGACCATGTTGGCGCGGCCGACGCCGACCGTACCGACCCGATCGAAGTCTGGGGCACGCGCATTGGCAGGATACTCGGCCTGCTTCTGGCGCTGGGCCTGATGGTCTGGCTCGTGCTTTTCCTCACCCGGGGCAGCTAGGAATCAAAAACAATGAGCGCCGAAAAACCCGACGCGCCGCGTGCGGTCATCGTCATTTCCAGCCATGTCGCGCGTGGCTCGGTCGGCAATCGCGCCGCTGTCTTCGCACTGGAGACGCTGGGCTTTCCGGTCTGGGCGGTGCCAACGGTCATCCTGCCCTGGCATCCCGGCCATGGTCGGGCGACGCGCATCGTGCCGCCGCTCGACCAGTTCAAGGCGCTGATGGCCGATTTGGAGCGGGCGTCATGGCTGGGCGAGGTCGGCGCCGTGCTGTCAGGCTATCTCGGCGAGGCCGGCCAGGCTGAGGCCGTCGCCTCGCTGGTCGCGGCGGTCAAGGCCAGGACGCCTGATGCCGTCTATATCTGCGATCCGGTGATGGGTGATTCCGGCGGTCTCTACGTGCCCGAGCCCACCGCCGCCGCCATGCGCGACCTGCTGATGCCGATCGCCGACATTGCCACGCCCAACCGCTACGAACTGGAATGGATGGCCGGTGTTCCCTTGCCCGACCTCAAATCGGTGATCTCGGCCGCACTCCATGCCGGACCGTCGACGATGCTGGTCACCTCGGCGCAGTCGATGATGATTGGCGGCACAGGCAATCTGCTGCTCGACGGCACCCAGGCGCTGCTCGCCGAGCACCGGCTGATCGACAAGCCGCCGAACGGCCTGGGCGACCTGACGGCTGCCGTCTACCTCGCCCGCATCCTCTCCGGCCAGCCGCCGATCAAGGCGCTGCAGTCGACCACGGCGGCGGTCTACGAGATCCTGGCGCGCACGGCAAAACGCGGCGGCGACGAGCTGCAGCTCGAAACCGACGCACAGAGCCTGTCGCACCCGATGGCCATGGTGCAGCTGCGCCACCTCACGCATCCGGGGCGGGACCGCCGGGCGTGATCTCTGAGGTCGCGCTTGTCGGCGCCGACGGCTGCAAGGCCGGCTGGATCGCCGTGCGGCGCGGACCCGGCTCAACGCCCTCCGTCGAGGTTTTCGCCAGTTTCGCGGCGCTGCTTGCGGCCTGCCCCGACGATGCGATCGTCGCCGTCGACATGCCGATTGGCTTGCCGAATTTTCCAGCAAAGGCGGGCGTGGACCGGAGGCGCTGGTCAGGCCGCTGCTCGGGGCACGCCAATCCAGCGTTTTCTCGATCCCGTCCCGCGCCGCGCTCTATGCCGACACGAGCGATTTCACCACCGTCGAAGCCTGGTACGCCGCGCATCGCAGGGCAAGCGAGGTGGCCAGGGCGACATCCGACCCGCCGCGCGGCGTTTCCATCCAGGCCTTCGGTATCTTCTCGAAAATCCGCGAGATCGACACCTTGCTGATCGCTCGGCCCGACCTGCGCGGCCGAATCTTCGAATCGCATCCGGAAGTCGCCTTCTACCGCCTGAATGCCGACCGGGCCATGCAGTTGCCGAAGAAGATAAAGGGCGCCGTCGATCCGGCCGGCATGGCGGAGCGCAAGGCGCTGCTGTGCCGGCACGGCTATGACATGGGCTTCCTCGACCAGCCACCGCCGCGCGGTGCCGCCGCGGATGATTTACTCGATGCGGCCGTCATGATGCTGATCGCCGGCCGCATCGCCAGCGGCAAGGCCAGGTCGTTTCCGGACCCGCCGCTCACTGACGGTTTTGGCATACCGGTCGCCATCTGGGCATGACAGTATCGGCGGACGTCCCGCTTATGCGCATGGCATTTATAGCCAGCCCCCACAATTCTGCATTGCTCGCGACAGGCTTTTACCGTTAGAGCCTTCTCGACCGCAAAGAGCTGCCGCCTCCAACCCCGGAAAGGCCTTAGCCGCCCATGCCTCATCTTCCCGATCACCTCCTCGCCGGCTACCGCAATTTCATGAATGGCCGCTACCTCACCGAGAGCGGCCGCTATCGCGAACTCGCCCGCGAGGGGCAGGCCCCGGAGACGATGATCGTCGCTTGTTGCGACTCCCGCTCGGCCCCCGAAGCGATCTTCGATGCCGGGCCAGGCGAACTCTTCGTGCTGCGCAATGTCGGCAATCTGGTGCCGCCCTACGAGCCGGATGGCGAGTTCCATTCGACCTCGGCGGCGCTCGAATTTGCGGTGCAGAGCCTGAAGGTCAAGAACATCGTCGTCATGGGCCATGGCCGTTGCGGCGGCATCCGCGCCGCGCTCGACCCCAATGCCGCGCCGCTGTCTCCCGGCGACTTCATCGGCAAATGGATGAGCCTGATCGCGCCGGCAGCTGAAACGGTCTCTTCCAGCACCTTCATGACGGCAACGGAGCGCCAGACGGCCCTCGAGCGCATCTCGATCCGCTATTCCATCGCCAACCTCAGGACCTTCCCTTGCGTCTCCATCCTCGAGGGCAAGGGGCGGCTGTCGCTGCACGGCGCCTGGTTCGACATTTCGACCGGCGAACTCTGGGTGATGAACAAGGAGACCGGCGATTTCGAGCGGCCGGTGCTGGAATGAACGGTAAGGCGCGCCAGGTGGGGAACGTCCGTTCGGTCGTCTTCACCGCCGTCGCGCTGCTGATAGCGATCGTTGCCGCCCGCGCCGATGACGGTGCCATCATCAGCCGCTGGTACTCGGCGCTGCTGGTCGCCGACCGCACCGAACTCACCGACCTGCTTGCCGACGACGTCCGCATCAAGCTCGACGACCTCGGCGTCGTCCAGAGCAAGCAGGAATTCATCGCCTCGCTCGATGAATGGAAAGGCGCGGTTGCGGGCGCCGCGATCCGCCACCGGATCGAGAAGAGCGAGGGCGGCGTCACCACGGTGATCGCCTGCTACGACTTCCCTGACAATGACATGCTGATGCAGGAAACCTTCGCGGTGGCCGACAACCGCATCACCGCCAGCTCGCAGGCAGCCATCGCCGAAAACTGCGAAGCCTATTGAGCCGGATCGGCCAACTGCCATATTGCGGGCCGGCGGACCGCGCCCTACATCGGTGACACCCTCCCTCCTTGATGCCTAGCGAAAGACCCTCCATGCCCTCCACGAAAGCCGTCGACCTTGCCGCCCATCCGTTGACCACGTGGCAAGGGCCGCTCGGCCTGCCCGACTTTGCCCATATCGGCGACGACGATTTTTCCCCGGTCTTCGACGCGGCGCTGAAAGCGCATGAGGCGGAAATCGAGGCGATCACCGGCAACACGGATGCGCCGACCATCGAGAACACGCTTGCCGCGCTGGAACTCGGCGGCGAAGCGCTCGATCATGTCTCGTCGATCTTCTGGTGTCGGGCCGGCGCCTACACCAACGACACCATCCAGGCGCTGGAGCGCGACATCTCGCCAAAGATGTCGAGGCACTTCTCGGCGATCTCGATGAACGAGAGACTGTTTGCCCGCATCGACGACCTCTACCAGCGTCGCGAAAGCCTTGGTCTCGACGCCGAGACCTTGCGGGTGTTGGAAAAGACCTGGAAGGGTTTCGTCCGTTCCGGTGCCAAGCTCGATGCCGAAGGCAAGAAGCGGCTGGCGAAGATCAGCGAAGAGCTGTCATCGCTCGGCACCAGCTTCGGCCAGAACGTGCTCGCCGACGAACGCGACTGGGCGCTGTTCCTCGACGAAGCCGACCTTGCCGGCCTGCCGGACTTTGTGAAGAGCTCGATGGCCGAAGCCGCTGAGATGCGCGGCCAGAAGGGTCGCTATGCCGTCACTTTGTCGCGCTCGATCTACGAGCCGTTCACCACCTTCTCGGAACGCCGCGACCTGCGCGAGATCGCCTTCCGCGCCTTCACCATGCGCGGGCAGAATGGCGGCGCCAGCGACAACACCGAAGTGGTGCGCAACATGCTGCGGCTGCGGGCCGAAAAGCAAAACTGCTCGGCTACGCCTCCTTCGCCGCGCTGAAGCTCGACGACACCATGGCCAAGACGCCGAAGGCGGTGCACGATCTGCTCGATCCGGTCTGGGAAAAGGCGCTGGAGAAGGCCGCAGCCGACCAGAAGGAGTTGGAGCGGCTGGCGGCGGAAGCCGGCAGCAACGAGAAATTCGCCGCCTGGGACTGGCGTTTCTACCAGGAGAAGCTGCGCGCGGAAAAATTCGCGTTCGATGAGGCGGAGCTGAAGCCCTATCTGCAGCTCGACCGCGTCATCGACGCCTGCTTCGACGTGGCGACAAGGCTCTTCGGTATCACCTTCGAGGAGAAACGGGGCATCGTCGCCTGGCACCCGGACGCGCGCGTCTTCGTCGTGAAAAATGCCGATGGCAGCGAGCGCGGCCTGTTCCTCGCCGATTATTTCGCGCGGCCCTCAAAGCGTTCCGGCGCCTGGATGAGTGCGCTGAAGTCCGGTTATAAGCTTGGCCACGGCTCGAAGCCGGTGATCTACAACATCATGAACTTCGCCAAGCCGCCGGCCGGCGAGCCGGCACTGCTGTCGGTCGACGAGGCAAAAACGCTGTTCCACGAATTCGGCCATGCGCTGCACGGCATGCTGACCGATGTCACCTGGCCATCGGTGTCAGGCACCTCCGTCAGCCGCGATTTCGTCGAACTGCCCTCGCAGCTCTACGAGCACTGGCTGACGGTGCCGGCGGTGCTTGAAAAGCACGCGCTGCACGTCAAGACCGGCAAGCCGATGCCGAAGGCGCTGCTCGACAAGATGCTGGCCACGCGCACCTTCGGCGCCGGTTTCGCCACGGTGGAATTCACGTCTTCCGCCTTGATGGACATGGCCTATCACGCTCGGCCCGATGCTCCTGCCGAGCCGCTTCGTTTCGAAGCCGAAACGCTCGACAAGCTCGACATGCCCGACACCATAGCCATGCGCCACCGCACCCCGCATTTCGGCCATGTCTTCTCGGGCGACGGCTATTCCGCCGGCTACTATTCCTACATGTGGTCGGAAGTGCTCGACGCCGATGCCTTCGCCGCCTTCGAAGAGACCGGCGATCCCTTCAATCCGGCGCTGGCCGAACGGCTGCGCAAGAACATCTACGCCGCCGGCGGCTCGAAGGACCCGGAAGAGCTCTACACCGCGTTTCGCGGCAAGATGCCGTCGCCGGAAGCGATGATGGTGAAGCGCGGGCTGGTGTAGCGCCTTCTTCCTTCCCCCTTGTGGGGGAAGGTGGATCGGCGCGCAGCGCCGAGGCGGATGAGGGGTGTTCCAGCGGAGTGAGGCGTTGGCGAGGAACCCGGTCGTGGCTTTGCAAGCGATGGCGCCAAGCTGGAACACCCCTCATCCGACCTCGCTTCGCGAGGCCACCTTCTCCCACAAGGGGCCTGTTGCGCAGTTACTGGGAGGAACGGCGGGGGAACAGGATCAGCGGGCTATTGCTGGTTCTTAGGGGTTGAGGTCTGGTTTCGATGTTTGAGGTGGCGGTTCGGCCTTGGCTGGCCGGATTGTGGACGCACCTATCCCGTGATGGCGGCCCATCGGCGCATGTTGAAAGCGATGGCCGCCATTGTCACCTGACCAGCAGCCTTGGCCAACCCGATGTAGCGGATCGTGGTCAGCTTCATGCGGTTCTTGAGCGTGGCGAAGGTGGTCTCCACCGCTGCTCGCCGTCTGGCGATCAGGCGATTGTAGTGCTTGAGCCGCGGCGGCAGCGCATGATGCTTGTTGGGGCGCCGTGCAATGCGCACCTTCTTGCCGGCCGCCCTGAGCCGAGCACGGCGGGCATGGGTGTCATAGGCTGCGTCTGCCCATACCGTCTTCTCATCACCGCAGATCAAGTGATCAGCCACGACCGTGTCGTTGACGTTGGCCGGTGTCGTGATCACCGTGCGGATCAGGCCAGAGCCTTCATCCACCCCGACATGAGCCTTGTAGCCGAAGGTAAGGCCGCTCTTGCCCTTGCGTGCTGTGACGCGGGCGTCCGTATCCTGCGACGGCCGCTCGGGTGTCGGCGGCGTCGAGACCGCATCAATCAGCGTGGCATCCAGCATCGTACCGCGCTTCAGGATCACGCCGGCCTTCTCCAACTGCCGGTCCAGTTCGCCAAACAGCTTCTCCATCAGCCCTTCGCTGACAAGCAGATTGCGAAAACGCGACAGCACCGTGTGGTCGGGGATTGTATCGTCCAGCCCCAGCCCAGCAAAGCGCCGGAACGACAGCCGATCGCCCAGCGCTTCCTCTAACTCGCGATCCGACAGTCCGTAGAGCGATTGCAGCAACAGTGCCTTGAACAACACCAGCGGCGGCCAGGCAGCTCGACCCGGTCCACCATCGCGCAGCGCATTAAGCAGCTTCTCGAACCGGTACCACTTCACCAGACCCGACAGACGGTCGAGTGGCGAAGAACCCCCCGTCAGCTTGTGGCCCAGAAAAGCCTCCGCCAAGCTCAACTGTCCAGTCTGCTTCACCGCCATCGCGATTCCTCCGAGCTCCCTCTCAGAGAATCACAACCAGCGAATTACGCAACAGGCCCACAAGGGGAGAAGGGAGAACCCTACGCCTTCCACGGATCCGCCACTCTCGGCCACACCGGCCGCGTCAGCTTCCTGTAATCCGTCATCGCCGGATTGCTCGGATACGAACTCGGCGCCGTGACGTAGATGATCTCCGCCGCGATCGGCTCGAAGCCGGCGTAGAAATGGTTGGTCGACTTGATCAGCAAGATATCCTTGCTAAGCGGATCGACACCGATGTTTGAAAAGATGTCCGGCTCGAAGGTCTGGGTGCGGTTGGTGTTGAGGATGATGTCGATCTCGGTGCCTTCGATGCGGACCAGTGCTGTCGGCCCGAGCGTCACCCGGCTCGGCCCGAAACTCTGCCATCCCTCAGAGACGGCCTTCAGCACCTTGACGCGGGCATCGATCGGCTCGCCGGCCAATGGCCCGGCCTTCCCGCCGAAGCGCAGATCGATGACGGCTCCCTCGCCCGCCGCCTGACAGAAGGTCACGGCGATCGGATCCCAGATCGTCGCCACACCGACATTGTTCAGGCCACGTTCCAGCATGGCGCGCAGCACGACCGTACCGTCGCCGGCAACGCCGCCGCCGGGATTGTCCCAGATGTCGGCAATGATCACCGGTCTGTCCTGTCTTTCCGCACGCACGGCCAGCGCCCGGTCGATGCCGTCGGCGGTATCCAGCATCGTCATCGCCGTCTTTTCACGCAGTGCGTAAAGCTCGCGCCCCAGCCGCTCCGCCAGCGCGTCGCCCTTGGCCTTGTCATTGTCGGTGACGACGAGGATGCGCGTACCCATTTCGGGCACGTCGGCGGCCATGAAACCGTGGACGACGGACACCGACAGCACGCCGTCCTTGCCGTGCAGCGCCTTGATGCGGTCGACGAAGGAGCGCATCGGCTCGCGGCTGGTCGGCAGCACCTGGATCATGCGGCAGTCGAAGGTCGAGATGACGGGCTTGATCTCGCCGCGCGCGGCGGCCAGGCCAAGCTCAACGACATGCTCGCCGCGCTCGTAGAAATCGGTGTGCGGAATTCGAGGAAATAGGCCATGACATCGGACGCCGCCACGCGCTTGGGCGTCAGATGGCTGTGCGGATCGAACTCCGAGGCGACCACCACATCAGGCCCGACGATTGCCCGCACACGTTCCAGCAGGTCGCCTTCGCAATCGTCATAGCCTTGCGCCACCATGGCGCCGTGCAGGCCGAGGATGACCGCATCGACCGGCAGTGCCGCCTTGAGCTGGTCTAGAATTTCGTCGCGCAGCGCCTCGAAAAGTCTGCCGCTGCACCAGGCCGCCGGGCTCGGCCCAGGTCGCGGTGCCTTCGATGACGGTCAGCCCTTCCTTGGCTGCGCGCCGGCGCAAGGCGACGATCGGCGAGGAGCACAGCGTCGGCGTGTCCGGATGCTTGCCCGGCCCGGCATAGAACGCCATCTCGAACGAGGCCCGGTCTGTCGGCACCGGCGAGAAGGTGTTGGTTTCCGTCGCCAGCGAGGCGGTGAAGATGCGCATGTAAGCTCCGTGGGATGCAAAGTCTATTTAACGGCCCCGAGCGCCAGCCCGCGCACGAGGTAGCGCTGCAGCCAGATGAACAGGATCGCCACCGGCAGCGTCGCCAGCAGCGTCGCCGCCATGACGTGGTGCCACTCGATCGTGTAGCGGCCGGCGACGAGGGAAAACACCTGGATCGGCAGCGTGTAGCTTTCCTGGCTGCGCAGCATGGTGAGCGCGACGACGAACTCGTTCCAGGCGTTGATGAAGGTGAAGATCGCCGTCACCGCGATCGCCGGCAGGCAGAGCGGCAGGAACACTTTGCGCAAGGTCAGCCAGCGGCCGGCGCCCTCCATCCAGGCCGCCTCCTCGAGGTCGCGCGGAATGGTGTCGAAATAACTCTGCAGCATCCACACGGTGAAGGCGACGTTGAAGGCCATGTAAATGAAGCCGAGCGCCGTGGTGCTTTCCACCAGCCCCCAGGCAGCCATCAGCCGGAACAGGCCGAGCACCAGCACGATCGGCGAGATCATCTGCGAGATCAGCAGGAACTGGCGGAAGGCGCCATAGCCGGTAAAGCGAAAGCGCGACATGGCGTAGGCCGCCGGCACCGAGATGAGGATGGCGCCGACCGTGGCGATGACCGAGACATAGAGCGAATTGGCCAGCGCCTGGCCGAAGCCGGTCGCCACCCACATGTCGGCAAAATTCGACCAGCGGAACTCGCTCGGCCACCAGGTCGGCGACAGCACCTCCTGCCTTGGCTTGACCGCGGTGAGGAACATCACCGCGAAGGGAAAGATCGTCACCACGATCAAAGGCGCCAGCAGCAGCCAGGCGATGACAGTGCGTTTGAGTTTGCTTGTCATGCGCGCTGCTCCCGCATGGCGAGGCGAACATAGATCATGGTGAAGACCAGCAATATGGCGAACATCACCAGCGACACCGCCGAGGCCTCGCCCAGCTTGCCGATGCGGAAGGCGAGCTTGTAGAGGTGGGTGACCAGGATGTCGGTCGAGTTGGCCGGCCCGCCCTGTGTCATCACCCAGATGATCGGGAAGGAATTGAAGACATAGATGGTGTTGAGCACGATGGCGATGTTGATGAACGGTTTTAAGAGCGGAAAGGTGATCTCGCGGAACTGCTGCAGCGGCGTCGCGCCTTCGAGCGCCGCCGCCTCGTAGAGATCGTCCGGGATCGACGACAGGCCGCCGAGGAAGATCGTCGTGGTGAACGGCACCGTCACCAATATGCCGATCACCACCTGCATCGGGAACGCCGTCTCGGCACTGGCCAGCCATTGGATGTTGTGGTCGATCAGGCCAAGCCCGAGCAGCGCCGAATTCAGCATGCCGCTTTCGCCGCTGAGCGCCCAGCGCCAGACCACCGCCGTCATGGTCAGCGACACCGCCCAGGGCAGCATGATGATGACGCGGGCGATGCCGCGGCCGTAGAAATCGGTGTTGAGGATCATCGCCACCGGCACCGACAAAAGCAGCGCGCCGCCGACCACCAGCACGGTCCAAAGGCCGGTGCGCCAGAGTGCCGCGACGAAATCGGGATCAGCGGCAAGGGCGGCGAAATTGGCAAGGCCGCTAAACTCGCGCAGCTGGCCGAAGCGGTTGACGTCATGCGTCGAGATCTGGATCAGGTCCCAGACCGGCCAGAAGATGACCACCGCCGCCAGGAACAGGCTGGGCAAGGTCAGGAGATAGGGCAGGAAACGATTTTGCATCGGCTGGTTTGTACCGCGTTGCGAGGCATCCGTAGTGCTGGCTTGCCAGCCTGGCTAACTGACTTGGTCTTCTTAGGCTCTCGGCTTCAAACTCTTTCCCGGCGTTTGCGCCGCCCCTCACCTGCCTGCCCGTCCTCCGCAGCAGTTGCGGAAGGGAGCCCTTCCTCTCCCCCGTCGATCGGGGGAGAGGTGTCGAGCGAAGCTCGACGGAGTGGAGGTCGACCCTTGGGCGTAAGGCGAGGCGATGCTTGTGCCTAGTACCTTTCCTATGTCCGTTCGCGGCATTTGCCAGGTGGTTCCCCCACTCCGTCTCGGCTTCGCCGAGCCACCTCTCCCCCTCCGGAGGGAGAGGAAAGGAGCCTGGCTGAGGCGGCGCTGACATCGCCGATCTATCTTTCTGCTCAAGTCTGCAAGGGAGTGGCGCGCCCCGCCTGAGTCTGGGGCGCGCCACGGGCGCAGGGAGATACGCCCTATTTGTTGAGCTACTTCTTCAGCACTGCATTGGCCTTCGCCGCCGCGTCCTTCAGACCTGCCTCGGGGTCGCCGCCGAGATAGATCTTCTGCATGGCGTCCGAGGTGATCTGGGCGACTTCTTCCCAGCCCGGAATGACCGGCGCGAAGCGGGCGTCGGGCAACAGTGCGGTGAAGGCGGCGAGATCGGCATTGTTGACGTAATAATCCATCTTGGCCTCTTCCTTGTTCACCGGCAGGAAGCCTTCGCCTTGCGTGAACTTGGCGCGCTGCTCCGTGGTGAACAGGAAATCCATCAGCTTCCACGCCTCATCCTTGTTCTTGGAGTTCTTGAACATGATCATGGAATCGGTGACGCCATAGGTTCCGCGCGCGCCGGTCGGGCCGGCCGGAATGGCGGCCACGCCATATTTCAGGGTCGGGGCCTCGTCCTTGATCTGGTTGGACAGGAAGGGCGCGGTGATCATCATGCCGACCTTGCCCTGCTTGAACAGGTTCTGCACATCCTCGCGGTTGTTGGAGGTGACGCCGGGCTCGGTCAGCCCCTCGTCGATCATCGACTTGTAGAGCTTGGCGGCTTCGAGCGCGCCCGGCGTGCCGAGGCCCGACGTACCATCCTTGTTGAGGATCTCGGTGCCCTGCGACCACATGGCGTAGTAGTAATAGACGTCGGTCTCGATCTCCTTGCCCTGCAGGCCGAAGCCGAAGGCGCCGGTTCCCAGCGCCTTGATCTTGCGCGCATCGTCCTGCAGCTCGGTCCAGGTTGCCGGCGGCTTGGCGATGCCGGCCTTCTCGAACAGCTCCTTGTTGTAATACATGGCGCGCGCCGAGGCCGCGATCGGCAGGCCGTAGGTCTTGCCGCCCATGATTGAGGGCGACAGGAAAGTGTCGATGAAGCGGCCCTTGAAGTCAGGCGTGATGTAGCCGTCGAGCGGTTCGGCGACGTCCTGCTGGACGAAGTCGATCAGCCAGCGCGTGCCGATGATCGACAGATCCGCATTGGTGCCGGCGGTGATATCGGTGGTCAGCTTCTGCAACAGCACATCCCACGGCACGACTTCGAATTTGACGGTGATGCCGGGGTTCTTGGCCTCGAATTCCTTCTTGACCGCTTCGAAATACGGACCGGTCTTGGCGCTGTATTCGGCGACGGTGACGCGCACTTCACCCGCATTCGCCTGCGCCGCGAAGGCCAGCATGCTCATTCCGGCCATCAGGCCGACAGTCCATTTGGCAAGGCTCATCTGATCTCTCCCATTTGTTCCCAGTATTTGCGCTCCTTGTGCCGATGGCGGGCACAAGATTTATGTGACTTTCCTACATTATCGAGGAATTTGCGGCATGCAAGCGGATTATCGTGTTGCTTAATTACATTCCTTTCAGTAGCCTGCCGGCATCTGCCTGACCTGCGGGAGGAGCAAGCGCCGTGGTTTCGAAAGCCGAATTCGAAGGCCGCACTGTCGTCGTCACCGGTGCCGGCGGCGGCCTTGGTTCGGCGATCGTCGCATTGCTGGCGGGCAGGGGCGCCCGCGTGGTCGGCTGCGACCGGTCGGAGGAAGCGCTGGCAAGCCCGCAGCTTGCGTCGCGCCATGTCTTCAACCTTCTCGACCGGGCTTCGATCGAGGCGGGCATCGCCGCTATACTCGACCAGGACGGCGTGCCCGACATCCTGATCAACAATGCCGGCTGGACGCGCGCCGAGACGATTTCCGCGCTCAACGCCGACAAGATCGAACACGAACTCGACCTCAATCTGACCGGGGTGATGATTTTCGCCGACCCGATCGTGAAGGCGATGGCGGCGCGCGGTTCAGGCAGCGTCGTCTTCATCTCCTCCGTCAACGCCATCGCGCATTTCGGCAACCCGGCCTATGCCGCGGCCAAGGCCGGCATCAACGCCTATGCCAAATCGATCGCCGTCGAGCTTGGCCGCAGCGGCGTGCGTGCCAATGTCGTCTGTCCCGGATCGATCCGCACCGCTGCCTGGGACCATCGCCTGGCCAAGGACCCGGAGATCCTCGGCAAGCTCAAGCGGCTCTATCCGCTCGGCCGCATCGTCAATGCCTCGGAAGTGGCGGAAGCGGTGGCTTTCCTTGCCTCGGACCGCGCGTCGGGCGTAACAGGCGTGGTGATGCCGGTGGACGCCGGACTGACCGCCGGCTGCCTGCCGTTCATCGACGATATATTGGGAGCGTGACCATGACCGACGTCCTGTTTCGCAACCTGTCGAAATCCTTCGGCCAGCACAAGATTCTCGAGAACATCGATCTCGATATCAAGAGCGGCGAGTTCGTGGTGCTGGTCGGCCCGTCCGGCTGCGGCAAGTCGACCCTGCTGCGCATGCTGGCCGGCCTGGAGACGATCAGTTCGGGCGATCTTCTCATCGGCGGCACACGCGCCAACGATTTGCCGCCGCAGCAGCGAAACATCGCCATGGTGTTCCAGTCCTATGCCCTGTTCCCGCATTTGAAAGCCTCGGGCAATATCGGCTTCGGCCCAAAGATCCGCGGCGAGAGCCGCGCCGCGATCGACGACAAGGTCAAGAAGGCGTCCGGGGTGCTCAACCTCTTCTCCTATCTCGACCGCTATCCCCGCCAGCTCTCGGGCGGCCAGCGCCAGCGTGTCGCCATGGGCCGCGCCATCGTGCGCGAACCCTCGGTATTCCTGTTCGACGAGCCGCTCAGCAATCTCGACGCGCAATTGCGCGTGCAGATGCGCGTCGAGATCAAGGCGCTGCACCAGCGGCTGAAATCCACCATCGTCTACGTCACCCACGACCAGATCGAGGCCATGACCATGGCCGACCGCATCGTCGTGATGGACCGTGGCCGGATCCAGCAGGTCGGCGCGCCGCTCGAGCTTTACGACCGGCCGGCCAACAAATTCGTCGCCGGCTTCCTCGGCTCGCCGTCGATGAGTTTTGTCTCCGGGGCTCTCAAGGCAACGTCTGAAAAAACCTGGTTCGAATCGGCCGGTGGCGGGCGGCTTGCGCTTGCCGGCAAGGCGGTGCCGGCGGACAGTGCCGTGGAGGCTGGCATCCGGCCCGAGCACTTCATCATCGGCGCGGCCGCCGACGCCATGGCGCTCAAGGTGGATGTCGTCGAGCCGACCGGCTCCGAAACCCATGTCTATGGCGCGATCGGCACGGATACGGTACGCGCCGTGTTCCGCGACAGGGTGCCGGTCAGGCCGGGCGACCTGCTGCCGGTCTCGGTCGATCCCGGCAACATCCATCTGTTCGACAAGACGACCGGCCTGCCGCTATAACGCCTACCCCTGCGAAGGCAATGGCATGAATACGAAGCGACAAAAATGAAGACGCCGGCCGACATCATCACGCGGCTGCAGCTGATGGCGCAGGACGGCACCAAGTCAGACCGCCGACTGGCCAGCCTTGTGCTTTCTGATCTCGACTTTGCCTCCAAGGCAGCAATCTCCGAGATCGCCGCGCGCGTCGGCGTCAGCGAGCCGACGGTGACCCGCTTCTGCCGCAATCTCGGCTGCGAGGGGCTGCGCGATTTCAAATTCTACCTGGCGCAGGCCATCGCCATTGGCGGCCAGTATCTGTCGCCCGAACCGCTGAGCCGGGATGCGCGCGAGCAGCGCATCGCCTCGGCCATCACCGAAGCGGCGATCTCGGCCATCCAGCGCGCCAGCGAGAACCTCGACATGACGACGCTGGTCGCCGTCGCCGAGCGGCTTGCGACATCGGGCAATGTGCTGTGCATCGGCTCCGGCGGCATCTCCTCGATGATGGCGACCGAGATGCAGAACCGGCTGTTCCGGCTCGGCCTGCCGGTGCTGGCGCAGATCGACGGCCAGTTGCAGCGCATGTACGCCGCCGTCGCCACTCCGGACACAACCGTGGTCGCTTTTTCGGTGTCCGGCTATGCCCGCTCGGTCATCGAGGCGGTGCAGGTTGCCCAGCAATATGGCGCCACCACGGTCGCCATCACCGCGCCCGATTCGGCGCTGGCCAAGGCCGCCGACACAGTCATCCATTTGCAGCCGCTCGAGGACGGCAACATCTACAAGCCGACATCGTCGCGTTACGCGCTGCTGGCGATCGTTGACATGATCGTGACATCGGTTGCCGAGACGCGCGGCCCGAAGGTGCTGGAGAATTTGCGCCGCATCAAGCAGAGCGTGAACACGCTGAAGGTCGATGATCCAAGGCTGCCGTTGGGCGATTGAACGTCAGCCGGAGGATTGGCCGCTGAGCGCTTCGATGCTCCGTGCCAGCGCCTTCGGATCGCCCGCTATGCGCAGCGTCTTGAGCCGGGCCGTGCCGCCGGCGACCACCGAAACAGCCGATGCCGGCACGCCCAGCGTCTTGGCGACCAGCTTCTGCAGCGCTTGATTGGCGGCGCCGTTTTCCGGCACGGCACGGACCCGCGCCTTGAAATGGCTTCGCCCGTCCGCCGATGTTTCGACACCTTCCAACCTGTCCACTGAGGATTTTGGTGTCAGCCGGACAAACAGCTCAATCCCGTTCTCGCGGGTACGAAAGCATGAACTGGCGGCGGAGCTCACATCGGGCCGATGCCAAACAGCGGCTGGACGGTGTAATTCAAGAACACGCTGATGAATGTCAGCGCCAGCAGCAGGACGATCGGCGAGATATCGACGCCGCCGAGATCGGGCAGGAACCGGCGGATCGGCCGTAACGCCGGCTCGGTCAGCCGATATAGCATGGTACCGATCGAATTGACGGCCTGGTTGCGCGAATTGACAACGTTGAAAGCGTAGAGCCAGGAGAAGATGGCCGCGCCGATTATGATCCACCAATAGATGTTGATTGCGGTATGCAGCGTGTAAAAAACTGCGATCATCTCTTGCTCCTTGCGAATGCGCGACATGTAGCCACTGCCGGCCCGACCGGCAAGGGCCGGCCATGTTCCGCACGGCAGGCGGCGATTGGTGAGGGGGAAATTTCGGCAAAACGCCGCCTTGACAGAAATCTGTCGCGCCCGATAAATGCGCCATCCGTTGGACGGGGCTGTAGCTCAGCTGGGAGAGCGCGTCGTTCGCAATGACGAGGTCAGGAGTTCGATCCTCCTCAGCTCCACCATCGGAACATCCCAAGATGCTGAATCTAAAGAATGATTTCTCAAGGAGTCATTCTATCCCCACTTTTATCCCCACTTTAGATGATCGCGGCTGACGATCCAGCGTCGAGGCCGCCCGGAGTTTCAGCGCTGATCTCGGCCACGCGCGCCAAGGGCTTTCGCTCGATCCCAAGAAGGATCCGGCGGGCAGAGGGTGGTCGTCGCCCGGACTTAAGCGAAAGCGCCGAAGCGCGTAATCGCGCAATTTTTTGATAGCACAGCAACATTGTCAAATTTCCTCGCATCCCATTGACGGACGGTTCTACCTCGGCGAGTACCGGCCTCCTGGCGCCGGCGGCCATGTCGATTTGAGCAATTTTGTAAAAGCTCAGCAATTTTCGGAATACTCTGTGCGAGGATTCAGCGCTGATCCCCGTCAGACCATTCTGTGCGCCATTTGCCGTCGATGCCCTGCACCAGGACCTCGGCAGCATACCCATGGGAGACGGCGCCTTTCGCAGCCTTGATAGCGGCGATCAACGCTGCCGTGTGCGTGTCATAAGGATATTCTTTGTCCTCGTACCGGATCTTCCACCGGTCCGCGTCTTTCGACACGTAGTATCTAATGTTTGCCAATAGTGCCCACCCACGCCCCGGCTCAGCAAACCACGGTAGCGAACCCGCTGCAATGCCTGCCCAGATCTTCGCTACCGCTCAGACCGGGCAGACCACCATGCCCGCTGCCGAAAGGTGACCAGAGCTTTCTCCTTCATCTGTTCGGCCTATGCGTTACCTCGTCTAGTGGTAGGAATCTAACATTTGGTGCCCGGCTCCGCTCGACAAGACGCCCGAAAATACCCGCGTTATGATGGTCTCGACCGTTTGATCATGTCATGAGCGCAGGAGGAGGCGATGAGCGGCAGGTTCACGCTACATGGTAGCCCGCATTCCCTACCGACCTACCGGATCGCGCTGATGCTGCGCCTGTGCCGCACCGGCTTCACGTTTCGATACATCAGCTTCCAGCGCGGCACGCACCTGACTCCCGAATTCCGTGCTCTATCCCGCTGGGGTCAGGTGCCGGTGATCGAGCATGACGGCCGGGTCTTCGTACAGTCGGCGGCAATCCTGGAATACTTGGCGGACACGCTCGGCTGCTTTGGCGCGGCCAATGTCGAAGCGGGCCAACACGTCCGGGAGTGGCTGTTTTGGGACGCCGACCGGCTGATGCCGCCGCTCTATGCTTGGTATAGCATCGAACTGGGCCGTCGCAACTTGTTGCCGCTCTCGTTCGATCCGGTGCTCGTGGCAGAGTTTGACCGCAAGGGTAGGGCTGCTCTGGACATCCTCGACGCCCATCTCTCGGGCCATCGCTTCCTCGTCGGCGACACGGCGACGATTGCCGATATCTGCTGCTACGGCGAGGTCGCTTTCGCGCGCCTGAGCAACAGGGATCTCGCGGCGTGGCCGAGCATCGTTGCCTGGGCCGGTCGCATTGAGGCATTGCCCGGCTTCGCCGAGCCATTCGACCTTCTGGCGATGCAGGATGCCGAGATCGCATCCTAGTGAATGGAGCCTAACACTTGGTGCCCACAGCGATTCCCGACCGAACTCTATTGCCTTTCGCGTCAGAGCCCTATCGCCAGTCCTGCAGTGACAAAGAAGCCTGCCGCACTCGCCCACATGGGGATGGTGATGCCACTTACAGTGACCTTCCAGCCTAACCAGAGCCGTAGCGCATGCATTAGGGCCATCAAAATGAGGAGGACAACGGTAACGGTTGTGAAGGGCCTCATGTCCAGCCTCCCTTTTGAGATCGAGCGAGAAATGCGTCACTCGCGCAACGATCTTTATGCAACTAGTGTCCGATTATTATACGCCACGCACGCGCGGGACGCTTCGGCGGTGTAGAGGTGGCCAGCGAACGCGCGCCGGCGCACGTTCACTCGCTGCACGCGCGCTGGCGGGGCTCTGGGCCGCCATTTACGATGCCGGCGGGCGATACCGGATTGATTTCGCCTTCCCAAGGGCTTCCATCGTCTCTTCGACGCTTAGGAGGACGGTGGTCTCGCATGCGCTGAGCGCTCCGCCCGCACCGATGGCAAGCACGACAGATGCCATCGAAACGTTATCTGGCGCCTCCCACAGATTCCAGCCATCGTGCTCTCCGAAGGCGTACCAGAACCCGTGAAGCTTTCCACCCGCCGACTCGATGTACGAACGAGCCGCCTCGCGTCGATCCTCGGGGTTTTTGATCAAGCGCGCCCAGGTCTCGGGCGTGTAGCTGAATCGCGTGAGATACATGGCCATGGTTCGCCTCCGGGCGGGGGTCGCCTGACCGGCTTACGGCGCAGGTTCACCGGGTGACGAAATATGCGCTCAAGCTAATGGAAGCGCAAGGCAACCGCGCGCAAGCTTCGCCCCTCACGGGTGGGCTTGAGGAATCTTCTTACGAATCCGTAAGTCGCGCACCTGCGGTCGGTCTCATAGGCTGATCAAGAGCAACGACTTCTCTTAGCCCTTCGCTGCTCATTGGGTATGAACACCCAACAGCCCGATGCCCCCCCGCAGCGGGCTGGCCTGGCGACAGCATTTTTACTCGGCAGAGCCATTGTCGATGAAAGTGGGCGGAACCGAAACAGGGGTTCGCGCCTTGTGGTTTCAACGAAGAATCCATAAGGCGCGCCTAATGTTCAGTGACAAAGAGACTCGATTTCTGGAGGTAGGACTGTTCGTCGCAGTGCCACTCTCAATCCTGTTTGCGGTGTTGATGGTCAGCGTAACGTTTGGCTGGTTTGGATGAGCACGCGCGGCACAGACTTTTTGTACAAATGGGCTGTGGCCAACGTCCCCGACACGGTCGGCGCCGACGTTATCTCGGTTGCCGAGTTGACGCAAAAGCTATTCGCCGACGCCAAAGCGTTAGGAATCGGGAGCGTTGAAATCGAGGAAGACATTGGCAGCGCCTATGAAGCGATCCTGGACGCGATCGTTCATCGTGTGGCCGGCGTGGCGGAATGACCGGAGTGGCCCGGCTGCCGCACAGCTATGGGTGACACAGGGGGAACGTCAACCGGGCCTTCCGGGAATGGAGATACCCGGCCCTTCAAAATATGCACGCAAGCTAATGGAAGCGCAATCGGGGGGAAGCGGGTCGGGCTGATCTATTCGCCGACGCTTAGCCCGAACGCCTACGGGCACGGCAAAGGACGGGCGTTAGATAGCCGAAGACGCGCTAGTCTAGAAGGCCCATTTTCATAAGCCGGTGGAACATTAGTCATCTCTAATAGTTCTTTTCACCGGCAGGGGTCCACCAACGCCCTCGCAAGTCCCGTTAATCCCTAGGGACGGCCCGCCATTGCCGTGAATGGGACGGCGGGTTTTTCGTTTGGGGTCCGGAACCTCGACGCTCAGGGCAGGTTGAGCCACGGTGGCAGGGCTCTTCAGCGGTCCTGGCGCCGGCCAAGGTCCCTCCTTTGGTCGACCCGCGTCCTGCAACAGGGGCGCGGGTCAAAAAGGCCCCAAGTAAAGTTCCCGGAACTATTTCAGCGCAAGCTAATTGAATAGCCGGCGGGAGGTTCTGACCGGTTCCGGCCGCTGGCCAAAAATTCGGCATGATCTTTGGTCGGCCCGCGTCCGCTGCAAATGGGCGCGGGCCATTTCGGTTGGTCGATGGCGGCGCTAGCTGGCCATCAAATGACCGACGCGGACTCCGGTGACGACAGTGCCCGCGTCGGTCACTGCGACATCGTCAACAGGGGTTGTCCTGTCAATAGGGGTACCGCCGCGTGTCCATTTTAGCACCGCTGAACCGCCCCGCAAGCGATGCCGGCTTGGCTGACTGACGAGCGCGGTGGATATGCGCTGCCGCAGCTTGACGGAACATTAGTCATCTCTAATTGTGCATTGGCGGTAAGGTGGTGCCCTCCATCGCCTGCCGAAGATCGGGCCTCCGATCGGCCCGCGTTCTCCGCCAGAGGCGCGGGCTTTTCGCTATTCTGGGAAAATAGTCAACGCCAGTTGGGAACTAGGTGGCTTTTCGGGGCGCCACCGCGAACCAACCATTCGCCTTCGTCAAGACCTTGCAAAATAAGCCTTGCTGGCGCTGGAACTGGGGTCGGGGAGGCACGTTGCTCTTGCGGTCACGTTTGTGTGGACCAAGGGAGATATTCAAATGAACATCAAGATGCTCACGATGGGCGTGATTGCGCTTGCAATGATGACTGGCTCAGCGCTCGCCGCTGGCAATACATCCGCGCTTGACGATCCGGCAAAGATGTCGCCATTTTTCACCGATGCCGGCATGAAAACGTTGAGGTCGGAAAAGGATTTCAAGACCGCATGGACGGCCATGAAACCCGACGAGCAGAAAGCGGTGCTGAAAGACTGCGGCGATACCACGATTAACAAGTCGCACGCGGATTTCTGCGCGATGGCGAAGAAGATGGGCGGCTGAGAATAACGTGATGTGGCGCCCGGTAGCTCTCACGCCCTTTGCCGGGTCCCGTAGTGATTGGGCTCGTACTTTAGGTACGGGCCTTTTTTTGCACTCTCACTGCCTACTCTGCTGACCCGTTGTCGGTGAACGGTGAGGCGCTGATATGCATTGCAGCGACCAGCCTGTCGGGGTCGGCTGTTTCTGATGTTCGGTTATGGCGGCGGTGCACTGTTCGCGCTTATCGAACGTGCTCGGCAGCACCAAGTGGGAGCGGAAGGCGCAGCGCCGGGCCAGACGGTATAGGTCCGTCGCGCCTTTCGGACATATCTGAGTCTTTCCGCGACGTCATGTGGTGATGGACTACGACTTGGCCTTCCGCTTGGCAGGTGCTTTAAGGGGAGCAGCCTTGCGGCCCAAACCGCTAGCCTTTGCAAGCGCGGAGCGTGCCGCCGCGTAATTTGGCGCCACCATCGGATAGTCGCGCGGCAGGCTCCATTTAGATCGATATTCGTCTGGCGTGATGCCGAAATCGACCCGTAGGTGGCGCTTCAGGGATTTGAATTTTTTGCCGTCTTCGAGGCAGATGATGAAATCGGGGAACACAGATTTCTTGGGGTTTACCGCAGGGGTGGGCGCTTCGACTGCAGGCGCGATCGGTCCGCCAAGTCCGGACAGCGACAAGTGAACGGATGCAATTAGGTCCGGCAGGCCAGTAGCCGGCACGGGGTTCTTGCTTACGTAGGCGGAGACAATATCTGCGGTTAGCTCGATGAGTTCCGCTGCTCTGTTGTCAGTGTCGTCGGTCATAGGCTGATTGGTCCCTTGTTCGCCGGAGAGCTATTACTTTAGGGACTTCAACGGCGCAACGCTCTTCGCGACTCGATAGTCGGCGAAGCGATCGCCCTTCAGGATGAAGCGCCCGCTGATCCCGATGATAGCCCCCAAAAATAGCGAACGCCCGCCACCTTGAGGCAGCGGGTTGGCGGTCTTTGTTCCGATGGCGCGAGAGGTGCTGGCGTGGCTTTGTTGAAGACAGTGGAACATTGAAGCGCGGGCTTCATCCTTATTGATGATGCTGTGTTTCGGCTGGCAGTTGTACGCTCTCGTAAGGTTCGCCGCGGGAGGGTGCCATGCGAGAATTACCATTCGACATCGATGCAGATGCCGTGATTGAAGTCGGCCGATATCTGGATGATCACGCGAAGACCACCGCAGTTTCGATATCTGAAGCGCTCCGTGTAATCAGGCGTCGCGTCAACAAATCGCACGTCGGCGACAGCGGTTTGGAGGAACTGATCTTAGAAAGCGCCGCAACCAGAAAGCTTGCTCTCTTGTTGGACAACCACAATTAAGAGCCGAGCCAGGCGTAGGCGGGCGCCAGGCCGCGGAAGACGCTTCGCCGGTGTAGGACAGCGGCCGGCAGAAACGCGCGCCCGTGACGCTCCTAGAGGCTGAAAGCTTCATCACAATGAAGGGCGACAAGCGCAAGTGGCTGTGGGATCTAGTACAGCAACGCATCCTTTAGTGAGCGGAAACCCCTCGAACTAGGATGAACTCCCGGCCCAAGGTTTCCTGCGACTATCGGCAGGTCCACGCGACATGGAAGGGGATCGGGAGCGATGAAGATCAATGACTCTGCCATACGCACGCCCCGGCACATGCTTTTCCGGTAAGCTATAGGACGGCGAGGCCGAACGCGACAAGCGCGCCGTGTAATTTCAAACGCGGCTAGGAATTTTATCTGCCGTTTGGATTGGCACCGGTGCCTCGCCTCTAGCACGTCTCGCGGAGGCGGATCGATATGTTTAGGCTCCGGGGCTGCTTCGTCATCGAACGACCGGCCTGTTATTTGGGTCGGGTGCCGGCCGTGGCTCTTTGGCTTGATTTGGCATCAGTTCCTCCGTCACCTGAAACTAAATAGCCATTCTCTTTGTTCCGACGGCGTCCAACTTAAAGACCCGCCACCGAAGCAGCGGGCCAAAGAGCCAACAGAGTGTTGACTTTCAGGCGTTGCCAGCGGCGGCGCGGAACGCCTTCATATCCGCCGCCCCTTGCGTGTTCAGCATTTCGCGGACGGGCTTGAGGATATCCATCGCATAGATCAGCACGTAGCCGATTGACGCAATGTCCTCGTTCGAGACGTTGGACGGATCGGTGTCATGTGCGCAGATCGCCAGCCGCGCCACGCGTAGGAGATCTAGGGCGTGATCGACCTCGTCGACCGCTTCCGAGCCGGGATATTTGGGATTGAGAACGGTCTTCATCTTCATGCACTCCCGACTTTCTCGTCGCCTGGCCATCCAGTCTTTTCGAAGTGCTCGCGCCTGGGGTGCGTCAGCCGGAACAAGTCGCAGCGAAGAGCTTCGGCTGCTGCGATGCTCTCCCCGCCAGCCATGCAAGCCGCTGGACAACACCGCCTTGGTCGTCGCCCATTGTCTCCGCGAGCATCGCAAGCGCGACCGCCAAATCCTTGGCGACCGCCAACGGCTTTTCCATGCTGCTGACCGCGTCGAAACTCTCATTGCGGGCTGGGGCGGCGCTCATGCGGCACCGCCTTCCGAAGCCTTAATGGCAGCTTCCAATGCCTCGACCGGCAGGAACGACCAGAGCAGCGTGTCAATGTCTTCAGACTGGAGGTCGCCATATCGGCCAGTGCAGAATTCCAGCAAGAATTCTGCCTTGATCCGATGTTCTTCCATGCTGGTGCACCGGTAGGCGCAGACGGCGTTGATCGAACTGCGCTCGGCGTCGGAAGCCGCGTCGCGCTCTTGAAGAGCCTGCTCAAGGCCGACAGCGGTGCGCCTTGCGCGCTCTTCCTTGATGAGGCGCTTCAATGCCCGCAGATCGAACTGCTCAGCGTTTCGGAGCGCTGCGGTTGATTGCTTCGCAAGATCGGGGGCGACCTTATGCAACGCGATCAATTTCTGCGCCTGCTCACGGTAGCGGCGCTTGATGTCGTCGCGCAGATCGTCTTCCACCCGCTCCAGTTCCGAATAGCGAAGGCTGTGCGACTGCCCGCCTCCGATCGACAGCGGAACATACAGTTCCTTCCCCTTTGGCAAATACGCGTCTTCCAGAGGGGTGGCGCGATCGATCGCCTCTTCGAAACGGGCCTATGCGGCATGCTTGGCATCAATCAACGCCAGCAATTCGGTGGAGACTGGCGCGGCCTCGGCGGGCATAGCCTTGGCAGGCGTCGAAAGAACGGTGATCGCAGAGACGATCCCTGCGCTGGTGACGGCAAGGGCGGTGCGACGGTTGAGAGTGGGCATGCCTTCGGCGGTTGCCGAACAGAGGTGTTCGGCATTTGGGGTCTCCTGACGATTTTGCGGTTAGCTCGCTTATCCGGCGAGCGCGGTAAGCTCTGTTTGGAGTTGACGACGACGTGGTTCGATATTGACCCGGAGGGACTGGTATTTCAGGCGATCGATCTCGACGGCGATGCGCTCGGCGCGGTTTTCTGTCTCGGTCATCCTCGTCACCTTGGCTTCCCTCCACGCCTGAGCCAGATAGAAGCCGAAGTCAGACCGGTTGAGCTTGCGAACCAGGTGAGGGCGCGCCGAGAAATGGGCGCTCCACTTGGCCCAGGCTGCCTTCATGATCTGCGAGCGATTAACCAAGGCGGCACCTATTGCTTGTGTATTTCACCTAATGCATTATGTACCATCGCCATTAGGTGACGTCAACACTGGAATAGGTAAAAAACACAATGAGCCTTCGAACGGGCAATCAGTTGAAGGCGGCGCGGGCGCTGGCGTCTCTCAATCAGGAACAGCTTGCAGTCCGATCCGGCGTCAACGTGAATACGATCCGCAATATGGAAGCGCGAGGCGCCGAGATTCTTGTTAGCGGGCTCGACACCGTTTCAAAAGTACAGAGCGCGCTGGAGACGGCTGGCGTCGTCTTCATCCCAGAAAACGGCGGCGGCGCCGGGGTGAGGCTTAAGAAATGAAGGAGGTCACGGTGCCGATGGTGATCTCGATCTCTACGCTCGCAACTGGTCTTGCTGTTGCGGCAATGTACTTTGGAATTGCTGTTCCTGAGGCCCGTAAAAGGTCTGCTATCGAGCATGCTCTCCTCGACGCCGCACGTTCAGAGAATGAGGGAAGATGCCGAGCCGCCACTGCCAACCGGCACAGCGCTGATTTTGAATGCTTTATTCTCAAGCGATCGGGCGCATATCGTCTGCGAAATCTCTTTAGGATCCTCTGGTCGAGTAGACGTGATAAATCCTGACGATGGGACATTGAGTGATGTTCTAGCCGCCGCGTAACATTACGCAGCATGATCTGCGCCCTTCCGGGGCGAAGCTTGCGCGTATACTGCGAATACTCCATCCTTTGCCGGCTTCGGATAGGGATCGTGTGACACGTTGCCCGAAATGAACAGGGAGGGCCTAGTATGGACGAGCCAAATTGGGATGATGTCGAGGCTCAGTTGAATGCTCCGATGCCAGCGAGGCCTACAGGGCCGCCGAAGCGCGACCCTTGGGATGACTACGCGATCGAGCAGGTTTCCCGCCATATGATGTACGAGGAACTTCACCTTGAGGATCAGTGCGGCGGATTCGTCGCCTACGCGGTGATAGCCGCTGCCTGGGCGATCGGGATCGTCGTATATGCCATCTACCGGACGGAGGCTCCTTCTGCGGGGACTGCGGCATTGGGCGGCGGCTGTGTCCTGGCCGTTGTGATCCTAACCGCCCTTCGCGTCCATTGCGGCTTTTGCTCCGCCGGCTACGACGTCAGAAGAAGCGGCTCGACAGCCTCGGTCTGCGCTATCTCTGAACTGCTCACCAGCGCGCGTTTCGGCTGGCCGCTGTCCTATACCGCCGAAAAGGATGCAGTGGGAAATGACTGTTTATGACAATGACAACGAGGAATTGTTTTTCAAGTCGGCGACAACGCGGGTCCGGGTAGCTAGAGAATTCAGCCCACCCGATAGGGAGTGAGGCTTATGAGGATTATTGAATCGGGCCGCTTCCAAGCGAAAGCCGATTACGGGACTGCGCATACCGTTATCGAGCGCCTTACGATTGTAGAATTGCGGCCGGTAAGCGGGCCGCCTCAATCGGCAAAGGGGTCGAAAAAGTACAGCACGTTGCAAGGCTTTGACATCGTACAGATCGACGATAGTACGTTCAAGATCGTTCGAACTGGTCAGATAATTCGTCGAATATAATTATTTCTTGCAGCGTGGCATTTTTTTCATTGCAGCATTCGCTTCCGCCTCGCTTTTGTATGTGGTCTTCGCCAGGTCGATCACAAGGGTCCCGTCTGGCTTCTTCGTGACAACCTCACACTGCTTCGAGACAGCGTCTTTCGCCACCCACCACTGTTCGGTGGCCCCAAAAGCCGACATAGTAAACTGACTGATAAGCGCCGTAGCGATTGCGATTTTGCGTATCATTTCGTTTGCTCCCTTGTTCAACACAGAACGTACGGTTTCATCCTCTGTTCCGTTGATGAAGGTCCTGATTGTCCATCTCCTCGCGAAGCGGCTGATATCGGCCAAGGTGAGTTTTTACCCGCTTGGAAGGCTCACGAAACTGTGCCGGAAAAGACCATGCTGGCAATGGCCTTCAACCATTCCTTCACCAAATTTTCGGCCATCCGTGGGTTGTTAGCAAGGATTCTGTGGGGTCGACTTTGGTAAAGTGGCGATTGGTCCGCCTGCCTGCGAACCCTTTCTTACCCGCTCGTGAGTGTGCGGTCCTGCCCAGGAAGGGCGTTCGCAGAAGGCAGTTCCCATGGAAAAGTTGAAGCCGATACTCGCTATCAAGATCACAGACCTTTCGCCGAATTTACCGCAGACTGGCGAGCCGATTTGCGAGCGCGTAGACCCGACAACGCTCTACGTAGATCACAGCTACCAGCGCCAAGTGAGCGAGCGCGGACGTAAGCAAATCCGCAAGATCGTCGAGCAGTTCTGTTGGACGAAATTCAAGCCTCCGGTATGCGCCTACGCTCTCGACGAAAACGGTGCGACAGTTTTGAAAGTCCTCGATGGCCAGCACACCGCCATTGCAGCGGCGAGCAATCCGCATGTTGGCATGATAGCGGTGATGATTGTCGATGCACCTGACAACCAGGCGCAGGCGGCCGCGTTCGTTGGCCAGAATACCCAGCGGGTCGGAATTACCCCGCTTCAGCTTCATCAGGCAGCAGTCGTATCTGGTGACGAGGATGCCATGACGGTTGAATTGGTGTGCGCCAGAGCCGGCATAAAGGTTATCACTACGCCGCCGGCCGCCTCGAAATATCGCGCTCGTGAAACAATCGCCATTGCAACAATCAGCGGCCTCGTTAACCGCCAAACGGCAGTGGGTGCGCGCCGGATATTGGAGGTTCTAGCGAACGCGGATTTTGCGCCAATCACCAGCCCCCAGATCAGAGCTGCTGAGTTGCTAATGACCCACAAAGAATTCAACCAGCGGTTCGATCCTGAGGAGCTTACCAAGACCATGGCAAACCTCTATCTTACCGCCGAAGAGGACGCCAAGGTTTACGCGCACGCGCACAAGCTGCCGTTCTTCAAAGCGCTTGCCATTGTATGGTTTCGGAGCACAAAAAAGCGGCGCACAACAATCCGTTTGGTCGCTTAGCATTTGAAGCTGCGTCGTCCGGGGACCGGGCGGCGCCCTTCACTTCAAATTCGGGACGGGGAAGTGCGGAACACGCCCACGATGTAGGTTAGTGACGGGCCTATCGGTCATCCGCTGGCCTTTGCCCTTGGTTCCTTCATTCGCATGCTTCTTATATATTAGCATTGGCACATATATTTGCCAGCCGGCGCCCGCCCCTCGAAGCCTCGCCGGTTAGGTCCGGTGCGCTACTGCCCGACAAGTGCGCGCCGGGCCGCTGCAATCGTCTTCCTGTTGCCTTCATCACAATGAACGGCGACATGCGTGAGCATCCGTGGGACACCTTCTCGTATGGAAAGAGCAGTAGGCCTTTACCGATGCCCGGGGAATCCACCGTTTGCCTGCATCGTGGAGCGGGCCAAAGCCAGTTACATCGCCCAGGACGCATACCGAGCCGGAGGCCACAAGCCCGACTTCGACGCGTTGCCGTGGGAAGCTGAGTACAGAGCTTCAAAACAAAAGCCCTGAGACGGCAAGCTCGCCGGACGAAGACCCCAACAACCTCAAGCCCGGCGAGCCTACAACCTGATCAGTGTACGCGATCAGGACCGGGATCAACCGGCACACTGTCCGACGCAAGAGCAATGCCAGAACGCCCGTCCCAAAATGGGACGATACCGGGGGAAAACGCCAGCGCGGGGTTATGTTGCAGACCTGCTAATATTACGGTCGCGCTGGTCGGCTCGCCGCGGATGAGTCGGCCAGGCCCGGCGGCCAGTCAATACAACACCCCAACGACGACTGCCGGGCCGCTTCGTTATTTGTGGTCGACGAAATATCGCCTTTGCGCTAAATTGGTCGCAACCAGGGGTGGGGTTCATGACCAAAAAGCAGCCGAAGCGCGAAGTCGTCGAGGTTCATGAGGATGCGGTTTTTGCCGTGGAAAACGGCATCACTCGTGAACAACTGCGCGATCTGATCAGGGTACTTGGCAATGATCGCGAGACATTAGTCGAAGCGGTGCTGGCGCTGCGAAACGTGCGGTAGGGGCCGTCTGGCCCTACCGCCTGAAATCACCGCGTGACGCTCGCCGTCCTCTGTCCAAGGAATTTAGAAAGTCGGCCAGGTCGATAGCCTGCAGAAGCGACATTCCTTCTAGCGCCAGCGCGCCGCGCTCATACGGAAGGCCCGTGAATACGTCGACGACAGCCCACGATCCGTCGTGTTCTTCTTTGATATCGTAGCGCCGCGTGGCCATCGGGCAAGGCTAGCACGCACGCGGTTAGGTTCCGATATGCTTTTGCGCAGGTCCCGTGAGGTTCCATCGAATGAACGGAGCATCCCTGCCGGTGACCACGACGATCGATTTCAACAGCGCTTCGTGGGCGGACTGAAGGGCACGGTAATGAGCGCTGCTTGGCCCGACTTGAACAGTTGGAGGTGAACGGATGGCGAACGCTGTCCGTTAAGCTATTGAATTCACTCGCCTTGAGTTTTCGGCGCGAAAATGTGTGGTAACAACATTTGTGCTGTCATCCCGGTTCTGTATGGATTTGACGGCATTTATTCACTAACAACGCTGGCATGTTTGTCGTCGAGAGAGTCGCGCGCGGCCACCGCTATCTCTACCTCGTGGAAAGTGTCCGCGACGGCAAAACCGTTCGCCAGCGCACGATAAAGGCGCTGGGCCGCAAGGATGCGCTGGTTGCCAGCGGCGAACTTGACAGATTGGCGGCTTCGATTGCGCGCCATGGCGAACGCAGCCTCATCCTGTCCGACATTGACGCGGGGCGAATTGCCTCTCGCCGCATCGGCGGTCCGCTGTTGTTCGGGCGGCTGTGGGAGCGGCTCGGGATCGGCGGGGTGCTGGAAGAGGTGCTGGAAGGGCGCCAGTTCGGCTTTGCGGTGGAACGGGCGGTGTTCGTTGGCACGCTGCATCGGCTGTTCGTCTCGGGCTCGGACCGCGACTGCGCGAACTGGATGGCCGATTATGGTATCGAGGGCGCCGAGGGTCTGGCGCTCCATCACTTTTACCGGGCAATGGCGTGGCTGGGCGAGGAACTCGGCGAAAAGGCGCAAGGCGCGCTGGTGGCGCGCTGCGTGAAAGACGCGATCGAGGAAAAGCTCTTCGCGCGCCGGCAGGACCTGTTCACCGACCTCAGCCTTGTGTTCATGGACACCACCTCGTTGTCCTTCTACGGCGCGGGCGGCGAGACGCTGGGCAAGCGCGGGCATTCCAAGGACTTCCGCCCCGATCTGGCGCAAATGATCCTGGCGCTGGTCGTTGATGCCGAGGGCCGGCCGATCTGCACCGAGATGGTGCCTGGCAACACCGCTGACGTGACCGTCCTGTTGCCGGTGGTCGATCGGCTGCGAACGCGCTTCGGCGTCACACGCGCCTGCGTTGTCGCCGATCGCGGCATGATCAGCGCCGATACCATCGCCGCGCTCGAAAAGCTGGGCATGGAATACATTCTGGGGGCCCGCGAACGCTCGAGCAGCGTGATCCACAACGTCGTGCTCAATGACGCGGCACCGATGGTTCCGCTCGTTCTCGAGCGCCAGCGCGGTGAAACTCAGTTGTGGGTCAAAGAGGTCAAGGTCGGTAAAGACCGCTATATCGTCAGCCGCAATGACGCCGAGGCCGAGAAGGACAAGGCCGACCGCCAGGCGATCATCGCCGGCCTCGAGGCACAGCTCAAGAAGGGCGACAAGGCACTGGTCGGCAACTCGGCCTACCGGCGTTACCTCAAGGCCAGCGGCAAGAACTTCAAGATCGATGTCGGCAAGCTTGCCGAGGAAGCCCGGTACGACGGCATCACCGTGGTGCGGACCAACGCGAAGGTGACCCCGCTCCAGGCCGTGCTGCGGTATCGCGATTTGCTCGAGGTCGAGAGCCTGTTCCGCGCCGCCAAGGCAACCTTCAATACCCGGCCGATCTTCCACCAATCCGATGCCGCCATCCGCGGGCATGTGTTTTGCTCGTTCCTGGGGCTCGTACTCAGCAAGGAACTGTACCGCCTCTGCCGGGCCAAAGGCCTGACGCCCGAATGGCAGCCGCTTCTACGCGATCTCGACCGCCTCCAGGAAGCCACCATCGAAAAGGATGGTCGCATCGTCACCACCAGAACCCACGTTACGGGCCAAGTGGGCAACGTCTTCAAGGCAGCTGGCATCGCTCTGCCACACAACCTCGACGAACAACTCGCCTGAGATCATCCCCAAAATGTAGTGGTAACACGCGCCGGCGCGCGCCTAACGTGCTGATATAATAACATATTCTTACAGGCGGTGTTGAAGTGGGGCTTGGCGACAGCAGCGGTTGTACGATGCTTTTGTGTAGCGCCTCCGCAGCCACCAGGAAAGCGGTCAATCTCTTCTTGAGAGAGTTCCTTTGAAAGTTTCGTCCTAGCCATCGCGACACCTTTTGAGAGTCGCCCCACCCAAGGACAATATTCCTACTGCTGCACTGCCAGTCAATAAAAAGCCCGCCGCCGAGGGTATGGCGTCGGGCTAAAGCGTAGGGACAGGGCCATGGAGATGGCCACATGGCGATGATGCGCTTGGGCCGTGAGCGAGACCTTAATTACACCCTGACAGTTTTATGGGTGCGTCGAATCTGTGCATAAACCATCACATCTCGGAACGGACTGGGAACGAGTCAACCCGTTCGGCTGCCGTCGTGTCGATGTAACGCCTCGAAGATGACTTCGAAAACGCTCCAGACCTCTTCATTGATCTCGTCAGGCTTGATCCCTGCTTCCTGGGCGGCTTTCATCATTTGATCTGCCAAGTCGCTGGCGGCGATTGGGTCGCCTGTGCTGGCAATCGGCAAATGTTCCGCCACCCAATTGTTGAGGAAGTCCATCCCACGGGCGCTCATTCGGGCAGTCCCGGGTCGTAGTGCACGATAGCATCGAGGATCGTGCGGTAGAGGCTGTCGACTTCCTCGTCTATCTCTATGCGCTTGATACCGATCGCTCCGGCGTCGGCCAACAGCTGGTTGGTAAGCTCGTCAACCGAGATGACATCTGCCTTCGTCGTCTCGGGGACGTTGTTGGCAAGCCATTTGTCGAGGAAGTCTACGCCGCGCGTGCTCATTTGGCCTAATGTTGCCCCTTCAATAGCCTGGCCTCGCGGAGCAAGGACGAACGGTCGGTGCCAACCACGTTGATGAGTTCTCTGGCCTGCGCCTCGGTAATTCCCGTCTCGCGCGCGAGGAACCGGACAAGAAAGGCCTCCTCTTCTTCCATCCTCGCCCGGTTCTTCCGCTTACCGTTTCCAGCTAAGTTTAGATTTGATGGAGTTCTACGCGTTGCCTGTGGCTTTGGTTCAGATTGCAAGACCACCATGCCGGCTTCTTGTACCGCAGCGAGAAAGGCCTGGCGGGCCATTTCGATCTCTTCTGAGGTATTGATCTGACCTGTACAGGCTTGCAGCGCAGCTCGGTAGAGCGACCCGTGCTCGGCGGGCCATCGCTCCATCATAAAAATCGCCGCCTCAGACACGCTGACGATTGTGCGATACGCGCCCGGCGTCGCCGCCTCAATGATCACGGGTTCCCCAAAGAACGGATCGCGCATGCCTTGGCCCTCGATGTCCAAGCGAACGAAGGAAACGACAACTCGTTCCATCCACGCCGCGCGTGCTCACGTTTCGTCCTCCTTCAGAACCGGGCACCCCAGCCTGAGGGCAAAAGACTGCGAGAAGTTGTGGCCCAGTACGGTCCTGCCCTGATGCAACCGTAGGGCCGGAGTTTTCATAAAATTGCTGCGCTATCAAAATATTGCGCAAATGCGTGAAGCTCGGCGCTTTCGCTTAACCGGTGACGACCATCCTCCGCCCCGCCGGATTCTTCTGCGGATCGAGCGAAAGCCTTTGGCGCGCGTAGCCGAGATCAGCGCTGAAACCCGAGGCGGAGTGTTCTAATGTTGCTGAGCTTTTACAAAATTGCTCAAATCGCGCTGGGCACCAAGGAAGTGATGATGGCATCCAACAGCACGATCGACGACCAATTGCAGGACACCAAGGTGGGGATTGCGATCCTGGTCACCTGTCTAATTCAAGAGATCAGCACAACCGATCCCGAATTCACGGACCGCGTTCTGGAACGCTTCCAGCGGGCCTATAGCGCGGTACAGGACGACGACACCAATACCTCGGACCGCCTCGACCTTCTCAACTGGGTCCGTGAATTGCTCACAGGTTCGAGTCAAACCAGCGGTCAAGGAAAGCCGTTCTTGGCGGACTAGCCCTTACCCTTGCGCCGGAGGTGCCAGCATCCTTCAATAAATCTGCACGCCAAGCCGTTCGTTCCTTCTCCACCGCACCACGGCACGATATTCGACACCATCTGCATGGACGTGCAGGACGAACCGCTCGGGAGCAACCACGCCCGGCTCCACTCGTAGCTCCGCACCATGGGCGTGCTGATTTCTGACGGAGCAAGCGATGTTCACATCTTCGGTGATGATGGCCCCATCTTTTAGAACAGCCGTCCGGAGATGCGAGCGTCGTTCAATTGGTGAATCATCCGGATTGCCGCTCATCTTATCATTCCTCGCGAAAATCCTGCAACGAAGCGTGCCGCAAATCCTCCTCGCCGCGCAAGTGCTTCACGCGGCCGATGATGCCCGGCTTGACCCATTGCGTCGCCGGCCGCTTCATCCCCTTCGGCGCTGAGCCGGCGTGCTCCTGGACGCGCTGCCATAGCCGTTCGCGGATCGCGCGGCTGGGATTGATGAAGGCCGAACCGACATAGCGCCCGGTCACCCGATCCGCCATCAAGGCGAAGGCAGGCTTTCCCGCCTCGCGTTCGACGCCGAGCAGATCATACTCATCAACGGAATAGCATTTCGCCTTCAACCAGTTCGTCGACGGGCCGCTGCGGTATTTGCTGCCGCGCCGCTTCGATACCATTCCTTCAAGGCCGGCTTTGTCGAGCAGATGAAAGATCGCCTTGGCTTCGCCGGGCAGAGGCTCGCTGAACTGGATGCGGCCGCCGGGCTCGATCATGTTGGCCAGGATCTCGCGCCGCTCCTCGAGCGCCAAGTCGCGCAGATCGTGGCCATTGAGATGCAGCAGGTCGAAGGCGACGAAATACAGGTCATGCTGCCGCCGCGTGATCGCCTTGCGCAATTCGCCGAAGTCGGACAGGCCGGCTTCGTTCAGCACGATGATCTCACCGTCGACGATGGCGCTTTCGGCGCCGAGGGTCTTCGCCTCCTGCACCAGGTCGCGATATTTGGCCGTCCAGTCGTGGCCGTTGCGCGTGTAGATGCGTGTCCCCTCTTCGTCGATGATCATTTGCGAGCGATATCCGTCGAACTTGACCTCGTGAATCCAGCCGTCACCTTCGGGAGGCTGCTCAACAAGGGTCGGCATCAACGGCGCGACGAACTTCAAACGCATATACGGAACTCACACAAGCCAAGCCATTAAATAAGCCTTTGCTAAAATAGTTCCGACATTGGAAATGCCCAGCGAAACAAATCGGCGTGGCGCACGTTGCGGTCGATGGCAGGCTGGGAGAACCACGATGACTGACGACAAGAACAAGCTTGGCTATCAGGACCGAAGCCAAGTGAGCGGGGACCAGGAATACGAGGTCGGCTATTTCGCCAGCAAATTCGGCCTGTCTATCCCACAGGTCCGGGAGCTGATCGCAAAGCACGGCAATGATCGCGACACCCTGGAGCGGGAAGCCAAAGCACTTAAGGACGGGTAGTCATGCCGGTCTATCAGGTAGAAAAAATGTACGGTGACGAAGTTCTATCCTGCGAAAGTGTGGAGGACGAAAATCCCCCAAAGGCAGCCGAAAGGATCGCCGGCCGGCCCGTCTCACGTCGAGGCTTACAACCGTACTGGTATCGCGTCGTCGAGGAGCGTGAAGGGGCGATCTACGAGTTTAGCGTGGCCGAAACACGGAAAGACTTTGCAAAATGACGAAGCTATCAGACCTTGGCCCGCCCATTCCCCGCAAGCGCCAGGGCAGCGCGCCGGGCCTGTCCCCACTGCGGACAGTCGGTTGATCAGCGCGATTTGCGGCAGGTTCTCTATCATGAAGGGCCAGGGCACAAACCGCTGGACCCTGAAGACGGCGCTAAGATCATCATGTTCCCTGCCGTCTCAAGATAACGATCTCAAGAAAACGACCGTCCGGAAATCAGCAATTCGGCCACCAGCCAAAAACCGATGGCCGTGAAAAGCAGGACTGCAAAGGCGCAGAGCAATAGCTTCATCGGCTTTCATACCACCCCAACGGGCTGTCTATCCCTCACTCCTGTCATTAGCGGCGATAGGCGTCGGGCCGCACAAAACTAGTTGGCGGCCCTGTGTAATCTTTAGCCGCCATTGGCAGCCGGTGCCGGAGCTGCTGGCTTCGCAGGAGCTTCAACCTTGGGCGCCTCGACTTTGGGCGCCTCAACCTTGGGCGCTTCAACCTTTACGTTGATGTCCTGTCCGCCACCACCGTGGACGTTGATAACGCCGGTGAATATCAACAAAACGACGATTGCTATGATGGCGAGAACAATGGCGACCGCAGTGCCGCCGCCACCTCCCGAATTTACAACTGTAGGGCCGTCGGCCATGATTTTGCTCTCCAATTTCAGTTTATGACGGTTGAGCAACGGCGCCCACGCATTTGCGTTCCGCTGTGAGGCTAAGGTCCGGGGAGCCCCCGACTGAAGTCCCTGTCCCGCAACGGAAGCCCGGCAAGCACGTTACGACCGCACCCTTGGCGCCGCCCTTGGAGGACGGCGCGCGCCCTGTCATGGATGCGACTCTTAGTGGATTCCTTAGAAGCGAGGCAGGCAGTGACCTTTGTCGACAGAACCACAGCCCATGACGGCGCAGGTCATGCCGCAAATGATAACAATACCCCTGCTCCAGATACCTCGTCGGTGCTGGGCCACGTCTTTTCTGCGGAGGACGACAAGATTGAGGATCTTGTCAGACGAACGGAGCGACTTGGCGTTGTCTTTGTAGTAGTCATGGCGATCGGCCTTGTTGTCGTGCCGGCTCTGTGTGTTGCACTGACCCTCGGGATATAGCGTGGACTAGAACGTCAAGAATTTAACTTCCTTCACCGCCGCGCAGCATGCGCCAAATGTCTGTCCAGTAGGCGGTGACCAGCGACGCCGGAGCGGCGGCGGCCATGCCAGTGACGCCCAGGGCGCCAAGCCCTCTGAACGGGTGCAAGCTTGAAGAGAGGTCACCGCCGTGGTTTGCTAATTAAGCAATGTCCCACGCGTGTTCGGTGGGAGATCCGATGGCGGGTGCGAAGTATTACGTCTTCAAGGAAGGTGATCGCTGGAACGTCCGCTACGACGGGAAGGAATACCCGTACGATTCCAAAAGCGATGATGTGTTGGCAAGGCTCCGAGAATTGCCGCCTCACATGGTTATGAAGCCGAGGTCTTGACCCAGGGCATCGACTTGAAGTGGCGAACGGAGTGGGCGAGCTAGCACGCGGCCGATCGCCTACCCCGTTCTTTAACCATGCGGCTAAGGTAAACATTTTATGGAGAACTCATCCGGTTGCAGGGGGTTGTAGGCGGGTCTGCAACAAAGAGGACCAGCCCAGCCATGCACCGTCTACCTATCGCGACCGCCCTTCTGATCTCCTTCGCGACGGCCTACGGTCTATGCGTCTGGGCATCCTCTGCCCATCACATTGACCTGTTCAGGCCCAGGCGTCACCGTTGGAAATACGCGGGTTTGAATAGCTGACCACGATCACAACGCCCGGAACTGGTTGTCCGTAGGAGCGTTCCTCTGCGGGCCTAAAACCGGAGAGTGACTATGGACGACGACCTGCGCCTGAAACTCAAGGAACTGAGCGCGAGCATGCAATGTAGGGCGAACGAACTAGCGTTGCCCGGTGGGAACACTGATATTTCCGCGCTGATGTCCGGAATCGCAGTCACATTGGAGGCGCTTCTGATGATCGCCGAAGAATCCCGAGTGCCCCGTTCTGGGCCGAGTTTAGAGCCGGGCATTGTCTCCGGGACAGTCGCCCCGGGTGGTGAATAATGGTCCCCCGCCACGGCATAAGCACCTTCGCCTTACGGATAAGCGAATTTAACGCTTGTGCTCGGGAGGCTGGAGCAGAGCGCCACCATATTGCGTCCATAGATGTTCGCAGTCCCAGACCCTCAAGCTAGGCGTTCCAGGTTCCCCGTACACGACCATTGCGCCGCGAACATCGTAGCCAAGCACGGATGCGTTGGCGACGAACTGGATGGCCCGCCCCAAGCTGATGGCGCTGATCCGGGTTTCGGTTTTACTGGTGAGATCGATCACGCCGAAGATTTCCGCATCCGCTCCTCTGCCGGCCAACACAGCCGTCGATAACGCGTCGTCCAAGGCAAGAAGCATCGCGGAGTCCCCCTTAACCAGCCCCTACCTAACTTCAATGCGCGAAATTTGTTCCGCGCAGGCAGGTCTTCTGGCACGAAGAGCCGGGGCATGATCCGCTGGAGCTGGCACCGGACGCCACGATTCTCAAATTCCCTGCGCGACGGCCGAGCAAATAAAAAAGCCCGCCGGCCGGAGCCAGCGGGCGCGTCAGATAGTCCGTCAGATTGTCGTTAGGCGACGGGTCTCGATGTCACTACCTGCGCAGTGACCTCGGAAAGGCGCTCATGCTTGATGAGTGTCGGCTTCTCGTACTTCTTCACGATTATCCCCTGTGTTTCTCCCTCTGCACCAAGGTGCCTTCGGCCCATGACGGTTGTCAAGCTAACGCTAAAATTGCCGCCATCTTTCGGCAGCGGGCCATGGTCTGGGTGCTAGGATCAGCCAGCATAGGTCAACGAGCAACGAGCGGCGGAGGGGTTGGTTGCGAACCGAAGATCCGTGGCGGGTCATCTAGGCGGCCGCGCCGGCCCCTGTCCCATTCCATCGGATGAACGGTGCATCGTCGCCGGTGATGTTACAGTCTTCAACAGCGCTTCGTGCGTCCGTTGGAGCGTGCGGGCAAGAATTCGCCTGCACTATCGCCTGGCGAAAGAACTCGGCTTAAGTGTCCGACACGTATCTCAGAATTTGTAGTTAATTCTGGCGACGACAGTGTTCTCGGTCTCGCGAGCGCTGAGCACGTTGGCCGGAATCAGGCTGCTCGCGCCATCTTTCGAGCCGAAATCGTAATAGTTCCATTCAACGCCAGCGGTCCAATGGTCGGTGAAAGCATATTCAGCGCCGAGGCCTGCCGTCCAGCCGACCCTTGCCCCGCCACCAAACGACTGCGGAAAATCGGTCTCCGCGAATTTGTATTTCGTGAAGGCAACACCGGCATCGCCGTAGATCAGGAAACGGTCAACTGCGTAGCCAAGGCGTCCGCGCACCGAACCCAGATAGTCCTGCTTGGTCTCGCAGTTTGTACCTGCGGTGGTCGAACATTGGTCGTCGCCCTTGACAGTCGAGCCTGCGAAGTCACCCTCGATGCCAATAACGAATTGGTTGATCTGATAATTGTAGCCGATCTGGCCGCCGTACACGACTCCCGACCCGTTTGTATTGAAGGGAACGAAGCCCGGAGTGCTTACTGGCGACCAACGGCTGTTATTCCATGCGCCTCCAACTTGAGCACCGACATAGAAGCCGGTCCATGAGTATGGCATTGCGGCCACCGGCTCAACGAGGTCGGCCGCCAAGACTGGCGAAGATGCTGCCAGGAACGCAGCGGAACAGATGAGAGCGAGTTTCAATGCCGTCGTCTCCAATGACCAGGTACAGCTTTGCCCATTTTTTAGCCGAGAGTCTGCGCTACTTTTGCAACAAGTTGGAATTATTATCGAACTAACGATCGAACGCCGGCTTCCAGTCGCGGTTCCGCTCCCGCTGCTGGCCCTCGTAGTCAGGAATGCATGTGAAGAACACCGGGCGCCGATCGCGGGCCCGCTGTAAACGTTCTTGCTGTGCTGTTGCGCTTGATGTCTACTAGCCAGAAATAATTTAGTCCACAGGAACAGACCAAATGATCGACGCCGTTGGAATAGGCTTGATTGGTGGTTTCTGCGTTGGCGTGCTTTGCGGTAGATCCGCTTGGGTAGCCAGGAAAGACAAGGCGGAATTGGAACAACCGTCCACTTACGAACTCAAGCGAAACGTTGAAGAGGCAGAAGGCCGTTATCTTGAGGTTCTACGCCGCGAGATGGCGAATATTCTTATGGTAAGCAACCCGGATACGATGCTCACGGCCTATGACAAGGCGTGGCGATATCAGAGGGAGATTGTCGCCGCCGATCCCGAGCGGCGCAATGCGGATCTCCATTCGATAACCCAGAAATTCAAATACTACCGAGAGTTCGAATTACTGGGGACCAGACATTTTGTGCCGTACGAGGCAGCAATGTTCTCATTCTCTGAAGACGAGGTGGCGGATAGGTACGTTGAGATTTCAAAAATGTTGATCTTGCGCCGTACGATATTCGGTGGAGAAAAGACGAATCAGGTGTTTGATGACCAAGAATATGAAGTCCTGTCCAAGTCCGTTAGGGCGCAAAAGGACCGAGCTTTCAGAGCGAAAATAGAACATGCCATGGCTCGGTTCTATGCTTTTTCGTCGGGTTATGATCAGAGCCCAGGCGCGACCAATGCGCCGCGACCAGAATTCGACATGGGTGATGTATCGGTTTTCAGGCTTAGGTCTGCGAGTTTTACGCCTGAGAATGAAAACGGCATCGTGTTTAAACTCACAGGCGAATATGCGGTCTACACAACTTTCCATGATCACGAACGCTGTCGCACCTACCAGTCATATTATCGGAGCAACGCGTCGTTCGGCGAGCGCCAGGCCCTCGAAATGCGTTGATCCGATATCTCCTGAGCAGGGTGCGAACGGCGCTAGCGGGGGCCGAAATGTCAGGCTTTGACAAGTAAACAGCAACCTTAATTCACCGCCGGCCCCGCTCCGGTGAATGTTTCGGCCCGAAGGCCGGAAATGCTCTCCAGGGTTTCAATAGTGCGATCAATCAGGTGGTGGACGCACTCGGTCGCCATGCGCTCGCCAGCATCATTAACAGATGCGAATGCCAACGGTAGCAAGGCGCGCGCCGTGGCCGCAAAGGCCAGTGCGTCGGCCGGGGTTTCAGATCGTGAACCAATCAGGCTAACCAGCAACTTCAGCAGGTGATCGCCCTGCGTTGGCGCACCCAGGGAATTTAGCCGAACCGCCGAAGCCATCTCCTGCGCTACGCTGGTTGCCCGTCGAAGATCTCCGCTGGCAGTCGGTCGCTGAAGCTCGTCATTCATAAGCGCCTCCGGTAATGTTGCGGATCGTTTCGTTTGCGCAGGCCACGAGATCGGCATAAGCGCGCCGGGCGGCCACTGCCTCGCACGTGTATCGACCGTGCTTGTACTGGCCGTGAGCGGACCCCTTGGGTGCTCCAGCTCGCGCTCCATGCATGCGGCAGACTTGTTTTCCCCGAACAGCAGGAGCCTGACACTTCACGCCACTGCGCTTGCTCTTGGCGTGGCACCTCGGGGCAGCGTGGGCGCTTTGCATGCGGTTACCGGTCATTTTCTTGACCCACCCCACCCCCGTGGGCGACGTTGCCAACAATGGCTTGCCCACCCTTCTCGACGGTGACGCGCTCCACAATGACTCGCTGCTCGCCCTTGCTGCGATAGCGCTTCAACGCCTCTACCTGGGCGGAGAAGGTGCGTGCGAGCTTGTTGAACGTCTTCTCTGCGCTGTCCTGCTGCGGAATGGTGTCTACGTTCGCAAGCCGCCTGGCGAAGGTCATTGTCGCCATATGCACCGCTGCCATCTGGGCGGCCAGCATCGCCTCGACCTGGTCCTGAGGTGCAATGCCGCCAACGATTGCAAGGGCGAAGTTGGTGCCGGATTCGTCCACTACCTGGCCTTGGCTGCCGATGTTGACCAGTTGCCCGATCATGCCTTTTGCGAAATCGTCGCTGGTGGTGCCCATTGCTTCCTTCAGCAGAGCGCAGCCGACATCTTGGTCGGGATGGTCGTTCGTTATCTGGATGCCGGAAACCTTGATCCGGGGTACGACGGGCGCCTTTCTGCGCCGAGCATAGTGCTTGGCCAGTGTTGCCTTTTCGCGCTCAGCCTTCTCGGGCGAGATGGCCGGCACTGACATATCGGCGCCATTCTGGGCGAGGCGGCGGGTTGTTTCTTGAGCGGAACGACCGTGTTCAAAGACGTATCTCCGTGAAGGCCAATCATTTTGACGTGAGGTGTGTCACTTTCCGCCCGGGAGGCCCCTTGTGGCTCCGTCCACGGCTGCGAGCAGACTCCCGATTGAAGTTTCGACCGTGCCTGACAGCTCGGTCATTACCTTGTTGCCGTATTTCTTGGGCCGCATGCGCTCCGCAACCCATTTGCGAGTATCGACGCGGAGGCGCGACCGCTGGATATGCTCGCTGTTGACCTGCTGATAGGTCGATCCGTCCGCATTTTCCTTGGTGCTGAAATCGTTGCTGCCATCGTCGGCGATATCCACCATGTCATCGACGTGAATGTCGGCTTGGATCTCACGCGCACGCGTGTACTGGTCACAAAATTCGGAGCGATCTGGATCGAGTAGCCAGCGCAGCACTGTTGTCTTAGAGGGCATGTCGTCCGCAAGGCAGATCGAACGAAGGCTTTTCCCCTCCGCCAACCTTTCGCAGATTGCGGTGGCTATCTCATTGGTGAATTCACTTGGTCTGGCCATTCTCAGTTCCTTGTCGCCTTTACGGAGTATTGAAACGCGCGTTCTCGACTCTTCCAAATCCTGACGGCATGATCCTCTTTTCAGGAGAAGCGAATGGACTGGAAACCGACCGACGAAGGTGCGGGGCTCTTCGGGGCGCTATACGCGATAATCTTTTCGCTGATCGAACAGGGGGCGATCGACGAGCAGAAACTGAAAGGAAGCTTGCAGGTCATATTGGACGATATGCCGTCAGAACTACGAGCAGGGCCGCACGGATTCTTCCTAGAAAAGCTGGTGAAGCATGTCGGGTCGCAAAACGGCAATCCGCTGAAACTTCACTGAAAACAACATTGGGCCGCGTTGACTGGATCACCTTCATCTCTTTCCGATTTCATCGATTCTCTCCTATGTTCTCGGCCATGATCCCGAGATGGCTTTACTACGCGCTCTGCCTTGCCGTTTTTATTCCGATGATGTGGGTCGTCGGGCTTGTCCTTCGGCCCATCACCAATTGGACCTCCCAGGCGTTTGGCTGGCCCGGTTTCGGCGTGATGATTGCGGCATTCGTCGCCATGATGGCTGTTGGCTATATCCGCAATCGACGTGCCGGCCACCTACCATGGCAATTGGAAGCTGCGCGTCGGGCGAGGCACGATAGCGGGCGCTAGTGTCTGCCCATTTGCGCCACCCTCCATCATCATAGCCCGCGCAATCATCTTGGCTTTCTCGCTCATAGCGGACGCTACAGGCGACGACCGTTCATAGGCGAGGAGCGCGTCCGTAACGTTCTTTTGTGCTGGTGACGTAAGAACCTGCGCCATGCTCGACCTAGCGACGGTATTGGCTGCCGCGCGTCCGGAGTTGATTGCATCTGCCACCATGCGGGAGCCCTTCCCGGCAAGCCAACTCACCGGAAGGCCGGCCACAGATCCTAGAACCGGTGGCAAACCGAGGGAGGTTGCAAGTTGCTCGCCAATGAGGACACCGGAAAGAGCCCCACCGCCATGTCCGCCCGCTGCCGCTCCTGCCTGGTTGAGCAACTTCGGTTGCGGAATATCCGCATCGGCCGCAGTGGCCATCGCGGTCTTTGAGCCGTTCAAAGCGGCATTGTTCGTCGCCTGCATTGCGGCTTGGCTGTCGAGTTCCTTGAGTAGGCTATCGGTCTGCGGATCGCCGATTACCTGCCTCAGCTTCTGAGTGGCATAGCCGTTTTCGTTCGCAAGGCGCGTCTTGACGCCGGCCGCATCGGTTCGCGCTTGGCCCATGGTGTCCGTCAGCGCCTTGCGCGTGCCGAGTTGGAAAGCGTCCTTCTCGGGCTGAGACATCGAGGCCAGGCGGGACTTAAGCAAATCTGGATCGTAGACTTTGCCATCCACCCGTGGGGCAAAGATCGAGCGGCCATTTTCGAAAGCGTTTTCGATGCTCTTGTCGGACGCATACTGAGAGCGGGCCGCAGCATACTCGGGATTCGCCGCGTCCATCTGGTTCAAGAGCTTCGTCCTGACGCCCCACAGGGCGCGCGCCTGCGCGTTGTCGCCGCTGCGGAAGGCAGACGAAGCCGCATCATCAATCGCGTCCTGTGCGCGGTGCAGGACCTCCAGGCTGCCTTTGCTCAAGTTATTGCCGGCGATGTAGCTGCGAGCCTTCAGGAGAGCGCTGGAAATAGGATCCATCGCATTCCCCGCCATCTGGCTTGGAACAACCTGCGAAGTCAATCTGCGCGATCACAGGAGTTACATCGATCGGCGTCGTATTCGCTGCTGCCTTCGCGTAATTTGCCGCGCCGTTTGCCGCCGTGGTCGCCTTGAGGGCGCTCATTTGCGCAGGAGCGTTGATATCCGGCCCAGCTGCGGAATCCACCGCGGAATTGATGCGTGGTGCGAATTGGTCCGCTCTGGCCGCGAGGTTCTGAGCCATCTGAGGCGAAACGTCGGTCTCAGTCGTCGCCATACGAGCCGCGAGGCCTTGCGCGGCTGGCCCGGTGTCAGCCAACACTGCACCCGGCCCGAGATCCGCCTGTTTCTGTAGAGCGGAGGACACGGTGTCGCCTTGTCGAGCAAGGTTGGCCACAAGGGATTTCGCGGCTTGTCCCGGGACAATTCCCCCGTGCATCAAGCCGTAGTAAGCGTCGATGACCTTTCGCGCGCCCGCGCCGACGAGTTTTCCTACGACAGATCCAACCGGAACAGCTGCAACGCCGAGTCCGCCACCCCATTCGCCGCCTGTCTTCGCGCCTGCCAGGCGATTGCCGGGGTCGGCACTCAGAGCGCCTTGGATAGCGCCCATGCCGGCACCTACAACGCCGTTTGCACCCAGCACCGGCAAGATGCCCCCGCCAAGGATCCGCGCGCCTGAGGACGCCAGTGCGGCACCGCCAAGACCCGGAAGCAAAGCGCCCGCCAACTGTCCACCTGCTGAAAGATAAGGGTGTTCCGCAAACTGGCGATCCAGCACCTGTTTTTGAGCGGCTTGATTTACATCGTAGTTATCCTGAAAATTGTTCCCTTTGGCCGCCGCGATAGCCGCAGCAGCAGCTGAAACCGCCTCGTCGCCGCCGCCAAGGGAAACGCCCTGGAATGTGGGGGCGAGGGCGCGCGTACTGTCGAGCCCAGAACTGGCTCGCTTGAGCAGCGCCATATCCTGAATAGCCGTGTTTCGGTCGCCGCCATTGTCGCTCGGACGAACGATTGAGAGGTCCGGCCGATCGGAGATTGAGTCCGTGGTAGCGCCATGGATGATGACGCCCGGAGGCGGAGCACCATATGGCTCGGCAAACGGATCATGGTCGACTGGTACGAGCTTGAAGCCGGGAGGCGGAGCAGGAATGTCCGGACCTTGGCCGCTCGACGAGTTGCCATCGGCAGGCGCCGACTGGAGAACAAAGCCGGGCGGAGGCGCGGGAATATTTTGCGGCGCCCAAGGGTCGTGGTCGACCGGAACAAGCCTGGGAGAGCCGACGACAGGAGACCCGCTCCACCACTGATCGCTGTCATTCGCCGACGCCGGAGTTGTCGGCACCTGCGGCACTACAACAGGCGAAGAGTCCCACCAGTTGGCCATCTTAGAGGGCGCCCGTTTCGCACAATTTGCCAGCACGGCGGATCAGCTCGCTTAGCGTCATGTGACGAGAGCGGGCGACTGCGAAAAGGTGGCGCTTTTCCTCAGGGACATTCGCACAATGATCTGATCAGTCAGGCGCATTTGAGGTGTTTCCTTACGGCGCGAGGATAGTTGAGGGGTTGAGGTCGAGCGCCGGGGACTGCTGACCACCGAGCTTTACCGCTCGCAGGTCAGCGATGGTTTTTGCGGCCTCGATCGCCGGCAATTGGGTGATGTCGCGCAGGCGCTGCTTTTCGGCAGAGACCACGGCCAATGCTGCAGTGTCCCCGGCTTCCATGGCCTTGAACGCGTCGATATCTTTTTCTGCGAGGACCGGCGCACGTTCCGCCCGTAGGCGCTGTCTGGTGACTTCCCTGGCCTTCTCCAGATCGACCACAATCTTACCGTCAGCGACAGTCCATGCATTGCGGAAATCATGGTGATCAACCGGGAAATCGGTCAACTCGCAGCGATGCCACGAAACCGCCTTCAGGCCGATGGCGGCCCAGGTCTCGGTATTTTGGTCGACTTGCACCTGGATCTCCTCATCGGCCGATCCGCCGAAAGCTGCATCCGGCCAACGCTTCCGTCCTGAAAGCTGACCGCGACTATTGCCGAAGCATCCATCATTGCGTCCCCCATCCGGCCACATGCCAAGCCGTAGGATCGGCGGCCAAGTTGGTTGTTGCCGTGTTATCGATGCAGTCGATTGCCACGCTGCCCGCCGCCTGCGCTGCGTTTCTGATATTGGTGCGCCGCGCATTGGCAACGGCGTAGGTTGTCGCCGTAAGTTCGGCCGCGCATTGACAGCACCAGTTGGCCGTCGAAAAGGCCGTCGTCAGTGTGACGGTCAGAATGCCTAAGCCAGTATCGGTGATGCTGCCAACATTGAAGCTAGCGGCGTTCGTCGGCACGCCAGCGGAAACCGTGGCCTTGATCCAGAAGCCGGCGAGGTCGTCTGATTTGAAGGCGCCCATTAGAAGTAATTCCCTCCAAGCCTAGCCACGCCGGCAACGCTCCCGGGGAAATAAGTAATGGCGGCGCCATTGGTGAAGATCGCGCCGCCAGTGAGGGCGTCATACCTCTGACCCGTTGCGGACCCAGAAAAAGCGCTGGAGAAGCAATCGATATCACCAGCCCGCCCGGCTCGGACAAAGACATCGGAGAATGCTGGCGTGCCTGATAGCGTGACGGTTATGCCATTAGCCACAACGCTGCCGTTTACTGCAGCCATATGAAACTGCGCATTGCCGACGATCGAATATGCACCGGTAGCCTGGCATTTGCCGCCGAAGGCGAAAATATGACCCTCGGCGCACGTTCCGAAGCGAATATTCTGATACTGGATAAGCCCGCTCGTCGATGACAGATGGATGCCCGTCGTCGTCGACCGCAATTCCATGTCGCGGACACTCCACGTTTGCCCGCTGGCATTGGTGAAGCAATTTGCGCCGGTCGTGCTGATAATCACATTTCCGGGGGTGGCGTTGTTGCCTTTAATTACTGGCGGCAAGGAACCGAGATAGGGAGGAAGGGAAGTACCGGCAGTGTATGTCCCGTCAACAACCTGTACGAACGCCTGAAAAGTAGAGCAATCAAGCGCAGCGATAACGTTGGCGGCCTTTTGGATGGTCAGGAAAGCGCCGCCCGCGCTGTTGACAAGACCGGTGTTGCTGTCATTGCCGTCGGTTCGGACATAGTAGGTGCGAGCAGCAGTAAGGACTTCTCGGGCGGTAGCCTTGGCAACGAATGTCGTATCGACGTAATTTTTCGTTGCAAGCGCCTGAGCCGATGTCGGGTCGGCGGCATTGACGACCTGGTTCCCACCCATTGGAAGATTAGCACCCATCGCTTTCGTTCCGGCGATCGGCAAGCTGTTGGTCAGTTCGTTATAAACGTCGGCTGTCAATGTGTTGTAAGGGCCGGATTGGATGGGGGTATTGGGCACGCCGGCTGTGCCGGGTGGCTGCGTCGCGACGCCAGATCCGTTGCGGGGCATTGCTACACCGTCTCCGGCGCAAGAATCTCTGCGGGGTCTAGGCCGAGAGATTGGATCACCTTCACCGTGTCCGGATCGTCGGAATAGACTGCCGGCCGACACGGTACGAACCAGCGCGCAAACAGGACTGGATTGGCCATCAGCACGGCAAATGCTTCGGGCCATTTGCCGGCGGCAATAACCCTGTCCTGGACCGTCGATTTCAGAACGGTTCGCTTAAGGCGCTCGCCTCTCCTGGGTACGTAGCCAGGGGCCACGGCCCGGTGCTCCCCATTTCTTCGAATGCAAACCAGCACTTGGCCAATCCTAGGGTTCAGAACGGCCAAATCAGCCGCAAATGTAGTGACAGCACCCTAGCCGAAAGCATCCTTTGGCGCAAATTTAGCCAATAATTTCAATGATTTGTCCTAGTGCGTCCCCGGGTATCCCACCGTATCTCCGGGTGTCCATTTTGAACGGCAGCCTTGGGCGCGCGGTGTCAAAAACGCAAAAATATTCCTAAAATCACACGCACTCGCAAATAATTTTCGAAATCCAGACACCACCTTGAGAAATGGTTTAGCGTCCGGAGCACCGGGAATTAGGGAAACTGTCTGCACGGCATATCCTCTGGCCAATGCACTTATCGTTAACGATTGGTGCAGGGCACTGCGCGAAGTGAGGATTTGTTAACCATTCGATGTCAGCTTCGGCCACTACTCAGCGCTCACGGTCTCAGGCAGTCCACGAGCCGCCGTCACCCCAGAAGGCAATAAGATGCGCGTTCTGCTGATTGAAGACGACAGACCAACTGCACAAAGCATCGAGTTGATGCTGAAGTCGGAACGTTTCAATATCTATATGACTGATCTGGGTGAAGAGGGCGTCGATCTCGGCAAGCTCTACGACTATGATATCATTCTGCTCGATCTGACTCTGCCCGATATGTCGGGTTACGAAGTCTTGAGGACGCTTCGCCTTTCCAAGGTGAGGACCCCGATCCTGATACTGTCCGGCATGGCCGGCATAGAAGACAAGGTGCGTGGCCTCGGCTTCGGCGCCGACGACTACATGACCAAGCCGTTCCACAAGGACGAACTGGTGGCCCGCATCCATGCAGTTGTACGGCGTTCGAAGGGGCATTCCCAGTCCGTCATAACCACCGGCGATATGGTGTTGAACCTGGACGGCAAGACCGTCGAGGTCGGCGGCCAGCGCGTACACCTGACTAGCAAGGAATACCAGATTCTGGAGCTGCTCTCGCTGCGCAAGGGCAACACGATGACCAAGGAAATGTTCCTTAACCACCTCTATGGCGGCATGGACGAGCCGGAACTGAAGATCATCGACGTCTTCATCTGCAAACTGCGCAAAAAGCTTGCCGCTGCTTCCGGCGGCCAGAACTTCATCGAGACCGTTTGGGGGCGGGGTTATGTCCTGCGAGAGCCCCAGCATATGCAAGAAAGTGCCTGAACGGCTCTGCGGTTGCGGCCGATGAGACAAGGCTATTTGCCGATCGGCGGCACATCGACGCCTAAACTGGCGCAGCGCTTTATCAGATCGTCGGTTTCTGATTGATTTTCAGGCATTGTGATAATGTCGAAGGCTGGCAGGTATTTTGTCCCGGTGTCAGCGCTATCGAACTGGCCCCTATAGGCAGTCTCGCCGGAATAGCCTGCAAAGCCGCTCTTTGCATTATACCTACCGCAAACGATGACTGACCCGGTTGAAGATGTAGTCGCACCGGGTTTGCCGAATGTTACGTTCGTTTGGTCTTTCAGCAGGGATCTTATGGTCTGCTCTACGACTCCGATTTGATCGGCGGTCAGTTGAACCGGCTTCGCCTCGGTAGCGACGACACCAAGTCCCAGGGTGCTTATCGTTATGGCGCTGAAGTGCAAAAGTCTCATTCCCAATCTAACCGTCTTTTCCCAATAGCCACAAGCCTACCTGCAATGTGAGAAGCCTGGTCAAGGGGAACGAACCGCTCGGCCATGAGTTAGCTATTCATGATGTACAACTTGGAAACCCACGGCCACGGGATGGCGGCCGATGCTGAACTCGCCAATGCCAGGGAGCGCATCGAGCGAACCGAGCTCGCGCTCAAACGGACCGAAGAAATGTTGGCCGAAAATCTCGCCTTGCGCAGCAGGATAAGAACTGTGGTCGACGCCGTCGACCGCTTGGCCGGCGGTAGTTAGCTTACGCCAGGTAGACCGCTTACCGACGAAACGCCTAGTTTCGATGGGAGGGCGCTGACGTTCGATCTTGGCACCTCTTCCCTCCAAAGCCCTGCGACGTTGGTGACGGACTCGGCCTTCGCGATTTCCTCCCGGTCTAAGGTCTCGGTCTAAGGTCTCGGTCTTGGTCTTGGTGTGTGGACAGGGTGTCACAGGGTGTGAAACCACCCCTATACAGGGTGTGGACAGGGTCACTACAGGGTGTCTACAGGGTGTCATGAGCCACCCTGCATGATCCTCGTGCCCATCAGCCGCGACGTGTTGCCGATGATCTGGGAGACCGATTTGGCGTTGCCTGCGGCCTTAGCAGCCTTCTCAGCCGCCTTCTGCGACTCACGCTGAATTCTGACCTCGTTGGCCTCATCGAACGCGGCCACCGCCTTCTCTCGCAGCTTGTCGCTTTCGATTGCCTGGAGCCGGCGGCGCGTGCCGGTGGCGTGGTCATCATTTGTCGGCGGATTGTGGCGGAACCAGCGTTCAATCAGAATCACATCGCGATCGGGATCATGGTCGATCAGCCCCACCTCGATGAGTTCCTTGAGAACGCTCTCGTATGCTGCTTCTGTCCAGCCGAGATCAGCACAGGCGTAACCGCGCGGGAGTTCGTAAACCCCCGCGCTGGTCACATGCGCATTACTCAGCAGGTAGAGGAAGCCGACCTTTGCTTCGTCAGGCAGCCCGATGAAACGGCGGGACCGCCAAACGGCCGGCGCGACTTTGGTGAAGGTGCGACCGCTCATCAGACGGCACCTCCGCATGAAAGCTCTGAGGCGAACTCGCCATAATGGTGGCGCTCTGCCTCTCGCCGAGCTGATATTGCGTCGGTTTTGTCTTCGAAGTGGCCCAGTTTTACGATCTGGTTGTCGAGACCGATAAACGCCTGCCACTTCTTCCGGCTAGCGATGAAGGACACGCCGACAATGCCACTCGTGTTGGACTTCCCCAGCTTGCGGTTCCTGGCATTTTGCAAGGGGGTGGCTTCACGCAGGTTTTTCCACCGATTGTCGGCTCGCCTGCCGTTTCGATGATCGACAAGATGCTTCGGCCATTTGCCCGTCATCATCAGCCAGATGACGCGGTGAGCACGGTATAGCCGGTAATCGATTTCGACCTGGGTATAGCCGTCAGCGGTCCTGGTTCCTGCCAGGGCGCCGCTTGCGACGCCTCTCGGGACGCGCCACCGGAGCGCGCCAGTTTCGGGATCGTAGATCAGCAATTCACGAGCGCGTTCTGCAGTGAGTGCCGGCTGTCTTTTCCGATACTCGGCAATGCTTGTTTTCCGGCTCATCCGCGCACCCCTAGCCCTGCCATGCGGCAGACATCGAATGCGAGGCTCGCCGAGAGCGAAAAGCGGGCGGCAACCGTTGCAATGGCATACGAGCCATCGTCGATTTCAATTGAAGTTCCAGTGGGGGCTTGGTAGAAGTTGATTGCTACATCATTGACTACCAAGCCGCTTTGGCTCGACGAGCCGGCGGCTTTTTCTTTGATCATTTGACGCGCCCTCTTACGCTGCCACCGGCAGATTTTCGATGAGGGCGCTGAGTTCAGAAACTAGTACCAGAGTGCGCTTGCCGTTCTTGCGGGGTTTAAGCTTGCCCGCCTGGAACATCTTGTAGAGGCCGCTCCGGCTGATGCCGGACATTTCGACGGCTTCCTCTACTGAAACTGCGATCTTGGTCATTTATTTCTCCGTAATCGCACCGGGACGTTGGTGCATACGGAGAATATTGAGGCCGGAAATTCGGCCGTCGAATTCGGCAAATCGGCCGCTTGAATTATTTGGCCGAATTAGATTTTCGCGGTTCTCTAGGGCCTTTTTTATTCCAGTTGGGCAATCTAATGGCCTCAGCCTTCCAAGCCGCGCGAAATTTAGGACGCGGCACGTCCCCAAGCTTAGTTTTCACCTCAAGCCAAAGCTCCTCCTGGTTCCACGACTTCTGATTTCGCGCCAGGAAGCAATCTACTTTGTCTTTGCACCACGCCTGAAGAGCGCCAGCAGAATGCCGCCGGGTCTTGGTGCTAGCAGTCGGCAGGATCGGGTTGGGCCACAGACGGCAAAGGTCCGCGCGACGAAACCTGACATCATAATACTCGACTTGAGATGGTGCGACACTCCGCTCACCCACGTCGGCATCTCTAAAGCTCAAATCTCCATTAGTCGTTGGTTTAAGGTACGCCCATTCGTAAGACGGTATTGGGATCGGGCGGCCTGCGGAAGAATTACCAACGGCTGTCGCTGAAAGTGATTCATCGCCCAGATATCGCCAAAGCTCATTCTCCGCCTCGGCCACACTCAAAGAATGCTCTGCGTCTTCAGGCAATCCACTAAACCATGCCGTCGTGGGAGTTTGCGGATTCGCGTATCGCTGATTGGTTATGGTTTGAACGATTGTCCTTAACCGGAGAAGCGTCATCATTTTGCAGGGCACGAGTGACCATCCCCTGATCAATTTTGGCTCGCCCGTTTCGGAAGGTACCCTCCAATCGTGGCGCTCCCAGACAGTGCAATTCTCTCGGTATTCGTCCCAGCATTCGCGAACTGCTGCCGGCGTTCTCCACGAGATCCAAGCGATCGCCATAATTAATGTCCAGGTCTGCTGGGACATTGGGTCGAACAGCTTTGGATCTGGAAAGGCTTTTAGCGGAGGTATCCCGAGCCGCGCCGCTTCAGCCTCAGCATCCTTGGGCTTCTTGCCGTGAAGGACCGCTTCCAAGAGGCGCTCTCGTTCTTGGTCATCCGATAGTGGGTCGGCCGTCATCGCAACACCTTTGCGAATGCACCACAGAGGCCGCAGGGAAACCGGTGGTGTTACCGGCTTGTCGGATGGCCGTCCTATCCCTGCGGGTTCGTTCTAGCCCTTTCGGACCCGAGTTAGTTTCACCACGTTTCCGGTTTTGGCCGCAGCAAGATAATCCGACCATGCTTGCATGAGCTTGCGGCGCTTCTCCAGCGCATCGGACCGGCGATACGCCCGCTCCACAGCATCCCCCACCTTGTGAGCCAAGGCCGCCTCGGCAACTTCTCTTGGAAACGTGGTGGCGTCACCACACCAATCGCGGAAGCCAGATCGGAAGCCATGCACCGTGATCTCGGTCAGCTTCATTCGGCGCAACAGCATCATCATCGACATGTCGGAAAGCGCATTCTCACCATCTCGGGTGAAAATATACTCGCCCTCCCCCCGATGCTCGTACAGCGCCTCCAGGATCGCGAAAGCTCGCGTAGACAGCGGTACCGTATGCGGTTCACCGGCTTTCATGCGCTCCTTGGGCACGTTCCAGAGCTTGCCCTTGAAGTCGATTTCGTTCCACTTCGCTCCAAGAGTCTCGCCGGATCTTGCAACAGTCAGGACGGTGAACTCCAAGGCCCGAGCCGAAGTTGCCTCAAGCGCCTTGAGCCGTGTCACGAATGCGGGGATATCCTGATAGGGCATTGCCGGCTGATGACCGCGCTGAAGCCGTTGGCGCTTAGGCAAGAGGTTTCGCAGATTGCCGCGCCATGCTGCGGGGTTTTCGCCCGATCGCCAACCCTTCACCTTCGCGAATTCAAGAACGCGCTCTATCCGACCGCGAAGCCTCGATGCCGTTTTCGGCTTTCTGCTGCCAGATCGGCGACAGGACTTTCAGCACGTCCTCGGTTGTAACGGTGGAGACGCGCTTAGGCCTCAGACTGCCACAGAAGCTAGTGAGTGTCTGGTTCCACTGATATTCGTGTTTCGCGTTTCGCCATTCGGATTTCACGGTGGCGATGTACTTGTCGGCGCACTCGCCAAAAGTCGGTTCTGCTTCCTTCGCCTTCTCTGCGATTGGATCGCGGCCTTCCTCAACCGCAGTGCGGCACTCGCTAGCCTTACCTCGGGCCTTAGCAAGCGTGACGACGGGATAGGCGCCCAGGCCCATCTCACGCCGTTTGCCATCCTTGGTCCACATGAAAAGCCAGGACTTGGAGCCGGTAGGGGAAACCCACAGATAGAGGCCGCCGCCGTCGCTATGACGACCAGGCGCCTTTTCAGCTTTCGCGGCGACATCAGAGAGTTTGTGAAGCGTCCGGGCCATCCATCCCCACTTTTATCCCCATTTCGAAGTGGGGATAGTACAATACAATATGGGACGGTCCTAGACGCTCAACGGGAAAAGCACATTATTTTCAATGGAAGCGGAGACGGTGTGGGACGCCCGGAAACGCTAGTTCGGTGGACCTCAGCTCCACCATCGGAACAATCGGTTTTTTCCGCCGTTCTGCTGCGCCACCAGGGCGCAAGCACCATCCTATACACCGCGATGCGGCGTTCGGCGCCAAAGCCCCCCGGAAAAAGCCATGGGTGATTTCGCCATCTCCGCGGCAAGGCAATTGTCAATTGGACTTATGGCGATGGCCGCTGCCGGAATCGGCGCTATTTTTTTTGAAAGCCGTCCCATTAGACTGGCGTTCCCAAATCAGTTTTTTCTGTGTGTTGTGACAAGGCGTTTCGGCGGGGGCGACCGAAGGCGCTATATGGATTCCTGAGTCGAAATGAAGAATTCGCCTGTGAAAGCAAAGACGTGTCCATTCGCGAGAACCTCGCTGCAAATCTCAGACGGCTCTGCAAGGACCATGCCTCCGTTAGCGCGGTATGCCGTGAGTTGGGGATCAACCGCACGCAGTTCGAGCGTTACCTGCAGGGGCAGACCGTTCCGAACAAAGCCACTGCCAAGCTGATCTGCGACTACTTCCGCATCGACGAAGCGGAACTCTACCAGGATCCTGGTACCCCCGAGCCCAGGGATCCCGGCCTGCCGCCGATTTCCGAAAGCCTGTTCAACCAGATGATCCGCCCACCCGCCCCATCGATCGCGGGCGGCACCTATTTCACCTACTTTTCCATCCCCACCCGTTCCGACCTCTTGATGCGGTCGGTGACCTTCGTGCGGCGCGAGGCCGAACTGGTCACATTCCGCAGGGTGACCGGATGGTCGGAGCGCCGTGGCTCGACATGGGCGCGGGCACGCGGCAACCACTATGGCGTGGCGATCTCACGCCTGAACTGGATCTATTTCAGCGGCGTCAACCGCCGCCAGACCGGCGAACCGTCGCTAATCTCCGTGCAGTGGGCGCCCATCTCCGAACCGGTGCTGACGGGCAAGGCCATGCTTCTGACCGAGGCTGGGCCGGCATTCGTATCAGTCATCATGCGGCAGGATATGTCCGGTATTCGGCCACGCCATGCGATCCGCATGGCGCATGTCATCAAGCTTGACGACCCGGGCATCGATCAGCTCGTCGTCAGCCTTGCCCGGGACGGGCTGGGCTAGCGGATCGGTTACGCTAAATAAGAATAAGATTATCCCGAAAAAGCGTATGCTAGCGATTGCCTACTCCATATTTGAGCAAAATCGATTTTTTAGACTTTACCACCAAGAAAGATATTTTAGATCACGTTGGCTTTACTACAATTTTAACAAACCATTAACTCTTTCGACCTTACCTTTCTTCATGCGGATCCCGCTGTGGGGATCTTTCAACAGATCCCATTGGGGGGTCGGGAAAGGGACGAAAATGGCCAAGAAAGTGAACAATGCCCCGAAGCTGACGGTTGCCGCGGGCACGCAGACCGTCTTCTTCTCGCAGGGCATGCACTACAACAAGCGCTGAAGTCGTTCGGCGCCGATCGGCTCTCGCTTGTCGGCGCCTCACATTCACAAAACGGCATTCAGCATCATGAAAATGCGCTCTTCAAAAACGCTTGTTTTCTACCCCGGGACCAATAAGGTCACGGCCTGCAACTTCCTGACCAGAAGCGTCTTCGAATGCAGCCCCGAGGTGATCGGCCTTCTTGCATCCTGGGACGAATGGGCCTCCACAGCCGAAATCGCACGCACCCACGGATGGTCGAAATCCGACCTCAATGCCGTCGTCCCGCAATTGCTTGATTTTTCCGCCCTGGTCACCGCCGGTTCGCCGCTGGCTGAACAGGAAACAAAATTCTCCGGACAGTGGAGCTGGGGCATCCCGACCGCGCTGATGCACTTCTGCGTCCAGGACGCGGAGTTCATGACCATTGAACAGGCCGAGGCACGCCAGATCGAACGCGCCGGCCATGTCGCGCAACCCGACCTCATGCTCAAGAATGTCGCCGGCGCCATACGGCTGCCCAACGCACTCGACGACAACGAACTCCTGACGCTGATGGCGCGGCGCCGCACCAACCGCACCGCGGCCGCCCCCACCATCACTGCGCAGCAGCTTTCCGATTGCCTGTTCGCCGGCATGGGCATTACCGGCGAGACCAGCAACTGCGTCGGCACCCTGCCGCTGGGCATGACCCCTTCTGGCGGCGCCCGGAACCCCTATGAGGCCTATGTGGTTGCGCTTGGCGTCGAGGGTCTGGAGCCCGGCGTCTATCATTATTCGGCCGCCGATCACGACCTCGGCAGAATCTCGGCCAACCATCTGCCGAAGATCTCCGAGCTGGTCGGCGGGCAAGAATGGGCTGACGCCATGCCTTGCCTGATCCTGCTTTGCGCCAGGCTCGACCGCACCATGTGGAAATATGAGGATGCCAACGCTTATCGCGTCGTGCTGATCGAGGCCGGCCATATCGGCCAGAACATGATGCTGGCGGCGACCAGGCATGGTCTGTCGGCCTGCCCCACGGCAGCGCTCAGCCATTCAGCGATCAAGCGCCTTCTCGGCCTCGACCGCCTTACCGACGCACCCATCTATGCGTTGACACTTTCAACCCCGGAACCAAGCCCGCATTCGGTGGGTCAGTCAATTAATTAGCCATCTTATAATGTCCAGTGCAACCAGTACGCGTTCCCTGAGTTCCACCAGATGACAGGAGAAGAACGTGCCAAATCAGACCCTACGTCAGTCAGAGATCGATAGCCTTCAATATATCGCATCGATGAGCAATGAGCTGGTGCAGATGGCCGAAGCAAGCCGTTTTCCCATGATCTCCTATCTCTTGGGCATGGCCTATGCCGAAGCCTTCGATGTCCTGCGCGGCGCGCGGCCGGCAAGGCATGCGCAGCTCAGCGGCAACCCGATGCATCCCAAGCCGAATGCAAAGGAAAGCCACGCTCTGCCAAGGAGAGCGTAGCGAATGCAACCGTCGGTTCTGTGCGCGCCGGCCGGCTCGCGGCCGAACCGGTGGGAGACCATCTGTGCGCTGCAAAGCCTGCTGCCGCCCCTGAAAAAGGCCGCAGCCGACCTTGACCGCCCCAACATGGTCTACTGGCTGGAGCAGGCCGACGCTGAAACTGCCAACATCATCAGGGGCCGGCCGTCCGACACCGCCGCGATCCCTGCCTTGATCGCCAGCAGCCCGCAAAAGGACATTATGCATAGAGATTCGAGGGGGACCCGCCGATGAACATGATCGCACCCATCAGGAGCGCCGACGCCAGGGACAGCGTCTTTGGTCGGCTCCAGGTCCTGATCGCCAGCCGGCCGGCATCGCCGGATGCCGCGTGCGTCGAGGCCCGGCAGCTGATTTCCATGGCGATGGCCGACACCTGGCAGGCCGACAGCCTCTGGGGCGCGGCGGATGCCTTTCACGTCCATTTCGACTTCATGATGCAGACCATCGAGATCAACGGCGCCGACGATCCGAACCTCAGGATCCTGCGCACGAAATGCCGCTTCTATCTGGAGCAGGTCGAAGCGCTGTGCCAGTCGATGAGCCACTGACTGCGGTTTCTTACGAAGGTCGGACAATACCAGTCTTTGGTCAGGCCGAGCCCTTGCTCTAATTCCGCAAATTGAACACGAACGGCGCCGTGCGGCTGACGCGCGCGCCGAGTTCCGGCGGCGGTGCCGGCACCGTTGCGCCCTGCAGCACGGCGAGCGCGGCGCGGTCGAGGTCGGGATCGCCTGAAGAACGGGCCACGCGGGCCGACATCACCCGGCCGGACGTATCCACCGTGAAGGTCACGTTCACATTGCCCTGCGCGCCCCTGGATTTCGCAGCACTGGGATAACGCTTGTGCCGGTTGATCCATGCCGTCAGCCGGGCTTCCCACTTGGCCGGGCTGACGCCCGAAACCCCCGCCGCCGATTTCGGCGCTGCCGTCTTGGCCGCCGGCGTTGTCTCAGCGCTTGCGGTGGCGACGGTCTTTGCCGGTTCGGCCTTTTCCTTCTTTGGCCGTGGCTTGGGCTTTTCGACAGGCCTTTTCGCCTTGGCCTGGACCAGTTTCTTTTCTTTGGGCTCTTCGACCGGCTTCGGCTGCGGCAGCGGAACGACAACCTCCGGCGCGGCGGCCTCGACAACGTCGGGAATGACCGCATCCGGTGGCGGCTGATCGACCGGTTCGGCCCCGGCTGTCTGGGTCGGCTGCGTCTCGTCGGGCGGCACCGTTTCCGGTTGTTCGGCGGTCGGCTCGGCCTGTTCGGTCACCTTCTCGGGCTCGGCTTCGGCGATCTTTTCGGTCTCCTCGACGGGTTCGGTCTGGTCGGGCATCGCCGCATCCAGCATCGCGGCCTGTACGGGCACTGCCGGCGTCACCACCATCGGCGCCATTTCGATCACCGGGGCCGGCGGCGGCCCGCCATCCATCTCGATCGGACTGAAGCTCTGCACCGCATAGGCGACCGCGACATGGGCGCCAAGCACCAGCGCCGCCGCACCTGTCCACAGGCCAAGATCGCGCCAGCCGAAGCGCGACAGCTGTAGCGTGGGCAAGGCGGCGGACGGCGTCATGGCGCGGCGGTTCCCGCTGGCGCGGGTGCCGGTGCATCGGCAGCCGGCGCCGTCTCCAGGCCGACCAGCGCGATCTTCAGATAGCCGGCGCCGCGCAACAGGTTCATCGCCTCCATCAGGTCGCCATAGGCGACCGCCTTGTCGGCGCGCAGGAAGATGCGCGTCTGCTTGTCGCCCTTGGTCTTGGCTTCCAGCGTGGCCGCGAAGGCCGGGCGCGGCATGCTATCGTTGCCGATCGCCAGCGTGAGATCATCTTTCAGGGTCAGGAACAGCGGCGTTTCGGGCCGGGGCGCCGGCGTCGCCGTCGACCCCGGCAGGTCGACATTGACGTCCACTGTCGCCAGCGGTGCGGCGACCATGAAGATGATCAGCAGCACCAGGATGACGTCGATGAAGGGCGTGACGTTGATCTCGTGGCTCTCCTCGAGATCGTCGTCCATGGTCTGTCGGATTCGGCTTCCCATGGCGACGCTACTCCGCCGCCAGCGCCGTCGCCGGCGCGACCGTGCGGAAATCCAGGTCACGGCTGACCAGCCTCTCGACGCCCGCCGAGGCATCGGCGAGGATCTGCCGGTAGCCGGCTATCGAGCGGGCAAAGACGTTGTAGATAACCACCGCCGGAATTGCCGCGACGAGGCCCATGGCGGTGGCGAGCAGCGCTTCGGCGATGCCCGGCGCGACGACGGCGAGATTGGTGGTCTGCGCCTGCGAAATGCCGATGAAGGCGTTCATGATGCCCCAGACCGTGCCGAACAGGCCGACGAAGGGTGCTGTGGAGCCGATCGTCGCCAGCACGCCGGTGCCGCGCGACATGCGCCGCGACGCCGCCGCCTCGATGCGCGACAGGCGCGAAGAGACCCTTTCCTTCAGCCCGTCGCCGCCGACATGGTCGAGCGCACCGGCCGAGAGCGCAGTCTCTTCCTCGGCCGCCCGCACCAGAAGCGCGCCCGGGCCGCCGCTGCGGTCGAGCGCGCGGCTCGCCTGTTTCAGCGTCGCGGCATCGCCGATCGCGCGGACGGCACGGCTGATACGCAGCTTGCCGCCGAAAATCTCCAGTGATTTGGCCAGCCATATCGTCCAGGTGACGAGCGAGGCGAAGGCCAGTCCGATCATCACCGCCTTCACGATGATGTCGGCGGCCATGAACATGCCCCATGGCGACAAATCGTGCGGCAGGTTCAGTTCCATCGCCCCCGCTGGTGCGGCTCCGGCCGGCGCCGCCGTGACCGGCTGGCCGGCTGGCTGCGCCGGTGCCATCGTGGCTGGTGCTGCAGCCGGTGTGGTGGGCGCTGGTGTAGAGGGTGCCGATACGACAGGCGCTGGTGCGGGTGGAGCACCAGGTGCCATCGGCGCGGGCGCGGCGGGTGCCGCCGGGGCGGCGCCAGCCGGTTGCTCCTGGGCCAAGGCGTTGCCGCATGCCAAGATCACCGATGCGACCAACGCCGCCAACAAACGAGTTCTAGACAACAGCTTCTTCCTTGTTCTGACAGCGGCCAGCCGCTTCCGCCACCGCATCAAATCTCGTCACTGCACGTAGCCGACGGGCTGGCCGGTGAGGGGATGCGCGAACACGCCCATCTCCACGCCGAAAATGCCTTTGAGCACGTCGCCCCGCATGATTTCGCCTGGTGTGCCGCGGGTCAGCAGCTTGCCGTCCTTGAGCGCGATCAGCTCGTCGCAATAGCGCGCCGCCATGTTGGGATCGTGCAGCACGACGACGACGCACAGGTCGCGTTTGCGGCTGAGCTCCTTGACCAGCCCCAGCACCTCGACCTGATGGGCGATGTCGAGCGCCGAGATCGGCTCGTCGAGCAGCATGACGCCGGCATTCTGCGCCACCAGCATGGCAAGCCAGGCGCGCTGCCGCTCGCCGCCGGACAGTTCATCGACCAGACGGTCGGCGAAGCCTTCCATGTCGGTCAGCACCAGCGCCTCCTCGACATGCCGCCTGTCTTCCGCGCTGAAGCGGCCAAGCGCGCCATGCCAGGGATAGCGCCCGAGCGTCGCGAGTTCGCGCACCGTGAGGCCCGTTGCCGCCGGCGTCGTCTGCGGCAGATAGGCGAGCGCCCGGGCGAGCTCACGGGCGCCCCATTGCGGCAGCGGCCGCCTGGCGAAGGTGATGGCGCCCGAACTTGCCGGCTGCTGCCGGGCCAAGAGCTTGATCAGCGTCGACTTGCCCGAACCGTTGTGGCCGATAAGCCCATAGACGCGCGAACGCTGCAGTTCGAGCGAAACCGGACCGAGCAGCGTCCGCTCGCCGACGGCAAACCGCACCGCGTCGATTTGAAAGGCAGTCTCGGCTCCAGCCACGGTCATGGTTTTCTCCGGTGCGGCCGCATTTCCGGTTCAGGCTGCGGCAGGCAGGTGCCGGTTTGACTATGAAACATGACCTTACTAGTCAACATTGAAGATGACTACAACACTCAACAAATTGTTGACGCGCATTCAAAGCCTGATGGCACCGATCGCACCATAGCCGTAGCGCCGAGGGAATCGTCGATCACACAGCGAACCGCGCCGCGGCACCAGGCGCCGGCCGAACCACCACGTCTGCGGCTCGTCGTCTTGATGCGGAATCGCTAGAGCAATTCCAGGAAAAGTGTGAAACGTTTTCCGTCCGGAATTGCGCCTAAACAAAGAGTTAGCGTGACCCGGGAACAGGGAGCCACCAATGATCAAGGCAACGCCCTTCGACTTCCCGTATGACGGCAGACTGGTGGCCGAAAACACGGCGCTCGTCGTCATCGACCTGCAGCAGGATTTCCTGTCGACATCAGGCTATTTCGCCCGAAAGGGTTACGATCCCTCGCCGCTGCGGGCGATCCTGCCCACCGTGAACCGTCTGATATCAGCCGCGCGCAAAGCCGGCGTCAGGATCATCCACACCAGGCAGGGTTATCGCGCCGACATGGCCGACATGACGCCCTACGAGAAATGGCGCCGCAAGCGCTCCGGTCTCGACGGCACCGACATCCTGCTGCGCTCAGGCGCGGGATTCCAGATCGTCCCGGAGATCGATGTCGCGCCTGACGACATCATCGTCGACAAAACCTGCAACAGCGCCTTCACCTATACGGATTTCGAGCTTGTGCTGCGCGCCCAAGGCATCACGCATCTGATGTTTTCCGGCTGCACGACAGACGTCTGCGTCCACACCACGCTGCGCGAGGCCTGCGACCGCAATTTTCAGTGCCTGACAATCTCGGACGCTTGCGCCAGCGGCGACAGACGAGCCCACGAGGCGGCGCTGCACATGGTGACGGTCGAGGACGGTGTCTTCGGCGTGTTGGCTGATTCAACCGCCGTCATCGACGGCCTGTCGCGGCTTGGCGACAGGCGTTAGACCACAGGAGATCGACGGGCTTCAGCCGGTTGCCCGCGTCCCCAGCCCGGCGCGAGGCGCATAGGCCCCCGGCTGGAAGGCATCATGTTCGCGGCGCGCCAGCGAATTGCGCAGCAGGGCGATCGTTTCGCGGCCGACCGTCGCGATCTCGCGCGGCGTGTCGACGCCGACGATCATGAATTCGTCGATCCCGAGCCCGGCATAGGCAAGCAGCGACAGCGCCACCTGAGCCGGCGGCCCCGACAGGTCGACCGCCTTGTGGCCGGCGGCCGAAGCGCCCCGGTGAATCCGCACCGGAAGCGCGAAGCGCAATTTGCCGGCCCGGCCATGTTCGGCGGCGGCACCGCGCACCCGCTCCATCAACTGCCGGACCTCGTCGATCGAGCCCGGCGCCAGTTCGAAGACATCGGCATGCCGGCCGGCCACTTTCAGCGCCGTTCCCGATTGCCCGCCCATGCGGATGGTCAGGTCGGCGCCGTGCGGACCCTTGCGCGGCACATAGCCGCCCTTGATGCTGTAGAACGCGCCTTCGTGATCGAAAGGCCGGTCGTTCGACCACAGCCGCTTGAGCAGAACCAGATACTCATCGATGCGCTGCCAGACGACCGTGTGCCCGACCGGCCGTGTCTCGGCGTCGTCATCGTTCAACGGTTCGCTGATCATGCGAAGCGCCAGCCGTCCGCCGCTTTTTCGATCTATCGATGCCAGCTGGCGCGCCGCCACCGTCGGTTCGATCACCCCGGCCCAATGGGTCAGCACGACTTCCAGCGACGCGGTGCGATTGAGCACCTGGGCGCCAAGATCCATATTGGTCAGCAGACCGGCCGGATCGTCGACGACGATCTTCTGGAAGCCGCCGTCCTCGATCAGCCCGAGCTTGATCGCCGTCTCGGCAAAGTCGTAGAAGAAGGGAACGGCGGCATCGGCGGTCTTGCCGGGGACATGCGTGAATTCGATCGGCATTGTCATCTCCTCCATCGCTGGAATCATGGATGCGGTGAAATTCGAACCACGGCCGCGCGCAAACGCACCGGGATCCGGTTCATTCAACTCCGATTGCCTTGATACAGCGGGGCAACTAACCCCTGTCGATCTTGCGCCTTAGGGAATGAGGCCCAGAACGACGGCCCCGGTGAACACAAACGCGAGGGCAAAGACGAGATAGGCGAACGCTCCGGCATAGGCCGGGCGAAAGGTCTGGGCATTGGCAAGCCTCTGGCCGCTGCTGTCAGTCTGAGCGTTCTGGATATAGGACATATCGACCTCCGTCTCGCTGGTTAATCTATAAAACTTGTAGACTTTGTCGATTGCTATTTTTGAGCGATAGGCAGAATAATTTTCTCACTTTTCGGGCTAAGTTGGTTGTGAATTGCTGGGATCGCCTGTCGTGCGATCGATCGGCGGGCCATTGGCATTTGCCCCCAGGCACGTCGAATGGACCTATGCCCTTGTTTCCGCTGCACCCAATTCGTCCATTGGCCGCCTGATGCGGGCGCGGTAGCATCGTCCAAACGCGAAATGGGTCGACAGGGGAGTAAAAAGCATGGGCGATAGACTGGCCGGCAAGGTCGCCATCATTTCGGGCGGCGCAACGGGAATGGGCGGCGCGGCTTCTGAACTCTTCGCGGCCGAAGGCGCCAAGGTCGCGATCATCGACCGCAATGGCGATGCGGCCGCCGCCACCGCGGCGGCGATACGTGCGCGGGGACACATAGCCGAGCATTTCGTCGCCGACGTATCCGAAGAAGCGCAGGTCGAAGCGGCAGTGAAAGGCGCGACGGAGAACTCGGACCGGTCACGGTGCTGTTCAACCATGCCGGTACCATCGTGATAAAGCCGTTCCTGGAGACGACGGTGCAGGAATGGGATTGGCTGCACGCCGTCAATGTCCGCTCGATGTTCCTGATGACGCGCGCCGTACTGCCCGGCATGATCGCGGCCGGCGGCGGCTCGATCGTCTGCACCTCGTCGATCTCGGCGGTGGCGGCCACACCAATGGAGGTGCTCTACGACACCACCAAGGGCGCCTGCCACATGTTCGCCCGCGCCATCGCCGTCGAATTCCGCGACCGCAACATCCGCTGCAACGCCGTCTGCCCTGGCTTTATCAGGACGCCGCACGGCCTGCGCGAGGTCGCCGATCTCGGCAAGCTCGGCGTCGATGTTTCCGATGCGGCACTCGCAGCGCAGCAGGGGCGGATCGGCGAGCCGCAGGAGGTAGCGAAGGCCGCGCTGTATTTGGCGAACGATGAGTCGAGCTTCGTCAACGGCGCGCATCTGTTCGTGGATAATGGCTTTACGGCGATGTGAGGCGTACCAAGGACAGCTTGGCGCCCTTCCTCTCCCCCGTCGATCGGGGGAGAGGTGTCGAGCGCAGCTCGACGGAGTGGGGGTCGACCCTTGGCGCAGTGCAGGAAGACTCTTGCGCCTTGGTTGCCCAGTGGTTCCCCCACTCCGTCGCTGCTTTGCAGCGCCACCTCTCCCCCCTCCGGAGGGAGAGGAAAGGCCGTCAAGTCCTACTCGACTACCGCTCTTCCCTTCGAAACGGCTTCAACAGCGCCGAGGGCGCGACCGCGTTGCGCGACATGACCGCCATCGCAACAATGGTGAAGATGAACGGCAGCATCAGGAACGCTTCGTAGGGGATGTGCCCGAGCCCGCTCGCCTGCATGCGCAGCTGCAAGGCATCGACGAAGGCGAACAGCAGCGCCGCACCCGCAGAGCGCCACGGGTCCCAGCGGCCGAACACCACCAGCGCGATCGCCACCCAGCCGCGCCCGGAGACGACACCGAAGGTGAAGGCGTTGAACTGCGCCATCGACAGGAAGGCTCCGGCCAGCCCCATCAGCGCACCGCCGAGGATGACGGCCTGGAAGCGTGTGGCAATGACGCTGACGCCGGCGGAGTCTGCCGCGCGCGGGTTCTCGCCGACCATGCGCACCGACAGGCCCCAGGGCGTGCGGTAAAGCACGAAGGCGGCGAGCGGTATGGCGATGATCGCTATGTAGACCAGTGCAAACTGGTTGAACACCGCCGGCCCAAGCACCGGAATGTCGGAGAGGACGGGTATCGGCAGCGTCTGAAACCCCTTGATGCTCGGCGGCACCGATTGCTGACCGAAGATCAGACGGTAGAGGAAATAGGCAAGGCCCGACGAGAACAGCGTCACGCCGATGCCGCAGACATGTTGGCTCAAGCCCAGCGCCACCGTGAACAGCGCATGCAGTGCGCCCATCAGCATGCCGGTCAGCACTGCCGCCAGCACGCCGAGCCACAAGCTGCCGCTGAGGCTGGTGGCGGTGAAGCCGGTCATGGCGCAGAGCAGCATGATGCCTTCGATGCCGAGATTGAGCACGCCGGCGCGCTCGGAAAACATTTCGCCGAGCGTGGCAAAGGCCAGCGGCGTGGCAATGCGGATGATGGCGGCCAAAAAGCCGACCTGAAAGATCTGTTCGAACACCGCGCTCATCGGGCAGCCCCGACGCGGCGAATGCGATAGGCGGTGAACAGCAGCGCCACCAGCATGGCAAGCAGTGCGGTGCCCTGGATGACATCGCTGAGGAAGGCCGGCACGCCGGTCGCGCGCGACATTGCTTCGGCCCCTGTCATCACGGCGGCCAGGAAGATAGCCGCCGGCACGACACCAAGCGGATTGAGCCGCGCCAGCATGGCAACAACGATGCCGGAATAGCCATAGCCAGGCGAAATGTCGCTCATCACCTGGAAATGCACGCCGCCGACCTCGCCGACGCCGGCGAGCCCCGCCAGCGCGCCGGACAGCAGCGCGGTCGAGAGCAGCACCCGCTCGACATGGATGCCGCCATAGCGCGCGGCTTCCGGATTCTCGCCGGTGACCCTGATCCGGAAACCGAGCGTCGTGCGCGCGATCAGGAACCAGATCAACGGTGCGGCGATCAGCGCCACGATGACGCCGAGATGCAGCCGCGTGCCTTCGATCAGCACCGGGAAATTGGCCGAATCCTCGATCGGCGGCGAGATCGGATAGCCGCTGAAACTGTCCTTCCACGGCCCCTCGATCAGCGCCATCAGCGCATAGTAGATGACCGAGTTGAGCAGCAGCGAGCTGACGACATCGTCGACCTTGAATTTGACGCGCAGTGTCGCCGGCACCAGGGCGACCACGGCCCCGGCAGCGGCGCCGGCGATTGCCATCAACAACATCGCGAGCGCTCCCGGCATCGGGATGGCGCCGACAAAGCAGCTCGCCACCGCACCGGCCAGCAATTGGCCCTCGGCGCCGATGTTCCAGAATTTGGCGCGGAAGGCGACGGCCACAGCCAGCCCGGTGAAGATCATCGGTGCGGCGCGCACCAGCGTTTCGGTGATGGCGTAACTGTCGCCGAGCGAAGCCGTGAACATCACGCCGTAGGATTCGAGCACACCGGCGCCGGCCAGCGCGATCAGGCCGCTGCACAGGATGAGCGTCGCCGCGATCGCCAGCAGCGGCAGCGCCAGGTTGAACCAGGCGGGCGTTGACGTCCGGACTTCCAGGCGAAACATCAGCTACGGCCCTCCGCCCCGGTCATCAGCAGCCCGAGCCGCGCGATCGTGGCATCGGCGCTGTCGAGCGTGCCGACGATGCGGCCCTCATACATCACGGCGATGCGGTCGCAGAGCACCAGCAATTCTTCCAGATCCTCGCCGATGACGATGATGCCGCAGCCCTTGGCGCGCATGTCGAGGAACTTTTCGTGGATGAAGCGCGCTGCACCGATGTCGAGGCCGCGCGTCGGCTGCGAGACGATCAGAACCTTCGGATCGAAGGCGAGCTCGCGCGCCAGCAGCGCCTTCTGCAGATTGCCGCCCGATAGCGCTCCGGCCCGCGTCATCGGCCCGGGACATCTGATATCATAGGCCTTGATCTGTTCTTCGGCGAAGGCGCGGATCGCGTCAGGCTTGAGCAGGCCCTTGCTGCTGAACGCCTCCGTGCCGATGCGCGGCAGCACCATGGAATCGGCGAGCGGCAGATTGGTCACCAAGCCGGTGGTCATGCGGTCTTCCGGGATGCGGCCGAGGCCGAGCGCCTGCACCTCGCGCGGCGAGAACCGCGTGACCTTCCGGCCGGCAATCGTCATCCGGCCGGCATCGGGTGCGCGCACGCCGGAGATCACCTCCGCCAGTGCCCGCTGGCCATTGCCCGACACACCGGCGATGCCGAGGATTTCACCGGCGCGGACGGCTAGCGACACGTCGCGCAGCGCCGTGCCCGAGTGGTGCGAGGTGGAAATGCCGTCGAGCGTCAGCACAGCTTCGCCAGGCGTCGATGGCCCCCGCGCCGGCGGCACGATCTCGTGGCCGCACATCAGTCGCGCCATGGCGGCCGATGTCGTGTTGGCGGGATCATCGACGCGGCCGGCGACACGGCCAAGCCGCAGCACCGTGCAGCGATGCGTCAGCGCCCGCACTTCATTGAGCTTGTGGGAGATGAAGATGATGCCAAGGCCCTGCGCGGCCATCGACCGCAGCGCCGAAAACAGCCCGTCGACTTCGCTCGGCGCCAGCACCGCGGTCGGTTCGTCGAGGATCAGGAGCTTCGCGCCGCGAAACAGCGCCTTGACGATTTCGAGCCGCTGCTGCTCGCCGACCGACAGTGCCGAAACCGGCAAGTCTGGATCAAGTGTGAGGCCATGTTGGCGGCCGATTTCTGCCAGCCGCGCCAGCCCGCCGGCGCGGTCGATACGGCCGCTCTTGCCGGGAATACCGATCAGCAGGTTCTCCAGTACGGTGAGCCTTGGCGCCAAATGAAAATGCTGGTGCACCATGCCGATGCCGGCGGCCAGCGCATCGGCCGAACTTGTGATCCGCACCTTCTTGCCCTGGATAAGAATTCGCCGGCATCCGGCGCATAAGCGCCGAACAGCACATTCATCAGCGTCGTCTTGCCGGCGCCGTTCTCGCCCAGCAGGCCGAGGATCTCACCCGGCGCAACGCTGAGGTCGACAGCCTCGTTCGCCTTGACGGCGCCGAAGCTCTTGGTGATGCCGCGCATTTCGATGAGTGGGGCGGGCAAGGGGACTCCTGCGGAGATGCCCCTCCCCCTCGAGGGGAGGGTGCCGAGCGAAGCGAGGCGGGAGGGGTCACCTCGGCTGCCTCAACCTATGACTTAACAAGATGGAGCGCGGCGCGGCGGACCCCACCCGGCCCTGCGGGCCACCCTCCCCTCAAGGGGGAGGGATATCCGCCCTAATCCGAAACCGGCGTGTTCTCGTCGACATCCACCCGGAAATTGCCTTCCAGAATCTCGGCCTTCTTCTTCTCGACCAGATCCTTGACCTCGGCCGGCAGTGTCTTGTCGAATTTGTGGTAGGGGGCGAGATACGAACCGCCCTTGGCCATGCGCGAGAAGTCGCCATAGTCCTGCGCCGTGTAGACGCCGGCCTTGACCAGTTTGATCGCTTGCTCGACCGTCGGATACATATCCCAGACCGGGCCGGTGATGACCGTATCGGGTCCGAGGCTCGACTGGTCGGACATGTTGGAGATGGCGAGGATCTTCTTCTCGACCGCCGCCTCTATGACGCCGAAGCGCTCAGCATAGATGACGTCGACGCCGGCATCGATCTGCGCCACCGCCGCTTCCTTGGCCTTGGGCGGATCGAAGAAGGAGCCGATAAAGGCGACCTTCTTCTTGACGTTCGGATTGACCTCCTTGGCGCCGGCAAAGAAGGCGTTGACCAGCCGGTTCACTTCCGGAATGCCCATCGCCGCCACGGCGCCAACCGTGCCCGATTTCGACATCTTGCCGGCGATCATGCCGGAGAGATAGGCCGGCTCGTGGATCCAGTTGTCGAAGACGCCGAAATTGGGTTCAGCCGGGCCGGCGCCGGAACCGAACAGGAAGGCGGTCTTCGGGAACTGTTTTGCCGTGCGGCGCGACTCGCGTTCGGCGGCGAAGGCATCGCCCAGCACCAGCTGGTAGCCGCCTTGCGCATATTCGCGCATGACGCGGCTGAAGTCGGCGGTCTGCACCTTTTCCGACCATTTGTATTCGATGCCGAGTTCCTTCTGCGCCTTCTGCAGGGCGACATGGATCTGGTTGTCCCATGGCTCCTCGATCGGCGTGGCGAAGATCGCCGCCACTTTCAGCTTCTTGTCCTTGGCGAAGGCGGCGCCCGGCAGCATCGCGGCTGCCAGGCCAAGCGCGCCCAGCTCCAGCACATTGCGACGCGAAATCCCTTCGCGTTTTATCTGGAATTTGTTCTTCCGGTTTTCCATTGCATTCCCCTCTGTTCGACAGCCGTGTCGAGCCGGCTGTTCCTAGAAATGTCAGACGAGGAACTATGGAACGGGTGTGGACTTTTGTCCACATGGTCAAATTTGCGATCGTGTCCGCTCTCCTGGCCCAGTCAGGAGAGCGATGGCTCAGGCCCGTTCGAGCGCGATGGCAATGCCTTGGCCGACGCCGATGCACATGGTGGCAAGCGCATAGCGGCCGCCGCGCTCGCGCAACTCCAGCGCCGCCGTGCCGGAGATGCGGGCGCCCGACATGCCCAGGGGATGGCCGAGCGCGATGGCGCCGCCATTCGGGTTGACGTGCTCGGCATCCTCGGCGATGCCGAGCTGGCGCAGCACGGCGATGCCTTGCGAGGCAAAGGCTTCGTTGAGCTCGATGACATCGAACTGCTTCGGCGTCAGGCCAAGCCGCGCGCACAGTTTCTGCGTCGCCGGCGCCGGACCGATGCCCATGATGCGCGGCGCCACGCCGGCGGCAGCGCCGCCAAGGATGCGGGCGATCGGCGTCAGGCCGTATGTCTTCACCGCCGCTTCCGAAGCAACGATCAGCGCCGCCGCGCCATCATTGACGCCGGAGGCATTGCCGGCTGTCACCGTTCCGCCCGGGCGGAACGGCGTCGGCAGCTTGGCCAGCGCCTCCACCGTGGTTCCCGCGCGCGGATGTTCATCTTTGCTGACAATGACCGGATCGCCCTTGCGCTGCGGGATGGTCACCGCCGTAATCTCTTTCGCCAGCCGACCATTGGCCTGGGCGGCAACGGCCTTGTCCTGGCTGCGCGCGGCAAAGGCGTCCTGGGCCGCGCGGGTGACGGCGAATTCTTCTGCCACGTTCTCGCCGGTCTCGGGCATCGAATCGACGCCATACTGCTTCTTCATCAGCGGGTTGACGAAGCGCCAGCCGATGGTGGTGTCGTAGATTTCGGCATTGCGCGAAAACGCCGTATCGGCCTTGGGCATGACGAAGGGCGCCCGGCTCATCGATTCGACGCCGCCGGCAATCATCAACTCCGCCTCGCCGGCCTTGATGGCGCGGGCGGCGATGGTCAGCGCATCCATGCCCGATCCGCACAGGCGGTTGACGGTCGAGCCCGGGATTTCCTTCGGCAGCCCGGCCAGCAGCAGCGCCATGCGCGCGACGTTGCGGTTGTCCTCGCCGGCCTGGTTGGCGCAGCCATAGACGACGTCGTCCACCGCCTGCCAGTCGATGCCGGCATTGCGCTCGACCAGCGCCTTCAGCGGGATGGCGCCAAGATCGTCCGCGCGCACCGAGGACAGCGAGCCGCCGAAGCGGCCGATCGGCGTGCGGATATAGTCGCAAATATAGGCCTCGGCCATGTCATGCAGCCTTTGCTTTTCCGGTTCCCTCATGCGCCGCCTTGGTGCGGGCCTGCAGGTCGCGCAATGTATTGAGTTCGAGTTCGCTTGGCGCCGGCGTTTCGTCAAGCGCCTCGGCGAACTTAACCACCCAGCCACAGCTCTCCTGCACCTGCTGGCGGGTGACGCCGGGATGCAGCGACACAACGGTGAATTCCTTCGTCACCGGATCCGGCTTCCAGATGGCGAGATCGGTGATCAGCAGCGTCGGGCCGGCGGTATCGATACCCAGCCGCTGGCGATGATCGCCGCCCTCGCCATGGCCGAAGGAGGTGAAGAAGTCGATCTTCTCGACCATGCCGCGCTTGGTCTGCGCCATGGTGATGTAGATCTCCTTCGACGAGGTCGCGATCTCCGGCGCGCCGCCACCGCCGGGCAGCCTGGTCTTCGGGTGGACATAGTCGCCGATGACCGTGGTGTTGATGTTGCCGAACTTATCGAGCTGTGCGGCGCCGAGGAAACCGATCGAGATGCGGCCGCCCTGCAGCCAGTAGCGGAACATTTCCGGCACGGCGACGGTGGTGACGGCGGTCTCGCACAACTCGCCATCGCCGATCGACAGCGGCAGCACGTCAGGTGCTGTGCCGATCGTGCCGCTCTCGTAGATCAGCGTGATATCAGGCGCATGCGTCAGCCGCGCCACATTGCAGGCGGCGGACGGCGCGCCGATGCCGACGAAGCAGACATCGTCATTCCGCAGCGCACGGCTGGCGGCGATCGTCATCATCTCGTTGGGGGTGAAGCCGAACTCGCTCATGCCGCTTTCCTCAGATGGTCGACTCGGGCCGCGAAGTCACCGGCGTTCTTCTCGATGACGTTTGCCTGCATCCAGGCCTGGAATTTCCCGCGGTCGGCAGCGATCTCGTCCCATTCGAGATAGGCGGCGTTGTCGCGGGCATAATAGCCGTGCGCGTAGGACGGATGCGAACCGCCAGGCACCACCGAAATCGCCGCGATCGTCCAACGCGGCAGCACGGTCAGATTGGGGTGCAGATCGTCGAAATTGTCGACCACTTCCTCCACCGTCACCACGGCGCGCTTGGCCGCCAGTACAGCTTCCTTCTGGATGCCGATAATGCCTTCGACCAGCACATTGCCTTTTTTGTCGGCCTTCTGCGCATGGATGAAGGTGACATCGGGCCGGATCGAAGGCACGGCTGCCAGCTCCTCACCAGTGAACGGACAGGTGACAGACTTGATGTTCGGATTGACCGTGGCCAGGCCGGCACCACGATAGCCGCGGAACACCGCGCAGGGCAGGCCGGCCGCACCCGCCTCATAGGCATTGGCCATGCCGGCGTGGCTATGCTCCTCGACCTCGATCGTCCGGGGGAAACCGTTCTCGATGGCATCGCGCGCGCGCCGCAGCAGGCCGACGCCGGGATTGCCGACATAGGAGAAGAGAATCTTCTTCGCCATGCCCATGCCGATCATCTGGTCGTAGATCAGGTCCGGCGTCATGCGGATCAGGGTCAGGTCGCGGAAGCCCTGGCGGATCGCCTCATGCGCGGCGGCTGTCGGGATCAGATGGGTGAAGCCTTCGAAGGCGACGGAGTCGCCATCGTTCAAATTCTCGGCCACGGCCTGTTTGAGCGGCAGGAACTTGACCATCGATCGGGCTCCGGATTCAAAAAGTTCGTATTGCGAACTTATGTATTGTATGCGAAACTTTCTACGCTGAGTGAGGACGCGGAGTCAATCCTGGCGACGATGCCGTTTGGCGGAGGTGAGATGGACGAAGAGGCTGCTTCCCGTGACCATGTCGGCTCGCTGGAGCGTGGCCTTGCCGTGATGGAGATTCTCGCCCGCCACCCCCAGGGCATGACGCTGACCGAGATGGCCGAGGAAGCCGGCCTGACCCGTGCCGGCGCCCGCCGCTTCCTGCTGACGCTTGTCGCCACCGGCTATGCCACCCAGGACGGCCGCATGTTCTCGCTGTCACCGCGCCTGCTGACCGTCGCCCGCACCTGGCTCGGTGGCGGCTCGCTGTGGAGCTTCGCCGCGCCGATCATGCGGACCGTTGCGGCACAACTGAACGAGGCCTGTTCGGCGGCAATCCTGTCGGGCCAGGATGTCGTCTATGTCGCCCGCATCCCCGGCCGCCGCATCCTCAGCGTGTCGCTCGATGTCGGCACCAGGCTGCCCGCCTATTGCACCTCGATGGGGCGCATGCTGCTCGCCGGCCTGGCGCCAGGGGACCTCGACAAATTCCTGCACCAGGCGACCATCGAAAGACGGACGCCGAAGACGATCACCGACATCGGGCTGCTGGCCGAGGCCATCGGCAAGGCGAAGGCGAACGGCTTTGTGATCGTCGACGAGGAGCTGGAGCTCGGCCTGCGCTCCATCGCCGTGCCGATCCGCGACCGCGCTGGCAGCACGGTCGCGGCGATCAATGTCTCGACCCAGTCGGCGCGATTTTCGGTCGCGGAGATGGAACGGGAAATCCTGCCGGCGCTGCTTGGGGCCAGAGAGCGCATCGAGGATTTCTTCGTGGTTTAGGTCGCTTCTCGCGACCTCAATGCTTGATCCGATCCCGCATCGCGTACCACAACATGCCCAGCACATAGAGCGGCCCACGCAGGGCCGTGCCGCCGGGGAACGGCAGCGGGGTCAGCGTCGAGAACAGATCCAGTCGCGAGGCATCCCCGGTGATCGCTTCGGCGAGCAGCTTGCCCGACAGCGTCGACAGGATGACGCCCTTGCCGGAATAGCCATGCGCGAAATAGACCTCGCCATAGTGCCCGACATGCGGCAGCCGTGATGTCGTCACCGACACCAGCCCTCCCCAGGCATGATCGATGCGGCAACCCCTGAGTTGCGGGAAGGTGGCTTCCATATGCGGCCGCACGAAGCCGGCTATGTCGGCCGGCGGCGATGGCGTGTAGCGCTCGCCGCCGCCGAACAGCAGGCGGCCGTCTGCCGACATGCGGTAGTAATTGACGACGAAGCGCGTGTCCGACACCGCGACATTGGCCGGGATGACGTTGCGCGTGCCCTCCAGCGGCTCGGTGGCGACGATATAGTTGCCAACCGGCATGATGCGGCTGTTGACGCGCGGCTCCAACCCATGCAGCAGCGCATCGCCCGCCAGCACGACATGTTTGGCGCGCACCGACCCCTTTGAGGTCGAGACCCGGATCGCAGGCTCGCGCTCCAGTTTCACAGCCACCGAATTCTCGTGGATGACCACGCCGGCGGCCACTGCCGCACGGGCAAGGCCGAGCGTGTAGTTCAGCGGATGCATGTGGCCGCCAAGCGGCTCGTACATCGCGCCGTGATATGATGTGTCGACCTTGGCGCGGGCGTCCGCCGCCGAGAGGATCTCGACATCGCGGAATTTCATCACGCTCTCGAGGCACTTGGCCTCTTCCTCCAAATCCTTGAGATCGGAGCCGTTGACGGCGCCGACCAGATGGCCGGTCAACCGCAGATCGCAGTCGATGGCATGGCGCTCGATGATGTCGAGCACCAGGCCGCGCGCCTCGAAGGCAAGGTCAAACAGCACCTTCGCCCGCTCGGGGCCGTAAAGCTTGACCAGGCCCTTGGCGCCCTTGCGCAGGCCGGGGATCATCTGGCCGCCATTGCGGCCCGATGCGCCCCAGCCGATCTTGCCGCCTTCGAGCAGCACCACCTTCAGGCCGCGCTCGGCGGCGTGAAGGGCGGCCGACAGGCCGGTGCAGCCGCCGCCGACAACCACCAGGTCGGCTTCGACATCGCCGACAAGCGCCGGATGGTCCGGCGCCGGATTGGCGGTGGCGACATAATAGGATTTGCCGATATCGAGGCCGGAATTGAAACCCGTTGAAGATGCCATGATCACACCTTCAGCAGCAAATGGTCGCGTTCCCAGCTCGTCACCACGCTCTGGAACAGGTCGAGTTCGACGCTCTTGACGCGCAGATAGGTCTGGAAGAAGTCCTCGCCGAGCAGTTTGCGCACCGGCTCGCAAGCCGTGAAGCGGTCGAGCGCCTCCTCCATGGTTTTCGGCAGCGTGCTCTTGATCTTGTAGGCGTTGCCTAAAGCCTCGGCCGAGCGCGCCAGTTTCTGCTCGACGCCGAGATAGCCGGCGAGCAGCGAGCCGGCGATCGCCAGATAGGGATTGGAATCGGCACCCGGCAGCCGGTTCTCCACGCGCCGCGCCGCGCGGCCACCGGCCGGCACGCGCAGGCCGCAGGAGCGATTGTCATGCGACCATTCGATGTTGGCCGGCGCGCTGTGGTTCGGCCGTATCCGGCGGAACGAATTCACGTTGGGCGCGAACAGCGGCATGATCTCCGGCACGTATTTCTGCAGGCCGCCGATGAAATGGCCGAACATCTCGGTGTCGGCATCGTCAGCGCTGGCAAACAGCGCATTGCCCGCCTCGTCGACAACAGACATGTGCAGATGCATCGAACTGCCCGCTTGCGCCGCGATCGGCTTGGCCATGAAGGTGGCGTGCATGCCGCATTGCTGCGCGGCCTGGCGCGTCAGTCGCTTGAACAAAAGCACCTGGTCGGCCAGCGGCAGCGCGTCGCCATGCAGGAGGTTGATCTCCAGCTGCGCCGTGCCCGATTCATGGATCAGCGTGTCGAGCGGCAGGCCGGCGGCCGCGGCATAGTTATAGACGCGGCGGATCACCGGCTCGAATTCTTCCAGTGCCACCATGTCATAGGGATGCTGCGCGCCCTCGGCGCGGCCATTGGCGCCGACCGGCGCGGTCAGCGGCCGGTCCGGATCGGGGTTGGGCGCGGTGAGATAGAATTCGACCTCCGGCGCCACCACCGCGCGCCAGCCGCGCTGGCGGTAGAGATCGAGCACGGCGCGCAGCACATGCCGCGGCGAGGCCATCCATGGCCTGCCGTCCATGTGGAAGGCGTCGGCGAAGACATAGGCCTTCCCCGCCCCGGCACCCGGCGCCAGGCAGAGCGTCGAAACGTCAGGCACCATGCGCATGTCCGGGTCCGAATAGGCAAAACCCTCGTCGATCGAGCCGGAATAGCGGCCGTCGATGCTGACCAGGAAAGCGCTGCTCGGCAGATAGAGCGCGCGGTCTTCCAGCGCCTTGAGAAATTTGGCCGCCGGCAGCGCCTTGCCGCGCAGCACGCCGTTCATGTCGGGCACCAGGCATTCGACTTCGTTGATGCCGTGCTGTGCCAGCCAGGCCTTGGGATCGTTGGTCGCGGTATTCGTGTTCTTGTCGAGCATTTCGTTCAAGTCCGTATCAGGGAGAGTATGGCTTGCGCGGCCACGTCCGTTCCGGGTTTCAGCGCCATCTGGGCTGCATTGTCCCTCAGGCGGGCGCGCATGGCGTCGTCGGCCAGCAGGCCGAGAATGGCTCTCTCCAATACTCCTTCGGTCCAGCCGTCACGGCCGATATGGTCGCCGGTGCCGGTCTCTTCGGCGCGGCGCGCATTGTCATGTCCGTCCCAGCAATAGGGCATGATCAGCGACGGCACGCCGAAACGCAGCGCCTCGCAAAAGCTGTTGTTACCGCCGTGATGGATGAACAGGTCCGACTTCGCCACCACGGATGGCTGCGGAAACCAGGCGTCGAGATAGACATTGTCGGGCACCGCGCGATAGGCGTCGCGCAGGCCGCCGACATTGACGATGAAACGCGCCGGCAGCCGGTCGAACACGGCAAGCATGCGCTCGATCAACCCGACATCCATGGCCCCTAAACTGCCGAAGGCGACATAGACCAGCGGTCCCTTGTTGCGCGGAAACACCGGCACCTCGAACGGCCCTTCCGAGCGCACGCAGCCTTCGAGATAGACGAAGCGCTGGGGATCAAGCGGCTCGGCCCGTTCGCGCCGCACGATCGCCGGCGTCAACAGCAGATTGAGATCGGGCGAGCTTTCGAGGAACAGGCCTTTCGGCAATGGCGCCAGGCCGGCATCGACGCGAAAACGGTTGAAGCGGTCATGCGCCGGCGACGAGGCCGAGAGATAGCGCGCCTCGAACGCCGAGCGTTGCGGGTCGTCCGCGCCCATCCCTGAAAGGTAGGGCGGCACTTCAGCGTCGGGCAGCTCGGTCTCGGCGCAGGAGACGACGCGCACCCAGGGACAGCTGGCGGCGGCGATAGCCGGGAACATGATGACATTGTCGAGCACCACCGCGTCGGGCTTCAGTCGCGCCAGCAATTGGCGCAGCGGCGCCTCGGCATTGACCGCCGTGTCGACGATCGCTTGCCAGGTCGGCGCGACATAGGTTTCGAGCTGGTCGATCGGGCTCAGCCGGAAATGCGGCAGGTGCCGGCGCACGAAAGCCTGCCAGTAGCTCTGGCGCTCGCTGTCGCTCAGCGGCTCGTCGGTCGGCAGCTGGTATTCCTGGAAACCATAGTCGGCAAAGACGCCGGAGAAACCGGCATGGCAGATGAAGACCGGCCGGGCGCCCCGGGCACGCAAGGCCTGCGCAATGCCGACGCAATTCAACGCAGCGCCGAAGCTTGCTTCGGGAAACAGCGCGATGGTCGGGCTGGCTTTACGCGTCAATTAATCCTCGTCATTCCGGCCGGCTGATCATGCCGAACAGCGCGGGGGCGCCGCGGCTGGCCGCTTGCGGTCGCTGGTTGCGGGAGAGCCGCAGGTGGATGCGAAGCAGATCGGCAGCCACCTCATACTGCCGGCTTTCGAGATGGTCGAGTATGTTCAGGTGCTCCCGCAAGGATTGCCGCAGCCGGAAGACGTTGACCCCGGCATAGATGCCCGGCAGCCGGCGCAGCCTCAAGTGATCGGCCAGCGCGTCAGCGATGAAGCGGTTGGCGCAGCCCTCGGCGATCATGCCGTGGAAATCCATGTCCAGCCGCTGGAATTCGCGCGTGTCGAACGCCGCATCCGGCTGCGCCGACAGCGCGTCCATGCCCTGCCGCAACGCCGCCGCCCGCGCGCCGTCCAGCCGGAACCCCGGCGTCAGGATCGCCGCCGGCTCCAGCAGCAAGCGGAACTCATAGCTTTCGCCTTGCGCCTCGGGATCGTCGGGGGTGCGCCGGAAAAGCCAGGACTGGCCGGGCGCGCGGTCCAGAAGATTCTCTTCCGTCAGTTTATTAAGCGCTTTTAGTACCGTCTTTCTCTCGGCACTGTACCGTCGCATCAAGCCTGCGGCGGTCACTGTCTGGTCCAATCGCCGCGCCGACCGGTCGCGCAGAATCGCTTCGGCGAGCTCGTCTTCCTCCGCGGCAGGCAATTCGGCTGATAGGGCCGACTGTGCGGTAAGGTCCACAGCCAGATGATAGCCGGTATCGGCCTCCCAACGCACGACGCCCCGCTCCGCGAGCAGGCTGAGTGCGGCCCGCACCGGTGTGCGCGAGACATTGCACAGCGAGGCGATCTGCTGCTCAGGTAGGCGCGCGCCGGGCTCGAAACCGCGCTGACGCGCCACATCGAGGATGCGCTGCGCCAGATCGAGATGGTTGGTGCGAGGTCGTCGGGCTGCGGCTTGCATGACAAATCTCGGTGGGCGGACGTGACCTACATGATTTGACCGATCGGCCTCGCGGACGCAATCGGCCAGATTCCTCGGTCGCTTGACAAATTATGGATTGACGTACTTTTTTCTGCAATAGTACTGTCTATGCAATCGGCGAGAAAAAAGACCGAGGGAACAGGATCGAAAGCAGCGGCATGGGTCGCGCCCGGTCCAGCACAGAATTCGAAGATCAACCGGAATGGGAGTTTGCCATGACCGCTACCAGCCCGCGGCGCCGTGCGCTCAAGGTCTCTTCAATCGCTGTCGGCCTTGCCCTGGCGCTGTCGGCGCCGGCGATGGCCGCCGACCTCGTCATCTCCAACTGGGACGGCTACATGGCGCCCGACGCCATGGCCGCCTTCAAGACCGCCACCGGCGTCTCCGGCGAAGTGGTGGTGCACGCCACCAATGAAGAGATCATGGGCAAGCTCATCGCCGCCGGCGGCAAGGGCTATGACGTGGTCTTCGTTTCCTCGCCCTTCGCCGAGGTGCTGAACAAGCTCGGCCTGACCGAGCCGATCGACCACGCCAAGGTCCCCAACCTCGCCAACCTCTACTCGGAAGCAACCAAGCTGCCGCACGATGTCGGCAACACCTTCTCCGTGCCTTACACCTGGGGCACGACCGGCCTCTGCTACCGCTCGGACCTGGTCAAGACAGCGCCGACGAGCTGGAGCGACCTGCTCGTGCCTTCAGACGCACTGAAGGGCAAGACCACCATGCTGGCGACCGATCGCTGGCTGCTGGCCGCCGGCCAGCTCGACAAGGGTTTTTCCGTCAACGAGACCGACCCGGCCAAGATGGCCGAGGTCAAGGACCTGCTGATCTCGGCCAAGAAAACCCTGCTCGCTTATGACGACACCACCTTCTATTCGAAGCTGGTGTCGGGCGAGGCGCTGATGGTGCAGGCCTGGGACGGCTGGTGCAATTACGGCATCGCTGAAAAGCCGGAGATCAAATACGTCATTCCGAAGGAAGGTTCGGATCTCTGGGTCGACACGATGGTCGTGATGAAGGCATCCGAGCACAAGGACGACGCCTTCAAGTTCATCAACTTCATGCTTGACGCCAAGAACCACGCCTGGGCGGCGCAGAACATCGACTACAAGGTGCCGAACAAGCCGGCCATGGAAAGCCTGCCGGCCGATTTCCTGGCCAAATTCCCCAACATGGCGATGCCGGTAGCCGACCTCGTCAAGTTCGAGCAGCTGCGTGATGTCGGCGAAGCCCAGCGCGACTATTCCAAGATCGTCAGCGAGATCAAGGCCGCGCAGTAGGCGGCGTAGACATCACGGTCGGCGGTGCTTCTGCCGCCGGCCCTGAGCGGTACCCGAGAAATTGTCCCAGACCCGACTTCGTTCCTCCCTGCTGATGGCCCCGGCGCTGGTCTGGCTGACCGCGCTGATGGTGATTCCCTGCGCGCTGGTGCTGGCGCTCGCCTTCTTCCGGCGCGGCATATATGGCGGCATCGACTACACCTTCACGCTGGAGAATTTCGGGCTGGTCTTCGACCCGCTCTATGCCGGCATTTTCCTGAAATCGGCGCGTATCGCCGGCACGGCCACGCTGATCGCGGTGGTGATCGGTTATGCCGCCGCCTATGCCATCGCTGCGGCACCGCGCCGCTGGCAGCCGGTGTTCCTGTTTTTTGCCGTGCTGCCGTTCTGGTCCAACTATCTGATCCGCACCTATGCCTGGATCGTGCTGCTCAACCGCGAAGGCCTGATCACCCAGCTTCTGCGCTGGTTCGGCTACACCGGCGAGCCGCCGTCGATGCTCTATACGGAAGGCGCAGTCATCGCCGGCCTGGTCTACAACTATCTGCCCTTCGTCATCCTCGCCTGCTACGCGCCACTGTCGCGCCTCAACCCGGAACTCGCCGAAGCCTCGCGCGATCTCGGCGCTTCCGCCGCCACCACATTCCGTCGTGTCATCTTGCCGCTGACCGTGCCCGGCATCGCCGCCGGCGCGGTCTTCGTCTTCGTGCTGTCGATCGGCAATTTCGTCACACCGGCGCTGCTCGGTGGCGGCCGCTTCCAGATGATCGGCAACCTCGTCTACGACCAGTTCCTGACCGCCAATGACTGGCCGTTCGGCGCGGCACTCGCGATGGCGCTGATCGCCATCATGCTGCTGGTGCTGATGGCGCAGGCGATGGCTGCCAATCGCGCCGCTGGGCGTGCGGCTGAGGCAAGAGGTAACGCCGATGGCTGAGCGCTCCCCTGCCACGCGGCGCACGCTCTGGCTCGTGCTCGGCCTCGTCTTCGCCTTCCTCTACATCCCGATCGCCGTGCTGGTGGCGCTGTCCTTCAATGAAGGCGGGTTGCCCACGGCATGGTCGGGCTTCTCCCTGAAATGGTATGTCTCACTCGCCCACAATTCCGCGATCCTGTCCGCCGCGCTCAACACGCTGATCGTCGCCCTGGTCTCGACCGCAATCGCAACCTTGCTCGGCACACTGCTGGCAATCGGCGTCGAGATGCGCCGGCAATATGGCAAGGGCCTCGAAGCCCTGATCTTCGCGCCGATGATCATCCCGACATCGTGCTGGCGATCGCGTTGCTGTCGTTCTTTTCCATGCTCAACCTGACCATGGGGCTGCACACCATCATCCTCGCCCATGTCGTCTTCAACCTCGCCTTCGTCTGCTCGGTGGTGCGTGCCCGGCTGAAGAGCTTCGACTGGTCGATCGTCGAGGCCTCCGCCGATCTCGGCGCCTCCGCGCTCACCACGTTTCGGCGCGTGACCTTGCCGGTCATCCTGCCAGCGGTGATCGCCGGCGCGCTGCTTGCCTTCACGATGTCGGTCGACGAGTTCATCATCGCCTTCTTCACCGCTGGCGCCGGCCGCGCCTCGACCACGCTGCCGATGCAGATCTACGCCATGATCCGCTTTGGCATCACCCCGGAGATCAACGCGCTGGCGACCATCGTCATGGCGGTCTCGATCACCGCGCTCACCCTGTCGCAGCGGCTTAACCGGGGAATGATCGGCCAATGAGCGAACCGCGCACGCTGCTGGCCATCGATCATGTGTCGAAGAATTTCGGCCGCGTCACCGCCGTCGACGGCATCTCGCTCGATATCCGGGAGAACGAATTCTTCGCGCTGCTCGGCCCCTCCGGCTGCGGCAAGACCACGCTCTTGCGCATGCTCGCCGGTTTCGAGACGCCGAGCGACGGCCGCATCCTGCTCGACGGCAAGGACATCGCCAGGACCCCGCCCAACAAGCGGCCGGTCAATCTGATGTTCCAGTCCTACGCGCTGTTTCCGCATATGAGCGTGCGCGCCAATGTCTCCTATGGCCTGGAAATGGAACGGCTGCCGGCTAAGGAAATCCGCGCGCGCGTCGACGCCATCCTGGCGACCACCGAACTCGTCCCCTTCGCCGACCGCAAGCCGGAACAACTGTCGGGCGGCCAGAAGCAGCGCGTCGCGCTCGCCCGCGCCCTGGTCAAGCGGCCCCGCCTGCTGCTGCTCGACGAGCCGCTCGGCGCCCTCGACAAGAAGCTGCGCGGCGCCATGCAATTGGAATTGAAACGCCTGCAGCACGAGGTCGGCATCACCTTCGTCATCGTCACCCACGACCAGGAAGAATCGCTCGTCATGGCCGACCGCATGGCCGTGCTGAAAGACGGCAAGCTGCTGCAATGCGACACGCCGCACGCGGTCTACGAGCATCCCGCCGACCGCTTCGTCGCCGACTTCATCGGCGTGATGAATTTTATCCCCGGCAAGGCGTCGGCCGATGGCGTGCTGGCCGCGAACGGCGCGCGCATTGCCGGCAAGGTGCCCGCCACGCTCACACCGGGCACATCGGCGGTTGCCTCGGTGCGGCCCGAGCGCATCCGACTGTTTCCAGAGGCTCAGACCGCCAACCGCACGACCGGCACCGTCGAGGCGCTGGCCTATCACGGCCTCGACCTGCAGCTGCATGTCCGCACACCGCTGTCGCCAAAACCGTTCCTGGTGCGCGTCACTGCCGATGCCGCCGACCGCAGGCCGGTTTCGTCAGGCGACCAGATCGAACTCGGCTGGGATGCCACCGATGTCAGAATTTTTGAGGAATAGAGGAGAAGCTTGATGGCGCAGAAGACGATCGCGTTTTTTCCCGAAGCGGCCTACGGCCCGGCGCTCAATTCCGTCGGCATCGCGCAAGCCGTCGAGGCGCGCGGCCACAAGGCTGTGTTCCTCTCCGATCCCGGTTTTGTCGAGGTCTACAGGGGCTACGGCTTCGAGGCGCATCCGGTGAACCTGTCCGAACCGATGCCGCCCGAACAGATGGCGAAGTTCTGGGAGGATTTCATCAACGGCCACATCCCGAATTTCCGCAAATCGCCCTACGACCAGGTCGACAACTATGTGAAGGATTGCTGGACCGCGATCGTCGACAGCGCCAAATGGGCGCAGAAGGACCTGCCGGGCGTGCTGGCCGCCATCAAGCCCGACGTGATCTGCGTCGACAACGTCATCCTGTTTCCGGCCATAAAACAGTTCGGCAAGCCATGGGTGCGCGTCATCTCCTGCTCGGAAAACGAGATCGAGGACGAGGACATCCCGCCGCATCTCTCAGGCTGCGGCGAGAACGACCATGCCGGACATCAGCGCTACCGCGACCACTTCAACGCGGTGATCAAGCCGATCCACGACGACTTCAATGCCTTCCTGAAGGCCAACAACGAGGCGGCCTATCCGGTCGGCCAGTTCTTCGAGGCGTCGCCCTATCTCAATTTGCTGCTCTATCCCGAGGCGGCAAAATTCAAGCGCCGTCATCCGCTTGATCCGGCAAAGTTCCAGTACCTCGAAGGCTGCGTGCGGCAGGAGAAGCCTTATGCGATACCGACCTTCGCCCAAAACAATGACGGGCCGCTGCTCTATGTCTCCTTCGGCAGCCTGGGTGCGGGCGATGTCGAGCTGTTGAAGCGCATCATCGCCACGATCGGCAAGACGCGCTACCGCGCGCTGGTCAATGTCGGCGGCTACAAGGACCAGTATACGGATGTGCCCGGCAACGTCATCGTCGAGAGCTGGTTCCCGCAGCCTTCGGTGATCCCGCAGGTCGATGCCGTCATCCACCATGGCGGCAACAACTCGTTCACCGAGTGCCTCTATTTCGGCAAGCCGGCGATCATCATGCCCTATGTCTGGGACGGCCACGACAACGCCACCCGCGTCGAGGAGACCGGCCACGGCTTCGGCATGCCGCGCTATGACTGGAGCGATGCCGATCTGGTCGCGAAGATCGAAGCCTGCCTGACCGATCCCAAAATGAACGCGAAGCTGGCGAAGACTTCGGCGCAGATGCACGCGCAGAATGGGCCTGAGAAGGCTGCAGGGCTGCTGGAGGCGCTGCTGTGACCTCTTCCGCTCCGCACCTCCACCAGGCCTCCACCCGCACCGATCTCGTCGACTGGGGCGCCCAGCCCGACGCACTGGAAGGCGCCTCGCACTCGACCGGCCGGCTTGTGCACAAGGGACCCAACCAGCCGGAATCCGGCATCTGGGTGTGCACGCCCGGCCGCTGGCGGCTCTCGATCCCGCGCGACGAATTGTGCCATTTCGTCGCCGGCCGGGCGACCTACCGCTCGGATGTCGGCGAAGTGATAGAAGTGTCGGCCGGGACCGTGGTCTTGTTCCCCGCCGGCTGGACGGGCGAATGCACTGTGCATGAGACCATGCGCAACGTCTACATGCTGGCCTGAACAGCAACGGAGCTACACGACATGTCGACACCGCATTGGCCGCAGGCCTCGGCCGTTGAACTGGAGGATTGGGGCGCGGGCAGCAACACGCTTGCCGGGGAGCCGCGCGCCTCCGGCAAGATCCTGTCGCAGAACCAGGACGGATCGAGCGAGTGCGGCCTGTGGTCCTGCACGCCAGGCACCCGCAAGGTAACATTTGCCGCCGACGAATTCTGCCACTTCCTGTCGGGTCACGGCAGCTATGTCCATGACAATGGCGAAGAGATTCGGGTCACGGCCGGCACACTGGTGTTCTTTCCCGCCGGCTGGACCGGCATCTCCATCATCACGCAAACGCTGACCAAGGCTTTCATGTGCCGGTGAGCATTTTTCAAGGAAATCGATATGACCACGCCAATCATGCAATCGCCGCTCGCAGTCACCGACCTCGTCGACTGGGGCGTCATCCCGACCATGATCGAGGGCCAGTCCCACACCTCGGGCAAGCTGCTCTACAAGGGACCGGAAGGCCGCTCGGAATGCGGGCTGTGGGTCTGCACACCGGGCAAATGGCACTGCCACGTCACCCGCGACGAGTTCTGCCACTTCCTCGAAGGTCGCTGCACCTATGTGCACGAGTCGGGCGAAGTCATCGAGATCGAGCCGGACACGGCAGCGTTCTTTCCGCAGGACTGGAAGGGCGTCTGCACCGTCCACGAGACGATCAAGAAGGTCTACATGATCCGCTGACCCTTTCCGATAATTCTACCCTGCCGGACACCTGACGCGGCTTTCTGCGCTTCCGGTGCTCACGGACCTAAATGTCCGCTGCGCTCGTCGACGGTGTCGACCCCGAAAGCCGCGCCATCTGCCTCGGCAGGGCGAATTCTCGAAAAAGGCTCCATACGTGGAGGAGGACGAAAATGCATTTCTCCCCTGACCGGCCGACCTTCTTCGTCAATCCGGACTACCGGCCGATGGCCGGCGTAAGCAAACCGGTGATCGATCCGGCGACGCTGGAAACGGTCGGCGCGATCGCGGCGGCCAGCGACGGCGAGATCGACGCGGCGGTCGCTGCGGCAACCAAGGCGCAAGCCGCCTGGAAAAAGCTCGATGCCAAGAGCCGGGCAAAACACCTCCATGTCGTCGCCAACGCCATCGAGGCGGCCGATTTCACGCGCTGCGCCGAACTGATGGTGCGCGCGATGGGCAAGCCCTATCCCGAAGCGATCGGCGAGATCGCCAATTGCGCGCCGATCTTCCGTTACTATGCCGAGATGGCGCGGGACGATGCCGGCAAGATCGCCGGCACGACGCAGGCCGGCTCGTTCCAGTATGCGCGCTACGAGCCCTATGGCGTCTCCGTCCACATCATGCCTTACAATTTCCCGATCCTGTTGATGTGCTGGACGGTGGCCGCCTCGCTTGCCGCCGGCAATGCCTGCATCGTCAAGCCGGCCGAGGCGACGACGCTGTCGACACTGGACTACATGGCCGTGTTCCGCTCCCTGCCCGAAGGCCTCGTCTCCTGCCTGCCCGGTGGGGCGGCCACGGCGCAGGCTCTGATCACTTCCGATCGCACCCACGCGGTCGCCTTCACCGGCTCGGTCGCCGCCGGCAAGGCGGTGGCGGTCGCCTGCGCCGAGCGCATGAAGCCTTGCGTCATCGAGGCCGGCGGCAGCGATCCGCTGATCATCAGTGAGCACGCCCCGTTGGAGGTCGCCTCGGCCGGCAGCGTCACCGCCGCCTTCCATCTGACCGGCCAGGTCTGCACCTCGGCCGAGCGTTTCTTCGTCGTCGATGCCGTGCATGACCGCTTTGTCGAGCTGTTCGCCGAGAAGACGCGAGCGCTGCGCATCGGCAACGGCATGGACAAGACCGAGATCGGCCCGCTGGTCAGTGAAAGCGCGCGGACAAAGGTGATGCGCCTTGTCGATGACGCCATTGCTCACGGCGCCAAGGCGGTCACCGGCGGGCGCATCCCACCGATGCACAACACAGGCTGGTTCTACGAGCCGACAATCCTGACCGGCGTCACCCCTGACATGGCGATCGTGCGCGAAGAGTGCTTTGGCCCGGTCGCCGCCATCTGCCGGGTGAAGGATTTCGACGAGGCGATCCGGCTTGCCAATGACAGCCCGTTCGGCCTCGGCGCTTCCGTCTTCACCACCGATCTCGCCGAAGCGCATGAGGCGGCCGAACGGCTCGAGGCCGGCATGGTCTGGGTCAACAATCCGCTGATCGACAATGACGCCTTGCCGTTCGGCGGCTGGAAGGCATCAGGCCTCGGCCGCGAGCTGGGACGGCAGGGGCTCGACGCCTTCCGCCGCTCGAAAATGGTCATCATCGACCACAAGCCGGCGATCCAGGAATGGTGGTATCCCTACCCCGACAGCTGGTTCCGCGAGACCGGCGGCCGCAAGCACGTCTGACCAAAGCCGAGACGCCACCTCAGCCGATGCTTTCGCCGCCGTCGATCACCAGCGCCTGGCCGGTCATGAAGGATGAGCGGTCGGAGACCAGGAACAGGATCGCCTCGGCGATCTCTTCCGCACTCGCCCAGCGCCCCATCGGGATCTTGGTGCGGACATAGGTCTCGATCGCCTCGCGTCCGCCCATCTGGGCGATGAACGGTTCATTGAACGGCGTGTCGACCCAGCCCGGGCAGAGCGCGTTGACGCGCACATTGTGCCGGGCATAGTCGAGCGACATCTGCCGCGTCATCGCCACCACCGCATGTTTCGATGTCGCATAGGCGATCATCTCACGATCGTAGAACACCCCCGAATTGGAAGCCGTGTTGAGGATGACGCCGCCGCCTTGCGCGATCATCGACGGCATGACGATCCGCGCCGCCAGGAACTGCGCCCGCACATTGATCCGCCAGGAGGCGTCCATGCCGTCGGTCCCGACCTCGGTCAGCGTGCCGCCGACCTGGATGCCGGCGTGATTGTGCAGGATGTCGATGCGGCCGTATTTGCCGAGCGCGCCGGTAATCAACTCGTCCACCGCCGTGTCATCCGAAACGTCGGTGGCAATTGCCTCGGCACTGCCGCCCGCCGCGCGGATATCCGAAGCCGTCGCCTCGCCGCTGGCCTGATCCCTGTCGGCGATGACGACCATCGCGCCTTCCCTGGCCATGATCATGGCGCCGGCGCGGCCGATGCCGGAACCGGCGCCTGTCACCACGGCGATGCGGTTTTTGAGGATCATGATGTGGCTTTCAGTTGGACGGCTTGCGCTGGCGCAATTGCCATTGGGCAAGCACCACGAGCAGCACGGAAGCGACGAGCACGATCGTCGCGATGGCGTTGATTTCCGGCGTCACCCCGCGCCGGATCGACGCGAAGACATAGATCGGCAGCGTCGTCTGCGCGCCGGCGACGAAGAAGGCGACGATGAAATCGTCGAAGGAGAAGGTGAAGGCGAGCAGGAAGCCGGCAACCACCGCCGGCATGATCTGTGGCAGCACGATCGAGCGGAACGTCGTTAGCGGCGTCGCGTAGAGATCGCTGGAGGCCTCAACCAGATTGCGGTCGAGACTGCCGAGCCGCGTGCTGACGATCATCGTCACCAGCGCCATCGAAAACAGGCCGTGCGCGGCGATGATCGAACCGTAGCCAAGCGACAGCTTGGGCGGCTGATCGCCCGGCCAGATCGAGGCGAGGAACGGGTTGACCACGCCGAACAGCTGAACGAGCGCGACCAGCGTCGAGATGCCGATGACGACGCCGGGGACGACTATCGCAGCACCGAGCAGTGCGTCGAAGACGGCGCGGGTTCGCACACCAACGCGCGCCAGGCCGAGTGCCGCCGCCGTGCCACACACCGCCGCCAGCAAGGCGCTGGTGGTGGCGATGAACAGGCTGTTCTTCAGCGCTTCGACCAGGAACGGGTTCGACAGTGCCGTGCCATACCACTGCACCGAAAAACCGGTGAACTCGCTGGCATGGCGGCCGGCATTGAAGGAGAACAGCACGACCAGCGCGATCGGCAGATAGAGGAAGGCAAAGACGGCGGTGACGAAGGCGCGCATCAGATCAGATCCACCCGGCGTGCGCCCGAGACCCGGGTCGAGATGCGGTTGGCGGCAATCAGCACCACCACCGAAACCGCCACCAGCGTGATCGCGATTGCCGAGCCGAACGGCCAGTTGCGCGACTGCAGGAACAGATCGACCAGCGCGTTGCCGATGAAGAACACCTTGCCGCCGCCAAGCAGCGTCGGGATCAGATATTCGCCGAGCAGCAGGATCATCACCAGCGAGAAACCGGTCATCACACCCGGCAGCGACAGCTTTAGGGTCACCCCCAGAAAGGTCGACAGCGGCGTCGCGCCAAGATCGGCGGAAGCCTCCAAGAGCCTGCGGTCGAGCCGCTCGAGGCTGACATAGATCGGCAGGATCATCAGCGGCAGATAGCCATAGACGATGCCGAGCAGGACAGCGCCCGGCGTGTTGATCAGCCTGACATCCTCGATGCCGACAAAGGCGAGAAGAGCGGGAATGCCGCGTCCGCCTAGAATGTACATCCAGGCATAGGTCCGCATCAGAAGGCTGGTCCAGAACGGAATGACGACGAGCGCGAGCAGGATCAGCCGCCAGCGCGCAGGCGCACGCAAGGCAAGGTAGTAGGCGACGGGATAGGCGACCAGCAGACAGGCGAGCGCGCCCACCGGCGCCAGCACCATCGTGTTCCAGAACGCGGTCGCCCGCGCCGGCAAATTGGCGTATTGCGCCAGCGTGAAGGCGGCCTGATAGCCGCCCTCCGGCGCCCGCTCGCCGACGCTGAAGATGGCTATGGCGATGAACGGCAGCACCAGGAACACCACCAGCCACGCCGTTGCCGGAGCGAGCAGCAAGGCGGTCAGGAAATTGTGACGAAATCTGTTGCCGTGCATTGAAAACCGCCCCGATGCCGGCGGACCCGTGCCCGCCGGTTTTCTGTCTGCGTCAGGCCGATCCTCAGGCCGACTTGAAGCGCGCCATCAGTTCGGCGCGGCCCGGATCGGTCAGCGTTGCCGCCGCGCCGAATTCGAGCGGCGTCAACAAATCCGCCGCCGGATAGAGGATCGGATTGTCGAGCACTTCCTTGGGCAGCAGCTTGTTGACGCGCGCATCGGTCGAGGGCGCACCGTTGGCAAGATGCTCCTTCACCGCGACCTGCGGGTTCATGAGGTAGTTGAGCAAGGCATAACCGGCCGGCTTGTTCGGCGCGTCCTTCGGGATGGCGTAGAAATCGGTCCAGATCTCGCCGCCTTCCTTGCCCAGCACATAGGCGATCTCCGGGATGTCGCGATGGAGCTGCGCGCCGTCATTGGTCCAGCACATGGTCATCCAGGCGTCGCCGGCGCGCATGCCCGGCTGATAGTCCGACGAGACCGCGAACAGATGCGGCTTGACCTTCAGCAGCAGTTCCTCGGCCTTGGCGAGCTCGTCCTGCTTGAGCGAGTTGAACGAGTAGCCATAATATTTCAGCGCATTGCCGATCGTGGTCAGCTGATAGTCGTGCACCATGGTGCGGCCGTCGCCTTCGGCCATGGCCGTGTCCCAGAACTCCTTCCAGCTCGTCATCGGCTTGGCCAGCTTCTTGGTGTTGACGGCAAAGCCGGTCGTGCCCCAGTTCTTCGGCACGGCGTAGATCACCTTGTCGATCGTGCCTTCGGAGGTGAAGCGCGGGTCTTCCTGCGTGCCGTCGAAATTCGGCAGCTTCGCCATATCCAGCGGTTCGATGATGCCGAGCTTCTTGTAGGTCGAGATCGTATAGTTGGTCGGCACGAACAGGCTCCAGCCCGAGGCGCCGGCCTGCAGCTTGGCCAGCATCTCCTCATTGGAGCCGAACACGTTGACCTCTACGGCGACGCCGGTGTCCTTCTTGAAATTCTCGAAGGTCTGCGGGTCGTGATAGTTCGGCCAGGTGGCGATCGACATGCGGTCGCCAAGGTTTTCGGCGGCAAAGGCCGGCGTCGGCATGATGCCGATCTCGCGCGCCATCACCGCTGTGGCAATGCCAAGGCCGGTGAGGCCAAGAAAGTCGCGGCGGCCGATCGAGCCGCGCTTGAGGCGCATCAATTGGTCGACGAATTTTTCGGGGCTTATCGGCAGTCCGTCACGATATGATTTCGACATTTTGGTTTACCCTCTGGTTGGTCCCGTTGTTCTTGGTCTCCGGAAACGCCAGCGGCGTTCCCAAGGCATAGCCGATGGCGACGGGTTCGCCCGGCTTGAAGAGATTGCCCTGGCCGATCAGGTGATCGGCCTTGGCCAGCAGCGTTCCGATGCCCTGGACCTCGATGGCGTATTCCGCGGTCGAGCCCAGGAAGATGCGGTTGCGAACGATGCCCTTGAGCGGGCCGCTTTGCGGAGCGCCGAGGCTGAGCGATTCCGGGCGCAGGCTGACCGAAACGGTCTCGCCTTGCCGCAAGGCGGTCCGCTTGCGCGCCGTAATGACGGTGCCGTCGGCCAGCGCCACGTCCACCAGATCGCCTGAATGCCCGGCGACGGTGCCGCTCAGCAGATTGGTCTTGCCGACGAAATCGGCGACGAACAGATCGGCCGGCTCGTCATAGATCTCGCTCGGCTGGCCGAGCTGGACGATGCGGCCGCCATTCATGACGCAGACGAAATCGCTCATCGACAGCGCTTCTTCCTGGTCGTGGGTGACCAGCACGAAGGTGATGCCGATCTCGCGCTGCAGGTTCTGCAGCTCGATCTGCATGTCGGTGCGCAGCTTCTTGTCGAGCGCCGCCAGCGGCTCGTCGAGCAACAGTACGGCCGGCTTGTTGACCAGAGCGCGCGCCAGCGCGACACGCTGCTGCTGGCCGCCGGACAGTTCGTGGATCTTGCGGCCGCCATAGCCGGCAAGCCGCACCATTTCGAGCGCTTCGCCGGCCCGCCGGTCGATCTCCTGCGACGACAGGCGCGGTCGTGCCTGGCGCAGCCCGTAGGACACATTGGCTGCCACATCGAGATGCGGGAACAACGCATATTGCTGGAACACCATGTTGACTGGCCGCCTGTAGGGCGGCGTGCCGGCCATGTCCTGGCCGCGGATGAACACCTGGCCTTCGCTCGGTTGCTCGAAGCCGCCGATCATGCGCAGGCAGGTCGTCTTGCCGCAGCCGGACGGTCCGAGCAGGGCGACAAAGGCGGAGGGTGGAATAGCGAGATCGATGCCGCTGACCGCGGTCACCGCGCCATACCGCTTGGTGACGCCGCGAAACTCGATGTCGGGCACTGCGGTCAAAGGCTGTGGCTCCAGCAACAGGGCAATTTGAGAACGCTACCAGAGCCAATGGCTGGTAGTATATACCTCGCAGGTGGTATATCTGATCTATTTTCTCGTTTAAGGGGGTATGGATTGAGCGCATCGCGCAGCGACGAATACAGCCGGCTCGCCGCCCTTGTCGCTGCGACACGGGAGGCGAGCGGCGATCAGTTCGGCAAGGCGATGGTCGACTGGCTGCGCCAGCATGTCGGCTTCGACCACTGCGTGATCTTTGGCTATCGCGGCGCCTCGCGCCCGCCGCTGCTGTTCGAAACCTTTTCGCCGGCGGAGAGCCATGTCTTCGTCGCGCTCTACCAGGAAGGACCTTATCTGCTCGACCCGTTCCATCACGCGGCGGTCGAGCGCAAGGAAGGGTTCTGGCGCATGCGTGAACTGGCACCGGATCGCTTCTACGCCAGCGAGTATTTTCGCTCCTATTACAGCCAGACGAAACTGGCCGAGGAGGTCGGCTTCTTCGTGCCGCTGCCGGGCAAGGACGCGCTGGTGTTGTCGCTGATGCGGTTGCACGCTTCAGGGCCGTTCGGCACCGCCGATGCCAGGCTGCTGCGCGACATGGCGCCGGCGGTGATCAATTTCATCAGGTTGCGTTGGCCCGCCCTTCCCGCCGACGAGCCGGCTGAAGCCAAGCAGGACGAGACACTCGCTCCGGTCAACGAGTTCGACCGCGCCCATATCTGGAAGAGCCTGTCGCTGACGCCGCGCGAAAAGCATGTCGTCGACCTGGTGCTGCAGGGGCACTCGACGGAATCGATCGCCCGGGCCATGCGCATCGTGCCGGGCACGGTAAAAGTCCACCGCCGCAACATCTACCGCAAGCTCAAGATCAAGTCGCAGGCCGGCCTGTTCGCCCGCTTCGTCGAGATCATCGACGCGCGGATCCGGTAATTGCCACGGCCTTCAGCGGTCGTTTGATCAGGCTGACGCGTCGCCATCCCAGGAACCTGTCTCGGCCATCCGCTTCAGCAGCGGTGCCGGCCTGAACACATCCTTGCCGGTCTGCTGGTGCCAATGCTCGAGCCGTTCGACGATCTTTGCCGCCCCTTCCAGGCCAGCCCAGAACATCGGCCCGCCCTTGCCGATCGGAAAGCCGTAGCCATTGGCCCAGACGACATCGATGTCCGAGGCCCGCGCCACGATCTTCTCTTCGAGGATTTTCGCCCCCTCATTGACCAGGGGATAGAGCGTGCGCTCGATGATTTCGTCCGCGCTGATCGCGCGCGGCGCGATACCGCGCTCGGCAGCTTTGGCGCGGATCAGCGCCTCCACCTCGGGATCGGGAACGCCTGCCCGCGCGCCAGCCTCGTAGAGGTAGAACCCCCGGCCGGTCTTCTGGCCGAAACGCCCCTGCTCACACAGCGTGTCGGCGATGACGGCCGTCAGGCCGCGTGCCTTGCGGTTGCGCCAGCCAATGTCGAGGCCGGCGAGATCGCCCATCTGGAACGGCCCCATCGGCCAGCCGAAATCGGTGAAGGCCTTGTCGATCTGGCTGGGTGTCGCGCCCTCCAGCAGCAGCGCTTCCGATTCCGAACCGCGCGCGGCCAGCATGCGGTTGCCGACGAAGCCGTGGCAGACGCCGACGACGACAGCCACCTTGCCGATCCGCCGTGCCAGATCGATGACGGTCGCCAGCGCATCCGGCGCGGTCTTGTCGGCGCGCACGATCTCCAGCAGCTTCATGACATTGGCCGGCGAGAAGAAATGCAGGCCGAGCACATCCTGCGGTCGCGAGATGGAGCCGGCGATTTCGTTGATGTCGAGATAGGAGGTGTTGGTGGCGAGGATGGCGCCCGGCTTGGTCACGGCGTCGAGCCTGCCGAACACCTCCTTCTTCACCGCCATGTCCTCGAACACCGCCTCGATGATCAGGTCGCATTCGGCGAGATCGGCATAGTCGGTCGAGCCCTTGAACTGGGCGAGCCGCTGATGCTTGGCGTCTTCGGTCAAGGAACCGCGCGAAACGGAAACGGCATAGTTCTTCTCGATCGTGCCCAGCCCGCGCTGCAGCGCTTCCGCGCTGGTCTCCAGCAAGGTGACCGAGAAACCGCCATTGGCGAAGGCCATGGCGATGCCGCCGCCCATCGTACCGGCGCCGATGACGCCGACGCGCGCGATCCTGCGCTTGGGCGTGTCCTTGCCGGGAAGCTTTGCCGCCTCACGTTCGGCGAAGAACAGATGGCGCTGCGCCCGCGACTGGTCGCTGGCGACCAGTTTTGCGAACAGCACGCGCTCCGCCGCCAGCGCTTCGTCGAAGGGCAGCGTGACGGCATTGCGCACCGCTTGCGCGCAGGCGACCGGCGCTTCGAGCCCGCGCGCTTTCCTTGCGAGATCCGCCGCCTCGGCATCGAAAGCCGTGAGATCCGTTTCGCCAAGCAAGTCATCGCGATCACGCACCGGCGTGAACGGACCACCCTTGCGGGCGATTTCGCGGGCAAAGTTCACGGCGTGCGTGGTCAGATCGCCTTCGAAAACGGCATCGACCAGACCGCCGGCATGCGCTTCGGTCGCGCCGATCGGCGTACCCGAGACAATCATCTTCAGGGCCTTCACCGCGCCGACAAGACGCGGCAACCGCACCGTGCCGCCACCGCCTGGCAAGATGCCGAGCTTGACTTCGGGCAGGCCGAGCTTGGCGCCGGCATCGGCGACACGGAAATGGCAGCCGAGCGCCAGTTCCAGCCCACCGCCGAGCGCCGTGCCGTGGATGGCGGCAACCGTCGGCTTGGCGATGGTTTCCAACATCGCCACGATGGCACGCAGATCGGGCTGTTGCACCGGCTTGCCGAATTCGGTGATGTCGGCGCCGGCGACGAAGGTCCGTCCAGCGCAGGCAATCACAATGGCCGCCACCGACGCGTCATCGCGCAAGGCAACGAGCGCCTGCATCAGCGGCTCGCGGACATGAAAGCTCAGCGCGTTGACCGGCGGATTGTCGATGGTGACGATGGCGACGCCATTGTCGTTCACGACGCTGACAGAACTGGACAAGCAGAGCCCTCCCGGGACCGACTGAGATCGCGGAAGGGTTTACTAGGCTCCGCCGCGAATGGGAACCCGCTGTTGGGCTGGCCTAACGATTGTCCGGGGGCTCCGTGAACGCGTCGTGATCCTTCACACTACCGCACCGCCTTCTCGCCACCCGCCGCCGTAATCACCCCGACAATGATCAGCCCCGTCAGCAGGAGCCGCACGCCGGCGCTGACGCCGAATGTGTTGAGCATGGTGAGCAGCAGCACCAGAAACAGCGCCGCGCCCCACACTCCCGGCACATTGGCCTTGCCGCCGGCCACCGACGTGCCCCCGATGACAACGACGGCGATCGAGGCCAGCAGGTATTCATTGCCGATATCGACATTGGCGCCGCGGAAATAGCCGGCAAGCAGCGCGCCATCGATGCCGCCGAGCGCCCCCGACAGCGTGTAGGTGATGAAGCGGATGCGGCCGACATTGACGCCAGCGAGCCAGGCAGCGCGGATGTTCTGGCCGATCGCCAGCACCGAGCGGCCGTAGATCATGCGCTGCAAGGCGATGGCCGCACCGATGGTGAACAGCACGGTCAGCACCGCCAGCACGGGAATGCCCAGTATCTGCCAATTGGTGAAATCGGCAAAGCCCGGCGGCGGCTTGATCTGCAGCCCACGCCCATAGCTGATGTCGATCGACTGGATGATGAAGCTCGCCGACAGAGTGGCGATGATCGGCGGAATGCGCAGCGCCCAGATCAGCAGGTAATTGACCGCGCCGATCGCTGCACCGCAGGCGAGTGCTGCCAGCAGCCCGACGACGATCATGGAATCGCTGCCGGCCATCACCTTCATGGCAACCGCGCTGGCGAGGCCGATGTTGGCCGGCAGCGACAGGTCGACATTGCCCGGCCCAAGCGTGATGACGAACATCTGGCCGACGCCGACGATGACCGTGAACACGGCCAACGAAAGGGCTGCCGTGACCATGCCGCCGGCACCATAGCCGCCGGTGAAGATGATCGTCGCCAACCACACGACAAGCGCACCGATGAACGACCAGATCCAGGGTTTGCCGGCCAGCGATTTCACCAAAATCATCGCTCACCTCTCCCTGCGGCTGATCAGCACCCGCGCCGCCAGCACGATGATCAGGATGGCGCCGTTGGCGGCCACCTGCCAGTCCGGCGGAATGTGCATGAAGGTGAGCAGCGGCGAGGCCGCCAGCGCCAGTGTGAGCGCGCCGATCACCGCGCCGATCGGCGACACCCTCCCGCCGACGAATTCGCCGCCGCCGAGGATGACGCCGGCAATCGCCAGCAGCGTATAGCCATTGCCGATATTGGCATCGGCCGAGGTGGTGATGCCGATCAGCGCCATGCCCGACAGCACACCGAACAGGCCGGCCAGCGCAAACAGCACGATCTTGGTTTTGAGCAGCGACCAGCCGGCGCGCTTGAGCGCGGCCGGATTGCCACCGGAGCCGCGCAGGATCACGCCATAGGAGGTGCGCATCAGGCCGAAATGGACGACGAGGCCGATCAGCAGCGCCGCGATGATCGGGAAGGGAATGAAAGGCGGCTTGAACGACATGATCGCCAGCAGCCAGTCCGGCGCCTTGCCGCCGGGCTTGGGCAGGACGAGGATGGCGAGCCCCTGCCAGACGAAACTCATGCCGAGCGTCACCACGATCGACGGCAGATTGCGCAGATGGATCAGCGCGCCAAGCAGCGCATAGATGCCGATCGAGCCAAGCAGGATGGCGACGCCGATGAGCGGCGCCTCCTTCAGCCAGGTCGCGGTGACGCAGCCGACGAAACCGACAAAGGTGCCGATCGACAGGTCGAGCTCATTGCCAGCAATGACGAACATCTGCGCGATCGTCGCCAGTGCGATCGGGATCGCCAGGTTCAGCATCAGGCTGAAGCCGAAGTAGCTGATGGCGCGGGGGTTGAGCCAGGCAATGGCGAGCAGCACCAATGCCAGCGACAGCGCCGGCAAGAGCCCGCGCAAAAGGCGGGCACGGGCCAGCGCGCCGCGCTCGGCGGAACTCCTGGCAGTGGTGTCGAGACTGGCGGCGGTCATCTCAGGCCGCGTCGCCGAACGAGGACTGGATGATCTTCTCTTCGGTCAATTCGTCGCGACCCAGATTGGCGACGATGCGGCCGTTCTTGAAGACATAGACATGGTCGCAATTGTCGAGTTCCTCGGTTTCCGTGGTGTACCAGAGGAAGGTGCGGCCGCGGCCAGCCTCCTCGCGCACGAGGTCGTAGACTTCTAGTTTGGTGCCGATATCGACGCCGCGCATCGGATCGTCCATCAGCACGATTTCCGCATCCGAGCCGAGCGCGCGGGCAAACAGCGCCTTCTGCTGGTTGCCGCCCGACAGCGAAAAAATGTTGTTGTTCATGTCGGGCGTGCGGATGCCGATCTTCTTCTGCCAGGCCTCGGCGAGTTCGGCCTCGCGCCGCGGCGAGATCAACAGGCCATTGCGCAAACGCGCCAGCGAACGGATGCCGATATTTTGCGCGATCGACCATTGCGGGAAAATGCCATCCGACTGGCGGTCGCCGGCCACCAGCGCCACTGGCGCGGTCACTTCGATGCCGGTCCTGGCGCGGGAAGCAGCAGCGAAAATCGCCAGCAGCAGGTCGGTCTGGCCGTGTCCCGCCAACCCCGCAAGGCCGATGATCTCGCCGGCGCGGGCGACAAGGTCGGCGCCGTCCTTCTGCGCGGCGGGACGCGCCCGCACCCGCAGCGGACTGGCCGCCGGCTTGGCGGCGGCAATCGCCGCCGCGATCTTCTGCCGTGCCTCCGCCCCGCCCATCGCCGTCACCAGCCGGTCGCGGTCGAAGGCATTTGCCGCATCAGCGACAACCACCTTGCCGTCGCGCATCACCACGATGCGGTCGGCATTTTTCAGCACCTCGCCCAGCACATGCGAGATCAGGATGCAGCTTTTGCCGCCGGCAACGAAGCGGCGCACGAAGGCCAGCAACTGGCCGGCCGTGTGCGCGTCCAGCGATGACGTCGGCTCGTCGAGGATGACGAGGTCGAGCCGGTCTTGCGTCACCGTGAAGGCGCGCGCCACCTCGACCATCTGGCGCCGGCCGATCGACAGGTTGCCGACAATGTCCCAGGCTGAGATGCCATGATCCGGAAAGATTTCGTCAAGCTTGGCGGTGATGAGTGCTGCCGCCTTGCGCCGCCAGCCGAGGCCCGAGAGTGACGCGTGGTTGATGCGCGTGTTTTCGGCGACGCTGAGATTGGGGCACAGCGACAGTTCCTGGAACACGCAGCGTATGCCGAGCTTTTGCGCCCGCGACACCGAGTAGTTGTCCTCGATGCCGCCATGCACGCCGATGGTGCCACTGTCGGGCGTGAGCGTGCCCGCTACCATATGCATCAACGTCGATTTGCCGGCGCCATTGTGGCCGACCAGGCCGACGCATTCGCCGGGCCGGACATGGAAGTCCACACCGCCCAGCGCGCGAACGGCGCCGAAATGTTTTTCGGCGCCGCTCAGTCTGATGATGTCAGCGTTCCCTTCAGGCATGCCTAGAGATATCCGCGCGATGGTACGAAGGGCAACGCCGGCGCGACATTCACTTAATGTTGGCCTTGATCGCCGCGAGGGCGTCTTCCTGCGTGTATTCGTGGGTGGCGACGCCGCCTTCCTTGATCTTCGGCAGGGCTGCCTCGAAATCGTCCTGGGTGAAGGCCAGATACGGCACCAGCAGGTCGTGCGGGATATCCTTGCGGCCATCGAGCACCTGCTGCGCCACCCAGAAGGCGAGCGACGACACGCCGGGCGCGATCGAAGCCGACCAGGTCTTGTAGCCGTCCTTGTCCTTCTGTTCCTTCCACCACTTCAGTTCGTCCTGGCGGTTGCCCATGATGATGGTCGGACGCGGCTTGCCAGCGGCGGCGAAGGCCTGTGCGGCACCATAGCCGTCACCGCCCTGATCGACGATGCCGACAATGTCGGGCAATGAGGGCAGGATGGTCGCAACCGCTTTCTGCGCCGTCGTCTGGTCCCAGTCGCCGGTCACCGAGCCGACGATCTTGAACTCGGGATGGGCGGCGACGCCTTCGAGGATGCCGGCATGGATGGCATCGTCGATCGACGTGCCGGCCAGGCCACGGATTTCCAGAAGGTTCCCGCCCTTGGGCTGGAACTTGGCCATCTGCTCGACTTCCTGCTTGCCCATATCCTTGAAGTCGACGACGACGCGGTAGGCGCAGGGCTCCGTGACGGTGCCGTCGAAGGAGACGACGGTGATGCCGGCATCGCAGGCCTGCTTGATGGCGCCATTGAGCGCGTCCGGCGAGGCGGCATTGATGACGATGGCGTCATAGCCCTGCAGGATCAGGTTCTGCACCTGCGCCGCCTGCGTCGGCACTTCCTTGTCGGCGGTGGTGAAGATGTCGGCCGCGCCGACGATCTTGTCTTCAACCGCCTTCTTGGTGACGATGCCATAGCTGTCGAGCATCGCCTGCCGCCACGAATTGCCGGCGTAATTGTTGGAGAATGCGATCTTCTTGCCACTGGTGTCGGCAAGTGCCGTGCCCGAGGCGAGCATAGCCGCCAGCGCACCCAGAACGAGCAGTTTCTTCATATGATTTCCTCCCAAAGTTGCTAGTTTTGCCTGATGATGATTACGCGCAGTCCCTGTTTTTTATCTATTGTCAGACAAATTCAGACGAACCGCAAGCCGTCAACTGCAAAGGCTGGCATGCCTTCGATCAACTTGCGGTGCAATGATTGAAAAAGCCGCCGGCACATGGTCTAGGAGCACGACAGGAGGCCAATTGATGGCAGAAACGCCGACCGTTGCCAAAGGCGCGCCCGGAATACCGGCCCGCTGGACATCAAGCGCCAAGAGTGGCGTCGGCACCGCGTTTTCAGCCAAGAGCCCGCTGTGGTTCACGATCAGTCACGGCATCTTGAACGAGATCTATTATCCGCGTCTCGACAGCGCCTGTACGCGCGACATGGAGCTGATCGTCACCGGCCCCGGTGGCTATTTCTCGGAAGAAAAGCGCGACGCCGCGCACGCAGTCGCGCCCTTCGAGGACGGTGTGCCGGGCTACAGGCTGACCAACACCGCGACAGACGGCGCCTACCGTATCGAAAAGCGCATCATTACGGATCCGAACCGGCCTGTCCTGCTGCAGGAGATTGCATTCGTACCGCTGAAAGGTCCGGCGGCCGACTACCAGGTCTACGCGCTGCTTGCGCCGCACCTCGTCAACGCCGGCATGGGCAACACGGCCTGGGCCGGCGAGCACAAGGGCCAGCGCATGCTCTTCGCGACGGGGCGCGGCGTCTCCCTGGCGCTGGCCTCCTCGCTGCCCTGGCATAGCTGTTCGGCCGGCTATGTCGGCTTTTCCGACGGATGGCAGCAATTGCAGAACGGCGGTGCGCTCGATCCCTCCTGCCAACGGGCGGAAGACGGCAATGTCGCGCTGACCGGCGAGATCGGCTTCTCGGCCGACAAAACCACGGCCTTGCTGGCGCTCGGCTTCGGCGCGTCGCCGGAAGCAGCCGCCGACCTGGCGCTGGCCAGTCTCAAGCAGGGTTTCGAAGCCGCCGCCGCGACCTATGTCGAGAACTGGCGGACATTTCAGGCCGGGCTCGAGAAGCTCGACCGCCACACCGCCTCCGGGCTGAACACCTATCGTGTGAGCACAGCGGTTCTGGCCTCGCATCTCTCGGTCGCGCGACCGGGTGCCGCCGTTGCCAGCCTGTCGATCCCCTGGGGCTTCAACAAGGGCGACGACGATCTCGGCGGCTACCATCTGGTCTGGCCGCGCGACCTGGTCGAGACCGCCGGCGGTTTCCTTGCCGCCGGCGACGGCAAGCAGGCGCTGCAGATCCTGACCTATCTGCGCTCGATCCAGCAGCCCGACGGCCACTGGCCGCAGAATGTCTGGTCAAACGGCACCGCCTATTGGCCCGGCATCCAGATGGATGAATGCGCCTTTCCGCTGCTTCTGGCCGACGCCTTGCGCCGCGCCGGCCACCTGCCGCGCACAAAACTCGCCGATTTCCTGGCGATGATCGAAAGCGCGGCCTCCTATGTCGTGCGCAACGGCCCCGTCACCGGCGAGGACCGCTGGGAGGAAGACGCCGGCTACAGCCCGTTCACGCTGGCCGTCGAGATCGCCGCGCTGCTTGCCGCCGCCGACATGCTGGATGTCGTCGGAAAGAGTGAGCCGGCAAACTACCTGCGCGAAATCGCCGACTGTTGGAACGATCAGGTCGAACGCTGGACGTACGTCACGGGCACTGAGGGGTGCATCGAGACAGGCGTCGAAGGCTACTATGTCCGCATCGCGCCGCCGGACGATGCGGGCGCCGCCGCGCCGAAGGACGGCTTCGTGCCGATCAAGAATCGTCCGCCGGGCGACACCGACAAACCGGCGGAAGCCATCATCAGCCCAGACGCCCTGGCCTTGGTCCGCTTTGGCCTCAGGGCGGCCGACGATCCGCGCATCGTCGATACCGTCAAGGCCGTCGACGCCCTTTTGCGTTGCGACCTGCCGCAAGGCCCGGTCTGGTACCGCTACACCGGCGACGGCTATGGCGAGCACGAGGATGGCACGCCTTTTGACGGCACCGGCCAGGGCCGCGCCTGGCCCCTGCTCACCGGCGAGCGGGCGCACTATGAGCTGGCGGCTGGCCGCAAGGAGAAAGCCGCGCAGCTTCTCGAGACCTTCGAGCGCTCGGCGGGTATAGGCGGGCTGCTGCCGGAACAGGTCTGGGACAGCCTGGACGTGCCGGACCGCGAGCTGTGGCTTGGCAAACCGTCCGGCAGCGCCATGCCGCTGGTCTGGGCGCATGCCGAGCACATCAAGCTGTTGCGATCGCTGCGCGACGGCACGGTTTTCGACATGCCGCCGCAAGGCGTCGAGCGCTATATCAAGGGCAAGACAAGCTCGCCGCTCAGAATATGGCGCTTCAACAGCAAGATCCGTTCCATCCCGGCCGGCAAGGCTTTGCGCGTCGAGCTTTCGGCGCCCGGCGTTGTCCATTGGAGCAGCGACAATTGGCTGACGATCCAGGACCACAAGACCAGGGAAAACGCTTTCGGCGTCCATCTGGCCGACCTGCCGGTCGCCGGACTGGAGCCGGGAAGCACCCTCGTCTTCACTTTTTTCTGGCCCGATGCGATGCGTTGGGAGAATGTCGACTTCAGCGTCGGCATTGACGCGTCATGACTGAAGCAGCGGGGCCGATAGATTTGTTCTTTCCTCAAGCAATCGGGACGAAACCATGCAGATCGGAATGATGGGACTGGGCCGGATGGGCGCCAACATGGTCCGCCGCCTGATGCGCGACGGCCATGAATGCGTCGTCTACGACATCAACGCGGCAAGCGTCGCCGCGCTGGTCAGCGACGGTGCGCTCGGGGCGGCATCGCTGACGGAATTCGTCGGCAAACTCGCCAAGCCGCGCTGCGTCTGGCTGATGCTGCCGGCAGCCATCACCGGCAAGATCATCGATCAGGTGTCGGCCCTGATGGAGCCCGGCGACATCGTCATCGACGGCGGCAATTCCTACTATCACGACGCCGTCGACCAGGCCGCGAAACTGGCCACCAAGGGCATCCATCTTGTCGATGTTGGCACCAGCGGTGGTGTCTGGGGCCTGGAACGCGGCTACTGCCTGATGATCGGCGGTCCCGACGTAGCGGTGAAGCACCTCGATTCGGTCTTCGCCACGCTGGCGCCGGGCGCCGATGCCGGCGCGCCGACCCCGGACAAGGCCGCAGGCACCGCGCCCTTCGGCTATCTGCATTGCGGACCGAGCGGCGCCGGCCACTTCGTCAAGATGGTGCACAATGGCATCGAGTATGGCGTCATGGCCGCCTATGCAGAAGGCATGAACATCCTGAAATCGGCCAATGCCGGCAAGCGGCAACGCACGGCGGACGCCGAGACCAGCCCGCTGGAAAACCCGCAATATTACCAGTTCGACATCGACCTTCCGCAGGTGGCCGAGGTCTGGCGCCATGGCAGCGTCATTGGCTCGTGGCTGCTCGACCTGACCGCCGGCGCCCTGAAGAGCGATCCGGGCCTGGCGCAGTTCGGCGGCCGGGTTTCGGATTCGGGCGAAGGCCGCTGGACGCTGAAGGCGGCGATCGACACCGGCGTGCCGGCGCCGGTGCTGTCCTCGGCGTTGTTCGACCGTTTCTCCTCGCAAGGCGAATCAGAATTCGCCGACAAGCTGTTGTCCGCCATGCGCTACGCCTTCGGCGGCCATGTCGAAAAGCCGAAGGCCGGCAAGTGACGCCACAGCGGGAGACGCACGCATGAGCCAGGAACGGTCCGACACACTAGTGCTCTTCGGGGCCACCGGCGACCTCGCCCACAAGAAGATATTTCCAGCGCTGTACCAGATGGTGGCCAAGGGCACACTCACCGAACCGGTGATCGGTGTCGCCTTCGACGCCTGGGACTTGAAGCAGTTGCAGGACCGCGCCCGCGACGGCATCGTCAATGCGCTGGGCAAGATCGACGAGAAGGTGTTCGCCAAATTCGCCTCGCAGCTGCGCTATGTCAGCGGCGACTACCGCGATCCGGCCACTTTCGAGAAGCTGAAGACAGCGCTCGGCAGCGCCCAGCGGCCGCTGCACTACATGGCGGTGCCGCCGACCATGTTCGAGACGGTCGTGCAAGGGTTGGAGCAATCCGGCACCGCGCATGGCGCGCGGCTGATGGTGGAAAAGCCGTTCGGCCACGATCTGCAATCGGCGCGCTGGCTGAACCGGGTGCTGCATCTGGTGTTCGACGAACAGTCGATCTTCCGCATCGACCACTATCTCGGCAAGGAAGCGATCCAGAACCTGCTCTATTTCCGCTTCGCCAATTCCCTGCTCGAACCGATCTGGAACCGCAATTTCGTCGAGAGCGTGCAGATCACCATGGCCGAGGATTTCGGCATCGAAGGGCGCGGTAAGTTCTATGACGATGTCGGCTGCATCCGCGACGTCATCGAGAACCACCTGCTCAACATCCTTTTGCTGCTGGCCATGGAGCCGCCGGTCGGCCGTTCCGCCGACGATCTGATCGACGAGAAGGTCCAGGTGCTGAGGGCGATCCGGACGCTGACGAAGGACGATGTCGTGCGCGGCCAGTTCACCGGCTATCTCGCCGAGCCCGGCGTCAAGCCGAACTCGCCGGTCGAGACCTTCGCGGCGGTGCGCTTCTTCGTCGACACCTGGCGCTGGCAGGACGTGCCGTTCTTCATCCGCGCCGGAAAGAACATGCCGGTGCATGTCACCGAGGTGGTGGTGCGGCTGAAGCGGCCGCCGCTCGACGTCTTCGACCCTATCAAGCCCGCCGACCAGAATTACGTGCGCTTCCGTATCGACCCGCAGGTGGTGATCGCCATCGGCGCCCAGCGCAAGGCGCCTGGCGACGACATGGTCGGCGAGCAGGTGGAGTTGACGGCGCTCGACGACAGCAAGAGCGACATGCCGCCTTACGAACGGCTGATTGGCGACGCCATGAACGGCAATGGCCAACTGTTCACGCGCCAGGACGCGGCCGAGCTCGCCTGGCGCATTGTCGGGCCGGTCCTCGGCGACACCACGCCGCCGCATCTCTACGAGCCCAAGACATGGGGGCCTGCGGACGCCATGGCCGGCTTCGGACCGCCCAATGGCTGGATCGACCCAGTGGCATGACTGGAGGGGACGCGATGGCCAAGGCGGTGAGGCAGACAGCATCCGATGCCGAGAAGATCGTGTTGGCGATCGATATTGGCGGCTCGCACGTCAAGATCCTGACCAGCAACGGCGGCGCCGAGCGCCGGGCCGATTCCGGCCCGGACCTGACGCCGCAGCAGATGATCGACACGGTGAAGAAGCTCGCCGAAGGCCTGTCCTATGACGTCATCTCGATGGGCTATCCCGGCCCGGTGCGTCACAACAAGCCGGTGCTCGACCCCATGAATCTCGGCAAGGGCTGGGCCGGCTACGACTTCGCCGCGCAGTTCGGCAAGCCGGTCAAGCTGGTCAATGATGCGTTGATGCAGGCCATCGGCAGCTATGAAGGCGGGCGCATGCTGTTCCTCGGGCTGGGAACCGGCCTCGGTGCGGCGATGATCCTCGACAATGTCGGCCAGCCGATGGAACTCGCCCATCTTCCCTACAAGAAGGGCGCAAGCTTCGAGGACTATGTCGGCGAGCGCGGCCTGGAAAAGCGCGGCAAGAAGAAGTGGCGCAAATATGTCTTCGACGTCGTCAGCCGGCTGCGCGCCGCCCTGCAGCCAGACTATGTCGTCATTGGTGGCGGCAATGTCGACAAGCTCGACGAGTTACCGGCCGACTCCAGGCGCGGTGACAACACACGCGCCTTCGAAGGCGGATTTCGTCTGTGGCGAGACAAGGCCCTGATCGTCTGATATTATTACAGTTTAGTATAGTTGTTCAAAATAATGTGTGTCGCCGCGCTTAATCATTGCGTTGCGCAGATTTGCCGACTAGGAATTTTGCGCACTGTCCGGCGTGCTCCGCGGAACACGCTAAAGACGCTTCAGCATTTTTTGATTTTTGTGCCTCGTCCTTTCGAAAACGCTCCCGATTTTCGAGGCCGTGCACCATAGACGGAGGAAACATTGACCGACGACAGCAACGACGCCCGCATCGACCTTCTCGAACTGACCGCCCACATCGTGTCCGCTTACGTTGAGAAAAACCGCCTGCCCGCCTCCGGTCTGGCCGACCTCATCGCCAGCGTCGCCACCTCGATCGGCGGGCTCGGCAAGCCGGCCGTGCCGGTGGCAGCACCACTGGTTCCCGCGGTCAACCCGAAGAAGTCGGTGACGCCGGACTTCATCATCTGCCTCGAAGACGGCAAGAAGTTCAAATCGCTGAAGCGCCATCTCGGCGTGCATTTCGGCCTGACGCCGGACGCCTACCGCGCCAAATGGGGCCTGCCGGCGGACTATCCGATGGTTGCCCCCAACTACGCGGCCTCGCGCTCGCAACTGGCGAAGTCGATCGGCCTCGGCCGCAAGGCCGTCGAGGTGGTGCCCGTCAAGGCCAAGGGCCGGAAGGCCAAGGTTGCGGCCTGAGCAATTCGGCCTGAGCCAATATTTAGGACGACTGGAGCAGAAGCCTGCCGGCGAAACCGCCTTGGCAGGCTTCATGTTTTTATGGCTTGGATACCCCAGACAAAGGTGATGCGGGGGAAGCCATGAATTACACCAGGATGGTGATCGAGAAGGAAGCGCCGGAGGAATACGGCTACGACCGCATCCGCTTCAATCTCTCCGAAAGCTCGATCGCCGACCAGAAGCTTTCCGACATCGGCCTGTCGCTGCCCGATCTGACGCTGTTCTATGGCGAGCATCGCGGCGACAAGGAGTTGCGCGCGCTGATCGCAGCGCAGGATGCCGGCGTTTCGCCCGGTGATGTCCTGGTTACCGCCGGCGCCGCCGGCGCGCTGTTCATCATCTCGACGTCGCTTCTGTCGGCCAGCGATCACCTCGTCGTCATCAGGCCCAACTACGCCACCAACATCGAAACCCCCCGCGCGATCGGTTGCGCCATCAGCTTTGTCGATCTCGCTTTCGAGGACGGCTTTGCCATCGATGTCAAGGCCATCAAGGCGGCGATGCGGCCGAACACGAAACTGATCAGCGTTACTTGTCCGCACAACCCGACCGGCACGATGATGTCGCGCACCGATCTCGATGCGCTGGTGGCGCTCGCGGAGGCCAGAAACTGCCATTTGCTGGTCGACGAGACCTATCGCGACCTTTCCTATGGCCGGCGCCTGCCGTCGGCGGCCTCGCTCAGCAAGAAGGCGATCAGCGTCTCGTCCCTGTCGAAAGCCTTCGGCATTCCCGGCATCCGCATCGGCTGGCTGATCACCAGGGATGCGGCGCTTCAGGAGACATTCCTCGCCGCCAAGGAACAGATCGGCATTTGCGGTAGTGTCATCGACGAAGGCATTGCCCGCGGCATGCTGGAACGGCGGGACGCGTTCCTGGCGACGTTGTTGCCCGAAATGGCCAAGCGCCGCGACATCGTCCAGGCCTGGATCGATCGCGAGCCGCTGGTCGACTGGATCAGGCCCGAAGGCGGTGTCGTCGGCTTCCCGCGCCTCAACGTCGAACCCGGTTTCGACCTCGACCGCTTCTATGTCAACCTGCTGGAAGACCACGGCACCTATGTCGGGCCCGGCCACTGGTTCGAAATGCAAAAGCGCTTCTTCCGCGTCGGCTTCGGCTGGCCGACGGAAGCCGAGTTGCGAGGCGGGCTCGAAGCCATTTCGGCAGCACTTCGGCAGTAACTTCCTTGTGCGACGGGCGGAGCAGGCTGAAAATCCCTTGATCCAGGCCTGATTTTAACGCACATCCCGCCGCGAACTTTGTTAGACGTTCCATTGGTCGGACCAGCGCCCATTCGGGAAGTGCCCCGCCGATCAATGCCATCGCAACGGGGCCTCATTTCATGACTGCCGCACAAACTTCGCCGGACCAGCGCTATGCCGCGTTTCGCCACCGCTCCTTCCTGAGCTATTGGGCGGCGCGCTTCCTCACCACCTTCGCCACCATGATGGTCTCGGTCGCCGTCGGCTGGCAGATCTATGATTTGACGCGCGATCCCTTCGACCTCGGCCTGGTTGGCATCGTCCAGTTCCTGCCCTCGCTGCTTTTGGTGCTGGTCACCGGCGTCGTCGCCGACCGCTTCGGCCGCCGCCTGATCATGGCGCTGGCGGTGGTGGTGGAGGCGACCTGCGCCCTGGCGCTGCTCGCTCTGACACTGCATGGCATCAGCGGACCGCTGCCGATCTTCTGCGTGCTGGCCATGTTCGGCGTGGCGCGCGCCTTCTTCGGCCCGGCATCGGCCTCGCTGTTCGCCAATCTGGTGCCGCCGGAGGATTTCGCCAACGCCATCGCCTGGAACTCGTCCGCCTGGCAGACGGCGACCATCGTCGGTCCGGTCGCCGGCGGCTTGCTCTACGGCGTGTCGGCGGAGGCGGCCTATGGCACCGCCGCCGTGCTGATGCTTGCGTCGGGACTGCTGATCTTCACCATCCCAAAGCCTGCGCAACGCACAGAGACCGAGAAGCCGATGCTGCAGAACCTGTTTGGCGGGTTCAGCTACATCTGGAGCGAGAAGATCGTGCTCGGCGCCATCTCGCTCGATCTCTTCGCCGTGCTTCTGTCCGGCGCCTCGGCGCTGTTGCCGGTCTATGCGCGCGACATCCTGCAGCTTGGCCCCTGGGGCCTCGGCCTGCTGCGCTCTGCGCCCAGCGTCGGCGCCATCTGCGTCGCCATCTGGCTGGCCGGCCATCCGCTCCGCAACCACGCCGGCATGATCATGCTGGCCGCCGCCGCGTCGTTCGGCGCCTTCACCGTGCTGTTCGGCCTGTCGACCATCACCTGGCTGTCGATCGCGGCACTTGTCTTCCTCGGCGCCACCGACATGTTCAGCGTCTACATCAGGGAAACGCTGATCCAGTTGTGGACGCCCGACCATGTCCGCGGCCGCGTCAACGCCGTGAACCAGGTTTTCGTCGGCGCATCCAACGAAGTCGGCGAATTCCGCGCCGGCACCATGGCGGCGCTGATCGGCACGGTTCCGGCCGTCGTCATCGGCGGCATCGGCGCGATCGCGGTTGCCGGGCTGTGGATGGTGCTGTTCCCGCAACTGCGCAAAGTACGCCACCTCAACGGCCGGAACTGACGCTCGCTGACGGTCAGCAAGATACATCACCCTGTCACAGGAACTCCCATGATCACCTGTTACCTGAAATATGTCATTGACCCGTACAAGCTTGCCGAGTTTGAAGAATATGGCCGCCGCTGGATCGGTCTGGTCAATCGCCTCGGCGGAAACCATCACGGCTATTTCCTTCCGAGCGAAGGAGCGAACAATGTCGCCTATGCCATGTTCAGCTTTCCGAGCCTTGCCGACTACGAAGAGTATCGCAAGCGGATGGCGGCCGACCCGGAATGCCAGGAGGTGTTTGAAACGGAAAAGCGCAATCGCAGCATTCTCAGCTATGAGCGCAGCTTTCTGCGGCCGGTGCTCGAACCCTAGAAAAACGCGAAACGGTTCTCCGTCCGCAATTGCGATGGAGCTATCGCACCGCCGGCCTGCCGAACACCATGCGCAAAAACTCGTCCAGCCAGCGCTTCAGATGCATGTCCCAGATCAGCCGGCCGCCGAGGTGATCGCGGCCGGGCTGGGCGCCCGGCAACTCGAAACGATGCTCACCGCGCACCACCCAGCGCTGCATCATCACCCGGGTCAGTTCGCCATGGAACTGGATGCCCCAGGCATTGTCACCATAGCGGAAGGCCTGGTTGGGATAGGTCTCCGCCGTCGCCAGCAGCGTCGCGTCCCGCGGCAGCGAAAAGCCTTCGCGGTGGAACTGGTAGACCATTTCGGGCCAGTGCATGAGTTTCCTGCCGGCTTCGGTCGCCTTGAGCGGATACCAGCCGATCTCGACCAGCCCTTCGCCGTGACCCTCGACCTTGCCGCCGAGATGGTTGACCAGCATCTGTGCGCCAAGGCAGATGCCGAGGCATGGGCGGTTCTCCCTGAGCGGAATTTCCAGCCAGTTGGTCTCGCGGCGGACGAACTCATCCTCGTCATTGGCGCTCATCGGCCCGCCGAACACCACCGTGCCGGCATGGCCATCCAGCGTCTCCGGCAAGGCGTCGCCCAGCGGCGGGCGGCGGATGTCGAGCTCAAAACCCTCTTCGATGAGCATGTGGCCGACGCGTCCGGGGCTCGAATTCTCCTGATGCAGCACGATCAGGATTTTTGGCTTCGAACTCGTTCTGCGCGGCATCGTCAGGCGAGATCCCGTCTATTCGTCGCTCGAAATTCCACGCGCGCCCGGGGCATGCGCCGCCGCCTTGCGGCGCGCCTCGACCCGGTCGTGACGCTCGACGCCGATCAGCTCGGCGACGCGCCAGACCGTATTGTCCTCGAGCTCGTGCAGCTCGCCATCGGCGTAGACGATCTCCCACATCAGGCCGATAAAGGCCTTGCGCCCGTCCGCGTCGAGATGGCGCTTGAGCACGCTGGTGAAGGCATAGAGATCGATCGCCTCATTGTCGGCGCGCTCCCCGGCGGCGACGAGCGCTTCGAGTTCGGCACCGCTGATCGAGTAACTTTCGGAGAGCACCGCCTTGAACCGCTCCCATTCGACATCCTGGCGCACGCCGTCGGCGTTCATCACATGGTAGAGCAGCGCCGACGCGGCGACACGCGGATCGTCCGTGCTGGCCTGCGCGCCGGCGCCGGCCGGCAAATCCCTGAGAAACGACAGAACGCGTTCGAACATCAATCCATTCCCAAACGGCCCAAGGGCCAAGTCAATCACCCGAAGGCCAAAATCAAAACAGCCGGAACCGGCGCGGCGACCTTTCCGCTTCCTCGTCCGGATCGACGCCGGGATCGTCCGGCAAGCGCGCCAGTTCTTCCGCCGGCTCGACCGCCTCGGCATCAGCCGGCACCGCCGCGAACGCAGCCGCAGTCACCGGCGTGACCTGATCTTCGCTTCTATCGGTTCCCTTGCCCGTTGTCTCGCTGCCCGAGACCGCAGGATCGACGACAGCGATCGGCTTTTCCGACACCGGCCTGGCCGGCGCTTCGATAGCCACAACGGCGGCATCCGGCGCATCGTCGCGGCTGTCGATCAACTGGCCAAGCCGCTCCATCGGCGCGCGCCACTCGAAGGCGTCGAGCCGGCCGGTGACCGGCGACACCGGCGCCCAGCGCTCCGACACGACGCCATCGGCGACCCAGGCAGGATCGCGCGGCGCCCGCACCGCCTTGGACAGCAGCTGCCGCACCTTGCCCTGGTCGCCGGTCTCGGCCTCCTCGATGTCGGCCAGCAGCAGATAGGCGCCCTCGCGGCGGTCCATCCGGATCGCCGCCTCGGCCTCGCGGCGGGCGGTCGAAAAGTCCTGCGCGTCGAGCGCGGCACGCGCCACCGTCATCGACGATTCGGCGTGGTTCTTCTTCATCTCCTGCAGCTTTTTCGCCCGGTTGAGGCGGTCGAGCACCGCGTCGCCCGGCCTTGCATGGGTGTAGAGCTCGGCGATCTCCGGATGCGGCTCGGCCCTCCACGCCGTCTCCAGAACCTTGGAGCCCTTGCGCACATCGTTCTGCTTGAACAGCGCCGCGGCGGCGGCAACGGCGGCCGGAGCGAAATCCGGCCTGAGCTTGTTGGCCTCGAGTGCCGCTGTCCTGGCAGCGGTGGGATCGCTGTCGGCGAGCGATTGCGCCTTGGCGGTCAACAGCACGGCGCGACGGCGGTTGGCGGCGTCGCGCTCGATCTGCCGTGTCGACTTCTGCGCATCGACCAGTTTCAAAGCGCCGTCCCAGTCGCCGCGCGCGGTCAATTCCTCCAGCGTCGATTCGGCCGCCCAGGCCAGTTGCGGCGCAACGGCGGCGGCACGGCCGGCATAGTGCCGAGCAGCGTTGCGGTCACCGAGACGCTCGGCTTCGAGATAAAGCCCGCGCAGGCCGAGCAGCCGCATTTCGGGATCGTCGAGCATGCTCTCGAACTTCTGCCGCGCACCTTCATGGTCGCCTTCGAGCAGCGATGCCTGTGCCTCGAGCAGATGGATCAGCGGCTCCTGGTCGGAGCGGATCAGCTTGGCCGCTTCCTTGGTCTTCTTGCGGGCCAGCGCACCGTCGCCGGCGCCGGCGGCGATCATGCCGGTCGACAGCGCCTGATAGCCACGGTCGCGGCGGCGGACGCGGAAATAGCGCGAGATGGTGTAGGGGCTGTTCCACAGCGACCTGATCAGCCACCACAGAATCATCACGGCGGCGACGACGGCAACGACCGCAACCGCCGCCACCATCAGGCTGACCTGGTACTGATAGCCGTTGAAGGTGACGACCATGTCGCCCGGCCGGTCGGCCAGCCAGGCAAAACCCAGCCCGAGCGCGAAAACGACGATGAGGAAGGCGAGCAGGCGGATCATCGTTTTGCCCTCATGCCTTCATCGCGCCGGAGATCAGCGCGTCGACCTGGGTTTCGACCTCGATGCGCGCCTTCAGTTTGCCGGCAAAATCGGCACCTGCAGCCTTCACGGCTTCAGGCAGCGAATTGTATTCGCTGAGCGCCTTGGCATAGTCGCCCTGGGTGACCGCCACCTCCATGCGCGCCACGGTTTCCGGCGCGCCGGGACCCTCGACGGCGCCGATCGGCCGCACCTTGACCAGCGATTCGGCGCTCGACATCAGATTCTGCAGGAAGCCGGCATTCTCATCGACTGGCGTGGCCGCGGCGACCATGGCATTGGCGGCGGCGTCCATCTGCGCAGCGATCTCGGTGCGGGTCGGCACGCCCTTTTCGGCATAGGGCCGCAAGGTCGCGATCTCAGGCGCATTGGGCGAAATCGCGGCCAGCGTATCGAGTTCGGCCGAGAATGGCGCGCCGCGTTCGAGCGCCGACTTCAAGGCCGAAGCGGCGATGGCGAGCGCGATCTTCGGCTGCGACGCCTGCGCGTCGACCTTGCCGGAAAGCTGCGACACCGACTGTTCCAGCGCGGTCAGCCGGCCATCCCAGACCTTCGCCGCCTCGCCTGTCGATTTCACCAGCGCGTCGAGACTGGCGAGTTTTTCGTTGAGCGGGCCGAGATCGACCGGCGCCGCACTGCCGGCCTTGCCGAGGGCGGCGACCGCGGTCTCGATCTGCTTGACCTTGTCACCGAGGGCGGCAAGCCCGGCATTGTCGCCCGCGCCGCCCTTTTCAACCGCCGATTTCAGCGCCGCGACATCGGCCTTTACCTGCTCCAGGCCAGAGGAAAGCCCGACCACCTTGGCCGCTGCATCGTTGTTGCCGCCAGTTTCCTTCAGCCCGGCGATTTCGCTCTTCAGCGAAGCGATCTCGCCATTGACGCCGTCGAGCGAGACGCCCGCGCCGGAGCCCGGCGCACCAAGCAGGCCGGCAAATTGCAGGCCGCCGGCACCGGCGAGCGCGATGACACCACCGACAATGCCGGCGGCGATGCCATTGAGGCCGCCACGCTTTGCCGGAGGCGGTGTTGGCGCCATCCTTTCGTCGCGTGTCCCGGTTTTTGCCTTGCTGTCATCGGCGCGCTTCGCCGAGGCATCCTCGAAATTGTAATCGGAGGCCGTGGCGCGATCGGCTGGCGCATCCGAACCGGGATAGGGCAGCTCAGGTTCAGTGGCTTTGGCCTCCGTAGACGGCCCTGCCCCGGCCTGCCCTGCGGCGGCATCGGTGTGCTCCCAAGGCTCAAGGTCGGTCTGGTCGGCATGCACCGGCTCTTCCGGAGTTCTCGGGCTGCGAGGCATCAGCGGTGTCCTCGGCCTTCGCCTCATCGGTCTGGGCTGCATCCTTGGCGGCATCCTCGTCAACGACGCGTGAGACGGCACCGGGCTCGAGATCGATGGTCACCGGCTCGCGGCGGCTTTTCGAGTGTCGCATCTTCGGCGTCTTGACCATGCCTGGGCTCCGCAAACTTCGCTTCGTCTCAACGCCTGCCGGCGCGTGATGGTTCAGAAAGGGTCTAGCACATCACCAAGCGGTGAAAAGGGGCGGTGTGATGACGCGGCTCAGGGCAGCACCCGCAAAAGCGCCAGCAGCGCCTCCTCATCGGGCTGCGTGGCGGTACGGATTGCTTTGCCGGCACCGTCGTCGAAAGCAGCCGCGATGCGCGCGGAAAGAGCGAAAACCTGTGTCTTTTCAAAGGCTCCTTGCAGGGCAGGCCGGTTGACCAGGGCTTGGAGCGCGGCGGCCGCCTTGGCCGAATAGAGCAGCACCGCATCGACCGGCTGGCCGGACAGAAGCGCAAGGATGGTCTCGTCCGAATGCCGCACCGGCAGCGTGTCATACGTCTCCACGGCGCGGACCTGGACTCCAGCCGCTTCCAGCCTCTGCTCGAACACCGGAAACCGCACGCGTCCGCAGAGATAGACGATGGCCTTGCCGGGAACCGCGGCCGCAATGCCATCGGCCAGCACCTCGGCATCGCCGGAGCCTTCAAGGACCGAAGAGAACCCCATCTTGCGCGCCGCTTCGGCGGTCTTGGCGCCCACGGCATGGCAAGGCAGAGCAGCCAGCGCCGCGATCACCTCCTTTGAGGCATGGCGCACAGCGTTGGCGCTGGTGACGGCAACGGTGACAGCGTCATCTGGAATCAGCCTGGTATCGACAGGCAAGGCCACGGTTTCGGTCAGCGGCAGAACGATCGGCTGAAAGCCTGTCTCCTGAAGCCGCCGGGCCGTGCGCGAGGCGCCCGGTTCGGGTCTGGTCACCAGGACGCGAAGCATGTTCAGAGCCAGCCGTCGAAGAATTTTTCGCCGGCCTTGGCCCGCACCGTCCGTGCGGCTTCATCGCCGATGCGGGCGGCATCCTGCGCTGGTCCCTGCAGTTCGACCGTGTGCGACTGCGTGCCGTCGGGCGAGATGATCAGGCCGGCGAAAGAGAGCTTTCCGGCCTCGATCAAGGCATAGCCGGCGATTGGCGTGCGGCAGGAACCGTCGAGCGCCGCCAGGAAGGCGCGCTCGCAGGCGAGCGCCTGTCCGGTCGGCACATCGTGGATGGCCACCAGCATCTTCTCGACAGCGCGATCACCGATCCGGGTCTCGATGCCGATCGCGCCCTGTCCGGGTGCGGGCGGAAAAATGTCGAGCGGCATCAGATCGGTGGCGACATGCTCTAGGCCCAGCCGCTTCAACCCGGCATAGGCGAGGATGGTGCCGGCGGCGACCCCTTCGTCGAGCTTGCGCAACCGCGTCTGCACATTGCCGCGGAACATCACCACGTCGAGATCCGGCCGCATGCGGCGGATCAGCGCCTGCCGCCTGAGCGACGACGAGCCGACCTTGGCCCCGCGCGGCAGTTCGGCGATCGTCTTCGCCGCCTTGCCGACAAAGGCATCGCGCGCATCCTCGCGCGGCAGGAAGGCGGAAAGCTCCAGGCCGTCCGGCAGTTGCGTCGGCATGTCCTTCGACGAATGCACGGCGATGTCGATCGCGCCCGCCAGCAGCGCTTCCTCGATTTCCTTGGTGAACAGGCCCTTGCCGCCGGCTTCCGACAGCGGCCGGTCCTGGATGCGGTCGCCGCTGGTCGAGATGACGACCACTTCGAAGGCCTCCGCCGGCAGGCCATGCGCGGCCATCAGCCGCGCCTGTGTTTCATGCGCCTGTGCCAGCGCCAGCGGGCTGCCGCGTGTTCCGATTTTCAAGGTTGTTTGCATGACGCGCGGTCCGTGATAACCCCCGGCCGGAGCATTTTGCAGCCAAGTGGAGCCACTTGGCGTCGCAGAAATGCGGCTGGAATAACCGAGGCCTTTTCCGGGCTTTCTCCTAAAGGGGAAAGGCTCGATAAACAATCTCTTGGGATAGCGACGAATTGATCCGCGTTCTGGGCATCGAGACGAGTTGTGATGAGACCGCCGCCAGCGTCGTGGCGCTGGAGGGCGACGCCGCGCCGAAAATCCTGTCCAACATCGTGCTTTCCCAGATCGAGGAGCATGCCGCCTTTGGCGGTGTCGTGCCCGAGATCGCCGCGCGCGCCCATGTCGAGGCGCTGGACGGCATTATCGAGGCGGCCCTTGCCGATTCGGGCACGACCCTTGCCGATATCGATGCCATCGCCGCCACCGCCGGCCCCGGCCTGGTCGGTGGGCTGATTGTCGGGCTGATGACGGCCAAGGCGATCGCCGCGGCGGCAGGCAAGCCGCTGATCGCCATAAATCACCTCGAAGGCCACGCCTTGACCGCAAGGTTGACCGACGGGCTCGATTTCCCCTATCTGCTGCTGCTCGTCTCCGGCGGTCACACGCAGATCCTGGCCGTGCGCGGCGTCGGCGACTATCAGCGCTGGGCGACCACCATCGACGACGCGCTCGGCGAAGCCTTCGACAAGACGGCCAAGATGCTCGGCCTGCCCTATCCCGGCGGGCCGATGTCGAGAAGGCGGCACTGACGGGCAATGCCTCACGCTTTGCTTTCCCGCGGCCGATGAAGGGCTCGGCGCAGCCCGACTTTTCCTTCTCCGGCCTGAAGACCGCCGTGCGCCAGGCGGCAACGGCGATCGAGCCGCTGGGCGACCAGGACGTCGCCGACATCTGCGCCTCGTTCCAGGCGGCGGTCGCCGATGCGCTCGCCGACCGCGTCTCGCGCGCGCTGGCACGATTCAGCCAAACATTCCCCGGCACGAAAAACCCGGCTTTGGTCGTCGCCGGCGGCGTCGCCGCCAACCGCACCATCAAGGCGACGCTGGAACGGCTCTGCACTGACGCCGGTTTCACCTTCGTCGCGCCGCCGCTGAAGCTTTGCACAGACAATGCGGCGATGATCGCCTGGGCCGGTATCGAACGGCTGCGCGAAGGCATGGCGCAGGAGAACGGCTTCGATTTCGTGCCGCGCTCGCGCTGGCCACTGGACAGCATCTCGGCGCCGATGGTCGGTTCCGGCCGGCGCGGAGCCAAGGCATGACCAACAGCAATCCGGGCAAAAGCGGCTGGCGCGTCACTGTGCTCGGCGGCGGCGCCTGGGGCACGGCGCTGGCGCTGGCCATGCTGCGCGCCGGCCATGCGGTGCGCATGTTCGCGCGCGACCCGGAAACCGTGGCGGCGATCGGCCGTGGCGAGAATCCGCGCTACCTGCCCGGCATTGCCATTGCGCCAGGCATCGAGGCGACATCCGACATTGCGGCAGCGCTCGCCGGGGCCGATTGCGTGCTGGCGGTGACGCCGGCGCAATCGCTGCGGGCGACGCTGACGGCGGCGAAGGATCATGTGCCAACCGGCATCCCACTTGTCCTCTGCGCCAAGGGCATCGAGCGCGACACCGGCGACTTGCTGTCGGCAATCGTCGAAGAGATTCTGCCGCGAAACCCCGTCGCCGCGCTGTCCGGCCCGAGTTTTGCCACCGACGTTGCCCGCGGCCTGCCGACGGCGGTGGTGGTGGCCGCCGGCGACGAGCGCCTGGCGGCCGGCCTCGCCGCGCGCTTTTCGGCGGAAAACCTGCGCTGCTATTCGAGCGACGACCTGATCGGCGTCGAGATCGGTGGCGCCTTGAAGAATGTCTTTGCCATCGCTGCCGGTGCCGTCACTGGTGCCGGGCTCGGCGCCAGCGCCCAGGCCGCCATGGTGACGCGCGGCTTCGTCGAACTGCGCCGCATCGGTGCCGCCTTCGGCGCCAGGCCCGAGACCTTGATGGGGCTTTCCGGCCTTGGCGACCTGCTGCTGACCTGCTCGTCGGCGCAATCGCGCAATTTCGCCTACGGGCTGGCGCTCGGGCAAGGCAAGGCGCTTGCCGGGCTGCCGCTGGCCGAGGGCGTGCCGACAGCGGCGATCGCCGCCCGCATCGCCACCGAGCGCGGCATAGACGCACCGATCATAGCCGCCGTGGCGGCCATACTGGACGGCACCATCACCATCCGCCAGGCCGTGACCACCTTGATGACCCGGCCGCTGAAGACCGAAACCAACGATTGATCCCCCCAACCTCAATCCCAAGAACCAGGAGAAGACCATGCTGTTTGCTTTTGTTTGCAAGGACAAGCCCGGAAGCCTGCAGATCCGCCTCGACACGCGGCCCGTGCATGTCGCCTTTCTCGAAGGGCTGAATGCGGAGAAGAAACTGGCTTTTGCCGGTCCGTTCCTCGATGCCGACGGCAAGCCCAATGGCAGCCTCGTGGTCGTCGAGGCGCCGGACCTGGCCGCGGCGCAGGCCCTGTCGGCAGCCGACCCCTATGCCAAGGCCGGGCTGTTCGAATGCGTCGAAATCCGCCAGTGGAACTGGACGTTCAACAAGCCGGCGGCTAGTTAATTCCGGTCGTCCGCACCTGGACCGCAAGGAGGAGAAAACATGAACTACTGGCTGTTCAAATCAGAACCCTCGGTTTTCTCGTTCGAGGCGTTGAAAGCCAAGGGCAAGGCCGGCACGCAATGGGACGGCGTGCGCAACTACGCCGCCCGCAACAATATGAAGGCCATGCAGATCGGCGATCTCGGCTTCTTCTACCACTCCAATGAGGGGCTCAACATCGTCGGCATCGCCGAAGTCTGCGCGCTGGCCCATCCGGATACCACTTCCGACGATCCGCGCTGGGAATGCGTCGACATCCGCGCGGTTCGCGATGTGCCGAACCCGCCGACGCTGGAACAGGTAAAAGCCAATCCGAAGCTTGCTGAGATGGCGCTGGTGCGGCTTGGGCGGCTTTCCGTGCAGCCGGTCACCCCGGCCGAATGGAAGGAAGTCTGCCGCATGGGCGGCCTGACGCCTGCTCCGTGACGGCCCTCACCCCGCACAGCGCCAAGCAATTCATCCTCGACAACACGGCGCTGATGGCGCCGCCGCATGTGCCTAGATTCTGCTGCGCCTTGCCGATGAGGCACACGATCTTTGGCAGCGGACTGAGGACGAGCTGGTCGAGATCGGCCTGCCGCCGCCCTTTTGGGCCTTTGCCTGGGCCGGCGGCCAGGGCCTCGCCCGCTATGTCCTCGACAATCCCGACACGGTGCTGGGCAAGCGCGTGCTCGACTTTGCCTCGGGCTCCGGTCTCGTCGCCATCGCTGCCGCCAAGGCGGGCGCTGCCGGGGTGATCGCCGCCGACATCGACCCGTTCTGCGCCACCGCGATCCGCCTCAACAGCGAGGCCAATGGCGTCGGGATCGGCTTCCTCGGCACAGACTGCATCGGCACCGATGCGGGCTGGGACGTGGTGCTGGCCGGTGACGTTTTCTACGACAAATCCTTCGCAGATAGCCTGATGCCGTGGTTTGCGGCGCTCAAGGCGCGCGGCGCCGAGATCTTCGTCGGCGATCCCGGCCGGTCCTATATGCCCAAGACAGGGCTGGAGCCGCTTGCTGTCTATGAGGTGGAAGTCACCCGGGCGCTGGAGGATTCCCTGGTCAAGCGCACCACCGTCTGGCGCTTTGCTTGACGCCATCGCCGAAGCGCCTGATACAACGTGCATCGAGCAATTCCAGGAAAAGTGCTTAGCGGTTTTCCGTCCGGAATTGCGTCAAAACAAAAAAGATGTCACATGGCCTGCGTCAGGAGGGGGAAGCTCATGGATTTTTCTGCAGTGAACTGGCTGGCCGTCATCGCCGCCGCCGTCGTGGCTTGGCTGTTCGGCGCGGCCTGGTACATGGCGCTGAGCAAGCCGTGGCTGAAGGCCGCCAAGCTCGATCCGGCGACGATGAAGAAATCACCGCTGCCTTTCGTCATCAGCTTCATCGCCGAACTGGTCATGGCCTACATCATGGCGCTGGTTGTCGGCGCGATGACCGGCGGTGAGCCGACATTGCTCGCCGGACTTGTCTTCGGCTTCGTGCTTTGGCTGGGTTTCGTCGCCACGACGCTTTCGGTCAACCACCGCTACGAGAATTTCGGCTGGGACCTGACCCTCATCGACGGCGGCCACTGGCTCGGTGTCTTGCTGATCATCGGCGCGGTGATCGGCTGGTTCGGCGCCGCGGCAAGCTGAGGCGGTGCATTGACGATGGCAGACGAATCCGGATTTCCACGCGACCAGGTGTTCACCCGGATCTGCCACGTCAAGCAGGGCTATGACGACCGGCGCCGCCACATTGTCCGCGAATTCGAGCGGCGCGGCGTGCCGGTCTATTTCTACACGGACTGGGACCGGCCCGACATCACCCCGGAGATCCGCGACGAGCTGGTCGCCCCCGCCTTTACCCACCCGCCAGCCGTCTCGCTGGCGCTGAACATGTCGGCATATGGCGGGATTTCCTCGAGACCGACTTGCCCTATTGCCTGGTGTTCGAGGACGACGTCTTCCTCGCCCGCGACTTCGTCGCCAAGTTCCGGCAGGGGCTTGCCGAACTCGGCAGCCCCGCGCGCAAGGCCGTCATCTATCTCGGCAATGGCAGCAACTACTACACGCCGAGCTGGAAATTGCGGAAGGGTCAAAGGCTCTACCCGGCACTGCACGCCAGATGCACCGATTCCTACCTCATCACCCGTCCGGTCGCCGAAGCCCGCTGCGCCTGGATCGAGCAGAACAAGATATACACCTCGATCGACCACCAGGTCGAACAGATGGACGAGAAGCTCGGCATCGAGATGCTGTGGTTCGAACGGCCCATTGTCGAACAAGGCAGCGAAAACGGCGCCTTCCAGACGTCCATTTCGGCGAAAAACTATCCGCGTTTGTACAAAACCGTGAAATGGAGATGGAAGAAATACACCCGCATGATCTTCGGCCACAACGCCCGGTCGTGACCGAAAGACCGGGCTCGGCGCGGCCGGCTCATGCCTCCGTGCTATGCGGCTTTGCCGCCTCCTCGAGAAGCCACTCGCGAAACGCGACGATGCGGGCGTCGTCCTTCGCAGTTTCCGGATAAACCAGGAAATAGGCGAACTCCGGCGCGACCTTGATGCCGAGCTCGAAGGGGCGGACGAGGCGCCCCTGCGACAAATCGTTGGCCACCATGGCAAAGTCGGCCAGCGCCACGGCATTGCCGTCGAGTGCCGCCTGCGTGGCGTCGGTCGAGGAGCCGAAGACGAGGGTGCGGCTGTCATCGAAATCGTCGACGCCGGCTGCCTGCATCCACATGCTCCAGTTCGGCCAGGTAACGCCTTGCCGCGACCATTCGATATGCGCGAGTGTGTGCCGGAAAAGGTCGCGCGGTTCATTGAGCGGCGGGCCTGAAGCGAGCAGCGCCGGGCTGCACACCGGGATAATGATGTTGTCGAACAGCCGGTGCGTGCGAAGGCCCGGATATTTGCCGGTGCCGAAGCGAATGCCGATATCGACGTCGTCGCGCTCGAAATCCCTGACATCGTAGGTGATGTCGAAGCGCAATTCGATGCCCGGCTTTTGACGGCGGAAATCGTCGATGCGCCGCATCAGCCATTTCGTCGCGAACTGCGCGTCGAGCGTCACTTTCAAGAGCGTTGTGCCACGCGTCATCTTGCGGGCCCGGGACACCGCCCGGTTGAGCAGGTCAAGGGCGTCGATCGACGCTTCGAACAGCACGTTTCCCGCTTCCGTCAGCCGCATGGTGCGGCTGGTGCGCGTGAACAGCACCAGGTCGAGCTGATCTTCGATCTCCTTGACCTGATGGCTGACCGCGGCGGGCGTCAGCCCAAGCTCGTCGGCGGCGCGGGTGAAATTGAGGTGACGTGCCGCCGCCTCGAAGGTCCTCAATGCGCGCGTTCCGGGCAGGAGGCGAGACATCCGATCTCCAAATAAAACTTGATGATCTGAAAAGAACTACTCGTTTCCCGTTTATTTTTCAATCCGGCATGATTGGACCATCGAAACACCTTCAAACCAGATTTGATATCTGGAGAAACCGGATAAAGCCATGACCGACATCGCTCTGAAGTCCCACACCACCCTCAAATCCCACGCCGGCATTGCAGCTTGGCTGTCCGCCGCGATCGATTGGCTGCGCCAGGCGCGGGTCGCCGCCCGGCTTCCGCACGAGACTGTTGAGGGTCTCTCCGAGAGCCAGTTGCGCGACATCGGCGCCGAACGCCGGGATATCGCACAGGTGATGGACCGGGAACTCCGCGAAATCGGCCTGCTCGGCACAGGCTGGCAGAAGCCGGGGCGGAGATAGGGGAATAAGGCAGTAGGGCAGTACGGCAGTAGGAAAAGTCAGGGCACCGGAAGACAATCCCTACTGCCCTACTGCCCTACTGCCCTACTGCCCTACTGCCCTACTGCCCTACTGCCCTACTGCCCTACTGCCTATTCCCTACCTCACCACCCTCACCACCGTCCTATCCGAAAGCAGCGGTAACAGCCGTGCCATTGTGCGCGCGGTCACCGCGACGCAGCCTTGCGTCGGGGTGAAGCCTGGGCGTGCCAGGTGGAAGAAGATGGCGCTGCCGCGCCCGCGGCGGCGCGGCGAAATGTTCCAGTCGAGCACCAGGCAGGCGTCGTAGAGCCGGTCGTCGCGCCGCATGCGTTCATGGCTCGCGCCATAGGGGATCTTGACCGGCCTGTTGTAGTTGCGGTCGTCCGGCACCTCGCACCAGCCGAGATCGGGTCCGATCGGCGTCATCGCCAGCCGGGTCCTGCGGCCATCGGCAAACTGATCTCCCCGAAAATAACCCGACAGGATCCGCATCGAGCCAAGCGGCGTGGCGCCGTCGCCCTCGCGCTTGTCGGCCGATATGCCGCCGCGCCCCAGCGCGCAGGCAAACACTGTTTTTCCGGCCTGCAGCAGGCCCTGTGTTGGATGGCCGGGCCTTGCCCGCACGATGAGCACACGCAGCCGTTTTGGCAAAATTGCGCCGGCTGCATTGCGATCGCGTTTTTTCTTGTATGATCGTGCCACGGAACAAATCACTGTGATCGGCTATTGTGTTGGCCAGCTTCCGCATAAATACGCAGCGGTCAAATGAATTCACTTTTCAAAACAACGGATTGATCCATGACTTCACGCACCATCCTGATCGTCGACGACGATGACGACCTGCGCGGCACACTGGTCGAGCAACTCGCCCTCTATGAGGAATTCGACGTGCTGCAGGAAGCGACTGCGGCAAAAGGCGTCACTGCGGCGCGCGGCGGCCTCATCGACCTGCTCATCATGGATGTCGGCCTGCCCGACATGGATGGCCGCGAGGCCGTCAAGATCCTGCGCAAGGGCGGCTATAAGGCGCCGATCATCATGCTGACCGGCCACGACACCGATTCGGACACGATTCTGGGTCTCGAGGCCGGCGCCAACGACTATGTCACCAAGCCGTTCCGCTTCGCGGTGCTGTTGGCGCGCATCCGCGCCCAGCTGCGCCAGCACGAGCAGAGCGAGGATGCCACCTTCTCGGTTGGCCCCTACACCTTCAAGCCCAGCCAGAAGCTGCTCATCGACCCGCGTGGCGCCAAGGTGCGGCTGACGGAGAAGGAAGCCTCGATCATCAAATATCTCTACCGCGCCGACCAGAAGGTGGTGACGCGCGACGTGCTGCTGGAGGAAGTCTGGGGCTACAATTCCGGCGTCACCACGCACACGCTGGAAACCCATGTCTACCGGCTGCGCCAGAAGATCGAGCGCGATCCTTCCAATGCGGAAATTCTTGTGACAGAAAGCGGTGGCTACAAGCTGGTTCCTTAAACATTTCATTATCCAATGCGCGGTCAGGGCGGGGCCGCTTTCGGGTGCGATCCTGTTGGAGGAGATTTTCGGGATCTGCTCGTGAAGGAGGGATTGGACTGACCGTTCGGGGACGCAGCTAGAGATGGCGTTGGATGACGACATCCGCATCCTGTCCGCCGTGACCCTCTTCCAGGGTTTCACGCAGGAACAGCTGCGCCTGCTCGCCTTCGGCGCCGAGAACACCCTGCTGCTGGCCAACCACAAGCTTTACCGCGAGGACGACGAGGCCGATTCGGCCTATGTCGTGGTCAGCGGACGCATCGTGCTCTATCGCGAGCAGGGTGGCCAACGCATCCCGATCGGCAGCGCCGGCCCCGGCACCATCCTGAGCGAACTGGCATTGATCGCCGACACCAACCGGCTGACCAGCGCGTCGGCCGAAATCGACTCGGAAGTGATCAGGCTCAGCCGCAAGATGTTCCGCCGCATCCTGGAGGAATATCCGGAAGTGGCGGTGAAGCTGCACAAGCGCATCTCCGAGGAATTCCAGGCCATGATCCGTCGCATCGAAGAGCTGGGGCCGCGGTTTTCCGGCTGAGGCACCGATGCCTTCGTCATCCTAGGGCGGAGCAGGAGCGAAGCTCCGTCGCGGAGACCCTGGGATGACGAATTGCAGGAGCTTCGACATACCTAATCGAGATCAAACCGCGCGATGACCGGCACATGGTCCGACGGCCGCTCCCAGCCGCGTGCCGCCCGCAGGATCTCGTAGCCGGCGAAATCAGGCACCAGGTTGGGCGACGACCAGACATGGTCGAGCCGCCGGCCGCGATTGGACAGCTCCCAATCCTGCGCGCGATAACTCCACCAGGTGTAGAGCTTCTGGTCTAGCGGCACGTCGAGCCGCATCAGGTCGACCCAGTTGCCGGCGAGCCGCATCGCCTCGAAGTTTTCGGTCTCGATGGGTGTGTGGCTGACCACGTTGAGCAATTGCTTGTGCGACCAGACGTCATGCTCGAGCGGCGCGATGTTGAGGTCGCCGACCAGCACCGAGGCGGACACCTCGCTATGCTCGGCGCGGATGGCGTTCATCTCGGCGACGAAATCGAGCTTGTGCTTGAATTTCTTGTTGATTTCGGGATCGGGTTCGTCGCCGCCGGCCGGAACGTAGAAATTGTGCAGCAGGATCGTCTTGCCGCCGGCGCGCACCGTCACCGACAAATGCCGGCTGTCCTCGATCTCGCAGAAGCGGCGCTTTTCGACCACCTCGATCGGCCGCCGCGCCACCGTCGCGACGCCGTGATAGCCCTTCTGGCCATGGAAGGCGATGTGCTGGTAGCCGAGCCTGCGGAACGCCTTTTCGGGAAACAGCTCATCGGGAACTTTGGTTTCCTGCAGACAGAGCACATCGGGGGCGTATTCATCGAGCAGTCGCTCGACGATCGGCATGCGCAGGCGAACGGAGTTGATGTTCCAGGTGGCAATCGAAAAGGGCATTCGCAATCCAGGACAGCGTGTGTCCGGCCAGACCGGTGGGCTCTGGCGGAGAAGACGCCTATTGACGGAGTCAGTCCCGGGAACCTGCCAGCCGAAGGCTGCAAATACAAGCCGGGCCGCGCTCGGCGAGTCGCGGCCCATTACTTTCCACAGCTATTGGAGCGATCGGTCTACCGCGTCTTGGTGTTGAGCTCGCGGTTCGCCGTGTAATCGATCGCAAAAGTGTCGGGCGCGAAGCTGACGCCTTCCTTGGTGTTGAAGATCATCACCGTGGTGTCCTTGCCCTGTGCGTCGGTGATGGTCCACTGGCGCAGATCGTAGGTTTTCGGATCGAACATCATGGTGATCATCGCATTGCCGAACACCGACTTGTCGGAAAGCTTGATGGTGGTGAGGTCGTCCTCTTCCTTGACGCTCTTGACGCGGTCGCCGGAGAGGTCGATGCGGTCGTCGAGCAGCAGCTTGAGCGGCGTCTTCGACAGCGGGTAGAGATCGGACGTGTTCATTTTCTTGTTGAGGATGACCACCGACTTGCCGTCCGAGATCACCTTGAAGTTCGACGCCCCGTCATAGTTGAAGCGGATCTTGCCCGGCCGTTCGAGGAAGAACTTGCCGCCGGTCTGCTCGCCCTTGGGGCCGAACTGGACGAATTCGCCGCTCATCGATTTGACCGAGGAAAAATGGTCGGCGATCTTCTGCGCGGCGGCGGGCACGGCGGCTTGCGCCGAGGCCAGCAATTCGAAGCCGGGCACCACATTGAGGGCGGTGGCACCCGCAGCAACAAGGCCGAGGCCAAGCAGCTGGCGGCGGGTCAGGGCGAAATTGCCGAGTGCGGAAAGATCGTTTTTCATGGCGGTCACTCTCGTGGTGATTCCTGTATCTATCGTTGTCCTGAGCCCCCAGTTGGGCTGAAGTTTGGCGGATACTCACGTCAACGCGCTGCAAAGTTCAGGTTCAACGCGCCGCAGGGTTCAAAGTTGCGGCCGGCTTCCCATCAGAATTTGTCGTCTTCGGTCGGCACCAGGATCTCGCGTTTTCCCGCGTGGTTCGCCGGGCCGACAATGCCTTCCTTTTCCATCTTCTCGATGATCGAGGCGGCGCGGTTGTAGCCGATGCCGAGACGGCGCTGGATATAGCTGGTCGACGCCTTGCCATCGCGCAGCACCACCGCCACCGCCTGGTCGTACGGATCGTCGGAATCCTCGAAATTGCCACCGCCGCCGCCACCGGATCCGCCGCCCTTGCCGGACGGTTCGTCATCATCCTCGTCGTCATCCTCGGTGATGGCGTCGAGATATTCGGGCACGCCCTGCAGCTTCAGGTGCCCGACGATCTTCTCGACCTCGTCGTCGGAGACGAACGGGCCGTGCACACGCTGGATGCGCCCGCCGCCGGCCATGTAGAGCATATCGCCCATGCCGAGCAGCTGCTCGGCGCCCTGCTCGCCCAGAATGGTGCGGCTGTCAATCTTCGACGTCACCTGGAAGGAGATGCGGGTCGGGAAATTGGCCTTGATGGTGCCGGTGATGACGTCGACCGACGGACGCTGCGTCGCCATGATGACATGGATGCCGGCGGCGCGCGCCATCTGCGCCAGGCGCTGCACCGCGCCCTCGATGTCCTTGCCGGCGACCATCATCAGGTCGGCCATTTCGTCGATGATGACGACGATATAGGGCATCGGCTCGAGATCGAGATCCTCCGTCTCGTAGATCGCCTCGCCGGTCTGGCGATCGAAGCCCGTCTGCACGGTGCGCGAGATCTTCTCGCCTTTTTTTTCGGCCAGCTGAACGCGGGCGTTGAAACCGTCGATGTTGCGCACGCCGACCTTGGACATCTTGCGATAACGGTCCTCCATCTCCCGCACGGTCCATTTCAGCGCCACCACGGCCTTCTTCGGGTCGGTGACGACGGGCGTCAGCAGATGCGGGATGCCGTCATAGACCGAAAGTTCCAGCATCTTCGGGTCGATCATGATCAGCCGGCATTCCTGCGGCGTCAGCTTGTAGAGCAGCGACAGGATCATGGTGTTGATGGCAACGGATTTGCCGGAGCCGGTGGTGCCGGCGACCAGCACGTGCGGCATCTTGGCGATGTCGACGATGACCGCCTCGCCATTGATGGTCTTGCCCAGCGCCAGCGCCAGCTTGGACTTGGTGGTTTCGAAATCGCGGCTGGCCAGGATCTCCCGGAGGTAGACGGTTTCGCGCTTTGCATTCGGCAGTTCGATGCCGATGGCATTGCGGCCCGGCACGACGGCGACGCGGCAGGCGATCGCGCTCATCGAGCGGGCGATGTCGTCGGAAAGGCCGATGACGCGCGATGATTTGATGCCGGGCGCCGGTTCGAGCTCATAGAGGGTGACCACCGGACCGGGACGTACGGCGATGATCTCGCCCTTGACGCCGAAATCCTCCAGCACGCCCTCAAGCAGGCGCGCATTCTGTTCCAGCGCATCCTTGGAGAGACTTGGGTCTCGCGCGACGTTCTTCGGTTCGGACAGGAAATGCAGCGACGGCATCTCGAACTTGTCCGAGCCGATCAGCGAGGTCTGCGCCTCGCGCTGGACGCGGGCGCCTGGAGCCGGGCGCGGCGCCGGCGCCTCTACACGGGTTGCGGCATCGGAGCGGAACTGCTGCACCTTGGCCGCGGGGGCCCCACGGCGCTGGGTGACGGGCTCGTCGTCGAAATCCACGTCGTCGCGGTCGAAGATATCGTCATCGTCCGGATCGACAGATACGCTGCGGTCATTGACCATGGCGGCGAAGAATTCCGGTTCGACGCGAGCGCGGCCATCCGGGCTCATCCGCTGTTCGGCGAACTCGGCCGATTCGACCCGTTCGGCGGCGCGCCGCCAAGCGGTGGAGCGCGGCTCCATCTCCGGCTCGTACTCGTCGCGCTCCTGCCTACGGCGCACCGCACGGCGATGCATCCACGCGCGCAGCGACAGCCACCAATGGGTGATGGCACCGAGCGCTAATATGCCCTCGTCGCCCTCATCCTCGTCATTGTCGAACAGAAGATCGTCCTCGCGCGGATCCGCCGCCGCCGGCTCTTCCATCACGGCGAAGCCGTTCTTGCGGCCGATCAGCGCCGAGCCATAGGCGAAAAGCCAGAGCGTCGGCGCCGCCAGCAAGACGGCGAGCACGCTGGCGATCAGCCCGGTCGGATAGCCGCCGATGAGCACGCCGGGAATCTTGAGCACCATGTCGCCGAACACGCCGCCGAGGCCGGTGGGCAGCGGCCATGTCTTGGGCGGCACGATGCAACCGGCGATCGCGGCGGCGAGCAGCGCGAAACCGAACCAGAACAGTCCGCGCTTGGGCAGTCTGTCGACGCCGCGCGCCGAAAACAAGAGATACCCCCAGATCACAGCCGGAACCAGCGCCGCAACCGCGGCGAGGCCGAAGAACTGCATGGCAAGGTCGGAGAACACGGCACCCGCATAGCCCATGGCGTTGGTGACGGTGTTGCTGGTGGCGTGCGAGAAGCTTGGATCGGCGACGTTCCAGGTGGCGAGGCTGGCGACCCCGAAGGCTACGGCCAGGAACAGGCCGGCGCCGACCAGCCGGCCGACCTGGCGCCGTGCGAAAGCCTGGATGCCGTGCCCCGTATCGGTCAGCGCGAGCGGTGCTGAAGCCCCTGAACGCATGCTCTTCCCCGTCAGTGATTGCCTGGCCGCAGCACATGACGCACTCCGGCAGATTCGGATGCCAGACTATCGTTGGGAAGGTTAAGGGCGCATTAACTATAAGAGGTTGGGAACCCTAAGGGCCTCTACCCACTAAGACTCGATACCAATCGCCTCGGATTTCGAGGATATTTCGGATCGGCCTATCGCCAACATCCGCATGCAAATCCGAATTGAAGCCAGAGGGCCAAGTGTATGAGGATGGCTACCGCAGCCGCCTGGAGCCTCCTATCTAACTCAAATAGAAACTTACGGAGCAACCCGTGACTTGTCTGATGAATTGTCAGAGGTTCCTGGTGTCGTAGTAGCCGCGGTATTAGAGGTGTTGGAAAGCGTCTCTATGTCGATGTACCGCTTAGACCATCCTTCCAATAGTGGCTTAAGATCTATTTCGTTTTGATCACCAGGCGATTTGATGCAATTCTGTTTCCAAATCTCTATCGCCAACTGGCCATGCAGTTGGGAGAGACTGGCAAGTGATCTCGATGCTTGGCTCCAATCAGCTTGAGGGCCATAGAACCCCACAATCGCTGCGGCTGCGGTGCCAAGCGCCGGAAAAACGACAGCAAGTGTGCGAACTACGCGCTGCGTAGTGCCCTCGCCTCGACCAAATTCGGTTGTGCTTAAACTAACGAAAATCGTTGTTAACATACCGATCGAGATCGTAATCCAAGTCGCAAATTGCCACTGAGAATATGCGCCGTTGGCCTGCGCACTCCAATAAACTCTCTTCATGGTGATATCCTTGCTCAAAGCACCCAAGACACGCTCTCCAGCAAAGAATGGCCTCAATTTAGAAGTGTTTTCATCGTTGTAACTAAGGAATATAAATGGCGTAAGAAATTGTTTAGATTCTTCAGGAAGGTCATCGAATTTCGAAGCACCAACACAATTTAATAGCCATGAAGTTACCGAATTATGATCGGAATATATCAAATCGTAAGAGCGATCTTCTCGAGATCTATCTCTCAGATCAAGTCCAAATTTTTCCAAAAGTTGGAATTCCATTTGCCCCGAGTACACGAACTTGGCGGCTATATAGGAAGCAAGAACGCAAAACGCACTAAAACTAATCGCGATAAACAGCTTAGACAGCAATATCATGAGCGTCGAATATTTTGGCATCTGATTGCCTCAAAAATACGTGCCGTCCAATAATAGGATTCTAAGCAACTTAAGGCAAGGTCCGACTATAATAGAACTGGAAAAAGCAATGGCGGGCTAGAAAGCCCACCATCTCACTAATAGGATGACGAAAGACCGAACTGACTGGAGCCGGTCTAGGTTTATGTCAGTTCGCACCGCCGAGCATATGCACGTTGGCGCAGAACTCGGCGTGCGGCTTGCTCATCGCTGCATCCTGGCATTCCTTCTTCATTGCTTCCTGCTTTTCCATCGGCATGGCCATGAAGGCGGCCTTGAATTCCGCCATCGGCTTCATGGTTTTCATGCTGGAATCGGTGAAGAACGGCGCCATATTGTCCGGCTCATCGAGTGCACCGGCAAATGCAACGCCGCTGACCATGGAAAGAGCAAGTGCTCCGAGGCAGATGTTCTTGAAGTTCATAAGAAGTTCCTTCCCTGTGTTTTTTACACACGAGCGTCAGAACGACGATCGCATCCACAGTTCGGGGCTAGGCCGGTCGATGTTTCCTCGAACAGCGTCCTCACGCGAACGTGACTGCGCAAAGTTGATCTCAATCAGGACGAATTTGCCAAAAAAGAGGCCCGGATCGCTCCGGGCCTCAATGCGTGAGCCTCTTTCGAGAACGTCACGACGGGATCTTTGGAGCAGTTCCAGGGAAAGCCAAATTGCGGGTTTCCTGGAATTGCGTGAGGGAATCATGGGGCCGGCGGGAGGAGGGTTCCGCCGGCCCCGTTGGCGAGGCTGGCCTTACGGCACCACTTCGCCATGCTGGGAGATATCGAGGCCTTCGACCTCATCCTGGATCGTCGGACGCAGGCCGACCAGCGCCTTGACGATGTAGAGGATCACGAAGGTGGCAACCGCCGTCCACAGGATGGTGAAGGCGATACCATAGAGCTGCTTACCGACCGAAGCGTCCTTGCCGAGCGCATTGATCGCCGGATCGGCGAGCGCGCCGGTGAGCAGTGCGCCGACGATACCGCCGATACCATGAACGCCGAAGGCGTCGAGCGAGTCGTCATAGCCGAGCGCATGCTTGAGCTTGACCGCCGAGAGGTAGCAGATAACGCCGGCGAGAATGCCGACGATGAACGCGCCGGTCGGGTTGACGAAGCCGGAAGCCGGCGTCACCGCGACGAGGCCCGCGACGGCACCCGAGATGATGCCGAGCACCGACGGCTTCTTGGCGACGATCCATTCGGCGAACATCCAGGCCAGCGCCGCGGCAGCGGTGGCGACCTGCGTGTTCATCATCGCGGCGCCGGCAAGACCATCGGCCGCCAGTTCCGAACCGGCGTTGAAGCCGAACCAGCCGACCCACAGCAGCGAAGCGCCGATCACTGAATAGACCAGGTTGTGCGGCGCCATGTTGGTGGTGCCGTAGCCTTCGCGCTTGCCCAGGACCAGCGCGCAGACCAGACCCGCGACACCGGCGTTGATGTGGACGACCGTGCCGCCGGCGAAGTCGAGAACGCCAGCCGCGCCAAGGAAGCCGCCGCCCCATACCCAATGCGCGATCGGGCAATAGACGAACACCAGCCACAGCGCCATGAAGAGCAGCAGCGCCGAGAACTTCATGCGTTCGGCGAAGGCACCGGCGATGAGGGCAGGCGTGATGATGGCGAAGGTCATCTGGAACATCGAGAAGACGAATTCAGGGATGTTGGAGACCCCTGGAAGCCACAGCGTGGAGACGGTGATGCCGTGATGGAAGAATCTCGAGAAGCCGCCGATGTAGTTGTTCAAGCTGGCGGAATCATTGGTGGTGAAGGCGAGCGAATAGCCGAACATGAACCACAGCACCGTCACCAGGCAGGTGATGGCAAAGCTCTGCATGATGGTGGCGAGCACGTTCTTCTTGCGCACCATGCCGCCGTAGAACAGCGCCAGGCCCGGGATGGTCATCATCAGCACCAGCGCCGTCGAGGTCAGCATCCAGGCGGTGTTGCCGGTGTCGAGCACCGGGGTGGGAGCGGCAGCCGGCGCGGCAGCGGCGGCGGCCGGAGCTGCTTCCTGCGCGAAGGCGGCGACGCTGCCCAATGCTGCGAGAGCAAGCGAGCCCAGAAGGGCCGCCCGTCCCGTCGTCTTCAAGGTGGAAGAAATATTCATTGAACTCTCCATTGGAATACGTGTTCGCCGCTCAGAGCGCGTCGGTGTCTGTTTCGCCGGTGCGGATGCGCACCGCCTGGTCGATGCCGAAAACGAAAATCTTGCCGTCGCCGATCTGGCCGGTCTTGGCCGCGGCGGTGATGGCTTCGACGGCCTTGTCGACCGTGTCGGCACTGACCGCGACCTCGATCTTGATCTTCGGCAGGAAACTGACCGCGTATTCCGCTCCGCGATAGATTTCCGTATGTCCCTTCTGACGCCCGTAGCCTTTGACTTCGGTGACGGTCAGGCCCTGGATGCCGACGGCGGTAAGCGCTTCGCGTACCTCGTCCAGCTTGAACGGCTTGATGATTGCCATCACGATTTTCATAAGGTTTCACCCTTTGCTGTTGCGGTCCCCCGCGTTTGCACGACTTCACCGATCCCAAAGAGCCGGAGAGTGCCCCCAAGGATTCAAGCTCCGTGCCAAGTGCCGAAGCAGCATGTTAACCTGTTGTAAACAAAGGGAATGGGGTGGCCGAAGCCAGCCGGTGCCGGTGCCTGCGGCACGCCACATGCTTAAAAATTATGCAATTTTTCGAAAATGCCTAATTTGCCGGCTTTGGGTATGGTCCCGAAAAGGCGAACCCGGTTTTCTCGGACAAACGGTTTTCGTTTGTCCAGTGTTCCTGCTCAAACAAGACTCGGAGTGCTCAACGCTTGAGCCGGATCAACCCTTCCTGCGCCATCGAAGCGATCAGCGTGCCGTCGCGCGCATAGAGCGTGCCGCGGCTGAAGCCGCGCGATCCCGAACTCGACGGGCTGTCCTGCGCATAAAGCAGCCAGCCGTCGAGCGAATGCGGCCGGTGGAACCACATCGAATGGTCGAGGCTCGCCGCCTGGATGTCGGGATCGAACAGGCCGCGCCCATGCGCGAAGGTCGAGGTGTCGAGCAGCGTCATGTCGGAGAGGTAGGCGAGCAGCACCGACTGCAGCGCGCGATCGTCGGGAACCGGCCCGGCAAGGCGGATCCAGACATTCTGCCGGGGCGGCAGCTTGTCGCGGCTTTCATAGTGCTGAAGATTGACCGGCCTGAGCTCCAGCGGCCGCTCGCGCGCCCAGAAGCGGCGCACCGCCTCCGGCACACGCTCGGCCCTTTCGAGCAGCTGCCGCTGCGTCTGCAGCCCTTCCGGCGGCGGCACGTCGTCGGGCAGCGCGAACTGGTGTTCCAGCCCCTTCTCATCGACCTGGAACGAGGCTTCCAACGAAAAGATCGCCTGTCCATGCTGGATCGCCAGCACGCGGCGGGTGGTGAAGGAGCCGCCGTCGCGGATGCGGTCGACCTCGTAGATGATCGGCACCCTGATGTCGCCCGGTCGCATGAAATAGCCGTGCAGCGAATGCACGAAGCGGTCCGGCTCCACCGTCCGCTGCGCCGCCACCAGCGCCTGCGCGATGGTCTGGCCGCCGAACACGCGCTGCCACTCCACCTGGGGGCTGCGACCACGATACAGATTGTGTTCCAGCCTCTCGAGGTCGAGAATGCGCAGAAGCTCGTCGATCGCCGCCGTCATGTTTTGTGACCTCGCCGCAAAATTGCTATGGCGGTTTCCGACAGGAAGAACGAGCCGTCAAGGGCGCCAGCCGCGGCCGGCGCGCAAGGAGCCAAGACAATGGAACGCAAGGCGGACGCCAAGACCAGATCCGGGCTCGATGTTCTCGTCGCCGGCGCCGGCTATGTCGGCCTGGCCACCGCCGTCTCGCTGAAGCAGGCGCGGCCGCATTTGGCCGTGGCACTGGTCGATGCCGCGCCCGCCGGCGCGTGGCAACGGGATGGCCGTGCCTCGGCCATTGCGGCGGCCGCCTGCCGTATGCTCGACCAGCTCGGCGTCTGGGCCGAGATCGCGCCGCAGGCGCAGGCGATCACCGAGATGATCATCACCGATTCGCGCAGCGCCGATCCGGTGCGCCCGGTCTTCCTGACCTTCGGCGGCGAAGTGGCGCCGGGCGAGCCCTTCGCCCATATGGTCGCCAACAAGTCGCTGAACGGCGCCTTGCGCGCCAGAGCCGAAAAGCTCGGCATCGACATCATCGAAGGCGTCGCGGTGCAGGGTTTCGAGACCAATGGCGCCGGCATTACGGTGCATCTGGCCGACGGCGCCGCGCTGACGGCGCGGCTCCTGGTCGCCGCCGACGGCGTCAACTCGAAGCTGCGCGACATGGCCGGCATCAAGACGGTGAAATGGGAATACGGCCAGTCCGGCATCGTCTGCACCGTGGCGCATGAACGCCCGCACAATGGCCGCGCCGAGGAGCACTTTTTGCCCGCCGGCCCCTTCGCCACGCTGCCGCTGAAACCCGACGAGGACGGCACCAACCGCTCGTCGATCGTCTGGGTCGAACGCGCGGAAGATGCCAAAACGCTGGTGGAAGGCGACGATCTCGTCTTCGAGCATGAACTCGAACAGCGTTTCGGCCTGAAGCTCGGCGAGATCCGCGTTGCCGACAAGCCGCGCGCCTGGCCGCTCGGCCTCACCATCGCGCGCGCCTTCGTCGCGCCGCGCGTGGCCCTTGCCGGCGACGCCGCCCACGGCATCCATCCGATCGCCGGCCAGGGCCTCAATCTCGGCTTCAAGGATGTGGCGGCACTTGCCGAGGTGATCGTCGAGGCCGACCGGCTCGGCCAGGACATCGGCGCGCTGGACGTGCTCGAACGCTACCAGCAATGGCGCCGTTTCGACACGGTGCAGATGGGCGTCACCACGGATGTGCTCAACCGGCTGTTTTCCAACGACATCACCCCGCTGCGCACCGTCCGCGACATCGGCCTCGGCCTCGTCGAGCGCATGCCGCGCCTGAAGGCGTTTTTTATCCGGCAGGCATCGGGGCTGTCCGCCGGCACGCCGCGGCTGCTGAAGGGCGAGGCGATCTAGCTGTCTCACGCACACGCCAGGGCGTGTTGAGATTCAGGTCAGGCCGAGTCGAAAACGATGGCTTCCGAGAACCGGAGCGGAGCGTACTTAAGTACGTGAGCACCGGACGCGCAGGAGGCCGTCGTTTGCAGGCCGGCCTCACCTGAATATCAGCACACCCTAGTTCACCTCGAAACCCAGCTTCTGCCGCAGCCGCAGCATGCGCTGATCGGCGATCTCAAGGCGCTTCTCGCCGCCCTGGGCGGCGCGGTTGACCATCTGCAGCAGGTCATTTCGCTCGCCGACATCGAGACGCTCGCGCAGGAACGGCGCCAGCTTGTCGATGACGACGGTGGTGTCGTCGATCTGTGACGCCGCCCATTTGGCATAGATCACCGCTTCATCGGTCTTCTTCTTGTCGGCGATCTCGGAAATGACAGCACGGATGACAGCCTCGCGCTGCGGCAGGATGGGTCCATTTTCGGAGACGATTGACGTAATCAGCGTCGCGGCAGCCACAACCGGATCGTCGATCGCCGTCAGCGGCGACAGGGCGGCCTGCTTGCGTAGCTTCTTGCGCCGGATGTTGCCTTGCACGCGCCCGACGACATCGGCGACCTCGCGCGCGGCGTCGTTCATGGCCTTCATCCGGTACCACCAGAACGCCGCCGCTCCGAGCGCGCCAAGGATCGCAATCAGGAAAGGCATGTCGAAATCCCCCCAGGAACCCGCGCGACGATAAGAGAACTGTCGCCTTGCTTCAACACGCGAGAGTTGACCTGGCCAAGAAAATTCAATTTGCGGCTGGTGAAGCTTAGGCGATTAAACAAGTCGGCTCACGCCGCCAAGCCAGCCTCCGCCTATGACCCCGGTATGTCGTAGATCGCCCGCACTTCGATCGTGCCGAGTTCAGCCAGCGGAATGCGGGCGGCGATGTCCAGCGCTTCGTCGAGCGTGTCGGCTTCGACCATGACGAATCCAAGCAGCTGTTCCTTGGTTTCGGCGAAGGGGCCGTCGATGACAAGGCGCTTGCCCTCGCGCCGTCGCACCGACTTCGACGTCCTCACCGATTGCAGCGCCTGCGCGATGATCAACTTGCCCTCCTGGTCCAGGACCTCGTTATAGGCCAGCGAATCGGCATCGAGCTTGGCCCCCCTCTCGGCGGTGAGCGCGTAAAGGTCGTTCTCCTCGCCATAGACCAGGCAGACATATTTCATTGCGGCCTCCCCTGCTGCGACGAACCATAGGATGCGGCAACGAGCGTGTCAGCCTTGCCTTCGACCGCCGCCGCATGGTCGAGAAGGCATGCCGCGACGCCGATGATGGCGACCGCCGCCAGCAGCCTGCCGAAGACGGGCGCCGGCGGATCCAGCCAGAAGTCTTCCTGTCGCTCAGGCCTGCGGCCTGGCCTCTTCCACAGCGCGAAAAACAGATTGTCCATGTGAACCTCCATCCGGCCACAATCCCGTGACCGCCCGCAGGACGCCCGGCCGGATGGAAGCCGACATTTTTGCCCGGATATTTTTTGAGGCCCCGAATATTTTTCCGGAAGCGATGAGCCGTCATCGTGCCGTGGTCCAAACAGCGCAGTGGTCTTCGAGCGCGCCCGCGCTATAGTTGACCGGATGCCACTCAGGCCAAGTTCAAGACAACCAAGGAGGACTTCATGGACCGCACCGCAACCGCCGTCTGGAAAGGCAATCTTAAGGAAGGCAAAGGCACGCTCGACAGCCAGAGCGGGACGCTCAAGGGCACGCCCTATTCGTTCAAGGCGCGCTTTGAGGATGAAAGCGGCAAATCCGGCACCAATCCGGAAGAGCTGATCGCGGCCGCTCATGCCGGCTGCTACGCCATGCAGCTTTCGCACTTCCTGGCCGAGAACGGCACGCCCGCGGCCGAACTCGACGCCAAGGCCGTGGTGACACTGGTTCCAGGCACCGGCATCACCGGCAGCGCGATCACGCTGGTCGGCAAGGTGCCCGGCATCGATGCGGCGAAATTCAAGGAACTGGCCGAGAAGGCCAAGGCCGAATGCCCGGTCTCCAAGGCGCTCGGTGCGATCAAGGTGTCGCTCGACGCCAAGCTCGGCTGAGCAAGGCGGCCCTGAAGTGACGAACGCCGGCCTGAGAGCCGGCGTTTTCGTTACGGACAATCGCCCCGGCGCGGCTACGTCTGGATCGCTGGCCGCCTCAACCGCCCAGCGCGTCGAGCCGGGCGCGCAGAGCGGCGACTTCCTGCTCCAGCGCCTCCACTCTCGCATCCAGCTCGGAGTGAGGCATGGCCGGCGCACTGCGCTGGGCCGAAAGGGCTGCAACGTCCACAGCTCCTGCGAGGAGATGCACGTAGCGATCCTCACGCTGGCCCGGCCCGCGCGGGATTTCCTGGATCAGCGGCGGCCGGCGGCCGATCAGCATGTCGAGTTCAGCGCGCAGATCCTCGATCGACGAAAACCGCGCCATGCGCTCGGCGCGCGCCAAGAGCTCATGCGCGGTCTGCGGCCCGCGCAGCAAGAGCAGGCCGAGCAACGCGGTCTGCGGCGTGGTCAGCGAGAAGCGCTGCGCCATCTGGTGCTCATAGCGCTCGACGCGCGAGCCGAACATCTGCCGCACCAGCCCCTTCTGCTCGAGCAGCTTCAGTGCCCGGTGCACCTCTGTCGGTTCCAGCGCCATCACCGGCTCGCGCGCCGTCTTCTGGTTGGCGGCGGCAAGTGCTGCGTTGAGCGTCAGCGGGTAGACATCGGGCGTCAGCTCCTTCTTCTCGATCAGGCAACCGAGCACGCGCGCTTCGATGGGGGAGAGGATGGGAAGGTCTTCGCTCATGAAAGTTGTTTGGCCTCCTGGCTGTAAAACGCGGTTGCAAGGGCGTGTTGGCGTGCCTGGTGTGCCTCATCCCCGACCATGGCGGCAAGGTTCATTTCGTGGTGACCATAACGCGCTTCGAGATGGCATGCGATGGCGATCGGGATGAGACCGGACCCCATCTCTCGCGTCTGCCTTTTCCGCTCGATCAGCCGCGGATTTCAAGGTGCGATCCGGCATCCGGCGCATATGCATGGCGCGCGCCTTGGCATTTACAGCAATTTCAGGAGAAGTGCGTAGCGGAGATAGAGCGTTTCACGGCCCGTGAAACGCGCTAGTCCAACTCAACTTCGGACGCGACGTCCGTCCGTGACGGTTTCAGCTTCCAGAATGATCTGACGAGCACGTCCTCGGCATAGATCGCTTCGTCGAACTGGGCTTGTCCAAACACCTCGGTCAGCGTCGGTCGATCCCCGAGTAGCGAAACGCCAAAGGCAGCCTGGTCATTCGCCAGCGGCACGTCCATCGCGTCCAGAATGGTCGGAAATATGTCGATTGTGCCCGAAAGCCCGGCATACGCTTTGGCAGGAATGCCGGCGCCCGACAGGGAGAAAAAGTTGCGCCGTTCATATTTGTTCAAACGATCCGTCACAGTGCTTGGCGCACTGAGATGATCGCTTTGCAGCACCAGAACGGTGTCTGCCATCAGACTTTCGGCCTCGGCCTTGTGGATGAAGTCCGCGATCAGCATGTTCGTGCATTTCACGGCATGGAGAATGTTTGGGGCCTGTGGGGAAAGTCCCGTCTTGCCGATACATTTGTCGGTCAGGTAGCCATCCGTCGCATGCCCGCCGCTGACGGCGATCGTCAGCGAGAACGGCCGGCCGTCTTGCTGCGCACGCCGCAAAACGTCGAAGCTCATATCCAGAACCTGGGCGTCATCGGCGCCGAATGAACTGCCAGGCCCGCCGACACCGGCCACCACCTCGGCTCCCCCAAAAAGTGACGAGTAGCCATGGGAGGCGTAGAACGCCCCCTGACCGGTAAAGCCGAGCGGCCAACCGGAAATGAAATTCTGCCGATAGCCTCGTGCCCTTAGAACATCACCCAGGCATGTCAGGCCCGGCAGGAATTGCGAATTCTCCTCCAGATATTGGCGCGTTGTGAAATAGGTCATCAGCAACGGCGTTCCGCAGTTCGCCGCCACCATCCCGGCCATGGAATTGTTGGTGTAGGCAAGCTGCACCATGTTCGTCGCCGAAAGACCGCGTCTGTCGAATTCGAGCAGCGGATCCATGACGTCGCCGAACTCCGCCTTGTTCAGGTAAGTGCGCTCGGCGCTCTCGACGAAGATATGGACGAGGTTCTTTGGCGCGGCCGGCACGGACGCCGTTCCTGCCTCCGGTTTTGTCAACGGCGTGATATCGACGAACCGCGTGGCGAGGAAATCATGCAACGGATTGGAATGCATCGCCGCCACGATCGGGCGCGTTAGCATCGGGTTCGCCGCCAGGAAGAATGCCATCAAGGCGACGTCCAATCCTCGTGTCAGCGTGCCGCGCGCCTTCAATGCGGCTAGGCCGAAAAGAACGACCGCAATGACCAGTATCGTGCTGCCGGTATGCATCAGATATTCAACAACGACACCGGGCGTCAGGATGCCCGCATCGACATGCATCAACATCGCACCCCAGTCAAAATAGCCGAAGGCGCTTTCGATATAGATATAGACAAGGAATAGAAGGCCGGGGAAAAGCGAAAAATAGAGCCTGAACCACCCGGTTTTTTGCTGATCCGCCCCCTTGTCCCGGAACCTATCCATCAAGACAAGCGCAATTAAGATTCCCAAGCCGACAGCCGCAAGCAGCCCCTTCTCTTGAAAATGGATCAGCGACACAAGCCAGGTGAGCGATCCCACGGTTGCTACGCTGATCAATGGTCCGGATACTGAGTACCGATTCACGATAAAGCCGTGCATCACTTTGCTCTCGAGCGACAATCTCGCAAGTGAATATCGAGAACCACTTAAGACTATACTAAGGCAATGCTGCAGGCTTCGCGCATAAAGCAATCAATTGCTTGCACGATTTCTAATATAAGGTCGCCGAAAAAGCCTCGACCATGGCGAGCGGCATGTCTGGAAACAACGATCAGGCGCGGTCGGCCGCCACCCAACAAGAGCATGCCAGGCAAGGCGCAGTCAGCGAGAACTGCAGAGCCATCTGAACGGATGGCGTTCGACATGCGAGCCGAACAACGGCGACACCAGCCCTTCTGCTCAAGCAGCTCGGGCGCCTGGTGAATCTCCGTCGGTTGCCATCCCCGGCTCGCACCATCCTCTGCATGGTGCCCGCTCGGCATTGAGCGTCAGCGGATCCGGCGTCAGTTCCTTCTTTGGATCAGGCAGCCGAGCACACCCGGTTCGATGGAGAGGATGGGAAGATCGCTCATGGAAGGTGTTCAGCCTCCCGGCGGTAAAACGCGGTTGCAAGGGCATGTTTGCGTGCCTGGCGGGCATCGTCCCTGACCGTGGCGGCAAGGTTCATTGCGTGGTGACCATAGCGGGCTTCGAGATAGCGCGCGATGGCGGTCGGGATGAGACCGGACCCCATCTCCCGCGTCTGGCTTTTCCGCTCGATCAGGCCGCGGATTTCCTCTGCTGCCGGCACCGGCACGTCCGTCTGGTCGAGGCATTCGCCGAGGTTCATCGGCGGCAGGCCGGCAAAGCCGCGCTGTCCCATCCAGTCCAGGGCCACCAACGGCCGGATCAGATAGAACAGCTTCTTCAGCTTCACCTCGCCGGAAAAACTGCCGATCTTGGCGACATGCGAGCGCGCCAGACCGAGATAGTGCTGCGATACCTTTACCGGATCGACGATCTCGGCCAGCAGGTCGAGAAGGCGCGCGCGAAATCCCGGGACTTCCTCATAGACGATGGGTGACTTTGCCCATTCGACGATGACCGCATTGCCGCCGAGCGCCAGCAGCAAGGCCTTGCGCAGATCCCAGCCCCCGGCATCGATCTCGCCTTCAATCGGAAACTCGATGACGTCGCGCGGCTGTTGCAGCACGAGGTGATCCGACACGCGCCTGATATAGACAAAGCGGCAGTCATAGTCGCTGTCCGGAGACGGAAAGCCCCAGGCGCGACTGCCGCTTTCGACGGCGAACAGGATTTTTACACCCTGGCTTCGCACCAGATCGAGGCGCTCGCGGAGGGCCGCGACGGCGTCCGGCGAAAAGTCAGCGGGTAGTTTCGGCGTCAGACTCGGCGCTCCACCATCATCTTCTTGATCTCCGCAGCCGCGTCGCCGAAGGCGCGCAAAAGGAAAAGCGATCGCGGTTAGACCCGGCGCTCCACCATCATCTTCTTGATCTCCGCGATCGCCTTGGCCGGGTTGAGGCCCTTGGGGCAGGTCTGGGCGCAATTCATGATGGTGTGACAGCGGTAGAGCCGGAACGGGTCTTCGAGATTGTCGAGCCGCTCGCCCTTGGCCTCGTCGCGGCTGTCGATCAGCCAGCGATAGGCCTGCAGCAGCGTCGCCGGGCCGAGATAGCGGTCGCCGTTCCACCAGTAGCTCGGGCACGAGGTCGAGCAGCAGGCGCACAATATGCACTCATAGAGCCCGTCGAGCTTCTCGCGGTCCTCATGGCTCTGCAGCCATTCCTTGGCCGGCTGTGGCGACACCGTCTTCAGCCACGGCTCGATCGAGGCATGCTGGGCGTAGAAATTGGTGAGGTCGGGCACCAGGTCCTTGACCACCTGCATATGCGGCAGCGGATAGACTTTCACGGCGCCGGAAATGTCGTCGCAGCCCTTGGTGCAGGCCAGCGTGTTCGAGCCGTCGATGTTCATCGCGCAGGAGCCGCAAATGCCTTCGCGGCAGGATCGGCGCAAGGTCAGCGTCGGGTCGATCTTGTTCTTGATCCACAGCAGCGCGTCGAGCACCATCGGCCCGCAATCGTCCATGTCGACGAAATAGGTGTCGATGCGCGGGTTCTCGTCATCGTCCGGCGACCAGCGGTAGATGCGGTATTCCCGCAGATTGGTGGCGCCTTCCGGCTTTGGCCAGGTTTTGCCCTGCTGGATCTTCGAATTCTTGGGGAGCGTCAGTTCGACCATTACCTCAGGTCCTTTCGGATGACGAGCTTCAGCCCGGACCAGATTTCATTCACGGCGGCGACCTTGACGTCGACAAGGTCGCGCTTCAGCGCTTCGGTGCGCACGACGCCTTCGGTGACGTCGGTCGGCACTTTCGACGCCTTCTTCGGCCACGACACCCAGACCATGCCGTCGCGCTTGATCGCCGCCTCGACATCGCCGAGGCGATCCTCGATCTCGGCGCGATGCCGGGTGAAGGCGTGCACCGCGTCGTATCTCTGATGGCTGCCCGAAATGTCGGACCATTCGGCAAGCCGGTCGACCTCGGCAAAATCGACGGCGTCAACCAATTCATCGAGCTCCGGCGGCAGCGCGATGAAGGCGGCCGTCATGCCATCCTTCAGGCCAAGCTTGGCCGGAAGGGGCTTGCCGGAATATCCCGTGGCCGCCAGCGCCATCGTCAGTACACCCTGGCCTTCGGCGCGATCTTGGCGAGGCTGATGCCGCCGTCCTTTTCGGCCAGCAGCGGCTCGGTGTGCACCGGCCGGTAGCTGAGCGTCACCTTGCCGTCCTCGCTGAGCCGCGCCAGCGTATGCTTGCGCCAGGTGGCGTCGTCGCGCGACGCAAAATCTTCCCGCGCATGCGCGCCGCGGCTCTCCTTGCGGGCCTCGGCGCTGTAGACGGTGGTGATGGCATTGGCCATCAAATTCTCCAGCTCCAGCGTCTCGACCAGGTCGGAGTTCCAGATCATCGAGCGGTCTGAGACCTTGATGTCCTTGAGCTCGCCCAGATTTCCGAAATGCGCTTGCAGCCGTTTTCCAGCGATTCCTGCGTGCGGAACACGGCAGCGTCTTCCTGCATCGCCTTCTGCATTTTTTCACGCAGCACCGCCGTCGGCGTCGAACCATTGGCGTGGCGCAGCCCGTCGAAGCGATCCATGATCTTTTCGACCGAGGCTTCGTTGGGCGAAGGGATCGCCGACTTGCGGTCGATGACCTGGCCGGCGCGGATCGCCGCGGCGCGGCCGAACACGACCAGATCGATCAGCGAGTTCGAGCCCAGCCGGTTGGCGCCGTGCACCGAGGCGCAGCCCGCCTCGCCCACCGCCATCAGACCGGGCGACACCCGGTCCGGGTTCTCTGCCGTCGGGCTCGAGTACCTCGCCCCAGTAATTGGTCGGCACGCCGCCCATATTGTAGTGCACCGTCGGCAGCACCGGGATCGGTTCCTTGGTCAGGTCGACGCCGGCGAAAATCTTGGCCGATTCCGAAATGCCGGGCAGCCGCTCATGCAGCACGGCCGGATCGAGGTGGTCGAGATGCAGGAAGATGTGGTCCTTCTTCTTGCCGACGCCGCGGCCCTCGCGGATTTCCAGCGTCATGCAGCGCGAGACGACGTCGCGCGAGGCAAGGTCCTTGGCCGACGGCGCGTAGCGCTCCATGAAGCGCTCGCCCTCGGAATTGACGAGATAGCCGCCCTCGCCGCGCGCGCCTTCGGTGATCAGGCAGCCGGCGCCATAGATGCCGGTCGGGTGGAACTGCACGAACTCCATGTCCTGCAGCGGGAAGCCGGCACGTGCCGCCATGCCGCCGCCGTCGCCGGTGCAGGTGTGCGCCGAAGTTGCCGAGAAATAGGCGCGGCCATAGCCGCCCGTCGCCAGCACCACCATCTTGGCCGAGAAGCGATGGATGGTGCCGTCATCGAGATTCCAGGCGACGACGCCGGTGCAGGTGCCGTCCGGCTCCATGATCAGGTCGAGCGCGAAATACTCGATGAAGAACTGCGCGTTGTTCTTCAGCGACTGGCCGTAGAGCGTGTGCAGGATGGCGTGGCCGGTGCGGTCGGCGGCGGCACAGGTGCGCTGCACCGGCGGGCCTTCGCCGTAATTCATCATGTGGCCGCCGAACGGCCGCTGGTAGATCTTGCCCTCTTCGGTGCGCGAGAACGGCACGCCATAGTGCTCGAGCTCGTAGACCGCCGCCGGTGCTTCGCGCACCAGATATTCCATGGCGTCGACATCGCCGAGCCAGTCCGAGCCCTTGACGGTGTCGTACATGTGCCACTGCCAGGAATCGGGACCCATATTGGACAGCGAAGCGGCAATGCCGCCTTGCGCGGCAACGGTGTGCGAGCGGGTCGGGAACACCTTGGTGATGCAGGCGGTGCGCAGGCCCTGCTCGGCCATGCCGAGCGTGGCGCGCAGGCCGGCACCACCGGCGCCGACGACCACCACATCGAATTTGTGGTCGACAAAGCTATAGCCTGCTTTGTTGGCTGATTTCGCGTCCTTGGCCAACTCAGCCTCCGAATGCCAGCTTGAGCAGGGCGAAGATCGAGGCGACGCCGACCGCTACTGTGAAAAATGTGTTGAGCGCGATCGTCGCCAGCTTCAGGCCTTCGCTGGTCACGTAATCCTCGATGATCACCTGCATGCCGAGCCGCATATGGATCAGCCCTGAGATGAGCACCAGGGCCAGCATCAGCGCCACGAACGGATTGGCAAGTGCCGCGCGCACTTCCGTATAGCCGGCGCCGTTGAGCGCGATGAGGAACCCGACGAAGAACAGCGTCAGCGGAATGTTGGCGATAGCCGTCAGGCGTTGGCGCCAGAAATGGCCCGTGCCCTCACGGGCGGAACCAAGACCGCGGACTCTCGCCAGCGGCGTGCGCATGTCGGTATTTTTGTTGCCGCTCATGGTCAGGCTCCTCGCGCCATATAGCCGGCGATCCAGATCAGCAGGGTGAGCAGGACCGAGCCGACCAGTGTCGCCCAGGCGATCTTCGAGGCAGTGTGCTTTTCGAGGCCGGTGCCGGTGTCCCAGACCAGGTGGCGCACGCCGCCCAGCATGTGGTGCATCAGCGCCCAGGTGTAACCGAACAGGATCAGCCGGCCGAGCCAGGTGCCGAAGGCCCAGTTGACCCCGTCGAAAACCGGTTGCGAACTTGCCGCCGCCATCAGCCAGACGGCGACCAGCAGCGTGCCAAAATAAAGCGCCCCGCCGGTGATGCGATGGATGATCGACATCGTCATCGTGATCGGCGGCCGGTAGATCGTCAGGTGCGGCGAGAGCGGCCGTTCACGTCTGGCGAATTCGCGGGTGGCTGGTGATTTGCTCATGGCTCCCCCAGGTTCGGCGTCTCTGGAGCCTCAGGTGGGAATGCGGCATTGCCGCTTCCGGTTGCGACTTCGGACAGCCGGTTTCTAATGCTCTTTTTGCACCGCGTCAAAGCCAGAAAATCGTTTTGGAAAAGTCATTTAGTCTGACAAAAAGGCAGGCTCGGGCTTCAATCGATTAGGGGTTGATGGCTTGCAGCCGGCTCTATATCGCTGCAGTGCAGCATGTCTGGTCCAGAGCCCGGCTGTGTTGCGATTCGCACTATCGTTTGCAGGTCTGCGGCGTCGAGCCTCTCTTCATCACCAGCGCCTCACGCCCGTCGATCACGATTGCGTCATGCGTGGCGGCCTCCTGGTAGCGGCTGGACTGATTGGCGGGCGACGCTGCGAACTCCTCGGTCGCGCCGTCGGCCCCGACCACACGCAACGCCGTGCCGAGATTTTGGATGGTGATCATGCCGTTGTTGCCGCATCTGTAGGTGGCCGTACCTATGCCGGATCGCGGCGCGGTGAGATCGGTGGTGATCTTGGTTGCCGGTGCTGGAGGCGCGGATGCCGGAGGAGCGGCGGCCGCGATGGGCTGCTGCGCCGGCGCAGGCGAGACGGTACTGGCCGCCTTTGGCGCGCCATCCTGCGGCACACAGGCAGCAACGATGGCCAGAAACGGGAAAACGGACACCCAAACCGTCCGGCGTAACGCCATATGCTGTCCTCCCGCGCGGCAGACTAGCCACGATGCTGCGCCAAGATCAAGGTTGCCCCAACGCCACCTTGTGAATCCATTCGATGCCGGCCGCGATGGTGCGTCCAAGCATGGCCGAATGATGGCCGACGGGTTTTCCCTCCAGTCGGAAATTAACCATGTTTACCGAGACATCGCCGCGCAGCGCGCCGGCCTCTTAACAAAGGTTAAGAAAAGGTTAATTTCTGATTCGAGGAGCCATGCATGTCGCCCAAAAGTGCGTCAGCGGTTTTGGGACAAACGACATGCATCCAAACAAGAGATAAAAGCGCGTCGCGACGCGCTTTGGCCTCAAAGAAGGAAAACGCCATGCGTTTAAACTCGAGCAGATTGCGCCTTGCTGCGCTCATTGTGGTGGCCTCGGTCGCCGGCCTGGCGACGCCCACGCTGGCCGATGGACGCCACCAGGATCGCGTCTACGCCGATTCCTTCGGCAATCTCGTCATCGACAGCGCCGCCGGCTACAAGCGCATCATCGTCGGCGAGGGCAAGCTGGCCAAGCAGCTGTCCGACTACACCAGTGCCGGCCAGCCCAAGGTGATCTACCAGAACGAATCCGACGAGATATCAGGCTACAGCGATTGCTACCGGCCGCCGGTGTTCGTCAAAGGCCGCAGCTACATGTACGGGCTTTCCGACGGCGAAATGCCGGAACTCAGCCCCTGCCGCTAGAGCATGATCCCGAAAAGTGGGAACCGGTTTTCGGAAGAGATCATGCTCCAAGAAAGAGTTAGATCAGGATGACGATTCAACCAACGTCATCCCGATCTGGAGTTGATGATGATCGCGTTGGACGGCCACTCGCCTCCCAGCCCGGCTGAAGCGCGCACGCAGTCGCGCCCGGCATTCTTCGCCAGATAAAGCGCCTCATCCGCGCGCCGCATGAGGTCGGCAATGGTTTCACTGGGATGAAGTTCGGCGATGCCGAAACTCGCGGTGCAGCGATTGTCCGGCGGCAGACCATCGATGGGCAGCGCGCCAAATGCGCTGCGCGTGCCCTCGGCGAACAGCCGGGCGGCGGCAAGATTGGCCCCCGGCAGGATGATGGCGAATTCCTCGCCGCCGATACGGCCCGCGACATGGTGCCTGGCGGCGGCCTCGCGCAGGAAACCGGCAAAGGTCTCGATCACGCGGTCGCCGGAGGCATGGCCGAAATTGTCGTTGATGCTCTTGAAATGATCGAGATCGGCGATGACCAGCGCGACCGGAACGCCTTGCCGCATCGCGCCAAGCACGGCCTGCTCGGCCTGGCGGGTGAAAGCACCGCGATTGAGCAGTCCCGAAAGCGTATCGGTCTCCGACTTCGACGTCACGTCGGCCAACACCTCACGAACCAGGATGGCCAGGATGAGCAACGCCAGCGCCAGGCCGAAGACGGTGCCGAGCGACTGCGACACCAGCGCGTAGCCACTTTGCAGATAGGCCTGCGGATTGGCGCCCCAACCGCCGAGCGCATGCGCGATGAACGGCTTTGAGGCAAATTGCACACCGCTGGCGGCCAGCACCGCCATCAGGATGCGATCGAGCCGGCCACGCCTTTGCCTGGACGACCAGACGATGGCCAATCCGACGAATTGCATGACGGCATAGGGAAGCTGGTAGGCCATCATGCGGGCCAGCGACTGGCGCGGCAGGTCCTGGACAAAATAGACGGCGATGGTGGCGGCGAGCAGGAAGAACAGCATCGGCGGCCATGGCGTCGCGATGCCGTATTTGCGGGCGAGCCCGACATTGAAGGCTATGGTGGCACCAAGGAAGACGGCGAAGGCGGCGACCACCGCCGGCCGCGCATCCGTAAAGGCGGGAATGCTGAATTCGATGGCGAAATAGACCATGCCCAGGAGATAGCCGGACGCCAGCCAGCGAGCCGGGACGCGGCCGACATCGTGGAACGCGACCGCCATGAAGGATGCCGCCAGCAGGCCGGCAACCGACAGATTGATCAGCAGGATGAAGTTCGCGCCGCTCATCTCTTTCGCACCCCGTGCCGCAGCTAAACATCGACGGGCGAAAAAGACGTTAACGTGGGCTGGAAAGCCCGGTGTCAGGCGGTCTTGGGCTGTTCCGGCACGAACAGCGTTTCGGGCCGTTCGTAGGACAGGCGCACGCTGTCGCGGCCGTTCTTCTTGGCCTTGTAAAGCGCCTCGTCGGCACGGCGCATCAAGGGCTGCAGCGCTTCCTCGCCGCTGCGGGCCGCTACGCCGAAACTCGCGGTGACCTTGGTGCCGGGGGGAAGTCCGTCGACGCCGCCGGCCGAGTAGAGGGTGCGCACCGCCTCGGCGAACAGCCGCGCGGCGGCGAGATCGCTCAGCGGTAGAAGCACGGCGAATTCCTCGCCGCCGATGCGCCCGGCGGCCCCGCGCGCGCCGGTGGCCGCCTGCAGCTTGGCGGCGAAGTCGGCGATCACCCGATCGCCTGCCGCATGCCCGTGCACATCGTTGAGTGCCTTGAAATGATCGAGGTCGGCCAGTACCAGCGCGACCGGAAACTTCGCCGCCGCGCAACGCTGCAACAGGAGCTCGGCGCGCTCTTCGAAGCCGCGCCGGTTGAGCAGGCCCGACAGCGGATCGGTATATGTCTCGGCCTTCAGCGCCTTCATCACGTCGAGCGCCGCGGCGCTGAACAGGCAAAGCGCGATCAGCAGCGACAAAAGCGCATGCGACAGCAGCGCCGTCGTCCAGTAGGACGAGCCATAGAATCCGTCATAGCTGGTGAACGGCCCGTGCGCGATGACGACGACAAGCGTGCGCACGAAGAAGTTGAGGCCCGACAGCAGCGACAGCACGAACAGGATCTTCTCGGTCGGGCCGTTGTTGCGCACCGGCCTGAGTTCGGCGCCGACCAGAAGGCTGAGCCCGCCGAAGGCGAAATTCATCGCCAGGATACGCCAGGTGAGATCCGGCGCGACGAACAGGAACCAGCACAGCGACGCCAGCCCGCCACCGGCCAACACGCCGATCCCCACATAGGGCACCTTGCGGCCATAGCGGGCGACGATGGCGCCCGACAGGCAGCAGCCGGCGATGGTGAAGCAGATGTTGGACACCAGCTTGGTCAGCACCATGCCGACGGGCAAGGTGAAATACTGGAACAGAAAGCCGGGCGCCGAAACACAATAGCTGAGTGCCAGCACGGCCAGGTAAGGCCGGTGGCGCTGATAGGCCCATAGCACGATGAAGGCCGAGCCGAGCGCCAGCGCGATCGTCGGATTGAGCAGCGCTATGAACAGGCCGGTGTCCAAAAGACGGTGACTTCCCCTCGCTTGACGTCAGGGAAGAGCTTAGGGCGCAAGCCCAAACAAGCGGTTAAGCGCGGGCGAATATGTCGGCCGCACGCGTGAAAAACCCCGGAACCGCAAGGCGGTCCGGGGTCTGGCAATCATCGGAGCGTGCTGGCTGGAGGTTACTTCCAGTCGCGGATGTCGACGAAGTGGCCGGCGATCGCCGCCGCCGCCGCCATGGCCGGCGACACCAGATGGGTGCGGCCCTTGAAGCCTTGCCTGCCCTCGAAATTGCGGTTCGAGGTCGAGGCGCAGCGTTCATGCGGCTTCAGCCGGTCGTCGTTCATGGCCAGGCACATCGAGCAGCCCGGCTCGCGCCAGTCGAAACCGGCGGCGAGGAAGATCTTGTCGAGACCCTCGGCTTCCGCCTGTTCCTTGACGAGGCCGGAGCCCGGCACGATCATGGCGTTGACGCGCGGATTGACGGTCTTGCCTTCGATCACCTTGGCGGCGGCGCGCAGATCCTCGATGCGGCCATTGGTGCAGGAGCCGATGAAGACGCGGTCGAGCGCGATGTCGGTGATCTTGGTTCCCGGCGTCAGGCCCATATAGTCGAGCGCGCGCTGCTTGGAGGTGCGCTTGTTCTCGTCGGTGATATCGTACGGGTTCGGCACGATGCCTTGCACGGAGACGACATCCTCGGGCGAGGAGCCCCAGGAGACGATCGGCGGCAGCTTGGCCGCGTCGAGCACGATCACCTTGTCGAAATGCGCGCCTTCATCGGACTGCAGCGTCTTCCAGTAGGCGAGCGCGGCATCCCAGGCAGCGCCCTTCGGCGCACGCGGCTTATCCTTGACATAGGCGAAGGTGGTCTCGTCGGCCGCGATCAGGCCGGCACGCGCGCCGCCCTCGATCGACATGTTGCAGATCGTCATGCGGCCTTCCATCGACAGCGCGCGGATCGCCTCGCCGGCATATTCGATGACATAGCCGGTGCCGCCGGCAGTGCCGATCTCGCCGATGATGGCAAGGATGATGTCCTTGGCGGTGACGCCTTCCGGCAACTGGCCATCGACGCGCACCAGCATGTTCTTGGCCTTGCGCTGGATCAGCGTCTGCGTTGCCAGCACATGCTCGACTTCCGACGTGCCGATACCGTGAGCCAGCGCGCCGAACGCGCCATGCGTGGAGGTGTGGCTGTCACCGCAGACGATGGTCATGCCGGGCAAGGTAAAGCCCTGCTCGGGGCCGATAATGTGGACGATGCCCTGGCGGATATCGTTCTCGGAATAATATTCGACGCCGAAATCCTTGGCGTTTTTGGCCAGCGCCTCGACCTGGATGCGGCTTTCCTCGTTCTTGATGCCGAACTTGCGCTCGGGCGAGGTCGAGACATTGTGATCGACCACGGCCAGCGTCTTTTCCGGATGCCGAACCTTGCGGCCGCTCATGCGCAGGCCTTCGAAGGCCTGCGGGCTGGTCACTTCATGGACGAGGTGGCGGTCGATGTAGAGCAGGCAGGTACCGTCGTCCTGGCGGTCGACGACGTGGTCGTCGAAAATCTTGTCGTAGAGGGTGCGCGGTGCGCTCATGTGCGTAAATCCGTCGATATGAGAATGGGAAAGAGCAGAAGCCGGCAGGTCTTGGTCCGGCGCAACGACCTGGACAGGTCGGCCTAGCTAAGTCGGCTGGTCAAAGCGCCGCTGACGCGCGCGGAGAAGCGCGACGGCAGGCGTTTTCTGTCCTGCAGCACGAACCCCTTGTAAGCCGGATCGCCAAAAAGCTCTTCCATGGCGTGGCTCATACCAATGTTTTGGCTTTTCGGCAATTGCGGCGTGGCTTCGCATAATCCGCGTTCCTCACCCTCGCACCTTCGGGGGATAGGAAGGGCACCAAGGTCGGCAAACTCGCGCCTTTCCTCTCCCCCGTCGATCGGGGGAGAGGTGTCGAGCGAAGCTCGACGGAGTGGGGGTCGACCTGGCACGGCCATTGTTATTTCAAGTCGGGCAATGCCTCGGCTTGATCGAGGCTCTGTGGCGAGTTGTCGGCGGCAGCGCATTTGAGGGCCGGCTTCCCCCACTCCGTCGCTGCTTCGCAGCGCCACCTCTCCCCCCTCCGGAGGGAGAGGAAAGGAGCCAAGGTCGAGAAACTCTGCGCTCACATCACCTCGAACACAAAGGTCTTCACCAGCGCATCCGGCTCGGCGATGGCGTAACACCTGAACCACGGGCTTTGCTCGACCAGACGCCATTTGCCTGCCTGCTCCAGCTCATCAAACACAGCCTGAAAACCGCCACTTTCAAACACCTGGTCGCGCACGGTGAAGATGGCATGGCCGCCCTTTTTGGTGATGCGCACCAGTTCGTGCAGGCCCGACGCCGGCGCGTGGCTGATGGTGAACACGCCGGTCGAGAAGAAGGCGCGGAAATACCCGTCCGGCCAGGGCAGCGGGCCGCCCAGCATCGCCTGTTTCAGCTCACTATAGGCATTGCGGCTGCCGGCGATCTTCAGCATGTCGTCCGAGAGATCCAGCCCGGCAATGGCGCCGTAGCCCAGCGCCTTCAGCGACGGCCCTGACAGCCCGGTGCCACAGCCGGCGTCGAGCAGCGGCCCTTCGCCGGCCGGCACATGGCGCGCCACCCACGCGGTGATCAGGAACGGCAGCAAATAGCCGAGCGAAGCGGTCTCGCTGTCATAGGTCGCGGCCCAGGCGGCATAGGCTTGCGCCAGCGTTTCCGGCGTGTCGGCGCCATAGACGGAATCCAGCGCCGCATTGGCCTGGTCGACGATCATGAGACCTCCCTCCATGCGGACAGGATCGTAACCCTGTCTTTGCCCAAAAACTATTCCTCGTTCTGGCGGCGCAGGCGCCGCTCCAGCGCCCTGAGCGCCAGCGACAGGCCGACGGTCAGGATGAGATAGATATAGGCAACGATCGAATAGGTCTCGAAGAAGCGGAACGAGCCGGCGGCATAGACCTTGCCCATCTGCGTGATGTCGGCGACGCCGAGCACCGAGACCAGCGAGGAATCCTTGACCAAAGCGACGAAATCATTGCCGAGCGGCGGCAATATGGTGCGGATCGCCTGCGGAAACACGATCAGCCGGAAGCGTTGCGCGCGGCTCAGCCCGAGCGCCTTGGCCGCCTCGATCTGGCCTTTCTCGACCGCCTGGATGCCGGCGCGAAAGACCTCGGAGATGAAGGCGGAGTAGCCGATCGTCAGCGCCATGATGGCGCGCCACAACAGCGACACGTCGCGCACCAGAAGCTCACCGAAATAGCCCGCGCTTTGCAACGGCGCGGTCAGCGCATTCCAGGCCGCGACGAAGGCCGGCGCGCCGGCAAAGGCGATCCAGAATAAAAGCACCAGGATCGGCACGCCGCGAATGATCTCGACATAGAAACGCGCAACCTGCCGCAGCCACTGCGAGCCCGACAAGCCCATCAGCGCGATGCCGAGACCGATGATCGACGCCAGCGCGAAAGCCACCACGGTGACGAAGACGGTGATGCCGATGCCCTTGGCGACCGTGGCGAAGACCTGGGCATAGAGATCGCTGGCCGCAATGAACAAGGCCGCCGCCAATGCAAGGACGGCGGCAACGGCAAGCCACCAGGGGAATTCGGCTTTGGTGGTGGAGGACGAAGGCGGTGCCATCAGGCGATGTCGCCGGAATGGAAGTCTCGAAAGGGTAGCGCTAAGGCACCCCTCTCTGGCTTGCCAGCCATCTCCCCCGCAAGGGGGGAGATCGGATGTTTGATCGGCTTTCGCCAACCATCAACGTCGACTGGAGCGCGCCGTCGGCCGAACAGCCAATCTCCCCCCTTGCGGGGGAGATGCCCGGCAGGGCAGAGGGGGGTGCTCAAGGGCAAACTCAGCGTGATTTCCCGCACGGGCACTCCCGTCAACAACAGGACCTACTGCCCCATCTTGTAGTCAAGGAACCACTTCTTGTTCAGCGCATCGAGCGTCCCGTCCGCCTTCAGCGCGGCGATCGCGGCGTTGACCGGCTTCACCAGGTCCGACCCTTTCGGGAAAATGAAGCCAAAATCCTCGGTGCCGAGCGGGCCGCCGATCAGCTTCAGCTTGCCCTCGGATGCATCGACATAGCCCTTGCCGGCGGTGCCGTCGGTCAGCACGACATCGACGTCGCCCGCCTTAAGCGCCTGCACGGTCGCGCCAAAAGTCTCGAACAGTTTGATGCGCGGGTTCTGCTCATTGCCGTCGAGCACGCTGTAGACGGCGGTGTAGAACGGCGTGGTGCCGGGCTGCGCGCCGATCAGCCCGTCCTTGAAGGCGCCGAAGGTCTTGGCGTCGGTGAAGCGGCTTTCGTCGCCACGCACCAGCATGAACTGCTCCGAGCGCATATAGGGGTCGGAGAAATCGACCTTCTCCTTGCGGTCGTCCTTGATGGTGATGCCGGTCATGCCGATGTTGTACTGGTTGTCGGAAACCGCCTGGATCATCGCGTCCCAGGAGGTGTTCTGGTACTCGACCTTGAAATTCAGCCGCTTGGCGATTTCGTTCATCGCGTCATATTCCCAGCCGATCTGTTTTCCCGTCTTGGGATCGATGAACTGCAGCGGCGGATAAGCGTTTTCGGTGACCACCACGACCTTCTTGCCACCGAGATCGGGCAGCGCCTGCGCAAAGGCGGCAACGGGCGCCAGCACAAGGGCAAGCAGGCCGGCCAGCAGCAGTTTCGACTTGGTCATGACACACTCCCGAAAATTGAAAGCGCCCGGATGGGCTTACAGGAAAATCCGGCGCCGACTTTAGCTTTCCGCATGCGTCATGCAAGACGGTCCGCTGCGTCAGCGCGCGCGAAAAGGGATTCCAATGCCCTCAATCCAAGGATTTCCGGATGATCTGCTTATCTCGAGCCAGGAACCAGCGCTTCCGCATCCGCCGAGGCGTCTTCCGCCACAGCGTTGCGCATACCGGCAACGAGCAGGGTGAGTGTCGCGTGCAGGGCTTTCGCTTCGCCAGGCTCGAGCGGCACGCTGCAAGCAAGGGCTGATGACACATCCTTGATGCGCGCGCGCAACGCCTGGCCCTTGGCCGTCGGCTCGACCAGCACGCGGCGCTCGTCGGCGGCGTCGCGGCGACGGGTAAGGAGCCCGCCCGCCTCCATCCGTTTGAGCAGCGGCGTCAGCGTCGCGGAATCGAGACCCAGCGCCTCGCCAAGCGCGCCGATCGTGCTCGGCGCGCGTTCCCACAATGCCAGCATCACCAGATATTGCGGGTAGGTCAGGCCGAGCGGATCGAGCAACGGCCGATAGAGCTTGGTCATCAGCCCGCTCGCCGAATAGAGCGCAAAGCAGAGCTGCTGGTCGAGTCGCGGAACCCTCACCGTCCCGGCGGCCTCCGCCGGGACGTCGCTGGCGCTGTTTGTGGTCTTTCCCGTCATGCCGCCTTTACCGAAAGCGCCACCTCGACATTGCCCCTGATGGCGTTCGAATAGGGCAGATCTTGTGTGCCTCCGATACAAGCGCTTCCGCCGCCGCCTGATCAAGGCCTTTTGTCTCCGCCGCGAGGGCGACGCCGAGCTTGAAACCCTCGCCATTGGGAAGCAGGCTAACGGTCGACGTTACCCCCGCATCCGTGAGCGGCAGCTTCTGTTTGCGCGCGACGAAGCGAATGGCGCTTTCGAAGCAGGCAGCGTAGCCGATGGCGAAAAGCTGCTCGGGATTGGTGGCGCCCCCTGGCCCGCCGAGTTCCTTGGGCAAAGCCAGATCGACCTTGAGCAGGCCGTCGCTGGTCTCGCCATGGCCGGCGCGGCCGCCGGTGACGTGAGCCTGTGTGGTGTAGAGTGCCATATCAAATCTCCAATTATCTTGTGCACGATTATTTAGTACACAAGATAATATGACGTCAACACCCTGATCCAGTTTCCAGGCATGAAAGCGTTCACAGTCTGGTGAAACGAAAAAAGGCGGCCGAAGCCGCCTTTTTGAATGGGATTTCCGAAGTCTTATTCGGCCGGAGTCGCTTCCGCAGCCTTGGCGGCCTCAGCCTCGGCGGCTGCCTTCTTCTCGGCGGCTTCCTTGGCGGCCGTCTCGGCGGCCAGCGCCTGGGCAGCGGCGACCTTCTCGGCCTCGATGCGGGCCTTCTCGGCGTTCAGCGCGTCGCGCTCCTCATCGTTGAGCTTGCGGGCGCGCACGCCGGTGTTTTCCGAAATACGGGCCGACTTGCCGCGACGATCGCGCAGGTAATAGAGCTTGGCGCGACGCACCTTGCCGACGGCGTACGATCTCGACGCCCTCGACCATCGGCGAGAAAACCGGGAACACGCGCTCGACGCCTTCGCCATAGGAGATCTTGCGGACGGTGAAATTTTCCTGGAAGCCGGAACCGGCACGGGCGATGACGACGCCCTCATAGGCCTGGACGCGGGTGCGGGTGCCTTCGGTCACGCGGACCTGGACGCGCACGGTGTCGCCGGGCTGGAATTCGGGGAGCTTGCGCTTGGCTTCGATCTTGGCGGCCTGCTCGGCCTCGAGCTGACGGATGATATCCATCTTGGGTAATCCACTTCTTGTTCTTCCGACAGTCAGAGCGTCCGACACTCGCCTTGCAGTTCCATTGACCGCTCGGCTATGTCCTTTGTCCCTGAGACATTTTGTCTCCAAGACATCGGACAGGGGCGACTACACCGTCATTGTTGACGGGTCCGGCAGATTCTTCTTCCGGTTCGGCGGCGACATACAGCTATTTCGGCGCTTTGTCACGCCCGCGCACGAGTCTTTTTTGCCGGCATGGCACCATCGTAATCGCTTCGTGCCGGGTTGCGCCGCTCTCTGGGGCTTTCTAAGCCTGACATAGCACAGTTTTCCGCGGTGGCATTCCATGTCTGTCTTCGACGCCATCCTGCTGTTCCTTGCAGGCTTTCTTTCAGGCGCCGCCAACGCGGTCGCCGGCGGCGGCACCTTCATCACCTTCGGCGCCATGACATTGGCCGGCGTGCCGCCGATCGTCGCCAACGCCACCTCCTCGGTCACGCAATTCCCGGGCTATATCACCTCGACACTCGCCTACTGGACCGACATCCGTCACTTCTGGCGCGGTGCCCTACTGCTTTGCGCCATATCAGCGATCGGCGCACTGGCCGGCGCGCTGATCCTGCTGGCGCTGTCCAACCCGTCCTTCCGCGCCCTGGTGCCGTGGCTGCTGTTGGGCGCAACCGCCCTGTTTGCCGCTGGGCCGTGGCTGAAGCCAGCGCCAAAGCCCGGCCATGAGGCGGCGGTCGGCTCGCTCGCCGGTTCGCTGGCGCAGTTCGTCACCGCCATCTATGGCGGTTTCTTCGGCGCTGGCATGGGCGTGATGATGCTGGCGACGCTCGGCCTGACGCAGTCCGGCGACTACCACCGGCTGAACGCGCTGAAGAACATGCTGGCCGTGGTCATCGCGGCGGTCGCCATCATCGTCTTCGTCTCGGGCGGCGTCGTCGCCTGGCCGCAGGCGATCGTCATGATCCCGGGCGGCGCGCTCGGCGGCTATGCCGGCGTGTGGATCGCCAAGCGCGTGCCGCAAAACGTCGTGCGCGGCTTCGTCGTCGCCGTCGGCTTGTTTCTCGCCTTTTACTACTTCGGCAAGGGCTGAGCGCTGAGGAGGTCAGGCCGTCTCTCCCTGGTCAGCCGCTCGGACTGCTCCCGCCGCCATGCGGCGATCTTCTTGTGATTGCCCGAAATCAGCACCTCGGGAATCTCCCGCCCCTCGAACTCCTGCGGCCGCGTGTAGTGCGGATGTTCGAGCAGGCCATTCTCGAAACTTTCTTCCTCGCCGGACACCGCATTGCCCATCACGCCGGGCAACAGCCGCACCACGGCGTCGAGCAGCACAAGTGCTGCCGGCTCGCCCCCGGAGAGAATGAAATCGCCGATCGAGACCTCTTCCAGGCCACGGGCCTCGATCAGCCGCTGGTCGACGCCCTCGAAGCGGCCGCACAGGATGACGGCGCCCGGCCCGGCGGCAAGCTCGCGCACCCGCGCCTGGGTCAGCGGTTTGCCGCGCGGGCTCATCAAAAGCCGCGGACGCGCATCGCCTGCCGGCGAAGCATGGTCGATTGCCCTGGCCAGCACATCGGCGCGCATCACCATGCCGGCGCCGCCGCCGGCAGGCGTGTCGTCGACGGTGCGGTGCTTGTCGGTGGCAAAATCGCGGATCTGGATCGCTGCAAGCGACCATGTACCGGCCTCCAGTGCCCGCCCGGCCAGCGACAGGCCGAGCACGCCGGGAAACATTTCGGGATAGAGCGTCAGTACCGACGCGGCAAAACTCACCGGTTACCCCCGGCGTCGCGCGGTCCGCGCGGCCTGCCCTTGGGGTCGAAATCGTCGTCGCGCGGCGCATCGCCGTCCTCGTCCTCGATAAGTCCGGCCGCCGCCGGGTCGACGCGGACAAAGCCCTCGGCGATCGACACATCAGGCACGGCGGCCTGCGTGAACGGGATCAGCACGCCCTTGCGGCCGGCAAGCGTCACGTCGAGAATGTCGCCGCCGCCGAAATTATGCACCGCGACCACCTTGCCTAGCGCAGTGCCGGTGTCGTCGCGAACCTCCAGTCCGACCAGGTCGGCATGGTAAAATTCGTCCTCCTCGCCATCGTCCGGCAGCATCGAACGGTCGACGAACAGTTCGGTGCCGGCGAGCGCTTCGGCGGCATTGCGGTCGCTGATGCCCTTAAAACGCACCACGACGACCGTGTTGGCAGGCCTGATGTCTATGATCTGGAAGGCACGGCCATCCCTGGCATAGAGCGGCCCATAATCGGCCAGCGCCATCGGCTCGCCGGTGAAGGTTTTCACCCTGAGTTCGCCCTTGATGCCGTGGGCGGCGCCGATCACGGCCATCTGGACTGGGTTTTGCGGCTTGCTCATGGCGAAATATCCTTTGGCCTGCTCTAGCCCCAGCCCGGCGTCATTTCAATGATCACCCCTTGTCATTTCAATGACGCGCTCTTCACCGCTTCCTAACCCGAATCCCCGAAAATGCCGCCATGCAGGAATTCCTCATCCCGGCGAAACCCGATCTCCAGGCGGCGCGCGAAAGCTGGTTGAAGATGCTGGCGCGTGAGCGCCGGCTGTCGCCAGAGACCGTCGAGGCCTATGAACGCGACACGCGCCAGTTCCTGCATTTCCTCACCGGCCATTGCGGCGGCTCGCCCGGTATTTCCGACATCGCCAATCTGCGTCCGGCCGATTTGCGCGGCTTCCTCGCCGCCCGCCGCAACGCCGGCGCCGGTGCCCGCACGCTTGGCCGTGGGCTGGCCGGCATCCGCTCGCTGCTGCGGTTTCTCGAACGGCGAGGTCTCGCCAATGCGGCTGGTGCCGCAGCACTTCGCGCGCCGCGCCAGCCCAAATCGCTGCCAAAACCACTGACGGCGAGCGACGCCAAACAGGTCGTGTCGGTGGAGGGCCAACTGGCCGAAGAACCCTGGATCGCCGCCCGCAACGCCGCCGTGCTGACGCTGCTTTATGGCTCGGGCCTGCGCATTTCCGAGGCGCTCGGCCTGTCGGCCGCCGATCTGGCCTCGGAGGCCGATACCGTACTGCGCGTCACCGGCAAGGGCGGCAAGACGCGGCTGGTGCCGGTGCTGCCGGTGGCGCTCAGGGCAATCGCCGAATACCGCCGGCTCTGTCCCTACCATCTCGACCCCAAGGAACTTCTGTTTCGCGGCGCGCGCGGCGGCCCGCTCAATCCGGCCATCATCCAGCGCGACATGGCGAAACTGCGCTCGGCGCTCAACCTGCCCGATACCGCGACACCGCACGCCCTGCGCCATTCCTTCGCCACCCATCTGCTTGGCCGCGGCGGCGATCTGCGCACCATCCAGGAACTGCTCGGCCACGCCAGCCTGTCGACGACACAGATCTACACCGGCGTCGACACCGCAAGGCTGCTCGAAATCTACGAATCGGCCCATCCAAGGGCGTAACCCCTTCAATTTCGACCTACCAATTAACCGTTTTGCCGCTTTTCACCCTTAGAAAGGGGCCATGAAACGTGTCATTGCCATCGCCGACCGCGCAGCTTCCATCTCGCTGAAGCTGCTTGTCGCGCTCAACGTGCTGTTTTTCCTGTCATTCCTTGCCGTCCTGCTGTTCGCGGCCGGCAGGGCGCATGCGGAAGTCCCGACCTGCAGCGGCGCCGACATGCTGTCGGCCCTGCAGAAGAGCAACCCTGCCACCTACAGCAAGATCGAGGCCGAAGCCGCCGCGACGCTGAATGGCAAGGGCCTGCTGTGGAAGCTGGAGAAATCGGGCGAACAGCCATCCTATCTGTTCGGCACCATGCACATGACCGACCCGCGCGTCACCACGCTGCCGCCAGAAGCGCAGAAGGCCTTTAACGCCGCCGGCACCCTCATCATCGAAACCACCGACGTGCTCGACAAGCAGAAGATGATGACGGCGATGCTGAAAGAGCCGGACCTGATGATGTTCACCGATTCCACGACGCTGTCGTCCTTGCTGACGCCGGATGAAGCGGCGGCGATGAATGCCGCGTTGGACGCCCGTGGCATCCCGCCGGCGACGGTCGCCAAGATGAAGCCGTGGATGCTGTCGGCGATGATGGCGCTTCCGGCCTGCGAACTCGCCCGCCAGTCTGGCGGGGAGCCGGTGCTCGACGTCAAGCTGGCCGAAAGTGCCAAGGCCGCCGGCAAGCCGGTGGAAGGGTTGGAAACGGCCGAAAGCCAGCTGCGCGCCATGGCCTCGCTGCCGCTCGCCTTTCACATGAAGGGCTTGGTCGACACGCTGAAGCTCGGCGACAAGGTCAACGACATCAACGAGACCATGATCGTGCTCTACCAGCGCGGCGATACCGGCATGTTCTGGCCGCTGTTCCGCGCCGCCATGCCGGACGAGCAGAACGACCCCTCGGGCTATGCCGCCTTCGAGGAGACCATGATCACCAGCCGCAACAAGGTGATGGTCGATCATGCCGAACCGATCCTGGCCAAAGGCAATGCCTTCATGGCGGTCGGCGCGCTGCACCTTCCCGGTCCGCAGGGACTGGTCGAGGATTTCCGCAAGGCCGGCTATACTGTCACGGCAGTCGGGCTTTAACCCCTATTTGATCAAGACCTGAGCCAGCATCGCCGGAACGATGATCCGGTGAAACGGCATGATGATGGCGAGATAGGTCCGCCCAAACAGATTGTGCGTCTTCACGATCGTCGACGCAGCCACCTCCTGCCGGCCCGCGCCGAGGTCGTTCACCTCCACCAGGATGCGGAAATCGAGATGCCGGTCGTCCAGGCCAAGGACGACCCTGCCGGGCGCCTGGCTGATGAGCGGAAATATGCCGATCCTGCTTTCCGGCGGTGCGTCGGGGTCAGCCCCGCCTTTCAGCCCAAATGGCCTGACAGCGAGGTTGCGCAGCGCCGTAAGCCGGCCGACCCACAGCGGGGTTCGCCCCAGGGCGCGCTCGGCCGCGCCAATGGCAGTCAGGGCAAGACCCTCGGTCGTCAGCACATATCGATCGGCGAACTGAGCGCCGGCAAGAGCGCCTTGGGGATCAGGAAAAGGCTGTGCAGTGGGTGTCATAGCGGCAACTCCCTCACAACCAACGATAGCATCGGTTGGTTTGGCTCGCTGCGTGGCGAAACGCCGCCAGTCCGGCGAGGCATCAGTGCTCGAATCAAGCTGGCGGGAGGCGCCACCTTTCAGTCCTGAGGGACTTGTCGAGATTTACGCAAAGCCGGCTATACTGTCTCCGCCGTCAATTGAGTCGGATGGCAGCGGGGGGACCAAAACGCCGCGTTTCCGGCGCTTTCCTTCGCTAGCGTGAAACCCATTCAACGGTTGCGCGTTGATGGCTGTTGATTGATCATTTTCATCCACGGAGGACACTTTTATGGCGAATCCATCGAACGACACTCCCAGGCCAAGCGGCGGGGGCGGCAGCCCCTGGCTGATTGCGCTGGTCGTCGTTATCCTGGCGATTGTCGCGTATTACGTTTTCGGCAGAAGCGGCGAACATCCGGCACCCGCCGAGCCGCCAGCGGCCAGCACACCGGCTCCGGCGCCCGCGCCGGCAGAACCGATGAAGCCAGCCGAACCTGCGCCCGCTCCGGCACCTGCCCCAGCACCCGCTCCGGCACCTGCGCCCGCACCGGCACCGGCACCGGCACCGGCACCGGCTCCTGCGCCAGCACCGGCTCCTGCTCCGGCCAACTGATCGGCGCGATATCGAATACGAACGGCCCGCTGAAAGGCGGGCCGTTTTGTTTTTGGGGCGATGGCCGTTGGAAGCTCTGGTGCCAGGCACTCCGCACATTCGTCATCCTCGGGCTTGACCCGAGGATCCATGCCGCGACATCAACCAATGCAGCGGAGTAGAACTCTGGACCGCCGCGACGCTCTGAAGTCACGGCATGGATCCCTTGGGCTGCGGAGCAGCTCCAGGGGTCTGCGCCGCGTCGCTTCGCTCCTTGCTCCGCCATGGGATGACGAAGCGTTGGACGCCTTTAGATGTGGATCGGCTTGAAGAAGGTTGCCAGCGCCGCTTCCTTCACCGCTTCCGACATCGTCGGATGCGCGTGGCAGGTGCGGGCGAGATCTTCGGACGAGCCGCCGAACTCCATCAGCACCGCCGCCTCGTGGATCATCTCGCCGGCGCCGAAGCCGACAATGTGCACGCCGAGCACGCGGTCGCTTTGCTTGTCGGCGAGGATCTTCACGAAACCGTCCGTGTGCAGCATGGCGCGTGCGCGGCCATTGGCAGTGAACGGGAACTTGCCGATCCTGTAGTCGATGCCGGCCTTCTTCAGCTCTTCCTCAGTCTTGCCGACGGAGGCGATTTCGGGGCTGGTGTAGACGACGCTCGGAATGACCTCGTAGTTCACATGGCCGGCCTGGCCGGCGATGGTTTCCGCCACCGCCACGCCCTCGTCCTCGGCCTTGTGCGCCAGCATCGGCCCGGCGATGACATCGCCGATGGCATAGATGCCGGGGACGTTGGTCTTGAGGTGCGCATCGGTCTTGACCCGGCCGCGCTCATCGACGTCGACGCCGGCTTCCTTCAGCCCGAGAGTGTCGGAATAGGCGCGGCGGCCGGTGGCGATCAGCACGACATCGGCGGCGATGGTCTCGGCAGCAGCACCACCCTTCACCGGCTCGAAGGTGACGCTGGCGCCCTTCTTGGCCTTGGCGACGCCGGTGACCTTGGCGCCGAGCTTGAACTCGAAGCCCTGCTTGGAGAGCAGCCGCTGGAACTGTTTCGAGACCTCGCCGTCCATGCCGCCGAGGATGGTGTCGAGGAACTCGACGACGGTGACCTTGGCGCCGAGCCGCGCCCAGACCGAGCCGAGCTCGAGCCCGATGACGCCGCCGCCGACCACCACGAGATGACCGGGAACCTTCTCCAGCGACAAAGCGCCGGTCGACGACACGATGACCTTCTCGTCGATATCGACCTTGACGCCGGAAATGCCGGCAACATCCGAGCCGGTGGCGATGACGATATTTTTCGTCTCGATCTCCTCAACCTTGCCGTCCTCGGAGGTGACCGAGACCTTGCCCGCCGCGACCACCTTGCCGGTGCCGCGGAAGCTGTCGATCTTGTTCTTCTTGAACAGGAAGGCGACGCCGTTGACGTTGGACGCCACCGTCGCATCCTTGTGCGCCATCATCTTCTTGAGATTGAGCTTGGGCGCCGGGATCTCGACGCCCAGCGTGTCGAAGGAATGGCCGGCCTCGGCGAACATTTCGGAGGCATGAAGCAGCGCCTTCGACGGGATGCAGCCGATGTTGAGGCAGGTGCCGCCGAAGGTGGCGTTCTTCTCGACCACCGCAACCTTCAGCCCAAGCTGCGCCGCCTTGATGGCGCAGACATAGCCGCCGGGTCCCGATCCGATGATAACGACGTCATAAGCCATGTTTGTTTCCCTTTGCTTGGCGCTCAGCGGCCGCCGCTGACATTCAGGATCGCGCCTGTCGTATAGGATGCGGCGTCGGATAGAAGATAGAGAATCGCTGCCGCGACTTCATCCGCGGTGCCTGCTCTTTTCATCGGCAGCGTGTCCTGGATCAGCGCCACCCGGTCCGGCTGTCCGCCGGAAGCATGGATGTCGGTGTCGATGATGCCCGGCCGCACCGCGTTGACGCGGATGCCTTCCAGCGCCACCTCGCGGGCGAGCCCGATGGTGAACGTGTCGATGGCGCCCTTGGAGGCAGCATAGTCGACATAATTGTCCGGTGCGCCGAGCACCGCCGCCGCCGAGGAGATGTTGACGATCGATCCGCCCTTGCCGCCATGGCGCGTCGACATGCGCTTGACCGCCTCGCGGGCGCACAGGATGGAACCGACGACATTGATGCGCATCATCCGCTCGAGCCGTGCGGCGCTCATCTCGTCGACACGCGCCTTGGCGTCGACAATGCCGGCATTGTTGACGAAGGCGTCGAGCCGGCCCCAGTTGCGGTCCACCGCCTCGAAGATAGCCAGGATATCGGCCTCGCTGCCGACATCGCCCTTGACCGCAAAAGCGTCACCGCCGGCGGCCTTGATGTCGCCGACCAGCGCGTCGGCAGCAGCCTGGTTCGAGGCGTAGTTGACCACCACGCGATAACCGGCCTTCGCCCCCAGCCGGCAGACGGCGGCGCCGATGCCGCGGCTGCCGCCGGTGACCAGCAGCACCTTTTGCGCCTCGCTCATTCCTGGCATCCCTTCAGCGTAAACACATCCGACGGCACTTTCGAGAATCCGCTGCCGCCATAGGCCACCGAATGCCGCAATGACGGCCCGAGGTCTGGAAGGATCAGTGTCTTCGGCGCATCGACGCCTTGCGCCGGCAAAAGCCCGATATCGCCCTTGTCATCCGACGTATAGATCACACCGTTCCACAGCGTGCAGGCGGCAGTTCGCCGCCAGTGACGTCGCCCTCGGGGCATTTGTACATCAAGGAACCGTTCGGCCGCGCTTCACCCGAGCTCCACATCACAATGCCGTTCAGCACCACATTGTTGTCGAGGATCATGCGGAAGCTGTTAGTGACGAGAGCCGATGTGCCGGTCGGGGTAAAATCGATCTCGCTGCCGCTTTGGGTATCGCCATAGACGGCGAGCTCGATCGGGCAGGCGGCATAAGCCGCGGAACACGCTGCCAGAAAAGCCAGCGAGCCTGCTATAAATCCAATCATGGGCGGAGCAACGTTTGTCATCAGTTGGTTTGATCGCTCCCCCGGCCATCGGCGTCTTCGAGCACTTCGAAATCGGTCATCAAGACCAGCGGCTCGCCGGCCGCGTCCAGTCCCCAGAAGGAATAGTAAATCCCATCACCCCAGCCCGTGTTGAACATGGCTACATTAAGCGGATTTTCATCAACCGGATTATCCATGCGGAACCTGTCGAACGAGCATGCAACGTCAGCAAGATAGCCGTCGAGTTCCTCCGGGTCGGACATCAGCGTCAGAAACGACCTGTCCATGAACGAAGCAACAGCGTCATCGACAATAAATCCAGACTTCCAGGCCGATCCACCATTGCTGGTGAAGGTGGCCAATTCCCAGCTCACCGGTAGGCCGGGGCCAAACCGTAAGACCGCCGCAGCAACGTAACTCCGCGCCTCAAGCAACGTGACCGGGTAGCGTCCCGGCCTGACCTTGCGGCTAAACACAGGCCGTTCCAGTCCTGTAATCAGTGGATCGCAAGCGACGATTTCGCCAGTCGGGAGCTCAAGTTCGCCGATCACGGTGACAATGATTTTCCGTTCCGCCATCTCAGCTTCGCTGAGAGCGAACACACCGAGATTGCTGCTCGCCGGCTCCGAATCCCATTCAGTCGATGTCGCCGGCGAAGGAACAGCGGTCGAGGCAGCTGGTCGAAAAACTCGTAGCAGGCGGCCCAACCTGAACCTGAACCATCCCGGCCAGCCGCCCATTGCGGATCAGCTCCGACTAGAGATCAAGCACCAGCCGTTCCGGATCCTCCAGGCTTTCCTTGACGCGCACCAGGAAGGTCACCGCTTCCTTGCCGTCGACGATGCGGTGATCGTAGCTCAGCGCCAGATACATCATCGGCCGGATGACGATCTGGCCGCCGACCACGACCGGCCGGTCCTGGATCTTGTGCATGCCCAGAATGCCCGATTGCGGCGCGTTGAGGATCGGCGTCGACATCAGCGAGCCGTAAACGCCGCCATTGGAGATGGTGAAGGTACCGCCCTGCATGTCGGCGACCGACAGCTTGCCGTCACGCGCGGCGATGCCCAGCCGGCCGATTTCCTTCTCGATCTCGGCGATCGACATCTGGTCGGCATCGCGCACGACCGGCACGACGAGGCCCTTCTCGGTGCCGACGGCGACGCCGACATGAGCAAAATTCTTGTAGATGATGTCGGTGCCGTCGATCTCGGCATTGACCGCCGGGATTTCCTTCAGCGCGTGGGTGACGGCCTTGGTGAAGAAGCCCATGAAGCCGAGCTTCACGCCGTGCTTCTTCTCGAACACGTCCTTGTACTTGGTGCGCAGCGCCATCACCGCTGACATGTCGACCTCGTTGAAGGTGGTGAGCATGGCGGCGGTCGACTGCGCTTCCTTCAGGCGGCGCGCAATTGTCTGGCGCAATTTGGTCATGCGCACGCGCTCTTCGCGCGAGGCATCGTCGCCGGACGATGGCGCACGCAAGGCGATCGGTGCAGGTGCCGGAGCCGCCTTCGGCGTCTCGGCCGGCTGCGACGGAGCACCCTTGGAGATGGCGTCGAGCACGTCGCCCTTGAGCACCTGGCCGCGCTTGCCCGAGCCGGAAAGCTGGTCGACCGACAAATTGTTCTCGGCGATCAGTTTTGCCGCGGCCGGCGCCGGCGGCATCGAGCGCGGCTCGACCGCTCCGGCATCGCCGGCAATCTTGGCTGTCTCGGCCGCGGCCTGCTTGGTGGTCTGCGCCGCATCCGGCGACGAGGCCTGCGACACCGCCTGCGGCTTGGTCGCCGGGGCAGCGGCGCCGCCTGCCGAGATCGAACCCAGCAAAGCGCCGACAGCGACCGTCTCGCCTTCCTTGGCGGTGATTTCGCCCAGCGTGCCGGCGGCGGCGGCTGGAACTTCCACCGTCACCTTGTCGGTTTCGAGCTCGACCAGCGGCTCGTCGACGGCAATGGCATCGCCGACCTTCTTGAACCATTTGCCGATGGTCGCCTCGGTGACGGATTCGCCGAGAGTGGGAACGCGGATTTCGGTAGCCATTGTGCCTGTCCGTTCTTGTCGGTTCTGTTCTTTATTCGCCGAGCGCGTCTTCGAGCAAGGCGGCGAGCTGGGCAAGGTGCTTGGACATCAAGCCGGTCGCCGGCGACGCGGCCGCCGGCCGGCCGGTGTAGCGCACCCGCTGATGCTTCGCGTCGATATGTGCCAGCACCCATTCCAGATACGGGTCGATGAACGACCAGGCACCCATGTTCTTGGGCTCCTCCTGGCACCACACCATCTCGGCGTTGCGGAAACGTGACAGTTCGGTGATCAGCGCCTTGGCCGGGAACGGATAGAGCTGTTCGACGCGCAGCAGATAGATGTCGTTGATGCCGCGCTTCTCGCGCTCTTCATAGAGGTCGTAATAGACCTTGCCCGAGCACAGCACGACGCGGCGGATCTTGCTGTCCTTGGTGAGCTTGATCGCCTGGTTGGGCAACAGCTGGGCGTCGTCCCACAACAGCCGGTGGAACGAGCTTTCGCCCGAGATTTCCGGCAGCGTCGACACCGCCCGCTTGTGGCGCAGCAGCGACTTCGGCGTCATCAGGATCAGCGGCTTGCGGAAGTCGCGCTTCAGCTGCCGCCGCAGGATGTGGAAGTAGTTGGCCGGCGTGGTGCAGTTGGCCACTTGCATATTGTCTTCGGCGCAAAGCTGCAGGAAGCGCTCGAGCCTGGCCGAGGAATGTTCCGGACCCTGGCCTTCATAGCCATGCGGCAACAGGCAGACGAGGCCCGACATTCTGAGCCACTTGCGCTCGCCTGACGAGATGAACTGGTCGAACACCACCTGGGCGCCGTTGGCGAAGTCGCCGAACTGCGCTTCCCACAAGGTCAGCGCCTTCGGTTCGGCCAGGCTGTAGCCATATTCGAAGCCCAGCACCGCCTCTTCCGACAGCATCGAGTTGATGACTTCGTAGCCGGCCTGTGCCGCCGAGAGGTTGTTGAGCGGGATGTAGCGGGTCTCGTCGCGCTGGTCGTAGAGCACCGAATGGCGCTGCGAGAAGGTGCCGCGCTCGGAATCCTGTCCCGACAGGCGGATCGGATTGCCGTCGAGCAGGATGGCGCCGAAAGCCAGCGCCTCGGCCGTCGACCAGTCGATGCCTTCGCCGGACTCGATCGCCTCGCGGCGGTTTTCGAGGAAGCGGATGATGGTCTTGTGCGCCTCGAAACCCTTCGGCACCTCGGTCAGCTTCTTGCCGATTTCCTTCAGCACCTTGACCGGCACGGCGGTCTTGCCGCGCCTTTGTTCGTCCTGGTTGTCGGCCGTGCGCAGGCCAGACCAGGCGCCATCGAGCCAGTCGGCCTTGTTGGGCTTGTAGTGCTGGCCGACTTCCCATTCGGATTCCAGATGCGCGCGCCAGTCGGCCTTCATCTGGTCGAGTTCGGCCTGAGTGATGTGGCCCTCGGCGATCAGCCGCTCGGCATAGATCTGCACCGTCGTCTTATGGGTGCGGATGTTGCGGTACATGATCGGCTGGGTGAAAGCCGGTTCGTCGCCCTCATTGTGGCCGAAGCGGCGATAGCAGAACATGTCCACGACCACCGGCTTGTGGAACTTCATGCGGAATTCGATCGCCACCTTGGTGGCGTGGACCACGGCTTCCGGATCGTCGCCATTGACGTGGAAGATCGGCGCCTCGATCATCTTGGCCACATCCGACGGATAGGGCGACGAGCGCGAGAAGCGCGGATTGGTGGTGAAGCCGATCTGGTTGTTGATGATGAAGTGCAGCGTGCCGGCGACGCGGTGGCCGCGCAGGCCCGACAGGCCGAGGATTTCGGCGATCACGCCCTGGCCGGCGAAGGCGGCGTCGCCGTGCAGCAGCAGCGGCAGCACCTTGGCCCGCTCCTCCAGCGGCACGATTTCCTCGCGGCCGCGGCCGAACAGATAGTCCTGCTTGGCGCGCGCCTTGCCCATCACGACGGGATCGACGATTTCCAGGTGCGACGGGTTGGCGGTCAGCGACAGATGCACCTTGTTGCCGTCGAACTCGCGGTCCGACGAGGCGCCGAGATGGTACTTCACGTCGCCCGAGCCTTCGACCTCGTCGGGGGCGGCCGAGCCGCCCTTGAACTCGTGGAAGATGGCGCGGTGCGGCTTCGCCATCACCTGGGAAAGCACGTTCAGCCGGCCGCGATGCGCCATGCCGAGCACGATCTCCTTCATGCCAAGCTGGCCGCCGCGCTTGATGATCTGCTCCAGCGCCGGGATCAGGCCTTCGCTGCCGTCGAGGCCGAAGCGCTTGGTGCCCTTGTATTTGACGTCGATGAACTGCTCGAAGCCTTCCGCTTCGACCAGCTTCTGCAGGATCGCCTTCTTGCCGGTGGCGGTGAAGGAGATTTCCTTGTCGGCGCCCTCGATGCGCGCCTGGATCCAGGCCTTCTCCTCGGGATCGGAGATGTGCATGAATTCGACGCCAAGCGTCGAGCAATAGGTGCGGGTGAGGATCTCCAGCATCTGCCGGATGGTGCCGAATTCGAGGCCGAGCACATTGTCGAGGAAGATCGGCCGGTCGTAATCGGCTGCGGTGAAGCCGTAATTCTCCGGCGACAATTCGTTGTAGTCCTCGAGCGGCTTGGCGATGCCGAGCGGGTCGAGATTGGCGTGCAGATGGCCGCGCATGCGGTAGGCGCGGATCATCATGATGGCGCGCACCGAATCGCGCGTCGCTTGGTGCACGTCGGCATCGGAGAGCACGACGCCGTTGGTGACCGCCTTGTCCTTGACCTTCTTCTCCAGATGCTTCTCGACAATGCCCGAATTGCCGTCGAGCGCCGACACCAATTCGCCATTGGCCTGCAGCGGCCAGGAGGGCTTGGCCCAGGAAGCGCCCTTGGCATTCCTGCGCACATCGCCGGCATCGTCCTTCAGCCCGGCAAAGAACTCCTGCCACTCCGGATTGACCGATTCCGGGTCGTCCTCATAGGCGGCATAGAGCGCGTCGATGTAATCGGCGTTGCCGCCATAGAGGAATGAGGTGAGCGAAAATTGGTCGTTGGCCTGATCTTGTCTTGCCATGTCGTTTCAGCGGAGCCGCGCTCCGTCTCCTGTTGGAGCGAATAGGGAGTAGCGAATAGCGAGTAGGGATTTCCCGTGCTCGCCTCGTTACCCTGTTCTTCCCTATTCGCTATTCACTACTCGCTACTCACTTTAACCCTTGATCGCCTCGACCAAGGTCGTACCCAGCCGTGCCGGCGAGGGCGATACTTTTATCCCGGCCGATTCCATCGCCGCGATCTTGTCCTCGGCGCCGCCTTTGCCGCCGGAGATGACCGCGCCGGCATGGCCCATGGTGCGGCCGGCCGGCGCCGTGCGCCCGGCGATGAAGCCGGCCATCGGCTTCTTGCGGCCACGCTTGGCTTCGTCCTTGAGGAACTGCGCGGCGTCTTCCTCGGCCGAACCGCCGATCTCGCCGATCATGATGATCGACTTGGTCTCGTCGTCCGCCAGGAACATCTCGAGCACATCGATGAACTCGGTGCCCTTGACCGGGTCGCCGCCAATGCCGACGGCGGTGGTCTGGCCGAGGCCGACATTGGTGGTCTGGAACACGGCCTCATAGGTAAGAGTTCCCGAGCGCGAAACAACGCCGACCGAGCCCTTGCGGAAGATGTTTCCGGGCATGATGCCGATCTTGCACTCGTTGGGGGTGAGCACGCCCGGGCAGTTCGGGCCAATCAGTCGCGAAGTCGAGCGGTCGAGCCGCGCCTTGACCTTGATCATGTCCATCACCGGAATGCCTTCGGTGATGCAGATGATCAGCGGTATCTCCGCCTCGATCGCTTCCAGGATCGCTTCGGCGGCACCGGCCGGCGGCACATAGACGACCGACGCGTTGGCGCCGGTCTCTTCCTTGCCCTCGGCGACGGTGGCGAAAATCGGCAGGCTCTCGCCCTTCGACCCGGTCCAGGTCTCGCCGCCCTTCTTGGGATGGATGCCACCCACCATCTTGGTGCCGTGATAGGCCAGCGCCTGTTCGGTGTGGAACGTGCCGGTCTTGCCGGTCAGGCCCTGCACCAGCACCTTGGTGTTCTTGTCGACGAGAATGGACATCGGAGCCCTTTTCTAAAGACTGTTGATCGAGGAAGGCGAGACGCGCCGGTAGACGCCGCTCACCATGTCTTGCCAGCCATCGCTGCCGGCGGGTTTGAAATGCAGTCGCATGCGGTAGGTGTCGGCATTGTCAAAAATATACGTCACGCGTGCGGAGCCGCGCGGCGACGATCGCTCCAGATTGAGCTCGCTGCCGGTCCACGTGCCTGTGGCCGGCGAGGCCGGCACGAAGCCCATCGAGTCGAACTGATGCATGGTGACGACGGCATTTTGCTGGTCGAAGCCGAACACGCTGTGCGCGCCGAAGGAAATCGTGCCGTCGCGGCGCTGGCGATAGCGTTGCACCACGAACAGGCCGCCGAACTGAGCCTCTGCCAGCACTTCGGAAGTCGCCGGGCCGCCGTCGGCCCATTGTGTGTCCGCCACCTCTTCTTCGCCGCGCCACGCGCCGACCAGCGCCTGCAGGCGCTGGTGATCGGCGGAAAGCGATGAGAAGGACGCAGCGTTCATCGGTCAGAGCCGCTTCAGATCGGTGACGGTGAGATCGCTCTTGGCGTTGCCGGTGTTGAGCGTCGTCGACGGCTCGAACATCAGCACCACAGGCTCGGCGGTGAGCGAACGCGGCCGGTGCTCGACACCGCGCGGCACGACGATGAAATCGCCCTCGCCAAGCTCGACCGGCCCGTCGCGGAAATCGATAGCAATGCGACCGCGCAGCACGAGGAAAGCTTCGTCCTCATGATCATGCGCATGCCAGTCGAAAATCTCGCCGAACTTGGCAACCTTCGCCTGGCTGTCATTGACGTCGCCGGCGATATGCGGATCGAAGACCTTCTTGATCTTCGCGTCCGCCGCCTCGACGAGGTTTATCTTGCGCGGGGGCACAGGCTCAGCCCTTCACCGCCGCCACGATCTTCTTGGCCGCGTCGTCGAGATCATCGGCCGACACGACGTTGAGGCCGCTGTCGTTGATGATCTTCTTGCCAAGCTCGGCATTGGTGCCTTCGAGGCGCACCACCAGCGGCACTTTCAGGCCGACTTCCTTGACCGCGGCGATGACGCCCTCGGCGATGATGTCGCACTTCATGATGCCGCCGAAGATGTTGATCAGTATGCCTTTGACGGCCGGATCCTTGGTGATGATCTTGAACGCCGCCGTCACCTTCTCCTTCGACGCGCCGCCGCCGACATCGAGGAAGTTGGCGGGCTCGGCACCATAGAGCTTGATGATGTCCATCGTCGCCATGGCAAGGCCGGCGCCGTTGACCATGCAGCCGATATTGCCGTCGAGCGCGACATAGGCGAGGTCGTATTTCGACGCCTCGATCTCCTTCTCGTCCTCTTCGGTGGTGTCGCGCAGTTCGAGCACGTCCGGGTGGCGGAACAGCGCGTTGTTGTCGAACGACACCTTGGCGTCGAGCACGCGCAGCCGGCCGTTCTTCATGACGATCAGCGGATTGACCTCGAGCAGGCTCATGTCCTTCTCGACAAAGGCCTTGTAGAGGATCGGGAACAGCGTATCGCCGTCCTTGGCCGCGTCGCCGTCGAGCTTCAACGCGCCGTTGAGCGCCTTCAGATCGGCTGATGTGACGCCCTTTTCCGGGTCGATGGCGACGGTGATGATCTTTTCCGGCGTGTCGTGGGCGACCGCCTCAATGTCCATGCCGCCTTCGGTCGAGACGACGAAGGCGATACGGCCGACCGAGCGGTCGACCAGGATCGACAGATAGAGCTCGCGCTCGATGTCGGCGCCGTCCTCGATATAGAGGCGGTTGACCTGCTTGCCGGCCGGGCCGGTCTGCTTGGTCACCAGCGTGTGACCGAGCATCTCGTTGGCGTTGGCGACGACGTCGGCGACCGACTTGGCCAGCCGCACGCCACCCTTGGCGTCGGGCGACAGTTCCTTGAACTTGCCCTTGCCGCGGCCGCCGGCATGGATCTGGCTCTTCACCACATAAAGCGGGCCGGGCAGCGCCTTGGCGGCGGCTTCCGCCTCGCTTGCCTTGAACACCGGCACACCTTCGGCCACCGGCGCGCCAAAGCTCTTCAGCAGCGCCTTGCCCTGATATTCATGGATGTTCATTGGGAACGATCTCCAAGTCTTTTTTGCCGGGGTTGTCTTTTGGCTGGGGTTTACTTCGAGGCGAGCTGCGGCGCGATCTTGACGCAGGCCTCGGTCAGGCCCTGCACGGTCGCCACAGAGCTGTCGAACATCTTCTGTTCGCTCTTGTTGAGGTCGATCTCGATGATGCGCTCGACACCGCCGGCGCCGATCACCACGGGAACGCCGACATAGGTGCCCTTGACGCCATACTGGCCGGAGAGGTGGGCGGCACAGGGCAGCACGCGCTTCTTGTCCTTGAGATAGGCTTCGGCCATCTGGATCGCCGAGGCGGCCGGTGCGTAATAGGCCGAGCCGGTCTTGAGCAGGCCGACGATCTCGGCGCCGCCGTCACGGGTGCGCTGCACGATCTGGTCGAGCTTTTCCTTCGAGGTCCAGCCCATCTTGACGAGGTCGGGCAACGGAATGCCCGAGACCGTGGAATAGCGGATCATCGGCACCATGGAATCGCCGTGGCCGCCAAGCACGAAGGCGGTGACGTCCTCGACCGAAACCTTGAATTCCTCGGCCAAGAAATAACGGAAGCGCGCGCTGTCGAGCACGCCGGCCATGCCGACGACATGGGTCTTGGGCAGGCCGGAAAACTTCTGCAGCGCCCACACCATGGCATCGAGCGGATTGGTGATGCAGATGACGAAGGCCTTTGGCGCGTACTTCTTCAGACCGGCGCCGACCTGTTCCATGACCTTGAGGTTGATGCCGAGCAGGTCGTCGCGGCTCATGCCTGGCTTGCGCGGCACGCCCGCGGTGACGATGCAGACGTCGGCACCCTCGATGCCGGCATAGTCGTTGACGCCGGTCAGCCGGGAGTCGAAACCATCGACCGGCGACGACTGCGCGATATCGAGCCCCTTGCCTTGCGGAATACCCTCGGCGATATCGAACAGAACCACGTCGCCGAGGTCCTTGAGGCCGATCATGTGGGCCAGCGTGCCGCCGATCATGCCCGAGCCGATAAGCGCTATCTTGTTGCGTGCCATGTGAGGATATTTTCCCTTTGTCTGTTACGGTGCCTCAAGTCTTTAGCGACTTGATGACGGCATCGAGGAAGAGGCCGGAATGCTGCGGAAACCCGTGAGATTTCGCCGCACCCAATAGCCCCGGTGCAAGATAAATTCAAACGATTATTTTGGAGTGAGCATTTTCAATCGGTTAGATGGTTTGGGATTTACGTAAACGTCAAAGTTTGTAAGCCGACTTGGGAGAATTTACACAATGACCGTGTCAATCAGAAGGTGATGACGCCCTTGTGATGCCGGTTGCCGAGGATGTGTTCGACGAGCCGGTCAGGCCAGATCGATTGGCAGCCTATCTCAGGCAACCAGGCCATTTCATGATCGTGGCCTTGGCTGACAGCCTGATTGTCGGACAATGCGCGGCGGTGATCCACCGCCATCCCGACAAGGTCAGCGAACTCTACATCGACGAGGTCGGCGTATCGCCCGCATTCCAGCGCCAGGGCATTGCGCGAAAGATGCTCGACGCGATGTTCGCGATCGGCAGGGAGCATGGCTGCGAAGAGGCCTGGGTCGGCACTGAGCCAGATAATCTCGCGGCCCGAGCGCTCTACGAATCGCGCGATTCAGTGGCCGAGCCGTTCGTGATGTACGTTTACAGGCTCTAGACCATGCAGATGGGTCGCTTTGCGGCCACGACAACAAGGAGTTTAGCCATGACCGAAACAGAACCTCTCATTCTGCGTCGCTGGTCATCCATCATCCGCACACAGGATCGCGCTGCCTATGCCGCCTATGTTGGGAGGACCGGGGGCCTCGATTACGCGGCCACGACAGGCAATCGCGGCTTCCAGATGCTTATGCGTGATCGTGGCGACGGCACGACGGAGATCGTCACGTTGAGCTGGTGGTCATCAATGGACGCCGTCCGAGGCTTTGCCGGCGACGCGCCGGAACTGGCCCGCTACTACCCGGAAGATGATCGCTATCTCCTGGAGAAATCCGAATTCGTCGATCACTACACAGTTGTAGCCGGCAGTTTGCCGACCGCCTGAAGGGTTCAGGCTCTGGCGACGGGAGGCTCGCCGTACCGGCCTTCCGGTTCGGTCGCCTTCGCCTTCCGCCGCTCCGCCCAGTCTTCCAGCCAGTCGCGGCTCTGCATCTCGATCAATCGCGATGCCGTGCGCTCGAACTCGAACACCTCGACGCCGCGCTTGGCGAGATAAAGCTCCTGCGGCGGGGCCTCGGCGCTCACCACCAGGCGCATATGGTGGTCGTAGAGCGTGTCGATCAACAGGATGAAACGCTTGGCCTCGTTGCGCTTGCCTTCGCCCAACACCGGGATGTGATCGATGAAGACAGTCGAGAAGCGCCCCGCAATGGCCAGGAAATCGCGTGCGCCGAGCGGTTTTTCGCAGAGATCGGCGAAGGAAAACCGCGCCGCATCGCCGGCCGCGGCCGGCACCACCACTGGCCGGCCCTTCAGGGTCAGCGAGGTCGCGGCTGTCGGCGCGCCGCGCGTCATCGTCCGCCAGGCCTCATCGAGCACCCGGTCGGCCGCGTCGTCGGCCGGCGTGACATAGACCGGCGTTCGGGCGAGCTTTTCCAGCCGGTAATCCTTGTCGCTGTCGAGCGACAGAATGTGGGTGTGCCGTTCCAGGATGCCTATGAACGGCAGGAACAGCTGGCGATTGAGCCCGTCGCGGTAGAGATTTTCCGGCGCCACGTTCGAGGTGGCGACCAGTACCACGCCATTGGCGAACAGCGCCGAAAACAGCCTGGACAGGATCATCGCGTCGGCGATGTCGGTGACCGAGAATTCGTCGAAGCACAGCACCCAGGCCTGCTCGGCCAGTGCCTTGGCCACCGGCGGGATCGGGTCATCTTCCTTGGCGTCGCCATTCTTGCGCGCCTGCCGGTGTTTCTGGATGCGGTCCTGCACATCGGCCATGAAGTCGTTGAAATGGACGCGGCGCTTGCGCCGGACTGGCAGCAGCTCGAAGAACATGTCCATCAGCATGGTCTTGCCGCGACCGACGCCGCCATGGATGTAGAGACCCCTGACGATGTCCCGCGTCTCGCGCTTGCGGGCGAACAGCCAGCCCAGCGCACTCGATTTGTGCGCCAGCCGTTTGGCCGAGATTTCATCGGTCAGCCGGTCGAGCGCGGCGGCGATGCGTTCCTGCGCCAAGTCGCGTTCGACCGCGCCGGTTTCCACCAGATGGTCGTAGCGCTGCCTGACGGTCGCATGGGTCTGGAGGCCGTCACGCAGATGCATCGGTCACGTCGTTGTTCAGAACAGGATGCTCCGGGGAGGACTAGGTGTGTTGAGATTCAGGTCAGGCCGAGTCGAGAATGGCGGCTTTCGAGAACCGGAGCGGAAACCCGCCGTTCGCAGGCCGGCATCACCTGAATATCGGCATATCTGGCTTACCTTGTAAGCGAAATCGGCTGCCCGTTGGAAGTCTGGCCATCGAATTTCGAGCCGCCCGAGGAATAGAGCCGCGCCAGCGAGCCGCCATTCTCATCATAAAGCGTCAGCTGCTTGCCGGCGACGTTCCACGATTTGATGCCGTCGATCGGTGCCGGGCAATGCAGCGGCCCGGCGCGGAAGCCGGCGCCGAACTTCGTCTGCGGCGTCGCGATCTTGCAGTTCTGGCCGGAAACGCTGGCGTTCCAGACGCCAGCGACGGCTGCCGCGTTGAGATCCGAGGCGCCGGCGGGCGCCGCGCCGTCAGGCGGCAAGGACGCAACCTGCGTGTTTGCCGGTGCGGTCGGGAATTTCGACGGGTCGGTGGTTCCGGGCGCGGCCGGCGGCGGCAGCTGGTTGGAGGTCACCTGGCCGGCCGGCGCCGGCTGCAGCGGCGCCGGCTGCTGGTCGTCCATCGACGAGAAGCGTGTGGTCGAGCAGCCACTCGCAACGAGCGCAGCCAGCGATACGGCCACCAGACCGCTTTTCGAAAAATTCATTACAACCTCCGTCGGATCCGGCTTGGGGGATGCCGTCCGCGCAATATCACCCTCCACCAAGATGGAGAAGGTGGCGAAATTTCAACCCGATATGGTTAAAATAGGGTTTGCGGCAAGATTGTTGCAAATTTATCGCAATCTCGACCTGCCGTATCTGCCTCGTCGCTCAAGTCCGGGGATCTCGGCCACTACAGCGCTCGTTTCCGCTTTCGCCCCGCAAATGCTTGCGCCAACCGGCTCAGAACCTATGTCTAGCTGCCGGAATCCGCTGGAGCACAGACCTTGGTCGCGAGAAGAGAGCCACCAACCGCTATTACAGCGGTCCGCCCAGCGACCATTTCGATGGCACCTTGTTTTTCAATCCCGGCGGCCAGATGCCCGGCCGCTTCACCGATCTGCTGAAATGGCAGTTCAACGGCCAGCGCGCGAAATGGCCGGCGACCAGTCCGAGCCTCTTTCCGCAGGTAAAGCCGGCCGCGCGGGTAGACGGCTCTGATCTGATCGTGACCATGGTCGGTCACTCCACGCTGCTGATCCAGACCGCCGGGCTGAACATCCTCACCGATCCGGTCTGGTCGCAACGCACCTCGCCGTTTTCCTTCGCCGGGCCAAAACGCGTCAATCCGCCAGGCATCGCCTTCGGCGACCTGCCGCCGATTGACCTCGTGCTGGTCAGCCACAACCATTACGACCATCTCGACCTCGCCACGTTGAAGCGGTTGAAGGAAAAGCACGATCCGCTGGTGGTGACGCCGCTCGGCAACGATGTGCTGATCCGGGAGGCGGTTCCCGATATGCGGCTGTCGGCGCATGACTGGGGTGACAGGGTCGATATCGGCAATGGCCTTTTTATCCACATCGAGCCGGCGCATCACTGGTCGGCGCGCGGCGCCCGCGACCGCCGCATGGCACTGTGGGCCGGCTTCGTCATCGAGACGCCGGGCGGCAAACTCTATTTCGCCGGCGATACCGGCTTCCACGACGGCATCAACTACCGGCTGATGGCGGACAAACATGGCGGCTTCCGCTTCGCCATCCTGCCGATCGGCGCCTATGAGCCACGATGGTTCATGGCGCCGCAGCACCAGAATCCCGAGGAAGCGGTACAAGGCATGAAGCTGTGCAAGGCCGCCTTCGCCGCCGGCTGCCACTGGGGCAGTTTCCAGCTCACCGACGAACCGATGGACGAGCCGGCCCGCAAACTGGCAGAGGCGCTCGAGGCAGAGGGGCTGCCACAGGAGCGCTTTCGCGCCTTGCGGCCCGGCGAAATCTGGGACGTCCCGGAGATCGAGCACGGCTGAAGTGCGCATTGGCCATTTACGGCACCATCATTTTCGCCGATGGTCCGGCCAGCAAAAAAGGGGACCTGAGATGAAATCGATCGTTGCAGCACTGATGGCACTGGCAATTTCGGCGCCGGCGGCCTTCGCGGGTGAAATCGCCGATCGCGCCGCCGATGCCGAAAAGGCGCTGCAAGCGGGCGACGGCGCCGGCGCACTGGAGAAATTCCACAGCGCCGAGGAGGCGCTGTGGCAAGCGATGCCGCTCGCCGTGGAGAACGTCAAACAGGTCGATTCGGCCGGCGGCTTCGGCATCTACAGCGAGCGTGCCAATCACATCTACAAACCCGGCGAGAAGGTCGTGCTCTATATGGAGCCGGTCGGCTATGGCTATGGCTCGGACGGCCTCGGCAACAGCCAGATCGCGCTTTCCGTCGACCTCACCGTGCTTTCGGACACGGGCGAAGCTTTGGGCACCTTCGAGAAGATCGGCAGCGTTCAGGTCGCTTCCCGCTCGCACAACCGCGAACTGTTCTTCAAACTCGACCTGTCCCTCGATGGCCTGCCGGCAGGGAAATACAAGTGCAACTTCCTCATGCATGACCAGAATTCGACCAAGACGGCGCCGTTCAGCACCGATATCGAGATCGCCGGCTAATGCATGTCGCCCAAAAGTGATCTCGGTTTTGGGAGAACGACATGCAGAGATCTGGAGAACGACATGCAGAGATCTAAAGCGCGTCGCATGAATCCGTTTCAACGCGACGCGCTTTAGGCATCGTTCTCGTCATCTTCCTGCTGGTGGTGCTAGGCATCTTTGCCGTGACCTAAGTCCGGCATCTCCGCCGTGACTAGGTCCGGCACCTTCGCCGTGACTGAACATGCCTGCGCACTGGTAATTCCCGCCCGTTTCCGCCATATAGCGCCAAACAGACACGGAATTTCGCGGAGCAATGGCAAGCACTGCCCCTTTCGCCAAGATGAACGGCATCGGCAACGAGATCATCGTTGCCGATATGCGCGGCCGTGCCGATCAGGTAACGGCGGCCGCCGCCCTTGCGCTGAACGGAGATGCCGCGACCCGCTTCGACCAGATCATGGCGATCCATGATGCGAAGACAGCAGGCACCGCCTACTATGTCGACATCCTGAATTCCGACGGCACCAGTGCACAGGCCTGCGGCAACGGCATGCGCTGCGTCGTCCAGGCGCTCGCCGCCGAGACCGGGCAAAAGACCTTCACCTTCGAAACCCGCGCCGGCATTCTCAATGCCAGGGAACATGCCGATGGCTCGATCTCAGTCGACATGGGTATCCCACATTTCGGCTGGCAGGAGATTCCGCTGGCCGAAGAATTCCGCGACACCCGCATGATCGAATTGCAGATCGGCCCGATCGACGCGCCGGTGCTGCATTCGCCTTCCGCTGTCTCGATGGGCAATCCGCACGCCATCTTCTGGGTCGACCGCGACGTCTGGTCCTACGAACTCGAACGCTTCGGCCCGCTGCTCGAAAACCACCCGATCTTTCCCGAGCGCGCCAACATCACCATCGCCCAGGTGACCTCGCCCGAAACCATGATCATCCGCACCTGGGAGCGCGGCGCCGGCCTGACCAAGGCCTGCGGCTGAGCCGCTTGCGCATCCGTGGTCGCCGCGGCCCGCACCAGGCGCACCGGCCGCAGCGTCAACCTTTTGACCCCCGGCGGCGGCACGCTGCATGTCGAATGGCGCGACGATGACCACGTCATCCTGACGGGTGCGGCCGAATGGGAATTTTCCGGCAGTTTCGATCCCTCGACCGGCGCCTGGGCCCGCGACACCGAAAGCGCGGCCTGATGTCGGTTGCTCTGTCCAAGAGCCCTGATGTCGACGGCTCCCTTTCCGATGCCCCCAGCCGCATTGACGTGGTGACCTTCGGCTGCCGGCTGAACACCTATGAATCTGAAGTGATGCGGCGCGAGGCCGAAAGTGCCGGTCTCGGCGCGCTGCAAGGTGGCGCCGTGATCTTCAACACCTGCGCCGTCACCGGCGAGGCGGTGCGCCAGGCCAGGCAGGCGATCCGCAAGGCGCGCCGTGACAATCCGCAGGCGCGCATCATCGTCACCGGCTGCGCCGCCCAGACCGAGCCTGAAAAATTCGCCACCATGGACGAGGTCGATCTCGTCCTTGGCAATGAAGAGAAGCTTAAGGCGCATTCGTACCGCGCGCTGCCGGATTTCGGCGTCAACGACACCGAGAAGGCCCGCGTCAACGACATTTTTTCGGTGCGCGAGACGGCCTCTCACATGGTCGACGCCATCGAGGGCCGGGCCCGCGCCTTCGTCCAGGTGCAGAATGGCTGCGACCATCGCTGCACTTTCTGCATCATCCCTTACGGCCGCGGCAATTCGCGCTCGGTGCCGATGGGCGCCGTGGTCGAGCAGGTCAAGCGGCTGGCCGGCAACGGCTACGCCGAGATCGTGCTGACCGGCGTCGACATGACCAGCTTCGGCGCCGATCTGCCGGGGGCGCCCAAGCTCGGCCGACTGGTCAAGACCATTCTGAAACAGGTGCCCGACGTGAAGCGCCTGCGGCTATCCTCGATCGATTCGATCGAGGCCGACGAGGATTTGCTCGACGCCATCGCCACCGAACCCAGGCTGATGCCGCACCTGCATCTGTCGCTGCAATCCGGTGACGACATGATCTTGAAGCGCATGAAACGCCGCCATCTGCGCGACCAGTCGATCCGCTTCTGCGAGGACGTGCGCAAATTGCGCCCTGCAATCGTCTTCGGCGCCGACATCATCGCCGGTTTCCCGACCGAGACCGACGACATGTTCGAGAACTCGCTAAAAATCGTCGAGGAATGCGGCCTGACCCACCTCCACGTCTTCCCGTTTTCACCGCGCGAAGGCACGCCCGCCGCGCGCATGCCGCAGGTCCGCCGCGAGGTGGTCAAGCAGCGCGCTGCCCGGCTGCGCGCCGCCGGCGAAGCCGCGTATCGGCGCCATCTGTCCTCGCTGCCCGGAACGCGCCAGTCGATCCTGATCGAGCGCGATGGGCTTGGCCGCACCGAAGGTTTCACGCTCGCCGCGCTCGGCACGGGCGCGCCGGGCGAGATCGTCGAAGCGACAATTACTGGCCACGATGGTATCAGGCTGACCGCAGCCCCGCTTGCCGCACGCGCCGCCTGAGAAACGCAAAGCATGGCTGGTTTTTTCAAGAAGATATTTTCGTTCGGCAAGAAAGAGGTCGTCGAGGAGCGCGTTGACGAGACCGCCCCGCTGCCGCCCATCAAATGGGACCAGCTCGATGCGCTGAAGCCGGCAGCCGAACAGGTCGTTCCGGAGTTCTTGAAGCGCGACGAGGCGCAGCCTGAGGCGGAACTTGCGCCGATAGCGCCGACCGAGCCAGAACCAGCACCCCACCCTCCCCTCGATGGGGAGGGTCGCCACGAAGTGGCGGGGAGGGGTGACAGCGCCGACGCCGGCGCCAGTCACCCCCACCCCCAAACTATGCTTGGGACCTCCCCCATCGAGGGGGAGGTAAAGGGCGCGCCTCAGCCGGCGCCCGAAGAGCCAACACCCGAGCCCGCGCCGACCATTCCGGCTCAGCCGGAGCCGGCCGTTCCGTCTGAACCGGAACCGCTGCCTGAGCCGGCGCCGGTCGAGGAGCCGGCACCCGCGCCACAGCCTCCGGAGCCGCCGGCACCCGCGGAAATTCCGCTTCCCCGGCCGCTCCGGAACCCGTCCCTGAGCCGCAGCCGCAAGAAGTCCCGGCTCCCGCGCCAGCCGAGCCGGAGATTGCGCCGCCGCGTCCGGAAAGGCAGCCGGAACCGGCGCCGATCGAAGTGCCCGCGCCACCCGAGGTTCCAACGGAGACGCCAACACCGATCGAGGTGCCGCCACCGGCTTCACCTGTCGTGCAGCCAACTTCCGAGGCTAGCGCCGCCCCTCATCCGCCTGCCGGCACCTTCTCCCCGTATAAAGACGGGGAGAAGGAAGAGCTCCTCACCCTCCCCTCGATGGGGAGGGTCGACGCGAAGCGTTGGGGTGGGGTGATGGCGCCGACGCTGGCGCCAGTCACCCCCGAGCTACGCTCGGGACCTCCCCCATCGAGGGGGAGGTAAAGCCTGCACCGGTCGCGCCGCAGCCTGTCATCGCTGAGGTCGCGCCCGAGCCGCATCCCATCCCGCCACCGGCTCCTCAACCCTTGCAGGAGCCGAAACCCGCTGCCGGCAAGGTGATCGTCACCAAGAAAGTCGAGCAGAAGGCAGAGCCGGTGAAGGCGCCGGAGCCGGCGCCGAGGCGCTCCTGGTTCCAGCGCATGCGGGACGGGCTTGCCCGCTCGTCGCGCGAGCTGACCGGCAACATTGCCGGCGTCTTCACCAAGCGCAAGCTGGACGAGGAAACGCTGCAGGACCTGGAAGACGTGCTGATCCGCGCCGACCTGGGGATGGAAACTGCGCTTCGTATCACCGACGCGCTGGCCGCCAGCCGCTACGGCAAGGACGTCTCCGATACGGATGTCCGCACCGTCATGGCGGCCGAGGTGGAGAAGGTGCTGACCCCGGTCGCCCGGCCGTTGGAGCTCGACCTCTCGCACAAGCCGCATGTCATCCTGGTGGTCGGCGTCAACGGCACTGGCAAGACGACGACCATCGGCAAGCTGGCGGCCAAACTGACCGACGGCGGCCTGTCGGTGATGCTCGCCGCCGGCGACACGTTCCGCGCCGCCGCGATCGAGCAATTGAAGATCTGGGGCGAGCGGACGAAATCGCCGGTCATCGCCTCCAAGATCGGCGCCGATGCTGCCGGCCTCGCTTACGACGCCTTCGAACGAGCAAAAGAAGCCGGCTCCGACGTGCTGATCATCGACACCGCCGGCCGCCTGCAGAACAAGACCGAACTGATGGCGGAGTTGGAAAAGATCGTTCGCGTACTCGGCAAGCTCGATCCGGAAGCGCCGCACACCGTGCTGCAGACGGTCGACGCCACCACCGGCCAGAACGCGCTCAACCAGGTCGAAATCTTCCGCAACATCGCCGGCGTCAACGGCCTGGTGATGACCAAGCTGGACGGCACGGCGCGCGGCGGTATTCTGGTGGCGATCGCGGCAAAGCACAAATTGCCGGTCTATTTCATCGGCGTCGGCGAACAGGTCGACGACCTCGAACCTTTCTCCGCAAGCGAATTCGCCAGGGCGATCGCTGGAGTGGCTTGAAACAAGACATGATCTCTTGAAACGGCCTAGTTTTCGGCCAGATCATGCGCAAGAAGGACTTTTATGAACATCCTCGAACGCGACCCGTCAGACCCACGCCGCAGGCCGATCAACCCCGGCTTGAAGCTGCTGCTTGAGCTTGGGCCCGGCCTGGTGTTCTTCTTCACCACGATCCGCGGTGAATGGCTGGCCGAAAAGTTCCCGATCCTGACCCATCTCGGCGAGCCAATCCTGATCGCCACCGCATTTTTCATGGTCGCGACGGCACTGTCGCTTAGCGCGTCCTGGGCGCTGACGCGCAGCCTGCCGCTCATGCCGCTGGTGTCGGCGATCGTCGTTTTCGGGTTCGGCGCGCTGGCGCTCTACCTGCAAGACAAGACCTTCGCCTTCATGAAGCCGACCATCATCAACACGTTGTTCGGCGTCACGCTGCTCGGGGGGCTCGCCTTCGGCAGGTCGCTGCTCGGCTATGTCCTTGATTCCGCCTTCCAGCTTGATGCCGAGGGCTGGCGCAAGCTGAGTTTTCGGTGGGGGCTGTTCTTCCTATTCCTGGCCGTGCTCAACGAGGTGGTGTGGCGCAATTTTTCGGAAGAGACCTGGGTTTATTTCAAGTTCTGGGGCACAGTTCCCATCACCTTGCTGTTCACCTTCAGCCAGATGCCGCTGATTATGCGTCACTCGCTTGAGGAAAAACCCGAGGAAGAGCAGGCCGGCGAATAGAGCAATTCCAGAAAAAGTAGCCAGCGGTTTCCGTCTGGGATTGCGTCAGATGAAGAGGGGCGAGATGGACTTCATCACCACGCGCGAGGAATTGCGGACGATCTACAAGACGCCCCGGCCCACCGACGGTTCGATCCGCAAGGAATTGAAGGCGCTTGACGGCCATTGCCGCTCCTTCATCGGCAAGAGCCCCTTCGTGCTGATCGGCTCATCAGACGGCGAAGGCAATGCCGACGTGACGCCTAAAGGCGACAAGCCCGGTTTCGCCGCCATTCTCGACGACAGGACCATCGCCATCCCCGACCGGCCCGGCAACAACCGGCTGGATACGCTGGAGAACATCCTGCGCAATCCTTCGGTCGGGCTGCTCTTCCTGATCCCCGGCATGAACGAGACGCTGCGCGTCAACGGCGATGCCCGCATCACCGTCGACGCCGGTTTGCGCGAGCGCCTCGCCGTCGACGGCAAGGAGCCGCAGAGCGTCGTCGTGGTTACGGTCAAGGCCGCCTACATGCATTGCGCCAAGGCCTTCATGCGCTCCGATCTGTGGAAGCCGGACACCTGGTACGACCGCGCGACGCTGCCGACACTCGGCCAGATCCTGCGCGACCAACTGGCGCTCGCCGATTCCGTCGAGGCGACCGATCGCTGGCTCGACGACGATTACAAGCAGACCATGTGGTAGGCTTTTGCGGACGCGATTCGTCCGAACTGGCTTCACCCACCTTGCTGAACATCCTCGCCATCTCCGGCAGCCTGCGCGCGGCCTCCACCAATTCGGCCCTGGTCGCAGCACTGGCGCGCAACGCGCCGGCAGGCTGCCGCGTCACCGTCTATGACGGGCTCGGCCGCCTGCCGATCTTCAACCCCGACGACGAGGGCGAGCGCACGCCGCGCGAAGCAGCCGACCTGATCGACGCCGTCACCGCCGCCGACGGCATCATCGTCTCCTGTCCCGAATATGCCCATGGTGTGCCGGGCGGGCTGAAGAATGCACTCGACTGGCTGGTCTCGCGCGACGCCGCCGTCGCCAAGCCCGCCATGCCAGTGCACGCCTCGCCGCGCTCGCTCTATGCCCGCGCCGCGCTGGCCGAGATCATGCGGACGATGTCGTTTGCGATGTATGAGGACGGGCTGGAAATTGCCCTGCTCGGCAAGAGGCCGCCGGAGGTGGAGGCTATTTTGGCTGAGCCGGGAAACGTGTTGGCGATGCGCAATGCGCTCACGGCCTTCGCGGAGTTCATTCGGACGCCCTGAGCGGCGGTCGCTCTTCCTTCTCCCCTTGTGGGCCTGTTGCGCAGTTACTGGGAGGAACGGCGGGGGAACAGGATCAGCGGGCTATTGCTGGTTCTTAGGGGTTGAGGTCTGGTTTCGATGTTTGAGGTGGCGGTTCGGCCTTGGCTGGCCGGATTGTGGACGCACCTATCCCGTGATGGCGGCCCATCGGCGCATGTTGAAAGCGATGGCCGCCATTGTCACCTGACCAGCAGCCTTGGCCAACCCGATGTAGCGGATCGTGGTCAGCTTCATGCGGTTCTTGAGCGTGGCGAAGGTGGTCTCCACCGCTGCTCGCCGTCTGGCGATCAGGCGATTGTAGTGCTTGAGCCGCGGCGGCAGCGCATGATGCTTGTTGGGGCGCCGTGCAATGCGCACCTTCTTGCCGGCCGCCCTGAGCCGAGCACGGCGGGCATGGGTGTCATAGGCTGCGTCTGCCCATACCGTCTTCTCATCACCGCAGATCAAGTGATCAGCCACGACCGTGTCGTTGACGTTGGCCGGTGTCGTGATCACCGTGCGGATCAGGCCAGAGCCTTCATCCACCCCGACATGAGCCTTGTAGCCGAAGGTAAGGCCGCTCTTGCCCTTGCGTGCTGTGACGCGGGCGTCCGTATCCTGCGACGGCCGCTCGGGTGTCGGCGGCGTCGAGACCGCATCAATCAGCGTGGCATCCAGCATCGTACCGCGCTTCAGGATCACGCCGGCCTTCTCCAACTGCCGGTCCAGTTCGCCAAACAGCTTCTCCATCAGCCCTTCGCTGACAAGCAGATTGCGAAAACGCGACAGCACCGTGTGGTCGGGGATTGTATCGTCCAGCCCCAGCCCAGCAAAGCGCCGGAACGACAGCCGATCGCCCAGCGCTTCCTCTAACTCGCGATCCGACAGTCCGTAGAGCGATTGCAGCAACAGTGCCTTGAACAACACCAGCGGCGGCCAGGCAGCTCGACCCGGTCCACCATCGCGCAGCGCATTAAGCAGCTTCTCGAACCGGTACCACTTCACCAGACCCGACAGACGGTCGAGTGGCGAAGAACCCCCCGTCAGCTTGTGGCCCAGAAAGGCCTCCGCCAAGCTCAACTGTCCAGTCTGCTTCACCGCCATCGCGATTCCTCCGAGCTCCCTCTCAGAGAATCACAACCAGCGAATTACGCAACAGGCCCACAAGGGGAGAAGGAAGAGGCGTCTAAGCCGCCGCCAGCCTCCCAGCCGCGACATAGTCCTGCAGCCAGACCAGCACCCGGCCCCAGCCCTCGGCATGCTCGGCCGCCGCATCGCTTAGCCCGGCAAAGCCGCCATGGCAGATGGTGAGGCGCGTGCCGGTGGCGGTCGGCTGCAGCAGCCAGGCGACCGTGGTTTGCCGCCGGCCAAGCGTCGGATGGTCCGAAACATAGGCCCGCGTCTGCACGATCCGGCGCGGCGCTTCGATCTCGAGGAATTCGCCGCCGGCCGGCAGGTCCCTGCCGTCGGCCGTGCGGACGACAACGGTCCAGCGGCCGCCGACGCGGAGGTCGGCCGACCAGTCGGCCATCCGGTAGGTGTCGGAGGACCCCCACCATTGCTCGACCTCGTTGCTGACCAACGCCTTGAAGATGCGTTCCGCAGGCGCTTCGATCTCGGCGGATGCCATGATCGTCTCGCCATTGGTCATGCTCTGCACATTGCGAACGTGCATCATCGACGCCTCCGATCAAAAACTTGTTTCGGTATCGAAACGAGCCTTTCACCCTTTCGACGGCGGGCGCTCGAAACCCTTGCCGGTCTCGAGCAGGCTCTTGAGACTCGCCAGCACCAGCGGCCAGCCCTTGCTGACATTCGGGATCAGCCGGTGCGGCCCGTCGGCCTCGTGGGTGACGGCAAGCTTCATCAACTCGCCGTCCTGTTCGATGGCGAAGGTGCAGCGCGTGTAGCCGTCTTCCTTGATCTCCGGCATCCATTCATTGCGCCACTTGATGACCAGGCGTCGCGGCGGGTCGATCTCGAGGATCTCGCCCGAGTCGGCGACGCGGCCGTCGGGGAAGATCAGTTTCCAGCTGGAGCCGACCTTCCACTCGCTCTCCTGATAGGAGCAGAGGAAGAACTGCCGGTTGAATTCCGGGTCGGTCAGCGCCTCCCAGAGTTTTTCGGCCGTGGTGCGGATGTAGGTCACGTAAACGAAGCTGTTGCTCATCAGTCTTCCCTTTCGAGGCGTTTCTTCAGATCACTCAATGCATCCAGCCGATGGCGCTCGAACTTGCCGATCCAGCGCTCGGCGATCTCGTTGATCGGAACCGGGTTGAGGTAGTGCTGCTTCTCGCGTCCCTTGCGGAGCGTGGTGACGAGGTTGGCTTCCTCCAGGATCGCCAGGTGCTTGGTCACCGCCTGGCGCGTCATGTCCATCTCCGCGCAAAGCGCGTTCAGCGTCTGCCCGTTCCGGGCATGGAGGTTGTCCAGCAATTGCCGGCGCGTCGGGTCGGCCAGGGCGCGAAAGACGTCATCCATGCTCATGGCTTTAATATGCAACCATTTGGTTGCATGTCAAGCGGCAAGACCGCGCCACCTGACGCGGCCAGGAGAAAAAATCAGCTTTTGCGGGAGAACCAGAAGGCGTCGGCCATGCGCTTCATGCCGATGCGCTCGTAGAAGCCGACGGCATCAGGCATGGAGATCAGGCTGATGGCGACCGACGGCCCAAGCTGCCGCCGGGCCTCGTCCATCAAGCCCTTGCCGATGCCGAGCCCTTGCGCCGATTGGGAGACGGCGAGCTCGGATATGTAACAGACCCAGGCAAAGTCGGTGACGGCGCGCGCCACGCCGATCAGCGGTTTGCCCTCGATGTCGAGACGGGCGGTCAGGACAAGATTGGCGCCGGAAAGCATCGCCTGCAGCCTGGCGGGATCATCGACAGGCCGTGTCTCGCCGAGACCGGATTCCACCAGCACCTTGCGGAATTCGGCGATGCCGAGCGCGGTCTCGCGGGCGTAGAGAATGTGGGAGTTTTCAGCCATGCCAGCAAGAGTGCACCATCAGCCCGCGAATTCGAAGCCGCTTTCGCGTAGTGCCCTTGTGCCAGCGCGCACGAACAGTTGCCTTTTATTTGCCCTCGGCTTTGTGTAAACGGAGCTTCAGCAAATCCCCCGCAACGAAAACACGGGCCAAAGCCATGGAAAAATTCACCAAGCTCACCGGCGTCGCCGCTCCGATGCCGATCGTCAATGTCGACACCGACATGATCATCCCCAAGGATTATCTCAAGACGATCAAGCGCACCGGGCTCGGCACCGGCCTGTTCGCCGAGATGCGCTACAAGGACGACGGTTCAGAAAACCCGGATTTCGTGCTCAACAAGCCGGCCTACCGCAAGGCACAGATCCTCGTCGCCGGCGACAATTTCGGCTGCGGCTCGAGCCGAGAGCACGCGCCGTGGGCGCTGCTCGATTTCGGCATCCGCTGCATCATCTCGACCTCGTTCGCCGACATCTTCTACAACAACTGCTTCAAGAACGGCGTGCTGCCGATCACCGTCAGCCCCGAGGATCTGGAGAAGCTGATGGATGACGCCTCGCGCGGCTCCAACGCCACTTTGTCGATCGACCTCGAAGCCAAGGAAATCCGCGGGCCGGATGGCGGCGTGGTCAAGTTCGACCTCGACGACTTCAAGCGGCACTGCATGCTCAACGGGCTCGACGATATCGGCCTGACCATGGAGAAGGCCGGCGCCATCGCCTCATTCGAGAAGAAGAACGCCGAACAGCGCCCCTGGGCCTGAACGGCACCGTCTGACGGATAGGCCCGGCTCTTTCAGGCCGGGCTCGTGGCGACTGAAGGAGGGACAGTCATGGCACGTTCGCTTCTTGCTGGGGTTTGCGGGCTGGCCTTGTTGCTGGTGCCCGTCGCGAGCACATTTGCACAGACGCAAACGCCTGCCGCCCAGCAGACACCCGCAGCAGCCCAGAAGCCGGCCGACCAGCCGGCGGCTGGCCAAGGAGCGACCGACCAGGGTGCGCAGGATCAGGAGGCCGGCAGCGACACTGCCTCCGCCGACGGCAATCAGGGGCCGATAGCGTTCGAGGGCGGCCAGCTGACCATCACGCAGCCGGAGCAGGATGGCGAGAAGGTGCTGTCCTATGACGGCAAGCAACTGGCCAGCAACTACGACGTCTTTTTCGACAAGGTGGTCAAGATCGGCGACGTCAACGTCGCGCTGGTCGACGTCGGCGACGGCGGCAACCAATGCGGCCCGGCCAAGGTCATCGTGTGGAAGCCGAAAGACGGCGCGATCCAGACCACCACGGTCGAGCAGGACGAATGCGGCGCGCCGCCGGCCGCTATCGCCGACGACGCCATCTATTTCGTGCCCTATCTGCTGCCGGGCGATGAGAAGCCGGCGCTGCAATGGTCGCCGACGGGTGGGCTGACCACCTCCGGCAATCTGACCTATATGCCGGAACCCGGGACCGACTGGAAAGACATCGACCCGTCGAAATACGACAACATCATCGACGCCTTCCACAACGAGGCGGTCTACAAGGAAGCCGGAAAACTGCTCGGCAAGGACATGCCCGACATGGCGACTAGCCTGCTGGTCGGCGGCGGCACGGAAAAGACCGCTTCCGGCGCCTTCTACGCCAGCGGCTGCGTGCCACATGACTGCGGCGGCAATGACGGCTTCATGGCGGTCGACCCGGCCAAGCACAAGCTCTACTTCGCCCGCCGCGGCGACAATGGCGAGCCGCAGGCCTGGCCGCCGGTGAAGGACTGGCCGGCGGATATCAAGAAGGCGCTCGACGACGCGCAGGGGGCGGGGAATTAGCCTAAGCCCCTTCCGCGAGGCCGCGATCCTTCGCGCCCCCCTCTATCCTGCCGGACATCTCCCCCACGAGGGGGGAGATTGGCTGTTTCGGGCGCTCTGCACATTCTTCAACATATGAGATTGGCGAAAGCCGGCGGGATGTCCGATCTCCCCCCAAGTGGGGGAGATGGCCGGCAGGCCAGAGGGGGGTGCTGTCCCGCCAACATCAAAGTCTTGCACCGCCAGTCTATGCTCCCTGGCTCACGACGGGATCGTTCGCGCGTTTCAGAATGGCCGAAACAACTGCGAGGCCCTCATGCGCAAACTGATCTCCACCGGTTCGCCCTTCGAAAAGACCGCCGGCTATTCGCGCGCGGTGGTGCAGGGCGACTGGTGTTTCGTGTCCGGCACGACCGGTTACGACTACGCGACGATGACGATGCCGGAGACGGTCGAGGCGCAGACGCGCAATTGCCTGGCGACGATCGGCAAGGCGCTGGCCGATGGCGGCTTCGACATGGTCGACGTGGTGCGGGCGCATTACTACATCACCGACCAGGCCTTCGTGGATGTGGTCTTCCCGATCCTCGGCGAGACATTCGGCGACATCAGGCCGGCGGCGACGATGATCGTCTGCCAGCTCAACAAGCCGGAAATGAAGATCGAGATCGAAGTCACGGCGCTGCGGCGCTCGGCTGCGGGAGGCTGAGCAAGGCCATGAAGGTCCGGCGCATCGTGGCCAATATCGAGACGCAGGATGCGGCAGCGGCGAGACGCTTCTACCATGACGTGCTGGGCCTCGACGTGCTGATGGATCAGGGCTGGATCGCCACCTACGGTTCCGGGGAACAGATGCAGGTGCAGGTCTCTTTCATGGCGCAAGGCGGCTCCGGCACGCCGGTGCCGGATCTCTCGATCGAGGTCGACGATGTCGAGGCAGCACTCGAAGGCATGAAGGCCGCCGGCTTCGCCATCGAATACGGCCCGGCTGATGAGCCATGGGGGGTGCGGCGCTTCTATGTGCGCGATCCGCTGGGCCGGCTGGTCAACATTCTCTCGCATCGGTGAATGCGCTTCTCAAGCGCAGGCTTGCGCCGCAAGCGCTTGGCGTTTAGCAAGGCCGCGGTTCAAATCTTTCCAGGACGGTTTTCTCCATGGCAACGAAGCATCTTTTCCTGCTCCCCGGCGACGGCATCGGCCCCGAGGCCATGGCCGAGGTCAAGAAGCTGATATCGGCCATGAACGAAAAGCTCGGCAGCGGCTTCGCCACCGATGAGGGCCTGGTCGGTGGCTGTGCTTATGATGCGCATGGTGCGGCGATTTCCGATGCCGACATGGCCAAGGCGATGGCGGCGGACGCGGTGCTGTTCGGCGCCGTCGGCGGGCCGAAATGGGATGCGGTGCCTTACGAGATGCGCCCCGAGGCCGGCCTGCTGCGGCTGCGCAAGGACATGGAGCTGTTCGCCAATCTGCGCCCGGCGATCTGCTATCCGGCACTGGCGGCGTCCTCCTCGCTCAAGCAGGAGGTGGTCGAAGGCCTCGACATCCTCATCGTGCGCGAATTGACCGGCGGCGTCTATTTCGGCGAGCCCAAGCAGATCATCGATCTCGGCAACGGCCAGAAGCGCGGCATCGACACTCAGGTCTACGACACGTTCGAGATCGAGCGCATTTCAGGCGTCGCCTTCGAGCTCGCGCGCACCCGCAAGAACCACGTCACCTCGATGGAAAAGCGCAACGTCATGAAGTCGGGCGTGCTGTGGAACGAGGTCGTCACCCAGACCCACAAGGCGCGCTATTCCGACGTCAAGCTCGACCACATGCTGGCCGATGCCGGCGGCATGCAGCTGGTGCGCTGGCCAAAGCAGTTCGACGTCATCGTCACCGACAATCTGTTCGGCGACATGCTGTCCGATATCGCTGCCATGCTGACCGGCTCGATCGGCATGCTGCCGTCGGCCTCGCTCGGCGCGCCCGACGTCAAGACCAAGAAGCGCAAGGCGCTCTACGAGCCGGTGCACGGCTCGGCGCCCGATATTGCCGGCAAGGGCATCGCCAACCCGATCGCCATGATCGCTTCCTTCGCCATGTGCCTGCGTTATTCCTTCGGCATGGTCGATGAAGCCGACAGGCTCGAAGGCGCCATCGCCGCCGTGCTCGACCAGGGCCTGCGCACCAAGGATATTTTGTCCGCGGGCATGACCGAGGTCGGTACGGTCGAAATGGGCGACGCGATCATCGCCAAGTTCCTGGGATAGTTCCAGGGCGGCCCGCTCAGCGTATCTCGCCGGCCAGCTGCCGCAGTAGGCCGACCAGTTGCGCTTCGTCCACCGGTTCGAAAAAGGCCGCGTCGGCGGCCTCGACGGCGACGATGGCGCGCTGTGCGGCGGCCGCCCCTGTCGGGGTGACGCGGATCACCTTGGCGCGGGAATCCCCGGGGTCGGCCTCCCGTGCGATCAGCCCCTTGGCCTCGAGCCGGGCAACGACATCCGAGGTCATCTTCACCTCGGTGCCGGCCTGGGCGGCGAGTTGCACCTGGTTGGGCGGCTCGCCATTGCGGCCGAGCCACATGGCCGAGGCCAGCAGCACGAACTGGACATGCGTCAGGTCGAGCGGCGCCAATGCCGCCGTCATGACGCGCTGCCAGCGCATGGTGGTTCGCCAAAGCAACAAGCCGGGGCTCTCCGAAGGTCCGTTGAAACGCGTCTTCAAATCCTGTCCATCAGCCACCGTTCGCCAACTCCTTCGCCTGCTCGAACAATTTAGCCATCGACACGTCGAAATCGCCGCTGATCTGCGGGCCGAGTTCGGGTCCGACCTCGGCTGCCGAGGGGCCGGAAATTTCCAGCCGGTGCGTCACCTGCGTGCCGCCTTCGACGGGGACCAGCGTATGCCTGAACAGCAATTTCGTGTCGCCGAACGTGGTCTCGTCGGCATAGGTGACGTTATCGACGAGATCGACGATGGTCGATTCAAACGTGTCTTGCCCGACCGGCGTCACCGAAACACGGGTGCCCTTGGCGAACGGGCCATGCAGCACGAAAGTGTCGGACCCTTCATAGGTCAGGCGACCTTCATGCAAGGCCTTCAGCGCATTCCAGATGGCGGCTGCGGGAAGCGAGGAAATCGCGGTGTATTCATTGCTCCACATTGTCTTGGCTCCATTCATCCTGGTCGACCGATTATTCGATCTGCGCACAGATTATCTGTGCACAGACTAAATTGCAATAGGAATCTTGCTGCTCCGCCTGGATGGTATCAACTCATTGTTTTTATGCAGTTCCGAACGGCATGCCGCCGACGTCGCTAAACCCTGACCCCCGCCAGCACCGGCCCCCACTGGTTTTCGCGTCCCTGTGTCGGGATCAGTGCGAAGACCAGGATGATCAGGCTGCCGAAGGTCGGGATCAGGATGAGCAGGCAGAGCCAGCCGGTCAGGCCGAGGTCGTGCAGGCGGCGCACGATCATGCCCAGGCTGGGCAGGAAGGTGGCCAGCAGGAACATGCCGAAAAGCCCGACCGTCATCGCCGGCACCTCAGAACTGTCGAAATTGCCGATCTCGGCATCGGTGAAAACGCCGACGCCGATGATCACCAGCAACGCGATCGTCCAGAACAGGCAATAGCCCCAATATTCCTTGCGCCGGGCGCGGCCGGCGAAATTGAAGTAGTTCTGCGTCACGCCGCGCCAGAAGTAACCCCAGAGATCGGTAGGCTCGGCCGGCTCGGCGGCCCGGCCGAAATTCTGTGCCTGCGCTGCGCCGGACGCAGGTGCGGGGCCGGCTTGCGCCGGTGCGGCGCTGGTGGCGGCGTCGGCGGCCGGACTTGCGGCCTGGGCGGCGATCGGAAAAACGTCGCGCGCCTGGCCGCCGCCCGCCTGGAATTCGACCGCCGTCCCTTTGGGCATCGTAGTTTGCCGGCGAAGGTTCTCGCGGGTGAAGGTGTAGCGGTTGCCGTCGGCTCCGGTGATGAAGCCGAAACCCTGGTCCTCGTCATAGTGGAGCACTTCGCCGCGCATCACCCGCCCCCTTTATCGCCACGTCCCTGCAAAGGTGTGGCACAAGGCCGAGCCTGCGGGCAAGGCCCCGCGCCGTGGCTACCATATCAGCGGCAAATCAAGCATAAGGTTCACGTGCAGCCGTCTTCGCCAAGGCAGACAATGACAGTCGAGCATTCTGATGCCAGCGCCGCGACCGAGGGCGGGCAGGTTGTCAATCCTCCTACACTAGCCATCGACGCCACCGGCCTGATGTTCTGGCCGCCCGGCAAGGGCCTGGCGGGCATTCCGCGGGTGGAAAGCTTTCTCGTCAACGCGGCGTTGGTGGATCCCGACCCGGCTGTGCAGGTGGTGGCGTTCAGGCCCTGGGAAGGCCGGTTCCGGCCGCTTGCTCCCTATGAACTGGACCATGTCGCGGCGGGCGAGATTTCCCCGCATCGTGTCAAACCATGGCCGGGAAAGCGCGCGGCGCTGTCGCAGGCCTTCGAGGCGGTACGGCAGCAGCCTTGGGACAGGCCTGAGACGGACAGCCACCTGGCCAAGACGGTGACCAACGGCGGCAAGGGGACCACTTACCAGGCGACGCGGCTGTTGATCCGCGCCTATCGTCTGTACCAGCGGGCGAGGATCCGGTCGGGTTTACGCCAGGACGCTCCGAGCCAGGCCCCCGAGACGGAACCCGGCCTTGTATTGATCAGTCATCACATCCTGACGCAGGAGGACCGGTCCGCCGTTTCTGGCGCCGCCGGCAAGCTTGCCTTCCTGTGCCACGATATCATCCCGGCATTGCGCCCTGACCTGCTCGGCTCGAGCACCAGCGAGCGCCGCTTCGGCTCCTATCTCGAGCAGCTCGTGCGCAGCGGTGCCCCGGCGTTCTGCGCCTCCGACGAGGTCGGCGCGACGCTGACCGAACATATGCGCAAGGCGGGCATCGCCGCACCGGTGGTGTATCGCTTTCCGATGCCATCCATCCTGCACGAGACGGCATCGCGCATGGGCAAGACCTCGCGCATCGAGGCCGCCGAGCCGTTCGTGCTCTACTGCTCGACCATCGAAGTGCGCAAGAACCACATCCTCTTGGCACGGATCTGGCAGCAGGCAAGGGAGGAAGGCGTTAAGCTGCCGAGGCTTGTCTGCGCCGGACGCTGGGGCTGGATGATCGAGCCGCTGCGCGCCTATCTGAAGGCGCATCCCGAGCTGCTCCAGTCGGTCACATTCACCGGACTGGTCAGCGACGAGCAGCTCATCCAATATTACCGCAGCGCCACGTTCGGCGTCTTTCCCTCGCATATAGAGGGGTGGGGCTACGGCGCCTCGGAATGTCTCGATTTCGGCGTTCCGGTCATCGTCTCGACCACACCGTCGCTGATCGAGGCGAGCGGCGGGCTGATGCCGGCGATCGGTTCCGAAGACCAGCAGGGTTGGTACGCCGCGATCCGCAAGATGGCCGACGACCATGCCTGGCGCTCCTCGCTGGTGGAGCGCATCGCCCAAAACCACCGACCGACACCGGCATCGGCAAGCTGGGCCGCCATCAAGGCCGGCTTGCAGGCGAGCGCGTCCCGACGCTTGTAGATCTTACGAGGGCCGCTTCGCCTTCTTGTGCTTTGGCGGGCCGGCATTGTCGAATTTCGGCTTACCCGGCTTTTTCGCCCACGGCTTTGCCTCATGCGCGGCTGCCGGGCGCTGGTCGGCTGAAGCCGGTGCACGCTTTTCGAATTTGCGCTTCGGCGCGCTCGGGTCGAACGGCGCCTTGCCGCGATGCGGCTTCTTGTCGGGGCTCGGCGGCTGATAGCCGGCCCGCGACAGGTCCGGCGTGTCGTCCAGCCGCTTCACCACGATGTTGCCCTGCAATTTGCGGTCGGGACCGATGGCGGTGAGAAAACGCTCGGCCCAGTCCGCGGCGATCTGCACGAAGGTTTCTTCCGGTTGCATCTTGATGGCGCCGATCTCGCGCTTCGAGATGCTGCCGGTGCGGCACAGCATCGGGATCAGCCAGCGTGGCTCAGCATTCTGCCGGCGGCCGACCGACAGCGAGAACCAGACGCTGGCGCCGAAATCGTCACGGCGGCTCGGCGCCTCGTCGCGCGGCGCGAATTTGTCGCCCGCCGGCCTTTCACGCGAAGGCGCGAACGGCGCGACGTCCATCAGATCCTCGGGCGCCGAGCGGCTGGCGCGGCATTGGCGCACGAAGGCCGCGGCCACCTGCTCGGCGCCATGCTTGGCGAGAAGCGCGTCGATGAAGGTGCGCTCATCGTCCTTCACCGGCTCGCCGAAAGCCGGGTCGGCGAGGATGCGCTCGTCGTCGCGGCGGATCACGTCGTCGGCCGAGGGCGGACTTGCCCAGGTTGCCTTGAGGCCGGCATTCTGCAGCAGCCGTTCGGTGCGCCTGCGGGCGCTGCCCGGCACGATCAGCGCGCTGACGCCCTTGCGCCCGGCGCGTCCGGTGCGGCCGCTGCGGTGCAACAGCGTTTCCGGATTGGTCGGCAGGTCGGCGTGGATGACCAGTTCGAGATTGGGCAGGTCGATGCCGCGTGCGGCGACGTCGGTGGCGATGCAGACTTTCGCGCGGCCGTCGCGCATTGCCTGCAGGGCGTGGCTGCGTTCGTTCTGGCTGAGCTCGCCCGACAGCGCGACGACGGAAAAATTGCGGTTGTTGAAACGCGCGGTGAGATGGTTGACGGCGGCGCGCGTGTTGCAGAACACCAGCGCGTTCTTCGCCTCATAGAAACGCAGCACGTTGATGATGGCGTTCTCGCGGTCGGCCTGGACGACGCTGAGCGCCCGGTATTCGATGTCGAGATGCTGCTTTTCCTCGCCGGCGGCCGAGATGCGGACGGCATCGCGCTGATAGCCCTGGGCCAGCGTGGCGATCGAACGCGGCACAGTGGCCGAGAACATCAGCGTGCGGCGTTCGGCCGGGGCGGCGTCGAGGATGAATTCAAGGTCTTCGCGAAAACCGAGATCGAGCATCTCGTCGGCCTCGTCGAGCACCACGGCCCTGAGCGCCGACATGTCGAGCGATTGCCGTGTGATGTGGTCGCGAAGGCGGCCGGGCGTGCCGACGACGATATGGGCGCCGCGCTCCAGCGCGCGGCGCTCGGTGCGCATGTCCATGCCGCCGACGCAGGACGCCACGGTGGCGCCGGTCGGCTCGTAGAGCCATTCCAGTTCACGCGTCACCTGCAGCGCCAGCTCGCGCGTCGGCGCCACCGCCAGCGCCAGTGGTGCCGTGGCCGCGCCAAAGCGCTCGGCGCCGTCGAGCAGCGTCGGCGCCATGGCAAGGCCGAAGGCCACGGTCTTGCCCGAACCGGTCTGCGCCGAGACCAGCGCATCGGCCTGGCCAAGCTCCAGCACGGCCTTCTGCACCGGCGTCAGTTCGGAATAGCCGCGTTTTTCCAGCGCCTGTGCCAGCGCCGGGACGATACCTTCAAAGTTGGACATCTCGCTCTTTCGGAATTCAGGGGTCTGCGCTCATCATGGAGCACGAGCCGGGGCCGGCGCCGCGCCAGCCAAACAATCTTGGCCGTTCGTACTTCTTGGCGTCGCTCTTGTACAGGGAGAGCCGCACCGGTTCTTCCTTCTCCCCTTGTGGGAGAAGGTGGATCGGCGCGCAGCGCCGAGACGGTTGAGGGGTGGGTGACGGAGTGCCGTCGGCGCCAAGCTGGAGCACCCCTCATCCGGCCTCGCTTCGCGAGGCCACCTTCTCCCGCAAGGGGAGAAGGAAGAGAGGCCGCCAATTGACTCCTGCCGCAAACCGCGTAAAAGCCCGCTTCGAACGGGATCGTTTTTCGATGCGCGGCCTTTTGATGGCTCTTCTTGCATTCGACGCCCCCAGCCACAATGTAAAGCATTGGGCCGGGCGCTTAGACGTGTCCGTCCGTTCCAGCAAAACCATGGCCAAAACCACCACCAAAACCACCACCAAAACGGTGTGATTCCCTTGGCCTAACCACCCTCTCCCGGGTTCGGCCCGGGGGACGGAACCCGCATTGGCCGGCGGGTTTTCTCCAACAAACCAAGCGGAGAGGGACAGGAGATCTTTATGAGTTTCAAGGTTGCAGTCGTCGGCGCCACGGGAAATGTGGGCCGGGAAATGCTCAACATACTGGAAGAGCGCGGCTTTCCGGTAAGCGAAGTCGTGGCGCTGGCGTCGCGGCGCAGCCAGGGCACGGAAGTGTCGTTCGGCGACCGCACGCTGAAGGTCAGGACGCTCGACCAGTATGATTTTTCCGACACCGACATCTGCATCATGTCGGCAGGCGGCAACGTCTCCAAGGAATGGTCGCCGAAGATCGGCAAGCAGGGCTGCGTCGTCATCGATAATTCGTCGGCCTTCCGCTACGACCAGGACGTGCCGCTGATCGTGCCGGAAGTGAACCCGGACGCGATCTCGCTGTTCACGCGCAAGAACATCATCGCCAACCCGAACTGCTCGACGGCGCAGCTGGTGGTGGCGCTGAAGCCGCTGCATGACTTCGCCACCATCAAGCGCGTCGTCGTCGCCACCTACCAGTCGGTGTCGGGCGCCGGCAAGGAAGGCATGGACGAGCTGTTCACGCAGACCCGCGCGGTGTTCGTCGCCGACCAGGTCGACGTCAAGAAGTTCACCAAGCGCATCGCCTTCAACGTCATTCCGCATATCGACGTCTTCCTCGACGATGGCTTCACCAAGGAAGAGTGGAAGATGGTCGCCGAGACCAAGAAGATGCTCGATCCCAAGATCAAGCTGACGGCGACCTGCGTGCGCGTGCCGGTGTTCATCGGCCATTCGGAAGCGGTCAACATCGAGTTCGAGAAGCCGATCACCGCCGACGAGGCACGCGATATCCTGCGCGACGCGCCCGGCTGCCAGGTCTTGGACAAGCGCGAGGACGGCGGCTACATCACGCCGCTGGAATCGGCCGGCGAGGATGCCACCTTCATCTCGCGCATCCGCGAGGATTCGACCGTCGACAACGGCCTGTCGATGTGGGTCGTCTCCGACAATCTGCGCAAGGGCGCGGCGCTGAACGCCGTGCAGATCGCCGAGCTCCTGGTCGAGCGCGGCCTGATCCAGCCGAAGAAGAAGGCGGCCTGACGGCGGTTTAGCTTTCGCTCACGGGCGGTATCGCCGCTGCCGCGGCGGGCCCTCCGCGAGGGCGCCGGACGACCGGCGGCCCGCAGTCGCGGGCTTATGGCGCCCTTTCCTTCTCCCCCTGTGGGAGAAGGTGGATCGGCGCGCAGCGCCGAGACGGTTGAGGGGTGCGTGACGGAGTGCCGTCATTGCCAAGCTGGAACACCCCTCATCCGACCTCACTTCGTGAGGCCACCTTCTCCCACAAGGGGAGAAGGGAAAGCGCGCACCTGCCCCTCAGATTGAGCTTACTTATGAACGGTACTCGGCCTGTCACTCTGCGTCCGGCCATCGGCTCGGACGCTGCTCCCATTGCAAAAATCATGCGGGCAGCACTTGCTTCCTTCGACTGGATGCCGGTCATCCACACGCCGGTCGAAGACCTCTTTTCATCCGCGATATCGTGCTGCCACGGCAGCAGGCGACAGTCGCCGAAGCGGGCGAGCAGATCATCGGTTTCATCGCCGTCAGCGACGAATGGGTGGAACAACTCTATCTCGACCCGACCTGGACAGGACAAGGCATCGGCAGCCGGTTGCTGATCGACGCCACCGCTGCCCTGCCGGTCGCGAAACTGCACTGCTTCCAATCCAACACCGGAGCCCGGCGCTTCTACGAGCGCCATGGCTTTCGCGCGGAAGCGTTCGGCGACGGCACGACCAACGAGGAAGGTCTGCCTGATATCTTGTATGTCCGCAGACTCTAATTTCAGCCAGCGCTGTCCTTGGCGAGCTGGCGCAGCAGCCCCAACGCCTCCTCCGCCCGCTCCGCCGGAACGAACAGATGATCGTGATAAAACGCCGAGACCGGATTGACGCCCATGCCGGCGGCGGCGAGGCGCGTGGTGATGGCGGCGAGGAAGCCGACGGCTTCCAGCGATGAGTGGATGTTCAGCGTGATCATCCGGCAGCGAAACGAGGCGGCCAGCCCGGCTGTCTTTGCCGCGTCCTCCGTCACGATCAGCGTCGTGCCCTCGCGCTCGCGAAACACCATCACCGGGTCGAGGCCATCGGGTGGGGAAATGCCCGGCGCCAGCGTGGCGAAGACATGGATGCCGTCGAGCAATTCCGGCGTCATGGATGCCAACAATGTCTTCAGATCGGTCTCGCCGGTCATTTCTCTCGCCTGAATGGGAATGGTCAGCAGGCTCCCTAATATCCGCAACCCGCACATGCCGATAGCCGGCGCAACGCGCACGACATGGCGATGTCGCTGGCGGCTGGGCTTGCGGGCCTGTCGCATCGCACAATACAGAAGCTGAGGGCCGACGCCGGTCCGTGAAAGGCCGTCCATGATCGTTCGCCCGCGCCCAAACTTCCTGCAGCTGTTCTTCATCATGCGCGGCTCCGTGGTGCCGCGCATCCTGCCGCAGATTTTTGGGTTCGCCATCTATTCGGCGGTCATCCTGGCTCTGGCGCGATGGTTCGAGCTCGATCTCGGCGTCTTCAACATCACGCCGTTCGGCCTGGTCGGCGTGACGCTGTCGATCTATCTGTCCTTCCGCAACAACGCCGCCTATGACCGTTGGTGGGAGGCGCGTAAGCTGTGGGGCGCGCTGGTCTTCGAAATCCGCAATCTGGCGCGCGCCACGACCAGTCTCATTCCCGACCCGGCCGAACAGCGCGCCTTGCTGATGGAGGCGCTGGCCTTCTGCCACTTCCTGCGCGGCCAGTTGCGCAAGATCGACAGCATCAAGGACGCCCGCGCCTTCATCGACACTGAGGCGGAGGCGGTCGCAAATTTCGCCAATCCGGCCGACGAGATGGTTAGGCGCATGGGCCGCCGCGCCAATGCGCAGCGGCGCTCGGGCGACGTCGATCCGATCGGCTTCCGCATCCTCGATGAAAGGCTGGCGTCGATGTCAGCTATCCAGGCCGGCTGCGAGCGGATCGCCGGTACGCCCCTGCCTTTCGCCTATACGCTGCTGGTGCACCGCACGGCCTATATCGTCTGCCTGCTTCTGCCGATCGGGCTGATCTCGACCACCGGCTGGGCGACGCCGCTGTTCACGGCGCTGATCGCCTACACCTTCTTCGGCCTCGACGCACTTTCGGAGGAGCTCGAGGACCCGTTCGGCACCGAAGCCAACGACCTCGCGCTCGACGGCCTGTGCCGCGTTTGCGAAATCTCGGTGTTCGAGGCGCTGGGGGAAACGCCGCCAAAAATGCTTCCGGCCGAGAAGTTTTATTTCTCCTGAAATCCGGTCCGGCTTGCCTGCCGGCCAAAGGACGGACCGAAAAAGCCCAGCCCCCTGTAGGATTGCCGCCTCATGCCGCGTCCTTGGTTTGACCCCGGCGAAAGGGGTTCGAACCATCAGGAGGGACCACCAATGAGCATTTCCGAAACCGCGCTTGTCTCGTCCGGCGCCCTGTGGACCGGCCGCGTGCTCAGCGGCCTCATCATCCTGTTCATGATCTTCGACGGCGCCATCAAGCTGCCGCCGCTCGACATCGTCACCCAGACGATGGTGCCGCTGGGCTGGCCGGCAGATCCGAATGTCGCGCGCTTGCTCGGCGTCATAGGCCTGACCGCAACGGCGCTCTACGCCTTGCCGCGCACTTCGGTGTTCGGCGCCATCCTGCTCACCGCCTATATGGGCGGGGCCATCGCCACCAATGCGCGGATCGGCAATCCGCTGTTCTCGCACACGCTGTTCGGCGTCTATCTCGGCATCATCCTGTGGGGTGGCCTCTATCTGCGCAACCCCAGGGTGCGCGAGCTGATCCCATTCAGCCGATAGTTTCACTGTTTTGACGCAATTCCCTAGGGAAAGCGCTATGCGCTTTTCCCGGGAAAACCGCTTCACACTTTTCTGCTTAGGGAGAGAAAAATGTTCAGCACCATCCTCATCATCCTGGTCGTCATCATCGCCGCCGTCCTCGTCTATGCCGCAACCCGGCCCAATGACTTCGTCACCACCCGCACCGCCACCATCAAGGCTTCGCCGGAAGCGATCTTCCCGCTGATCAACGATTTCAGCCGCTGGCCGACATGGTCGCCTTATGAAAAACTCGACCCCGACATGAAGCGCACGCTCTCCGGCGCGCAAAGCGGCAAGAGCGCCGTCTATGCCTGGGAAGGCAATGGCAAGGCCGGCAAAGGGCGCATGGAGATCGTCAATTCGGTGCCGTCGTCGCTGGTTTCACTCAAGCTCGATTTCGAGAAGCCGTTCCGCGCCAACAACAGTGTCGACTTCACCTTGACGCCATCGGGCGAGAACACCGCCGTCAGTTGGGCGATGCGCGGCAGCCGGCCCTTCATCGCCAAGCTGATGGGCCTGTTCATGAATTTCGACACACTGATCGGCCGGGATTTCGAGGTCGGCCTCGCCAATCTGAAGCGCAACACCGAGGCATGATCCGATTGCACACAGCCGCTCGCCGGAAGTCGCCTGAGCGAGCGGCGTCGCTATCTTCATCCTCTCTCGGATCAAATTAGCCGGCTGCGAGTTAAGCACTTGGCGGCGAGACGGCGACCCGCGTGTGAGAGGAATGATAATGAAGAAAATCTTGACCATTCTGGTATTGGCGACGGCCCTGGGCGCATGCTCGCAAACAGAGAAAGGCGCTGCTGTGGGCGGCCTTGGTGGTGCCGCGATCGGCGCAGCCGTGGCCGGAGATCCGGTCCAGGGTGCAGTCGTCGGCGGTGCGGTTGGCGCCGTTGCGGGTGCCCTGATTGGGCACGCCAGCGAAAGCGGCCAATGCCGCTACCGAGACCGTCACGGCCGTGTCTATGTCGACCGCTGCCCGAGCGGCTACTGATCAGGCTACGCGAAGTCTGGAATAGCAAAACGGCGGGCACAGGCCCGCCGTTTTGTCGATGCGATGAAGCAATATTTATTCGGCAGTAGCGGCTTCCGCCTCGGCGGGAGCCGCGGCAGCGGCCGCCACGGCGGCGGCGGCGTCTTCCTGAGCCTTCTTCAGCAAAGCGGCGCGTTCCTGCGCCTTCTTGCCCGGCTCGGCCTTCTTCGGGTTGGAGCGGGCGTCGCGCTTGGCAAGGCCGGCCTCATCGAGGAAGCGCAGCACGCGGTCGGTCGGCTGGGCGCCATGCGACAGCCAATGCTTGACGCGGTCGGCATCGACCTTGACGCGCTCGCCGTCCTTCGGCAGCAGCGGGTTCCACGAGCCGAGCGACTCGATGAACCGGCCGTCGCGCGGCGAACGGGCGTCGGCGACGACGACGTGGTAGTAAGGACGCTTCTTCGAGCCCGCACGGGCCAGTCTGATCTTCAGTGCCATTTCTTTATCTCCTAAAGCTCTGATTTGGTTTGATATGTTTGACTGAGATTTTCAGCCGGTTTTCATCACGCCGTTGGCAGCGGCGATCTGTTCGTGGTGGCGGATCACTTCGCGGACGACGAAGTTGAGGAATTTCTCCGCGAAATCGGGGTCGAGATGCGCATCCTTGGCCAGTTGGCGAAGACGGGCGATCTGCTGCTGCTCGCGCGCCGGGTCGGCCGGCGGCAGGCCGTGCTCGGCCTTCAGCACGCCGACCGCCTTGGTACAGCGGAAGCGCTCGGCCAGCATGTGGATGAGGGCGGCATCGATGTTGTCGATCGAGGCGCGGTAGCCGGCCAGGATGGCGCGGGCGTCGGCCATGTCCTTTTCTTCGTTCATAGCGTCCTCACTTCTTCTTGCCGAGACCAGGCAGTCCGCCGCCGCCGAGGCCGGGAAGCCCCGGAACTTTCATGCCGCCGGGCAGGCCGGGCAGGCCACCGCCGCCGGGAAGGCCGCCAGGCAGGCCCTTCATGCCGCCGAGGCCGGCGGCCTGCGCCTGCTTCTGCAAGGCTTCAAGCTGCTTGGGGTCCATCTTGGAGAGATCGGGCATGCCACCCATGCCGCCCATACCGCCGGGCATCATGCCGCCGAGGCCCATCTTGGAGGCCAGGCCGCCCATCATGCCGCGCATCAGGCCGCCGCCTTTGCCTTTGCCGCCCATCGCCTTCATCATGTCGGCCATGCCGCGATGCATCTTGAGCAGCTTGTTGATCTCGGCGGCATCGGTGCCGGAGCCGGCGGCGATGCGCTTCTTGCGCGAGTGCTTGAGCATATCAGGGTTGGCGCGCTCGGCCTTGGTCATCGAGGAGATGATGGCGAGCTGGCGGCCGAACATCTTGTCGTCGAGACCGGCGGCGGCCATCTGGTCCTTCATTTTGCCCATGCCGGGCATCATGCCCATGATGCCGCCCATGCCGCCCATTTTCGACATCTGCTGAAGCTGCTGGGCGAGGTCGTTCAAGTCGAACTTGCCCGACTGCATCTTCTTGGCCATCGCCGCCGCCTGCTCGGCGTCGATGTTTTCCGCGGCCTTCTCGACCAGCGAAACGATGTCGCCCATGCCGAGGATGCGGTCGGCGATGCGTTTGGGGTGGAATTCCTCCAGCCCGTCCATCTTTTCGCCGGTACCGATCAGCTTGATCGGCTTGCCGGTGACGGCGCGCATCGAAAGGGCGGCACCGCCACGGCCATCGCCGTCCATGCGGGTCAGCACCAGGCCGGTGATGCCGACGCGTTCGTCGAAGCTTTTCGCCAGGTTGACGGCGTCCTGGCCGGTCAGCGAATCCGCGACCAGCAGAATCTCGTGCGGGCTCGACACCTTCTTGATGTCGGCCATCTCGACCATCAGCGGCTCGTCGATATGGGTGCGGCCGGCGGTGTCGAGGATGACGACGTCATGGCCGCCGAGCTTGGCCGCCTGGACGGCGCGCTTGGCGATGTCGACCGGGTTCTGGCCTGATATGATCGGCAGCGTCGCGACCTTGACCTGCTCGCCGAGCTGGCGCAACTGCTCTTGCGCGGCGGGACGCCGCGTGTCGAGCGAGGCCATCAGAACCTTCTTGTTCTGACGCTCGCTCAGCCGCTTGGCGATCTTGGCCGAAGTGGTCGTCTTGCCGGAGCCCTGCAGGCCGACCATCATGATCACGACCGGCGCCGGCGCATTGAGGTCGATGGCGACGCCCTCGGCGCCCAGCATGTCGACCAGTTCGTCATGGACGATCTTGACGACCATCTGGCCGGGCTTGATCGACTTCAGCACCGCGGCGCCGACAGCCTTTTCGCGCACCTTATCGGTGAAGGACCGCACCACTTCCAGCGCCACGTCGGCCTCGAGCAGCGCACGGCGCACCTCGCGCAGGGCCGCCGAGACATCAGCCTCCGACAGCGCGCCGCGGCCGGTGAGGCCGTTCAGGATGGAGCCAAGGCGCTCTTGTAGGGACTCAAACATTGGTCAACCCGCCGTGCGAGAGCGCCTTGGATTCATAGCGATCCCTGTCGGGCCGATGGCCCTCCACGCCTCTTGTGCGCTCCTGCAGCGATTCAAACATTCTGTTTCCTTTTTCCCTGGCACCCGGATGGTGCCCGAGAGGTAATGCGTTCGCGCCAACTGTCCAATCAAAAGCAAAGCCCAAAACCAAAAAGCACCCGGGGGCGCTCAGCGCTGCCGGGTGTTGGCCTCCAGGATCGATTTACAGCACTTGGCCTCAAAGAGGCTTCGGCGTCCTGGTCGGCTTGCTCGGAGGGATACTCGTCGCGGAATTCGAGGCGTGTAGACAGGAAATCGACCGCGGAGTCAAGACAAGGGCCGGTCAACAAGGCGTATGGCAACCATGGCAGTGGCTTGCTGGATGCCGATTTTGCCTGACAAGGCGTCCCGCCAAGACGCCCGTATCAGCTGGCCGGCTTGGCTGTGATCTTCACCCCGAGCGCCTTGGTGACCCCCAGCAGCGTCGAAAGGCGTGGGTCGCCATCGGGCCTCAGTGCCTTGTAGAGAGCTTCACGGGTGACGCCCGCTTCCTTTGCAACCGCAGTCATACCCCGCGCCCGAGCAACGATGCCAAGCGCGTTCGCGATATAGCTGGGCTCGCCGCTCGCAAAAGCGTCGGCCAGCAGCTCAGCCTGCCCTTCGGCGCTGCCAAGATGTTCGGCGGGATCAAAGGGAATGGTTTCGATCGCCATGATCATAGCTCCTTGGCCATCTGGATGGCCTTCTTGATGTCGCGATCCTGGCCGGACTTGTCGCCGCCGCAAAGCAGGATGATGACTTCGTTGCCGCGTCTGACGAAATAGAGCCGGTATCCTGGCCCAAAATCCAGCCGAAGTTCGCCGATGCCATCGAAGTACTTCACATCGCCCATAAGGCCGGACTGGATACGGGCGATGCGGATAGCAATCTTTTCGACGGCTCGCTTGTCCCTCAGGCCATTGAGCCAGTCGCGAAAAGCGGTTGTTTGGCGAACCTCGATCACCTGTGAACTATAGTTCACAATGCTGATATGTCAAGTTATGCGTAAAAAATAGTTCACAGGCTTATTCGTCAGGGATCAATGCGCGAATAGACGCCGTGCGGCACCCGGGCGCTGCTCGGGTGCCGCGGGTCTCCGTCAACGCACCACGTACATGATGCGCCGCGTCTGCGGATCGATCAGCGCCGGCTGACCGTTCACATAGACATAGCGGTAGTTGTAGTCGGGAATTTCGCGCAGCTCGACCGTGTCGGGCAAGGTCGCGCCGGTCACCACCTCGCCGTCGAGATAGACGGGGTCGAGGCGATGCGTGTCGACATAGGTGCGGACTTCGGCCGGCGGCGGGGGAAAATCACCCTCGACCGGACCGCCGGCAATGATCGCGCCGGTATAGTCGTTCGAAGTGCTGCCGATGTCTTCCGGCGGCGAGACTATGGCGACGGCGGAGCCGTGCGGGCGCTGCGTCAGCACCACCCGGCTGCCGCTGAAATCGGCCGTCACATAGTCGGAATAGACCCAGCCCTGGCCGCCGGCTTCGGCGATGGTGCACCATTTGCTGTTTTCGATGCAGCCATTGAGCGTCGCCGACTGGCCAGCGGCGAGCACGCCGATGACAGGATATTGCGGCCCGGGGCCGGCGCGCACGTTGAGATCGGTGACGGCTGAGACGGCGGTGTCGGCAAATGCGGCACCCGACATCACGGTCATCATCCCGGCGATCGCGGGAAACAATAGGGATTTCATGGTTTTCTCTCCGTTTTCATGGTCCCTCGGGGGTGAGAACGGGGCAGCGGCGCATGCGTTCCGGCTAAAACGCCTGCGCCAACTCACGATTTGTTCGCGCGTCTTTCGGCAGACCGGTCAGAAGCTCGTGAACGAAGGCCAGTTTTCGCGCCGTCACGTCCGAAATGACGAAGGGATAGAGGTCGGGCAGACCCATGCAGCGGTTGATCGAGTTGGAGGCCTCCGACAGTACCAGCCAGCGGGCAAGGATCTTTTCGAACGGCTCGGGTGCGTTGGCGGGCTCCGAAGGGGCGGCCTGCAGTTCGCCGCCGGTGTCGCCTCTGGGCAACTCGTTGGCTTCCACCGTCTCCAGCCGGCCGAGCGGAAAGTTCAGCGCATGGACCATCTCCAGCGTGTCGGTGATGTGCAGATGGTGGGCCCAGGTCTCGGCCCAGTCCTCCCAGGGGTGCGAGGTGGCATAGGCCGAGATGTGGTTTTGCTGCCAGTCGGGCGCGGCGCCATTGGCGTAATAGGCCTTCAGCGCCTGTTCGTAATCGGCGCGGTCGTCGCCGAACAAAGCGCGGAAAGCGTCCAGCCTTTGCGGATTATCGCGGATCAGGCGGTCCCAGTAGTAATGGCCGAGTTCGTGGCGGAAATGGCCGAGCAGCGTTCGATAATTCTCCCCCATCTCGATGCGGCGCTTCTCGCGCTCGGCGGAATCGGCCTCGGCGACATTGAGCGTGATCAGGCCGTTGTCATGGCCGGTGAGGATGCGTTCGCCGCCAGGGCCGCCGCCGATCGGGTCGGCGAGGAAGTCGAAGGCGAGGCCCACCTCGTCCGTCGAGTTCTGCTTGGGCGCCACCGGCAGGCCAAAGGCGAGCAGCGAATAGATGGCGCGCTTCTTCGCCGCCTCGACCCGGATCCAGCGGCGGCGATTGCCGTCGACGGAGAGATCGGGGATCAGCTGGTTCAGCCCGCAGGCGCGGCAAAACCCATGTCCCGGTTCGGCCATCCAGTTGCAGGCGCATTCATCGGCATTGGTGCACTGGAAGATGCCGTCGACACCCGACAGGGCAAAGCGGGCATGTTCGGGATCGTAAAGCACGAGGCTTGAGCAATTCAGGCACTGCGCGTTCTCGAAGTAGAGACGGTGGCCGCAATGCGGGCAGTCGAAGAGTTTCATGTCGGTCTCAAACCATCAGAGCCAGCATATAAGTGTGCGGCGGCAGTGCCTAACGCCAATCGCCGGCCGGTGTTCCGCATGTCTCGAAGCAATTCGCCGCAAGCTGGGCGGCGACCTGTCTTGCGACCGCTTCGCCGCCGCAGGTCCCATGGCTATTTCGACCCCGCCACAATAATCACTTGATCGTAGGCAAATTCCCCGGCATTCGCCAGCATTGCGGCGCAGACGGTGACAAATGCGCGTTTCGCTGGCAAATTCGCAGATGGGACGTGAATCAGGCAACCAGGAGAACAACATGGCATTTCTTGCCAACGGTAGGATTTTAGCGGCAGCGGTGGTGGCTGTGCTTGGGCTGGCGACGGGTGCACTGGCGGCGCCCAGTTGCGGCAAGACCGGCGCTGGCTTCGATGCCTGGAAACAGGATTTTGCCGCGGACGCCAAGTCCGAAGGTGTCGGTTCGAAGGGGCTGGCCGCGCTGGCCGGCGCCACCTATGCAACCAGGACGATCTCGGCCGACCGCGCCATCCACAAGGCCTTCAGCGGCTCGGTGGAAGACTTCATGAAGCGTCGTGGCGGGGCGGCGATCATTTCCAAGGGCCGGTCGCTGAAGAAGTCGAACGCGGCGCTGTTCAGCCAGATCGAAGCCAATTACGGCGTGTCGCCGGGTGTGCTGCTTGCCATCTGGGGCATGGAGACCGGCTTCGGTGCCTCGATGGGCAACCAGAATACGGTCTCGGCCATCTTGACGCTTGCCTATGATTGCCGCCGTCCAGACTACTTCCACCCACATGCCATTGCGGCCCTGAAGCTGGTCGATCGCGGCGCGCTGACCGCCTCGTCGGTCGGCGCCATGCATGGCGAGGTTGGCCATACGCAGTTCCTGCCTGGAAATGTCTTGAAATATGCAGTCGGCAGCGGAAACCTGCGCGACAAGGCGACAGCACTGGCTTCCACCGCCAACTTCCTCAAGGGCCATGGCTGGCGGGCCGGCGCGAGCGCGAGCGCGAATATGGGCGCGATTGCCGGCTGGAATTCCGCAAGCGTCTATCAGCAGGCCATCGCCCGCATCGCCGACGCGATCGACGGCGGCTGATTGAAGCCTCTGTTCGACGAAAAGCCCGGCCATGCGCCGGGCTTTTTGTTGATGGAACGGGACCGCCGGGTCTGGTCCCTATTTCACGTCAATCGCGTAGGAGCAGCCGGCTAGCGTCTTGCCGGGATGGGTATCGACGGTCGAGACATTGAGCGTGATGCGCGTGGCAAGACTGACGCCGCCGGTATCCTCGGTGCTTTCAGCCACGACCTTCTCGCCCAAGAATTTGTCCGGCGTTGAGACCGTCGTCGGGACGTCGAGCTGCCGGGCGAGGTCGAGCGGGGCAATGCCGTCAAGCACGGCCATCGGCCCTGTCGCGGTGAAGACTATTGTCCCCGTCTCACGCCCGAAGACATGGATCGGGGCAGGCAGTTGATACTGGCTGAGGAATGGATTGCCCGATGCAACCTCCTTCCAGCCAAGCGTGCCCGCCGCGGCGGGCTCCCCAGCCAGCCAAAGAGCAAAGCTGTTATAGGTCGGCACGTCTGCCTTGCATTGGATCAGCGCTGCGAGGTCGAGCGAGGCCGGCGCGAAATCTTCGGCCGAGGCCGTCGCCGGACTCGGCAGCAGAAGCAGCGCCGCCAGCCATTTGCCGGGAAGGCGCACCCCGCTCGGGCGCAGAAAAACCGGCTCCCACCTGCGGTTCCGATGCGGCAACCGTCACCTGCCCTTTATGACCTTCCATATCTCGGTCGGCTGGTCGAGCTGCAGCCTGTTTATGTCGGAATAGCTGATGCGGCCGCTGCGTATCCCATCGGCGAGGCGCTGGCAGAACAAAGCCGGCATGCGCTCCTGCGAGACGCCCATGAACAAAGCCATGTCATGCTTGAACGTAAGGTCCCGCGTGCGGGCGGAGGCGATACATTCGTTCATATCCGCCTTCGGGTCACGCTTCGCGCCAGCCTGTGAGGACTGGCATACCGCCAAGACGACGACCACGCCAAGCAGAAGAGAAATACTATTCTTCACCGTCAAAAACCCCCTAAACCCACAAGCGAACTTAGATGATGCCGCCAAAAGGTCAAACACGAACCGAGTTCGGGCGACTTCATTTTTCTTATATTAGAAGAACCAAATAAAAACCCGACGTCTCCGTCGGGTTTCTTAGGTATGATTGATAGCGTTTGGCTGCTGTCTCGATATCAGCCCTTGCGGTTGCGCGCGGCCAGGGTGCGCAGCCTGAGCGCATTGAGGCGGATGAAGCCGGCGGCGTCCTTCTGGTCGTAGGCGCCGCGGTCGTCCTCGAAGGTGACCAGTGCGTCGGAATAGAGTGTCTTCTTCGACTTGCGGCCGGTGACCATGACATTGCCCTTGTAGAGCTTCAGCCGCACCGTGCCTTCGACGTCTTCCTGGCTCTTGTCGATCATCGCTTGCAGCATCAGCCGCTCGGGCGAGAACCAGAAGCCGTTGTAGATGAGCTCGGCGTAGCGCGGCATGAACTCGTCCTTGAGGTGCGCGGCACCGCGGTCGAGCGTGATCGATTCGATGGCGCGGTGGGCCACGATCAGGATGGCGCCGCCGGGCGTCTCGTAGACGCCGCGCGACTTCATGCCGACGAAGCGGTTCTCGACCAGGTCGAGCCGGCCGATGCCATTGTCGCGGCCGAGATCGTTAAGCGCGGCCAGCATGGTCGCCGGCGACAGCTTCTTGCCGTTGAGCGCGACGGGATCGCCCTTCAGGAATTCGATCTCGATCTCGGTGACCTTGTCCGGCGCATCCATCGGCGAGACGGTGCGCTGGTGGACGAATTCCGGCGGCTCGCTCCAAGGATCTTCCAGCACCTTGCCCTCGGAAGATGAGTGCAGCAGGTTGGCGTCGACCGAGAACGGCGCCTCGCCGCGCTTGTCCTTGGCCACTGGAATCTGGTGCTGCTCGGCGAAGTTGATCAGGTCGGTGCGCGACTTGAACGACCAGTCGCGCCACGGTGCGATGACCTTGATGTCCGGGTTCAGCGCATAGGCCGACAGCTCGAAACGGACCTGGTCATTGCCCTTGCCGGTGGCGCCATGCGCGATCGCGTCGGCGCCCGTCTCCTTGGCGATCTCGACGAGGTGCTTGGAGATCAGCGGCCGCGCGATCGAGGTTCCCAGCAGATAGGTGCCTTCATAGACGGTGTTGGCGCGGAACATCGGGAAGACGAAGTCGGAGACGAATTCCTCGCGCACATCGACGATACGGATGTCCTTGATGCCCATCATCTCGGCTTTCTGGCGCGCCGGCTCCAGTTCGCCGCCCTGGCCGAGATCGGCGGTGAAGGTGACGACTTCGGCGCCGAGCTCGGTCTGTAGCCATTTCAGGATGATGGATGTGTCGAGGCCGCCGGAATAGGCGAGCACGACTTTCTTGACGTCTTTGGTCTTGGACATTTCTGCTCCGTCGGTGACGGACGCCTGGGCACGGGCGTCACGCATTGTCGGAGCGCCTTTTAGCAGGAACGGCAAAGCGAGCAAGCACGCGCGGCGCCAGACTGCTGATCCAGCGCGCGGCAGGCGGCGATCCATCTCTTTGTTGGGCATAATCTCTGGACAAACCGAAACCATCCGTCCGAGAAAACCGGTTCCCACCTTTCGCTGGCGCGGTCCTTTGGTTCGGGATTATGCCCCTGGGGAAACAACCTGCTACAATCATGGGCTGCATTTTTGCCCTGGATTTAAGCAAGTTTTCATGTCCTGCCGCTAAACCAGCGGGACAGAACTGCACGGCCATGCAACCGGCCGATGCAGCTTTGCCCGCTCATTGCGGGTGTCCTCGGGCTTGGACCATTCTTGATGCGCGTTATCTCATGCATCGTCACGGAGCATAATCTGTGGCTTGTCCTGCTGGCGGCGCTGATGTGCGTCACCGGCTGCTGGGTGACGATCGGTCTGTTGGACCGCGCCAGGAAAACCGTCGGTGTGCAGATGCGGGGATGGCTGTTCCTGACCGCGGTCGCCGCCGGTTCCTCGATCTGGTGTACGCATTTCATCGCCATGCTGGCCTATCAGCCCGGCGCGCCGATCACCTTCGATCCGGCGCTCACCATGATATCCCTGGTCATCGCCATGGTCGGAACCGGGGCGGGCTTCGGCCTTGCGCTCGACAAAGGCCGCGGCCTGGCGCCGGAATGGGGCGGCTGTGCCGTCGGCCTGGCGATTTCGGCCATGCACTATACCGGCATGATGGCCTATCACGTGGCCGGCATCGTCGAATGGGACGCCCGCTATGTCGTCGCTTCGGTGCTGATCGCGATGGCATTCTCGGCCGTGGCGGTCGGCCATGCGGTGCGCCGGCCTTACCGCTGGTCGCATTATCTCGGCATCGGGCTTCTGGTGCTGGCGATCGTCGGCCTGCATTTCACGGCGATGGCGGCGGTGGCGGTGACGCCGCTCTCCTTCATCACCACGGGCACCAATCCCGATATCCTCGAAGCCATGGCCGTCGCCGTCGCCGTGGTCGGCCTGATCGTCGCGGCCACCGGCTTCGCCAGCTATCTGATCGACGAGCGTGGCCGGCTCGAGAGCTTCGAGCGGCTGCAGCATCTTGCCCTCAACGACGCGCTCACCGGCCTTGCCAACCGGGTCTCCTTCAACGACCGCCTCGACCACGAGATCGAGCGGGCGCGCGAGGGTGAGGAGACGATGACCGCCGTCATCGTCATCGATCTCGACCGTTTCAAGGAAATCAACGACCTCAGGGGACATGCCGCCGGCGACCAGGCGCTCAAGATCATTGCCCGCAGGCTGGCGAAGCTGACCGGTGACGGCGAATTCGTCGCCCGGCTCGGCGGCGACGAGTTTGCTGCCATCAAGCGCTTCAAGGACCAGAACGACCTGCTCGGCCTGGTATCGCGGCTGGAAAAATCATTGTTCGAGCCCCTGCAGATCGACGATTTCGAGACCATCACCGGCGCCAGCATCGGCGTCGCCGTCTATCCGCGTGACGGGGCCGACCGGGAAAGGCTGGTCAGCAATGCGGATCTGGCTATGTACCGGGCCAAGAACGACGTGACGCGGGCCGTCTGCTTCTACGAATCGGCCATGGACGAGACTGCGCGGGCGCGCCGGGCGCTGGCCACCGATCTTCGCCAGGCGATCGACCGCGGCGAGCTCTCGCTGCACTATCAAGTGCAGACCTCGGTTCAGACCGGCGCCACCTGCGGCTACGAGGCGTTGCTGCGCTGGACCCATCCGGTGCACGGCATGGTTCCGCCCGCCGAATTCATTCCGATCGCCGAGGAGAACGGCTCCATCCTGGCGATCGGCGAATGGGTGCTGCGCACCGCATGCCGTCAGGCGGCCTCCTGGGACAATGGCCACAAGATCGCGGTCAATCTGTCGCCGGTGCAGTTCGCCCATGCCGATCTCGCCACGCTCGTCCATCAGATCCTGGTCGAAACCGGCCTGTCGCCGAAGCGTCTCGAGCTCGAGCTGACCGAATCGACGATCGTCGCCGACAAGGTGCGGACGCTGCACGTGCTGCGCCAGATCAAGGCGCTGGGCGTCACGATCGCGATCGACGATTTCGGCACCGGCTATTCCTCGCTCGACACGCTGCGCTCGTTCCCGTTCGACAAGATCAAGCTCGACCGCTCCTTCATGGCCGATGTCGAACGCAGCCCACAGGCCAAGGCGATCATCCGCGCCGTGCTGACATTGGGGCGCAGCCTCGACATTCCCGTGCTTGCCGAAGGCGTCGAGACCCACGTCCAGCTTACCATCCTGCAGGTCGAGGGCTGCAACGAGGCGCAAGGTTATTTCCTCGGCCGCCCCAAGCCGATCGATCAGATCCTGCTCATCGGGGGTCCTGTCCCTCAGGACGGCCCGCCCGCCTTCGAGGAACCTGTCAGGGTGCTGGCTGCCGCCGGCTGATGCTCTCGTCTCGCCCTTTCCGAACGCCTTCGACATTGTGGTCCGCAACAAGCTGGAAACTGTAGTGCCGAAGCGATTGCCATGCTGGACCACCGCTTCATCTGGCGCCGGCACAGCGCATCTTGTATAGGCTCGCGCGTTCCCCGGAGCCGTCCATGTCCTTCATTCCCGACACCGCTACGTTGATCCAGTTCGCCATCGCCACGGTCATCCTGGCGATCACGCCCGGTCCCGACATGACCTTGTTCGTCTCGCGCACGCTGAGCCAGGGGCGTGCCACCGGCTTTGCCTCGATGGCCGGCGCGCTGTGCGGCACGCTGATCCACACCACGCTGGTGGTGGTCGGCGTCTCGGCGCTGATCGTCGCCTCGCCGATGGCCTTCTTCGTGCTGAAGATTTTTGGCGCCGGCTATCTCGTCTTCCTGGCCTGGCAGGCGATCGCCAAGGGCTCGGCGTTTTCGCCGGAAAAGAAGACAGGCCCGCAAATCTCGCTGTTGCGCAGTTGGGCGGCGGGGCTTGGCGTGAATTTGCTCAACCCGAAGATCATCCTGTTCTTCATGACCTTCCTGCCGCAGTTCGTCTCCGCGCATGATCCGCACGCGCCGGGCAAGCTGTTCTTCCTGGGCTCGATGTTCATCGTGCTGTCGATCCCGGTGACGGCGCCGATGGTGCTGGCTGCGGAAAAGTTTTCCGCTGCGATGAAGGCCAGCCCGCGCGTCACGCGTGTGGTCGACTATCTCTTCGCCGGCGTGTTTTCGGCCTTCGCGCTCAAGATCCTGACGGCCCAGGCGAAGTAGAAGCGCTGTCGTCCTTCCACCAGCTTCCGGCCCAGCGGCCGGCGCTCAGCCAGTAGAAGATGCCGCCAACCATGCCGCCGCCGATCACCGCCATCATGGCGCTGGTGTCGGTGACCGCGAAGGTGGAATCGGGCGCGTGGTCGACGAGGCCGAGGAAGACGGCTGCCACCACCGCTCCTCCCAGCGCATAGTACAACCAGTCGCGCCGGCCGAGGATTTCGGCAACCAGGATGACGATCACCGCAGGCAGGAAGGCGAAATAGGCGACGAACAAGGCGACGAAGGGTATCGAGAAATACAGTGATGCCGTCGCCGTCGGGTGCGTATGGTCCGGCGTATAGCCGAGCGAGGCCAGGAACAGGATGTTGAGGAAAGCGCTCGCCGCCAGCGACGCGACGGCATAGCCGAACAGGATCATGGCAAAGCGGACGAGATCGGAAACGATGCGGGTCATCGGGGATTTCGCTTGGCAAGATGGCCTGACCTGCGCCCGGCCAGAAGCCAGTAGACCGAACCGGCGGCGGTGCCGGCCGTGGCCAGGAATCCGAGAAAGCCCGGATTGAAAACAAAGCCTCCGGCCGAGCCCGGGACAAGAACACCAAAGGCGATGGAGGTGACCGCCCCCATGACGGCGAAATAGAACCATCCCCGCAGCGCAAGCCATTCGGCGACCAGGATCGCCGGACCGACGATCAGCAGCGCGCAGACCGCCACGGTCAACACGGCGAGCGGGAAGGAACCCAGCCAGTCGAAGGTGTATACCATGGACCAGTTGCCGTATTCGATCCCTTCCAGAAGCGTGATCAGCAGCACCGGCACCAGGATAGAGGTCAGCACGCCGGCGATATAACCGACGGCTATGACGATGAAGCGCTTGAGTCCGGCGACGAGACGGCTCACGCCTCGCCGTGCCCCGCGATCATCATGGCTTCCAGCGCCAGCCGGTCGACTTTTCGCATGCGCTCGGATTCCGACTTCAGCTGGCCGCAGGCGGCGAGGATATCGCGGCCGCGCGGCGTGCGGATCGGCGAGGCATAGCCGGCATTGTTGATGTAGTCGGCGAATTTCTCGATCGTCTCCCAGTCCGAGCACTGGTAGTTGGTGCCGGGCCACGGGTTGAACGGGATCAGATTGATCTTGGCCGGAATGCCCTTGAGCAGCTTGATCAGGCCCTTGGCGTCCTCGATGGAATCGTTGACGTCCTTCAGCATCACATATTCGAAAGTGATGCGCTTGGCGTTCGACAGGCCGGGATAGGCGCGGCAGGCGGCGATCAGTTCCTTCAGCGGATACTTCTTGTTGATCGGCACCAGCAGGTCGCGCAGATCGTCATTGGTGGCGTGCAGCGAGATCGCCAGCATGACGCCGATCTCCTCGCCGGTGCGGAAGATTTCGGGCACGACGCCGGAGGTCGACAGCGTGATGCGCCGCTTCGACAAGGAAAGCCCGTCGCCGTCGGACGCGATCAGCAGCGCCTTCTTCACCGCTTCGAAATTGTAGAGCGGCTCGCCCATGCCCATCATGACGATGTTGGACACCTTGCGGCCCTCGGCCGGAACGATGGCACCGTCCGGCGTGTCGCGGTCGGGGAAATCGCCGAGCCGGTCGCGGGCGGTGAGCAATTGCGCCAGGATTTCCTCGGCGGTGAGGTTGCGCACCAGCTTCTGCGTGCCGGTGTGGCAGAACGAGCAGGTAAGCGTGCAGCCAACCTGCGAGGAGATGCAGAGCGTGCCGCGGCCTTCCTCGGGAATGTAGACGGTCTCGATCTCCACCGGCCGGCCGGCGCCGCGCGGCGGAAAGCGGAACAGCCATTTGCGGGTGCCGTCGGAAGAAATCTGTTCCTCGACGATTTCGGGCCGGGCGACGGTAAAATGCTTGTCGAGTTCGGCGCGCAGGTCCTTGGAAATGTTGAACATGCCGGCAAAGTCAGAGACGCCGCGCACATACATCCAGTGCCAGAGCTGCTGGGCGCGCATCTTTGCCTGGCGCTCCGGCACGATGCCGGACGCGACGAGCGCCTCGCCAAGCTCGGCGCGGGTCAGGCCGATCAGCGACGGCTTCTCGGGCGTGGCGCGGGCGCGCAACGCGTCGCGGGCACCCTCAGTGGTGAGGTCGAAGGAAAGGGTCATGGTCGCACTGATATAAGCTGTTTGCGGCCGATTTCATCCATCGTGCCGGGAACTGAAGCGCGGCGCATAGCACAGGTTGAGGGCGGAGTCATGCGGTGGCGAACACAACCCCGAGTGGGCCGTCAGTGTTTCGATCGCGAATGTTCTGATCGACAGACGGTCTCTGCCGTTTAAACCGAGAGTTCATCGGACCAACCAGTTTGTCACACGACAACAGCCCGCTACGACCGACTGGCAGCCTTGCGCCCAATCTTCCCGCCACGCGCGAGCCGATCACATAGTCGTGTTGACGTAACGATTCCCTTGCCGCCTTCGAAGGCTGAAGGGGGCAACCACGCCCTTGCAAAATGGGAGTATGCTGAATGAACTCGATCAAGCTCGCTGTCATTGCCGGCCTCGTCGGCTTGTCCACCCCGCAGGCTTTTGCCGAAGACGCAATGGGCACAATGACCATGATGAAAGGCGGGGAGGTGATGGCAATCATGCCCGATGGACACATGGGCACCATGATGCCGGACGCAAAGATGGGCGCCGAGATGATGAAGATGGCAAAGCCGATCAAGCACTGCATGATGATGATCACCGACGCCAAGGGCAAGGCCTACATGATCGATACGTCGACCAAGAAGGCCCAGGCCGAATGTGAAAAAATGGCCATGTAGTCATGCCACCGCCCCGTCGGCGAGAGCCGGCGGGGCGTCCGGTGCCGGCCCCACGTGGCTTCGGCCCGAGCAAGCGCGCGAGTCGGACGCGCGGCAGCTATCTCACCTCACAGATCGGCCGCATGCGAGTGCCAGGTGACCATGACCTCTAGCCTAGCTGAGCCCAATTCGCGGCTTCGGCCATTTCGCCGGCGTCGTGCGGGCGCCGATGACGGCCTTCGTCATCATCCTGGAGATGACCGGCAATCACGACAATGTCATTGCACTGATGCTGGCCTCGATGCTGGGCTATGGCACGGCACGCATGATCTCGCACGAGCCGCTCTATCCCGCGCTGTCGCGCGTCTTCATGGCCGAGGCGATCCGGCGGCGTCGGGCAGAGACAGCGCCAGAATCGGGCCACGGCTGAAAAGCAAAAAGGCCGGACTTTGCGGCCCGGCCTTTCGTCTAAAAACGGGTTTCGCCTATTTGCACTTGGCGATCGATGTCAGCGCGGCTGAAATGCCCTTCAGCGAGAAGACATAGGAGGTGGGATTGCCGCGGCCGGACTTCGCCGTCACCTTCATGTCGGTGCCGGTCTTCATGGCGGCGATCAGCACCGGTTCCTCGGCGGCGTTCTCGACCCAGGCCGACTTGCCGCGCGTGAACATCGAGAAGGACTTCTTGTCGATGGTGACAGTGGCCTTGGAGCCTTCCTGGAAATTGTAGCCGGCGATGAATTGCGGCTCGTAGGACACCTGCTGGCCGGGCCGCTGGCTGACGAAGAAGAACATGTCGCCATGGTCGAGCGTCGGCGGCTGCTTGTCGGTCGGCACGGTGAGCACGTAGCAGACCTTGCCGCCCTGCGCCTGATAGCTGTAGGTGCCCCAGGCATTGTGCTGGCCGATCTTGGTCGCCTGCTGCGCCAGTGCCGGCGCTGCCGAGGCCGCCAGGACCAGGCTCGAAACGAGTGCTATCAATCCGCGCATTGTCTTTCCCGTATTCCAAATGGTGCGGAGGCGGGCCGCATGGCGTCCTGCCGTCGCTTCATTTTGATTTAATCTGGGTTACCAAACGGTGAATTTCCCTCAACAAAAGGACGCTCACCCCAGGAAACCGCCGCCATTCCCGCGCCGTCGCCTTGTCAGCGGCCGGCGCGACGTCCCTTCGGCGACTTGGAGGCCACGAAAGCGGCAAGAGTTTGACTTTTCAGCTTGGCCTCCAAACGCCCTGCCCACAGGGCGCGTACCATTTTGAAGGTGCTCAGCCCTTGTCGGCGATGGCGTCCTTGGCGGCCTGCCGATGCGCCGGCGTGATGTGGGCGCTGACGGCGGTGATCGCGGCGGTCAGCACGGCTATGTCGTCGGTGAAACCAATCCCGAAGACGAAGTCGGGAATGAGGTCGAAGGGCAACACGAAATAGCCGAGTGCCGCCACCAATATACCCTTGGCGCGCAGCGGCGTGTTCTTGTCCATGGCGCAGTAGTAAGCGGCGACGACCTCTTCCATGAACGGGATCTGCCGCGCGGCCTTCTTGGCCGTGCGCCATAATTTCTCGCGCACCTCGCCCTCGCCGCCCAACCTGTCGCCAAAGCCGAAGAAATCAAAACCGGGTTGTTGCGCCATCAATCACTCCTTGCGTGCGCGTCCTGGCGCATGTCTCGCTGGGAAAATGTGGTGAAAGCCGGACCCGGCTGCAAGATGCGGGGTGCCGATTTGGGGTCGCCGCTGACGGCGAAGCGTACACTCAGTCGCCGAAATAGCGGTTCATCTTCTTGGCCAGCGCGATGTCGAGCGCCGTGACGCCGCCGGCGTCATGGGTGTTCAGCGTCACGTCCACGGTCTTGTAGACGTTTGACCAGTCGGGATGATGGTCCATCTTTTCGGCCGCCAGCGCGACGCGGGTCATGAAGGCGAAGGCTTCGGAGAAATTCTTGAAGACGAAGCTGCGCTGGATCGAGGCGCCGTCCGTGGCCAGCGACCAGCCGCCGAGTTCGGCAAGGGCAGCAGTGATGGCGTCCTTGCTGAGTTTTTCTCTCGTCATGATGATTTCCCGTGCTATTTCGAATTTGACCCTCACCATACTGCAAATCGCCCAAAAGTGCTTTGCGGTTTTGGGGCTTCAAATGCACAAACGGCGCATATCGCATGAGCAAAAAGCCGATAAATTCCATACTCTTCGTCTGCCTCGGCAACATCTGCCGGTCGCCATTGGCCGAAGGCGTGTTTCGCAGCGTCTGGGCCGAGCGTGGCCGGGGCCGGGACATACTGCTCGATTCGGCCGCCACCAGCGGCTGGGAGGTCGGCTCGGCGCCCGACCCACGCTCGATCGCGGTTGCCTTGCGCCACGGCATCGACATTTCCGGGCAGAGGGCGCGCAAGGTCAGGCCGGAGGATTTCTCGCGTTTCGACCTGATCCTCGGCATGGACCGCTCGAATGTCGCCGATCTCAAGGCGCTGGCGCCGGCGCGGGACCGAGTGCACCTGTTTTTAGAGTTCGCGCATGGACAGGCGCGCGACGTGCCCGATCCCTATTATGACGGGCCGGAGGCTTTTGCCGAGGTCTACCGCATGATCCGCGAAGCGTCGGAGGCGCTGGCGACACGGCTGGCGGCGCGGGCGTCGGTGCCCGACAGCGGCCAGGCTTCCTCGACGATATAGGGGCCGCCGCCGACCGAATCGCGCGACGACATCAAGACGAAGCGGCCGATGCGGAAGGGCAGCGTCGAGAAATTGCCGCGCGCCGACAGATACTGGGCGACGTCCAGCGGGGTCGAATTGCGCAGCCGCGCAAGGGTTACATGCGGCATGAACTTGCGCGGATCGGCGGGAATGCCGAGCCGCTGGCAGATGCGCTCGATCTCGCCCTGAAGTGCGGCCAAATCGGGCGAGGCGGAAGCGCCGGCCCAGACCGCATGCGGCTTTTTCTGGCCGAAAGCGCCGACGCCGGACAAGGTCAGCGAGAAGGAGGGGCGGTGGACGCGGTCCAGCGCGTTGGCGATCTCGTCGGCGACATGGCCCTCGACATCGCCGATGAAGCGCAGCGTCAGATGGTAGTTTTCGACATCGATCCAGCGGGCCCCGGGCAGGCCGCCCCGGAGCAGGGACAGCGAAAGGGCAGCATCACGCGGTATTTCGAGGGCGGTGAAAAGACGCGGCATGAAGAGCCTCCCTTCCTCGAATCGAACTTTCATCCCTAGCGAATCATCGATAGTCGAATGGAGCAAGAGGTTTATTGGTCACACGCTTTGTTAAAAGTTTCCGCTGGGGAAGACATTTTATCCCGCCTCACGAACCTCCGGGCACCGCCGCCATGGCCTTCTCGACCGTCGGCAGGATGCGCTCGACCATCTGGTCGACCCCCTTGGCGTTCGGGTGCAGGCCATCCTCGAGCCGCAGGCCGGGCTGGCCGGCGACGCCATCGAGGAAGAACGGATAGAGCGGAACGTCGTATGTCTTCGCCAGGTCGGGAAAGATGGCGTCGAAGGCGTTTTGATAGTCGGCCCCGAGATTGGGCGCGGCGCGCATGCCTGCGAGCAGCACGGCGATCTTGCGCTGTTTGAGCTTGCCCAGCATCTCGTCGAGGTTCTTCCTGGCGATATCGGGCGCGACGCCGCGCAGCATGTCGTTGGCGCCGAGTTCAAGGATGACCAGCTGGGTGCCGTCCGGCACCGACCAGTCGAGCCGCGCCAGGCCGCCGCTGGTGGTGTCGCCGGAAACGCCGGCATTGGCGACGGTCACATCATGGCCCTTGGCCCGAAGCGCGGCCTGCAATTTGTCGGTGAAACCCTCGCCGGGCCCGAGGCCAAAGCCCGCCATCAGGCTGTCACCGAAGCCGACGATCTTGAAGGGCCTGGCCTGTGCCGACGAAATGGCGCCGCAAAGGGCGAGGAAAAGGATGAGCCCTGCGGCTATCTGGCGTTTGAAAGACATGCGGCAGGCCCCATATGACAAAAACATTCTTCCGGGCGACGGCTTCCGGCAAGCAGAGCCTTCATCCCTGATATAGGACGCTTTCATTTTGACAGAAGCCGTCATCGCGCTGAAAGACGTATCGCTGACGCTCGGCGAAGGCGCTTCGTCCGTCCACGTGCTGAAGGGTGTCAGCCTCGAGGTGGCGCGCGGCGAGGCCACCGGCATCGTCGGCCCGTCGGGATCCGGCAAGTCGACTCTCCTGATGGTGCTGGCAGGCTTGGAGCGGGTCGATTCGGGTACGGTACGAATCGCTGGCGAGTTGCTCAACGGCAAAAGCGAGGATCAGATTGCTTCGTTTCGTGGCCGAAACATTGGCATTGTGTTCCAGTCCTTCCATCTCATCCCCAACATGACGGCGCTCGAAAATGTCGCGGTGCCGCTGGAGCTGGCCGGCCATGCCGATCCGTTTTCGGTGGCGGCGCGCGAACTGGCGGCGGTGGGCCTGAGTGACCGCGTCACCCATTATCCCGGCGAGCTCTCCGGCGGCGAACAGCAGCGCGTGGCGATCGCCCGGGCGCTGGCGCCGTCGCCGCGCATCCTCATCGCCGACGAGCCGACCGGCAATCTCGACCAGGTGACGGGGCGGCAGGTCGCCGACCTGTTGTTCGCCAAAGCGGCCGAACGCGGCATGACGCTGGTGCTGGTCACCCATGATCCCGCACTCGCGGCGCGCTGCTCGCGCCAGGTGTCGATGCGCTCCGGCCGGATCGAAGCGCCGGCGCCCTTGAAGGTCACCGCCTGATGCCGCTGGCGCAGACGCTGAAGCTCGCGGTCCGCTTCTCGCTCAGGGAAATGCGCGGCGGCCTGTCCGGTTTCCTGATCTTCCTTGCCTGCATCGCGCTCGGTGTCGCGGCGATCGGCGGCGTCAATTCGGTTGCCCGTTCGATCAGTGCCGGCGTCGCCGACCAGGGCCAGACGCTGCTCGGCGGCGACCTCCGATTCCAGATCAACCAGCGCGATGCCAGCCAGGCCGAGCGCGGTTTCCTCGAAGGATTGGGCGTCGTTTCACGCACAGCCAGCATGCGCTCGATGGCGCGGCTTGCCGACGGCTCGGACCAGGCGCTGGTCGAGGCCAAGGCGGTCGACGAGGCCTATCCGCTCTATGGCGCACTGGAAACCGAACCGAAGCTGTCGAAGCAGGAACTGTTCGGCGAAGAGTTTGGCGTCTTCGGCGCGGCGGCGCCCGATCTGTTGTTCGAACGGCTGCATCTCAAGCTCGGCGACCGGCTGAAGGTCGGCACCGCCACCTTCGAGCTGCGCGCCAGGCTGGTCACGGAGCCGGATGCCGTATCCGACGGTTTCGGCTTCGCGCCAAGGCTGATGATCTCGACCGAGGCACTGGCGGCGACCGGACTGGTGCAGCCGGGCAGCCTGGTCGAAAATGCCTACAAGATCCGGCTGCCCGCCAACGCCGACGAGGCGCGGCTCAAGGCCATCCAGGATCAGGCAGCGAAGGATTTTCCCGAGGCCGGCTGGTCGATCCGCACGCGGAGCAATGCGGCGCCGGCGCTGTCCTCCAACATCGAACGCTTCTCGCAATTCCTGACGCTGGTCGGGCTGACGGCCCTGGTGGTCGGCGGCGTCGGCGTCGCCAATGCGGTGCGCGCCTATCTCGACGGCAAGCGCGGCGTCATCGCCACCTTCAAGAGCCTCGGCGCTTCCGGCGGCTTCGTCTTTGCCGTCTATCTCGTGCAGATCCTGATCATCGCCGCACTCGGCATCATGCTCGGTCTCGTGCTCGGCGCGCTGATGCCCTTTGCCGCGAGTGCTGCCCTCCAATCCATCATTCCGGTCCCGGCGGAGGGCGGCTTCTATCCCGGCGCGCTCGCCATGGCGGCGCTGTTCGGCCTGCTGGTGACGCTGGCCTTCGCGCTTTTGCCGCTTGGCCGCGCCCGCGATGTGCCGGCGACGGCGCTGTTCCGCGAGATGGGGCTGGAAGGCCGTGGCCTGCCGCGCCCGGTCTATATCGCATCGGCTATCGGCATCGCGTTGCTGCTGGCGGCGCTGGCGATCCTGTTCTCCGGCGACCAGCGCATCGCCTCGATCTTCGTCGGCGCCACCATCTTCGCCTTTCTGGTGCTGCGCCTGGTCGGCGCGCTGGTGCAATGGGCGGCCAGGAAGAGCCCGCGCGTGCGCTTCGTGGCGCTCAGGCTTGCCGTCGGCAACATCCACCGGCCGGGCGCCTTGACACCATCGGTGGTTCTGTCGCTGGGGCTCGGGCTGACGCTGCTGGTGACGCTGGCGCTGATCGACGGGAATCTCAGGCAGCAGATCTCCGGCAGCCTGCCGGAGCGGGCGCCGAACTTCTTCTTCGTCGACATCCAGGGCAGCGATGTCGATGCGTTCTCCGCATTGATCGGCAAGGAGGCGCCAAAGGGGACGCTGGCCAAGGTGCCGATGCTGCGCGGCCGGGTGATGGCGCTCAACGGCGTCGATGTCGACAAGGTCAAGGTGCCGGCCGAAGGCGCCTGGGTGCTGAAAGGCGATCGCGGCCTGACCTATGATGCCAGGCAGCCGGAAAACGCGACGCTGACCGAGGGCAAATGGTGGCCGGACAATTATACCGGCGAGCCGCTGGTTTCGTTCTCGGCGCAAGAAGGCAAGGAAATCGGGCTGAAGCTCGGCGACACCGTCACCGTCAACGTGCTCGGCCGCAACGTCACCGCCAGGATCGCCAATTTCCGCCAGGTCCAATGGGAAACGATGGGCATCAATTTCGTCATGGTGTTCTCGCCCAACACATTCACCGGCGCCCCGCATGGCTGGATGGCGACGCTGACCGAAAAGAGTGCCACGACGGCCGACGACGCGCGCATCCTCAATGCCGTCACGCGCGCCTTCCCGGCGGTGACGACGGTGCGGGTCAAGGACGCGCTCGATGTCGTCAACCGGCTGGTCGGCCAACTCGGCACGGCGATCCGGGCAGCGGCCGGCGTGGCGCTGATCGCTTCGGTGCTGGTGCTGGCCGGCGCGCTGGCCGCCGGCAACCGGGCGCGCATCCATGATGCGGTGGTGCTGAAGACGCTTGGTGCCACCAGGAGGACGCTGATCACGGCATTCTCTCTCGAGTACATGCTGATCGGACTGGCCACCGCTATCTTCGCGCTGGCCGCCGGCGGCATCGCGGCCTGGTACATTGTCGCCCGGATCATGACCCTGCCGTCGCATTTCATGCCGGAGGTGGCGGTGGCGACCATCGTCTTTGCGCTGGTGATCACCGTCGGCATCGGCCTCGCCGGCACCTGGCGGGTGCTCGGCCACAAGGCTGCGCCGGTGCTGCGTGAGCTGTAATTCCAAGGCCGGAGCGGCCATCGCGGATTAAATCTTGGTAAGGATGCCGGTTGGAAAGCCCGGGAATCGGCCTTTCGGCCTCTCACGAACCGTTACATCCGGTTACGGTCTTGTTCTTGACGCGAATAACCATCATATTTCGCCACAGGCATGCTGGAGCCCCGCCAGCGGCGCCTGGGTCCGGTGGATTTACGTCCAATAGGACCTGACACCGGACGGGGCAGAAGCAATAGAGGACTACAATGGCTGAACCCATTCGCAACTTCCAGACGCGCGCCGTGCCCGGCGCAACCGTCGACATCGATCAGGGCCTGCGCGCCTATATGATCAAGGTCTACAATCTGATGGGGCTTGGCCTCCTCATCACCGGCCTTGCCGCCATCGGCACGATTATGCTGGCCACCACCACCGATCCGGCCTCGGCTGTCGCAACGCTGCCGAGCGGCGAGATGCTGACCTCCTTCGGCTACGCGATCTTCGGGTCGCCGCTGCGTTGGGTGGTGATGCTGGCGCCGCTGGCCGCCGTGTTCTTCCTGTCGGTCAGGATCCAGTCGATGAGCGTTGCTGCCGCGCAGACGACGTTCTGGGTCTATGCCGGCCTCGTCGGCCTGTCGCTTTCGTCGATCTTCCTGGTCTACACCTCGGCCAGCATTTCGCAGACCTTCTTCGCCACCGCCGCCTCCTTCGGCGCGCTGTCGCTGTTCGGCTACACGACCAAGCGTGACCTGACGGCGATGGGCTCGTTCCTGATCATGGGCCTGTTCGGCCTGATCATAGCGATGGTGATCAACATCTTCCTGCAGTCGTCGGCGCTGTCCTTCGCGGTTTCGGCGATCGGCGTGCTGATCTTCGCCGGCCTCACCGCCTATGACACGCAGAAGATCAAGGAGATGTATTTCGAGGGCGACGCTTCGGATACCGCCGGCCGCAAGGCCATCATGGGTGCGCTGAGGCTCTACCTCGACTTCATCAACCTGTTCATGTTCCTGCTGCAGTTCATGGGCGACCGCCGCTAGGGCTTCGCGTCATGGTCTGAACTGGACCATCAGGTTTGGAAGGGGCGGCCCAACGGCCGCCCTTTTCTTTTGCGCCGGTCTTTGCTGTTATCGCAGGCACGTGGAAGGCTTGCATAAAAAATGAGCAATATTGTGATTCGGGCGGCCAATGCCGCCGACCTCGACGCCATCACCGAAATCTACGCCGACGCGGTGACACATGGCACGGCAAGCTACGAGCTGGAGCCGCCGAGCCGCGCCGAGATGGGTATCCGATTCGACACGCTCACGGCAGGCGGCTTCCCCTATCTGGTGGCGGAAAAGGATGGCGCCGTACTCGGCTATGCCTATGCCGGCGCCTTCCGGCCGCGCCCGGCCTATCGCTTCATCGTCGAGGATTCGGTCTATGTCGCGCCTGAAGCCAAAGGCCAGGGCGTCGGCCTCATGCTGATGCAGAGCCTGATCGCGGCGGCCGGGGCGGCGGGCTTCCGCCAGATCATCGCGGTGATCGGCGACGGCCATCCCGACAGCGCCTCGGTCAAGCTGCACGAAAAGCTCGGCTTTCGTCTTTCAGGCCGGCTCGAAGGCTCGGGCTACAAGCACGGGCGCTGGCTGGACACTGTGTTCATGCAGCTGTCGCTGAATGGCGGTGCGTCGCTGCCGCCCGATCCGGATTCTCTGCCAGAACGGAAGTTTCGGGGAGGGAAATGAAGAGGAATTGAAGAACTGAGGAATTGAAGAACTGAAGAAAAGAAAAATGAACTAATATCAGGCGTTTAGCGCCTCTTTCCTCAGTTCCTCAGTTCTTCAATTCTCCAGTTCCCCTTCAAGCCTCAACCACTTTCAGCTTGCTGTCGAAGATGCCAAGCACTCGCCCAAGTTCTTGCCCGCGCTTGAGGATGCGCCCGCCAGCGGCAATAACGGCGAAGGCGCCTTGCTTGCGCGCCAGTTTCGGATCCTTGACGATCTGGAACAGCGGCACTTCGCTGGCGCGGCGGAAGACGGAAAACACGGCCCTGTCGGTGAGATGATCTATGGCGTAGTCGCGCCATTCATTGGCGGCGACCATGCGTCCGTAGAGCCTGAGGATCTGGTCCAGTTCACGCCGGTCGAAGCGCACCGGCTGGTCGAGGCGTGCGCTGCGTACCTCGTGCAGCGGGATCAATATTGCGGATGCGTCACCATCCCCCGTCCCGCCGCTGTCGTCAGTCATGCCTCGATCCTTCAAAATGAATCTTTGCCAACCAAAATTGGCCCCTTCGCGTGGCAATTGCAAGAGCCGGCGAAGCGGTGGCGGCGACGCGCTGTTTCTGCAACGTCCAGTCACGTTTGCGAACCGGATGTTGGAATTGGTGATGCTTCGCCACATTTCTGCCTTTTTTTATCCGCGCTCATGCCCCAATGTCCGACGAATTTACCGGCGTTGCCTGAGACGGTTCGGTCCGGCACCGGCTCGTAAACCCCAAGCCCCCCGCCCACGGGTCTGCGTCGGATCGAACCAACCTCGGTTTTTCCTTGGAAAAATCGGGTGCGACGATCCCAAAACCTAAATGACCGGCGTCAGAAGCAAGCTGACGTCGGTTTTTTGTTGGTGGTGCCAAGGCGGATAGCGCGGCTCTTCCCTTCTCCCCTTGTGGGTTGAGGGGTGCGTGCCGGATCGCCGTCTTTGCCAAGCTGGAACACCCCTCATCCGACCTCGCTTCGCGAGGCCACCTTCTCCCACAAGGGGAGAAGGGAAGAGGCAGCCGATTACGGCTTGTGGATGAAGGCGGCGCCGAGAATGGGGCCCGGCATGCCGTCCTTGCCGACCGACTGCAAAAGCACGGCGCAGCCGCCCTTCTTGGTGATCTCGCTCAACGGCAATTCGTAGCGCTGCGCCTTGCCGTGCCACATGCCGGCGGTCTGGATGCCGGTGACAGCGTTCCAATAGGTCATCCTGCGGCCGGAGTTCTCGCCCTGGGCGATCTTGACCGTCTGTGGCGCATCGAAATAGACGATGACGACATGGGCGTCGCTCGGGCCGGCGCCGGCATCGCCGGCATCGATGATCACACGGTCGCTGGTGCGGCTGACCTTGACGGGGACCCGAATGCCTTCGCCGCCCCTGGCCATGCGGGCGAGCGCGCCGTCGACCTCGCCGCGATTGGCGCCGTTGACGTGCACGCGGCCATTGAGGACCGCCTGCGGCGTATAGACGGAGCGACTGCCGAAGGCGCGCATATAATCATATTGCCGCTCGGTGTTTTCCTTGCGGCTCAGCGTGTCCTTCCAGCCGAGATAGTCCCAATAGTCGACGTGATAGGAGAGCGCGACGATGTCTTCCTTGGTGGCGAGTTCGGCGAAGAAGGCATCGGCGGGCGGACAGGAACTGCAGCCCTGGCTGGTGAACAGTTCGACCACGCCGAGCGGCTTGTCGGGTTGGGGTTTTTCGGCCTGGATTCTTTCGGCCTCGCCGGCATGGCCGGCGCCGGCAACCGCCGAGAAGGCCAGCGCAAAGGCTGCCAGCCAAAGTGATCTTCGCCAGGCCATGACCATTCCAATTCCCGCCGGTGGCGCCGGCTTTGTTCTGATTGTCTGAAATATGTGGCAGAAGCGGAAGTCAACGGGAAGTCACGTTGCGGTGAAATTTTGCCATTGCAGCCGCAGGTAAGGCCGCAATAGGTGAGACACTGCATTTCACGACGTGGTTCGATTCGGGAGTGGCATCATCACCATGTGGAAGATTCTCCTGACCCCGGTCGATCTCTATTGCGAGCGGACCGGACCTGGACTTTGGGCCGAGCCGACGAATGCTTTGACCAACCTCGCTTTCATTGCCGCGGGATTATGGGGCGTGCGGGAAGTACGCCGATGCAAGGCCGGCGCCTTCGCCGAGGTGCTGGCCTGGTGGGTGGTGGCGATCGGCATCGGCTCGACGATCTTCCATACCTTTGCCACCAAGGGCACGATCTGGGCCGATATCCTGCCGATTGCCGGTTTCACGCTCGCCTATACGCTGTTCAATCTGCGCCGCTTCCTGCGCATGGAATGGGGCAAGGCGATCGCGGTCTTTGTCATCTTTTACGCGGTGGCAGGGGCGCTAACCTTCGCCGTGCCGGACTGGCTGCGCCAGGCATCGAACGGCACGACAAGCTATCTGCCGCCATTCCTGGCGCTCGCCTTCTTCGGTGTCTGGGTGGCGGCCAGCGGCAACCGGGCCGGCTGGTACAATCTGGCGGGGTCGGCGATCTTCGTGGTGTCCGCTATCTGCCGGATGATCGACCCGATGGTCTGCGCCAGCTTTCCGCTCGGCACACATTTCCTGTGGCACATCTTCAACGCGCTGATGCTGGGGGTGCTGCTGGCGGCGACGGCGCGGTTTGGGAAAGCGAGGGGAGTAGGGGAGTAGGGGAGTAGGTATCCCTTCCCTACTCCCTTACTGACCTACTCCCCTATTCCCTTACTACGCTGCCAGATCTCGCAGCACGTACTGCAAAATGCCGCCGTTCTTGAAGTAGTCGAGCTCGTCCAGCGTATCGATGCGGCAGATGATCGGCACGTTCTTCACCGTGCCGTCGCCATAGGTGACCTTGGCGGTCATCGTCTGGCGCGGCTTGATCGTGCTCAATCCGTCGATCTCGACCAGTTCGTCGCCCTTGAGGTTGAGCGAGGCCCAGGACGTGCCTTCCTCGAAGACGAAGGGGATGACGCCCATGCCGACCAGGTTCGAGCGGTGGATGCGCTCGAAGGACTGGGCGATGACCGCGCGGACACCAAGCAGGTTCGTTCCCTTGGCCGCCCAGTCGCGCGACGAGCCGTTGCCGTATTCGACGCCGGCGAAGATGACCAGCGGCACGCCTTCCTTCTTGTACTCCATCGCCGCGTCGTAGATCGATTCCTCTTCCTTCGACGGATAGTGGATGGTGTAGCCGCCCTCGCGGCCGTTCTCGCCCAGCATGTGGTTGCGGATGCGGATGTTGGCGAAGGTGCCGCGCATCATCACCTCATGATTGCCGCGCCGCGTGCCGTACTGGTTGAAGTCGGCAACGCCGACGCCGTGGTCGGTGAGGTATTTGCCGGCCGGCGAGGCGGCCTTGATCGAACCCGCCGGCGAGATGTGGTCGGTGGTGATCTTGTCGCCGAACAGGCCGAGCACGCGGGCGCCCTTGATGTCGCCGATCTTGCCGAAACCGGCGGTCATCCCTGCGAAATAGGGCGGGTTCTGCACATAGGTCGAATTGTCGTCCCAGGCATAGGTCTGGCCTTCCGGCGCCTTGACGTTCTGCCAGTATTCGTCGCCCTTGAAGACGTCGGCATATTTGCGGGCGAACAGCTCGCGGGTGACGTTCTTCTCGATGAACTCCTGGATCTCGGCCGAGCTCGGCCAGATATCCTTGAGGTAGACCGGATTGCCGTTCTTGTCCTCGCCGAGCGGCTCGGTGGTGAGGTCCTTGGTGACGGTGCCCGCGAGCGCGTGCGCCACGACCAGTGGCGGTGACGCCAGGTAGTTGGCCTGCACGTCGGGCGAGACGCGGCCTTCGAAATTGCGGTTCCCGGAGAGCACCGCGGCAGCAATCAGGCCCTTGTCGTTGATGGTCTTGGAGATCGGCGCCGGCAGCGGGCCGGAATTGCCGATGCAGGTCGTGCAGCCGAAGCCGACCAGGTTGAAGCCGATCTGGTCGAGCTCCTTCTGCAGGCCGGATTTTTCGAGATACTCGGCCACCACCTGGCTGCCGGGGGCGAGCGAGGTCTTCACCCACGGCTTCTGCTTGAGGCCGAGCCGGTTGGCGTTGCGGGCGAGCAAGCCCGCGCCGATCAGCACGCTCGGGTTCGAGGTGTTGGTGCACGACGTGATGGCGGCGATGACAACGTCGCCATGGCCGAGATCATGGTCGGTGCCTTCGACGGCGTAACGCTTATGGATTTCGGCCGCCTTCTTGTATTCGGTCTCCATCGCCTTGGCAAAGCCAGCCGGAATGCCTTCCAGCGCGACGCGGCCCTCGGGCCGCTTGGGGCCGGCCATTGACGGCACGACGCTGCTCAGCTCCAGTTCGAGCAGGTCGGTGAAGACCGGGTCGGCTGAGCCGGCCTCGCGCCACAGGCCTTGCGCCTTGGAATAGGCTTCGACCAGCGCGATGCGGCTTTCCTCGCGGCCGGACATTGTCAGGTAGCGGATGGTTTCCGAATCGACCGGGAAGAAGCCGCAGGTGGCGCCATATTCGGGCGCCATGTTGCCGATGGTGGCGCGGTCGGCGAGCGTCATGTTGGACAGGCCCGGGCCGAAGAACTCGACGAACTTGCCGACAACACCCTTCTTGCGCAGCATCTGGGTGACGGTGAGCACCAGGTCGGTGGCGGTGACGCCTTCCTTCAACTTACCGGTGAGGCGGAAGCCGATGACTTCGGGCAGAAGCATGGAGACCGGCTGGCCGAGCATGGCCGCCTCGGCCTCGATGCCGCCGACGCCCCAGCCGAGCACGCCAAGGCCGTTGATCATGGTGGTGTGCGAATCGGTACCGACGCAGGTGTCGGGATAGGCCGTGGTTTCGCCATCCTCGGTGTTGGTCCACACGACCTGGCCGAGATATTCGAGGTTGACCTGGTGGCAGATGCCGGTGCCGGGCGGCACGACGCGGAAGTTGCGGAACGCCTGCTGGCCCCATTTCAGGAACTTGTAGCGTTCCTCGTTGCGCTCATATTCGAGCTCGACATTGCGGGCGAAGGCCATCGGCGTGCCGAATTCGTCGACGATGACGGAATGGTCGATGACGAGGTCGACCGGTACCAGCGGATTGATCTTCTGCGGGTCGCCGCCGAGCGAAGCCATGGCGTCGCGCATGGCGGCAAGGTCGACCACGGCCGGAACGCCGGTGAAATCCTGCATCAGCACGCGGGCCGGGCGATAGGCGATCTCGACGCCGGCGGTGCCCTTGTCGGTCAGCCAGCCGGCGACCGCCTGGATGGATTCCTTGGTGACGGAACGGCCGTCCTCGTTGCGCAAAAGGTTCTCCAGCAGCACCTTCATCGAATAGGGCAGCTGGGCGATGCCGGTGAGGCCGTTCTTCTCGGCCTCGATGAGGTCGAAATAGGTGTACTCGGTGCCGCCCGCGGTCAGCGTGCGACGGCAATTGAAACTATCGAGGGATTTTGACACGTGCGATCCGTCCTTGTCTGTTCAGCCTGAAAGGGAACGGACGCCGATGGCATGCAATCACGCGCAAAGGTGCGGGTACGGCCATTTCCGCTGTCCGTTCCCAAGCAACCCGAGCCGTTCAAGGCGGCGCGTGCGCTGGTTCGGCGCAAATTCTGTTCCCGCGCCGACCGCTGGCACGGATGCACCGCATATAGAGAATTTTCTGGAATAGTTCTAGACAGTTGGAGAGCAAATTTGTGCGATGCGGCAGCGCTCGCGAAACATTGTTTTCAGGGCAGGCGAGGGATGCGGCTTATCGCCGAAAATCTGGGCGGCGAACGCGGCGGCGAGAGCGTGTTTTCCAGCATTGGTTTTGCGCTCGAGGATGGCCAGGCGCTGGTCGTCACCGGGCCGAACGGATCGGGCAAGTCGACCTTGCTCAGGATCATCGCCGGGCTGCTGCCGAAGGCGGAAGGCCGGTTGCTGCTCGAGGGCGGCGGCGATGCCTTTCCGTCGATCGCGTCGGCCTGTCACTATCTTGGCCACCAGAACGCAATGAAGACGGCGCTCAGCGTGGCGGAGAATTTGCGCTTCTGGCGCGACTTCAATGGTGGCGGCGATTCGAGCGTCGAAGAGGCGCTGGAGACCGTGGGGCTCGGTGGCATCGGCCATTTGCCGTTCGGCTATCTCTCGACCGGGCAAAGGCGGCGCGCGGCGATCGCGAAGCTTTTGGTCAGCCACCGGCCGCTGTGGCTGCTCGATGAGCCGACGGCGGGGTTGGACAAGGCTTCGGAGGAGCGGTTCGCGGGGCTGATGACGGAGCATTGTGCCGGCGGTGGGATGATCGTCGCGGCGACGCATCTGCCGCTGGGGTTGGAGGGGGCGAAGGAATTGGTGATGGGGCAGGCCTTTTGATGACTGCACTCTACGGCGCCCCCCTCTGTCCTGCCGGACATCTCCCCCACTTGGGGGGAGATTGGCAGCTTCGGCGCTCCGCTCGTCTTTGCGACGCTGGTGATTGGCGAAATCGCAGGAGACAGCCGATCTCCTCCCTTGTGGGGGAGATGTCCGGCAGGACAGAGGGGGGCGCCACAGAACGTCGTCCTCAACAGGGGACCACATCGTAATGTGGTCCCTCCTGCTGCGCGACATCCGCCTCAACATCCGCGCCGGTGGCGGGGCGTTGACCGGCGTTATCTTCTTCCTCGCCGTCATCGCCACCATCCCTTTCGGCGTCGGGCCGGACCTCAAGCTGCTTGCGCGCATCGGCCCGGCGATCCTGTGGATTGGGGCGCTGCTTTCCTGCCTGCTCGGGCTTGACCGGCTGTTCCAGGCCGATCGCGAAGACGGCTCGCTCGACCTGCTGGTGCTCGGCAACGACCGGCACATGCTGGCGCTGACCGTATTGGTGAAATGCCTGGCGCATTGGGCGGGCAGCGTTCTGCCGCTGGTCATTGCTGCGCCCCTGCTCGGCCTGTTCATGAACATGGAGCCGCTCGCGATAGGCGCCACGGCGCTGACGCTGCTGGTCGGCACGCCGGCCATCACCTTCATCGGCGCCGCCGGTGCCGCGGTGGCGGTGGCGCTGCCGCGCGGCGGGCTGCTGATCTCCGTGCTGGTGCTGCCGCTGACCATACCGGTGCTGATCTTCGGCGTTTCGGCAAGCTATGGCGCGACGGCCAATCCCGATCCGTTCCTGCAGCCTTTCCTCATTCTTGCCGCGCTGACGTTGTTTCTTGCCGTGCTGGGGCCGGTCTCGGCGGCGCTGGCGCTGCGACATGGAACGGATTGATGTGGCCGCACAGGGCCGCGACGCGGCGTCCGATTGCGAAGCCGAGGGCGCAAAGCTATGGGAAGGCCATGATCGAGCACGGTGAAGCAATAGCGGAAGGTTATGGGGGGTGCGCGGCATGAGTGCGCATGCGCTCTATGTCACCGCTGCCTATGGCATCACGGCAATCGTGCTGGCCGGACTGATTGGCTGGATTCTGCTCGACCAGCGGGCGCGCAAGCGCGAACTTGCCGAACTCGAAGCGGCCGGCGTGCGGCGGCGTTCCGACAAGACGGTGAAGCCGTGAGCAGCGAAACCGAAACGCCAAAGCGCAGTCGCCGCCTGCTCGTGCTGTTGCCGCTGCTTGTCTTCCTTGGCTTAGCGGGATTATTCCTGTCGCAGCTTTTGTCCGGCCGCGATGTCTCGGAAGTGCCTTCGGCGCTGATCGGCCTGCCGGCGCCGCAGACCAATCTGCCGGCACTGGAGGGGTCGAACTTGCCGGGGCTCGATTCCACGGCGTTCGCCGGCAAGGTCACGCTGGTCAATGTCTTCGCATCATGGTGCGCGCCGTGCCGGGAAGAGCATCCGGTGCTTCTGGCGCTGGCGCAGGACAAGCGGTTCGTGATGGCGGCGCTGAACTACAAGGACCAGCCGGAGAACGCCCGCCGGTTCCTCGGCGACCTCGGCAATCCGTTCCAGGCGATCGGCGTCGACGAAGCCGGCCGCGCGGCGATCGACTGGGGCGTCTATGGCGTGCCGGAGACCTTCATCGTCGGCAAGGATGGCAAGATCGCCTACAAGCATGTCGGCCCGCTGACAGCGGAGTCGGCGCGGGATCTGCTGCTGCCGCAGATCGACAAGGCGCTGGCGGCGCATTGATATTCAGGTGATGCCGGCCTGCAAACGGCGGCTTCCTGCGCTTCCCCGCTCTACTGCGTCGCAGTAGAACTGAGCTCACGTACGAAAAGTACGCTCCGCTCCGGTTCTCGGAAACCACCGTTTTCGACTCGGCCTGACCTGAATCTCAGCGCGCCTGGGTGGCGCGTCTCACGAGACTTGAGATCAGCCGTAGATCTGCTTGTGGATCTGGTAGAGCATTTCCGAGCGGTCGGCGCGCATGTCGGCCAGATCGCGGCTGGTGAAGCTGTCGATTTCGGCGACGAGGCGGTTGTAGTGCTTGCGCTTGGCGATGCTGCTGCGGGCGCGGGTCATGAGATCGTTGAAGATCATAGCAAGGGTCCTTTCGTGCCGCATTCTGGCGGCGGGTTTCTTCCTCCCTTGGTCAATACGGAACATGACATAAGAATGGTGCGTTGCAAAAAGAAGATGTTGCAATGCACCATTGCACGCAGCGCATAGCCGGTTAATTGAGTCCTAAGGCGCGTGGCCACGGGCCGGACCCGGGCTGCACGGCCGTTCCTCTCCGTTTTGTCATACAAATTGCGGCGGCTCCGTCTTGCCAGATCGATCGCGGGCTGGCTTGATCTGACGTCACCTGATGCCGGGAGGAAATGCATGGCGGCCGCAGATTATTACGAAGTTCTCGATCCGCGCTTCGCGCGGCTGTTCAACGGCAACGCGCAGGTGGACAAGCTGTTCACCGGATGCCGCTGGGCGGAAGGGCCGGCCTGGTTCGCCGCCGGGCGCTACGTCGTCTGGTCCGACATCCCGAACAACCGCATGCTGCGTTATGACGAGACGGACGGCAGCGTCAGCGTCTTCCGCCAGCCGTCGGGCAATTCCAACGGCAACACCGTCGACCGGCAGGGCCGGCTGGTCACTTGCGAGCATTCGGGTCGCCGCGTCAGCCGTACCGAGCATGACGGCTCGGTGACGACCATTGCCGCCAAATGGAAGGGCAAGCAGCTGAATTCGCCCAACGACGTGGTGGTGAGATCCGACGGCTCGATCTGGTTCACCGACCCGACCTACGGCATCGACACCGACTATGAGGGCGACAAGGCCGAGAGCGAGATCGGCGCCTGCTATGTCTACCGGGTCGATCCCGAGACCGGCGAGGTCGAGGCCGTCATCACCGACATGGTGAGGCCGAACGGCCTTGCTTTCTCGGTGGACGAAAGCCTGCTCTATGTCGTCGATACCGGCCGCACGCATGGCGCGGAGAACCCCGCGCATATGCGGGTGTTCAACATCGGCAAGCACGGCAAGAAGGTTTCGGGCGGCAAGGTCTTCGCCGACTGCACGGCCGGCCTGTTCGACGGCTTCCGGCTCGATGCCGACGGACGGATCTGGACGAGCGCCGCCGACGGCATCCATTGCTACGATCCGGACGGCACACTGATCGGCAAGGTCAAGGTGCCCGAAGTGACCGCCAATTGCGCGTTCGGCGGCGCCAAGCTGAACTGCCTCTACATCGCCGGCACCACTTCGCTCTATTCGGTGCGGCTGATGGTGAATGGGGCCAAGACCTATTGAGGCTGCTGAGAACGCTTCTCCGGCGGGTTTTGATGGCGTTGCTGCGCATACAAGCAGCACCCGCTGCGCTACGGCTCAGGCAATCGCCACCATGCGATTCGCCAGAGCGAGTTTCGAAACAGCCTCTTGGTGGTACCAGATACAGTTCAAGGGGAGGACGTCATGCCATTCGTCAACATCCGCATCGTCAAGGAAGTGATCGCCGCCGATCCGGCAGGCAAGAAGGCTGATATCGCCAAAAAAGTCACGGCGGCCATCATGGACGCTACCGGGCTTAGCAATGACGATGTCTGGGTGGTTTTCGAAGAGGTCAACGCCCGCGACTGGTATGTCGGCAAGACCGATGTCGAGACGCTGCGGAAGGGGTAGCTCTTCCCTTGTCCCCTTGTGGGAGAAGGTGGATCGGCGCGCAGCGCCGAGACGGTTGAGGGGTGGGTGACAGATCGCCGTCTTTGCCAAGCTGGAACACCCCTCATCCGACCTCGCTTCGCGAGGCCACCTTCTCCCACAAGGGGCCTGTTGCGTAATTCGCTGGTTGTGATTCTCTGAGAGGGAGCTCGGAGGAATCGCGATGGCGGTGAAGCAGACTGGACAGTTGAGCTTGGCGGAGGCTTTTCTGGGCCACAAGCTGACGGGGGGTTCTTCGCCACTCGACCGTCTGTCGGGTCTGGTGAAGTGGTACCGGTTCGAGAAGCTGCTTAATGCGCTGCGCGATGGTGGACCGGGCCGAGCTGCCTGGCCGCCGCTGGTGTTGTTCAAGGCACTGTTGCTGCAATCGCTCTACGGACTGTCGGATCGCGAGTTAGAGGAAGCGCTGGGCGATCGGCTGTCGTTCCGGCGCTTTGCTGGGCTGGGGCTGGACGATACAATCCCCGACCACACGGTGCTGTCGCGTTTTCGCAATCTGCTTGTCAGCGAAGGGCTGATGGAGAAGCTGTTTGGCGAACTGGACCGGCAGTTGGAGAAGGCCGGCGTGATCCTGAAGCGCGGTACGATGCTGGATGCCACGCTGATTGATGCGGTCTCGACGCCGCCGACACCCGAGCGGCCGTCGCAGGATACGGACGCCCGCGTCACAGCACGCAAGGGCAAGAGCGGCCTTACCTTCGGCTACAAGGCTCATGTCGGGGTGGATGAAGGCTCTGGCCTGATCCGCACGGTGATCACGACACCGGCCAACGTCAACGACACGGTCGTGGCTGATCACTTGATCTGCGGTGATGAGAAGACGGTATGGGCAGACGCAGCCTATGACACCCATGCCCGCCGTGCTCGGCTCAGGGCGGCCGGCAAGAAGGTGCGCATTGCACGGCGCCCCAACAAGCATCATGCGCTGCCGCCGCGGCTCAAGCACTACAATCGCCTGATCGCCAGACGGCGAGCAGCGGTGGAGACCACCTTCGCCACGCTCAAGAACCGCATGAAGCTGACCACGATCCGCTACATCGGGTTGGCCAAGGCTGCTGGTCAGGTGACAATGGCGGCCATCGCTTTCAACATGCGCCGATGGGCCGCCATCACGGGATAGGTGCGTCCACAATCCGGCCAGCCAAGGCCGAACCGCCACCTCAAACATCGAAACCAGACCTCAACCCCTAAGAACCAGCAATAGCCCGCTGATCCTGTTCCCCCGCCGTTCCTCCCAGTAACTGCGCAACAGGCCCGCAAGGGGAGAAGGAAGAAGCGCGCCCTCAAATCACATTCAATTCCCGGAACGCCCGTCCCTCGGCCACCCGCTCATAGCCAAACGCCGAGCAATCGATCGTCCGATACCCGCCATGCACCAAAAGCTCCGCCAGCGCCTTGCCGACCGCCGGCGCCTGCTGCAGGCCATGGCCAGAAAAGCCGTTGGCGAAGATGAAATTGCCGACCTCGGGATGCGGCCCGATCACGGCGTTCTGGTCCAGCGTGTTGTAGTCATAGTGCCCGGCCCAGGCGCGGGTCGCCTTGATCGCCTCGAAGGCCGGGATGCGGGTCGCCAGCACCGGCCAGATCACCTCTTCGAACAGCGGCCAATCGACCTCGAAATCGCCGGGATCGGCCGGGCCGTCGCCCTCTTCCGGCTCGGCGCCGCCGGAGAGGTAGACCGAGCCTTCCGGCCTGACATAGATGCCGGAGGGGTCGACCAGCAGCGGCATGTCGGCATATTTCTCGCGTGCCTCGAAGACGAAGACATTGCGCTTGCGCGGCTCGACCGGCAGCGCCAGCCCGGCAAGGGCGGCGACCTTGCCGGCATTCGGCCCGGCGGCGTTGACGACGATGCCGGCCTCCAAGATCTCACCATTGTCGAGGGAGACGCCGGTGACGCGGTTGCCGTCGCGCGCAATGCCGGTGACGGAGGCGGCGATGAAATCGATCTTCTTGTCGCGCAGCGCCTTGCGGAACAGCATCAGCATCGCATGCGCGTCGAACCACCCTTCGCCGGTCCGGCCATAGGCGCCGGCGGAAATGCCCTCGGTCGACAGCCAGGCGAAGCGCCGCGTCAGCTGCTCGGCGTCCTCGAGCACGATGTCGGCGCCCTCGGCGACCTGCGCATCGTGATTGGCCTTGAGGATAGGCAGCCCGGCTTCTCCGGCGAGGATCAGATAACCGCCTTCGCGGAAGCCGATATCGGCATCAGTGCCGAAAGTCTCCTTCAACCGCCGGAACAGCTTTAGCGTGAATTGCGACAGCCGGATGTTTTCGGGAATGGAGAATTGCTGGCGGATCGAGGCCATGGACAGCGTCGTTGCCGCATGCGCGAATTGCGGATCGCGCTCGATCAGCGCGATCGAGCCGGAAAACCCCTCCTCGCGCAGATAGTAGGCGATCGAGGACCCGACGATGGCCCCGCCGATGATGACGATGTCGTAGCGCATTTTTTCTCCGATCCGGTCGGCGGCCTGTCTATGCCGCCGGCAGTGTGATCTCGAAGCGCGTGCCGCGCTCGGAGTCAACCAGCCGGATCGTACCATCATGCGCTTTCAGGAGGGCCAGCACGATGCCGAGGCCCATGCCGGTGCCGCCGCTTGCGCGCCGCGTGGTGAAGAACGGCTCGAAGATGCGCGCCCGGTTGCTCGGCGAAATGCCGGCGCCATCGTCGCCGACCAGCAGCGTCGCCTTGCCGCCGGCGCTTGCGGCAGCGATCGAAACCAGCGTCGCGCCATGCCGGGCGGAATTGTCGATGAGATTGGCAAGCACAATCGCCGCGTTCTCGGCCGAGATGCGCAGGGCCAGATCGCCGCCCGCCTCGACGCGGACCGCCAGCCTGGTGTCGACGGGAAGCAGCGCCAGCGCCGCACCGATCGAGGTGCTTTCGCCGCTCGGTGCGAGGTTTTCGGCCTTCGCCAGGTCGAGCAGCCGGCGCACCAGCAGGTTGAGCCGCCCGGCATCGGTGACGATGTTGTTTGAAAATCGCCGCCGCTCGTCATCATCCATCGCACTGCCTGAATCGCGCAGCAATTCCGCCGCGCCCTGGATCGCCGTCAGCGGCGATTTGAGCTCGTGCGAGACATGGGTGGCAAAAGTCTGGATCGAGTCCGAGCGCGCCTGCAGTTTTTCGGCCATGTCGAGGAAGGCGGCGGACAGCTCGGCCATTTCGTAGGTGCCGTGATGGTCGAGCGGCCGGATCGCGTCGCGCTCGCCGGCGGCGATACGCTCTGTGCGGTCGATCAGCGCATAGATCGGCCGGCTGACGGTGCGCAGGAAGACCAGGCCGATGAGCAGCGTGCCGCCAGAATAGCGATCGCCGCCAAGGTCACCTTGCCGCGCTCGCCATAGAGATGTTTTACGATGTTGTTGGGCGTCCGCGAGACATAGACCACGCCGGCGACCTTGCCATCGACGGCCGCCGGCAAGGCGACGAAGACACGCACCTTGGTGCCGCGGCTGACCGAATAGAGCGGTGGCGTCGGCTGGTCGGGAATGCGCAGCCGGAGCGCGCTGGCATAGCGGCCGGCAAGCGCGGTGCGCGCCTCTTCGACCTCGGCAAGCGACTGCCCGACCTCGCCCCGCCCGGCAATGACGACGCCCCTGGGATCGAGCAGCCGGAAGCCGGCCAGCGTGGTTTTCTGCGTCGCGTCGAGTATGCCCGACAGGTGCGCGCCAATCGCTGCAAAGGCCGGATCGGTGTTAGCGGGCATGGCGGCCGGCCGGGTCGGCAGCACAGTGTCCGAAGCGAGGTCGAGGCGCGGCTCGAGCGGCCGGTACGGTCCGTCGGGATTGACGCTTCGGCTGGCGCCGCCATTGGGCTCCGGCATCGGCGCGCCGAGTTTTTCCGGGGGAATGCCGGCGTCGCGCACGTCTTGCGCATAGATGGCGGCGATGGCCGCCCCTTGTGCGATCAGCTCCGCTTCGGTCTGGCGGATCAACTGGTTCTCGTAGAGGCGAAAGAAGAACAGGCCGACCAGCGGCAGCGCCATCACCAGGACCAGGATAGCGACGACGACCGTGGCAAGCCGAGGCCGCCATTTGCGGCCGATCCACTTGCTGGACGTCGTCAGCCGCATCGGCCAAGCCGGAAGCCGACGCCATGCACGGTCTCGATGGCATCCAGGCAGCCCACCGCCGCCAGCTTGGCGCGGATGTTGCGGATATGGCTGTCGACTGTGCGGTCGGCGACATGGATCTTGCCGGCATAGGCATTGGCCATCACCGCGTCGCGGTCGAGCACATGCATGGGCCGCGCCAGAAACCCTTTCAGGATCGAGAACTCGATCCCCGTCAGGGCGAGCGGCTTGCCGTCGAAGGTGGCCGCGTGACTGGCCGGCGCCAGAGTGAGCTTGCCATGCGAAAACTGCCTGTCGTCGGCCGGTTCCGGCGCCACCGGGCGGGCACGGCGCAGGATGACGTTGACGCGCGCGACCAACTCGCGCGGGCTGAACGGCTTCGTCACATAGTCGTCGCCGCCCATTTCGAGCCCGAGGATGCGGTCGATTTCGTCGTCACGCGCAGACAGGAACAGCACCGGCACATCGGATGTGTGCCTGAGCCGCCGGCAGACCTCCAGCCCGTCCATCTCCGGCATGCCTATGTCGAGCACGACCAAGTCCGGCGCCCGGCGCCCGATCTCCTGCAGGGCGGCCGCACCATCGGCCACCCCAAGCGTTTTCATGCCGGCCTTTTCCAGCGCGAAGCAGATCACTTCGCGGATATGCGGGTCATCGTCGGCGACGAGGATGTGATGCGGCATCGGTCAGCGGCCCGGCAAGGAAGGTTGCGAAGGCTGAGGAAGCACGAGCGACCCCTTGCTGTCGAGATAGGCACGCAGCCGCCAGTCGCGAAAGCTCCAGGCGCGCCAGTTCTGCTGGACGGTGCGATACCAGTCTTCGTCGCTGGCCCGCAATCCTTCAAGCTCGCGCGTAGCGCCCGCGGCAGCCGTCTTGTCCTGATGGTCAAAGAAACGATCGAGCGCCGGAAACGCACCCGGGCCGAGCGAGCGCAGATACCAGGCGTCGAGGGGAATGCCCTGGCCGGTCATTTCGAGGGAATGGTCGACATTGTAATTGGCGATCGTCGCTGCGAAGTTGATGAAACAGCAGGCATAAAGCGTCAGCGATAACGTCAGAAGATTGGCGGAGGACAGCCATTCATTGGATTTTCCAAGCGCGATGCGGGCGATGATCAGCGCAAGCCCTGCCGCCACCAGCCCCATCCAGACGAAAGCGGCGATGCGCCAGTAGGTCAGCGCATAGATGCCGACATAGAGATCGAGCCGCAGGATCGACGAGACGACCAGCATGATGTTCTGCGCCACCCAGGCATAGACCAGCCGACGGATGAGCGGATCCCCCGAGGTCTCGCTTCCCGGCCTGAGCGCTGCCAGGACAAAACCGGCGGCAAGCAGCGCGGTGACGATCAAGGGATAGGCGCCGCGATGCGCATAGGCGGCGTAGCTCAAGCCGTCGGGAAGGGCCACCCCGCCCCACAGATAGGTGGCGTCGAGCCCGGTCTGCAGCGCGAACAACGCGTTGAAGACGATCAAGGCGCGCAGGATGGCGGCCTTGCCGAACACGATGTCCTCGACGACGTGCTTTTGCGCATTGATCGCCGGTTGAGCAGCGGCAAGGGGGTTGTTTGGCCGGGAGACGCGTTTCGAAAACCGCGGCAGGCGTGGCCGCAGAAAGGCCCAGACGCCGGCGAGCACGAACAGCCAGAAGGCGATCCTTGCCAGCTGGATGAGATCGAGCAGTTTTAGAAGATCGATCAGCGACAGCCAGTATTCGATGACCGGATTGGCGGCGCCGAACAGCGCCAGGAAAACGGCGCCCAGCGTCAGCGGCATCGCCCAGACCGCGATCGCCGCCAGCCGCACGCGGCGCCGGCCGAAGCGTCGCGCCGTCTTGCGCCAGCGGATGAAATCTCTGATGAAGCGGAACGGCGCCGCGAGCCCGAACAGTGCGATCTGGCCGGCAATGCGCGCTAGGCTGTGCCGCAGCCGACCGCTCAGCGAAAGCGCGAAGACGATCAGCGCCGCAAGCGCGATCGACACCGACAGGACGCTGACATTTTCGGCAAGCGGCAGCAGCGCGACAAGCAGAGCGGCGGGCTTGAGCCAGACCTTGATGTCGCTGAAGGCTGTGGGGTGCATGGCGACGACCGCGGCGGCAATGAGGATGGCGAACAGGAAGACGGTGATGCCGGCGGGCTGGCCGTAGAACAGAAAATCCGCCAGCACGACCAGCAGCACGGCAACACCGAAGCGGCTGCAATAGCTTGGTGCCGCTGTGAAGAATGATGTCATGACCTGACCTTCCTGATCGGATTCCATCGCCGTGGCGGCGGGCTCTTGCGGACAAAGGGAATGAGGATCGCCACAGGCTTCACGCGCGGCGGATCGACCAGCCACCAGCCTTCGCTGTGCAGACGCTGTGGCAAGGACCAACGGGGTCTTGCTCGCTTGTGCATGCCGCCTGTCTCGCAGGCCGGCAGGGAGGCAGCAGGGCGGATTGGAGGAGGTTTTCGGCAGGCGTGTGCAGTTTTCGTGCAGGACGTGCGCTTCAGGGCTGGGGCGCTGCCCCAGCCGGCTCCTTTCCTCTCCCTCCGGAGGGGGAGAGGTGGCTCGGCGAAGCCGAGACGGAGTGGGGGAACCACCTGGCAAGCGCCGCGAACGGATATTGAAATGGGACCAAGGCGCAAGCCTCGCCTTGCGCCCAAGGGTCGACCCCCACTCCGTCGAGCTTCGCTCGACACCTCTCCCCCGATCGACGGGGGAGAGGAAGGGCCCCCGTCCGCAACTGCCGAGGAGGACGCCGAGCTTTTACCTCCCCCTTGTGAGGAGGTCGGACCGAAGGTCCGGGTGGGGGTCCGGCGCCGCACCCCGCTGCTTCGCGGCGACCCTCCCCCCCAAGGGGCAGGGCTATCGCATATGAGCGATTGCCTGGATGAGATAGTCGTCATTCCAAGCGCATTTCTTGATGCGGTGGCTAATGGGGACTTTGTCGATGTCGGCGGCCTGAAGGATATTTCTGGCGATGCGGTTGATGAGGGCGGTGTTGGCGGGAGCGTTGTCCTTGCGGGCACGACTGAGGTCCTCGTGCAGATGAACGTCGAGCATCCAGTGCAGTGCGTTCTCGATCTGCCAATGGGCTCTGGTGAGGTCGATCGCCTGCTGTGGCGACAGCAGCGTTGAGGCCATGAACAGGCGCGTCAGCGGCTCGGCCTGATCGCGCCGGCTGGTGATGCGGATGAAGGCCTTGTGCCCCGGCATCATTGGTTCAGCCGCCACCACGACCTCTGCCTGCCGCCATTCGTTGCGGCCATGGCTGGTCTCGGTCCGCTCAGTGACGGCGGGAGTGGTCTGGGCCAGTTGTTGATTGGCCCGAGCCAACCAATGCCGGCGGTTTCCCTTGAGTGCGAGCAGATAGTCGCCGCCGCGCTGAATGATGGCCTTGGCCATGCGCGTGTGGCAGTGGAGGGCATCGGCCGTGACCAATCGGCCAGTAAGATCAATGAGTTCGACGACCTTGAGGGCAGCCTCGACCTCATTGTCTTCGTCGCCGGGCGAGACCGCCGCCAAACACAGCCGCGTCTGGCTGGCAAAGGCCGACACCGTCAGGGGCGGGCTGGCCGCAAGGCCTTTCTCATAGGCCCGCCGCAGCGCCTTGCCATCAAGTGCGACCACACCCTGACGTGCCTGGGCAAAGCCTGCGGCAAAGGCGGCGAACGCCCGTCCGAAGGCCTCCGGATCGAGCAGGCGCAACAGCCGCGAGAAGGTGTCGTGGCTAGGCGCCTCCTCATAGTCGATCAAGCGCGACAGCGCCTGTTTGCGCTCTTGCGCGAACAACGAAAACTCCGTTGCGCTGGTCGCGCCACACAGGCTCGCAGCGATCATCATCACGATCAGGTCGCCAAGCCGATGTGTGGCGTTGGCCGCGCGCGGATCAGGCACCGTACCGAAATAGCTCTCAAGGCTGGTAATGGCAGTCACTCCTCGCTGGACTGCCTTCCCAAAGAATCCCTTCTCAAACCAACTTCAAGCCCAAAATCGCCATATGCGATTCCCCTGCCCCAAGGGGGAGGGTGGGCGCACAGCTCCAACGCTTGCCTCCATCACCCACAGGCGGCATAGATCGGATATGACCGAACCTTACCGCCCGCGCCGCTCGGTGCTCTATGTCCCAGCCTCCAACGACAAGGCGCTGGCCAAGATCGCGCAGCTGTCCTGCGATGCAATCATCATCGACCTCGAGGACGCCGTCGCGCCGGCCGACAAGATTGCCGCCCGCGGAAAGCTGCCCGCAATCTTCGCCAGCCGCCCGGCTGCCAACACTCTCGACCACCGCTGCGAGATGGTGGTGCGCGTCAATGCGCTGGCCAGCGAATGGGGCGCCGACGATCTGTTGGCCGTGGCAAAAATCGAGCCCGACGGCATCCTGTTGTCCAAGGTCGCCACGCCGCGCGATATCCTTGAAGTCGGCGACGTGCTCGACGACAATTTTGCCCCCGACAGTGTGAAATTATGGGCGATGATCGAGACGCCCAAGGCGCTGCTCAACATCGGCGCCATGGCCGAACTGGGCCGCGATCCGGCCTCGCGGCTCAATTGTTTCGTGGCCGGAACGAATGATCTGGCCAAGGACACCGGTGTGCTGGCGACACCGGACCGGCGCTACCTCGTGCCATGGCTGATGCAGATGGTGCTGGCCGCGCGCGCCGGCGGCCTCGACATGCTCGACGGCGTCGCCAATGATTTTCGCGACCTCGACGCTTTCGCCCGTGAGTGCGCGGAAGGGGCGGCCATGGGTTTCGACGGCAAGACCCTCATCCATCCGGCCCAGATCGACGCGGCGAACCGCGCCTTCGCGCCGTCGCCGGCAGCGCTGACCGAGGCGCGGCTGATAAAGGACGCCTTTTCACGTTCCGACAATGCCGACAAAGGCGTGATTTCGTTGAACGGAAAAATGGTCGAGCGCCTGCACCTGGCGCAGGCCGAAAAACTGCTGGCGAAAGCGGCCGCCATCGGCGCATGATCCCGGCCAAAGCAATTCCAGGAAAAGTGCGTAGCGGTTTTCCGTCCGGAATTACGTAAAAAGAACGAGTTATTTACGACAGGACTTGAGATCATGAAACTCTACCGCTTTCTGACCGCCCCGGACGACGCCAGCTTCTGCCACAAGGTGACGGCGGCGCTGAACAAGGGCTGGCACCTGTTCGGCTCGCCGACCTACGCCTATGACAAGAAAGCCAAGACCATGCGCTGCGGCCAGGCCGTGGTGAAGGATGTCGACGGCCAGGAATACGGGCCGGACACCAAGCTCAGCGACTGGTAGGGGAAGCCACTGAGGCCCTTCTCCCTTCGTCATCCTCGGTTCTGCGCCGCGTCGCTACGCTCCTTGCTCCGCTTGTGGATGATGAAGAAACGGGCGTTTCCGCCAATCGCCAAGGCATGGGTCGGTCGACGCAAGCGTCGCTTCAAAAGTCCGCTTCACCGGCCTAATTGAACACCGCCTCGTAAAGCCGGCCGGACGCATCGGCTGCCACGGGCACGATGAAGATGTCGTGCACCCCGCTCTTGCCGGCGAAGCGATAGGTCGCTTGCGGCAGCGGCGTTTCGCGCGGGCCCCGGAACATCAGCGAAAAGCCGCCGCCCGGACGCGGGCTGGCGGGAATAGGGTTGACCGCGCTCAGCTCCAGCGGGACCGGCCTGCCGCCGGCCTCGACGGTGAACTCTTGACCCTGTTCGAAATCCGTTACCGACGCCATGCCATTCAGCCTCAATCCGCTTGCTGGAGCGGTTCAGTGTTTGACGCCGCCCCGCTCCAACCTTTATTTCCCGCAATTGCAGGAAAACCGTTTCACATTTTTCCTGCAATTGCTCGTGGCGGCAATCTCGCCGCTTCGCGGCAGGCTGTCCATAGGCCCGTCAGCCTATCCGAGCGCTGGGCGAGACAATTCGCCGGGGCAAACCGCAAAATACGCGGCGGTCGTGCTTTTATGCGTGCTGCGGACACTGTAGTACTTTGTTCCAGCGCCGGAGTCTGGCCCGGTCAAGATCAGCGCAACAAGAGCAGATGCCAGTCTTGGGATCTGATGCGGAGGAACCGGCCTGATCGGCTGGCGGGAGAAGGGACGGGACCATGGCTGACAACGAGGCAATGACGCAAGCAGCGCCGGCAGACGCCATGCCGCTGTTCTATTCCAAACCCGAAGCGCTCAATCCGGTGCGGCACGGCTCGCTCGGCCTGACCGCGCGCAGCGACTTTGCCTTCGCACGCACCGCGCATGCCATTCCGGTGGTGGCGTCGGAAATGCCGGCGGCGATGCGCTCCTACCCGATCGTCTTCATCGGCCCCGGCAAGGCGCCTGTCATCATCACCGGCGTGCGCCAGGGCGAGAACCTGTTCGTCGACGCCGATGGCCGGTGGACCGCGCCGCACTACGTCCCCGCCTATGTCCGCCGCTATCCCTTCATCCTTGCCGAGGACCCGACCACATCGGGCCGACTGACGCTGTGCGTGGACCGAGCAAGCGAGCGCGTCATCGACCAGCTCATGGCACCCTTCCGCGAAGACAAGATCGCGCCGTTCTTCAGCGGCAACGAGCCGACCGAAGCGACCAAGCAGGCGCTCGCCTTCTGCAACCAGTTCCAGATCGACTTCAGGGCCACCCGCGAAATGATCGACAAGATCGACGCGCATGGCCTGTTCGCGCCGCGCCAGAGCAAGGTGACGCTGGAAGGCGGCGAGGTGCTCAACCTCACCGATTTCCAGGTGATCGACGAGCCGGCCTTCAACAAACTGAGCGACGAGGCCTTCCTCGACCTCAGAAAATCCGGCGCGCTCGGCCTGCTCTACTGCCACCTCGCCTCGACCAACAGCTGGACGTGTCTGGTGCACCAGGCATCGCTGCGCAAGGCGGGGTGAGGGCGGCGGCGGGGTGATGTCGCGTCGGAAGCGGTGATTTCGCAAGGCTCAAGCAGCGAAGAAGCACTGCCGTCTTGCCGGACCCTGCGGCTTGCTATGCACTCGAGGCTCCCAGGGATCGCGATCCGCAAATGCCCTCACTCAAGCAACTTGTCAGAAAATCGATTTATGCACTGAGTTCGCGTTTCGCGATCAGCAGGCTAGAACGCATTGTTCGTGAGATTGAAGATGTGAAAGTGGAAGCGCTTTCGCATGGCACTTTTCTCGAAACGAAAATCCGTCAGATTGGCCTGCGCCATGACCGGCGTGGAATCTATGGAGACGATGTCAGTGACATGAACTTCCATGCGCCCGGTTTGTGGCAGATTCCGAGGCAACTGGCGGAAGCCATGGTGCTGTTGGCCAGCCAACGGATCGTCAGCTTTCTTGAGGTGGGAACTTGCGACGGCTTCACATTTTCCTTCATGGCAGCATGTCTGTCGAGACTCAATCCTGGCCTGAAAGCGACGACGATCGATATCGCTCCCTCTCTTCCGGCTTGCTCGCGCATCGCCTTCAAGACACCCGTCAAGTTTCTAGGCGGCAAGACGTCGGACGCGTTCGCCGAAGAAGTATTTGATCTCGTTCTTATCGATGGAAATCACTCCTACGAATGGGTTGCCCGCGACTACCAAAATGTGGGCCGGCAGGCGCGCCTCTGCATGTTTCACGATATAAACGATCGACTTTGCGGAGACGATACCGTCCCGAAATTCTGGAGGGAGCTAAAGATCGAGGAGTCGGGACGCGCCGATTTCCATGAATTTTTGCATCACTCCAGTTCCGACAGAGTCATGGGTATCGGCATCCGGATCAAACGCTGAGCGATGGTGTCAGGCGGCTGGGGGCGATCAGATTGCGGCCGCCAAAGCAAAACGGCCGCCTAAGGCGACCGTTTTCGATGCTTGATTTCCGAGAGGAAATTGGAGCGGGTGAAGCGATTCGAACGCTCGACCCCAACCTTGGCAAGGTTGTGCTCTACCCCTGAGCTACACCCGCTCACACGGCGTCTTGGCCGCAAGCCGGGCCTATATGGCTGAAGAGCGCGGCGATTGCAACAGGGAAATCGCAGGCTTTTTTCAACACGCCAAACGATGCCGGCAAACCGCCCGCGCCGCAAGGATTTCGCCACGCCGTTGTGCGACGGCCTTGTGTCGGCCACCGCATTGGCCGTAAACGGCAAGGCGGAAAACGACGAAGAAGCAGACCGATGCCGAAGACCGAAGCCGAACTTTTTGCCTTTCTCGCCGAACTCGGCATCACCGTTTCGACGAAACGCCACCCGCCGCTCTATACGGTTGCGGATTCGCAGGCGCTGCGCGGCGAAATTGCCGGCGGGCACACGAAAAACCTGTTCCTGAAGGACAAGAAGGACAATTTCTTCCTGGTCACCGTCGGCGAAGACGCGGTCGTCGATCTCAAGCAGATCCACCAGCTGATCGGCGCCGCCAGCCGTGTTTCCTTCGGCAAGCCGGAGATGCTGATGGAGCTTCTGGGCGTCTCGCCGGGCGCCGTCACCGTCTTCGGCGTCATCAACGACACGGCGAAAAGGGTCAAGCTGGTGCTCGACGAGGATCTGATGGCGCATGCCGTCATCAACGGCCATCCGCTGACCAATGAGGCGACGACATCGATCGCCGCTAGCGATCTCATCAGATTCGTCGAGGCAACCGGGCACGATGCTGCTATCTTGAAAGTCTCGGCATGATCGCCACATGCATGGCGAAACCGACTTCCAATGACATGGCGCCGACCCGCGGGCCGGCGGCGCGACCGAAAGGGTGACGAGATGAGCGACAACAAGCCGTTTGGCGGGTCATTCGGCAGCAGTGGCGGCCAATATGCCACCACCGTTCAGTATGGCGGAACCGCCCCCGCGCCAGCAAAGGTCTCGCTTGGCGATGCGCCTGCCGCGCCTCCCGCCGGCGATGTCATCAAGGACACCACGACCGCGGCCTTCGCCGCCGACGTCATCCAGGAATCGCGCCGCCAGCCGGTGCTGGTGGATTTCTGGGCGCCATGGTGCGGGCCTTGCAAGCAGCTGACGCCGCAGCTGGAAAAGGCGGTCCGGGCCGCCGGCGGCAAGGTCAAGCTGGTCAAGATGAACATCGACGATCATCCTTCGATCGCCGGCCAACTCGGCATCCAGTCCATTCCCGCGGTCATCGCCTTCAAGGACGGCCAGCCGGTCGATGGCTTCATGGGCGCCATCCCCGAGAGCCAGATCGCCGAATTCATCACCAAGGTCGGCGGCAAGGGCAATGGCGCCCCGGCCGTGGCCGAGGCGCTGGCGGCGGCGACCGAAGCCCGCGACGCCGGCGACATGCAGACCGCCGCCGACATTTTTGACGCCATCCTGGCGCAGGCGCCGGAGACGATCGAGGCGATCGCCGGACTGGGCGAGCTGCTGTTCGAGGCCGGCGACACGCAAGGCGCCGAGGCGTTGCTGGCTACGGCGCCCGAGGCCAAGAAGGACGCGCCGGCGCTGGCCGCCTTGCGCGCCAAGATGGCACTCGCCGCGCAGGCGGCGGAACTGGGCAATCCGGCCGAGTTCGAGCGCCGCCTGGCGGAAAACCCCAAGGACCACCAGGCGCGTTTCGACCTGGCCATGATCCAGAATGCCAGGGGCGAGCGCACGGCCGCCGCCGACAATCTGCTGGCCATCATCAAGGCCGACCGCGCCTGGAACGAGGATGGCGCCAGGACGCAATTGCTGCAGTTTTTCGAGGCCTGGGGCATGACCGACGAGGCGACACTGGCGGCGCGGCGCAAATTGTCGGCGCTGCTGTTTTCCTGAGCCGGCGGCTGTTTCGTCGCATGGGCTTGGCGGCGGCGGCGGCCGCGCCAGATTAGGAAGCTGACTTCGGCCAGGCCGATGATCTCGGCGGAAGAAGTCGATCGGAGGAATGTGGTGCAAGCGGGAAACGCGCATTACCGGCTGGCCAAGGATCTGCCGTCGACGATCCCGATCTTTCCGCTCGAGGGCGCGCTGCTGTTGCCGGGTGGCCGCATGCCGCTCAACATCTTCGAGCCGCGCTATCTGCAGATGGTGGACGAGGCGGTCGCCGGTTCGCGGCTGATCGGCATCATCCAGCCCAGTCTCGACGGCGCGCTGCGCGAGGATGGCGAACCTCAGCTCTGCAATGTCGGCTGCGCCGGTCGCATCATTGCCTTTTCCGAAACCGGCGACGGCCGCTACCTCATCTCGCTGCAGGGCGTGTTCCGCTTCCGCATCGCCCATGAGCTGACGGTCAAGACGCCGTTTCGCCAGGCCAAGCCGTCGCCCTTCCTCGCCGATCTCGATGACGATCCGGCAGCGAACGAGATCGACCGGCCGGCACTGCTGAAGGCATTTCGCGCCTATCTGCAGGCCAACGATCTCGAGGCCGACTGGGAAAGCGTCAGCCGCGCCGAAAATGCCATGCTGGTCAATGCGCTGTCGATGATGGCGCCCTACGGGCCGGCCGAGAAACAGGCGCTGCTCGAAGCCGCCGACTTGAAGACGCGGGCCGAAACGCTGATCGCCATCACCGAAATGGCGCTGGCGCGCGAGAATGAGGATTTTGGTTCGAGTCTACAATAAGAGGGTGCGATGGCGGCGGATGGGCGTGACGCAAAGAACTTCAATGTCGATCCCAAGCTGCTGGAGCTGCTGGCCTGCCCGTTGACCAAGGGGCCGCTGGCCTGGGATCCGGAACGCGGTGAGTTGGTCTCGCGGGTCGCCAAGTTGGCTTATCCGGTGCGCGACGGCATTCCGATCATGCTGCCTTCGGAGGCGCGGACGCTCTCGGCGGAGGATGTACTGGCGCCGCCAAGACTGAGTGGGCCGGCCTGAACTGCATAGCCATCCATCGTTTGTTCTCCCAAGGAAGAGCCGCGAAGCAGTTGGGCGTTGAAGTTTGAGAGGCTGGCGGGACAGCGCCCCCTCTGCCCTACCGGGCATCTCCCCCACGAGGGGGGAGATCGGCAGCTTCGCCGTCCAGCCCGCCTTTCAACGTTGGAGATTGGCGAAAGCCGGGATGTCAGCCAATCTCCCCCCTTGTGGGGGAGATGTCCGGCAGGACAGAGGGGGGCGCGAAGGATCACAGCGTTTCTTCAGATGACGAAGGTAGGGGCCGCGCCTACTGAAAATTGCGCCCCTTGGGCATGACCTGTTCCGCCTCTTCCGACAGCGTTGCGAGATCCTGGCCGGCTGGCGCGTTGCGTGGTCGGGCATCTCGATCCGGAGGCTCCGCCCTGGTGGCCGGGGGTTCGGCGCCCGGCGCTCCAGCCCCGCTGACCTTTTCCAGGAGCACGGTCAGCCAGGGTGTCAGATCCTCGATCTTCTCCGCGACGATATGGATCACATCCGATTCCGACTGCAATTTCCCGGTCACCTTGACGAACCGCGCGCCCATGACGATGGGGCGGAAGCGGGTAAAGGTCCGTTCCCAGAAGATAACATTGGCGACGGCCTTGTCGTCTTCCAGCGTGAGAAAGATCGCGTTGCCCTTGCCGGGGCGCTGCCGCACCAGCACGAGGCCGGCGACGGAAACGCGCCTGCCGTCGCGCACCGATGGCAGGTTGGCATTGGGCGTGACGCCGGCGCGGTCGAGCCGCTCGCGCAGGAAGGCCACGGGGTGCGCCTTCAGCGACAGGCCGAGCGAGCGGTAGTCGTGGATGACATGCTCGCCGAGCGGCATTGTCGGCAGCTTCGTCTCGGGCTCCAGCTCGCGCAGGCGCAGCGCCGGCTGGTCGAACAGCGGCAGCTTTTCGGCGGCACTCTTGGCGCCCAGCGCGCGCACTTCCCAAAGCGCGGCACGGCGGTCGAGGCCGATCGAGCGAAAGGCATCGGCCTGCGCCAGCCGCTCGATCTCGTCGACATCGAGACCGGAGCGCAGCCAGACGTCACGGACGGTCGAGTAGCCTGAACCCCGCCGCTTTACGAAATCCTCCATCCGTTCCTTGGACAGACCCTTGATCTGCCGGAAGCCGAGCCGCAGCGCATGGTTTGTCTCGATGACACCGCGCATATCGGCATGGCGGGGCAGGATGCGGGCCGGATCGAAAGGCGCTTTTTCCAAAGTGCAGTCCCAGACGGAGTAATTGACGTCGACGTCGCGGATGTCGACGCCATGGTCGCGCGCGTCGCGCACCAGTTGCGCCGGCTGGTAAAAACCCATCGGCTGCGAATTCAGGATCGCGGCGCAGAACACGTCGGGATAGAAGGTCTTGAACCAGCACGAGGCATAGACGAGCAAGGCGAAGGAGGCGGCGTGGCTTTCGGGAAAGCCGTATTCGCCAAAACCCTCGATCTGCTTGAAGCAGCGCTCGGCGAAATCCCTGGTGTAGCCCTTGCCGACCATGCCGTTGATCATACGGTCGCGGTAATTGCCGATGGTGCCGGTGCGCTTGAAGGTGGCCATGGCGCGGCGCAATTCGTCGGCCTCGCCCGGCTTGAAGCCGCCGGCGACGATGGCGATCTTCATCGCCTGCTCCTGGAACAGCGGCACGCCCAGCGTCTTGCTGAGGATCGCCTCAAGCTCCGGTTTTTGATATTCGGGTTTCTCCTTGCCTTGCCGGCGGCGCAGATAGGGATGCACCATGTCGCCCTGGATCGGGCCAGGCCGGACGATCGCCACTTCGATGACAAGGTCGTAGAAATCCTTTGGTTTGAGCCTTGGCAGCATCGACATCTGGGCGCGCGATTCGATCTGGAAGACACCGAGCGTGTCGGCGCGGCCGATCATGTCGTAGACGCGCCTGTCTTCCGGCGGCAAGGTGGCGAGCACATAGGGTTGGCCATACGGATCCCGGGCTTTTGGATAATGGTCCATAAGCAGAGTGAAGGCGCGCTGGAGGCAGGTCAGCATGCCGAGCGCCAGCACATCGACCTTGAGGATCTTCACCGCGTCGAGATCGTCCTTGTCCCATTCGACCATCTTGCGCGCGTCCATCGCCGTCTTGACGATGGGCACGATCTCGTCGAGCCGGTCCCTGGTGATGACGAAGCCGCCGACATGCTGGGAGAGGTGACGGGGAAAGCCCATGATCTCGTTGGCCCGTTCCATCACATGCCGCGATGTCGGGTCGCTGCGGTCGAGGCCGCCGGCGCGGGCTTCCTTCTCGCCGAGTTCCGAGGTCGACCAGCCCCAGATCGAGCCGGACAGGGACGCCCGGACATCCTCCGACAGGCCCATCGCCTTGGACACTTCGCGCAACGCCGAGCGGCCGCGATAGCTGATGACGGCGGCGGCAAGCGCCGTGCGTTTGGAACTGTATTTCGTATAGATGTACTGCATCACCTCTTCGCGCCGCTCATGCTCGAAGTCGACGTCGATGTCAGGCGGCTCGTTCCTCTCCTCGGAAATGAAGCGCTCGAACAGCGTGTCGATCTTGTCCGGTCCCACCTCGGTGATGCCGATGCAGAAACAGATGATCGAATTGGCGGCCGACCCTCGGCCCTGGCAGAGGATGTTCTGGCCGCGGGCGAATTTGATGATGTCGTAGACAGTCAGGAAGTAGCGCGCGTAATTCAGCCGCTCGATCAGGGCGAGCTCTTCCTGGATGCGTTTTATGACGCTGGCCGGGACACCGCCCGGGAAGCGCCTCACCGCACCTTCCCGCGCCAGCCTCTCCAGCTCGGCCTGCGGCCCGAGGCCCGATTCCGTCGGCTCGTCGGGGTAATTGTACTGAAGGTCGCTGAGCGAGAAGGTCAGCTCTTCCGCAAATCGCAAGGTCTCGGCCAGAGCCTGCGGATGCCTGCGGAACAGGCGGGCCATTTCCAGCGGCGGTTTTAGATGGCGTTCGGCATTGGCGGTGAGTTCCAGCCCGACCTCGGCAACGGGTGTGTTGAGGCGGATCGCGGTCAGCACGTCCTGCAGCGGCCGCCGTTCGGCCGTGTGGTAGAGCACATCGTTGGTCGCCATCAGCGGGATGCCGGTGCTCTGGGCAAACGCCGCCGCCTGCTCGATCCGGAAGCGGTCATTGCCCGCATAACAGGGCGAGACGCCAAGCCGCAGGGCCCTGCCGAAGCGGTCCTTGAGCTGGCGGAGCAAAGCGAGACTGTCTTCAGCGCCAGCCGCCAGATCGGGCAGCACCGCCAGCGACATCAGGTCTCCCCATTCGAGCAGATCGCTGCGCTGGAGAAGGGTGGCGCCCTTTTCGTTTTCGTCGCGCAGATTGGCTTGGGTGAGCATGCGGCACAGATGCCCCCAGCCGGCGCGGTTCCTGGGATAGGCGAGAATATCCGGCGTGCCGTCGCCAAAAACCAGCCGGCAGCCGGGGTGATAGGCGAGTTTTTCGACCTTGGCCTGCTGCCAGGCGCGCACCACGCCGGCCACCGTGTTGCGGTCGGCAAGGCCGATCGCCGAGAAACCCAAGAGCTTGGCCGCGACCACCAGCTCCTCCGGCTTGGAGGCACCGCGCAGGAAGGAGAAATTCGACTGGATGCCGAACTCGGCATAGGGGATGACGGTCAGCGCGTTCATGCGAAGACCCCGTGCATGAACCAGCGCGGCGCGGCTTGCGAGCCGCCGTAAAGCCCTTGCCGGTAGAGCCAGTAGCGGCGGCCGTCGGCATCCTCGATGCGGAAATAGTCGCGCGTCGATGCCGCCGCGTCGCCTGGCACTTCCTGCCACCATTCGGCGGCGATGCGTTCCGGCCCCTCGGCACGGGTGACCCGGTAGAGCGCGCGCCGCCAGCGGAAATTGAGCGGCGGCCCCTCCGGCATTTCGGTGGCCGGCACCTCGATCGGCTCGGGCGCACGGAACAGCCGGATCGGGCGTTCCGGCGGAAAGATGGTTGTGGGCGCCTGCACCCTGTCCGGTCTCTTCGGCGGCGTGGTCCGGCGCGGCGCTTCGCTGAAGGGGACGATGGCGACGGCACGTTCCGGCAGATGGCTTTCCACCGTGACCGGCTGCAGCACGGCGCCTTCGCCGAGCCGGGCGCGGATGCGGTCGGCGAACAGCGCGATGTCGGCGCCGTCATCGGTCACCTCGCCGGTCAGATCGGCCTGCGCCATGTCGAAAGCGGCGGCGGCCAGCACCGAAAGCCGCACCAGATCAAAGCCATAGCCGGCATCGATGTCCTGCTCGAGCGCCGCCAGCCTTTCATGGAACAGCTTTTGGATCAGCCTGGGATCGCGCATCGGCCGCGAGGTGCCGAGCGCGATGCGGCTGACAGCGCCATCGACACGGAAAAGCAGCAGCGCCAGCGTCCGGGCGCCCTCGCCGCGGCGCTCGAGATCGCCCTTCAAGGTCGTCGCCAGCAGGCCGACCAGCCGCTCGATGTCCTCGGTGAGCGTGACGGGTTCGGCGAGATGCCGTTCGACCGAAAGCGGCGCGACGGGAAGGCGCGGCGACACCGCCTCGTCGAGACGGCCAAGCGCCTGGTCGAGACGCAACAGCAAAGTGGCGCCGAAGCGGCGGGCAAGCGGCGCGCGCGGTGCCGCCATGACGGCGCCCGCCGTGCGCAGGCCGACACTTTCCAGGCTGGCGCGGGTCGCCGGGTCGATGCGCAGTGCGGCGAGCGGCAAGGGTGCCAGCAGGGCTTCCTCGTCGCCGCCGTCGACGATGCGGTCGCCGCAAAAGCGGGCCGCCGCCCAGGCCGCGCCCGGCGTCGGGGCAAGGCCGGTGCGGACATCGAAACCCTGATGGAAGAAGCGCGACAGGATGTCGTCCAGCATGGCGCGTTCGCCGCCGAACAGATGGGTGCAGCCGGTGACGTCGAGGAACAGGCCGTCCGCCCGTCCAGCGCCACCAGCGGGGTGTAGCGGTCGCACCAGTCGGCAAGGCCTTCGAGCAGGCGCCGGTCTGCGTCCGGATCGGCCTCGACGATGTCGATACAGGGATGCATGGCGCGCGCATCGGCAATGCCCATGTCGCGTTTCAGGTGCAGCGCCTCAGCCCGCTCGTCGAGGGCTGAGATGCGCTGGGCGTTGCCCTGGCGGTGGCTGATCACCAGTGGCGGGTGATCCGACGGCCGGGAACGCCACGACCGCCCCAGACGCTGCCGCAGGATTCTTTCGGCCGCCAGATAGGGAAACCACAGGGACAGGATTCTTTGCCCGGTGTCTTTCCTCGCCCCTTCTTTCGTCGAATACGCGTTCATCGGGGTTCCACTCCAGTGTGAATTGTCCAGGCAGGGCCGTGCGGCTCTTGCCGATGCTGATGGTGAAGGCGGGGCGGCCGATCGAACCGGCGAGCGGCCCGGCGACCGTGGCGCGCGGCACCGCCGGCGCCGACGCGACGATGAGGCGGACGGGCGCCGCCGTCGGTTCGGGTTCGGCCGCCTGCCGCAGCAGGAATACGGGGCGGCCCGCACTTTGCGCCCTCGCATGCAGCCGGCGCGTCGCGGTCAGGTCCAGCCGTTGCGGGTTGCCGCGGATTTCCAGGATGACGGCGGCGAGCGCCGTCATCCGCGCTGCTTCCTCGGCGATCCACAACGCATCGACGAGTTTTGGCGCCTCGGAAAACAGCAATTGTTCTGGTTCAATGCCGAAGGAGGCCTGCAGCCCCCTGGCATAGGGAAAGCCCGCCTCGCGAAAGATTTCCGTGGTGCCGATCCACAAAACCGGCAGCCCTTGCGCCCGTTTGAGGATCAGGCTGGTGAGTGACAGGGCAAAACCGGCGACGGCTCCGGCATCGCGGGTTTCCAGGCCATGGATTTCGCTGAGCGCCGCTTTCGGCAGGCCACCGCTCAGGGCGGCATCGAGCCCTTCGATGCCGATCGGCAGGAAGGCATCCGGCAAGGCCGCGGCAAGACCGCGCCGCACGATCGTGAGATCGGCATCGCCGCCGCCGTCGGCATCAAGCGGCGCGCCAGCCGGCGCCTGCAGGCGCTCGGGCAGCGTTCCCTCGATCTTCGCGATCTGGCGGCGCAGGGCAAAAACAGTCTCCCGCGCCACGGCGGTCATCGCCATGACGGTCAGTGTCCACTCACAATTGTTCCTGTTATGTTCCTATAGATTCCAGAGGGAGCTGGAAGAGTCAAGCAGAGTCATAAGGAATTTATTCCTGCGAACGCGTGCTCTTCAGCGCTGGCCGCCTAGAGCCAGCCGTGCGGCGAGCCCCGCGAATACCGTTCCGAGCAGGATTTGCGGCGCCCGCTGGAACCGTGTGCGCCTCGACAAGGCGGCTCCGATCCGGCTGGCGGTCAGGATGACCAGGCCGTTGACCACCAGCCCGATCAGGTTGAGCACGGTCGCCAGCAGCAGGATCTGGCCGGCGACGGAACCGGTCTCGAGGCGTACGAATTGCGGGAACAGCGCCAGCACGAACAGCGCCATCTTCGGGTTGAGCAGATTGGTCAGCAGGCCTTGCCGGAAAATCCGGCTTCGCGAATAGCGCGGCAGGCCGGCGACCGGGGCAAATGCCGTTCCGTCGGAACGGAACGCCTTCCAGGCGAGCCAGGCGAGGTAGGCCGCGCCGGCATAGCGCACGATGTCGTAGGCGATGGGCGCTGCCAGGAACAGTTGCGACAGGCCGAAGGCGGCGGCCAGCGCGTGGCAATAGGTGCCGGCGGCGATGCCGGCATAGGTCGCAAGGCCCGAGGCGTGCCCCTGGCTGGCGCTGCGGGAGGCGATCAGCAGCATGTCCGGCCCCGGCGTCGCGGTCAAGGCGAGGCAGGCAATGGCGAAAAGTCCGATGGTGGAAAGGTCCGGCATGAGAACTCCCTGAGAGATGGCCGGAACCGACCCCTACGCGATTCCTCGGCGACGGCAAAGGTGCCGCGGCAGGAATTGCCGCTTCATTTGCCTCGACCGGTGCGAAAGCCTATATGCCGGGTCAAAGGACAAAGCATGGCCCGCATCTACAAGACCCGCACCTGGCATGGCGAACTTGCGCCCTCGATGGAGGAGCTGGAGTTCCTGGCGCTGGAGGCCTACGCCCATTTGCCGGAGGATTTTCGCAAGCTGACCGGCGAGATCGTCATCCAGATCGCCGAATTCCCGACCGACGAGATCATGGACGATCTGTCGCTGGAGACGCCGTTCGACCTGCTCGGCCTGTTCGAGGGACGCGGCATCGCCGAGCGCTGGAACCCGCAGACCGGCGAAGGCCCGAACCGCATCACGCTCTACCGCCGCGCCATGCTCGACTACTGGGCCGAGAACGAGGAGACGCTGGGCGACATCGTCACCCATGTGCTGATCCACGAGATCGGCCACCATTTCGGCCTGTCGGACGAGGATATGGAGCGGATCGAGGAAGCGGCCGAATAGCCCTCTTCGGGTGAGGTTTGGCCAATCGCCAACGTTTGCGATTGGCCGCTGAACAGACGACCAGCCTGCGTATCCGGCACCAGCTGCAACCGGCAGTCACACCCCGACCGCATCACCCCCAGGCGGTGCACACGCCATCAAATCATAGACGCCCTTGTCCTCGACCACGGCGAAGCCAAGCTCGACATAGAGCCGCCTTGCCGGGTTGTTCTTCTCGACATGGATCGACGCTGATTTGCCGGCTAACCATGCCTCTTCGATCAGGTCGCGCAGCAGTGCGGAACCGTAGCCCTTGCGGCGATGGCTGGGCAGGAGCGCGATGTCGATGATGCGGTGCTGGCTTGGCCAGCGCTCGACATAGAGCCGGCCGATGTCCTGCCCGGCCCGCGCCACCACCAGCCAGTCAGCCTCGGGATAGTGTTTTCTGTAGTGGGCATGCTGCGCCTGGAACTGCATGTCGAGGAAGGCGGCCTTCTGCGCCTCGCTCCACGCGGTCACGGCGAGTTCTTCCAGGCGCGTCGAGGCGTAGAGCCGCGACAGGAACGGCAGATCCGCCTCGGTCGACGGACGGAAGCCGAGCCCGGCCTTCAGCGACCGGGACCAGGCTGGAAGCCGATGTGCCTGCTTTGCTTCTTCTGCCACGCTGCCAGAATTCAATCGTCAGACCGGCGGCGTCAGGTCGCGCACCACGATGGCCTGGTTGACGTTGCTGCTGGCAAGCGACACCCAGGCATCCTCCCACTCGGTGCTGTCGATGTTCATTTGCGACAGCGTCCACAGTGAGTTGTCGTTGGGTGCGCCGCCGCTCATCAGGCTGAACAAAGCGACGCGGCCGTCGGCATTGTAGTCGAGCGTCAGCCTTGTATTCGCGCCGGAGGCGTTGAAATCGCGCCACCCCGACCAGTTCTGCGTGGCAGCGTCATACTGGGCGTTGAAGGAGTGAACGTGCTGCTGGTCGGACGCGACAAGCATGATGTCGCCATTGCCCTCGATGCCGGCAGCCAGCGTATATTTGGCAACCCGGCTGTATTCGGTCATGGCCCAGGGCGACCAGCTGTCGGTGCCGGCTGGCTTCTGGCGCGTGTGCAGCACCTGCCCGCTCTGCGTCAAGGCGAACAGATTGGTGGCGCCGAGCGGGCCGACAATCGGCGCCATTTCGGTGAAGCCGCCGGTGCCTGTTGTGTCGATCTGCACCCATTGCGTCCAGTCGGCAACCTTCAGCGCTTCCGCCGTGGACTGCTGGCAGCGGTAGAGGTGAAGGCCGGAATTGATGCCGAACAGCGCGATGCGGCCATCGGCCTGGCGGATCGCCCTGACCGACACCAAGCCGCCGGGAATCTGGAGCCAGTCGCTCCACTCCTTGGCCGGCGGAACGCGTTCGTCGACAGTGACAACGATCGGCGTCTTGGTGCCCGGCGGCGTGATGGTTTTCTGCACCTGCACGATCTGGTCCGGATTCTGGTAAATCCACCAGATATTGCCTTGATTGTCGGTCACGAAAATCTCGATGCGGCCGTCGGCATCGTTCGCCATCGACAGTTTCTGGTAGCTCGTGGCGATGGGCGGTGCGCCGATGTTCTGAGGCGCACTCCACTTGTCGATCGGGCCGATCTGGTTGGCGTCTTCGGTGATGACGGAGAGATTGGTTGTCCCTGACAGCTGTGCGACAACGGCCACCCGCCCGTCCTTGGTCAGGCCGGCCGTCATCTGCACGAAGGTGCCTGGGGCGATGATCGACCAGTCCGCGGGCCACGGTCCGTTCGGCGCGGTCTGCGCTTTCTGGATCAAACGCCCCGCCGCCGTATCGATAGCAACCACCATCAGCCGCGAGAGTTCGAAGAATGGCGTGCCGGCCGGCATGCTCCGCAGGCTGGGCGACGTCTGGGATGCAGCGGTCCCGACGGAGGCCGGAGCCGGCGTCTTCGCGGTGGCGGTCGGTGCCGCCGACTTTGACGTTGCTTCCTTGGCCATCGTATCGGTCCTGCCTGTTGGCGCGGAATTCAGGTTCTCGGCGGGAACACGCCCTGCAGCGCGATGCAGAAGCTCAAGGTGATGTACGGCATCATGTTGTTGTGCGGCTGGCCGCCGCCGGCGGGAGCGATGGTCTGACCCGACAACCCCACCTGATTTGCGGCGGGTGTATAGACATTCCCCTGAGCCGTCTTAGCGATCGCAGTGTTGGTGGGGACGTTCGAATTGGCGGCGAAATTGCCCGGCACACTCAAAACCTGATGCGGATGCGAAGGCATTTCGCTCTCCAGCAAAGTGACCGTCTCCGAGCCACCGGTCTCACCGAGATCGTGCAGCGACAGGCCCGGACCCTGGCCGGGATGCATGGGTGCATTGCCCTGCATGTCCGGCAGGGCAAAATCCGATTTGCCGTTACCGCCATAAGTGGTGCCAAGCAGTGAAAACAGCGCGGTGTTCTGTGACAGCGGCAGAGTTGCCCGTCGCAGAACGCCCAGCCCTTGGGCGCAAAATTGAACGGGAAAATCCGGATTTCGGCGACGAACGGATCGGCCATGACGTCCTCTTAAGTCTGTGACGGGAAAATCCCAAACAGCGATATGATGAAGTCCACGCACAAATAAGGCTGGAAATTGGTGTGCGGCTGATTTCCACCAACACTACTGAGTGACTGCACGGCCATTGGAACCGAAGGGACGGCATTCATGAACATGTTGACCTGAGGCGACCTGCCGATCAGGCTGCTGCCCGGATTCGGGGAATTCGCCACATCGCTTGACGCGATGAAGAGATGGCTGTGCATCGGCATCTGGTTTACGTTCAGAGTGACTTCCTCCACGCCGCCAGTCTCGGACAGAGTGAAGCCATTGCCCTGATGCAGTGGAAGACGGCCGCGCAAATCGGGCAGAGCGAAAGTCGATTGCCCATCGCCGCCATAGGTGGTGCCGATCAGGTTGAACAAAGTCTCGTTTTCCGAGATCGGTAGAAGCTGTCCGTCGCAGAACATCCAGCCGGCCGGCGCAAAATTGCCGGCAAACATACGGATCTCACCAACATAAGGCTGTGCCACGGTGCGTCTCCGTCAGTTTGGCGAGGGGAAGATGCCCTGCAGGGCGATGCAGAAACACAATGTCAAAAACGGCTGCATGTTGAGATGCGCCTGGCTGCCACCGACATTGGTGACCGTATCGGGTCGCAAGTTGGTGAGATTTTGCGTCGGGCCATAGAGCAGATTTGGCGCGGAATTGGCCAGCAGATTGCCGCCCGGAATCTGGCCCGATCCCGCATTGTTTGAAGCATTTGCCTGGTGCGTATGGGTCGGCATCTCGGAGATGGTGAGCGTATGCGCCTGTTCGCCGCCCCGCTCGCCGAGGAAATGGCCGATGCCGCCGGTATGGTTCGGCACGCGACCGCGCATGTCGGGAAGAGCAAAGTTCACGCGCCCATCACCGCCAAAGGTGGTGCCGAGCAGTGAAAACAGCCCCTGGTTCTGGTTGATGGGCAAGAGCTGCCCGTCGCAAAACGCCCAGCCTTTCGGCGGGAAATTGAACGACATTATCCTGATTTCCGAGAGAAAAGGCTCGGCCATCTACGTCCCCCACCATCAATTTTGCTTGGATTTGAAAGTATCCTTCCGCAAGGGAACTGTCCAGCGATTTCGACTTGCTTTGCCGGCAAGAAATTGCGGCATTTGCTTTCCCGACTGTTCTACACGCCGACGCAACTAGACATTGCGGCGATTACTGATTGGGGTTGCTCGGTGTAATCGTATGGCCGCCATTGTGGCCAGCCGGGATCGCGGCGACTGGATTCACGTTGAAGATGTCGACGTATGATCCCGCAGGCGTATTGCCGCGATTGTTCCAAGTCGTCACACCGTCGGTCGTAAATCCTTCCAGGTAAACGAAGGCGCCCGACCCACCGCTATTGGCGATGGCCAAACCAACACTGCCGCTCTGGGCGGTGATCCCCGTGACTGTGTTGTTCTGAATATTGGCGGTCATGATCGTCGCATCAGAGTTGCTGGCACCGCTGCTCAGATAGATGCCATCATTAAACGTGTTGACATCGGTGAGGTTCCTGCCAGCGAATGTAAGCGTGTTTCCAACGATCGTGATATCCATCGTCCCGTGGTCGCTAGCCCCGCCCTGGCCGACGACATCGGCCTCAATAGACGGGCTTCCACCATTGTTTATGATGGTGTTGTTCATAATCTCTATCGCGGCTGTGGCGGCGGTGCTGGTGGTGTGGATGAAGATAGGACCGCCGACGGAGTTTGCCGCCGTATTGTTGTTCTGGATATCGCCATTGCCGTCGATGCGGCCCTGGATGTTCGCGCTGTCCTGGCCGTAGATGTTGATGACCGGCCCGCCGCTGCCATAAATCTTCTTGTTGCGATTGATGTTGAACGTCAGATGCGCGGTGTCCTGCGCATTGAGCCCAATGGCGCGGCTGAGCTGATTGGTACCGGTGGGATCGAAGGTGTTGCCGTTGCCGACAGTGCCGCCGTCGGTGATGTTGACATTCAACGTCGACGTCTGCTTGGCGAAGCCTTCAAAGCCTGAAGTCTTCATGTTGAGGAAGCTGCTGTTCGAGACATTGACGGTCGCGGTCGCGGTGCCGGTCGTGGTGATGGCGATGCCGCCGGAGCCGTTGGCGGAATCCCTGGTGTTCTGGAACGTGCTGCCGGTGACATTCAGCGTCAGCGTGCCGGTGGTGTTGCGGATTTCGAACAGGTTCTCGCCGCCCGTCGAATCGCCGGGGACGAAACCGAATGTCGAATTGGTGACCGCCGAGGTGCCGGACAGGTTCCAGAGCTTGACGTTGCCCTCGCCCACCTCATCGCCGAAGCCGGTGACCGTGCTGTTGGCAATCGTCAGGTTCGAGACGTTCTGGCCGTTGATGCCTACCTGCGCGCCGCCGGTGCCGCCATTGCCGACGACAGCGAGGTTCGTGAACGTCGCGGTCGACACGCCGCTCATGTTGATGGCGGCCATGGCCGCGCTGTTGAATGTCGCCGTGTCGATGTTGTTGACCGTGCCATCGCCGCTGTTGGCATTGGTGAAGTTCATGTTCGAGAGCGAAAGGTTGCTCGTCGACGTGAACAGCGCGCCCTGCACTGTGTTTTGTATGGTGCCGCCGGAACCTGCCGTCGTGCCGGTGCCCGTCACCGTCAGGCCGCCAGCCGCGCCCGTAGTGTTGAGCACGATGCCGTTGGTGCCGCCGTTGGCCGAAATGCTCTGGAACACCAGATTGCCCGAACCGATGTTCGTGTTGACGACATTAAGCGCCGTGCCGGTCGTCGACGTGATCGTGTTGCCGGTGCCTTGCACCGTCACCGTGCCGCCGCCGGTAGCGTTGAAGCCGGTGCCGCTGGTGGTGTTGATGACCAGACCGCCGCCGGTGAAGTTGACGGTCGCGCCGGTGTTGCTGGCCAAATTGACGGCAGTGTTGGCTCCGGTGCTGAGCGTCTTGGTGCCCGAGAAATTGATCACCGCCGTGCCGGAATTGCCGCTGACGTCGATGCCGTTGGCGGCGGCGCCAGTGGCGCTCAGGCTGCCGCTGAAAGCAACGGTTCCGGCAGTACGGCCACTGACCTGAACGACATTGCCGGCCGTGGTCTTGGTCACCGACGCGGCGATGGTGACGGCGCCCGTGCCGCCATTGATGTCGACGCCGACGCCGGTCGGGTCGTTCGTCGCTCCGATCGAGCCGCCATTCACGTTGACCGCATTGGTGTTGTTGTCGATCCTGATTCCGGCCAGCGTCGTGTTGTCGATCGTCACCGTGGTGAAGGTCACCGCGCCGTTGGCGCCGCTGAGCAGGATGCCATTGCCGGCGGTCGCCGCGATCGTGGCGGAGGCAAAGTTGAATGTGGCGCTCGAGCCGTTGATCTCGATACCGTCGCCGCCGGCGGACGTGCCGGCCACACTAACAGCGCCGCCATTGAACGTGCCGCCGGTCACGCCGGTCAGATTGATCGCGTCGCCGGCGACCGAAGCGGTCGATTGCAGCGAGCTGAAATTGACGCCGCTGGCGCCGACGGCGACGCCGTTCCAGGTCAGGATCTGACCCGACGATGTCTGGATGGTGTTGCCTGCGCCCGTAACATTGATCGTGCCGCCACCGGTGGCGTTGAAGCCGATGGCGGTGGTGGTGTCGATGTTGAGGCCGCCGCCGGTGAAGTTGACCGTCGTGGTGCCATTGTTGGTCAGGTTGACGGCGGTGGTGGTTCCGGTGTTCAGCGCGCTGCCGGCGCCGGAGAAGGTGATCGTGCCGCCGGTGTTGTTGCTGACGTCGATGCCATTGGCGGTGCCGACACTCTGGTCCGCGCTCAGGGTTCCGCTGAGCGTGACGGTTCCAGCGGTACGTCCGCTGATCTGGACGACGTTGTTGGCAACGGTTCCCTTCGACACCGACGCCGCGATGGTGACGTCGCCGGAGCCGCCATTGATGTCGATGCCGATACCCTGGACAGCGCCGAAGCCGCCGATCGCACTCGTATTGTCGCTGATCGTGACCGCGCCGGTGTTGTTGTCGATCCTGATGCCGCCGCCGGTTGCCGTGCCTGTCTGATTTGCGATCGTCACCTTGGCGAAGTTCACCGTTGCGCTGGTGCCGCTGAGGAACAGGCCGAAGGAATTGGTGCCGCCCGGCACGCTGAGCGTGCCGCCATTGAAGATACCGCCGCCGACATTGGTCAAATTGACCGCATCGCTTGTGCCTGCGACCTTGGTCTGCGCCGTCAGCGTGCTGAAGGTGGCGCCGCTGCCGCCGACGGTCATGCCGTTCCAGGCCAGGATCTGGCCGCCCAAGCTCGTCAGGATCGTGTTGGTGCCGGTGACGTTGATCGTGCCGCCACCCGTGGCGCCGAAGCCAAGGCCGGAGGTGGTGGTGATCCCCATGCCGCCGACGAAATTGACGGTGGCGCCAACATTGGTGTCCAGATTGACCGCCGTGTTGGTGCCCGTGCCGAGCGTCATGGCGCCGTTGAAATTGAAGGTGCCGCCGGTGTTGCCGTGGACGTAGATGCCGTTGTCGCTCGCGGTGTTGGCGCTGAGCGCGCCGGACAGGGTGACCGTGCCGCCGGTGACGCCGGAGATGTCGACGATCTTGCCTGCGGTGGTCTTGGTGAGCGAGGCGGCGACGTTCAAGGTCGCGGCGCCGCCGACTACCTGGACAGCGGAGCCGGTCGGGTCGTTGGTAGCGCCGATCGAGCCGCCATTGATGTTGACCGTGCCGGACGTGTTCTCGACGCGCACGCCCGCGCCGACCGTATTGTCTATCGTCACCGTACCGATGGTGACCGGGCCGGTGACGGTGTTGATGACATAGATGCCGTTGGCGCTTGCCGAACTGACGACCACGCTGTCGAAATTGATCGCTGACGACGTGCTGTTCTGAACGATCAGGCCGTTGTTGCTTGCGCCGGCGACGGAAAGGGCGCCGCCATTGAAGGCGCCGCCAGAGACACCGGCGAGCTGCACGCCGGCGCCGCCGCTGACGGTTCCCGTCGCCTTCAGCGTGTTGAATGTCATGCCGCCGGCGCCGATCACGGCGGTCTGAAGCGATATGATCCGGCCCGTTGCCGTGGTGATCGTGTTGCCGGTTCCGCTTACGGTGATCGAGCCGGCGGCGATGCCGAGGAAGCCGTCGCCGCTGGTGGTGTCGATGGTCAGGCCGCCGGTGAAGCTGGTCGTGCCGCCGCTCTGCGAGAGACCGGTGCCGCTCGTCGTGTCGATGTTGGCGAGGCCGGTGACGTTGAGCGTGCCGCTGGCCCAGCCGATGCCGCCGCCGGTCGCCGCGGCGTTGTTGATCGTCACATTGCCGAAATTGAAGGTGCCGGTGTTGGTGTTGATCGCACTGATGCCGGTGCCCGACATGTTGCCGATGCTCGTGGTGCCGGTAACGGTGAAGGTGCCGGCAACGCCATCGAAGATGATGCCGCTGGCGCCGGTGTTGGCACTCACACTGGTGAACGTCATGTTGACGGTCAGCGGATCGAGGTCGAATGCCGCGCCGTTCAGAGTGGTGACCACGCCGCCGCTGTTGTTCAGCGTGAAGGTTGTGCCGGCGCTCTTGGTGTTGACCAGGACACCGGTGCCGCCGTTGTTTGCGAGGTTGAGCGTGCCCAGATCAAAGGTGCCGCTGGTGTTGGTGAAGCTGAGACCATCGCCCTGGATCCGCGCGCCGGGATTGCCCATGCCGAGCGTGCCGGCGCTGACGGTGCCGCCGGCGCCATCGGAGTCGAAACGGACATTGTTGAAGGCGATGCCGCCACCGGTGCCGCCGGTCACCTTATTGCCGGCAAACGACCTGATCGCGATCGAGTTGTCCGTCGCGCTGATGTTCTGGCCGGAGAAGGATGCAGCCAGGGCGGATCCGGTCGATTTCAGCGTGTTGCCGTCGATGGAAAGCAGCAGCGTATTGGCCGGCGCGCCGGTCGTGGAGAAGTCGAGCGCGCGGCCGCCGGCCGCGATGTCGTTGTTGCGGAGTATGAAGTTCGAGGCGCCCGTCGCATTGACGGCAACGCCGGCGCCGCTGCCGAGATTGCGGACGATCAGGTTCTCGATGCCGCCGGTGAAGACGCCGGTGCCGCTGGTGGCAAAGTTGATCACCGAGGTGGCGTTGTTGCTCTGCAGCACCGGCCGCAGCGTGTCGATACCCGCCGGTGCCGAGACGATCGGCGTGTTTTGAATCGTGGTGAAGTGGAAAGCCGCGGATGCGCCGCCGCTGGCGTCGACACCGAGCTGCGAGACATCGACGGCCGCGTCGCCGCTCTTGAAGGCAAGCAGCACCTGTCCATCATCGAGGTTGAAGGTGGTGCCGCTGAGGTCGATGGTTTCCTGGGCACCGTTGACGTTCTGGTCGATCAGCACCACGACATTGGCGGTGGACGCCTGCGCGCCGACATAGCTGCCTGGATTGGCGAGGCTGCCGTCGCCGGTGCCGGCCGCCGTGACATAATAGACGCTGATCGACGACAGGTTGGCGGTGTCGCCGGTGAAATTGACGTCGTTGAAATTGTAGTCGCCCGATGTCGGCAAGGTGTCGACAGCGTGGATGACCTGGCCACCGGTGGTGGCGATTGACGATTCGGCAGGGCCCTGGCCGTCGCCGAACACCAGCTGGGCATTGGTGGTGCTGGAGAACTGCACGCCATAGCCGACATTGGCGATGGTCGAGGTCTGGCCGGCCGGATTGTTGTTGACGGTGTCGCCGAGCTGGATCGTGCCTGCGCCCGTCGTGCCGGCCATGTCGATGCCGATCGTGCCGGCGAAGCCGCCGCCGTCGACGTCGAAATCGCCCGCGGTGATGCCGGTGCTGATGACCGCGCCGTTGAGATCGAGGCCGATCGCGTTGGCGGCGCCCAGGCCGATGTTGAGGCCGCCGAGGATGCTCACCGGCGAGCCGAGCGTGCCTGCCACATCGAAGCCACGCGAGGTGATGCCCTGCAGGTTGACCGCGCCGAGAATGATGCCGCCGCCGCTGACATTGTTGAGCGAGACGCCGGTTGCCGCACCATTGACCGAGATGGAATCGAAGGCGACGCCGCCGGCGCCGACCGTCGCGTTGGCGAGGTCGAGCGCGGTGCCGGTCGTCGTCGTGATGGTGTTGCCTGAGCCGGTGACGCTGACCGTGCCGGCGCCGAAGGTGCTGGCGGTGAAGCCGGCGCCGCTCGAGGTGGTGATGACGAGGCCGCCATTGGTGAAGTTGAGCGTACCCGTGCCCTGGCCCGCGCCGATGCTGGGGTCCTTGACGATGGCGCCGTTGGTGCCGCCGGCGGTGTTGAAGATCTTCGACGTGCCGGAGAAGGTGACCGTCCCCTCGGACGATCCGTCGAACAGCACGCCGACGGCCGTGCCGGTATGATTGATCGTGCTCGAAATATTGTACACGCCGTCGGCATCGCCGAAGAAGGCGAAAGCTCCGGTCCCCGGCAGGACCACTGCTGTGGTCGAAACGACCGACCCGCTCATGTTCAGATGGGTCCAGTCGCCGCCGCTGGCTTGCAGCACCGAGCCCGTATCGACCTTGATCGAACCGTTGTAGTTCAGCGTCGCATTGATGGCGTTGTTGCCACCGGAAAGGGTTATGGCCGAACCGGTGGTGCTTGTCGTCGCGCCAATGCTGGCGGTGCCGCCATTGCCGCCAACGTTGACGGTGCCGGCTAGGGTCGCCAATTGGATACCGACCTGGGCGCCATCGATGGTCAGAGTGGATCCGGCGACATTGGCGATGTTTATGGTGCCAACCTGGGTCCCACCGATATCGAACCCTTTGGAGCTGACGTCGAGATCGGTCGTGCCGGTGAAATTGACCACGCCGGCGCCGCTCAGTTCGGCCAGCTCGGCGCCCACGTGCCCTGTATCTTTCAGGCCGCCAATGTTGACGTCGCCCGCCAGGACGGCGGTCTGGAGCAATACGCCCGCGCCGGTCGACGTCGAGACGGCCGATACGCTGTCGAAGGTGATACCGGCAGCGCCGACATTGGTGGTGGACACCAGCAGACCATCGCCGCCGGAATTGATCTTGTTGCCAGTACCGGTGACGGTAACAGTGGAGGGGGCGCCGGCGCTGCCGATCGCCGCGAAACCCGCCCCGGTGGTCGTCGTGATGTCGAGGCCGCCGCCGGTGAAATCGATCGTCGAGTTGGTGTTGGGGCTCGCGGTTCCGCTCGGGAAACCGCCGGGGTAGCCGATGTTGACGCCGTCCGTCGTGCCTGAGCTGATCTGCTTCGTCGTGCCCGAGAAGGTGATGGTGGCCAAATGGTTGCCGGCAATGAGGATGTTGCCGCCGGCCACGGCGTTGCTGTCGGTGAGGTTGCCCGACAGCGTCACCGAGCCGCCGGTCATGCTCTGGATCGAGACGGCTGCGCCGGCGCCGTTGGTGGCGATCGTGCCGCCATAGGAAATGGTCGCGTCGCCGCCGCTGGCTGCCGTCGCCGAGCCGACATTGAACGACGTGCCCGAACCGGTGTTGGTCAGCGTGCCGGTGCCGAAGCTCGCCGAGCCGCTGACATTTTGCAGGTCGATGCCGTTGCCCGCGGCGAATGTCGCGCTGGTCGAGGCGAAGTTTATAGCGGCCGCGATACTGTCGAGCGCCACTGCCTGAGCATTCGTGGCGTTGATCGTTCCCGTCGTGACATTGACTGTGCCGCCGCCGGTGGCGCTGAATGCCGTCGCGCCGTTGGTGGTGATGTCGACATCGGCGAAGGTGACGGTGGCGCCGGTGTTGTTGGTGAGCGAAACACCATTGCCGCCGACCGTCACCTTGTCGGTGAAATTGACGAGGCCGCCGGTGCGGTTGGCGATCGAGATGCCGCCGCCAGTCAGCGTGCCCGCCGGCCCACTGTTGGGCAGGTTGCCGCGCGTGACCGTGATGTTGCCGTTGCCACCATTGGCGTCGAGCAGCGTGCCGGCGACGTTGATGTTGTTGTTGGTGATCGACACATTGGTGGTGAGGTTGTCGACCTTGAACGCTGTCTGGCCCGCCGCGACGTTGCTGACCGTCACGCCATCGATGAAGATGCCACCGGCATTGTTGAAGCCGCCGGCATTCTGGTCGACGGTGAAGACCGAGCCGAGGGCGCCGCTGAAGTCGAAAGCGGTGTTGCGCACCTGGTTGCTGCCGAGCAGATGCAGGAAGTCGCCGGTGCCGGTGACCACGCCCTCATTGCCGGTGACGTTGCCGCCGGTGGCGCCGAGATTGCCCTGGACATTGACCGGCTGGATGGTGCCGGAGGTGAGGATGGAGGTGTTGTTGCCGAAGCCGGTGATCGACTGGCCCGAATCCAGCGTGAACGGCGTGCCGCTGAGATCGACGGTGCCGACAAAGGCAAAGGTCTGCGTGCCGGCCATGGCATCGGCGGCGGCCACCGAGATCGTGGTCACCGCGGCGCTGAGCCCGTCCGTGCCGGCGGCGATGACGCCACCGTTCTGCGAGACCATGATGACGCCGCCGACCGCACTGGCCAGATGGGCGCTGCCGGTGAAGGCGACGTCGTCGAAATCATAATTGCCGAGCGTCGGATCGAGCCCGATCGTGTTGACGGTGTAGCCGCCGGCTGCCGCACTGATGGAGGACTGCAGGCCATTGCCCGCATTGCCGTCGCCGAAGGTGAAATTGGCATTGGCCGAAGTCGCCGTGGTGCCGCCCGACGACAGTTCGACGCCGACACCGACATTGGAAATGCTGGAGCCAGCCTGGAAGGTGATGGTCTTGGTGCCTGTCGTCGACGACAGGTCGATGCCGCGCGAGGTGAGGTCGCCGGTGCCGGTGATGGTGGTCAGGCCGAAATCGGCCGTCGTGGACGAACCGCTGAAGTCGATGCCGGTCTGGTTGGCGCCGGCGCCCATCGTCACGGTGGTCGTGCCGAAGGTGACGTCGTTGTTGGTGCCGCTGAAATTGATGCCGGCGGTGTTGGCGGCCGAGCCCAGAGTGACCGAGGTCGTGCCGAACGTTACCGCCCCGGCATTGCTGCCGCCGCCACCGATATCGATACCGTTGCCACCGGCTCCCGACACGGTGACCGAGCCGAAGGTGGCGCTGGCGCCGCTGGCGACGTTTGAGACAGACACACCGTTGCCGGTCGGGTTGGTGACCGTCAGAGGCGCGGTGGCGTTGAAGGTCGCAGTGCCGCCAAGGCCGGCGATAACAGCGCCGCCGCCGCCGGTCGCCGACAGCGTCGAGCCGGTGAAGCTGATCGCGCCGCCGGTCGGTGCCGTGATCGAGCCGATCGCGAAGAGATTGCCGGTGCCGGTCGAATTGATCGCGCCGCTGAAGGCCACCGAGCCGCCGCTGATGCCGTCGACCTTGACCGCCGTGCCCAGCGTGCTGGTCGAACTGGAGATATCGGCCGAGACCGTGATCGCAGCGGTGCCGCCGGAGACGACGACGCCGTCGTTGCCGACGAAGCCGCTATTGGTGATGGTGCCGCCAATGGCGATGGTGCCGGTGTTGTTGGTCAGGCTGACATCGGCGCCCGCAACCTCCGTCGTCACCAGGTTGGCGACATTTACGGTGGCGGCACTACCCTGCACCACGAAGCCGTCACCCAAGAGGCCGACGGCCGCGATGGTCGTCGTACCGTTGAAGCTGTAGATGCCGCTGGCGACATTGGTGAGACGGATGGCATCGCCCATGACGCGACTGATGTTGACGCCGCCGAAGGTGACATTGCCGCCGCTGGTGTTCTCGATGACGATGCCGGTCGCCACGTTGCCGCCGTTGCCATCGACGGTGACGCTGGCGAACGTCACACCGGCAGCGCCGATCGTCAGACCGCCGGCGCCGCCGAGCTGGATGCCCTTTTCCGCCAAGCCGGCGCCGGTGTTGACCGTGTTGCCCGACCCGGTCACCGTCAGCGTGCCGCCATTGATGGCGCTGAAGGCGAAGCCGCCGTCCGTGGTCAGATCGAGACCACCGGTGAAATTGATCGCGCCGCCCGCATTGTTAGTGAGGTCGATTGCATTGGCCGCACCGGTGCTGGCGGTGATCTTGCCGGCGAAGGTGGCGGTGCCGCCGGTCATGCTGGAGATATTCACCGCATTTGCAGCAGTGGCCTGGTTGATGGTGCCGTTATAGGTGACGTTGGGCGCCGAACCGTTGATGTCGAAGGCGAAATCGCCTGTGTTGGTGATGGAACTCGCGGCCCCGAAAGTCAGGGTTCCACTCGAGTCGTTGACGATACCGACGCCTATGCCGCCGCCGGTAATATCGAGGTCGTCGAAAGTGGCGGTGCCGTCGAAATTGTTGGCGAACAGCCCGGCATTGGTGGCATTGCCGATCGTCGTGTTGCCGGTGAAATTGACGATCGCGCTCGAGGCGACAAGCTCGATGCCGTTTTGGCTCGCATTCTGGACATTGAGATTGTCGACCGAAACCGTGCCGGTCACGCTGCCGAGGAAAAGACCCACATCGACATTGCTGACGGTCACGCCCTGGATCGTCAGGCCGTTGATCGAGGTCGCGCTGATCCCCGCGTCGCTGCCGCCCGAAATGTTGAAGTCGAGCAGCGAATTGCCGTTGGCCGCCGTGACGACAGCGCCGGAGCCGGAATTGGTCAGCGTCGCCGCGCCGGCAGGGTCCGAGATGGCCACGTCATGCTGGACATTGGCGCCGGTGACGTTGATCGGCACGCCGCCGAGCGAGAAAGAGCGGCCATTGCCGAACGACGCCAGCGTCTGGCCGTCGCTGAGCGAGAAGCCGTTGGAAGCATCGATGGACGTGCCGTCATTGACCAGCACGAAGATGGCGTCGCTGTCGGTGATGGCGTCGGCGGTCGCGGCCGTGGCCAGATTCGTCAGCGAAGAGCCGTCGCCGCTGCCTGTGGCCGACGAGCCGATGAAGATCACATTCTGCACGTCGAACAGCTGCGGACCGCTGAAGGTGGTCGAGCCGAACGCATAAAGGCCGAGCGTCTGGTTGAGGCCGCGGGCGTCGAGCGAGGCGGTGATGCCGGCAATCGAACCGCCACCGAAGCTGAACTGGGCATTGGCCGAATTGGCCAGCGACCCGGAAATACCGAGGCGCACGCCGGTGTCGACGCCCGAAATGGAGCCGCCATTGGTGATGATGATCGATGCGCCGCCCGTGGTGCCGGCGAGATCGATGCCGATGGTGCCGGCGGCACCCGGGCCGGTGATGTTGAGCGACTGCGCGGTGAAATTCGTCTGGCTGCCGGAGAAGTCGAGACCTGTGCCGACGCCCAGCCCGGAAATGACGATGTTGCCGGCCACCACCGCCGCGTTGACGCCGGCAAACGACATGCCGTCGGCGCCGGGATTGGTGATGTTGATGTCGCCGAAACGGATCGTCGCCGGCGAATCGGTAATGGCGATCGCCGGTCCCGTCGTGTTGGAAATCGTCGTCGCGCCGTTGACGGTGAAGCTGCCTGAGACATGGTCGAGCACCACGCCCGACGTGCCGCCGGTCTGGGTGATCGAATCCAGCACCACATGCGCGGTGATCGGATCGATGAAGACGCCGATACCGCCATTGCCCGACACCGTGCCGCCAGTGGTGGTGAAGCTGCCGCCGCTCGACGTGCCCTGCACGGTGATGCCGCGGTCGGTGTTACCAAGCGCATTGACGACGGCGAAGGTGTAGGTGCCCTGGCCGGTGATATCAAGACCGTCGTCGAGATTGCTCTGCAGCAATGTCGTGCCGGTGAAATTGTAGGTGCCGTTGTCTTCGATGTGCAGGCCGTCGAGGCCGTTGCCGGTCGCGGTGAAATTGGACGCGCTGACATTGGTCGAATTGCCCTTGAATTCGGCGCCGTTGCCGCCGGCACCCGTCACCGTGACATTGGTCAGCGTCGTGCCGGTGACGTTGTTGCCGAAAATGCCGTCGGCGCCGCCGGTGATGGTGATGCCATTCAGCGTGTTGCCGTTGCCGAGCGTGATGACGTTGTTGGCGACGTTGGTGCCCTGGATCGTGCCGTCGCTGCCGCCGAGGTTGAAGGTGGCGGTGCCGCCGCCGAAAAGCTTGGCGGTGACGCTCTCGCCGCCGCCGATCAGCGTCTGGCCGGCGGCAAGCGTCTGGCCGGGGGTCTGGATGTTGCCATTGCCGCCGAGCGCGACGATGAAGCCGCCGCTGCCGGCCTTGGTGACCGCGTCGTCCAGCGTCGTCGGGTCGGCCTGCGTGCCGGCGCCCGCCAGGCCGCCATCGGCGAAGTAGAACTTGCCGAAGGCCGCATTGGTGGCGGCGTTGATGGCGACGCGCGTCGTCGAGCCGCCGGTCTTGTCCTGCGACTGGATCCGGACGCCGATATCGCCGCGCACGCGTTCGTTGACGCGCTTGCGCAGGCCTTCGCTGACCGGATAGACCGGGTCTGCCGCCCTGATGGCGCCGGTCGTGTCCGAGCCATGGCCGGGGTTGAACGGGATGTTCAGCCGCACGCTGCCGGCGAACTGGGTGTGGTCGCGATTGTCGTCGCGCACCTCGCCGGCCAGCACCAGTTCGGTGCCGCTGCCGAAGACATCGCCGATCGTGTATTCGAACCCGGCCTTGGCGCCGGTGACGCTGCCGTCATCGCCATGCGGGTCCTCGAAATGGTAGCCGCCAATGTCGAGCCGCAGCGAGTGCTTGTCGGGCAGGTTGATCGGCACCTGGGCGCCGATCTCGCCTTCGATGCCCCAGGCCGCGTAGTCGCGGTGGTCGAGCACCGATATCTGTTCGATCAGCTGGTTGCTGACCATCGACAGCGTCGAGCTGGTCGAATGGTCCGTCGAGTCGCCCTTGATCGGCACGAAGACGTTCACATGCGCGTCGAAGTTCGGCGTGATCGCCTCGACGCCCAGCGTACCGGCAGTGAACTGGGTGCTGTTGTAGTTCTCGACGTTGAGATAGGCGTAGCCGCCGAGCATCAGGTCGGGATTGACGATGCGGCGAATGCCAAGGCCGATGTCCTGGCCGAAGGCATCCTTGAAATCGTGCTTGGCCCGGACATCCAGGAACAGCACCGATTCGGCCGTCTGCTTGATCGGGATGAAGCCTTCGAGCGCGGCGTTGCCGCCATTGTTGTCGGCGCCGACGATGGCGCGGATCTGCGGCTGCCAGAGCCCATCGGGGTCGCCATGGGCAACCACGCCTGAAAGGCCAAGCGCCAGCGTCGTCAACGCCGTTGTCTTCCAAAGATGGCTTACAATGCGCGAACGGCGATAGACGGCACGCACGTGGAAACCCTCCCCACGCGCCGCCATCCCACCAACCTGCCGAGACTTCTCGGTAGTTCCCATCCTTGGCGAGTCCTTCTGGGACTACACGTCCCGCGTGTTAATTCTTACGCGAATTGTATTGTATAGCGAGCCCGGAACGTTGTGAGTGTTGTTGTCGGGCCTCAAAGTTCTGTTCTGTGGCCATATTGCCACAGTAGATTTGCCGGCTTGCTTTGCGGGGACTCGGCTTTCGGAGCAGCCGCCCTTGTTGTATCAAGCCTTTTCCAGGAGAATACCTGCCGGGGCAAGGAAAACTGCGGGGCGCGAAGAACATGGCAATTACTTTAGCTAAAGCTAATCTACTCAACATGGTCGCGGCATCGGCTGCTCTGTGGCTGCTATCGGCTTCTGTTGGCCCGGCGCTTGCCGAGGACACCGCCAAAGAGGCCCAATCCAAGGACGCCGGACCCAAACCGGCCGACGCCAATGCATGGGCGGTGAACTGCTCCAGCGACTCGGCGGCCGGCGAACTTCAGTGCCAGGTGTCGCAGAACCTCACCGAGGCCAAGACAGGCCAGCGTGTGCTGACGGTGACCGTGCGCCGCGACAGCGCCAATGGCAGCCTGGCCATGCTGCTCGCTTTGCCGCACGGCCTGTTTCTGCCGTCCGGCGTCAGCTATCAGGTCGACAGCGGCAAGAAATCACCGTCGCCATCCAGACCAGCGACCAGAACGGCGCCTATGCCGCGGTGCCGGTGGCGCCGGAACTGGCCAAGGCGATGAAGTCGGGGACGACGATGAACATCGGCATGGAATCGGTGACGCGCAAGCCGGTGACCATCCCGGTTTCCCTCAAAGGCTTCGGCGCGGCGGTGGCCAAGCTGGAATCGATCAAGTAGCGGGTATTGCCGGCAACCTGGGCGGATTGCCTGCGTCCACGGATCGGAGGCCTCCGCAATTGGCGAGCGCGCCACCCGTCACTTCGTCATCCACGGGCGGAGCAAGGAGCGTAGCGACGCGGCGCAGACCCGAGGATCCATGCCGGGACTCCAACGCGTCACCACGGTGCAGAATTCTGTTCCGCTGCACTCCATGGTCGAGGTCGCGGCATGGATCCTGGGTCTCCGCGACGCCGCTGCGCGGCTGCTCCGCCCGTGGATGACGACGTTGGGGAGGCATCCCAGAAACCGGCTTGATTGTCCGCACCCACAATGCTCCGTTGCCGCTTCGGACATCCGGAGAAACCCATGACAGGCTTTGTCGACCGCCAGCGCGCAACGCATCTGATGGAACGCGCCGGCATCGCCGCGCTGGTGCTTTCGGCGCCCGAGGCCTTCCACTATGCGACCGGCGCTTGGATCGGCCCGGCGGGGCTGTTCCGCCGCGCCGGCGGCGGCTTCGTCGTCATCCCGGCCAAACCAGACCTGCCGGTCGGTGTGGTCGCCGCTGACTTCAACGCGGCGCAGCTGCGGCTCGCCGCACCCGAAGCAATCGTGCGTTCGCACCCGATCTGGATCGAATCGGTGCCGGTAGCGACTGCCACGCATGGGCTGCCCCTGGCCGAGCGGATCGAGGCCGGCCTGGCCGCGCTCGGCCGCGCGCCGGATTTCTCGCGTCCCGCGACCTTCGACCTCGCCGGCTCGGTGCGCCAGCTGCAGCTTCTGCTGGACGACTTCGGACTGGCGCGGGCAAGACTCGGTATCGACCTGGACTTCGTTCCAGCCGCCGATTTCGCGGCCATCCAGGCGCTGCTGCCGGACTGCCCGATGGTCGACGGCTCACCGGTTCTGGACAGGCTGCGGGCTATCAAATCGGAGCGCGAGATCGACCTCTTGCAGCAAGGCATTTTTCTCTCGGAAGCCGGGCTGGAGCGCCTGCAGGTGGATGCGATGGCCGGCATGCGCCAGGCCGATCTCGTCGCGCTCTACCGCAAAGGCGTCACTGATGCGGCCGCCGGGCTGTCGCATCCGGTCGTGACGGCCGAATATGTGACGTTGGGCGCCCGCGCCAAGGGCGCCGACGCCAGGGCCGTGGCTGGCGATCCCTTGAAATGCGACATGGTCTGCACGGTCGGTTTCTACGCCTCCGACATGTCGCGCAATTTCACCTTCGGACCGCCCTCCGCCGACCAGGCGGAGCTGCACATGATCGCCGAGCGCGCCTTCGAGGACGGGCTGGCGGCACTGATCCCCGGAAACACGCTCGCTTATGTGCATCGCGTCGCCACCGAGAGCCTGGCCCGGCAAGGCCTGCCCTCCTACCGCCGCGGCCATTTCGGCCACAGTGTCGGCCAGTCGGTGTTTTCCGAACAGTGGCCGTTCATTGCCGCCGACAGCGACGTCGTCATCGAGGCCGGCATGGTGCTGGCCTTCGAAATCCCGCTCTACATAGACGGCCTCGCCAGCTTCAATCTCGAGGACCAGTTTTTGATCACGACGGATGGGCCGAGGCCGATGAACCGGCTGCCGAGGCGGCTGGACGGGATTGGGTAGCAGGGGATTCAAATCTACACCCTGAAGGTTTAGCCGAAGCCCCTCTATCTTCGTCATTCGCGGGCGGAGCAGGAGCGAAGCTTCGTCGCGGAGACCCCTGGAGCTGCTCCGCAGCCCAAGGAATCCATGTCGGGACCTTGGCCGCCGGGCGCAACGGAGAAAAATTCTGGACCGCGGCAACGCTTTGCAGCGGCGGGTTTGACAATTACCATCTCAGTTTAGGTTGGTCGCACGCAGCAAGAGGGAAAAGAATGCTCGAAATAGCACCGACGAAACAGGCCGCCGCATGGCTCGACTCCCTGGCGCAGGCGCTTGCGGCCGGCGACGCGGCGACGGCAAGCAACCTGTTCGTCGACGATTGCTACTGGCGCGATCTGCTGACCTTCACCTGGAACGTCACCACCATGGAAGGCCGCGAGGCCATCGCCGCCATGCTCAAGGCAACGCTGGCGACGACAAAGCCCACCGCATGGCAGCTCACCGGCGAAGCGACCTCGGACGAAGGCACGATCGAAGCCTGGTTCACCTTCGAGACCGCTGTGGCTTCCGGCCAGGGCATCCTGCGGCTGCGTGACGGCCGTTGCCGGACATTCTTCACAGCGATGACCGACCTCAGGGGATTCGAGGAGCGCAAGGGTTTGGCGCGGCCGCTCGGCGTGCGCCACAAGGCCGACCCCGAACGCGAGACCTGGTCGGAGGCGCGGGCGCGCGAGACGCGCGATCTCGGCGCTTCGGAGCAACCCTATTGCATGGTCATCGGCGGCGGCCAGGGCGGCATCATGCTGGGCGCACGGCTCAGGCAGCTTGGCGTGCCGACCATCGTCATCGAGAAGAACGCCAGGCCCGGCGATTCCTGGCGCAACCGCTACCGCACGCTCGTGCTGCACGACCCGGTCTGGTACGACCATCTGCCCTACATTCCATTCCCGGAAAACTGGCCTGTGTTCACGCCCAAGGACAAGATGGGCGACTGGCTGGAAATGTACACGCGCGTCATGGAGCTCAACTACTGGGTCGCCACCAAATGCCTCAGCGCTTCCTACGACGAGGCCGGGAAGGAATGGACCGTCGTGGTCGACCGTGTCGGCCGGCAGATCACGCTGAAGCCGAAACATGTTGTCTTCGCCACCGGCGCCTACGGCCCACCGCGAAAGATCGACCTGACCGGCGCGAGCGAATTCAAGGGCGAGCTGCTGCACTCCAGCCAGTATGCCAGCGGCGACAAATTCCGCGGCAAGAAAGTCGCCGTCGTCGGCGCGGCAAGCTCCGGGCATGATGTCTGCGTCGACCTCTGGGAGAGCGGCGCCGATGTCACCATGATCCAGCGCTCGCCGACCACCGTGGTCAAGTCGGACACGCTGATGGAGGTCGGCTTCGAGATCTTCTCGGAAAGCGCGCTGGCGCGCGGCATCACCACCGACAAGGCCGACATGATCGTCGCCTCGACGCCTTTCGCGCTGGTGCCCAAGGGCCAGCGCGCGCTCTACGAGGTGATCAGGGCACGCGACGCGGCTTTCTACGACCGCTTGCGCGCCTCGGGCTTCGCCATCGATTTCGGCGACGACGAGACCGGCCTGCTGATGAAGGCCTACCGCACCGGCTCGGGCTATTACATCGACGTCGGTGCTTCCGACCTGATCATCGACGGCAAGATCGGCATCCGCAGCGGCGTCGCTATCAAGTCGCTGACGGCGAAAGGTATCCTGTTCGAGGACGGCAGCGAGCTCGAGGCCGACGCCATCGTCGCCTGCACCGGCTACCAGTCGATGAACGAAAATGTCGCAGCACTTGTCTCACGCGAAGTCGCCGACAAGGTTGGCCCCTGCTGGGTCTCGGCTCCGGCGTCAAGGGCGATCCCGGCCCCTGGCAAGGCGAGCTGCGCAACATGTGGAGACCGACGGCGCAGGAAGCGCTGTGGTTCCACGGCGGCAATCTGGCGCTGTCGCGTTTTTACTCGAAATATGTGGCGCTGCAGATCAAGGCGCGGATGGAGGGTATCGCAACGCCGGTTTACGGGAAGCCGAGCAACGCTGAGCGATAGGTCTTTCCTTCTCCCCTTGTGGGAGAAGGTGGATCGGCGCGCAGCGCCGAGACGGACGAGGGGTGCGCCAAGGAGTGCCGTCGGCGCCAAGCTGGAGCACCCTCATCCGACCTCGCTTCGTGAGGCCACCTTCTCCCGCAAGGAGAAGGGAAGGCCACGCAGCGTCACTCGTGCCGATGCCCGAAATGCCGGGCGGCCACTTCGACATGCGTATGGTCGGCATGCGCCTCAAAACGCTCGGTCTCGCCGAGATCGCTCACCGCCTCGTTCGGCCACCAGGTGCCGTCGATGACAATGCCTTCCGACACCAGCCGCTGATCGGCGACCAGCGCGGCGCCGACCGCATCGACGAAGGTGAAGCGGCCCGACCGTTGGCGAAGCACGGCGACATCGCCGACGGTGCCCACCGCCAGCGTGCCGAGATCCGGCCGCGCGATCGCCTGCGCCGGCGCTTGCGTCGCCGCGCGCAGGACTTCGACCAGCGGCATGCCGAGCGCCAGCAGCTTCGACATGCAGACCAGTATGTCGAAGGCGGGACCATCGACGCAGTAGAGATGCACGTCGCTTGAGATGACGTCAGGCGCCAGCCCCTCGGCCAGCATGGCGCGCGCGACTTCGAAGTCGAACGAGCCCATGCCGTGACCGAGATCGAAGATGACGCCGCGCTCGCGCGCCAGCCGCATGTCGGGCCGCACCGCGCCGGAGGCGAAGACCGGCGCATTGGGGAATGGCCGGAAGCAATGGGTGAGGATATCGCCCCGGCGCAGGCGCGGCAGCACTTCCGAGCGGCCGGGCGGCGGCTCGTCAATATGCGCCATCAGCGGCAGGCCGGCTTTGTCTGCGGCCTCCAGCGCCAGGTCGACCGGCGCGATGCCGCTGGTGCCGCCGGCATGCTTGCCGGAGCGGACTTTCACGCCGACCACGACATCGGCGTGCTCGTGCACCGCAGCCACCACCTCGCGCGGCTCGCAGAGCCTCAGATCGCTGCACTCGCCGACCGACACCGTCTGCGAGAAACCAAAAATGCCGGCAAACGAAATGTTGACATAGGCCAGGATGCGCACCTTCGAGCGCTCCATGACATGGCGGCGGAAGCCAAGGAAATTGCCGGCGCCCGCGCTGCCCGCATCGATGAAGGTGGTGGTGCCGCTCTTGGCGGCGAGCCGGTCGGCATCGACGCCGAGCGAAGTGCCGCCCCAGTAGACGTGGCTGTGCAGGTCGACAAGCCCGGGCGCGACGATGCAACCCGTCGCGTCGACCACCTGATTGGCGCGCTCCGCCGGAATATCGGCGTCGAGCGCGGCTATACGGCCATTGGCGATGGCGACATCGCGCGGCGCGTCGATGCCGGCCGCCGGATCGATCAGCCGTCCGCCCTTCAGCAGGAGGTCGAATTGCATGGGGGAAACCTCCGCTTCGTTGCCTTGTCGTCTCAAACAGGCCGATAGGCGACGGCTTCGACTTCGATCTTGATGTCGATCATCAGCCGCGATTCGACCGTGGTGCGGGCCGGCGGATTCTTCGGAAAATGCCGGCCATACACCGCGTTGAAAGCGCCGAAATCGCGCGCGTCCTCCAGCCAGACGGTGGTCTTCACCACATCATCCAACGTGCAGCCGGCCAGCGCGAGTGCCGCCTTCACATTGGCAAGCACCTGCTCGGTCTGTTCCGTTATGCCGCCCTGGACCACGATGCCGTCGCTGCCGACCGGAACCTGGCCCGAAACATAGACGAAGTCGCCGGCCCGCACGGCGGGCGACAGCGGCACATGGGATGTTCCAAAAGTCTGTTTGGGCAAGGGATTGCCTCCTCTGATGACGCGACGGGGCGACCCAAGGCGGCGCCCGCTTCGGCGCAGATTTACCGCGATCGGGGCGGCCCCGATAGGGCCCCTGTTGGAAAGCAACATTCTTCGAAATTCGCGTTGCTTTATCACAAGAGCGCTTGCATCGTGCGCGCCTGCCGGACGGCTTTCAAGCCGCAGCGGACCGATGCCTGTGCAGGACCGGAGAGACCGAGAATGACCTTCGACAAGAACCCGTTTCCGTCTGGAGACGCCGACCGCCACGCGCTATGGGAGATGCTGGTGCGACGCGACATCGACGCCTTCATCGGCCAGGACTGGTCGATGGTCGAGAATGATTTCATCGCCGAAAGCTTCTTCGGCATGCACGCGCATTTTCTCGCCAATGCCGATGCCTGGCGGCTGCAGTTCCCAAGGCTGGAGGTCTACCGCGACGAGTGGCTGCGCCAGGCCGAGGAGACGGCGGCGACCAAATTCGCCGAACCGCTGCGCGAGGCGATTTTTCGCGTCACCAATCTGCACGACATCGATGTCGACGGCGACCGCGCCGTGCTGCACAAAAAGTTCGACGGCTCCATCGCCAAAGCCGACGGCAGCGTCGACCGGCTGAAATGGCAAACGCTGTATTTCTGCAGGAAGGTCGGCGCGAACTGGAAGATCGCCGGCTTCGTCGGCTACATGCCGTATCCGCTGGGAAGCTAGGTGCGCTTGAGCAGGGGCCGGTTGGAGGTTGCGGCAGCGGGATTCCGTCGCTCGTTCGTCGGCTTATCATAGACGTTCGCGATTAGCCGAGCCCCTCCCGACTTCGTCATCGTAGGGCGGAGCAGCTCCAGGGGTCTGCGCCGCGTCGCTGCGCTCCTTGCTTCGCCATAGGATGACGAAGCAATGGGAAGCCCTCTGCTAATCACGCCGAACGTTATCGTCCGACCAGCACCGCCGCCCGATAGGCCGGATTGCCGTACCAGGCCATCCGGTCGAGTTCCGCCGCCCTGACCGGAAGGTCGATAACGTCCATCGGCAGTTCAAGCCGGTCGGGCTCGATCCAGGGATCGTTGAGGAAATAGATGCCGCCGCCATGGCCATGGGCGAGCACCCAGTGCGGGCAGGTGTGGCCCATCATCACGGCCTGATCGATCAGCACCAGTGCCAGAAAGCCGCGATCGAGCGCATGGCCGATCTCTTCGATGGCAAAGGCGCGGGGCTCGATTAGCAATGACGCGGCTTCGGCCTCGTGCTTGAAGCCGGCCTGCACGAAGCTCATCAGCCCGCGTCTTTCCTCCGAGGCGGCGCGGTCGAGGAAGATCGGCTCGGCGCTGCTCATGAACACTTCGGCCCGCAGCCCGCGCCGATGCGCCGCCAGCGCCAGGCCATAGGGGTCGCAGCCGCCTGGGCCGCTCGGACCGATAATGGTGGTGGCCTCGCGCCAGAGTTCGACCTCCAGCGCCCGGTCCGGTCGCAAGGCCGGCTCGATCCCCGCCATCGCCATGGCCAGCGCCGATGGCCCGCAGGTAAAACCCGCCGTCTGCGGCCAGGATGGCGGGACGTGCTCCTGCCGGCTGGTCGGCTCGTTGCCGATCCAGCGCTGCAAAAAACCGTCGCGGCGCTCCCACTGGCCGCCGATGCGCAGCACCGTGTCTTCGTCCGCGCGCAGGCACAGAATGTCCTGCGCAAGCGCCTCCGTCTCCAGCGCCTCCAGCAGGCGCGGGCCGTCGGCCGCGATGAGGCTCGGAGCAGACCAGAACAGGGCGATGCGCATCATCGTGGCCGCCGGCCGGCGCTGGCCGATCACAATCGCCTCCAGGCGGCCCTCGCTGTATTGCGCCACGCCGGTGACGCCGGCGATCTCCCGCAGGACGGCCAGACAATCGCCGATCTCTGCCGGCACCGCCGCCGCAACGCCCGCCCAGACGGATGCGTCTTCGGCGGCGAAGACTGTCACACTGGCCCTGCTGGTCAGCGGCGAAGCTGGCATGGCGTCATCTCCGTTCGAAACCGGCCGGCCCTCGTCTTCTCCGCGATCTGCCGGTAGAGGCGGTCAGAGACCATCACGGCGCCCAGCGGCACAAAGCCCGATGTCAGCCGCTTGATGCAGATGATCATGTCGGCACGATGCCACACGCGGGCTCCGAGGCAAAGATCGCTGCGGTGCGCCCGAAACCGGTGACGCCCCCTGGCGCCGATTGGCCGGGTAATGGCCGATCAGTAGAGCGTGATGAAGGCCGGGAACAGCAGGCCCGTCTGCCGGAAGTATTCGACCAGCTCGATGGCCGGGAAGATGGCGAGGAAATAGAGCCCGTCATAGAAGGTGCGCTTCAGCGCCCGCGTCGAGAACTGCAGCTCGTCATTGTCGCGGTAGAGCAGTGGGTTCGGCCAGAACCGCGGCGTCGCCTTGGTATAGGCGGTGTAGGCCGGGCCGAACTTGCCCAGCAGATATTCGGCTTCCTTGCGCGCCGTGACGCGGAAGATGAGAAAGCTGGCCACGCCAAGCACCGCTGCCGCCACGAGCGAGCCGTAGAGCAAACCGATGCCGACCGCGCCGACCGTCGAGAAGAAATAGAGCGGGTTCTGGCTCATCGAGAACGGTCCCGTCGAAACCAGTTCCTCGTTCTTCTTGGCGCCGACATAGAGGATGCTCCACAGCCGACCGGCGACGCAGGCGAGCACCAGGCAGAAGCCGAGGAATTCGAGTGTTTCGTGCCCGTCCGAGCCCTCGGCGAGCGCCGGCTTGGTGAGGAGCAGCAGCAGCACCGCCAGCACCGCCGCCGCCCGCACGAAGATCAGCCGCTTGCGCTGGACGAAAGCCTCTGAAACCGGCTTGAGGGAGGCGTAGGTCATTTCGTGTCTTCCTGGGGCACGGATTGCGGTGCCGGCGCACTGGGGCACGCCATTGATGGCGGATACAAGGCGATCGCTTTCTATCAGCGCATCGCGCGGGGTTCGTAAAGGCCTTTTGCGCCAACCAGCTCCATCCTTACGAATTTGTATGCCCCGGGACAGGCTGGAGTGAAGTCGCTTCCTTATCGTTCAGATGCCGGTCCGCCAATTAGGGGTCGGCTTCAATTACGGCAGCCGGGCCACCGGCATCAGATAGGGAATGGTTTCATGAGAAGATTTGCACTTGCCGTCGCAGTGGGCACCCTCGCTGTCTCGGCCGCGATTTCCACTGCCTATGCTGCCCCCGCGCCTTGTGAGGAAAGTTTGAAGGCCCTTCGTGCCGCTGAAGCGGCAGCCAAGCTCAACGACGCCGACAAGAACAAGGTCTCGGAGTTGGAGACCAAGGGCATCGAACGCTGCAACGCGGATGACGACAAGCGCGCCGACGACTTCTTCGCCCAGGCGATGAAAGTCATGGGCAAGTAATCCATGCGATCCAAAGCACCCTCGGGCCTCACCCGAGTGTGTGCAGCGATTGAGACATGACATGCATGAAATAGGGGGCGGATCGCACGAATCCCTCGCGATGCGCCTTCATCCCGCCGCAACCATCAACCTCAGGACTTCAGCCATGCTCCCGACCAACAAGCAGCCTGCCGGACCGAGCCAGAACAGGGTTCCGGACGTCACCTTCGACTTCTGGCTGATCAAGCTGATGGCGGTCACCATGGGCGAGACGGCGGCCGACTATCTCGCCGTCAACCTCGGGCTCGGCCTGACCGTCACCTCGCTGATCATGACCGGCGTGCTGATCGTCGCCCTTATCCTGCAGTTCGTGCAGAAGCGCTACGTGCCCTGGGCCTATTGGCTGGCGGTGGTGCTGATCAGCGTCGTCGGCACGCTGATCACCGACAACCTCGTCGACACTTTCGGCGTGCGCCTGCAGACGACGACGATTGCCTTCTCGGTCGCGCTCGCGGCGACGTTCGCGGTCTGGTACGCCAGCGAACGGACACTGTCGATCCACACCATCTTCACGACGAGGCGCGAGATCTTCTACTGGCTGGCGATCCTGTTCACCTTCTCGCTCGGCACCGCCGCCGGCGATCTCGTCGCCGAGAGCTTCGACATGGGCTATCTGACGTCGGGCCTCATGTTCGGCGGTGTCATCGGGCTCATCGCGCTCGCCTATTATCTCGTCAACCTGGACGCCATCCTGGCCTTCTGGCTGGCCTATATCCTGACGCGCCCGCTTGGCGCCTCCTTCGGTGATCTTCTGTCGCAGCCGGTCGAATATGGCGGCCTCGGTTTCGGCACCACCTCCACCAGCATGATCTTCCTCGGCTGCATCATTGCGCTCGTTCTCTACATGTCGTTGAAGAAACCGCCGGCGATGCCGACGAGATCCTGCTGGAATCGGACTGAACCTGCGGCAGTCACCGAAGGGCCAGTCGGCCTTAGGACCGCCGCGGGCGCGACCATCCTAGGAACGGGCCCATGCCGGTGATAGCCTGTGGCCGATATCGGCAATGAACCGGAACAGCGATGCGACTTCTTCTTGTCGAGGACGACCACAGGACGGCGGACTATATCGTCAGGGGACTGACCGAGGCCGGTCATGTCTGCGACCTGCTGCGCAACGGCCATGACGCGCTTTTCGCAGCGACCAGTGGCGGCTATGACGTGATCGTGGCCGACCGGATGCTGCCGGGCCTCGACGGCCTGTCGATGGTCAAGGCGGTCCGTGCGGCAGGCGTGCGGACGCCGGTCATCTTTCTCACCTCCGTCGGCGGCGTCGACGACCGCGTCGAGGGACTAGAGGCCGGCGGCGACGACTATCTGGTCAAGCCCTTCGCCTTTTCGGAGCTTCTTGCCCGTATCCATGCGCTTGGCCGACGGCCGGCGGCGCTGGAGCAGAAGACCGTCCTGCGGGTGGCCGACCTCGAAATGGACCTCATCATGCGGCGCGTCACCCGCCACGGCCAGCCGATCGACCTGCAGCCGCGCGAATTCAGCCTGCTGGAGGTGCTGATGCGCGGCGAAGGTCGGGTGATCACCCGCACCATGCTCTTGGAACGTGTCTGGGACTTTCATTTTGATCCCAAGACCAGCGTCGTCGAGACCCATATCAGCCGGCTGCGGGCCAAGATCGACAAGCCGTTCGAAACCCAGCTCATCCACACCGTCCGCAACACCGGCTACAGCCTGCACGCACCGCTTTCGCCATGATCGCAACATGGACGCCCCTGCTGCGCAGCACGCCGTTCCGGCTTGCCTTGACGTTCGCCTTCCTATTCGTGCTGGCTTTCGTGCTTTCAGGTGCCATCGTCTACCGGATGATGAGCGCCGATCTTGCCGAGCGGCTCGACGAAACCATTAGGGAAACCTACTCGATCGTGACGGCGACCTATACCGAGAGCGACATCGAGGACCTGGTTTCCACGGTCGAAAGCCATTCGCAGCTCAGCCCCAAGAAGGAACAGCTCTTTTCATTGACCGACGCCGCGGGAAAGCATCTGGCCGGCAACTTCACCGCGGCCGGACTTCCCGACGGCTTCTCGATGTTCGATGCCGAAATGCCCGGTGTGCCTTCGGGCTCAGCGTATAGAGCCTTTTCCGGCTCGATCGGCGGCAACAACCTCACGATCGCCTTCAGCCTTTCCGAGACAGAAGAGCTGGAAAAGGTGGTGCTGATGAGCTTCGGCTGGGGAACGCTGATCATCACCGGGCTGGCGATCGCAGGCGGCGCCCTGCTCGCCTCCCGCGTCCAGCGCCGCCTCGACGGCATCGCCGCCACCATGGTCGATGTCTCGCATGGACGGCTGGACACTCGCATTCCGCTGACCGGCAATGGCGACGACATCGATGTCGTCTCCGGCCAGGTCAATGCCGCCCTCGACCGCCTGTCGGCGCTGGTCGACGGAATGAAACAGGTCAGCGCCAACATCGCGCACGATCTGAAGACGCCGCTCAACCGCCTGCAGATGATCCTGGAAGGCGCCGCCGACAAGGCCACGCGGGATCAGGACGTCTCCGACGATCTGGCCGATGCGCGCGCCGAGGGCTATCAGATCAACGAGACCTTCGATGCGCTGTTGCGGATCGCGCAGATCGAGGCCGGTGCGCGCAAGGCACGCTTTACCGATCTCGACCTCGACGAGATCCTGCAAATCATTGCCGAGATCTACACCGACGTTGCCGAGGACGACGGAAAGGTGCTGTCGCCCGCCCAACTGAACGAAACGGCGGACCGGATCCACGGCGACCGGGAATTGTTGACGCAGATGTTCGCCAATCTGGTCGAGAATGCGCTGCGCCATTGCCCGCCCGGCACGACGATCAAACTGTCGGTGACGCGCCGGGGCGAGCGTGTCCTTGTCGCCGTTGCCGACGACGGCCCCGGCATTCCCGCGAACGAGCGCGAACGGGTGTTTCAGCGGCTCTACCGGCTGGACCACAGCCGCTCGACGCCGGGCAACGGCCTTGGCCTCAGCCTGGTCCGGGCCATTGCCGATTTGCATGGCGCATCCATCGCCCTTGACGATTGTCAGCCCGGCCTCGCCGTGGTGGTGAGTTTTCCGCTGGTAAGATCGGTGGCGTCATAGGGCCGAGAGCTGATGCCGGAAACTCACCAAAGCGCCAATAGCTTACCAAAGCGTATGAGACCGGCTACCCGCCCGTAAGCTTGCAGCGGCATAATGAATGGACCTGACCGTCCATCGAAAGGCCGCGGAAAATGAAAAACTCTTTTCGGAAAACCACCCGCGTTTTGTCCGCTCTCGCCGTCGCGGCGTGCCTGGGCACGACAGCCGTCATGGTTCCCCTGCTTGCCAGCCTGCCGGCTTCAGCCGCCGAAAAACCCGTGCAGGCGGAGAAGAATCCGCCGGGCGACATTCCCGATTCGCAGGTCTTTATCGACTATACCTCGCCGCAAGGGTTCGCGCTGAAGGTGCCGGAAGGCTGGGCACGGTCGGACCGTGCCGACGGTGCCAGCTTCGTCGACAAGCTGGATGGCGTCGTGGTCTCGGTTTCCAAGGCGGACGCCGCGCCCACCGTCGACAGCGCCAAGGCGGACTATGTCGCCAAGCTCCAGGCATCCGGTCGCGCCGTGCAGGTGAGCGCGGTCAAGCAGGTCAAGCTGCCGGCCGGCACCGCGATCCGCATCGTCTACACCTCGAACTCCGAACCAAATGCGGTCACCAACCGGCAGGTTCGCCTCGAAAACGAGCGCTACCTCTATTTCAAGGACGGCAAGCTCGTCGCGCTAGAGCTCTATGCGCCCAAGGGCGCCGACAATGTCGACCAGTGGCAGCTGATGTCCAGCTCGTTCCGGTGGAAATGAGATGCACGCGTTGGACGCGCATGAACTCTATCGCTTCTTCCACTTGGGCGACGACGAGACGGCCGCCTTGCGGGGCGTCAGTTTCCACCTGGCAGCCGGCGAGATCGTCGCCCTGGCCGGACCCTCCGGCAGCGGCAAATCCACCTTGTTGGCCTGCGTGACCGGCCTCGATGAACCGGATGGCGGCTATGTCGAGCTGGGCGGCGTCCGGCTGACCCGGCGTCCGGAGGCGCATCGCACGCGCGTCCGCGCCGCCAGCTTCGGCATTCTGCTGCAGTCGGGAAACCTGTTTGGCCACTTGACCGTCGAGCAGAACCTTCGATTGCAGATGCTGCTGGCGAACAAGCCGGACGACCGGCGAATGGCCAGCCTGCTGGAAAGTGTCGGCCTTTCGCATCGCGCCCGCGCTTTTCCGACCGAGCTGTCCGGCGGCGAGACGGCGCGTGCCGGCCTTGCCGTGGCGCTCGCCGCCGACCCGCCGATCCTGATTGCCGACGAGCCGACCGCGGAAGTCGATAGCGAGACCGAAGCCCGGCTGATCGCTCATTTCGAGGCGAGGCGCGACGCCGGGCTGGCAACGCTGCTGGCCACCCACAGCAAGGCACTGGCGCAGAGGGCCGATCGCATCATCAGGCTGAAGGATGGGAGGATCGCCCGTGGCTGAAACGCTCGTCGTCGCAAAGGGCCTCGGGCGAGACTTCCGGGACGGCAACGCCGGTCGGATCAGCGTGCTGCGCGATGTCGACTGCGAGATCGCGTCGGGTGCACGCATCGCTCTCGTCGGACCTTCGGGCAGCGGCAAGACGACACTGCTGCATATTCTTGGCGGCCTCGACCGGCCGACGGCCGGTAGCGTCGAATGGCCCGGACTCGGAGCATTCGAAACTCTGAGGCCGCGCCAGATCGGCTTCGTATTCCAGTCGCCCAGCCTGTTTCCCGCCCTTACCGCTGTCCAGAATGTCGGCCTGCCCATGCTGCTGGCCGGCGAGAATGGCGGCGCCAACGATATCGCGGCATCGCTTCTGCAATCTTTCGGTCTTGGCGAACTCGGCGACAAGCTGCCGGAGGAACTGTCCGGCGGCCAGGCCCAGCGTATTGCCATGGCGCGCGCCCTGGCCATGGGACCGAAACTGGTGCTTGCCGATGAGCCGACCGGGCAGCTGGACAGCCGAACCGCGCTGCGCTTCTTCGACGCCGTGTTCGACCACCTGGAAGGCACCGACATCGCCCTGGTCGTTGCCACACATGACGAAGCCGTGGCCAACCGGATGGCGGCGCGCTGGACGATGGATCGCGGCCGGCTTGTCACCGGCCGCCGGCCAGGGGCCGCCGCGGCATGATGGTCCTGCTGTGGATTCGTGGTGTGCTTGCCCGCCGTTTCCTGCGCGTCGCCGGTGCCGCCGCCGGCATCGCGCTGACGGTCGCCCTGCTCGCGGCAATGGCGCTCTTCCTCGCCAATGCCGGGGCATCGATGACCGCCCGCGCCGTGTCGGCGGTTCCAATCGACTGGCAGGTGCAGGTGATTTCCGGTGCCGATCCAGACCTCATCGGCAAGGCGCTGAGCGAATCTGCCCCCGTTAAGGCCGTGCATCAGGTCCGCTATGCCGATGTCGCCGGTTTCGAGGCTCGAACCGGCGGCACGACCCAGACCACGGGACCTGGCCAAGCGGTCGCTTTCGACAGCCGGTATTCCAGCGATTTCCCGGCGGAAATCCGCTCGCTTTCCGGCACCCTCGACGGCGCGCTGATTGCCCAGCAGACGGCCGCCAACCTCCATGTCGGTCCCGGCGACACGGTCTCGATCCAGCGGATCGGCCTGCCGCCGGCCGAGGTCAGGATTGCCGGCGTGGTCGACCTCCCGGACGCCGACGCTTTGTTCCAGGCTGTTGGCCTGCCACCCCAGGCCGCACCGCAGGCGCCGCCCGACAATGTCCTCATCCTGCCGCTGGAGACCTGGCGGCAAGTGTTCGATCCGCAGCAGAAGGCGCGCCCCGACACCGCCCGGCTGCAATTGCATGTGCGGCTTGCCCGTGAGGCGCTGCCGCCGGATCCCGTCACGGCCTATACTTTTGTCACCACCGCCCAGCACAATCTCGAGGCGCGGGTCGCCGGTCAGGCCCTGGTGGCCGACAATCTCGGCGCGCGCCTTGGGGCGGTTCGCGAGGATGCGCTCTATGCCTCCGTCCTGTTCCTGTTTCTCGGGCTGCCCGGCGTCGCCCTGGCGGTTGCGCTTACCTTTGCCGTCACCGCGTCCGGTGCTGCACGCCGGCGCACGGAGCAGGCGCTGCTTCGCGTCCGCGGCGCGACGATCAAGGACATCCTGTTTCTCTCCGCCACCGAAGCCGCCGTCGCCGCCATCGGCGGCACCGCGATCGGCATGGCCGCGGCATCGCTGCTTGCCATCATCGCTCCAGGCCTCAACGCGACGCTTGGCATTGACGGACCAACGCTGCTTCTTGTCGCCGTGTTCGGGCTGCTGGTCGGGTTCATCGCCTTTCTCTACCCGGCCTGGCGCGACGCGCGCTGGGCGACCGTGGCAGCGGCGCGGCGGACCGTGAGCCGGCCGAGCGCGCCGCTCTGGCGGCGCCTGTGGCTGGACGTCCTGCTGCTCGCGGCGTCGGGATTGTTCTTCTGGCAATCGGCGAGCACCGGCTACCAGATCGTGCTTGCGCCCGAAGGCGTCGCGGCGACATCGGTGGACTACAAGGCATTCATCGCGCCGGCTCTGTTCTGGCTCGGCATGGCATTGCTGACGATCAGGCTGTCGGCCGCGGTCATCGCCGGCAATGGCGCGCTCCTGCGCATGATCATTGCCCCGGCATCGGGACCGCTGGCGCCCGTTGTATCGGCCGCCCTCTCACGGCAAGCGGGGCGGCTGACGATCGGCATTGCGATGACCGCGCTGGCCATCTCCTTCGCCACGTCGACCGCCATCTTCAACAGCACCTACAATGCCCAGGCGCGCATCGACGCCGAACTGACCAACGGCTCCGATGTCACCGTCTTCGGCACGACGGACAAACCGGCCGGAGCGCACTTGGCGGCTCTGGCGTCGCTGCCCGACGCTGTGGCGGCCGAGCCCATGCAACACCGCTTTGCCTATGTCGGCGCGGACCTGCAGGACCTCTACGGCATCGATCCCGGCCGCATCGGGCGGGCCACTGGTCTTTCCGATGCCTATTTCAGTGGCGCCGGCGCGGCCGGCACGCTCGCCCTGCTCGCCGCGACGCCGGACGGTGTCCTGGTATCGGAAGAGACCGTGCAGGATTTCCAGCTCCAGCAAGGCGATACGATCAATTTGCGGCTCATCGATGCCAGGGATCACCAGTATCATCCCGTGGCCTTCAAGTTCATCGGCGTCGCCCGCGAATTTCCGACCGCGCCAAAGGATTCCTTCCTTGTCGCCAATTCGGCCTATGTCGCCCGGATGACCGGCTCCGATGCCTCCGAATACGTGCTCATGCGAGCCAAAGCGGATCCTGCCGCGCTGGCGCGGCAGGTTTCGTCGGTGCTCACGTCCGATCCGTCGCTGAGAGTGGCCGATATCGGCCAGGCGGCACATCTCATCGGCTCGAGCCTGACCGCGGTCGATCTCGGCGGATTGACGACAATCGAACTGGGCTTCGCGGTCGTCATGGCCGCGGCCGCTGCCGGGCTGATGCTGGCGCTGGGGTTCCTCGAGCGCCGCCGGCCTTTCGCCATTCTCGCCGCGATCGGCGCCAAACCGCGCCAGCTCGCGGCCTTCCTGTGGAGCGAAGGTCTGCTGATCCTTGTCGGCGGAATGACGTTCGGCCTGCTTTCGGGCCTGCTGACGGCATGGATGCTGGTCAAGCTGCTGACCGGCGTTTTCGATCCGCCACCCGAAGCGCTGTCGATCCCCTGGCTTTATCTGGCGGTCATGCTCGGTCTCGTCGCCGCCTCGGTGGCTGCCGCCGTTTGGTCCGCCAGGCCGTCGGCGGAACACGCAGCGGAACAGTTGCGCGACTTGTGAGGCCGGATGTCGATTTACCTATTTGTAAACTCGCGGCCAGCCCATCGACAACTCCACGGCCTAGGCTCGTTTTGTCTCTCGCGAGAGCAATTCCGGGAAAAGCGCGTAGCGCTTTCCCTGAGGAGTTGCGTCAAGACGAAGAGACAGATCCGGCGACCAAACGGCCCGGATACCGGAGCCGCTCCAGGCCAATAGCCAGCGGCTCCACAACCAAGTCAAACGGGAAAAAGACCATGAAGAAGTCAGCTATCGCAGCCGCATTGATACTCGCCGTCGTATCCTCGACCGGTGCTTTCGCCAAGGCGGCCACCGGCACCATTGCCAGCATCGACAAGAAGGGCGACTCGATCACGCTTTCCGACGGCAAGACCTTCGTCCTGCCGGAAGGCATCGAGGCCGAGACGCTGAAGGTTGGCGAGAAGGTGGTGGTGACCTATTCGACACGGGGCGGCAAGCTGGCGGCATCGAGCATCCAGCCGGCTAAATAGACGCCACGTGGAGCAATTCCACCGGCAGCGATCTCGACCGCTGTCGGTGGGTGTCTCAAAGTACTCCGGTGATCAGACGATCGAACCGGGTGTTGGCGCCCTGCCGGGTTTTGCAATCGGTAAGGGCTTGTCGCTCAGCGGTCGATGCGCGTCGACAGGATGATCGATGACGAGGTCCGTTCGACCCCATCCATGGCGCCGATCTGGTCGAGCAGGGCGTCGAGGTCACGGATCGACGGCGCGTCGACGATGACAATCATGTCGAAATTGCCGCTGACGGAGTGCAGCGTCCGCACCGGCGGCAGCGCCTGCAGCGCCCGCACCACCTTGTCGGCCAGCTTGGGTGTGACGGTCAAAAGCACATGCGCCTTGACCAGGCCTTGCTCATAGTCAGCGGAGAGCTTGACGCCGTAGCCTGATATGATGCCGCGCTGCTCCAGCCGCTCGATCCGGCTCTGCAACGTCGTGCGCGATACGCCGAGCTGCCGTGCCAGTTCGGCCGTCGAAGCGCGGGCGTTGGAACGCAGCAAGGAAAGCAGCGCCTGTTCGGCCTCACTGAGCATTTCGACGAATCCCTTCGGCGGATCGACTGGAAATAGGGTACACTCTGCCAGATTTCACGCTTCTTTTCGACAGGCAAGATGCGATGATTCCGCCAATTCACGAGCACTTCCAGCACGTGTGAAGCAGTTTCCGTCTGGGATTGCGCAAAGCAAATCGAATTTGGCAGGGGTATTTGACCATGAACAACATCGTTATCGTCGGCGCCGGCAAGATCGGCTCGACCATCGCCGGGATGCTCGCCGCAACCGGCGACTACCGCGTCACCCTCGTCGACCGCTCGGCGGCGCAGCTCGCCGCGGCCGAAGTGCCCGCCGGCGTCGAGACGCTCGAACTCGACATTGCCGCTCCCGGCACCCTTGAGGCAGCCTTGGCCGGCAAGTTCGCCGTGCTCAGCGCCGCCCCCTTCCACCTCACCACGCGCATCGCTGAAGCAGCGGCCAGCGCCGGCGTCCACTATCTCGACCTGACCGAGGATGTCGTCTCGACCCGGCGCGTCAAGGAGCTGGCGCGTTCGGGCAAGAGCGCCTTCATCCCGCAATGCGGGCTGGCGCCTGGCTTCATCTCGATCGTCGCCAACGATCTCGCCAGCCGCTTCGATACGCTGGAAAGCGTGCGCATGCGCGTCGGCGCGCTGCCGCAATACCCGTCCAATGCGCTGAACTACAACCTGACCTGGAGCACCGACGGCGTCATCAACGAATATTGCGAACCGTGCGAGGCGATCGTCGAGGGCGAGCTGATCGAAGTGCCGCCGCTGGAGGAGCGCGAGGAATTCTCGCTCGACGGCGTCACCTATGAGGCGTTCAACACCTCGGGTGGGCTGGGCACTTTGGCCGAGACGCTGAAGGGCAAGGTGCGCACGCTGAACTACCGCACCATCCGCTATCCCGGCCACGCCGCCATCATGAAGGCGCTGCTCAACGATCTTGGCCTGCGCCATCGCCGCGATGTGCTGAAGGACATCTTTGAAAGCGCCCTGCCGGCGACGCTGCAGGACGTGGTCATCGTCTTCGTCACCGTCTCCGGCCGCCGCAACGGCCGCCTGCTGCAGGAAACCTACGCCAACAAGATCTATTCGCAGCGCATCGGCAACCAGGTCCGCAGCGCCATCCAGATCACCACGGCGTCCGGCATCTGCGCCGTGCTCGACATGCTGGCCGACGGCAGCCTGCCGGCGACCGGTTTCGTCAAGCAGGAAGACATCGCGCTGGACGCGTTTCTGGCGAACCGCTTTGGGCGGGCTTATGCGCAGCACGAGATGGTGAGCCGGCTCGCGAGCTGAGCTTTTAATCTCCCCCCTTGAGGGGGGGATGTCGCCGAAGGCGACAGAGGGGGTCGCCGCGCGTAGAGCGCCAGCTTTCTTCCGTCGCAAGAAGGTCGCGTCCAGTCGAACCGACCCCCTCTGGCCTGCCGGCCATCTCCCCCTCGAGGGGGGAGATTACACCCTCTAAATATGCAGTGCGTGCCCCAGCGCCTTCAGCGCCGCTTCCTGGAAGCCCTCGCCCTGCGTCGGATGCGCATGGATGGTGCCGGCGATATCCTCCAGCCGCGCGCCCATTTCCAGCGCCAGCCCGAACGCCGTCGACAATTCCGACACGCCCTGCCCGACCGCCTGGATGCCGAGCACCAGATGGTTGTCCGCCCGCGCCACGACGCGGACGAAACCATCTTCGCCGAGCTTCGTCATCGCCCGCCCATTGGCGGCGAACGGGAACAGCCCGATCTTGATCTCACCCTGAGCCTTGGCCTCTTCCGGCGACAGCCCCGCCGTCACCAGTTCCGGATCGGTGAAGCAGACGGCGGGGATTGAACGCTTGTCCCAGCTGCGCTTGTGGCCGGCGACGATCTCGGCGACCATTTCGCCTTGTGCCATGGCGCGATGCGCCAGCATCGGCTCGCCGGTGACGTCGCCGATAGCAAAAATGCCGCGCATCGAGGTGCGGCACTGGTCGTCGATGCGGATGAATTTGCCGGCCATATCGAGGTCGATCTGGTCGAGGCCCCAGCCTTCCGTCACCGGCTTGCGTCCGACCGTCACCAGGATCTTGTCGGCGGAAACCTTGGTGTTCTTGCCGTCCGCTGTCTCGACCAGCAAGGCGTCGCCCTTGGTCGACAATCCCTTTGCCTTGGCCCCTGTCATCACCTCGATACCGAGCGCGGCGAGCCGCTTGACGACAGGCCGGGTCAATTCCGCATCATACTGCGCCAGCACACGCGGCAAGGCCTCGACCACAGTCACCTCAGCGCCCATTTTGGCAAAGGCCATGCCGAGCTCCAGCCCGATATAACCACCTCCGACCACCGCAAGTTTCTTGGGGACCGCACTCAAAGCCAGCGCGTCCGTTGACGATATCACAGGCCCTCCAAAGGGCAGGAACGACAATTCGACCGGCGCCGAGCCGGTAGCGATGACGATCGTCTCGGCCCGGATCACCTGGCTTCCCGTCTCGGTTTCGACCTCGACGGTCTTGCCGTCACGGAACGTCGCCCAGCCATGCACGGTCTTCACGCCGGCCTTCTTCAGCAGCCCGGCGACGCCGCTGTTGAGCCGGCCGACAATCCCGTCCTTCCAGGCGACGGTTTTGGTAAGATCGAGCACCGGTGCCGAGACCGAAATGCCGAGCGGGCTCTTGCCGCCGACCATGTGCGCGACCTTCTCGAACTCCTCCGCCGCATGGATCAGCGCCTTGGATGGAATGCAGCCTACATTGAGGCAGGTGCCGCCGGGCTTGCCGGCTTCGACGATCACCGTATCGACGCCGAGCTGGCCGGCGCGGATGGCGCAGACGTAACCGCCCGGACCGGCGCCGATGACGAGCAGCTTGCAGGAGATTTCTTTCATGTTGCGACCCTTCGATCCGAGGGAATGTTCCGCCGCGATCCTTCACGCCCCCCTCTGTCCTGCCGGACATCTCCCCCACGAGGGGGGAGATTGGCAGCCTCGTCGCTTCGCTCGTTCCTGCAACGATGGAGATTGGCGAAGCCCGGCGTGACATCCAATCTCCCCCCTTGTGGGGGAGATGCCTGGCAAGGCAGAGGGGGGCGCTGTCCCGCCGTCATCTCGGTCATTCCGCCCCCTCAATCCACAAAAATCAGCGCCGGCGTTTCCAGCAGCGCCTTGATCCGCTGGATGAACACCGCCGCGTCCCAGCCATCGATCACCCGATGATCGAAGCTCGACGACAGGTTCATCATCTTGCGCGGGATGAACTGTGTGCCGTCCCACACCGGCCGCACCATCATCTTGTTGACGCCGATGATCGCCACTTCCGGATGGTTGATGACCGGCGTCGTCGCGATGCCGCCCATGGCGCCGAGCGAAGTGATGGTGATGGTCGAGCCGGAGAGCTCGTCACGTGTCGCCGTGCCGGACTTGGCGGCCTCGGCCAGCCTGTTGACCTCGGCGCCGCAATCCCAGATGTCGCGCGCCTCGGCATGCTTGACGACAGGCACCACCAGCCCTGACGGCGTCTGCGCGGCGATGCCGATATGAATGCCGCCATGCTGGTGGATGATGCCGGCCTCGTCGTCGAACAGCGAATTGAGCTGGGGCTGGTCGGCGATCGCCTTCACCATCGCCCGCATCAGGAACGGCAGCAGCGTCAGCTTCGGCCTGTCGGCCCGCTTCTCCTTGTTGAGCGCGGCGCGCAAGTCTTCGAGCGCGGTGACGTCGATCTCCTCGACATAGGTGATGTGGGGGATGCGCGACTTGGACAGCGTCATCTTCTCGGCGATCTTGCGCCGCAAGCCCACCACCTTGATGTCCTCGACCGCATCGTTGCGGGCAAGACCCGAAGCCTTGGCCACCTGCGGCCCGCGCGCCAGGAACGCCTCGATGTCCTCATGGCCGATGCGCCCGGCCGGGCCGCTTCCCGCGACTTGCCTCAGATCAATGCCGGCCTCCTTCGCCCGCAGCCGCACGGCCGGCGACGCCAGCGGTTTTTCACCTTCCGGACGCGGCGCGCCGGAGACGGATGTCTGTCCGGTGCTTTTCGAAACGGCAGGCGCAGGTTTCGCCTCCGGAGCGGCGGCCTTTGGCTTGGTCTTCGCGGCCGGCGCGGCGCTCTCGGGCTTTGGCGTCGGAAGCTTCACCGGAGGCTCTGATGCCACCGCTTCCACCGCGCCACCCTGCGGTTTGACATTGCCCTCACCCGCCACCTTCAGCCGCACGATCGGCGAGCCGATGGCCACCGTGTCGCCGATCTCGGCGCCCAGCCACAGGATCTCGCCATCGACAGGCGAAGGGATCTCGACCGTCGCCTTGTCGGTCATCACGGCGGCAAGCACGGTGTCCTCCCGCACGATGTCGCCGACCTTGACGTGCCATTCGACAAGTTCGGCCTCGGCGACGCCTTCGCCGACATCGGGCAGCTTGATGATGTGCTCGCCCATGTCAGGCCTCCATGGTTTCAATCAGCGCGCGGCCGACGCGGGCGGGACCGGGGAAATAGTCCCATTCCTGCGCGTGCGGATAGGGCGTGTCCCAGCCGGCGACCCGCGCCACTGGCGCTTCCAGATGATAAAAACAGTTTTCCTGCACCAGCGCCGACAGCTCGGCGCCGAAGCCCGAGGTCAGCGTTGCCTCATGCACGACGACGCAGCGCCCGGTCTTCTTCACCGAGGCGACGATAGCGTCGAGATCGAGCGGCAGCAGCGTCCTCAGATCGATGATCTCGGCATCGATGCCGGTCTCCTCGGCCGCCGCCTGCGCGACATAGACCATGGTGCCATAGGCGAGCACGGTGATCGCCGAGCCGGCCCGGCGGATCGCCGCCTTGCCGAGCGGCACGGTGTAGTGACCATCCGCGACTTCGCCGAGCTCATGCTTCGACCAGGGCGTCACTGGCCGGTCGTGATGGCCGTCGAACGGACCGTTGTAGAGCCGTTTCGGCTCGAGAAAAATGACCGGATCGGGATCCTCGATCGCCGCGATCAAGAGCCCCTTGGCATCATGCGGATTGGACGGCACCACCGTCTTCAAGCCGGAGACGTGGGTGAACAAAGCTTCCGGGCTCTGGCTGTGCGTCTGGCCGCCAAAAATGCCGCCGCCGGTCGGCATGCGCACCACGATCGGGCAGGTGAAATCGCCGTTCGAGCGGTAGCGCAGGCGCGCTGCTTCCTGGGTCAGCTGGTCATAGGCCGGATACATATAGTCGGCAAATTGAATTTCCACGCAGGGTTTCAGCCCGTAGGCAGCCATGCCGATGGCCGAGCCGACAATGCCGGATTCGTTGATCGGCGCGTCGAAGCAGCGGCTCTTGCCGTATTTGGCCTGCAGGCCCTGCGTGCAACGGAAAACGCCGCCGAAGAAGCCGACATCCTCGCCGAAGACGACGACTTTCTCGTCGCGCCCCATCGACACATCCATGGCATCACGAATGGCCTCGATCATGGTCCGTCTCGGCATGGCTCAGACTCCCGCCTGCTGACGCTGGCGCCTGAGATGCGGCGGCATCTCGGCATAGAGGCCTTCGAACATGTCGCGCGTCGACGGTTTGCCGCCGGCATGCAGTGTGCCGTGGCTCTCCGCCTCCTTTTGCGCCGCGATCACCGTGTCGAGGATTTCGGCCTCGGCCTGGGCGTGCCGCTCGTTTGACCACATGCCGAGCCCGATCAGATGGTTCTTCAGCCGCACGATCGGATCGCCGAGCGGCCAGGCGTCGGATTCGGTCTTCGGCCGGTAGGCCGACGGATCGTCCGAGCTGGAATGGGCGCCGGCGCGGTAGGTGACATACTCGACCAGCGTCGGCCCGAGATTCTTCCGCGCCCGTTCGGCCGCCCATTTGGCCACCGCGTGCACGGCCAGATAATCATTGCCGTCGACGCGCAGCGACGGAATGCCGAAGCCGAGACCCCGCGCCGCGAACGTGCCGGAGCCGCCGCGTGCGATGCCCTGGAAAGTCGAGATCGCCCACTGATTGTTGACGACATTGAGCACGACCGGCGCCTTGTAGGTGGAAGCGAACACAAGCGCCGAGTGGAAATCGGATTCCGCCGTCGAGCCGTCGCCGATCCAGGCCGCCGCGATCTTGGAATCGTTCGAGATGGCCGACGCCATCGCCCAGCCGACCGCCTGGATGTACTGCGTCGCCAGATTGCCGGAGATCGAGAAGAAGCCGTGCTCCTTCGACGAATACATGATCGGCAGCTGCCGGCCCTTCAGCGGGTCGGCCTCGTTGGAATAGATCTGGTTCATCATGGTGACCATCGGATAGCCGTCGGCGATGAGCAGGCCGGCCTGCCGATAGGTCGGGAAATTCATGTCGCCCTGGGCGAGCGCCTTGCGGAAGGCGCAGCTCACCGCCTCTTCGCCCAGATGCTGCATGTAGAAGGATGTCTTGCCCTGGCGCTGCGCCATCTGCATGCGGGCGTCGAAGGTCCTGAGCGTCATCATGTGGCGCAGGCCTTCCAGCAGCTCTTCGTTGGAGAGCAGCCCGGCCCACGGCCCGACCGCCTCGCCATCGCGGTTCAGCACACGGATGATCGAGAAGGCCATGTCGCGGATGGTGCGCGGATCGACATCGATGTCGGGGCGCGGCACCGAGCCGGCAGCGGCGATGGTCACATTGGAAAAGTCAGGCGTGCCGCCCGGCCGCACTTCCGGCTCCGGAACGTGGAAACGCAACATCCCAGCATCGGCCATGACCTTTGTCCTCCAATGTTGCCTGGTTAGGGATATTTGCACATCCACGCCGCCAGACCAGTGCGAATTCGTCGGGCAAGGCCTCACGCATCGGACCGGCCGCGCCGGCCGATCCAGCCTCCCCTGCACAAGATGTAGATATGTCCGCGAAATTTCTTGTCGATGTTTCGTGAGGCCGCGCAATTTGGCGCAAGATTGAGCAGGGGTTTCCGCCAGATAAGGCGATTGGGCGGCGAACTCGCGCCTTTCCTCTCCCCCGTCGACCGGGGGAGAGGTGTCGAGCGAAGCTCGACGGAGTGGGGGGGTCGACCCGGCTCGGCCGTTGTTACTCCAAGTCGGTGCGATCGTCGCCCTGATCGAGGCCCGATGGTGAGTTGTCAGCGGCGGCGTATTTGAGGACCGCCTTCCCCCACTCCGTCGCTGCTTCGCAGCGCCACCTCTCCCCCCTCCGGAGGGAGAGGAAGGGCGCCAAGGTCGGCGAGCTCGCGCCTTGCCAGCCGATAGATGGGTAACAGTTTGAACCGGATACATAGGTAACAGCTCTCCCCTCTGTGTTCGCCACCGCGCCGAACGGTTTGGTGGGCGCCAAGGTCGGCGAACTCGCGCCTTTCCTCTCCCCCGTCGACTGGAGGAGAGGTCTCGAGCGAAGCTCGACGGAGTGGGGGTCGACCTGGCTCGGGCGTGTCATTTCAAGCCGGTGCGATGCCTCGCCCTGAGGCTCCGCGGTGAATTGCCTTCGGCGGCGATGCGCCCCGGCAATTCAAGTTGCACCTCCCAACCCCCAAAACCTATCCTGATGGTATTGTTCGTGAGAGGAATAACATGGAAGGACGATCGACGGCTTTTGTCGCTTTGGCGATCGTGGCATTTCTGACCGGGCTCGGTCGACCGGCATTCGCCCAGTCGAAGTCAGACGATTGCATGAGCATTTTTTATCGTACGAAGGACGCTGCCTGCCTCGACCGTCTCGTCGCCACCCTGGACAATGCTCCGCCCCGGATCGACAATGGAGCGATCATCGGATTTTTCGCAGCGTTGTTTGACAGCGCGCCGGAGCTGCGTCGAAAACTGCTAGATGAAGTGCGTTCCGATCGCGCGGCTGAGTTCTATCTGGTCGCACTTCGCAGAGCTGGCCTGGCAGACGAAGTGCGTCGTTTCGCGTCGACCCGTAAGCTGGAGGATGCTGCACCAGCCGACGTCACGCCGCTGAGAACGGTGATGCCCGTCTTGGTCGCGCTGGACAATGATCTGCTGATTGGCGCCTACATGGCGACTGGAGACTTGTCCTACATCGATCATATTCTGGAAAATCTTCGAACCAGCCGTGACGGCATGGCTGCGGACGCGATCCGGATTGGTCTTGTCATGGGAAAGTTCGGGGCGCAGGGGCCCCGGGCCGCCGCAACATCATGATTATCGCTGCTTGCTGGAAATATGGATGCCCCGAGAGTCAGGCCTCCAAGGATATGATGCGTGCGCTAACGATGGCATCGGCTGTATGGGCCATAGGATCGCTGGCGAAGAACGACGTTGCGATCAAACAGGAGCTGGATCGGTTCTTTCAGAACGACTCTCGTTTGGCCGCCATTTTCGCAAAAGAGCAGAATGCCTTCACCAATTATCTGACCTTGGTGACCTTATGGACGGTCAAGAAGGACCAATCGCTCGACGCGGCATTGACAGACTACGAACGCCTCGGGGCTGCCGATAGCATGCTCAAGCCCTGACAGCCTCCTGCAACCCTCCGAGGACAAGAAATAGCGGCCGGCACCAAGGGCTTGTTCACCCGGCGCTCGTGGCATGCTAACCACCCACCATGGCACAGAAGAAAGCTTTCGAGGTCGATTCCTGGCTCGCGCGGCCTGACTCGCGCATCTCCATTGTCCTGCTCTACGGCCCCGACCGCGGTCTCGTTTCCGAGCGCGCAAAGGCCTTTGCCGAAAAGACCGGCCTGCCGCTCGACGATCCGTTCTCGGTGGTCCGGCTCGAGGGTTCGGAGGTCGATCGCGACGAGGGCCGCCTGCTCGACGAGGCCCGCACCGTGCCGATGTTTTCCGACAGGCGGCTGCTGTGGGTGCGCAATGCCACTGGTCAGAAGGCGCTGGCCGAGGACGTCAAGGCGCTGACAGCGGAACCCGCGCGCGACGCCATCATCCTGATCGAGGCCGGCGATCTCAAGAAGGGCGTCGGCCTGCGCGCCGTGGTCGAGGGCGCGGACAACGCCATGGCGCTGCCTTGCTACGCCGACGAGGCCCGAGACATCGACACGGTCATCGACGATGAGCTGCGCAAGGCCGGCATGTCGATGACGTTGGAGGCCAGACAAGCGCTGCGCCGCAATCTCGGCGGCGACCGGCTGGCTTCACGTGGCGAGATCGAAAAGCTCATCCTCTACGCTCACGGCCAGAAGGAGATCGGGCTGGAAGAAGTGAGAGCGATGTCAGGCGACGTGTCCGGCGCCTCGTTCGACGATGCCGTCGACGCGCTGCTCGAAGGCAAGGTCGGCGACTTCGACACCGCCTTCACCCGCCACTGCCAGTCCGGCGGCCCGCCCTTCCTGGTATTGTCTTCCGCCATGCGGCAATTGCAGCAGATCCAGATCATGCGCGGCCAGATGGAGTTCAGGCGGGCGCAACGCCGCGTCGGTCGTTGCCGGCGCGCGCCCGCCGGTTTTCTTCTCGCGGCGCAAACTGGTGGAGAAAGCGCTGGATCGCTGGAGCAGCGACGCGCTCAGCCGCGCGCTGACCCGGCTGCAAACCGCGGTGCTGCAGACCCGCAAACGGCCCGATCTGTCCGTCGCGCTGGCGCGTCAGGCGCTGCTCGGCATTGCGGTGGAAAGCGCGAGGCTGGGGCAAAGGTAGGAGAGCGATCCTCCGCTTTTCGGCGCCGCGCGCTGGTCAATTCATCATCATGGCGCCCGCTGGCTGGAAGGTTGGCAGCGCCTGCGGAAAGACCAGCACCGCCGCGCCGTAAAGCAGCAGAGCGACACCCGATACCTTTGCGATCCTATCCCCCGACGGCAGGGTCTTTTCCGCAAAGATCAGCAAGGTGACCACGGCCATTGCGGCGAGGTTCATGATGCCGAGCGGAAACAGGCCGAGAAACAAGAGCCAGCAGCAGCCCAGGCAGAAAAGTCCATGCTCCAGGCCCATGCGGACCGCGCCCCAGTAACCATCGCGCCACGAGGTCAGGATGAAGCCGATCGGCGTGCGGCATTTGGCCAGGCACAGATCTTTCAGGGGGGAGAGTCGATAAGCGCCGGCAATCATCAGCAGCGCGCCGCCGATGCGCGCGGCCGCCGCCGTCGACAACCCCACATGCCCGGCAAGCATCTCCGCACCCGCCGCACCGGCAAAGGCGACAACCCCCATCACGCCCCAAACCAGCATATACCCGGCCACGAACACCCAGCTCGAGACAAAGGTCTCGCCCCGGCCCTGTTTGCCGGCCTGGACCTGGTGAAACGTCAGAATCATCGGCGCCGCCGTCGGAAACATCATGGCAATCATCATGATCATCCAGACGGCAAGAAACAGCGGCGCCTGCATGCCCATGGTGAGTGAGTCCATGCGCATGTCGGCGTCCATGCCCATCCGCTGCCGGACAAGCAGGGTCCATGCCGCCGCGGCGATCGCGATCAGCAGCGCGAGAATGATGTATCGCTGCAACGTTTGCGCCTTGGACGAATACGTCCGTGCTATGCGGCCAATTTCTACTGCTGGCCGGACCAGTTGATCGGGGCGTAATGTCCGTTGCGGCGGGAATTGTCCCAGCTTATGCCATGGTCGCTGAATGTGCTGCCTTGCGACCCCATCGCCAGAGCGAGCCAGTCGGGATTGACGGGATGGCCGGTGGCCGCCCACATCTGCCCGTCCTCGCGCATGGTCGGCAGCGGCTCGACCGCCATATGCATGACGCCCGCAATCTCGGCCGACCGCTTCTTGCCGTCTATCCGGTAGTCTATCGGCACCTTCTTGGCGCCGAGGTTCGTGCCGATCATGGGTGCCAGCACCGCCATCGGGCCGCCCGCGGCACCAGTAAAGATGGCACCCAGCGCCTCGGTTTGCCTGTCATCGGCCCGTTCGTCGATATAGGCGGCGGCCGTCCAATTGCCGTCCGCCATCGGACCCGGCGTGTGAGCGACCATCGCGACACTGAGCCCGTCCAATCGGACGTCGCCGTAATTGCCCGTATCGATATGAAAGACCAGACCGACGTCGCAAACGCCTTTCGTCGGCTTCGATGTCAGCTGCGCATTGGTGGACAGTAGGCAGGGACAGACGACATCGCAGCTGCAATTTTCGAAGTAGCTTCCGGACAATTGCCAACGGACTGCCATTTGCACCTCCCACTTGCGTCAGGCGCGTCGGCATATCACTTTGGCGAGGCGGTGCCATTTCACGACTGTTGTAGGAATGGCAAACAGCTCTCGCCGCGACTGACCGGCACGCCAGGGCATTAATTTAAGCCATATCTAATCGAGGTTACGCCGTTGCCCGGTACTGTCAAGCCGCGGGCGCCAGGGCTGGCGACAGGGGCTTCTTCCTTCTCCCCTTGCGGGAGAAGGGAAGTCGATAAATTCGCCGGCTAACTACCGCTCCTGCTTCAATCTCCGGCACAGCTCATCCAGCTGCTCCAGCGAGCGATAGGACACCCGCAGCTCGCCGCCCTTGCCCTTGTGATCGATGGCCACGATCATGCCGATCGTGTCGGTCAGCAGCTTTTCCAGCGCCAGCGTGTCGGTGTCCTTTTCCGGCGCGGCCTGCGCCTGTTTTGGCTTGGCCGGCGTCGGGCCGGCCGGCATCTGCGCCAGCGCCTCGGCCTGGCGCACGGAAAGGCCTTCCTCGACGATGCGCTTGGCAAGGCCGGCCGGGTCCTCGGCCGTCACCAGCGTGCGGGCGTGGCCGGCCGACAGCGCGCCGTCGACCAGCATGTCGCGGATCACCTCCGGCAGCTTCAGCAGCCTGAGCGTGTTGGCGACATGGCTGCGGCTCTTGCCGATGACATTGCCGAGATCGGCCTGGGTGTAGCCGTGCTCGTCAATCAGCTGCTGGTAGCCCTGCGCCTCCTCGACCGCGTTGAGATCGGCGCGCTGGACGTTCTCGATGATCGCCAGCTCGAGCGCCGTGCGGTCATTGACCTCGCGGATGATGACCGGGATCTCGTTCAGACCGGCGCGCTGCGCCGCCCGCCAGCGCCGCTCGCCGGCGATGATCTCGTAGCGGCCCGCCTGCGTCGGCGACGGCCGCGCCACCACCGGCTGCACCACGCCATGTTCGCGGATCGACTGGGCGAGGTCGGTCAATTCGGCGTCGCCAAAATGCCGGCGTGGGTTTTTCGGGTTCGGGCTGAGGAACTCGATCGGCACCTTGCCGTCGGCGCTCATGCCGGGCTTTTCCGGTGCCGCCGGGCGATCGATCTCGCCGATCAGTGCTGCCAGCCCACGGCCCAGTCTTTTCCTCGAAAGGTCTTCGCTCATGTCTATTCCAAGTTCGTCAGATCGTTTCGGTATCGAATCGGCTGTTAATCATGCATCCGGTCTAATCAAGCGGCGCGCAATTTGCGCTCGCGGCGGATCACTTCCGAGGCCAGCTGCAGATAGGCCTGGCTTCCAGAACACTTCAAATCATAGAGGATCGCGGGCTTGCCGTAGGATGGCGCTTCCGACACCCGCACATTGCGCGGAATGATGGTCTCGTAGACCTTGTCGCCCATATGCTGGCGGACATCCTGCACCACCTGGTTGGCGAGATTGTTGCGGCCGTCATACATGGTCAGCACGATGCCCTGGATGGTGAGGTCCGGATTGATCGAGCGGCGCACCTGCTCGACGGTTTCCAGCAACTGGCTCAAGCCTTCGAGCGCGAAGAACTCGCATTGCAGTGGCACCAGCACCGAATCGGCCGCCGCCATCGAATTGAGCGTGAGAAGATTGAGCGACGGCGGGCAGTCGATCAGCACATAGCCGAAGCCGGCTGCACGCGCCGTTGCGGCATTCAAGGCATTGCGCAGCCGCAGCACGCGGTCGGGCGCCGAGGCGATCTCCATTTCGATGCCAAGCAGATCGAGCGTCGACGGCACGATCGACAGGCCCGGCACCGCGGTCGGGATGGCCGCGGCCTCCAGCTCCAATTCGCCGGTCAGAACGTCATAGGAAGAGACGGTGCGGTCCTTGCGGTCGATGCCGAGGCCGGTGCTGGCGTTGCCTTGCGGATCAAGGTCGACGATCAGCACCTTTTCGCCGATCGCGGCCAAAGCGGTGGCCAGATTGATGGCGGTGGTGGTCTTGCCGACCCCGCCCTTCTGGTTGGCTACGGTGATGATTCGGGGGCCGTTTTTCATCATGGGTTTATGCCAGAAATTCATTTTTGGGTCGCCAAATAGCCCGACAGATCGGGATCAGACAGGTCGCAGGTCAGACAGTTCCAGGATGACGCCATGGGGGTCCGTCACACTGGGATGTTCTACCAGATCAAAGGCCCATCGGTTAACGCTTTCTTGCACTTCGGCGCGATAATCCCGGCCTTTGTGGAACAGCCCGCGCGCGCCTGAGGTCAGCCACGGCGCCGACAGATCCAACAGGACCGAAAGCGAGGCCAGAGCCCGTGCCGTGACGATTTGTGGCGCAGGAACAAGCGCATGGCTGTCCTCGATGCGGCGCGCCACGACCCGCGCCGGCAGGCTGAACTGGCCAATGACGGTCTGCAGGAACGACGCCTTTTTGCGGTTGCTTTCCACCAGATCGATGCTGGCTCCCGGACGGTCGGCGAGCAGGAAAGCCATGACCAGGCCCGGAAATCCGCCGCCCGAACCAATGTCGACCCAACGTGTGGCATTGGGCTCTATGCGCGCCAGTTGCGCGCTGTCGAGGATGTGGCGCTGCCAGACATCGCCTGCGGTCGACTGCGCCACGAGATTGATGCTGCGATTCCATTTCTGGAACATGGCTTCAAACGCCACCAGGCGATCGAATGTTTCACGTGAAACCGGGCCGGCCGCGCCCTGCAGGCTCTCTAGGGAGAAAGAACTCACGCAACGTCTCTCTGCGCACTTTCATAATGCCGGACATGCGCAACAATGATCGCCAATGCCGCCGGCGTCATGCCCTCCATGCGCTGCGCATCGGCAATGGAACGCGGCCGCCGCGCCTGCATCTTCTGCTTCAGTTCGTTGGACAGGCCGGGCACGCCGGCGAAGTCGATGGTCTCGGGGATCAGGCGGCTCTCCTCGTGACGGATCTGCGCCACATCGCTCTTCTGCCGATCGAGATAGACCGAATATTTCGCCTCCGTTTTCGAGCCGCTCCGCGGTCTTGCCATCGATCGCAGCAAACTTCGGCTCGACCCTGGCCAGCCAGGCGACATCGACATCGGGATAGGCCAGCAACTCGTAGCCGGAGCGCCGCACGCCGTCGCGGTTGATCTCCAGCCCGTGCCGCGCCGCTTCATTGGGCGTCATCGCCAGCGACTTCGCCAGCTCCCGCGCCGCGTCGAGCCGCTGCATGACATCACCATAGCGCCGCATGCGTTGCGCCGAGGCGATCCCCAGCTTCTCCGCGAGCGGCGTCAGCCGCTCATCAGCATTGTCGGCGCGCAGCGACAGCCGGAATTCGGCGCGCGAGGTGAACATGCGATAGGGTTCGCTGATGCCGCGGCTGGTCAAATCGTCGACCATCACGCCGATATAGGCTTCTGTGCGGCTGAGCACGATCTGCTCGCCGCCTGACGCGCGCCGCGCCGCGTTGAGCCCAGCGAGCAGGCCTTGGCCCGCAGCTTCCTCATAGCCGGTGGTGCCGTTGATCTGCCCGGCGAGGAACAGGCCGCCGACGCGCTTGGTCTCCAATGTCTGGTGGAGCTCACGCGGATCGACATGATCATATTCAATGGCATAGCCGGGCTGCAACATCACAGCATGCTCCAGCCCGGGAATGGTCTTCAGGATGTCGAGCTGCACATCTTCAGGCAGCGAGGTCGAAATCCCGTTGGGATAGACGGTGTCGTCGTCCAGCCCTTCCGGCTCGAGAAAGATCTGATGGCCGTCCCGGTCGCCGAACTTGACGATCTTGTCCTCGATCGACGGGCAATAGCGCGGGCCAACGCCTTCGATCGAGCCGGAATACATAGCGGAGCGGCCGAGATTGGCGCGGATCAGATCATGCGTGGCCGTTGTCGTGCGCGTGATGCCACAGTCGATCTGCGGTGTGTCGATGCGGTCGGTCATCAGCGAGAACGGCACGGGATCTTCATCCGCCGCCTGGCTCTCGAGCGACGCCCAGTCGATGGTCTTTCCGTCCAGCCGCGGCGGCGTGCCGGTTTTCAGGCGGCCGAGCTTGAAGCCCGCGCGGGCCATAGTCGCCGACAGACCAAGACTTGCCTGCTCGTTCATGCGGCCAGCGACGATCTTCTTCTCGCCAATATGAATGAGGCCGCGCAGGAAGGTCCCGGTGGTCAGCACCACGGCGCCGCAAGCAAGCCTGCGGCCGTCGGCCAGGAGAACAGCGGCGATCCGTCCTTCGACGATCTCGAAATCCAGAACCTCGGCCTCGACGACATCGAGATCGTTCTGCTGCCGAATCGCTTCCTGCATCGCCAGGCGATAGAGCTTCCTGTCGGCCTGCGTGCGTGGCCCGCGCACCGCCGGGCCCTTGCGCCGATTGAGCAAACGGAACTGAATCCCGGCCGCATCCGCCACCCGGCCCATCAGCCCGTCCATGGCATCGATCTCGCGCACCAGATGGCCCTTGCCGAGCCCGCCGATCGCCGGATTGCAGGACATCACGCCGATCGTGTCGAAACGCAAAGTCACCAGCGCGGTTTTGGCGCCGGCGCGCGCGGCAGCACTGGCCGCCTCGCACCCCGCATGGCCGCCGCCCACCACAACCACATCATAGTGATCGGTCATTTCAAATTTCCTGGACTCAAAAGAGATTGAGGGACACATGTCCCCGCAGGACCAAGCTGTCAAGAAAACTTCGCGACAAGTTTCACGTGAAACAGGGTGAGAGGCACGTCCGGCCATGTTTCACGTGAGTCAAGGCCGCTGTGATTGTTTCACGTGAGTCACGGCGGCCGTGGGCTGCCGAGGCCAACTTCGTCATCCACGGGCGGAGCACGAGCGAAGCGGCGCGGAGCAGACCCGCGGATGACGAAGTTGGTTGATGTCATCGCTAATACACAAGGCATGCATCCAGCCCCGAACAAGGGCTCATGCTCGACCAAGTCATTGTTTCACGTGAATCATTTCCCGATGCAGAACTGCCCGAAAATCACGTCGAGCATATCCTCGACATCAATCGCGCCAACGATTCGGCCGAGGCTCTCCGCCGCCAGCCGCAACTCTTCGGCGCGCAATTCCTGGCCAGCGGCGCCGTCATCGGCGGCGCGAAGCAGATGGCGATTCGCCTCGCCGAGCAGTTCGACATGACGCAGGCGGGACGGCAGGATATCTCCAACGGTGCCTGCCGCATCCGCCGCTCGTCGACCGATCTCCGCCAGCAGCACCTCCACGCCGACCCCGCTTACAACGGAAATGACGACGTCATATCGAGCCTCCGCATCCTGAACCGTCTGCGGATCCAAAAGATCGAGCTTGGTGCCGACCCGCAAGAGGGGTGCCTTGCCCGGCAGCGGGCCAATATCCCCGGGAGACAAACTATCTTCCAGCAGCAGCAGGAGATCGGCGCGATTAGCCTTGGCCCGTGCCTTCTCGATGCCGATCGCCTCGACCTTCCCCGGCGCGTCGCGCAACCCGGCCGTATCCGTCAGCCTGACACGCAGCCCGCCGAGGTCCAGCGTCACCTCGAGCAAGTCACGGGTCGTGCCGGGCTCATCCGTTACAATAGCTGCATCGCGCCGCGCCAAGGCGTTGAACAGACTCGACTTGCCGGCATTCGGCGCGCCCAAAATCACGACCTCGAAGCCGTCGCGGATAATCTCGGCGGCGTGAAATCCGGCGATGTGGCGATCGATCTCGCCGATCATCGCTCTCACATCCGACCAAACCGTATCCGAAACGGAACCGGGCACGTCATCCTCATCGGCAAAGTCGATCTCCGCCTCGATCATGGCCCGCGCATGGATCAGCCGGCGGCGCCAGCTAGTGTAGAGATCACTCTGGACGCCCTCCGCATTCTGGACGGCAAAGCGCCGCTGCGCCTCGGTCTCGGCATTGACCAGATCCGCCAGCGCTTCGGTCTCGACCAGGTCGAGTTTCCCGTTGAGAAAGGCGCGGCGCGTGAATTCGCCGGGTTCGGCGTGCCTGACGCCGTCGAAACCACTGATGATCTCCAGCATCCTGGCCACCACGGCGCGTCCGCCATGGACATGGAATTCAGCGACATCCTCACCGGTGAAGCTCGCTGGACCGGGAAAGAAGACAACCAGGCCGCTGTCCAGCACGGTTCCATCCGGCGCCTTGAACTTGCGCAGAACCGCCGCGCGCGCCTTAACCATGCTGCCTGCAATCGTTTCGACCACGAATCGAGTCTGCGGACCGGAAATACGCAGCACGGCAACGCCGGCCGGAAGCCGGCCGCTCGATAGTGCAACGATCGAATCGCCTGAAATCATTTGCCCGCTCTGTTGAACCGCCCTAGCCTCGCGCCTTCAAACAACCCGAGTTGCTCATTGTGACATTGCCCGCGCAAAACCTGCTCGCCGAAGAGGCCAGCCCCTATCTGCAGCAGCACAGCCGCAATCCCGTCCATTGGCGGGCCTGGTCGCCGGCATCGCTCGAAGAAGCAAGGACGCTCGATCGCCCCATCCTGCTCTCCGTCGGCTATGCCGCCTGCCACTGGTGCCATGTCATGGCGCACGAAAGCTTCGAGAATGACGGCGTCGCCGCCGTCATGAACCGTCTGTTCGTCAATATCAAGGTCGACCGCGAGGAGCGCCCGGACATCGACCAGATCTATATGGCCGCACTCTCCTCGCTGGGCGAGCAAGGCGGCTGGCCGCTGACCATGTTCCTGACGCCGGACGGCAAGCCATTCTGGGGCGGCACCTATTTTCCACGTGAGGGGCGCTATGGCCGGCCTGGATTCATCCAAGTAATGGAAGCGGTCGACAAGGCGTGGCGCGAGAAGCGCGCCAGCCTGCATCAAAGCGCCGACGGCTTGACCTCCCACGTCGAGGCGCGTCTCTCCGGCACGCATGCCAAGCAGAGCCTGGACCGCGGCACGCTCACCGACCTCGCCGGCCGCATCGACGGCATGATCGACCGCGATCTTGGCGGCCTGCGCGGCGCGCCGAAATTCCCCAACGCGCCATTCATGCTGACGCTGTGGCTGTCCTGGCTGCGCGACGGCAACGCCACGCATCGCGACGACGTGCTTGTCAGCCTCGAACATATGCTGAGCGGCGGCATCTATGACCACATTGGCGGCGGGCTCAGCCGCTACTCGACCGATGCCGAATGGCTGGTGCCGCATTTCGAGAAGATGCTCTACGACAATGCGGAGCTGATCCGCTTCTGCACCTGGGCCTTTTCGGCGAGCGGCAATGATTTGTTCCGGGTACGAATCGGAAGAGACCGTCGACTGGCTGCTGCGCGAAATGCGCGTCGACGGAGGTGCCTTCGCTGCCAGCCTCGACGCCGACAGCGATGGTGAGGAGGGTCTTTTCTACACCTGGAGCAGACAAGAGATCGAAGCCGTCCTTGGGGACGATTCAGCCTTGTTTTTCAAATACTTCACGCTTTCCAGCCCGCATGGCTGGGAAGGCAAGCCGGTGGTCCATCAAACCCGCGCCCAACAGGCCCAGGGCGTAGCCGATCGCGACAAACTCATCCCGCTCAAGGTAAGACTTCTCACTGCCCGGGAAGAGCGGGTCAGGCCGGGTCTGGATGCAAAGACCCTCACCGACTGGAACGGCCTGATGATCGCGGCACTTGCCGAGGCCGGCCGCTCGCTGCGCCGGCCCGACTGGATCGAGGCCGCGGCCAAGGCTTTTGCTCATATCAGCGGTTCCATGCGAGACGGCCGCTTGCCGCATTCCATGCTCGGCGCCAGGAAATTGTTCCCCGCTCTGTCGATCGACTATGCCGCCATGGCCAATGCGGCGATCGCGCTGTTCGAGGCATCAGGTGATTGGAGCTATATCGACCAGGCGAAGCAGTTCATCGAACAGCTCGACCATTGGCACGCCGACGCCGCCGGCACAGGCTATTATCTGACCGCATCGGACAGCACCGACGTGCCGATCCGCATCCGAGGCGATGTCGACGAAGCCATTTCCTCGGCCACCAGCCAGATCATCCAGGCGCTGGTGCGGCTCGCTTCGGTTACCGGCGACCTCGACCTCGGGGAAAAAGCCTGGAAGATTGCCGAGCACGCGGCAGGCCGCGCGGCGCATCAGGCCTATGGCCAGGCGGGCATCGTCAATGCATGCTCGCTGGCGATCGAGCCGCTGAAACTGGTCATCGTGGACAGTCTGGATGATCCAAAGCTCATTCCGGTTGCGAATCGATGCCCCGACCCGCGTCGAGTCGACATTGTTGTCGCAATCGGTTCGGAAACGAATCGACCCTTGCTGCCTGGGGGGATTCTACCGCCGACGGAGAAGATGGGTGCCTGGCTTTGTACCGGGCAGGTGTGTTTGCCTGTGGTGACGGATGCAGGAGAGTTGGAGCGGTTGTTGAGTCGAGGCTAGAAGAGCCGGAAGGCTACGCCGACGGCCCGTTGCTTCACATACCAAGCGTCAGCGCTGCCCCGCATGCAGCTTGGCGCATGCATTGTCTTATGCTGCGCTGGTCGACCCCCACTCCGTCTCGGCTTCGCCGAGCCACCTCTCCCCCGATCGACGGGGCAGAGGAAGGGCCTGAGCCTATTGCCGTCAGCGCTTTTCCAATGAGGCTCCCTTCCTTTCCCTCCGGAGGGGGGAAAGGTGGCGCTGCGAAGCAGCGACGGATTGGGGGAACCACGTGGCAATCAAGCCCCCGGGCTGATCAGTCACGTCAAAGAAAATGTGCGCATAGCGCAGCCGCTTCGCGGGGAGAAATGCCCGGCAGGGCAATGAGGGGCGGCGCCGACTTGGGCAACTTGCCGCCACGGTAATGCAGACCTAACCCCAGGCAATGAAAAACCCCATCCCGGTTTCCCGGAACGGGGTTTCAATTCGCAGGCCGGAAAGGTTCGGCTAGACCCTACGTGTTCATCGAATCGAAGAAATCGCCGTTGGTCTTGGTCTGCTTCAGCTTGTCGATGAGGAACTCGATCGCGTCGGTGGTCCCCATTGGCGCCAGGATGCGGCGCAGCACGAAGATCTTCTGCAGGTCCGAGCGCGGAACCAGCAGGTCTTCCTTGCGGGTACCGGACTTCAGGATATCCATGGCCGGATAGATACGCTTGTCGGCGACCTTGCGGTCGAGCACGATTTCCGAATTGCCGGTGCCCTTGAACTCTTCGAAGATGACTTCGTCCATGCGGCTGCCGGTATCGATCAGCGCGGTGGCGATGATGGTCAGCGAACCGCCTTCCTCGATGTTACGCGCCGCACCGAAGAAGCGCTTCGGCCGCTGCAGCGCGTTAGCATCGACACCGCCGGTCAGCACCTTGCCGGAGGACGGCACCACGGTGTTGTAGGCGCGGCCGAGGCGGGTGATGGAATCGAGCAGGATGACGACGTCGCGGCCATGCTCGACCAGGCGCTTGGCCTTTTCGATGACCATTTCAGCGACCTGGACGTGGCGCACCGCTGGTTCGTCGAAGGTCGAGGACACGACCTCGCCCTTCACCGAGCGCTGCATGTCGGTCACTTCTTCCGGCCGCTCGTCGATCAAAAGCACGATCAGATAGCATTCGGGATGGTTGGTGGTGATGGAGTGGGCGATGTTTTGCAGCAGCACCGTCTTACCGGTACGCGGCTGCGCCACGATCAGAGCGCGCTGGCCCTTGCCGAGCGGCGCCACCAAGTCGATGACGCGCGGCGAAATATCCTTGGAGGTCGGAACCTCCATTTCCATCTTCAGCCGCGACGTCGGATAGAGCGGCGTCAGATTGTCGAAGTGGATCTTGTGACGGATCTTCTCGGGATCGTCGAAATTGATGGTGTTGACCTTGAGCAGCGCGAAATAGCGCTCGCCCTCCTTCGGGCTGCGGATCGGTCCTTCGACCGTATCGCCGGTTTTCAGCGAAAAGCGCCGGATCTGCGACGGCGAAATATAGATGTCGTCGGGACCTGGCAGATAGTTGGCATTGGCCGAGCGCAGGAAGCCGAACCCGTCCTGGAGCACCTCGACCACGCCATCGCCGATGATCTCGACGTCCTGGGCGGCCAGCTTCTTCAGGATCGCGAACATCAGCTCCTGCTTGCGCATGACGCTGGCGTTCTCGACCTCGAGCGATTCGGCATAAGCGATCAGCTCTGGCGGCTTCTTGTTCTTGAATTCGGTAAGTTTCATTTCTTGCATAGACGGACTCTGGGTGAGCTTTGGGAAAAATATCGGCGGGATGCGACAAATGCCGGGCGCGGCCAAAAACAATGAAGGGCGGCGCATGACGGGAAGGAAGACCCGTCTTTTATCGTCGGTCGGGTGAAAGAGCAAGCCGCGTTTTACGAGGCCTGATCGGCCTCAGAACGGCTTGACGACAACCAGGATCACAATAGCAATCATCAGCAATGTGGGGATCTCGTTGACGATCCGCCAGTGCTTCGCGGGCTTTTCATTGCGGTCCTCGGCGAATTTGCGCACCGCGCCGGCGAGATAGCCGTGAACGGCGGACAACAGAAGCACCAGGCCGATCTTGGCGTGCAGCCAGCCGCCGTGGAATCCAAACACTTTCCAGGCAAGCCAAAGCCCGAACACCCAGGTGACGATCATCGCCGGATTGATGATGCCGCGCAGCAGGCGCCGCTCCATCACCTTGAAGGTCTCCGACTGCACGGAGCCCTTCTCGGCATCGACGTGATAGACGAACAGGCGCGGCAGATAGAGCATGCCGGCCATCCAGGAAATGACGGCCAGGATATGGATCGCCTTTGCCCAGGGATAGAAACTGTCCGGTGCGATAAAAAACAGAAGCGCCGTCGCCACGATCAGCACAACGATGCCGACGACCATGCGCATCATTGCCTGACCCGTGCTGTTTGTGTCGTTCATCTGAGCCATCAGCGCGTCGCGCTCCGAACCTGTTTCACCATCGCCTCGACATGGGCGATCGGCGTCTCCGGCGTGATGCCGTGGCCGAGATTGAAGATCAGCGGTCCGTCACCCAGCACCTTCAAGATCGTCTCGACACCATCGGATAGCGCTTTGCCGCCAGCCACAAGGCGCAAGGGATCGAGATTGCCCTGGACGGCACCCGAACGCTGCAAATCCTTCGCCGCCGCCAGCGGCACCGTCCAGTCGATCCCCAAGCCCGTCACGCCGGTCTTCTGGCGATAGGTTCGGTAGCGCGCGCCGGCGCCCTTGGGAAATCCGATGATCGGCACATCGGGATGGACGGCGCGAACCTGCCTGACGATCTCGGCCACCGGCCAGACGCAAAACTCGTCGAACGACGCATCGTCGAGCACGCCGGACCAGGAATCGAAAATCTGCACGACATCCGCGCCGGCTTCAATCTGCCGGATCAGATACGCAGCCGAATGGTCGGCCAGCACTTTCAGCAGCTGTTCGAACGCCTCCGGCTCGCGATAGGCGAACAGCCGCGCCGGCCCCTGGTCTGGCGTGCCATGGCCGGCAATCATATAGGTCGCCACCGTCCATGGCGCGCCGCAGAAGCCGATCAGTGTGGTTTCGTCGGGCAGTTTGGCCCGCAACCGGCGAACCGTCTCATAGACCGGTTCGAGATTCACGTGAAACACATCGCTTTCCAGAGCCGCAATCTCGGCCACGGAAATCGGCGTCAAAAGCGGTCCTCTTCCCTCTTCGAAGCGAACGTCGCGGCCAAGCGCATGCGGAACAACAAGGATGTCGGAGAACAGGATCGATGCGTCGAAGCCGAAGCGCTCGATCGGCTGCAGCGTCACTTCCACCGCAAGGTCGGGATCGTAGCAGAGGTCGAGGAACGAACCGGCGCGCCTGCGCGTCTCACGATACTCCGGCAGATAACGCCCGGCCTGACGCATCATCCAGAGCGGAGGCGGAAAATGAGCCTCGCCCTTGAGGACGTCCAGCATGATCCGGCTTTTGGGCATTGAGCGTTCGCCTCTCCCAGCCTGCCTATAATCTTAAAAATTCTTATATCTAAGATTCTTCTGATTCTAAGAGTCTGTTGGTTGTGGTGGTTGTCACCTGTCCCGCTTTGCCCCGAAAAACACCAGCAAGCATATTGTCGCGTGCTTCGTTCTCCCGGATGTAGGGTTCTGGGGATAGTTCGGAATCCGCCACTGGAGTCAAAGCCTTAGGATGCTCCGGGAAAAGTCGACCCTGTGGACGGAAGCAGGGCAAGAAAACTGGTCCCCAGACTTGTCCCCAGCCGCCCGACGAAGCTGACAGCACAGCGAATTGTGGACAAACTGCCATCTGATACAGTCGCCTCCGACCGGCCTCTCTTTCTGTCCCGGTTTATCCACACAAGCCCACAGCCCCAGGTGATCCCTGTGAACAAACCCCAGAGCTTCTTTCACCTGCACCTGATTTCCGACGCGACCGGCGAAACGCTGCTCGCCGCCGGGCGGGCAGCTTCGGCGCAATACAAGGACGCGCGTGCCATCGAGCACATCTATCCGCTCATCCGCACCGAAAAGCAGGTGGCCAAGGTGTTCGAGGATATTGAGGAGGAGCCGGGCATCATCCTCTATACGGTCGTCGACCAGAAGCTGGCGCGCGGCATTGACGAGCGCTGTGCCACCATGGGCCTGCCCTGTGTGTCGGTGCTGGAGCCGGTGCTCACCGTCTTCCAGTCCTATCTCGGCACGCCGGCCGGCCGCCGCGTCGGCGCCCAGCATGTTCTCGACGCCGAATATTTCCGCCGTATCGATGCGCTCAACTTCACCATGGAGCATGATGACGGCCAGCTGCCGGCCAATATGGACGATGCCGACATCGTGCTGATCGGCATTTCGCGGACGTCGAAGACGCCGACCAGCATCTATCTCGCCAACCGCGGCATCAAGACCGCCAACATCCCGATCGTGCTTGGCGTGCCGGTGCCGGAAAGCTTGGTCAGCGCGTCCAAGCCGCTGATCGTCGGGCTGATCGCCACCGCCGAGCGCATCTCGCATGTCCGGCAAAACCGCGTCCTCGGCAACAGCAGCACCTACGAGGCATCGGACTATGTCGACCGCGCGGCCATCACCGAGGAGCTCGCCTACGCCCGCCAGATCTGCACGCGCCACGGCTGGCCGATGATCGACGTCAGCCGCCGCTCGATCGAGGAAACGGCGGCGGCCATCGTTGCCCTGCGGGGGAAGAACAGGTAAAATGTCGCGATCCTTCACGCGCGCTTTCATCTGTTGCAAGAAGGTCGCGCCCAGTCGACCCGACCCCTCTGGCCTGCCGGCCACTCCCCCTCAAGGAGGGAGATCAAGCGCTTCATTGCTTTCGCCAACTTTCAACGTTGCAAGTATGGCGAGGCGCCGAAGCTGCCGATCTCCCCCCTTGAGGGGGAGATGGCCGGCAGGCCAGAGGGGGTCGGTTCGACCGGACGCGACCTCCCTGCCGCAATTAACGGCGATCAACCAGGCACACAGGCCATGACCGAAAAAATCATCCTCGCCTCAGGCAGTCCGTTCCGCAAGGCGATGCTTCTCAATGCCGGCATCGACGTCGAAGCCGTCCCGGCGGATGTCGACGAGCGCGCGCTCGAGGCGCCGTTGCAGCATAGCGGCGTTTCGCCCGAGGATGTCGCGCTGGTGCTGGCCGAGGCAAAGGCCACCGAGGTGAGCGAGCGCCGGCCAGGCGCCTTGGTGCTCGGCTGCGATCAGACGCTGTCGCTCGGCGACGAGGTGTTCCACAAGCCGGCCGACATGGAAGGCGCGCGCCGCCATCTGCTGGCGCTGTCGGGCAAGACCCATCAGCTCAACAGCGCTGCCGTTCTGGTGCGCGACGGCAAGGTGCTGTGGCGCTATGTCGGCATCGCCGGCATGACCATGCGCAAGCTCGACCCAGGCTTCATCGGCCGCCATCTCGCGCGTGTCGGCGCCAAGGCTCTGACCAGCGTCGGCGCCTACCAGATCGAGGGCGAAGGCATCCAGCTGTTCGAGAACATCGAAGGCGATCATTTCACCATTGTCGGCCTGCCGCTTTTGCCGCTGCTGGCGGAACTGCGCACGCTGGGAGCCATCGATGGTTGAGGCGTCAAAAAAAGCCTTCGTCACCGGCCATCCGATCAAGCATTCGCGCTCGCCGAAGATCCATGGCCACTGGCTGGCAAAACACGGCATCGACGGCAGCTACGAGGCGATCGATGTGGCGCCGCAGGATTTTGCCGACTTCATCGGCACTTTGCAGGCAAACGGGTTTCGCGGCGGCAATGTCACCATTCCGCACAAGGAAGCCGCCTTCGCGCTTGCTCATCGCCGCGACCAGGCGGCCGGAGAGATCGGCGCCGTCAACACGCTGTGGTTCGAGGACGGTGTCTTGTGGGGCGGCAACACCGATGGCCACGGCTTCGCCGCCAACCTTGATGATTACGCGACGGGCTGGGCGAATACTGGCCCCGCGGTCGTGCTCGGCGCCGGCGGCGCATCCCGCGCCGTCATCCAGGCGCTGAAGCAGCGCGGTGTCAGTGACATCCGCATCGTCAACCGCACGCTCGCCCGGGCGCAGGAATTGCGCGATCGTTTCGGCGCCGGCGTCTCGGCGCATGGCACGGCGGCGACCAACGAATTGCTGGCCGATGCCGGCCTGCTGGTCAACACCACCGCGCTCGGCATGGTCAGCAATGAAGGCCTCGCCGCCGATCCGGCTTTGCTGCCCGACCACGCCATCGTCACCGACCTCGTCTATGTGCCGCTCGAAACCCCGCTGCTCGCCGCCGCGCGCGCCAGGGGGCTGAGGACGGTCGACGGCCTCGGCATGCTGCTCAATCAGGCCGTGCCCGGCTTCGAACACTGGTTCGGTGTCCGGCCGCAAGTCACGGCTGAGCTGCGCGCGATCATCGTTGCCGATCTGGTGCCGAAACCATGATCGTGCTCGGCCTCACCGGCTCGATCGGCATGGGCAAATCGACGACGGCAAAAATGTTTGCCGAGGCCGGCGTGCCGGTCCACGATTCCGACGAGGCTGTGCATCGGCTTTATTCGGGTGTGGCTGCCCCTTTGGTCGAGGCCGCCTTTCCCGGAACGACCGTTGCCGGCGTGGTCGACCGCGCCAAGCTTGGCGCGCGTGTGCTCGGCGATGCCGCCGCGTTGAAGCGGCTGGAAACCATCATCCATCCGCTGGTCCGCGCCGACGCTGACGCCTTCCTGGCCAGGCATCGTACCGCCGGCGAATCGATCGCCGTGCTCGACATCCCGCTGCTCTTCGAAACCGGCGGCCGTGGCCGCGTCGACAAGGTCGTCGTCGTCACTGCGCCCGCCGAAGTCCAGCGCCAGCGCGTGCTGGCGCGGCCGGGCATGACCGAGGAAAAGCTGGCGGCGATCCTGGCCAAGCAGGTGCCGGATGAGGAGAAACGCAGGCTGGCGGATTTCGTCATCGACACCGGTCAGGGTCTGGATGCGGCGCGGGCGCGGGTCAAGGCGATCGTTGGGGAACTCTCGCGCTGACGCTTTCCTTCTCCCCTTGTGGGAGAAGGTGGATCGGCGCGCAGCGCCGAGACGGTTGAGGGGTGTTCCAGCGGAGTGAGACGTTGGCGTTCCCTGGAGCACCCCTCATCCGTCGCCTTCGGCGACACCTTCTCCCACAAGGGGAGAAGGGAAAACGGGCATTGCCCATTGCCATTTTGTTCCGGTGTCATGATTCTGCTCCTCAGGAGCACCTGATTGATGCGCGAGATCATCTTCGACACGGAAACCACCGGCCTTGATTCGCGCGACGACCGCGTGATCGAGCTGGGCGGCGTCGAGCTGGTCAATCGTTTCCCGACCGGCAGGACGTTCCACCACTACATCAACCCGCAGGGCCGCGCGATCCATGAGGAGGCGCAGGCGGTGCACGGCATCAGCGCGGCGGACCTTCAGGGCAAGCCGACCTTTGCCGACATTGCCGAGGAATGGCTGACCTTCACGGACGGCGCCAAGCTGGTCGCCCACAACGCCACTTTCGACATCGGCTTCCTCAATGTCGAATTCGGCCGGCTCGGCCACCCCAATATCGATCCCGGCTTAGTCGTCGATACGCTGGCGCTGGCGCGCCGCAAGCATCCGATGGGTCCCAATTCGCTCGACGCGCTCTGCCGGCGCTACGGCATCGACAACACGAAGCGCACCAAGCACGGCGCGCTGCTCGATTCCGAACTGCTGGCCGAGGTCTATATCGAGCTGATCGGCGGCAAGCAGGCGGCGCTTATCCTCGACAGCGCCACCGCGCCGGCGCAGGGCGAGAATGTCAGGCACATCGAGATCATCGTCGCCGCGCGCCCGAGGCCGCTGCTGCCGCGCCTGACCGAAGCGGAGCGCGCGGCGCATGCCGCCATGGTCGCCACGCTCGGCGAAAAGGCGCTCTGGCTGAAAGCCAATTCGTCTGAAGCAGGCGCCGCGGCGTCCTCATAAATTTGGCCACTCACCGCGCCCCATTGCCGCGATCGCGGCAATGATCCGCGTGAATGCCTCGGCGGCAGCGGGCACGGTGGTGCGGGCGCGCAAAAAACTGTGCACGAGTCTGGGCTCCTCATGCCACCACGCCTTGCCCCCGGCCGCAACGATGCGGTCGCGATAGGCCTCGCCATCGGACGATAGCGGGTCGCACTCGGCTGATATGATCACCGTCGGCGGCAGGTTGGAAAAATCGCCGTCGCGCAGGGGCGAAAAGGTCGGATCGTCGGGCGATTGCCGCTTGGCCGAGCGGACGTCGCGGTAGAAGGCGATGTCGCCGACCGACAGCAGCGGCGCCTCGGCATGTTCGATATAGGAGCCGGCGCCCTCGTCGCCGCCGAGGCCAGGATAGATCAGCACCTGGCCGATCGCAGACCTGATATGCCGGCGCGTCGCCTGCGCCACCGCCGCCGCGAGATTGCCGCCGGCGCTCTCGCCGCACAGCACGATCGGCAGGTCGTTGGCTGCAGCCGCCCAAGCAAACGCCGCCATAGCATCGTCAAAGGCGGCGGGGTGCAGATGTTCGGGCGCGAGCCGGTAGTCGACCGACAGCACGTCGAAGCCGCTGCCGGCGCAGATCTCGGCGCAGATGTCGTCATGGCTGTCGAGGTTACCCAGGATAAAACCGCCGCCATGGAAATAGAGCACCATGGCCCGCGCGGCCTTGCCGGTTAGCTGGTAGTGGCGGATCGGGATGCCATGGCCCGAGGCGGCGACCATGCCGTCGCTGGCCTTGACCCCGGCGGGACGCCCCTTATGGAAAGCCCGGCACATCCGGTCATAGACCGCGGGCTGCTTGTCGATCGGCAGGCCGATGATCTCGGGCGGGTACCAGGCGTTGACGCTGTCTATGTAGGCCCACAGCGCCGGGTCGAGCCGTGTTTCGTATTTGCCGCGGCCGCTCATGTCAGTCTGCTGTCATAGATCGGCGTAGAGCGCGGCCGCATTGTCGAAGGTGAAGCGCAGCGGCACCGACCCTTCGACCTGCCAGGCGGGGACCGTCTCGCCGGCCAGCAGCCGGCAGGCGCCGTCCGTGTCGGTGACCGCACCGCCATAGAGCCGGTTGGCGAGGTTGAGGATGCCGGTCTGGTGCATGGCCGCACTGCCGCTGCCACAGGCATCCTTGACAAGCAGCACGCGAAATCCCTTTGTCACGGCGTCCTTTACTGACGCGTCGATGCAGGCCTCGGTCCAGACGCCGGCGACGACAAGCCATTCGATGCCGGAGGCCTTGAGCCGCTCGGCGGCGGGGCCGCTGCGAAAGGCGCTGGCCTCCGCCTTGACCAGCAGCGTCTCGTCCTTGGCCGGCGCCACCTCATGGCAGATCTCGGTCAGCGGGTCGCTCTTGTCGGAAAAGGCCGACTTGCCGTCGGCACCGACGGGATGAAACGGCCGGTCCTGTTTGTCGAGATCGACGATATAGGCCCAGTGCTGGAGCGGCACATGGTTTGCGCGCGCCGCCGCCTGCAGGCGCTGGACGTTGGCGAGGATGCCGGCAAAGCCCTCGACCAGATAGCGCGGGTCCTGCCGGTGCTCTTCCTGCAGGTCGATGAAGATACCGGCCACCGTGCCGCGCTTGATGGAGATGGGAGTTTTCATGCGGAGGCGCCCGGGTTGGCGGCCAAGGCCGTTCCGTTCAGCGCGCTGGCGCAAACGGTGGTGATTGGCCGTCGCCTCCCCCACTTCGTCATCCACGGGCGGAGCAGGAGCGAAGCTCCGTCGCGAAGACCCGAGGATCCATTCCGTGACATTGGCCAGTGAACACAGCGGAGCAGAATCTGCACCGTTGCGGCGCATTGGAGTCCCGGCATGGATCCTAGGGTCTGCGCCGCGTCGCTGCGCTCCTTGCTTCGCCCTAGGATGACGACGTGATGGGAGGCTTCGCTAGCCACGAAGGTTACGTCATCGAGGCGGGCGGCGGATATCAAACCTGCTTCTCCAGAAACTCATCCTCATAGGGAAAGCGCGACAGAAGCTCCGTGCCCGTCTCGGTGATCAGGATCTCGTCCTCCAGCTTGACGCCCTCGCGGCCGCCCTTCTCGCCGATATAGCTTTCCACGCTCACCACCATGCCTGGCACGATATGGCCGTCGCGGCCATAGGTCTCGTAATCCATGGCATGCGCGATGAACGGTGTCTCGCCATGCATGCCGACGCCGTGCATGACCGAGGTGTAGCGCTGGTCGACGAAGCGATCCGGGATTGTCCACGCCTTCTCGGCGATCTCGCGAAACGCCATGCCGGGTTTGACGATCGAAATATTGTGCTGAACCTGGTCATGCGCCATGCGGTAGAGCGACTTCTGGTAATCGGTCGGCTTGCCCGGCCCGCAGCGGAAGGTGCGCGAAAAATCCGAGTAATAGCCGTAGCAGCCGATCGTATCGGTATCGAGCGCCAACAACTCACCAGGCCGGATCTTGCGGCCGCTGGCCTCGTTGAACCATGGATTGGTGCGCTGGCCTGAGGTCAGCAGCCGCGTCTCGATGAACTCGCCGCCCTGGCGGATCACCTCGCCATACATGATGGCGAACAAATCGTTTTCGGAGACGCCCGGCTTGATCGCCTCGCGCACGGCGTAGACGGCGGCTTCAGCGCCGGCCATCGACACCTGCAGGCATTTCACCTCCTCGGGCGTCTTCACCGCGCGCACCGCCAGGATCTCGCCCTGGCAATCCCGCACCTCGCAGCCGCGCTTTTCCAGCGCCAGCGCCTGCAGATGGCTACAGCGGTCGAGCCCGAGCTTCATCGAACCGCCGCCATGCTTTTTCAGAAGCTCGGCGATCTCGTCGGCGAAAGGACCGGCGGTCTCGTCGTCGCGGCCGGAGACCGACGACCAGACCAGCTTGGACGGCCGCGCCTCGTCGATCGTGTCGAGCACCATCGAGACATGGTAGCTCTGGGGATATTCGAACAGCACGATCGGCCCCTCGGTCGGGATAAAGAAATACCGGGTCGAGTTGCGCAGGAAATAGCCGAACATGTTGCGCGAGCCGGTGGCGTAGCGCTGGTTGTAGGGGTCGAACAGCACCACGCCGCCATAGCCGGCCTCGCGCATCCAGGCCCGCAGCTTGGCCAACCGGCCTTTTCGCAAGGCGTCGGCATCGATGAAGGACGGTTCGGTGTCCGACAGCCACATGCCGCCGGCTGGATCGGCCGCCGCCGGGTGGCGCATGCGGTCCTTGAAGTCGACGTCTTCGGTGCTGTCGGGGTCGAATACGACGATGCTCATAGGGGCTGGCCTTGGGTGGGTTGGGAGGGCTGAGCATGGCGCAGGCGGCGTGGAAGGATTGTGCGGAAAACCGCGCTTATTGTGCGGAAAGCCGCCACAACCTCGGTCAGCCGATCAACACGAACGAAAGAGTTCGACCCATTGCGGTCGTTCGAATTCTATTCTCGACTTTGTTCGGTTTTCAGCACTTTGAAGGCAAGATTGATGGCATGTCCAAGATTAACGACTATGCCGTAAACCACCGAAACGATGCTCGGTGGCCTGTTATGGCGGATACGGGTGATTTCTGACCGTTGCTCAAATCCCCGCCTCCAATCTAAGTCATGTCGCGCTTAATTGTGTTTTGTCGAGAGGACTCCATCAGTGAAGCGTCGCGGCAGAAATATCGCCATTGTCGTAGTGGTGGCAGTCCTTGCTGTCTGTTTCTTTGGTGGTCGCCTTCTCGGGTTCAGCAGTTGGGAATGGCACCAAAAACTCGTCCTCGATGTCGAGACCCCCAGCGGCATCAAGACGGGTGGCAGCACCGTCGAAATTCACGCCAGCACCGAATCGAAGTGGCTCCCTATCTCAGCGGCGGGCGGTATCCAAAGCTATGTCAAAGGGGAATCGGCCTTTGTCGAAGTGGCTCCCGGTAAGTATCTATTTGCGATATTGGACTACGCGTCCGGCACGGATCGTGCATTCTCCACGTTCCCAGAGGTCGGAACGAACGGCTACCACCGCGCCAGCGCAATGGAGACGTTCCGCGGGACACGTGTCGTGGCCCGAGACAAGTATCCGGATTTTGTCACGTTCGACGATATCTCTAATCCAAAGTCGATAAAGAGAGTCGATCCCGACAACCTATCGGCGACGTTTGGACCTGGCGTAGTGCTCAAACAGGTTACCCTGACGATCACAGATGAGGCAGTGACCGATGGCGCGATCAAAAAGGTCCTGCCCTGGCTTGCTGACTTCTACACAGTGCGCTTGGTTGATCCCAGCCAGCGAACCCAAAACCCGCCTGACCTTCTGATTCGATCCATAACTTCCGGTGCCTTCAAAACAAAGGGCTAAGGCTGTTACCCAACATCCACCCGATGACCGGCTTGTCCCTTCTGATCGCCAGAAGCCGATAGGCCATTGTCCGTCGATCTCGGCTGTCGGGGCAAACAGCTGATTGTCCTAATATCTTCGCGCCAGTTTCGGCGGATGCCCGTGCTCCTCGCGAAAGGCCCGGGCGAAGCTCGACATCGAGGCAAAGCCGCAGGCCAGCGCCACGTCGCGCACGGCGAGCGTCGAATGCGCCAGCAGATCGGCGGCGCGCTTCAGCCTGAGCCGCCGGTAGTAGCCATTGGGCGAGATGTCGAGTTCGGAGCGGAACGAGCGTTCGAGCTTGTCGGAGGACACGCCGAGCCGCGCCGTCAGCTCAGCCATGCCGAGCCGCTCCTCGACCGCGTCCTCCATGATGGCGATGGCCGACAGCACCAGCTCGTTCTGCACGCCGGTGCGCAGGCGCAGCGGCATCAGCTTGCGGTCGACGCTGGAGCGCAGCTGGCTGTGCACGAACCATTCGGCGACGCCGGCGGCAAGCTCGGCGCCGTAATCCCGGGTGATGATCTCCAGCATCATGTCGAGGCTGCCGACCCCGCCGGCCGACGTGAACCGCTTGCGGTCGATGACATAGAGGTCGCGCCGCAGTTCGATGTTGGGAAAAGCCTCGGTGAAGGCGGCCTGGCTGGTCCAGTGCAAGGTGCAGGCATGGCCGTCGAGCAGGCCGGCCCGCGCCAGGAAAAACGCCGCATCCGCCACCGCGCCGATATGGGCGCCATTGCGCAGGCTGCGGCGGATCCAGCTCGCCGCATCCTCGGCGACGAGGTGATCGGCGTCGCCGCCCGAGCAGACGACAATGCGATCGACCTTCGGCGCATCCTCCGCGTAAAAACCCGGCTGGATGACGACGCCGTTCGAGGCCTCGACCGCCCCTTTGGTGCCGCCGACGATGATCCAGCGATAACACTGCCGCTTCGCCAGGATGTTGGCGGCGCGCAACGGCTCGATGACCGAACTGAACGCCATCATCGGAAAGCCGGGAAACACCAGCACCGCGAAGGTCAAGGGTTCGGTGGGTTTTTCGGGTTCGCGCGTCGCCATGGGCGCTACATCTCGGGCGAATGGAGCGCTAGGTCAACGGGGTGATGCTTGAACCTGGACCGTCGGCAGCGCTGACCTTTGAGGTTAGAGGGTCTATCCCCCCAGCGCCTGTTCCAGATCCGCGATCAGATCATCGCCATCCTCGATCCCCGCCGACAGCCGCACCAGCGAATCCGATATGCCGATCTCCGCCCGCTTCTCCGCCGGAATGGACCCATGCGTCATCAGCGCCGGGTGTTCGATCAGGCTCTCCACCCCGCCGAGGCTTTCGGCCAGCGTGAACAATTGCGTGCGTTCGAGGAAGCGTTTTGTGCCGGCCAGGTCGCGATCGAGCACGGCTGATATCATGCCGCCGAAAGCATACATCTGCTGCACGGCGATGGCGTGCTGCGGGTGGCTGGCGAGGCCGGGATAGATCACCCGGCGCACATCTTTTCGCGCCTCCAGCCACTGCGCGATCTTCAGCCCGTTGTCGGAATGCCGCTCCATGCGGAGCGCCAGGGTCTTCAGCCCGCGCAAGGCGAGAAAACTGTCGAACGGGCCCGATATGGCGCCGATGGCGTTCTGCAGGAATTTCAACTGGGCGGCCAGTTCCTTGTTGTCGCCGACGACCGCCACGCCGCCGACCATGTCGGAATGGCCATTGAGATATTTGGTTGTCGAATGCACAACGATGTCGATGCCGAGTTCCAGCGGCCGCTGGATATAGGGGCTGCAGAACGTGTTGTCAGCGACCGTGAGCACACCCTTGCGTTTGGCCAGCGCGGCGACGCCTTCGAGGTCGACGATGCGCAGCAGCGGGTTGGTCGGCGTCTCGACCCACAGCAGTTTCGTCTCCGGCCGGATCGCCGCCTCGACTGCCGCAAGGTCGGTGAAGTCGACGAACGAGACCTGGAGACCCGCCGAGCGCTTGCGCACCCGCTCCATCAGCCGGAAGGAGCCGCCATAGATGTCGTCGGTGGCGACGATATGGGCACCGCTGTCGAGCAGTTCCAGCACGGTCGAGATCGCCGCCAGGCCGGAGGCGAAGGCGAAGGCGGCCGTGCCGCTTTCCAGATCGGCCACGGCGCGCTCGAAGGCAAAGCGCGTCGGGTTCTGGCTGCGGGCGTACTCAAACCCCTTGTGCACGCCGGGTGACTGCTGGCCATAGGTCGAGGTGGCATAGATAGGCACCATCACCGCGCCGGTCAGCGGATCGTGGCTCTGGCCGCCATGGATGGTGCGCGTCGAAAAGGCCAGGCGGTTCTTGCCGGCTGGCGGGGTGTGTTTGGTCATCGTGCGCGCCTCAGATGGTTGATCAGGTCGATGCGGGTGATCAGGCCGACGAACTCGTCGCCGTCGAAGATGATGGCGACCTCGTTGCGGTCGAACACCGGCAGCAGCGCATCCAGCGTCTGGCTGGCCTGCAGCGTGTGCAGATTGGAGGTCATCGCCGTGCGCACCGGGCCGTTGAAGCGCTCCCAGCGGCCGTCATAGGGGCCGTCGACCTTGGCCAGAATGTCGCTTTCGTCGACGATGCCGACGAGCTTGCCATTGTCGAGCACCGGTAGCTGCGACACATCCGAGCGGCGCATGCGGCCATAGGCGTTGAGCAGGCTTTCGTCGGGGCCGACATAGACCGTGTCGCCGGTGCGGTGCGAGCGCATGACCAGGTCGCGCAGATCGCCATGCTGTTCGTGCTCGGCCAGCCCCTGCTCGGCCAGCCAGAAATCGTCGAAGACCTTGGACAGATATTTGTTGCCGCTGTCGCAGACGAAGGTGACGACGCGCTTCGCCGAGGTCTGCTCGCGGCAATAGCGCAGCGCCGCCGACAACAGCGTGCCTGACGACGAGCCGGCCAGAATGCCTTCGCGCGACAGGAGATCGCGCACCGCCAGCATGCTTTGCTTGTCCGTGATGGAATAGGCCTTCTTGACCAGCGACAGATCGGCATTGGGCGGCACGAAATCCTCGCCTATGCCTTCCACCGTCCAGCTGCCGGCCTCTTCCATCTTGCCGGTCTTGATCAGCGGCGCCAGCACCGAGCCGACCGGATCGGCCAGCACCATTTCGGTCTTCGGCGAGATATCGGCAAAGTAGCGGCCAAGCCCGGTCAGCGTGCCGCCCGAGCCGACGCCGACCACCACCGCGTCAACATTGCCATCGAGCTGCGAAAAGATTTCCGGGCCGGTGGTTGTCTCATGCGCCAGCGGATTGGCCGGGTTGGCGAACTGATTGGCATAGAAGGCGCCGGGGACTTCCGCGGCGATCTTCTCGGCCATGTCCTGGTAATATTCGGGATGCCCCTTGCCGACATCGGAGCGCGTCATGCGCACCTCGGCGCCCAGCGCGCGCAGGTGCTGGATCTTTTCGCGCGACATCTTGTCGGGCACGACCAGCACGATGCGGTAGCCCTTGGGAATGCCGACCTGCGCGAGGCCAAGGCCGGTATTGCCGGCGGTCGCCTCGACGATGGTGCCACCCCGTTTCAGCTTGCCCTGCTTCTCAGCCGCGGCGATCATCGACAGCGCGATGCGGTCCTTGATCGAGCCGCCCGGATTCTGGCTTTCGAGCTTGATGAACAGCCGACATTTGCCGGTGTCGAACTTGGTCAGCTCGACCACCGGCGTCTGGCCGATCAGGTCGAGAACCGACGCATAAGGTGGGCGCAGGCGGGATGTTGCGCTGTCCGAGGGGCCGCTGTCAGGCGCGGCGACCTTCTGCTCGCTCATTCAGATGCTCCATGATCAAGCGACCGCCTCGGGGGCAGAGCGGCAGCGTAGCCTCTTTTCCAGCCGTTTGTCGCGGGAAAGAAGATAGAACGTGCCAATCAGACGGCCAGACGAGGAATGAAATTCCATGAGGTGCTTAATCTCCCCCCTCGAGGGGGAGATGGCCGGCAGGCAGAGGGGGTCGGTGCGACCGGGCTCGGCCTGCCACTGCAGAAGGGGGTTGGCGCTTCACGCGCAATGACCCCCTCTGTCGCCTTCGGCGACATCTCCCCCTCAAGGGGGGAGATCATGCCTCGACGGCCGCCTGCCCCTCGATCTCGATCAGGAAATCCGGATTGGCGAGACCGAGCACGCGTATGCCTGTCACCACCGGCGGCGGCCCGCGATCCGCCCAGAACGCCATCCAGACGCCGAAGGCCGGCCTGATATCCGCATCGCCGACAATGTAGATCGACAGGCGCACAAGATCCTCCAGCCTGGCGCCGCCGGCGTCGAGCACCATCGCCAGATTGGCGAGCGCCTGCGCGGTCTGCGCCGCAATGTCGCCCTTGCCGACGATCTGGCCATCGGCGTCGACGCCGTTCTGGCCGCCAATCAGCACCATGCGCGCCGATGCCGGCAGCGCCACGCCCTGCGAATAGGCCGGGTTGCTGTGCATGCCCTTCGGGTTCAGCCGCTCGATAGTCATTCCGTCTCCCGTCTCCTCTCCGCTGGACGCCGCGCCACGAAACGGCAAATCGGCCGGCCACTTCAACGAACCATGTCGTTCGTTGAAGCCGCCATTTTCGACATGCTAGCCGAACGGGATGCCAGCCGGAACACACAGGCCGCGCGATCTTGACATCCCAAGAGGAGACAGCCGATGAAGATCATCGCCTATGACAACTTCAAGCCCGGCGTCACCCTCGACGACCTCAAGCCTTATCTGCGTGACGAGGTGTCGAATGTCTGGCGGCTGTGGAAGGCCGGCATCGTGCGCGAAAACTATGCCCGCGCCGACGTCGGCGGTGTCATCATCGTCTTCGAGCTCGACAGCGTCGAGGAAGCCAGGCGCTACACCGACGACTTCCCGCTGTCGAAGGCCGGTCTGCTGGAATGGCATTTCCTCGCTTTCGAGCCGGCACCCTTGCCGCTCGAATATCTGTTCGACGCAACCGTCGACATCGCCCAACCCTGGGATCGGACGGCGGCATGATCCGGTCGAGCGAAGGCATCGAGATCCCGGCCAGCCTGGCCGAATGGTGCGATCCCAGCCGCATGGCGCTGGTGGTCTACGACATGCAGGTCGGCATCTGCCGCCAGATCGCCGGCGCGGCCGGTATCGTCGAGCGCACCGGCATCGTGCTTGAAGCCGCGCGCTCGGCCGGCATGCTTGTGGCGTTCACGCGCCATCTCTCCTTGCCACGCAAATGGATGGGCGCCACCCAGCTGCGCACCGCCATGGCCTGGCAGCGGCGCGACAGTCCGGACACTGTCGAGCCGTGGTTCTTGCCCGACGCCGAAGCGACGCGAATTGTCCCTGAACTCGCGCCACGCCCTGATGAAGCGGTGTTCGACAAGCTGACCATGTCGGCCTTCGATTCCACCGCGCTCGGCTTTGCGCTCGGCGATTGCGGCGTGCGCGCCATCGCCCTTGCCGGCATCGCCATGGAGATCGGCATCGAGCCGACCGTCCGCCAGGCGACCGACAACGGTTTTACGGCCGTGGTGATCGAGGACGCCTGCGGCTTTGGCAACCGCGAAGCGCGCGACCGCTCGATGGCGACGCTGCGTTTCCTCGGCGAAGCCGTCATCACCGATGTCGCCGGCTTTTGCGGCGCGCTTGCCGATGCGGCGTGAGGGACGAAAGGTGCTAGGCCGCCGCCTCGATATCAGTGCGGAAGCGCACGCCCTCGGCACGGCCATGCACGCTGCCCCAGTCGTAGAGCGCCTGGAGTGCGGCAGCGAGATCGTGGCCGCGCTCGGTCAAGGCGTAGCGCGCCTTGCCATCGGGCGACGTCTCGAGCACGACGAAGCCGATCTCGACGAGATCGGCGAGGCGCTGCGTCAGCATCTTGTCGGAGAGCGAGGGGATCATTCGGCGCAGCTCGGAATAGCGCAGCGGCCCTTGCTTGATGCGCGCGATGATCACCGTTTTCCACTTGCCGCCGAGCGCGTCGAGCGCGAACTCGACCGGGCAGCCATAAAGTCTACCGCGTTGTGTCATGCACCGATCCTAGGCAAGGCGCCGCCACGACGGAAGCGGAATTTGCCCGGCCATGTGGCCAGATTGCCGGGCCCGGCTTTGTCGGCGAAAGCTTCATAAGGGAGAGCGAAGATGAGTGTCAGGGATGCCAATCCGGTCAATGCACGCAAGCCAAAGCGTGTGGCCATCGTCATCGCCAATCCGGCCATATCGACCACGACAGGATGGCCGGTCGGCTTCTGGTGGAGCGAGCTGACCCATCCCTGGTTCGCCTTCACCGAACGTGGCTACGCGGTGGAGATCTTTTCGCCCGACGGCGGCAGATGCGAGGCCGATGGGCTGAGCGATCCGCGTGACCCTTCGGGTTACTCCGAGACCGATCTCATCTCGCTCGGCTTCCTGTCGAGCCCGAAGCTGGCGGCCCTGGTCGAAACCACGCGGCCGGTGGCGGAGATCGATGTCTACAGTTTCGACGCCATCGTCGTCGCCGGCGGCCAGGCACCGATGTTCAGCTATGAGCGTGCGACAGATCTGCAGCGGACATTCGTCGCCTTCCATGAAGCCGGCAAGGTGGCCGCCGCGCTCTGCCACGGCACCGCCATCTTGCGTTACGCCAGGCGCGCCGACGGCTCGCTGCTTGCCGCCGGCAAGACCGTGACCGGCTTCGCCAATGCCGAGGAGGATTTCGCCGACAACGCGACCTGGCAGATGGGCGCGCTTGAGCGCGGCAAGCATCTGATGCCCTGGCGCATCGAGGACGAGTTGAAGGCCATCGGCGCCAACTATGTCCAGGCCGGGCTGTGGCGCGGCTTTGCCATACGCGACGGCAATCTGATCACCGGCCAGCAGAATTTCTCCGGCGCCGAGACCGCGCGCCTGGTGTGCGAGGCGCTGGGCGGCTGAACGCTCTCTCTTTGAATTGACGCAATTCCGGACGGAAAACCGCTTCACACTTTTCCTGGAATTGCTCTACCCAGCAATTGCTTGCTCAGCCTAGCGCACTGGACGCGGATGTCGGGGATGGCGTCGATCTCGAAGAAGGTGCCGCGAGTCAGCGGGCCGACGGCGAGGATTTTGCGCGAGACCGTACCGTCGCCGGCGATGATCTCGCAATTGGCCGAGACGTCGAGGCCAATGCGCATCGGGTCCGGCCGGCCCAGCCCGCGGTCGACCAGCGAGCGCACCACACTGTTTGACGAGGTCGAAATGTCGCGCACGATGCCCGAGCAATCGTAGATACGGGCGACGTCGAAAGTCTCGACAAGCTGGCTGTGGCGCGACTGGACGTCGACGCTGAAAGTCTCGCCCGGTGCGATGCTGACGACGCGGCCGGCGACAAGCCGGATGCGGCCGGATTGCACGGCCTCGGTCACCTTGGCGTAGACTTCCGGCGCCATGCGATGACGATGGATGTCCCACCAGGCCTTGGTGTGCTCGACGAAGCGGCGCTTGGCGGAGGCCGGCCAGTTCTGCCAGATCTTCTGGTTGAACGGCCTGAGACCATCGACCACGTCGCGCCAGTCGATGCCGGCCTTCTGGTTCTCGCGGATCAGGTCGCGGAACCAGCCGACGAAATAGGAAAGCTGGGTGCCGAGCGGAATGTCGGCGACATCGAGCTTGATCGGATTGCCCTTGCGGTGCGGCGACGGCAGCAGGCCGCGCCGGGACACGGCGATAATTTGCCCCGCATGGCCGCGCTGTTCCAGCGCCAGGAACGCGTCGACCATGCTGAGCCCGGTGCCCAGCACCATGACCGGGTTGTCCGCATCGAGCGCCGTGTCGGCCTCCGAGCCCATGCGGACCGCATGGCCCTGCGCCGGCTGCTCGTCATGGCCGGTGGCCAATATGGCCAGATGGGCGACGACGCTGGTGCCGTTGGCGAGCGCGACCTCGACGCCGGAGGCGGTCGGCGTGATCGACAGGCTCTCCTCACGGATCAGGCGCAGCCGCCCAGTCGGCTGTTCGCGCGCTTCGAGCTCGTCGAGCAGCTCGCCGAGATAGCGGGCATAGAGGCTGCGCGGCGCGTAGAAAGGTGTCTGCGGCGTCTGCTCCTGGTCCACCAGGCCACGCCCCTGCAGCCAGCGCCAGAAATTGCCGGGATCGTCGGCATAGGCGCTCATGCCGGCGGCACTGACATTCAGCACATGCGCCGACAGCAGCGTCGAATAGGCGATACCCTGGCCGAAATGCGGGCGCTTTTCGATCAGCGTGACGCGCAGATCGGGATTGGCCGACTTCAGGAGATGCGCGGCCATCACGACGCCGCTGGCGCCGCCGCCGACAATGATGATGGAACTGGGGATGATGGAATTGGCGCGCCCGCTCATGCGCGCCCCCGCATAATGCGATGCGTCAGGCCTGGACCTTCACCGTGACCGGCAGGTCGTCGATGACAATGTCGCGCATCTCGGCGAGGCTGCGCTGGTCGAGCACCTCGGCGATCGCCTGCCGGACCTCGAGCATCAGATGTCGGACTTGGCATGTCGCCTCGTTGCAGTCTTCACAGCGCTGATATTGTGTGCGGCTGGCGCAGGGAATTGGCGCCAGCGGCCCGTCGAGGACGCGCACGACATGGCCGACCTTGATCTCGTCGGCCGGCCGCGCCAGGCGGTAGCCGCCATCCTTGCCCTTGCGGCTCTGGACGAAGCCGGCATTGCGCAATTCGCCCAGTATGGCGTCGAGGAATTTCTTCGGAATGTTGTTGCCGGTCGCGATGTCGTTGACGAAAGCCAGCTGCCCGGCCGGCATGTGCGCCAGGTGTACCAGCGCCTTGAGGCCGTACTTGCCTTTTTTGGTGAGCATAGACCCAACGTTTCTCTGTCATGCGATGGCGCGAGGCCATCCGTTGCGAAACGCCTGGCGAGCCTCCCCGCCGCGCCCAAGCATCCATGACACATAAATTCTAGTGACATGATATACAAGCCGAGAAACGTTGAATTTGCTTCGTTTTCAAGCCGCTGTAGCCATTTTAACCGGCCTTTGTGCCATTAAGAGCACAGAAATGCGCTGCGACGGCAACAAGGCGACAAATGCTTTCCCGCAGGAGGCCCGTGTAGCGCGCCGACTCACCCGGTGCCGGGAGCCGGTGCATGCCGTGAGCGATCATGCTGGTGGGGTGCCCGCTCATCGTCGCCTCCAATTCCCTCATGTCGATAAGGATACTATACTTACCCTCGAACACGCGGAACGGCTTGTCAATTCCGTAGCTGTTTGAGGCAGGGGTTTGCCCCCAGGGCAGGCCGAGGTGGAATTCTCGTTCGCAGTAGAAAGCAAACGGCGCAACGTCGGCTGCTCGCCGGCTTCGTTCCCAGGGTGGGCGGGAGCGAAGCGACGTCACGGAGATCGTGGGAGGCAGAGGCAATTTTTGCACTGCCGTGACCAAAATCTCTGCGCACGGAAGATATGGCTGGTGGGCCCCCGCCATATCAAGCCTGGAGTGAGTTTCGAGGTCTCTCAGTGAAGTTTATTAGCGATAGCCATGCGTGCCTTGATGGCCCCTGAGGTATTCTTGGGTCGCTCGATAAATGTCACAAAGGCACCGACGGCAGCCTCTATAGACGAAGCGGCGGTAAACGCGCTAAACTTTCGAGCTTCCCGAATGATGATCGCAATGTTCGTTTCGGGGTCCTTAAGTTGGTCTATCGTATATCCTATTCCTAGGCCGGCCTTTCTATTACACTGGAAGAGGCCATAACTTTCTTCCGGCGCGGGTGACTTGGCGCTCGGATCCAGGCCAGACTCCCCGATCGCGTTCGCCAGAACCGCTATGAGTTGCTGATCCTTGGTGAACCCGGCTCGCTGAAAGCGGTCTACGATCAGGTCGCCATATTTCTGAAGGTCTTTCTTCACACCTGCCGCGGTCATGTCGTAGCGATTGGCGGCGCCGATGGGTATCAGCGTTTCCACGGTTCGTATGGCGGCAATCCGGGGCACCGCGTATGGGGCTTCATTGACTCCGTTCGTCTGGTTTCCAGCAAGCACCATCACTTGGTCGCCGGCGTCGGAAAACCGGGTAAAGAAGCCAACGTGGCCTATGGCGTCTGTACCAGCGGAGGCCGTCAGAACCACCACCGCGCCGGCAGGTATCTCGTGGCTGCCCAAAGGAATGCTTGTCGTTCCCCAATTCTTCCAACTGTCGGCCGCGGCCGCGCCCTTGGGCGGCGTCAAGCCTGCCTGCTTGACGCAGAAAGCTACAAACGCACCGCACCAGGCCGGAATGGGGTCGCCGACCGGCCCAAAGTCCGTCGCAGCGAAGTAGCTCTTGATGCGATCGGGTTGGCTGGCCTCGGTCACGCCCGCCTTCATTTCCGCCTTGGCGACATCCAGCCAGGGCGCCGCTTCCGCAGGTTCCCTCGGCAGCTCGTCACCCGCCAAGGTGCGGATCTTGTCGAATGCGGTGTTGAGCAGATCGGCCAGGACCGATTGAGTGGCGGCGACGAACTGCGGAACCGTCATCGTGTCTTTCACGGTGCTGAATTGCGGGCGCGCCTTGATCGCCGCCAGGTGGTCACCGATGACGGCCGAAACCAGCGCGCTCTGGTCCGATTCACTGCGACGAATATCCGCGGCCGTCTTCGGGTCGGCCAGGTAGCAGTGAAACAGATCCAGGTAACTAGGCACAAATGCCGGTTTGGCGCCGGCTTGAGGGGGCGGGGACATAAGAGTGCTGAAAGCTTTTCCGTCTGTATGCATCCGGCAGGCTGCCGCATAAACTTGCGGCATGGGGTAAATGAAGTCGTGAGGTTGATAGTCGGCGGCGGCTACGAGTCCGCTGGCGCGGAAATCATCCCATTCCGTCTGCAGCAGACCGAAAGGTCCCGTCACGCGCGGAGCGTCGAAGTGGGTCACTGTCATCCCGGTTTCGAACAGAGCCCTTGCAATGATGAAATCAGCGGTGACGAACCACGGTGCGATCGCTGGGTCGCTGTTCATGCTGCGGTCGACCAGCGTGCACTGGCGAACAAAGCTCTCCGGGTCCATCGGTGGCAGAACAGGATCGGCAACCTCACTTGCATTGCCAAGCGGTATCCAGCCATCGAGCACACCCGGTGGGATGAGGATGTTGATCCATGGCTTTCCGTCTTCATCGCTGGCGGTCTTGCCAGTGCCGAACATCACAACCCCCGTGCCAAGCACGTCGAAGGGATCCGCGGTCTTGGATGGAGTCGCTCTTATGGAAGTCAGTCGCTGCAGCTTGTAAGCCATGTCGCTATTCCTCCCCTGGCAGCGGCGGCAGTTTCGAAAGTGCCAGAATGAAGTCTGTTGTCAGTTGGTCGGACAGTTGCGGGTCGGTCAGGGTGAGATTTTTCTCGACCGCCTTTCTTGCCTGCGGGATCTTGGCACGCACGGCTTGTTGGTCAGCTCCTGCTGGCAACCTGCTTCCCTCCGGCAGCGCGCGATTGATCAGGACTATCACGTCGGTTACCCCCTCGGGGTAGGTCTCCTTTTCATAGAAGTTAGCAAACTTCGTCTGCTTGTTCGGATTACAGGAGACATACCCATTTGCGATCGTCATTTCGCCATCGGTGAGTTTTCCAGTCAGTTTCGTTGACGCATCTGAACGAGCCTTTAGCCATTGCTGGTATGCAATGATCCGTGCGGCAGTCTTCGCTGTCGGCTTTGCCTGCTCGGCGCTGGGAGCGCAAAGCTTGCCGAGTACACCTTTGATATAAGGCTCGCTGAAGGCGGTCTTGGGATTGGCGAGAATGATCGCGTATTGAGGACCCGTTGGTGGGACTTTGGTCGGACGGGGCTCGACCTTCCCGGCGGGCGCCATGGGAGCGCCGATGACGGCGGTGTCCACCAGGGGCGACGTGTTATCGAGCGCGTCTGTGCCTCCCTGGGCATAGGTGGTCAGGGTGTTGTTGATCTCGGTCTCGATCGTGAACGGCATGCAGATGCGCAAATATTGCCGCAGCGCGTACACTGCCTGAGGTCTGGTTCCGATGGATTTTGTACGCAGGTCGTCCCGGAAACGGGTCTGGTTGCTCAAGACGATGGACTGCACCGTGGAGTGGTTGACCTCCATCAGCAGCCTCGAATTTACATTGTTGAAGGTTTCCCGGGCAAAGCCGAGCGCGGTCCCGACTAGGCTTATGGCCAGCGAACCGGCCTGCGTGGCGATCAGGACGGCTTCCGTCGCCGTCTGCGTGTCGCCGATTTGATCCAGAACCGCGCCATTGGACCGCCGTCTTGCGTCGAGCCAGGCGAGATACCCGTCGCAACGCTCGTCAATATCGTTCATGCCTGCCTGGACGAAAGTATTCCAGTCCACGGCGCAATTGACGCTTCCGGCCTGCTGGCAGATGTATCGGACGTAGTCATTCTGCGAGGTAGTCTGCTTTGGCAGGGTCGAATAGCCCAGCTCCGTCCCTATTCCGGAGTCGAAGTACTGGCGATCCGCGTTGCTGCAGCCTTGCAAGACAACAGCAATCATTACGCCAACGAACATGCGTGAGCGCCACATAAGATTGTCCCCGATTTTAGGTGATAAGGTATTTGGATGAGGGGGGAGAACAATCCGCCCGCGCGCTTGTCCCCAAGATTGTTTTCTCTTGTGGACAATTCTCGGAAGTTGAGCCGAAAAAGTACCGTCCATATCTGGCCGGCATCTTGCGCAGGGCAGCGCAATTTCCAGATTTACATCGCGGGAACAAGTACATGGCGATCGTCGTTATCTCCTGGGGCGATGACGCCCGGTTTGCCGAAACGACCCTGACCAATGAATTGCCAGGCAGCTTTTCACTTCGGATCGCCTTCCTGAGGGCGTCTCTGGGCGGCTCGCTGATAAGCCCGCCGTCATCAGAAGGCCGCTACGGCTGGTGAGACAGTTGAAGAGGAATGCGGTCGACGCGAGGATGCCGGTCGGCATCGCGTGATGGGCTCGCTGCGCGCCACAGCCGCCCCATCCGCCTTGGCGGCAAGTCATCGACAGCTTTTTTCCAACAAACCCACCTTCGTTGGAAGGATTTAACTCTACAAGAACGATAGAATTAGCGGACTATCATAGGGCAATCCGGTTTTCTCTGTTTTCATGGAGCCCTTGATGTCCACCATTTCGCGACGCATTCTCCTTCTGTCGTCGGCCGCGCTTGCTGGTGCTGCCTTCCTCAGCCCGGCCTTGGCCGACGATTTGAAGATCACCATCGGCTACCAGACCGTGGTCGAGCCTTCCAAAGTGTCGCAGGCCGACGGCGTCTATGAAAAGGCGACCAAGGCCAGCATCGACTGGCGCAAATTCGATTCCGGCGCCGATGTCATCGCTGCGGTCGCCTCCGGCTCGGTCGATATCGGCTATGTCGGTTCGAGCCCGCTGGCGGCGGCGGCGAGCCGCGAGCTGCCGATCCAGACCATCTTCGTCGTCGGCCTGATCGGCCCGTCCGAAGCGCTGGTCGCCCGCAACGGCGCCGGCATCGAGAAGGTCGCCGACCTCGCCGGCAAGAAGGTCGCCGTGCCCTTCGTCTCGACCACGCATTACAGCCTGCTTGCCGCGCTGAAGCATGAGAATGTCGATCCGAAGTCGGTGCAGATCCTCAATCTGCGGCCGCCGGAAATCGCCGCCGCCTTCGCACGCGGCGACATCGACGCGGCTTACGTCTGGGATCCGGCGCTGGGCCAGATCAAGACATCAGGCAAGGTGGTGTTGGATTCCTCGCAGGTCGCCGCCTGGGGCGCGCCGACCTTCGACGCCTGGATCGTGCGCACCGACTTTGCCGAGAAGAACCCGGAAGCGGTGCGCGACTTCGTCAAGGTGACGGGCGCCGCCTATGCCGAGTACCTCGCCAAGCCCGACGCCTGGTCGGTGTCCTCGCCGCAGGCCGGCAAGATCGCCAAGCTCACCGGCGCCAAGCTGGAAGAGGTGCCGGAATTGTTGAAGGGCTATGTCTTCCCGACGCTCGAAGAGCAGGCCTCCGACAAGTTCCTCGGCGGCGGCACGGTCAAGGCGGTCGCGGCGGCCTCCGCCTTCCTCAAGGAGCAGGGCAAGGTCGATGCCGTGCTGCCGGACTATTCGAAATATGTGACATCGAAATACGTCACCGAGGCGCTGGCCTCGAACTGAGCGCCTGACGCCACTGAACGCGCGGATCTTCTTCCCTGACGCCGCGTACTGCCTGCCCCGGACCGGCTGACGAGGCGCTGTTCCGGGGCAGTCGGGTTTCCCTCTGAGAGGCCCCCATGCCGCATCTCGTGCTCGACAAGATCTCGATCCATTATGACGGCCAGCCGGCACCCGCCGTTGAGCGTGTGTCGATCGATGTCGCCGGGGATGATTTCGTCGTGCTTGTCGGCCGTTCCGGCTGCGGCAAGACCTCGCTGCTCAATGTCGCCGCCGGCCTGGTTACGCCGGCACGCGGCAATGCCACGATCAACGGTCGGCCGATCACGGCACCCGGTTCGGATCGCGCCGTGGTGTTCCAGAACGATGCCTTGTTTCCCTGGCTGACCGCGCGCGAAAATGTCGCCTTTGCGCTGCGCCTGCGCGGTGTCAGCACGGCCGAGCGGGCACGACGCGCCGACGAATTGCTGGACCTGGTGAAGCTCACCGATGCCGGCGACAAGCGCATCTGGGAGCTTTCCGGCGGCATGCGCCAGCGTGTCGGCCTTGCCCGCGCGCTCGCCGCCGAACCGCAATTCCTGCTGCTTGACGAGCCGCTCGGCGCGCTCGATGCGCTGACCCGCGAGCGCATGCAGACGACGCTGCTCGACCTCTGGACGGCAAGCCATGCCGGCGTGCTGATGGTCACGCACGGCATCGAGGAGGCGCTGGTGCTCGCCACCCGCATCGTCGTGCTGGCGCCCGGCCCGGGCCGCGTGGTGCGCACCTTCGAGCCAGGCTTCTCCCGGCGCTACGCCTCGGGCGAGGCCATCCGCGCCATCAAGGCCGACCCGGCCTTTGCCGCAGCACGCGGCGAACTGACCGATGCCATCTTCGAGGGAGAAGCGGCATGACCATTTCCTCCTACACCGAGCGGCCCGGCTCCAGCACCGAAGAGACCGACGGCCTGTCGGTGCCGTGGTCGCGGCCAAGCCCGAAACGCCGGGGCGTTTCGGCGCGCATGATCAGCGCGGTCACTATACTGGTGGTGCTGGCGGCGTGGACGCTGTCGGCCCGCCTGCAACTGGTGTCGCCGGTGTTCCTGCCCTCGCCCGTCGCGGTGTGGAACAAATTCATCGTCGTCATCAGAGACGGCTTCGTCGACGCGACGCTGCTGCAGCACACTATCGCCAGCCTGGGCCGCGTGTTTGCAGCACTCGTCGCCGCCCTGCTCATCGGCGTGCCGGTGGGTCTCGCCATCGGCATCAGCACCGTCGGCCGCGGCATCTTCGATCCGCTGCTGGAGTTCCTGCGGCCGATCCCGCCGCTGGCTTATCTGCCGCTGGTCATCATCTGGTTCGGCATCGGCGAGCCGTCGAAAATCCTGGTGATCACTATTGCCATGCTGGCGCCGGTGGCGCTGTCGACCGCTTCGGGCGTTCGCGGCGTCTCGCAAGAGCGTATCAATGCGGCGCGCTCGCTCGGCGCCACGCGCGCGCAAGTGGTCCGTCACGTCATCCTGCCCAGCGCGCTGCCTTCGATCCTAACCGGCCTGCGCATCGCGCTCGGCGCGGGCTGGTCGACACTGGTCGCGGCCGAACTCGTCGCGGCGACGCGCGGGCTTGGCTTCATGATCCAGTCGGCGGCGCAGTTCCTGGTCACCGATGTGGTGATCATGGGCATTCTGGTGATCGCCGCCATCGCCTTCGTGCTCGAATTCACCATCCGCCGGATCGAGCGCGCGCTCGTCCCCTGGGCGGGACGCGAATGATCAACCCAGGAGGCTCGACATCCATGGCCCACCCAGCCCCGGCATTGTTCGCTTTCTTCGCGACCCGGCTGCGCCTGACGCGGGAAACCAGGAAACCGCTCGACGACGCCGAGCGCAAATCGCCAGCACCGGTGCGCTGGGACGCCGAGCGCGACCGCCTGCCGCCACGCGACGAGAGTTTTTACTGGGCCTGGCAGTACTGGTCGCAGTGAGGGGCACACCGAGACAGCGACAATGACGAACGTCGCGCTCTGTCGCGCCCCCCTCTGTCCTGCCGGACATCTCCCCCACGAGGGGGGAGATTGGCAACGTCAGCGCCGCGGTATCTTCTACAACGTTGGCGGTTGGCGAAAGCCGCGATGACAGCCGATCTCCCCCCATGTGAGGGAGATGCCCGGTAGGGCAGGGGGGGCGCTGTCCCGCCAATCCTAGAAAATTGGTTCCCCTTCCGAGGGGTAACTCGCAAAATCGTTCCTCTACTAAATTTATAGAACTACCTAGCCTTGTCCTTCATCCAACCGGCGAGGACATTTCCCGGCGCCGATCCGCAGCGAAGGAGAGGGACCCATGTTCAATCTGACGAGACGCGTTTTCGGCATTGCCCTTGTCGCCGCGACAGTTGCCCTGTCGTTCGGCGCCGCAGCCCAGGAGTTGAAGCAACTCAACATCGGCTACCAGAAAACCGGCCTGCCGGTGATCGCCCGGCAGCAGCAGGTGATCGAGAAGGCGCTCAGCGACAAGGGCGTCGCCGTGAAGTGGGTCGAGTTCACCGCCGGGCCGCCGCTGGTCGAAGCGCTCAATGTCGGCGCCATCGACGCCGGCTGGACCGGCGACGCGCCGCCGATTTTCGGCCAGTCGGCCGGCGCCAACATCGTCTATGCGGCGGCACTGCCGTCCAATGGCGACGGCGAGGCGATCTTCGTCAAGCCGGCCTCGCCGGTCCAGTCGGTCACCGACCTCAAGGGCAAGCGTGTCGGCGTCGGCAAGGGCACTTCCGCGCACAACCTGCTCGTCGCCGCGCTGGAGAAGGCTGGCGTTTCGTACGATCAGATCACGCCCATCTATCTCAGCCCCGCCGACGCGGCCGCCGCCTTCGCCAGCGACCAGATCGATGCCTGGGCGGTCTGGGATCCGTTCTTCGCCATTGCCGAAACGCGCTACCAGCCGCGCGTGCTGGCCCGCTCCAGCGAGGTGCTCAAGGTCAACACCTATTTCCTCGCCAACAAGGATTTCGCCAAGGCGCATCCCGAGATCGTCACCACCACCATCGCCGCACTCGGCGAGGCGGCGAAATGGGCGGACCAGAACCGCGACAAGGTGGCCGAGGCGCTGCATGAGGTGACCGGTGTGCCGCTCGACGCCCAGACCATCGCCGCCAACCGCACCAAATTCGGCATCTTTCCGATCACCGACGAGATCGTCGCCAGCCAGCAGGCGACCGCCGACCGCTTCTACAAGCTTGGCCTGATCCCGAAGGCGGTCCGCATCTCCGACGCCGTGTGGACCGCGCCAGGCAATTGATCTCTTGTCTCGCGGCGCCGGGTGAAACCTCCCGGTGCCGTTGCCGTTTGTGCCTGCATCTCCAGGAAGTCCGCCCATGACAAAGCCAGCCAGCCCGCTTGATTTCTTCTGGTTCATCCCGACGCATGGCGACGGCTCCTATCTCGGCTCCGAAGAACAGCAGCGGCCGCCGGAGTTCGGCTACTTCAAGGAAATTGCACAGGCGGTCGACCGGCTCGGCTTTCCCGGCGTGCTTTTGCCGACCGGCCAGAATTGCGAGGATTCCTGGATCACCGCGACGGGCCTCGCGACGCTCACCGAAAAACTCAAATTCCTGGTGGCACTGCGGCCCGGCGTGACGCTGCCGACCTTCGCCGCGCGCCAGACGGCGGCCCTCGACCGGCTGAGCAATGGCCGGTTGCTGCTCAATGTGGTGGTCGGCGGCAATCCGACCGAGCTCGCCGGCGACGGCGTCTTCCTGCCGCATGATGAGCGCTACGCTCAAGCACATGAATTCCTGACCATCTGGCGCGGCCTGGTATCGGGCGAGCGCGTCAATTTCGACGGCAAATACTATCGCGTCGAGAATGGCCGCCTCGATCTTTTGCCAAGCCAGGAGCGGCCACCGCTCTATTTCGGCGGCTCGTCCGACGCCGGGCAGGATCTCGCCGCCGACCTCGTCGACATGTACCTGACCTGGGGCGAGCCGCCGGCCCAGGTCGCCGAGAAGCTGGCTTCAGCGCGCAAAAAGGCGGCGCTGCGCGGCAGGAAACTGCGTTTCGGCATCCGGCTGCATTTCATCGTGCGCGAAACCGAGGAGGAAGCCTGGCGCGCCGCCGACCGGCTGATCAGCCATGTCACCGACGCCCAGATCGAAAATGCGCAGGCGCGCTTCCTCAACCAGATGGACTCGGTCGGCCAGCGCCGCATGGCCGAACTGCATGGCGGCCGCCGCGACAGGCTTGTCGTGGCGCCCAATCTGTGGGCCGGCGTCGGCTTGGTGCGCGGCGGCGCCGGCACCGCGCTGGTCGGCACGCCGGAGCAGATCGTCGAGCGCATCCGCGAATATCAGGCGATCGGCATCGATACCATCATCGGCTCCGGCTACCCGCATCTGGAGGAAGCCTACCGCGTCGCCGAGCTTCTGTTCCCACGCCTCGGGCTCGGCACCAGGCGGCAGCGGGCGCATCGCGACATCGCCAACGAATTCTCGGTCGGCTTCCACGGTGCTGCCCGCCTGCAGGCCTCGTCATGAGCTTTTCCGCCCGCCTCCACGCCAACGCCATCGGCTGGGTGCTGCCGGTGCTGGTCATCGCCGGCTGGGAGATTGCCAGCCGCGCCGGCGTTATGCCGGCCAATGTCCTGCCGGCGCCTAGCGCTGTCGCCGAGGCCTTTTGGCGCCTGACGCTGTCGGGTGAACTGATCCGCAACATCGGTGTTTCGACGGCGCGCGCCCTTGCCGGCTTTGCTGTCGGCGGCTCGATCGGCTTCGCGCTCGGCCTCGCCAACGGGCTGTCGAGGCTCAGCCGCGGCCTGACCGACACCACGCTGCAGATGATCCGCAACATACCGCATCTGGCGCTGATCCCGCTCGTCATCCTGTGGTTCGGCATCGACGAGGAAGCCAAACTGTTCCTGGTGGCGCTTGGCGTGTTCTTCCCGATCTACGTCAACACGCTGCTCGGCATCCAGAGCGTCGACCCGCAGCTGGTCGAGATGGGTCGCGTCTACGGCATGGACCGGCGCGCGCTGTTCTTCCGCGTCATCCTGCCCGGCGCGCTGCCGGCGATCTTCGTCGGCCTGCGCTACGCCTTGGGCATCATGTGGCTGACGCTGATCGTCGCCGAGACCATCTCGGCCAGTTCCGGCCTCGGCTACATGGCCATGCAGGCGCGCGAATTCCTGCTGATCGATGTCGTCGTGCTGTCGATCCTGATCTACGCGCTGCTCGGCAAGCTCGCCGACAGCCTCGCCCGCCTGCTCGAGCGGCTGTCGCTCGGCTGGCATCCCGCCTTCCAGAACGGATGAGGTTTCGATGCCAGCCGCCAGCTTGACCGCCGTCCGATCCTTCGTCGCAGCACCAGTGCCGGCACGCCCGGCGATCGCGGTCGAAGGCCGCCGTGCCTTCGCCTTCAAGGGCGTGGAAAAACGCTTCGGTGACAAGATCGTGCTCGACGGCATCGACCTCGACGTGCCGGCCGGGCAGTTCGTCGCCGTCATCGGCAAGAGCGGCTGCGGCAAGAGCACGTTGCTCAGGCTGCTGGCCGGGCTCGACCGGCCGACATCGGGATCGCTGACGCTGGGCGCCGAGGAAGAAGGCCACAGCCGCACCCGCTTCATGTTCCAGGAGCCGCGCCTGCTGCCCTGGGCCAGCGTGGTGAAAAATGTCGAGGTCGGGCTGACCGGCATCGCCGCCGGCCAGGACGCAAGGCAACGCGCGCTCGACATTCTGGGCGAGGTCGGCCTTGCCGATCGCGCCGATGAATGGCCCTCGGTACTGTCCGGCGGCCAGAAGCAGCGCGTCGCGCTCGCCCGCGCTTTGGTCGGCCACCCGCAGATCCTGGCGCTCGATGAGCCGCTCGGCGCGCTCGACGCGCTGACCCGCATCGAGATGCAGCAATTGCTGGAACGCATCTGGCTCGCCCAGAAATTCACCGCCGTGCTGGTCACCCATGATGTCGCCGAGGCGGTCGCGCTCGCCGACCGGGTGGTGGTGATCAGCGAAGGCCGGATCGCGCTCGACCTGGAGGTGCCAGTCGCCCGGCCGCGCCGGCGCGGTTCAGCCGAACTCGCCCGGCTTGAGGGCACGATATTGGACCGGCTGTTCGGGTAGGGCTGTCGGGCAAGGACATCCTGTCCGAACCGGATAGATAGGTAACAGAATCGACCGGTAGCATGGGTGATGGTTTTCTTGCTCGCCGGGTTGTTGCTGTCTTGCGACAGCGCGATTGACGAGCGGCTTCCCCCACTCCGTCGCTGCTTCGCAGCGCCACCTCTCCCCCTCCGGAGCGAGAGGAAGGGAGCCAGCCGGCATAAGCTCGCGCATTTCCTCTCCCCCGTCGATCGGGGGAGAGGTGTCGAGCGAAGCTCGACGGAGGGGGGTCGACCTTTTATCGCCACTCACCTCTACCGGTTCGCCCACACCAGCCCGGCCAGACCGATCAGCATAGTGATCAGGCCGATATAGAGCCATTGCGACTGGCCGGTCATGAAGCTGCCGCCGACGACGCCGATACCTTGCAGCGACCACAGCGCACCGATGGCAAGCGCAATCAAGGCCAGCAGATTTTTGGTCAGTCTCATTGTCGGATCTCGCTTTTCAAGTCGATCGTTTGCGGCGTCGTGACCATGATGAAAGAGCCAAAGGAAGAAGCTCAATCACGTCGGATTCTACTTCGATATTAATCCGATATCTTGTCAAAGCGATCTCCAATATCGGCCCGAAGATCATCGAGAATTGATCACATCGCGGCGGAAAATCCCTGACAGACTGTTACCCGCTGACTCCAAACGTGTGATCTCGCCACGGAACGGACAGATGCTTGCCGCATTTCCTGCCTTATTCGGCACCTAACGGCTGGGGTCTGTCAAAAACGGAGCCTTCCCCAAGAGATGAAGAACCTAAACCAGACCGCGCTTGTCGCGGTAACGATCGCTGCTGGCCTGATGGTCGGCGCTTCCGCCACTTCGGCAACCGCCGCCGCCGGCCAGTGCGGCCGTGCTTCCTGGTACGCGCTGCACTCGAAAACCGCATCGGGCGAGCGCATGAACCCTTCGGCGATGACCGCCGCCCACCGCACGCTGCCTTTCGGCACCAAATTGCGGGTCACCAACCAGCACAACGGCCGCAGCGTCATCGTGCGCATCAACGATCGTGGTCCTTTCATCAGGGGACGTATGCTCGATCTGTCCAAAGGTGCCGCAGGCCAGCTTGGCTTCATCAGCTCCGGCCAGACCGCTGTCTGCGTGGCGCGCGTCTGAGCCTGCTCCTGTGTCCGGCAGCAGGGCCGGACACATATCGTTCACATTTCGGCACTGCACATTGAGCCGGCTCGGCCATTCCAGGCCGATTTGCAAGCCTTTGCACGAAAGAACTATTGATCACGCCACGTGACGTATTGCATCGCAGCAATTAGTTGTTAACCTCGCCGCGAGACATTTGAGGCTCGGCGCTGCTCGTCGTCCCTTCGGTCGAGGCAGCTGCGGGGTAGTCGATGTTCTATCAGCTCTATGAATTGAACCATGCGGCGCTGCAGCCGGCCAGGCTCTATGCCGACGCGGTGCGGATGTTCTACGCCAACCCGCTCAATCCGGTTTCGCACACGTCTTGGGCCGCTCGATCGCGGCGGGCGCCGAACTGTTCGAGCGCACCACGCGCCGCTATGGCAGGCCCGTCTTCGGCCTCGACAAGACCGTCATCGACTGGAAGAGCGTCGAGGTCACCGAAAAGACCATCTGGTCGAAGCCGTTCTGCAATCTCGTGCGCTTCGAGCGCGCGGTTCCCGCCGGCCGCAAGCCGGATCCGAAGCTTCTGATCGTGGCGCCGATGTCGGGCCACTATGCGACGCTGCTGCGCGGCACGGTGGAAGCCATGCTGCCCTATGCCGATGTCCACATCACCGACTGGGTCGATGCCCGCATGGTGCCGCTGGCCGACGGTAGCTTCGATCTCGACGACTATATCGACTACATCATCGACATGTTCCATGCGCTCGGCCCCGACACCCATGTGATGGCGGTGTGCCAGCCTTCCGTGCCGGTTCTGGCGGCGGTGGCGCTGATGGAGACCAAGGGCGACCCCTTCGTGCCGTCGACCATGACCCTGATGGGCGGGCCGATCGATACGCGCCGCAACCCGACCGCGGTCAACCTGCTGGCCGAGGAAAAGGGCATCGACTGGTTCCGCGACAATGTCATCATGCGCGCGCCCTGGCCGGTGCCCGGCTTCGGTCGCGAGGTCTATCCCGGCTTCCTGCAGCTGTCCGGCTTCATGAGCATGAACCTCGACCGCCACATCATCGCCCACAAGGACTTCTTCATGCACCTTGTGAAGCATGACGGCGACAATGCCGAAAAACACCGCGACTTCTATGACGAGTATCTGGCTGTCATGGACCTGACGGCGGAATTCTATCTGCAGACCGTCGACACCGTTTTCGTACGTCATGCCCTGCCCAAGGGCGAGATGACGCATCGCGGCACCCGCATCGATACATCAGCCATCCGCAACGTCGCTTTGTTCACGGTCGAAGGCGAGAACGACGACATATCGGGCCTTGGCCAGACCAGGGCGGCGCAGGATCTGTGCGTCAACATCCCGGCCGACAAGAAGGCGCATTACGTGCAGCCGGCTGTCGGCCATTACGGCGTCTTCAACGGCTCGCGCTTCCGTTCCGAGATCGTGCCGCGCATCGTCGACTTCATCACCAGCTATGGCCGCCAGAACCGCGTCGCGGTGAAGCCGAGGCTGGTCCGCACCGCCAGGCGATAGGAATTCCGGACAAAATCGGCCGCCGGACCGATTCTGTTGCACAATAGACGCTGTCCCTCCCCGCGGGTAACCATGCTGGCAATCAGCCCGTCGCCGTAATTGACACGGACTGTCAATCGCCCTTAACGTTTCGTTAACAACAGGGTGAGCGGGGACAATGAATTCCTCAACAATGGCGAGAAGGCTGCGCTTGTGCGTGGCTGCGGCCGGTCTGGCCGCCACGGCAAGCTGGCCGGCAATGGCGGCCGGAGCGATGGCGACCGGGGGCATCACCTCGCAGCCGATCGGCCACTATGATTTCTGCAAGCTGCACCCCGGCGAATGCTCGATCCGTCCGAGCAATCTGGCACCGGCCAGGATGACCAACGGGCTGATGCGCAAGCTCGCCAGCGTTACCGCCAGGGTCAACGCCGCCGTCAAGCCGATGAGCGACATGGACATTTACGGCAAGGACGAGGTCTGGGCCTATCCCGACAAGGGCGTCGGCGATTGCGAGGACTATGTACTGGAAAAGCGCCGCCGGCTGTCCCACATGGGCATCTCGCTGTCCGATCTGCTCATCACGGTGGTGCGCAAGCCCGACGGCGAAGGCCACTCCGTGCTGACCGTGCGCACCGACAAGGGCGACTACGTGCTCGACAATCTGACCGACAAGGTCAAGGCCTGGGACCAGACCGGCTACCGCTTCCTCAAGCGGCAGGCGATCGACAACACCGGCCGCTGGGTCTCCATCCGCGGCGGCCAGCAGGTTCTGGTCGGGTCGGTGGAGTAGGGGGCTGGGGCTGCGGTTTTAGAGGCGCGGCCGTTCTTGCGAGTTCCGTGGGCTCTGTCGACCAATCTGGCAGAGGTTAGCGCCGCCCCTCATTGCCCTGCCGGGCATTTCTCCTCGTATAGTGACGGGGAGAAAGACGCCGCCGTTTATGGTTTCGCCGATCACCACCACCGCAAAATAAGCGCCAGCGGCGCGGCTGTTGCCTTCTCCCCGCTTACGGGGGTGAGGCGTGGTCCGCGCAGCGGGCGAAAAGCCAATTGCTTGGCTTTTCGAACAACGAACGCCCGAAGCGACAGCGAAGGGCCGGGGTACCCGAAGGGCGGATGAGGGGCGGCGCCGACATGGCAAGCCGCGCACCGCGCGCCTCCCTCCGAAAAATCTTCGATCTCTCCATGAACCATTTCCGTCCACCCGGCGACACACAGCCGTGAATGACGAAACCCAACCATGGAGACTTCAAATGACTGCTTTCCTGCGTAACACCTTCCTCGCCGTCGCTGCCGTATCGGCCTTGAGCGGATCCGCTCTGGCTGGTCAGACCGACACGAGCTGCGTCAAGACCACGCTCAATGACCTTTGGGCCGGCCGTTGTTGCGGCACTGCCGGTGCGTCGGACTGCCTGGGCGGCGGCCACGACCGCGACCATAATGACAATGGCCGCCCGGGCACCAAAGGCGGCAACCCCAACGGCAGCACGGCCGGCAAGTATTGATCTCGCCACAGTTGCCCGCCGGCGCTTCGCCGGCGGGCACTGTTTTGCGATCAGGCAGACATCCGGCCGTCGCAAAATCCGGGCAAACCCGTTACTTCAGCCGGCCAAGTGCGGCGCGGATCGATGCCGTGATGCGACGCAGTTCCGCTTCGTCGAGCTTCTCGATGTTCTCGGCCAGAAGGTTGGCCAGCTCGGTGGCGGCGGGATTGAGACCCGACGTGTCGAGCCTGACACGCGGATGCGAGGCTTCGGCCAAGCGGGCCAGTTCCTCGGCATCGTCCCAGATAATGTTGAAATAGCCGATGATCTTCTGGATCAGCGTCCAGGTCGGCGCACCGCGCCGGCCATGTTCGAGCGCCGAGAGATAGGCGGCACTGACGCCGATCGCCGCCGCCATGTCCTTCTGGCTGACGCCGCGCTCGGCGCGCAGCGCCCGCAGCTTCTCGCCGAACGGCGTCATGTGCCCGGCCTCCTCATGAGCGCGCCCGCCGCAGCCTGATGTAGAGCGCGCCCGAACCGCCATGGTTGCGGGCGGCATGGTCGTGGCTGGAAACCAGCGGCCGGAACGCCGGCGTCGACAGCCAGGCCGGCACCGCGCGCCGCAGCACGCCATCGCCGCCCGAGGAAGACCCCTTGCCGGTGATGACCAGGACATAGCGGATGCCGCCGGCATGCGCCCGGTGCAGGAACGAAAACAGCAGCGAATAGGCCTCGTCCTGCGTCATCCCATGCAGGTCGACGCGGCCCTCGATCGGCAGCCGGCCTTTCGACAATTTGTCCAGTGTCGGCTCGTCGAGCCGGTGCGTGACATGCTGCACCTTCGGCTTTGCCGCACCTGCCGCATTGGCCGCGGGCTGGGCCGTCTGCGGCGCCGTCGGCTTGGCCTCGATGGCCATGTCGGGGATGTCGACGGAGGTTTTGCCCTTGAGCGGCTTGGCCGTGCGCGCCACCAGGTTCCACAACACCCGGTCGTCTTCGCTCAGCCTGTCCGGACGCTTGCTCATTTTGCGCCCCCGACCAGCGCACGCGGCACCAGCGCGTAAAAATCCGCGGCGTTGCGCACCACGCCGGCGATCTCGCCGGCCGCGTCGCCCGAGCCGGCGAACAGATCGCCTCGCGCGGGCCCGGTGATGGCCGAGCCGGTGTCCTGCGCGATCATCAGCCGCCGGAACGGTTTTGCGTCGAAAGCGGTCAGCGTCGGCGCGTCGATGTAGAACGGCGTGCCGAATGTGTGCAGCAGGCGGTCAACGGCGACCGAACGGCCCGGCGTCAGCGGCACTTTGGCGGCGGCGATCGGACCGAGGGCGGCGTCCTCGACTTCAGCCTCGCGGAAGAAGATGTAGGAGCGGTTCTGCCACAGGATCTCGTCGATGCGCTGGGGATGCACCTTGAACCAGGCGCGGATCGACTGCATCGTCACCTCGGCCAGCGGGATTTCGCCCAGTTCGCTCAAGATCTTGCCCGGACCGGTGAAACGCTGGCCCGACTTGGCGGCGTAGGTGACGCGGCAAAGCCGGCCGTCGGTCATGGCGAGCCGTGCCGCCCCTTGCACATGGATGAAGAAGGCATCGACCTTGTCGGCCAGCCAGGCGATCTCGAGCCCTCGGTCCGCCAGCGCGCCACGCTCGATCGTCCCACGGTCGAATACTCGGCCAGCCCGTTGTCGGTCCGGCGCGCGAAGGCGAGATAGGCGTCCATTCCCTCAGGCCGGTTGGCGTCGTCGACATCGGCGAGATCGGCCGGGCGCGACAGCAGCGGCACGATAAAACGCTCTGTTCGGACCGGCGAAGCCTCGACCTGCGGCTCGTAGAAGCCGGTGACCAGCCCGGCCCCGGTCTCGGGCCGGACCAGCATCGGCACAAAATGGCGCTCGAAGAAGGTTCGCGCCTCCGAGCGGCTGACGGAAGAGGCGCCGCGCGCCTCCGCATAAGCCCCGGCGAAGGCACCGAAATCGACGCCGAGCGCACCGCTGCGATAGGGTTTTGTCAGAACATGGAAGGCGGAACGGCGAAAAGCCTCGAAGGCCGCCAGAGGGTCGTCGTCGCCCCAGCCGGGCAGGTCGTCAAAGGATTTTTCGATGAAGAGAGGCGATAGCGACACCGGAGCCCCGTCGCTTTAAAGCGCGTCGTGTTTGAAGAGAGTCATGCGACGCGCTTCGAGCCTTGGTTTTGATGCAAGTCGTTGTCCCAAAACCGCTTCGCACTTTTGGGCGACATGCATCGGGGCTCAGTCTTCTTCTTCGGTGGCGACGAGCTTCCAGTTCGGATCGCGCGAGCGCGTGTCGCGGGCGAAGGTCCAGACATCCTTGACCTCGGCCACGGTTTCCGGATCGCCGTCAATGACCGCACCGGCCTTGTCGCGCGTCGCCGAAATCAGCTCGCTGATGATGCGCAGCGTCACATGCGCCTCGCCACCCTTCATCTCGGCCGAGACGATGTCGGCCTTGTCGATGCCGACGAAGGAGGACTGGATCTTTTCGGCCTTGGCCTCGCGTTCGCCGATCGCGGCGACGAAACCGTCGAACACCTCGCGCGACAGCAGGTTCTTCAGCGTTTTGCGGTCGCCGTCGGCATAGGCCATGACGATCATCTCATAGGCCATCTTGGCGCCGTCGACGAAACCCTTCGGATCGAAGGACGGGTCGTTGTCCTTGATGGCGCGCAGGCCCTTGTTGAGGTCGGTGTCGGGCTTGGCGAAGGCGTCGATCGCCGTATAGGCGTCGGCCGGCGCCGGCTCGCCCGGCAGCCGCTTGCGCGGCAGCGAAACGACATTTTCCGGCTTCTGCGTGGCGTCCTTGTCGGTGCGCGCCGCCGTATAGGGGTCGAAGGGCGGCCGCTCGCTACCGGTCCGACGGCCCAGCACGTTGCGCAGCTGGAAGAAGATCACCACCGCCGCGATCAGGAAGAAAATCGTGCCGAAGTCGAAGAAGCCCATATCTTCCGCCAATCAATCCCTGCCTCGAGGCCGGACCATCCGGCCAATGGCCGCGGTCGCATAGCGTTCAACATTCAAAGCATATAGAACGCAAGGTGCAATCATTCAAATTAAAGGCAGGCATACCTATCTAACAGCCTCAGTGCCAGCGGCGATTGCCCGCCAAGGGCCAAAACAATCGAAACGACCAATAACGATCGAAAAGGTTGGCAAGACTTGCGCATTTCGCTGCTTCCCTTCTTCCTCCTCGCCCTGCCGCTGCTGGAAATCGCCGGTTTCGTCATCGTCGGCCGCGAGGTCGGCGCGCTGGCGAGCGTTGGCCTGGTGCTGGCCTCGAGCATCGCCGGCGTGCTCCTGCTCCGGCACCAGGGTTTTGGCGTCATGGCGCGGGTGCGCGCCGAGATGGACGCCGGCCATGACCCCAGCCGCCATCTTGCCCATGGCGCCATGATCGTGGTCGCCGCGATCCTTCTGATCATCCCCGGCTTCATCACCGACATTATCGGCCTGCTGCTGTTTCTGCCGCCGGTGCGCGACCTTGCCTGGCGCCGGTTCAAGGGCCGCATCGTGGTGGCCACCGATTTCTCGGCCGGCGGCTTTCGCCGGTCGCGCGACAAGGTCATCGACCTCGACGACGGCGACTATTCGCGCGAGGACGACTTCAAGCGCGGCCCGGATCACAATTCGCCGTGGCGGCGCCTGAAGGATGATTAGGTCGCGGCTCTGCCTGTTTTGATCGGTTCTGAGAGCCCAGCGCTGCCCCAGCCGGGCTCCTTTCCTCTCCCTCCGGAGGGGGGAGAGGTGGCTCGGCGAAGCCGAGACGGAGTGGGGGAACCACCTGGCAAGCGCCGCGAACGGATATTGAAAAGGGACCAAGGCGCAAGCCTCGCCTCGCCTTGCGCCCAAGGGTCGACCCCCACTCCGTCGAGCTTCGCTCGCCACCTCTCCCCCGATCGACGGGGGAGAGGAAGGGCGCCCTTCCGCAACGGCTGCGGAGGACGGGCAGCCAGGTGAGGGGCAGCGCTGACCTCGACGATGATCTCTCCACACCCAACCGCAGCCGACACGAGCCCGAAGGCGGCAAACCTTGTCTTGTCATGCCGGCCATGGTAGCGAACGCCCGATTTCAATTCGGTCAGCAACGCTGCCCAGGGGAAAAGGATATAAGGCTCATGGCCAGCAATGATGACGCGCCAGTCGGCGCTGCCAACGGAAACGGCAACACGGCGGCGCAGCCGTCGCTCAACGTGCTTGCCCAGTATGTGAAGGACCTGTCCTTCGAAAGCCCCGGCGCGCCGAACTCGCTGCGCGGCCGCGACAAGGCGCCCGGCATCGCCATCAACGTCAATGTCAACGCCAACCCGCTGTCCGACAAGCAGTTCGACGTCAACCTGACGCTGAACGCCAAGGCCTCCTTCGACCAGGAAGTGCTGTTCAACGTCGAGCTGGTCTATGGCGGCGTCTTCGCTATTTCGGGGTTCCCGCAGGAGCACATGCTGCCGATCCTGTTCATCGAATGCCCGCGCCTGCTGTTCCCCTTCGCCCGCCAGATCATCGCCGAGGCGACCCGCAATGGCGGCTTCCCGCCGCTGATGCTCGACCCGATCGACTTCGCGCAGATGTTCCAGCAGAAGATCGCCGAGGACCAGGCCGCGTCGAAGGTCAAGGTGAGCTGAGGCTCGGCCGGAACGGACGTTCTGAAAACCCGGCCTTGCGCCGGGTTTTTTGTTGCCTTGGTGACCTTGGGGCGATCCAGCCCTGGTGGCTGCCGAATTCCGCCACCCCCCCTCTGGCCGGGCTTCGCGCGTCACCAGCGGCTTCCCCCACTCCGTCTCGGCTTCGCCGAGCCACCTCTCCCCCCTCCGGAGGGAGAGGAAGGGCGCCAAGGCCGGAGAACTCGCGCTTTTCCTCTCCCCCGTCGATCGGGGGAGAGGTGTCGAGCTAAGCTCGACGGAGTGGGGGTCGATCCATGGCTCGATCGTTGTATTTCAATCGACCAGAACCGTTCGGGTGGCGCCTATGGGTGCTGTCCCACCAGCGTTGCCAAGGGCCTACGGCCTGCCGTCTCTGCGGAGCACCGCACAACTCCTGCGGATTCCAGAACACTCCCTCTCGTCACCCAGCCCTATCATCGCCGCCTCAGGCACCCGGCGTTCGCAGCCGCCCCCGCGTTGGCGATTCGTCGGGACGACCCTGCTTCCGTGCATGCCGTTATCCCAAAACCGCTGCCCACTTTTGGGCGGCATGCACCAACAAAAGAGGGAACGACGATGAAATTCATGCTGACCGACCGCAAATTGCACCCGCAAGCCAAGCCCGTCGCCGACGATTTCAAAACCGGCGGCATCAACCGCCGCGAATATCTGGCGCTGATGGCCGGCCTCGGCGTCAGCGCCGCCGGCGCCTTGGCGCTGGGCGGCCTGGCCGCGACGCCTGCCCGTGCCGCCGAGCCGAAGAAGGGCGGCACCTTGCGCGTCGCCATGAACGTCAAGGGCTTCAAGGACCCGCGCACCTTCGACGGCGTCGAAATGTCCAACGTCGCCCGTCACTGCAACGAATATCTGGTGCGCTGGAACACCGATTTCTCGTTCGAGCCCTGGCTGCTCGAAAAATGGGAGATGAGCGACGACGCCAAGACGCTGACCCTGCATGTACGCAAGGGCATTTCTTGGTCGAACGGCGACACGTTCAACGCCGACGATGTCGTCCACAACCTCACCCGCTGGTGCGAGGCCGGTGTCGCCGGCAATTCGGTCGCCGCGCGCATGGGCGCGCTGGTCAATGCCGACACCAAGAAGGTGGTCGACGGCGGCATCGAGAAGGTCGACGACTTCACCATCAAGCTGAACCTGCCGAAGCCGGACATTTCGCTGATCGCCGGCATGGCCGACTACCCCGCTTTGATCATGCACCGCTCCTATGACGGCGAGGGCGACCCCATGAAGGCGCTGGCCATCACCACCGGCCCTTGTGAGCTGGTGAAATGGGATGCCGAGACGGGCGCCGAGGTGAAGCGCAAGGACAAGCCCTGGTGGAAGGGCGAATTCTGGCTGGATGGCATCCAGTGGATCGACTACGGCTCCGACCCCAACGCCATGCTGTCGGCCTTCGAATCCGGCGAGATCGACACCGACCACGAAACCGCTTCAGACGCCGTCTCGCAGACCGACAAGATGGGGCTGAAAAATTCCGAGATCGCCACCGGCTCCACCATCGTCGCCCGCTTCAACATCGGCAACGCGCCTTATCACGACGTCAAGCTGCGCCGCGCCGCGCAACTCGCCGTCGACAATGCCGCCGTGCTGGCGCTCGGCCTCGGCGGCCGCGGCAAGTCAGCCGACAACCACCATGTCGGCCCCATGCATCCCGAATATGCCGATATCGGCCCGGCCAAGCGCGATATGGAGGCGGCCAAAAACTGCTCGCCGCCTCCGGCAAGCCGGACCATGAATACGAGCTGATCTCGGTCGATGTCGAATGGCAGAAGAGCACCGGCGACGCGATCGCCGCGCAGATGCGCGAGGCCGGCCTCAAAATCAAGCGCACCGTGCTCCCCGCTGCCACCTTCTGGAACGACTGGAGCAAATACCCCTTCTCCTGCACCGAATGGCTGGGACGGCCGCTGGGCGTCCAGGTGCTGGCGCTGGCGTATAAATCGGGCGCCGCCTGGAACGAAAGCGCCTACGCCAGCAAGGAATTCGACGAGTTGCTCGACAAGGCGCTGGCGATGCCCGACGCCAAGGCCCGCAAGGAGGTCATGGCTGAGATCGAGCAGAATCTGCGTGACTCAGGCATCATCATCCAGCCTTACTGGCGCTCGGTGTACAGGACCTATCGCAAGGGGGTGGAGGGCTGCGAGCAGCACCAGGCGCTGGAGCAGCACTTTGAGAAGGTTTGGATTGAGGGGTGAGCCCTTTCCATTCCTGGGTTCCTCGCCCCCACGGAAGTGGGGGAGAGGTGGCCCGGCGAAGCCGGGACGGAGCGGGGGACGCCCTCCGCGAAGCCAAAACCTTATCCGGCATTGGGCTGGATGAAAGGAAGCCCTGTCGGAAGATTCGAAACTAACCTCCCAACGCCGCGCTGGCCCCTCTCCGTCCCGGCTTCGCCGGGCCACCTCTCCCCACTTCGTGGGGCGAGGAACCAGCGCTCTACCGTCCACCCCACACGCACCTCTGAAAATGTTGCTGGAGGCGCTGTTGCGGGTTCCGCATCCCCCTCACCGCTCATCCCTCAGCAACGTCCACACCCACCCGACAAAAGTCAGCACCAGGAACGGATAGCCTGCCGCCGGCAGCGGCGCCGAGGTCGGCAGCAAGGGCGTGCCCCATAGGATCATGCCGGCCGAGACGACAAACAGCACCGCGGCCACCAGCGCGGTGAGCCGCATCCACAGCGCAAAAGTCTTCGGCGCGCTGACCAGGACCAGCCCCGCCGCCCACAGCGAGATGCCGCCGACATAGGAGGGCACGCTGGCCTCCAGCCCCGCCGCATTGCCGGCCAGAAGCAGGCTCTCGCCGGCGAGGAAGGTGAGGAAGCCGGCGGCGACGCAATCATTGCCCAACCGCTGGTATTTCATGGTGAGCAGCGCGGTCGCCACCACCAGCGCCACGCCGTCGATCGTCCACAGCGTTTCGCGCAGCGGAGCGCTGGCGACGAAGGTGCCGGCGAGACCGAGGGCGCCACCGATGGCGAGGCCGATTGCGGCGGCGGTGTCTGACGTGGTGCGCATGTGATGTCTCCCCCAAGCTGCCTCAGGATACCGCAGGGCAGTGTCTGATCCAATGCCCGCCGATGTCGAGGCGCTCTTGCCGGTTTGACGTCCCGGCGCGGCTCCGCTGTCAGCCCGAAATTGACAAGGGCGTGAAGGAGGAAAAGGCGCAGACTGGGAAAGAGCGGTCCGCGGAGCCCACAGCCGACAAGGCCAGCCTTGGCGAGAACCGATATTGGTGCATCGCAGCAGGCCCCTTTACGCTTGCCTTGAAGCCATCCTATTTTGGACGGTCGCAGCCGCGGGTGGGCATGGAATGTCGGTACTGCCTTTCCTGAGAATTTACGCGCCGCTCAACGCGGTGCTGGCTGCGCCTGGGTTGCTGGCGGTGGCTGCGCTCACGATACCAGGCCTGTCCGGACGAAGCACACTGGCTCTGGCTGCCCTGCTCGCCGTCATCTGGGGCGCCTATCTCCTGCAACTGGCCGCGACGCTGCTCAAGCGCCGGGCGGGAGACCTTCGGGACGGGACGCCCAAAATCGCCATCGATGTGCTCGCGGTCTTGGTTCCACTCGCCGCATTTCTGCTCGTCGGCACGCTCGACCGGAGCCTCTACTGTGCTGTCTGGCTGCTGAAACCGCTGCGCGACTCGACTTTCTTCCCCGTGCTGGGCAGGGTCCTGGCCAACGAAGCGCGCAACCTGATCGGCGTCACCACGCTTTTCGGCGTCGTTCTGTTCGCTGTCGCGCTCGCGGCCTATGTCGTCGAGCGCGACATCCAGCCGGAAAAGTTCGGCAGCATCCCCCAGGCGATGTGGTGGGCGGTGGTCACGCTTTCCACCACCGGCTATGGCGACACTATCCCGCAAAGCTTCGCCGGCCGCGTCCTTGCCGGGGCGGTCATGATGAGTGGCATCGGCATCTTCGGGCTCTGGGCCGGCATTCTTGCCACGGGCTTCTATCAGGAGATCCGTCGCGAGGATTTCGTCCGCAATTGGCAATTGGTCGCCGCCGTGCCGTTGTTTCAGAAGCTCGGCCCAGCCGTGCTGGTCGAGATCGTGCGCGCGTTGAGACCACGCACGCTGCCGGCGGGCGCCGTGATCTTCCGCAATGGCGAGGTCGGCGACCGGATGTTCTTCGTCGTCGAGGGGCGCGTCAGCGTCGCGACGCCGAGCCCGGTGGAGCTTGGCCCCGGCGCCTTCTTCGGCGAGATGGCGCTGATCACCGGCGAACGGCGTTCGGCGACCGTCAGCGCCGCAACGGAGGTCTCACTCCTGTCGCTGCACGCGGCGGATTTCCAGATGCTGTGCAGCAGCAGCCCGGAGATCGCGGAAATCATCCGCAAGACCGCGCTCGAGCGCCGCGGCGCGGCACCGACGGCTTGATCCCAAGCGTGGAGCTTCAGCGCCGCGCTGGCGGCTGTCGGCTGCCTCAAACCCGGCCGCGCCGCAATCATTGCCCGGCCGCTGGTATTTCATGGTGAGCAGCGCGGTGGCGACCACGAGGGCCACGCCGTCGATCGTCCAGAGCGTTTCGCGCAGTGGAGCGCTGGCGGCGAAGGCGCCGGCGAGGCCGAGGAGGCGACGGTGTCCGAAGTGGAGCGCATGGGATGTTCCCCAAGTCGCGGAGAGGATACTCCCGGGACGAATGTTCCAAATGGGCAGGCCAGCGCGCACTAACAAACGGCGTGATCGCTGGAAGTTACGGGGTGCGCTGTTGTGGACTTCGACATGGCGGACATGGGACTGAGTGAAGCGGAAAGCAAGTGAAGTATCGAGAGGTCGTGCAGGCAGCTGACATGCCGGGTCGTCATTCGGCGTGGCCAGCTTGTTATTGCACGACCGGATTAAAACAACCTCGGAACGATTTCGTACACCGGACATGTTCGAGCGATGCGAAGCGAAACTCCAATAGAGCACGAGAATATACGGCAGAACCTCTGTTCCGAGCCTTTTTTAAAACCGTTGGATTCTCGGTCTATCGGGAATAACATCGAAGGAACTAGGGGAGGAAACAGGGGAGGAAACAGATGCTCGGTTTGCTGGGGTGGCTGTTGGTTTTCGGATTCGTTCTGATTGCACTGGCTGGAATGGCATGGATATTTCTACCGAATTGGCTGTCCAAGACGTTCGGCTCTATTGAGCCTGGGAACCCCTATCGAGACGGCCTCCCCCGAATACTCGGATTTCCTATCGTCGCTATCGGCGCTGCCGGCGCAATCGTAACAGCGCTTCAAGCAATAGACGCGTTTAGCCGAGCGCAAGAGAGTGCATACCAGGACCAATACAGGAAAGGATTCGATTCGATTGGTAGTAGGAATATTGCTGTGCGTATCGGTGGGCTTTATGCTCTCGAGGACTTACTTGGTAGGAAAACCGTCCATGCCAGTGACGAAAAGTCTACCAGTCCCGCTATAATAATCTTGAGAGCCCTGGCTGCTCTAGCGGTGGACAGCTCAAAGAAATCTGAAAATCCTGACGGAGCTATTCCAGCGGATGTGTCGACGGCGCTCGGAATTATCGGGAGTGGAATCAAGGAGATAGAGAGCGATCACGAGGTAACGCTATGGCCGAGCCTCGATCTTCGCGGGGGAAATTTTCGGGCAGTGTGGTTGTGTTGAGGGACTTGTCTCACACGGATTTCAGAGACGCCGACTTGCGAGGCTCGGATTTTTACAAGACGAAATTCTATGGAAGCAATCTGCGGTTTGCGCGTATGCAGGGCATAAATGGTTCCGGCGCGGATTTCTCCCATGCTGGGCTCTCCAATGCTTCTTTTGAAAAAGGCCTGAACTGGGCAGTGCCAGTCATGGAGACTGGGGAGCCCATTGGCAGCCAACTTTCCGGATCCACGTTTTACAATGCGTCGGGAGAAAATATTAAATTCGGTGGAGCTTGCTTGGCCGGCGTGTTCTTTAATAATGCGAACATTAAGAGCAGCGACTTTACTGAGGCGAATCTTTACCAGGTGCATTTTAAATCCGCAAAATTAACCGGGATCTCGTTCGCACGCACAAATATTATGCGAGCGGAATTTACTATTGACGAAAAGGTGACGGCCCTTACCGATGTGTCTTTCGAAAGCGCAGACCTGCGTAAAGCGGATTTCTCGGGCGCGACCCTGACGAATGTAGACTTCCATCGGGCAAATCTCACCGATGCCCACCTTGACGGCGCGGTTCTCTCCAATGTGCATTTCGACGACGCAGTTCTTGTTCAGGCGACGTTCAAGGACGCTAAGCTCGCAAGAACGTCGTTCAAAGGCGCCCTTATGCAAGGTGCCGTCTTTAATGGCACAGTTCTAGACGGCGCCGACATGACAAGCCTTTGTGGCACCGCCTTGCCGGACGATCGGATCGCGGTCGGCTACTGTGAAGCGCCGCCCACCAACCCTCCGCCGGTTAACCCGGTTGATCCGCACAGCTGTCTTAACCAGGAAGCCAGATAGGTCTACGCCCCCGCTCACTGCCCACCCTTCAGCAGCGTCCAGATCCACCCGACAAAAGTCAGCACCAGGAACGGATAGCCCGCGGCGGGCAGCGGCGCGGAGGTCGGCAGCAAGGGCGCGCACGACTGGACAATGCGAAGATGCCAAGATAGGATTACAATCCTATCTTGGCATAAGCCAGACAGGACCAATGGCGAATTGCTCGCGCAAGCTTCAACAGTCACACTGCCTCTGTAAGTCATGAGGCAAGCATGGCGTCCTTGGGAATTTGGACTATCAGGGTCCTGAGAAAGTTACCCCATACGAAAACCTTCGACGCGCATCTAACTCGATGCGCCTTTGCGGAGGTGCTGTTTGATGAGCACTTGACTCTCTTCAAGATACTTGGTTGGGCTCGCATCGAGCGTAGCGAAGGCCACGTTGATATGAGTGACGAGGCTGTTCAACCCGCCGTGTTTGCCCGCCGGATTCCCGAGCACAGCAACAGCGGTGAAGTCGGCAAAGTTGTCTACATCCAGAACGGGTCGCAGGCGGTCCACTAGTTCCTGCGGCCTCTCGCCTGTCTTGAGTATGAATGCGAGATGCCGTTTCTCATGCATGCATGGTTTGGCCGATGGGCCTAGCGCCCGTCGCAAAGCTTTAACTTCCCTGTCGCAGTGCTCAATTTCGAACCTCAGGAAGACCTGAAGCAAGAGAACATGCTTGTAGGCCATTGAATTGTTGCCTTTACGAATCGTGGGAGGAGCCTGATTATGATGGCGATTCCCTTGCGGCAACAAGTCCAGATGAAAGGATACGCGTAGCTACGCGGGCTTTCTGGGGATAAAGCCGCCCGATCCGGCGAAAAGATCAAGATACTTCTGGTCAGGAGTGACTGTGCAATTCGAATTTACCGATCCCCAGACGGAATTTGAAAGGGCCATTGGCGGGTCGTTTTCGATCAACGCCCTCGGAACCATTCAAGCGGGAGACGGGGTCAAGTTTCGCGAATTCGTGGATCGATCCGCGCCTCCGCCCCGAACGACTGTTTACATCGATTCGATTGGCGGCAACGTCGAAGAAGCGATGATCATCGGACGAACGATCAGAGATTGCTGGTTCTCGACTTCAATCGGCAAGTACCTACTCGACACCAATGAAGTCTCTGATATTTCGCATCTTATGGTACCCCGGATGCGGTTACCGGGTAGATGCATCAGTGCTGCAACTCTGATTTTCCTCGGCGGTCGACTGAGATACTTTCCACAAGGATCCGAGTTTGGAGTTCATCAATTCTCATTCAAAAACCCGTCACCAGACGACGTTAGTCAGTCACAAGTGCTTTCGGCGAAGATTGCCCGTTTTTTAGTCGATATGGGAGTATCTCCTGATTTTCTTGAATTCTCATCGTCGGTTCGTAGCGATTCAATACTCATCGCCGACGAGGACAATCTCAAGAAACTCGGTGTAGTGACTGGTGGCGCGACCGATACCAGTTGGACCGTGCAGGCACAAGCCAACATGATTTATGTGCGCGGAGAACGAGATTCGCTCTTTGGTCACCACAAAGTTATGCTTGGCCACACCAAAGGAGCGGGTTTCTTTTTCTGGGCTGTGATCGAAGCTCAAGGTAGGGAAGAGGAGCTGACTACACTCGGCCTTGTCGAGATCGTATTAAACGGTGAGGAAAAAAAGATCGATATTTCAAATAGATGCGAGCGTATGGTGAGTGGCATCTATGTAAACGTCTTCGCCAATGTCACACAAGAAGAGGCTCAGGCAATTGCATATTCGACCAGTTTTGGGGTCCATATTCGATTTTGGTCGGACTCCCCGATGTTTTTCGGTATAGCCCCAGTGCTGACAGCAGGCGGCACGGAGCAGTTGCAAACGATCTACAACGTATTTTCCAAAGACGAAGAGATACTTCTAAAATCGTCATGAGGTTTGCCGCAACCCCCGGGGCGGGACCCGCTGCCTTCGGCAACTCCCACCCGGACTTGCGCTCGCATCGACCCACCGGGTCGATGCGTTCGGCCGAAGGCCGAACCCCTTAATCCCCCATCTTCAGCGCCTGGATAAACGCCTCCTGCGGAATATCCACCTTGCCGAACTGGCGCATCCGCTTCTTGCCTTCTTTCTGCTTGTCCAGCAGCTTGCGCTTGCGCGAGACGTCGCCGCCGTAGCACTTGGCGGTCACGTCCTTGCGCAGCGCCGAGATGGTTTCGCGCGCAATGACCTTGCCGCCGATCGCGGCCTGGATCGGGATCTTGAACAGATGGTGCGGGATCAGCTCCTTCAGCTTCTCGCACATCTGCCTTCCGCGCTTTTCCGCTGCCGTGCGGTGCACCAGCATGGAGAGCGCGTCGACCGGCTCCTCATTGACCAGGATCGACATTTTCACCAGATCGCCCTCGCGATAGTCGGTCAGGTGATAGTCGAACGAGGCATAGCCCTTGGAGATCGACTTCAGCCGGTCATAGAAGTCGAAGACCACTTCGTTGAGCGGCAAATCGTAGGTCAGCATGGCGCGTTTGCCGACATAGGAGAGGTCGGCCTGGATGCCGCGCCGGTCCTGGCAGAGTTTTAGAATGCCGCCGAGATAGTCGTCGGGGGTCAGGATCGTGGCGCGGATCCACGGTTCCTCGATCGCCGAAATCTTCACCACGTCGGGCATGTCGGCCGGGTTGTGCAATTCCTTCACCGAGCCGTCATTGAGCAGCAGCCGGTAGACGACGCTTGGTGCCGTGGCGATCAGGTCGAGGTTGAACTCGCGCTCCAGCCGCTCCTGGATGATTTCCAAATGCAGCAAGCCCAGGAAGCCGCAGCGATAGCCGAAGCCGAGAGCGGCCGAGGTTTCCATCTCATAAGAGAAAGAAGCGTCGTTGAGGCGCAATTTGCCGACGGCAGCGCGCAGATCCTCGAAATCGGCGGCGTCGACCGGGAACAGGCCGCAGAACACCACCGGCTGCGCCGGCTTGAAGCCGGGCAAGGCATGCGCGGTGGCGCGCTTGTCCTCGGTGATGGTGTCGCCGACGCGGGTGTCGGCCACTTCCTTGATCGAGCCGGTGAAGAAGCCGAACTCGCCCGGGCCAAGCTCGTCGACATTGATGCGGGCCGGCGTGAACACGCCGGTGCGCTCGACCAGATATTTGGCGCCGGTGCCCATCATGCGGATGGTCTGGCCCTTTTTCAGCACGCCATCGATGATGCGCACCAAGACGATGACGCCGAGATAGGCGTCGTACCAGCTGTCGACCAGCATCGCCTTCAAGGGCGCGGTCGCATCGCCCTCGCGCGGCGGCGGCAATTGGTGGACGATGGCTTCCAGCACATCGGGAATGCCAAGCCCGGTCTTGGCCGAGATCAGCACGGCGTTGGAGGCGTCGATGCCGATCACCTCCTCGACCTGTTCGCGGATGCGCTCCGGCTCGGCGGCCGGCAGGTCGACCTTGTTCAGCACCACGACGATCTCGTGGTTGTTGTCGATCGCCTGGTAGACATTGGCGAGTGTCTGCGCCTCGACGCCCTGGGACGCGTCGACCACCAGCAGCGAACCCTCGCAGGCGGCCAGCGAACGCGACACTTCATAGGCGAAGTCGACATGTCCGGGCGTGTCGATGAGATTGAGGATATAGTCCTCGCCATTGTTGGCGCGGTATTTCAGCCGCACCGTCTGCGCCTTGATGGTGATGCCGCGCTCGCGCTCGATATCCATCGAGTCCAGCACCTGCTCCTTCATGTCGCGCAGTTCCAGCCCGCCGGTGGACTGGATCAGCCGGTCGGCAAGCGTGGATTTGCCATGGTCGATATGGGCGACGATGGAGAAATTGCGGATGTGGTCGAGGGGCGTGCTCATGGCGGGCGCTTTAGCAGGGGCGGCAAGCGGCGGCAAGCGGCGGCCTTTGGCGACCGTTTCGGCCGGATCGCCGGAATATCGATAAATTTTAACCAAACGCGTTAGAGCATAATTTGCAACCTGTATGTTAGCCCTGCAGGATATTCTATTGAAAGGGCAGGAAATGCGGGGGGTTGTAGTCAGGTTCCTGGGGTCGCGCCGCGGCTCGATGATGCCATTGTTCTTTCTCACTCTGCTGCCGATCATATCCGCGGTCGGCTTTTCGGTCGACTATACCAGCGCGATCCAAACCCGGTCCAACCAGCAGCAGGCGCTGGATGCCGCGCTGCTGTCGATCACCACCATGGACACCACCTCGACGCTGGCGCAGCGCCAGACGGCGCTGCAGGATTCCTTCATCGCCAATGGTGGCCAGGGCACTGCGACGCTGAACAATTTTGTGGCTGGTACCACCACCGCCGCCGCCACCGGCCAGGCCACGGCAACTTTCTCCATGCCGACCATCTTCATGAAGATCGCCAGGATCGACTCCGTGCCGGTTGCCGTCGTGGCGGCGGTCAGCAAGCCGCCGGCGCTGGTCAATGCGACCTTCAAGATCTCCAAGGTGTCGGGCTGGTGGAACAAGACGATGACGCTCTACGGCACCCAATTTGGAGCGACGGCGGCCAAGCCGCTGATGTCTATCGAGTATACCTATAACGGCTTCGGGGATCCGAAGGGCTACGGCACCACGAACGTGTATACGATCACCAACAATGGTGGCGCAGACATCAAGACGCTCGTCCAGTCGCAAGTTTGCGCCACCGTCAGCGTGACCACTTTCACCGGTTTGCCCGCAGGTGCGATCCTCCAGACCAGTGGCAGCAGGAAATACTCGACAACCTGCGTCGACACCATGTATCCGGCCAACGGCGCTGGCGCGGCGATCGATGTCAGCCAGATGGGTGGCCTCTCTCTGCAGATGTACGTGCCATCGGGCAACCCGCAATACCTCACATCGGACGATGCAAGCACCTCCAACCGACTCTATAGCGGGGTGGACGCGAACTCCCTGGTCGAGACCGCGACCGGGACGAAGGTCGACATCTTCGCCATCGTGCCTTGTGGCGTCACCAGCTATCAAGCCTGGGAAGATGGTGGCACAACGGTGCCGACTCCGTCCTCAAATGCCGACTTTTTCTACAACGTCACCGGCAAGTGCGACTTCAACAAGCGGCCCTCGGACACAGCGCTGACGCAGTAAGGCTGGAACTGCCGATCGCCCCCCTCGAGGGGGAGATGTCGCCGAAGGCGACAGGGGCGCGCGTAGAGCGCCAGCCTCCAGCCCTGGCGTTAGGGGCGCGGTTTTCCCTTCTCCCCTTGTGGGAGAAGGTGTCGCCGAAGGCGACGGATGAGGGGTGCTCCAGGGAACGCCGACGTCTCACTTCGCTGGAACACCCCTCAACCGTCTCGCCGCTGCGCGGCGATCCACCTTCTCCCACAAGGGGAGAAGGAAGAGGCGCCTTGCGGGCCTGGGTCGGCATAGCCTAGAGCGTTTCACCGTTTCATGGAAACGGCGAACCGCTCTAACTCTCTGTTTTGACGCAATTCCTGACGGAAAACCGCTCACACTTTTCCTGGAATTGCTCTAGCGTGCGGTGCGTCAGCTCCTGGAGAAGAATGCGATGTCAGACCCCGTGCTGCGTGTGTCCATCTTGCGCTGCGATGCCACGAAGTTCGCGCTGTTGCGAGAGATGATGCTGGAGGCCGAGGCAGATCTTCGGCCCGGCATCGAGGCCATGCCAGGGCTGCTCACCTTCTACGCCGGCGCCGACGAGGCGACATTGTCGCTCATCAACACCAGTGTCTGGGATACGCTGGAGCACGCCAGGCAGCTCGATACCTTCCAGCCCATGCTGGATGCAGGAAAGCGATTTGTCGCCGAAGGCGCAATTTTTGAGCGGCCGATCATGCACTACACCTCACTGTGGCGTTTTGGGCCGCGCGCATAAGTCTGGTGCCGTGATCACAAACCGGTGAGCGCTGTAACGAAGCGGCAAACGGCAGCGAAGTGGGGGAATGACCGGCGCATCTGAGCGCCGTCCCACACGGAGCCAGCCGATGTCGAGAGCCAGAACATTCGCCGCATTGTCCAGCCTGGGCGCTCTTGCGCTCGCCGCCTCGCTCAGCGCCGCTGCCGCGCAGCCGCTCAGCGTCGTCGAGCTGTTCACCAGCCAGGGCTGCTCCTCCTGCCCGCCGGCCAACGCCAATCTCATCAAGGTCAAGGACCAGCCCGGCGTGCTGGCGCTGTCCTTCAACGTCACCTACTGGGATTATCTCGGCTGGAAGGACACGTTCGGCAAACAGGAGTTCACCCAGCGCCAGGTGTCCTACGAGCCGCCGCTCGGCCATGACGGCCCGTTCACGCCGCAAGTGGTGGTCAACGGCCATGCCGATGTCGTCGGCGCCGCACCGGGTGAGATCGAGCATCTGATTTCCGCGACGGCCAAGACCGGCGGCCCCTCGCTGTCGCTCGACGGCGGCAAGGTCGCGATCGGCGCCGGCGCCGCCCCGGGCGGCAAGGCCGATGTCTGGCTGGTGCGCTATGCCAAGGGCGTCGTGCAGGTGCCGGTGGCGCGCGGCGAAAACACCGGCCGCACCCTACCGCATGCCAATGTGGTGCATGCGCTGACAAAACTCGGCAGCTGGACCGGCGACGCCACCGCCTATGCGCTGCCCGCCGCGCCCAGTGGCTTCAGCACCGCCGTGCTGGTGCAATCGCCGGGCGGCGGACCGATCCTCGCCGCCGCGACCAACTGATTTTTCTTTCCCTTCGCGCGGGGCCGCATGCAGCGGCAACGCATTACCCGGCCCGCTTCCGCGCGCCAAAACCCAAGGAGACTACCATGACCAAGTACCTGACCCTGCCGGCGCTCGCCTTCGCTCTTTCGGCCGCCGTTTTCGTCGCCGACGCCCGTGCCGACGACACGACCAACGCCATGAAGCCGGCCAATGCGATGGCGACCGACGCCATGAAACCGGCCACGGATGCCATGAAACCGGCGGATGCAATGAAGCCCGCGGCGGACGCGATGAAGCCTGCCGACCCGATGGCCACCAACGCGATGAAGCCCGCAACGGACGCCATGAAGCCTGCCGCTGACGCTATGAAACCGGCCACCGATGCGATGAAGCCGGCGGCGGATGCCACGGCTCCGGCCAACTGACATTGGTCGTGGCCTTCTGTCCCTGGCGGGCTCGCTGTCCAGCCGGGGACAGTTCTTGAAAGGCGCACACGAATGTGAGCCCGTCGCGCAACTCACGGATCGCGCCATCGTAGCTGATCCAATAGACTGATCCCTATGCAAGCCATGAGGAGTGCAACCATGACCGATATCAAGAACCGTTCGACCGGCTTTGTCCGGGGCGCGCTCGCCGCACTTGCCCTGGCCGCCACCGGCGCCGCCTTCTGGCTGACGCCGGCCGTCTCGGCGGAAGACGCCGTGGTCATCCCGCCGCCGGCGCTGGACGAAAAGGCGGCTGCGGGCAGCGAGACGGCAATCTTCGCCGGCGGCTGCTTCTGGGGCGTGCAGGGCGTGTTCCAGCACGTCAAGGGCGTCAGCAAGGCTGTCTCCGGCTACACCGGCGGCGCCAAGGACGACGCCGTCTACGAAACCGTCGGCACCGGCCGCACCGGCCATGCCGAATCCGTCGAGATCACCTACGATCCCTCGAAGGTCACCTACGGCCAGCTGCTGCAGGTCTATTTCTCGGTCGCCCACAATCCGACGCAGCTGAACTACCAGGGACCGGACTCCGGCACGCAGTACCGCTCGACGATCTTTGCCGAAAACGACGCGCAGAAGAAGATCGCGCAGAATTATATCGACCAGCTCGACAAGGCCAAGCTCTATCCGGCACCGATCGTCACCACGATCGAGACCGGCAAGACCTTCTACCCGGCCGAGAACTACCACCAGGACTTTCTGACGCTGAACCCGACCTATCCCTACATCGTCTACAACGACCTGCCTAAGGTGGCGAACCTGAAGCAGCTGTTCCCGGCGCTGTACAGCGACAAGCCGGTGCTGGTGCTGTCGGCGAGCAATTGAGGTTTGGTTATCTCCCCCTTGAGGGGGAGATGGCCGGCAGGCCAGAGGGGGTCGGTTCGACCGGGCTCGGCCTCCTGCGACAGAAGGAAGTTGGCGCTTCACGCGCGGCGACCCCCTCTGTCGCCTTCGGCGAAATCTCCCCCTCGAGGGGGGAGATTTGCGCCTACATCGCCTTCATCGCATCACACGACACATCAGGGTTCATGTCGGCGAAGGTGCCCGTCGGGTTCTTCTTCCAGGCCCAGACATGCAGCTCATAGAAGGCGCCCAGGCCATAACGGTTGGGGGTGCTGTTGAAGTTGAACAGCTGTCCTTCGAGCGAAGCCGGGCCTTTCGACGTGATGTACTCCACCGCCACCAGCTTCTGCGTGCCGTCCGCCATCGGCTCGTACATCACCGCTTCCGGCTTCGCGAGATCGACGGCATCGTCCTTCAGGTAGGCCGCGTTGACATAGTGAATGCCCATGGCGCCGCCGGTGATGCCGCTGGCGCAAGGGATCGGCGCGTAGCCTTCGGCGGTGGCCGTCGCCACATTCTCGAAACGGCTGTTGGCTGCCCGCACCTTCTCATCCAGCGTGCCGGTGCCATTGGCATTCGCCGCCGTGGCCGCGATCGACAGGATCGACAGGTTGATGAGGTGCTTGGTCCACAGATGGATGTTCATTTTCTCTCCTCGTTGTTGATGCGCGGAAGCAGCCGCTCCCGCTGCGAAGTCGATGGCTGTCAGTGGTACCGGGTGAAATCCCAGTAGTGCGGCAGCTCCTCGAGCTCCGGCAGGCCGATGTCGCGTCTCAGATAATCGTCCTGCGGAGGCAACCGGCGCCGGTTCTTGCGCAATGGTGCGAACAGCAGCGAGGCAAGCCGCCGGAGAATCCGGCCCAGTAACGGGCCTCGTCCGACTGGTCTCGAACCCGCCAACACCGCGCTGGACGCGTTGTCAGGCAAGCGGCCATCGCCGCGAAGGGCAGTTGGATGGTCATTGTCGGGATCAACGATAAAAGTAAGGGTCAAGGACCCGCACCTCCGTGATCTTGTCGACCGGCAGGGCGTTTTTCTGGGCCGTGCTGCGGATCGCCTCGGGCGAGGGCGCATCATAGATGCAGAAGCTCTGCTTCTTGTCGGGCGATACGAAGGATTGCACCCAGGTCACGCCCTTCTCCGCATTGCGCATGATGACACCGCCCAGCGCGTCGGCGCCGGCATCGTTCATCGGCACGCTGAGGCCGTTGGGAAATGTGCGTTCAACCACATAGCGAGGCATATCAAGTTCCCTTTTCCACTGTTTCACGCTCGATTTGAGCGCGGCTGGACATTGATCATGCTCGCCGACGGCGCGCATCGGAGCCTTTCCCTATGTTTTGTGGGAAGATTCCCTATAATGGCGACGTTATGTGTGAGGTAGCACTGGAATGTGTGGAGGGTCACATTTCCGGTCATGGTCCCGGACGCTCGTGGCGGATGTCTGGGGAAACGCCGAAACACAATCCCTGTTGAGCGTATGACGATGCTTCTGGAACGGCAGACACAGCTGGAGCAGTTGGGCGGATTTCTCTCGGAGGCTGCGCGAGGCTGCGGCCATGTCGCGGCGCTGTCTGGCGAGGCGGGCGCCGGCAAATCGGCGCTTGTCGAGGCGTTCGTCGGCTCAGTTGCCGATGGCGCGCGCATCTTCCGCAGCGCCTGCGAGGACCTGTCGATTCCCGATCCGCTCGGGCCGCTCTACGATCTCGCCCGCGAGGCGCAATGGGCGATGCCGCAGGCGGTCGCCGCGCGCCGGGGAGAACGGCTGCCGCTGTTTTCCGATGCGCTCGACGTCTTCGAGACAAGGACCCGGCTGACTCTGCTGGTCATCGAGGACCTGCACTGGGCCGATGACGCGACGCTCGACTTCGTCCGCTTTCTCGGCCGGCGCATCGCCAACACCCACATCCTCCTGCTCCTGACGGCGCGCACCGATCGCAGCGAAGGCCAGATGCGCGTGCGCCGGGCGCTGGGTGAAATCCCGGCCGGCAATGTCGCGCGCATCGACGTGCCGCTGCTCAGCGAAGCGGCGGTGCTGTCGCTTGCCGCCGGCGCCGGCCGCGATGGCGATGCCATCTACCGGGCGACCGCCGGCAACGCCTTTTTCGTCACCGAACTGTTGAGCGCCGAAAACGAAACGGCGCTGCCGGCCAGCGTGCGCGATGCGGTGCTGGCGCGCGCCGAACGCCTGTCGGCCGGCGCCCGCGCGATGCTCGACGCCGTCTCGGTGTTTCCCAGGCGCGCCGACGCCTGGGCCTTGACCGGCCTGTGCGGCGTGGCCAGCGCCGGCCAGCTGGCCGAATGCGTCGCCAATGGACTGCTCGACGACCTCGGCGATGCCTACGCCTTCCGCCACGAGATCGCCCGCCGGGCCATCGAGACGATGCTGACGACCAGCCACAGGCGGGAATTCAACCAGCGCGCGCTGTCGGCGCTGCTCGAAAGGGGCGACATCGCCACCGCTCGGCTGGTCCATCACGCGGTGGAGGCGCACAATCTGGAGACGGTGCGCGAGCTGGCACCGGTCGCCGCCCGCGAGGCCTCCCGCGTCGGCGCCCATCGCGACGCCGCCGGCTACTACGAGGTCGCCCTGCGCCAGGCCGATAATTTGCCGGAAGAAGAGCGTGCCGGGCTTTACGAGCACTATGCCTTCGAGTGCCATCTGATCGGCCGCATCGACGAGGCGATCAAGGCGCAGGAGCAGGCGCGCGCGCTGCATCAGGCCCTGGGCAATGTGCTGAAGGAGGGCGACAGCCTTCGCTGCCTGTCGCGTTTTGCCTATCTGATGGGCGATCGCCAGGCCGCCGACACGTTCGGCGCAGAGGCGGTGGCGCTGCTTGAGTCCGCGCCGGCCGGGCCGGAGCTGGCCATGGCCTATTCCAATCTCTCGCAGCTGGCGATGCTGGCCGAACGGCTCGACGAGACCTTGTCGCTGGGCGCCAGGGCAATCGAGCTCGCCGAAGCGGCGAACCGGCCGGACATTGTCTGCCACGCGCTCAACAATGTCGGCGCCGCCGAGCAGTGGCTGGATCAGGACAGCGGGCGGCTGCACCTTGCCCGCAGCCTCGAAATCGCGCTGGCGCAAAACTTCCAGGAACACGCCGCGCGTGCCTTCACCAACTGCGCCTGCAGCGGCATGAACCAGCTGGAATATTCCGAGGCCCAGTCCTTCCTCGATCGCGGCATCGACTATTGCGTCGAGAATGATCTGGCGACCTGGCGCGATTATATGCGCGGCGTGCGGGCGCAATTGCTGCTGCGCCATGGCCGGTGGGACGAAGCCGGCGCCGAGGCGCTCGAAGTCATCACCGGCACGCATGCCGCCGCCCTCGTGCGCTATCCAGCCCTTGTGGCGCTGTCGCGGCTAAGGGTGCGTCGTGGCGATCCCTCCGCCGAGCCGCTGCTGGCGGAGACGAAGCAATTCCTGGAAAAGGGCGCCGAACTGCAGCGCCTGTTGGCCTACGCGGCCGTGATCGCCGAGCAGGCCTGGCTCGGGGAAGCGGACAAGGACGAGGCACTGCGGCTGATCGGCCTTGCCGAGAGCCTGTCGCCGACGCGGGCGGTCTTCGCCGAACTGGCCGGCTGGCGGCAAATGCTGGCGCCCGATATCGATCCTGGCGACACGACAGGCATGGCCGCGCCCTACCGGATGCTGCTGGCTGGTGACTGGCAGGGGGCTGCGGACGCGTGGGCGGATCTGAACGCGCCTTACGAACGCGCGCTGGCGCTCACCCAGGGCGACGAGGCCGCGCAGCGTGCGGCGCTGGACATCCTCGAGGCGCTCGGCGCCCGGCCGGTCGCAAGCCACGTGCGCGACATCATGCGGCAAAACGGCGTCATCCACATCGCCCGGGGACCGCGCCGCACCACGCGCGCCAACAGCGCCGGCCTCACCCAGCGCCAGATGGAGGTGTTGCAGCTGATCGAGCGCGGCCTGTCCAACAAGCGCATCGCCGAGCATCTCGCCATTTCACCCAAGACGGTCGATCACCACGTCTCGGCGGTGCTGGGCAAGCTCGACGCCGTCTCGCGCGGCGAGGCCTCCGCCGCCGCGCGCGCGAGCGGACTGATCTGAAGACGGTTGCGGCGGCTCAGTCGTAGGTCAGGTCCGTCGCCTTCCCGCCGAACACCCGATAGGCATAGAAGGAATAGAAGATGATGATCGGCAGCACGACCACGGTGCCGGCCAGGATGATGGCCAGGCTTTCGGTCGCCGACGCCGCCTGCCAGATGGTCAATTTGTCGGGCACCACGAACGGGTAGAACGACCAGGCAAGACCGGCAAAGCCGAGCACGAAGATGGCGGCCAGCGTCAGGAACGGCATCAACGCATGGCGGTCGTCGGGCTTCGGCAGATGGAAAGTCTGCCGCCACAGCCACAGGAACAGCAGCGCCGACAGGATCGGCAGCGGCGAGAGATAGAGCATTTCCGGCCAGACGAACCATTTGTCGAAGATGCGCGGGCTGGCGAAGGGGGTCGCCAGCGACACCGCCGCCATGCCGAGCGCGGTCAGCACCAGCGCGGTGCGCAGCCAGCGCACCGCCTTCTTCTGCAACTCGCCCTCGGTCTTGTAGATCACCCAGGCAGCACCCATCGCCGCGTAGGCCGCGGCCAGGCAGAACGCCACCAGCACGCCGAACGCCATGCCGCCGAAGCCGACATCGAGGCCGAGCACATAGACGCCCAGCATATAGCCCTGCGCCAGCGAGGCGATGACGGAACCCAGGAAGAAAATGCGGTTCCAGCGATGCTTTTTGCCGCTCGGCACCTTGGCGCGGAAATCGAAAGCGACGCCGCGCAGGATCAGGCCGACCAACAGCACGAAGACCGGAATGTAGAGCGCGGTGAGGATGACGCCATGCGCCATCGGAAAGGCGACCAACAGCAGGCCGACGGCCAGCACCAGCCAGGTCTCGTTGGCATCCCAGAACGGACCGATCGCCGCGATCATCGTATCCTGCTCGCTGTCCTCGGCCGCGGCGAACAGGATGCCGATGCCGAGGTCGAAACCGTCGAGGATGACGTAGATCAGGATGGCGAGGCCCATCAGGCCGGCGAAGATGAGGGGGAGAGCGGTAGGCCAGTCGAAGGTCATTGAGACATCATCCCTATCATTGCGGCCTCTGCCCTTCGCTATGGCTCCGGGCGTTCGTCATTCGAAAAGCCAAATCGTTGGCTTTTCGCCCGCTGCGCGGACCATTCCTCACTCGCCTGCAGCCGGCTGCGACAACGCCGCCTTCATCACCCCTGGCAGCGGTGAGGTGTCGCCATCCTTGGCTGCCTTCAGTGCCAGATGCACCAGCACGCCGAGATAGGCGATCAGCAGCAGCAGGTAGAGGATGAGATAGACGGCAAGCGTCAGCGCGACATGACTGCCCGCCACCGGGCCGACGGCGTCGGCGGTTTTCAGCACGCCGGTGACCAGCCAGGGCTGGCGGCCGATCTCGGTCGTGTACCAGCCGGCCAGCGTCGCCAGCCAGCCCGACAGCGCCATCGGCACCATCAGCATGGCGAGCGGCTTCGGCAGGCTGTGCCGGCGCTTAAGGAAGAAGGCGGCCGACCACGAGACGGCGAGCATCAAAAGCCCGGTGCCGACCATGATGCGGAAACTCCAGAACAGCGGAAAGACCGGCGGATGGTTGCCGGGATAGGCATCCAAGCCGGGCACCACGCCGCTGGTCGAGTGCCGCAGCACCAGGCTGGCGCCGTCGGGAATGGCGATCTCGAATTTGTTCTCCTTGGCGGCCTCGTCGGGCAGCGCGAACAGCACCAGTGGCACGTTGGGGCCGGTGGTCCAGTTGGCTTCCATGGCGGCGATCTTCTGCGGCTGGTGTTCCAGCGTGTTCAACCCGTGCTGGTCGCCGGCAAGGATCTGGATCGGGATCAGGATCGCGGCCGTGAAGACGCCGGTGCGCAGCGCTTTCCACATCGATTCCGAGCGGTCGCCGTTGAGATAGCGCAGCGCCGACAGGCCGGCGATGAGGAACGACACCGTCAGGCCCGAAGCGAGCAGCATGTGGACGAGGCGGTAGGGCATGGACGGGTTGAAGACGATGGCCCACCAGTCAACGGCATGCGCCTTGCCGTCAATCATCTCGAAGCCGGCCGGCGTCTGCATCCAGGAATTCAGCGCGATGATCCAGAAGGCGGACAGCGTGGTGCCGCCGGCGACCAGCACCGTCGCCAGCGTATGGACGCGGTTGGACACACGGCGGAAGCCGAACAGCATGATGCCGAGGAAGGCCGCCTCGAGGAAGAAGGCGGTGAGGATCTCGTAGGCCAGCAGCGGCCCGGCAATGTTGCCGACCTTTTCCATATAGCCCGGCCAGTTGGTGCCGAACTGGAAGCTCATGGTGACGCCGGAGACCACGCCCATGGCGAAGGACAGCGCGAACACCTTCACCCAGGTGAAATAGGCCCGCATCCATGCGGAATCGTTGGTCGCGTTGTAGCGCAGCTTGAAGAACAGCAGCACCCAGCCAAGTGCAATGGTGATCGTCGGAAACAGAATATGAAACGAAATATTCGCGCCGAACTGGATGCGCGACAGTATGAGCGGGTCCATGGCGGGCTCCGGCTGCTGAAAGTACTGGCGAAGAGTAGGCCGAAGCGGGTTCAGGTCAAAGCGGCGTCCTGCCGCGAGGCTTAACGCCACAGGACAATTTTACCGGTTCATGCGGCACATCTCCAGCCGTTCCCTGCTGTGGCTGTCCAGAACTGTCAGCAGCGCCATTGACTTCCGGTTGCGCGCACCGACATTCGGCCTATATCAGGGGACCTCTTTCAGGCAGCCGTTTTCAGCCCATGCCCTCCATCCTGTCCATTTCCGGGGTCTCCAAGACCTACGCCACCGGCTTCACCGCGCTCAAGGAAGTCAATCTCGACATCCAGCGCGGCGAGATCTTTGCTTTGCTCGGGCCGAACGGCGCCGGCAAGACGACGCTGATCTCGATCGTCTGCGGCATCGTCAACCGCTCGACCGGCACCGTCACCGTCGACGGTCACGACATCTCCAGGGACTACCGCGCCGCGCGCAGCCTGATCGGCCTGGTGCCGCAGGAGCTGACCATCGACGCTTTCGAGAGCGTCTGGGCGACCGTCAACTACAGTCGCGGCCTGTTCGGCAAGCCGGCTAATCATGGCTTCGTCGAGAAGGTGCTGCGCGACCTCTCGCTGTGGGACAAGAAGGACGCCAAGGCGATCACGCTGTCGGGCGGCATGAAGCGCAGGCTGATGATCGCCAAGGCGCTGTCGCACGAGCCGCGCATCCTGTTCCTCGACGAGCCGACCGCCGGCGTCGACGTCGAGCTGCGCCAGGACATGTGGGAGATGGTGCGACGGTTGCGCGAGGATGGCGTCACCATCATCCTCACCACCCACTATATCGAGGAGGCCGAGGCGATGGCCGACCGCGTCGGCGTCATCAACCGCGGCGAAATCATCCTGGTCGAGAACAAGGCCGAGCTGATGCACAAGCTCGGCCGCAAGCGGCTGGTGCTGGAACTGCGCACTCCGCTGACGGCCATCCCGGAGGCCTTTTCGCACTATGCGCTGGAGCTGTCGCCGGATGGCGGGCAGCTGACCTACACCTATGACAACCAGGCCGAGCGGCCGGGCGTCGCCTCGCTGATCCGCGACCTCGAGGCATCAGGCATCCAGTTCCGCGACATCGACACGCAAAACAGCTCGCTCGAGGAGATCTTCGTCAACCTGGTGAGGAAAGACGCATGAACCTGCGCGCAGTCTGGGCGATCTACCGGATGGAAATGGCACGTGCCTTCCGCACCGTGCTGCAGAGCATCGTCTCGCCGGTCATTTCGACATCGTTGTATTTCGTCGTCTTCGGCTCGGCCATCGGCTCGCGCATCACCGAGATCGACGGCATCAGCTACGGCGCCTTCATCGTGCCGGGGCTGATCATGCTGTCGCTGCTGACGCAGTCGATCTCCAACGCTTCCTTCGCCATCTATTTCCCGAAATTCGTCGGCTCGATCTACGAGCTTTTGTCGGCGCCGGTGTCCTATCTGGAGATCGTCATCGCCTATGTCGGCGGTGCGGCGACCAAGTCGATCATCCTCGGCCTGATCATCCTCGCCACCGCCTCGCTGTTCGTGCCGCTCACCATCCTGCATCCGTTCTGGATGGTCGCCTTCCTGGTGCTGACGGCGGTGACCTTCAGCCTGTTCGGCTTCATCATCGGCATCTGGGCGAAGAGTTTCGAGCAACTGCAACTGGTGCCGCTGCTGATCATCACGCCGCTGACTTTCCTCGGCGGCAGCTTCTATTCGATCAACATGCTGCCCGGCATCTGGCGCACCGTGACGCTGTTCAATCCGGTCGTCTATCTGATCAGCGGCTTCCGCTGGAGCTTTTATGGCAAGTCCGACGTCTCGGTCGGCATCAGCCTTGGCATGACCGTCGTCTTCCTGGCGGTCTGCATCGCGATCGTCGCCTGGATTTTCCGGACGGGGTATCGGCTGCGGAACTGACGCGGCCGGTCTTTGGCGATAGCGTGCATGGCAGCTTTGCGCATGCATTGTCTTATGCTGCGCTGGTCGACCCCCACTCCGTCTCGGCTTCGCCGAGCCACCTCTCCCCCGATCGACGGGGTAGAGGAAAGGCGCCAAGCTTCTGCCGTCAACGCTCGTCCAGCAATTCCTTTCCCTCCGGAGGGGGGAAAGGTGGCGCTGCGAAGCAGCGACGGATTGGGGGAACCACGTGGCAATCAAGCCTCGGGCCGATCAGTTACGCAAATCACAGAAAATGTTTGCATAGCGTAGACGGGAGTGAGGGCGAGGAACCCAAGTCCTGTAGAGTTCAAATTGCCTTGACCAGTCGCAGCAGCCCCAGCATCTCGATATAGGTCCCCTTGCGGAAGGCGATGTAGACCGGCTCTTCCACGCCGTGGAAACGGCGCTTGAACGCCGCCTGGCCCTGCAGGTTGAACCGGCGGCGGTTGACCCAGGGCGAATCGTAGGCGCGCTGGAAAGCGTTGCGCCAGAACTCGCTTTCGGCAAATCCGCTTGGGCCCACGTCGACAAGCGGCGACAGGCCAAGCGTCACCACCGACATGCCCTCTTCGCGAAACCGGTCGACGGCGAATTTGGTCAGGCCGATCTCGGCATGCGGTGAGGCGTCGATATGCTTGCGCTTGAAGGCCGTGGTGTAGCCGATGACCTTGCCGTCGCGGAACAGCGGATCGAAATCAAGCAGGGCAATCAGCTCGCCATCGGGTCCATGCAGGACGAAGCGGCGCATGTCGGAGCCGAGCTGATCGTAGAACGGGCGGTTGAGAAAACCCATCTCCCAGCGCTTGACGATGCGGTCGCCGCGCCAGTTTTCGGAAAGCCGGGCGATCTCGTCGAGGAAGACCGTCCGCTTGTCTTCTTCGAAGGAGAAGCCCTTCTTCAGCAGCCAGCGCTCGGAATAGCGCACGGTCTCGTTGCGCTTGCCGGAAAAATCATGCGCGGGCAGGACAAGGCTTGTGTCGATACCCAGCCGGTTGACCTTGTAGCCGAGTCCGGCCAGCACGCGCGCGGTGTCTTCGCCGATCTGCACGAACCACGGGTCACCGGCGGTCTCGACGAAGCGCCTGATGTAGTCGGGCCGCCGGGCCGGCGCCGCCACCGGGTCGCCGAGCGCGAAATGATGTTTCATCTTGGTGCCGAAGGCGATGTAGCCGTCGGCGTCACCGAAATAGGACAGCTTGTGCTGTACGGCACTGGAATAGGCGAGCGAGAAGTCGCCATGGCGGCGGACAATCGCCAGGCGTTCGACATGCGTCAGCGCCTGGCGCTCGACCTTGGGCGAGGCGCCCTCGAGGATTTTGTCGAAATAGATCCGCAAGGAGGCCATGGTCGAGATTCCGCGTGCGGTCTGTGGCGCGACGTGCCTTTCGACACGCTGGACGCGCCACGGCGTCTTGATTTTTCGCGGGAAGCCGAAATCGCTGCGGTTTCGAATTCCTGCGTCGGTAACGAGATCCGCCAGCCCCCCGGAACTCGAATCAATCACATTGCCGCGACCTGATTATCGCCGATGCCGCCGATATGCCATATAGGGCTGCATGGTTTCGGGCAGAAGCGGATAATCCGCTCCACGTCGTTGTTTTGGCCGCATTTCCGCGATGAGAGTTGTTTGCACCTGGCGGCGGAATGCTCCGGAGCGCAAGCGGCTCGGCGCAGGCCTCGGCAATCGGCACCGATCTGCTGTATGGGTTTGCGCGCGATCAAACGGTTACAGCGTCCTGCGACCTTGTCGGGATGCTGGGGTGGTGGATGGGTTTTAAGAGTGAATGGCTGATACGACGACCGGACCGATGATGGAGCAGGTGGTGGCAGTCGAGCCGGCGATCGTCATTGGCGCCGGCGCCGCCGGACTGGCTGTCGCGCAGGCTTTGATCAAGGCCGGCGTGCCGGTGGCAATCCTGGAAAAGGAGAGCCGGCTGGCAGAGCCCTGGCATCGGCGGCACCAGCAGCTGCATCTCAACACCCATCGCGATCTCTCGGCGCTGCCCGGCCTTTCCTATCCCGGGGATACGCCAGCCTTTCCACCCAAGAGCGTCGTTATCCGCCATATGAACGATTTCCGCGAGGCGAACCGGCTGCCGGTGGAGTTTGGCGTCGCCGTCGAGACCATCGTGTTCCGGGGCGACCACTGGGCCGTGCGCACCAGCACCGGCTCGCGCCTGGCGCGCCATGTCGTCGTCGCCACCGGCCGCGACAAGGAGCCCTTCACGCCGCAGTGGAAGGGCATAGAGGCCTTCGCCGGCCGGATCATCCATTCGGCGGATTTTGGCGACGCCAAGTCCTATGCCGGCAAGAAGGTGCTGGTCGTCGGCGCGGGCAATTCGGGTTTCGACGCCCTCAATCATCTCGCCGGCGTGGACACGGCTTCTCTCTGGCTGTCGGCCCGCAATGGCCCAGCCCTCCTGCCCAAGCGGATCGGCAAGATCGCCGTGCACCGGCTTTCGCCGCTCATGGCGCGCTTGCCGTTGCGCGTCGCCGATGCGGCGATCGCCGCGACGCAGCGCCTGGTTTTCGGCGATCTGACCAAATTCGGCATGCCGCCCGCGCCGTCGGGCGGCGCCAGCCGCCTGACCTCCGACTACACCGCGATCGCCGCGGATGACGGCGCCGTCGACGCCATCAAATCGGGCAAGATCGTCGTGGTGCCGGCGATACGCGAGTTCACCCGCGACGGCGTGATCCTGGCCAATGGCAGCTTGATCGATCCCGATATCGTCATTGCCGCAACAGGCTACCGCACCGGTCTGGAGCGCATGGTCGGTAATCTCGGCGTGCTCGACAGCAAGGGCGTCCCGCTCTTCAATGGCGGCGAAGCCGATCCGAAACTGCCCGGCCTGTGGTTCACCGGCATGCGGCCGAGCATCCGCGGCTGCTTCGCCAATGCCGCCATCTTGGGCAATGCGATCGCCAGGCGGATCGCCGGCTCTTCTCGGCCCTCGGGCGTGTCACGCTGATTTGATCGCAGAGGCGGACGCCAAGCATACGGCGGCTTTTGACAATTTGCATGCCATGTTATATAACATGTTACAATTTATCGCGGAATGATGATGGAAGACGTTATCCGGTCTCTTGGTTATCTCTGCTTGGGCAGCCGGCTGAAGCGCATTGGCGAGCAATTGCAGGCCGATGCACAACAGCTGCTCGATGGCCTGGAGGTTCCGCTTCAATCGAGCCAGTACCCCCTGCTGGCCGCACTCGACAGGCTGGGACCGCTGGCCGTCGGCGAGCTGGCGCAATCGCTCGGGCTGACACAGCCGGGCGTGACAAGAAGCGTGTCGCTTCTGGCCGAGCTGGGGCTGGTCGAAACCATTCAGTCGCAAGATGACCAGCGGCGGCGGATGGTCTCGCTGACCGGCAAGGGCCAGCGCCTGGTCGATGTCGCGAAACGGGATGTGTGGCCACGCATCGAGAACGCCGTCGCGGATCTGTGCCGGGATCTTTCCGGGCCGCTTCTCGATCAACTCGCTGCCATCGAGGATGGGCTGGCCACAGCCCCGCTCGATCGTCGTGTCAAAAAGGGCGCCGTGCAATGAAACATGTTCTCGACCGACCCGTCTGGAGCGCGCTTGAGACGCGGCATCAGGCCTTCGCGCAAGGCGGCAAGCTTGCCAGGCGCTATTCCCCGTCCATCGCCCTGTTTGCCGCCACCGCTGCCGACGACGCCGCAAGCCTGCAGGCGCTCGGCGAACTCGTTGGCCCTGATGAGAGCGTCATCATGGCGCAAGCCGACACCATTGTTCTTCCGTCGGGCCTCGCGGCGATCTCGACCGCCGACGCTGTGCAGATGGTCGCCGGCGCGCCATTGCAGACCGTTTCGGACGAGCGCGTCCAGCCCCTGACACGTAACGACACGGCCGAAATGCTGGCCCTGGCATCGCTCACCAAGCCCGGCCCGTTCACATCAGGGCCTTGAGCCTCGGCGCCTTCTGGGGCGTGAAGGTCGAGGGCAGGTTGGTGGCGATGGCCGGCGAGCGCATGAAGCAGCCGGGCTATACCGAACTCAGCGGCGTCTGCTCGCACCCCGATTTTCGTGGCGCTGGCCTTGGCCGGCTGTTGTCCGTGTTCGTGGCCAATCAGATTTTCGTACGCGGCGAAATCCCGTACCTGCACGCCTTTGCCACAAACACCGGCGCGATAAGGCTTTACGAGTCCATCGGCTTCAGCTTGAGGAGCACGATAAATGTGGCGGTGGTTCAGCGCGCCGGATAGTTGGCGAGGTGCAAAAAGCAAGCAGTTGGTACATTCTGCCGGGGAAGCGGAGGTACTCCTCTATGGCTGCGGGCCGGTGGATAAGCAAAAAATGGCATTCCGCGCGGGATCGCCATCGAGCCTATCTGGATTTCGTTAGCCGGCATCCCATCTCGCTTGTGCCACTTGCAGCACTCTATGTCGGTCTGGTCGCGTTCTTGCTGGTTTGTTGCGTCGTCGTGGTCTCCAGCCTTGTCGACTTCCTGTGGCGCGGTCTTGAGCCTGACGCAAAGCTCAACATCGTACTTCCCTTCACCGTGATTTTCCTCTGGGGCCCGCTCACACTTATCGTCGCGGCCCACTACCTCTACGTCACATTCGTCAGCTTCCTGTCGGCGTCGCAACTCAGAAGTTTTGCGCGGCCGGTCTTCCAGGTGCTGCAGCTCGTTGCGACCACGATGATCTTCTTCGCGGCGGTTCACTACTACATCGCCCTGTTAACCGACGGCGTCGCCTATGATGGGCTCCTGCGCCCGATGCCGGAGGGCGGCTGGTCGCCCTGGGTCAACTGGTTCGACAAGCTTATCTTCGTGCCGTCCGCGGCAACAATTGTCGACTGTATCTACTTCAGCGCGGTCACAATGGCGACCGTCGGCTACGGTGACATCAAACCACTGACGATGACGGCGAAGATCGCGACCATTGCCGAAATCCTGTTTTCCTTCGGGCTGATCGTCGTGGTGCTGGGATGGGTGATCGGCCACGCTAAGGGCGCCGGTCCGGTTGCGCCCACCATCGTGCCGCCCACCGACAGCCAAACGTCCGCGGAATGAAGCGTTATCTCACGCCGATTTCGGCTCCAGCCGGCGGAAACCGACGGCGTCCGTCAGCATCGCCTCGTCGACCATGCCGGCATTGTGGAGCGCAAGCAGGGTCAGGGCGATTTCGCGCGCTTGCGGCGAATCGGGGTGGGCTTCGCGCTTGAGGCAGGCTTCGTCAAAGACGCGCTGCAGCCTGGCGATTTCGGCGGGCTTGAGCAGGCCACGATCATAGACGGACTTCGACATGGCGGTCTCCTGAAGGAGGAGTTAGGGCGCCACCTGTAAATTGCCAGTCTTTCCCGGAGCTTGAATAGGCTTCATGCCGAAGGAGGGGCATTCGGGAACCGAACCCCCTCCCAAGGCTGCAAGCCGGCGCCTGAGATCAGACCGCGATCTTGCCACCGCCTTGCCTGGTGATGGCGACGACCGACGGCCGCACCGGCATGTCGGGCTTGAAGTCGGGCCAGCGTGTCGACGGATCCTCGTAGTAGGACGGGCGGCCAAAACCGTCCCGATCCTCGCCGCCATCGCCCGGATGCTGGACGGCGACGAAGGCGGTCTGGTCGTCGGGCGCAAACAGCGGGCCGCACATTTCCGCGCCGATCGGCACGCGGAAGAACAGTTTTGAGGTCGCCCGCGCGGCCCCTTCGGTGTCGACCGCCCACAGGCCGTCGGTGCGGCCGGTGGCCTTTGGGCCTTGGCCGTCGGTGGCGACCCACAGGCGCCCGGCTGAATCGACCGCGCAATTGTCGGGCATGCCGAACCAGCCATTGGCCGTCGTCGCCGTCGAGAAGGTGGCGCCGACATCGGCAACCGAGGGATCGCCGCATTTCAACAGCACTTCCCATTTGCCCTTGGTGGCGGTGAAATCGCCGTCGGTCTCGGTGATCTCGATGATGTGGCCGAAGGCATTTTCGGCGCGCGGGTTGGCGGCATCGACCTGGTCGGCCTTGCGCTTGGAATTGTTGGTCAGCATGACATAGACCTTGCCGTTGACACCATTGGGCTGGATGTCCTCGGGCCGGTCCATCTTGGTGGCGCCGAGCAAATCGGCGGCGCGGCGCGTCTCGATCAGCACGTCGGCCTGGCCAGCGAAGCCGTTTTCCGCCGTCAGCGGCCCCTGGCCGAAGACGATCGGCAGCCAGTCGACCGTGCCGTCCTCGGCGAATTTGGCGACATGCAGCGTGCCGTCGTCGAGCAGGTCCTTGTTGGCGGCATGGTCGTTGGCGTTGAAGGCGCCCTTGGTGACGAATTTGTAGACATAGTCGAAGCGTTCGTCGTCGCCGAGATAGAAGACGACGCGGCCGTCCTTGGCGACGATCGATTCGGCGCCTTCATGCTTGAAGCGCCCCATGGCGGTGCGCTTCCTCGGCGTCGAGGTCGGATCGTTGACGTCGACCTCGACGATCCAGCCGAAGCGATTGGGTTCGTTCGGCTCCTTGGCGAGGTTGAAGCGGTCGTAATGCGCGCCCCATTCATAGGCGCCTTCCGGAATGCCGAGCCGCTTGTAGTTGGCGGCTTCCTTGTGGCCCTCGGGCAGTTCGCCGGAGAAATAGCCGTGGATGTTCTCCTCGGCCATCACATAGGTGCCCCAGGGTGTGACGCCGCCGGCGCAATTGTTGAAAGTGCCGAACACCTTGGTGCCGGACGGATCGGCATTGGTCTTGACGCGGTCATGGCCGGCGACCGGACCGGAGAGCGCCATTTCGGTGGTGGAGGTGATGCGGCGGTTGAGCTTGCCGTCACGCACCACTTGCCACTTGCCGCCCTGCTTGCGGATCTCGACGATGGTGCCGCCATGCGCCGCCATCTCGACATCGACCTGCTCCTTCGAGAGCGGGGCGACCTCGGCCTTCTTCTTCCCGTCCTTCTCGACGATCGAAACGATGCCGGGGAACATCAGATGCGGGTTGGTGTATTCGTGGTTGACCACCAGCAGCCCGTGCTCGGCCGAGCCGTCGATCGCGATATAGCCGACATAGTCATTGTTGTAGCCGAACTGTTTCGCCTGGGCCTGCGCCGACTGCTTCGTCGGGTCGAACTCCGGTGAATCGGCAAACAGCGGATCGCCCCAGCGCAACAGCACGTCGGCGTCATAGCCCGGCGCGACGTGGTGCTTGTCGTCGATGCCGGCCTGGAGCTCGTCGAATTTGAAGGCGGAGCCTTCCGCGGCGCGGGCATCGTCGGCGGCGATCATGGCCAGCGGGCTGACGGTGGCGGCGATCGCCGAGACGGCGAGTGATCCCTTCAGGAAACCCCGGCGCGAGAACCGCGCGGCGATGATATCGCCCATGGTGCGGTTGTCGGTGGGGTTGATGGCCGGTCCTTCGTTTTCCTCGAGCAGGCTGGTGCGGAATCGGGCGTCGGGGGAGCGATGTTCGGTCATGAGGGCCTCTGGCTTGGAGTGGCTGGAGCTTGTTGCCTGTTCGACCCCTTACGTCAGGCCGATCACATTTTCGTGACATCATACAAGCACCAATGCCCGAGGCGAGGCGACCCGTCACGCACGACATCAGACTTTGGTCCAACCTTGCGCTTGCAAAGGTCCTGGAGGACAACCGCAACGGTCGCAGGTCGCTTCCGGTCACTACATCTTTCGGGGATGTTGTTGGGTGCACTGCAACTTTGGGGGTGGGCACCGGCTCAATCGACGGAGATCAGGATGCACGGATCGATCACGGCCCGTTGTCGCCGGCTTGCGCTCGTCTCGTCGGCTGCTCTGGCGCTGACCATTATTCCCTATCGAATTGCCCTGCACGGCTCCGCCCCTGCAATCGATGCCGCATACGCACAGGCTGCCAAAGGCGGTGGCAATGGCGGTGGCAATGGCGGCGGTAACGGCGGTGGCAATGGCGGCGGCAACGGCGGTGGCAATGGCGGCGGCAACAGTGGTGGCAATGGCGGCGGCAACAGCGGTGGCAATGGCGGCGGCGGCAACAACGGCAACGGGAATGGAAACGGCGGCAATTCCGGAACGGATGACGGTGGCGGCGATACGGGATCCGGCAAGGGCCAGAACGACCAAGGCGCCAGCCATGTCAACGCAACGACCGGCGACAAGGTCGAGGTAGACGGCAACAAGATCACGGTCACGCATCCCGACGGCATAACCGAAAAGATCGAGAACGGCCGTTTCAGGATGAAGGATGCGCTGGGGCGCACGATCATCGACCGCCGGGCCACGCCGGCCGATGTCAGCCGTCTGAAGGCCTTGTGAGGCTGGTCAACAGGCAACGACCAGCTTCACAAGTCACCTCCGCCGCCCCCGGCGGAGGTGACTTGTTTTTGTCCGGCCCTCGCGCGGTTCCGCGACGGCCTGACCCATTATTTTGACGCAATTCCCAAGAAAGCGCTATGCGCTTTCTTGGGAAAGCCGCTTCACACTTTTCCTGGAATTGCTCTAGCCTGGAATTGCCCTAGGGGCGGTTCCTGTCCCGGTCGCGCAACTCGCGCATCATCAGAGCCGCTTCAGTGCGGTTTCGCACATGGAGTTTCGACAGCACCCCGGTCATGTGGTGCTTGACCGTCTTCTCCTGCAGCTCCAGGCGCAAGGCAACCTCCTTGTTGCTGAGCCCTTCCGCCACCAGCCGCAGGATTTCCGTCTGTCGTTCGGTCAGGTGCCGCAACCGGTCCGCCACACCGTCGGCGGGTTGCGGCGATTGGAGATCGGAAAGCAGCCGCGCCGACAGCGTCGGCGTCAGATAGCTCTCGCCGGCCGCCACGTTGCGCAGGATGTCGGCCAGCGCGCGCGACCCGACACCCTTGAGGATATAGCCTTGCACCCCTGCGTTCAGGGCCTTGGTTACATCGGCATTGGCCTCCGAAACGGTCAGCATGACGATCTTCTGTGCGGGATGGTCGGCAAGGATGCTTGCAACCGCGGCCAGGCCGCCGCCCGGCATGGAGATGTCGAGCAGCAATATGTCGGGCTGCACCGTCGAGGCGATGCGTTCGGCATCCTGCGCCGTCGCACCTTCGCCGACGATCTCGAAACCTCCGATCTCCGACAGGCTGCGCGACACGCCTTCGCGAAACAGCGGATGATCGTCGACAACGGCAATGCGAATGGCCCCAATCATGCTTGCTCCTCAATCGAAAGACTGATCACCAATCGCGTGCCGTGCGCTCCGGTCAAGGTCTGGAACTGGCCGCCAATGCTTTCGACCCGCTCCCTGAGGCCGGCGAGCCCCAGCCCCTCGACCCGCGCCGGGTCGAAGCCCGGCCCGCCATCCGACACTTCGACAAAAAGCCTGCCGCTCTTCATCCCGGCACGCACCGCCTGGTCCTTGGCCCGCCCGTGGCGATAGGCATTGTTCAGCCCTTCCTGCACGAAACGATAGATGCTGATCTTCTCGGAGGCGCCGGGTTCGGGCAAATGCCTGGGCAGTGTGAGCGCCACCGACGTTCCCGTCCGGCGCTCATGTTCGTTGACGGCCAGCCGCAATATGTCCATCGTGGCGGCCGTCTCTATCTGCGGCAGCACGAGGCCGGTGCAGATACCGCGTATTTCGCGCATCGCATCCTCCAGCGTCTTGCGGATCATCGCAACCTCGGTCGAGCGGCTTTCGCCCCAATGGCCGTCGCCGGAAAAGACCGGGCTGTCCATCCGCAGCGCCGCCAGGGCCACGAGTTGCGCCGGTCCGTCATGCAGGTCGGCGCCGATCCGGCGCAGATATCGTTCATTGAGTGCGGTGGCGCGGCGGGACGCCCGCTGCACACGCTGCCGCAAGGCGCTGTTTTGCGTCACCAGGCCCTGCAACTCCGACACCTGGCGGCGTAGCGCCCCGCGCTGATCGTCAATGGTGCGGCTGGCGCGCAGCACGATGCTCGACAAGAGCAGAAACGCCGCCAAGGTGGTGCCGGCCACGACCAGCCAGCTCGACAGCAGCGCGGAAGCCAGCGTGGCCTTGAAATCGCTGGCGATCTCGTAGAATTCGGTGACGGCCACCACCTCGCCGGACCAGGGCGCGCGCACGGGATTGTAGATCTCCAGCAACGGCACGCCTATGGCCTGCTCCTTGCCTTCGTCTTCGTCGAACGTATCGAATTGGGCGGTGACGTTGCCCTGGAAGGCGGACCGCAGATTGTCGGTCATATCGAAGCGGCGGCCGATCAAGGCCGCGTCCTTCGCATAGAGCACGGTGCCGTCCCGGCGCCAGAGCCTGAACGAGATCAGCCGCTTGCCGAGCGCGCCCTGGCCGAGCGTCTCGTCAAGCGCCTGTCTGACGGAGTCGCTGAGCTCCTCGCTTTTGCGCAGGTCGGGCAGCAGCGGCGCGATCACGCTGTCGACATAAAGCGCTGTCGTGGCGGCCGAATTGCGGGTGACGCCATACCGGATCTGCGTCGTCACCCAGGAGCCCACCACGAGCATGACGGCCAGAAGGCCAAAGCCGCCGGCAACGAGGAATTGCAGAGCAAGAGAAAGCTCGCTCCAGCGCCGCGCCAAGTTCCGTAGAATACCAATCATGAGCCCCTGACCGCCCCCTCCATCGACAGACGGGCGACATCGGTACATTGAGCCTCAGTCTTGCCGTTGCCAAGGCCTTCGTTAGAACGAGGTCGCTTGACGTCTCGGCGTGCTTCGGAAACAAGGTCCGCGGCACATGCGGCGCAGCCGCTTTGAAGGGGACGGACGTTGAGTTTTTCGGGATTGCTGCAACTTTGCTTTTCGACGGTGATCTTCCTTTTGGCGGCGACTGCCGCCAAGCAATGGGGACTGGCGCCGAGCCTGGGCAAGATCCTTTTGACGCTCGCGCTCTATTCGCTGGGCAATCTGATCATGCTGCGGCTGATCCGCGAATTCGGCATGTCGGTGTCGTTCAGCCTCTCGGCGGTCATCCAGCTGGTCTCGGTCAACGTCGTGGCGCTGGTGTTTTTCGGTGAGCGCGTCAACGCGCTGCAGGCCAGCGGCATCGTGCTGGCGATCGCCGCCGTGGCGCTGATCACGCTCGGGCCCTATCTGCAGGGACGTTAACCGAGATGAACACCGCGACACCGGCCCGATGAAAGACACCGCAAATACCTTGCTCAACCGCATCGAATTCCCTGTCCTGCTGGCCGGCCTGGTCCTCGCCGGCGGGCTGTGGGGTTTCGAGGAACTGATGGAGGTGGCGCGCGCCACCGCCCCGCACGCCTTCGACACGGAGATCCTGCTTGCCTTCCGTCAGGTCGGTCAACCAGGAATCCCGATTGGTCCGCCATGGCTGGAAGGCGCGATGCGCGACATCACCAGCCTCGGCAGCACCAGCGTGCTGGTGCTGATCATGGCGGCGACGATCATCTATCTCATGTTGATCCGTCGGCCCGGGACCGCGCTTCTCATCTTCGTGGCGGTGGCCGGCGGCCAGGTTCTGTCGAGCCTGCTGAAGGTCGGCGTCGACCGGCCGCGGCCCGAGCTCGTTTCGCATCTGGTCAGCGAGACGTCGCTTTCCTTCCCGAGCGGCCACGCCATGCTGTCGGCGGTGACCTATCTCACGCTCGGTTCGCTGGCGGCGCGCTTCGTGCATGGCCGGGCGACGAAGATCTACGTCTTGTCGCTCGCCGTGCTGACGACGGTGCTGGTCGGCGTCAGCCGCATCTATCTCGGCGTCCACTGGCCGTCCGATGTGCTGGCCGGCTGGTGCGCGGGCTTCGCCTGGGCGATGCTGTGCTGGTTGGTGGCGCGGCTTCTGCAGCGGCGCAAGGTGGTGAGCGACGATGCCTGATGGTGCCTGACCGCGCTCCTCGGGCTTGCGCTCAGATCAATCTGTTGATGAGGTGTCCGCCACAGCCTGCCAGTGCCAGAGCCATCGACAGCAAGCATGCCGATGTCATTAAGGCCTTGAAAATATTCAACCGCGTCACCCCCTGCCCAGATGGACAACACCCTAGAGTAATTCGCCGTTTCGCGGAAACGGCGAATTACTCTAACTCTTTGTTTTGACGCAATTCCGGACGGAAAACCGTTTCACACTTTTCCTGGAATTGCTCTACCTTGCAATCCTCGGGAAGTATCGGAAAAAATGGACAATCAGGCCAAGGCGCTTACGCCTAAAACATTCATACTGATGCTTGAAACATCATGATAATGGTATTATACGTTATTCCTGCAGACTCAGACATGGGGTCCGGCCGATGATCACTGCCGCGCAGATGCGTGCCGCAAGGGCCTTGGCCGGCATCGACCAGAAGACGCTCGCCGAGCGCGCAGGCGTTTCGCTTCCGACCATCCAGCGCATGGAAGCGAGCGATGGCGTGGTCCGCGGCGTGGTCGATACGCTGATGAAGGTCATCCAGGCGCTCGACGAGGCCGGGGTGGAGTTGATCGGCGAGAACCAGGCCAGCGAGCGCGGCGGCAGGGGCGTGCGCCTCAAGCCCGCCGTGCCGCCAGACCCCAAGGCTGAGCCGGCATAAGTCGCGACGGCGACCGCCGACAGTCCTGCCGACGATCCCGCCGCCTTTCATGTGCGGAAGGCAGTCCATGGATCAGACACGGCGGGCAGTGCATCAACCGGCTCATAAGCCGGGCCAAAAATCGGCCCAAGGGTCGGCCCAAGGGTCGGCAAAGCCGACATTTTCCGAATTGTTCACGCCCAAGCTGGTGACGGTCTGGCGCGAGGGCTACCACCTGCCGCAGATCAAGGCCGACTTCATGGCCGGGCTGACCGTCGCCATCGTTGCGCTGCCGCTGTCGATGGCGATCGCCATCGCCTCCGGCGTGACGCCGGAGCGCGGTCTCTACACCTCCATCGTCGGCGGCTTCATCATCTCCGCGCTCGGTGGCAGCCGCTTCCAGATCGGTGGCCCGGCCGGCGCCTTCATCGTGCTGGTGGCGGCCACGGTGGCGCGTGTCGGTGTCGATGGCCTGCTCCTGGCAACGATGATGGCCGGCGTCTTCCTGCTTGCCATCGGCTACCTCAGGCTCGGCACCTACATCAAGTTCATCCCCTATCCGGTCACCGTCGGCTTCACCGCCGGCATTGCCGTAATCATCTTCTCCGGCCAGATCGCCGAACTGTTCGGCCTGACCCTGCCGGGCAAGGAGCCCGGACCGTTCGTGCCGAAGCTGATCGCGCTTGGCCAAGCGGCCGGCACGATCAATCCCGCCGCGACCTTCGTGGCGCTGCTCACCATCGCCACCATCGCCTTCTTGAAGCGCTCGCGGCCGAAATGGCCGGCCATGCTGGTCGCCATCGGGCTCGCCTCGCTCGTCGTGGCGCTGTTTGCGCTGCCGGCCGAGACGATCGGCACGCGCTATGGCGGCATCCCGCGCAGCCTGCAATGGCCCGGCCTCCCCCCAATCAGCCTCAGCAGGATGATCGAGGTTCTGCCGGACGCCATCGCCTTCGCGCTGCTCGGCGCCATTGAATCGCTGCTGTCGGCCGTCGTCGCCGACGGCATGACGGGCCGGCGGCACCGCTCCAATTGCGAGCTGGTGGCGCAGGGCTTCGCCAACATCGCGTCCGCCTTGTTCGGCGGCATCTGCGCCACCGGCACCATCGCCCGCACCGCCACCAATGTGCGCGCCGGTGCGCATGGGCCAGTCTCGGGCATGGTCCATTCGGCGATCCTGCTCGTGCTGATGCTGGTGGCCGCGCCGCTCGCCAGCTACATCCCGCTCGCCGCCCTGGCTGGCGTGCTTGCGGTCGTCTGCTGGAACATGTTCGAGAAGCAGGCTTTTGCGACGCTGTTGCGTGCGTCGCGCGGCGATGCGCTGGTGCTGATGGCGACCTTCCTGATCGTCGTCTTCCGCGACCTGACTGAAGGCATCGTCGTCGGCTTCGCGCTTGGCTCGATCCTGTTCATCGACCGCATGGCGAAGTCCGTCGCGGTCGAGGCGGATCTGCTGCAGGACGATGTCGCCGACAGCGTCAACGCCGCCGGCGCCTATGACGCCAGCGAGGCGAGCGACGCCGACACCGTCGTCTACCGCATTTCGGGCGCCTTCTTCTTCGGCGCCGCCTCCACCGTCGGCAGCGTGCTCGATCGCATCGCCGACCAGCGCAGGAATTTCATCCTCGACTGTTCCGCCGTGCCGCTCTTCGATTCGACGGCGGCCAATGTCATCGAAAGCGCGGCCCGCAAGGCGAGCCGCGCCGGGGTCCGCTTCGTCATAGCGGGTGCGGCGCCGCAAATACGACGGATGCTGATCAACCACGGCGTCAAGCGGCCACTGGTCACCTACGCCGCGTCGATCAAGGACGCGCGGGCGCAACTGGCGGGGACGCCGGCGCGTGCTGTCACGCACTAGGTGGCGGTTCAGATGTCAGCTCCCGCAATTCTTCCGCGTGCGCCTTCGCCAGGTCGGCCATGCTGTCGAAGCGGAAATCCACCGTCGGTACGTCGCCGGGGTTCATCGTGGCGCCGAAGCCCTGATCCGCATGCCGGCGATAGATCCAGCACGATGTCAGGCCGAAGCGGTTGGCGGGAGCGTGATCGTGGAACATGCTTTCCGCGGTGTGCAGGATCTCTCGCTTCTCTATCCCGATCGTACCGAGCTTCTCGAGCATATAGTCGAAGTTCCGGTCGGAAGGCTTGTAGGAGCCGATATCTTCCGCCGTATAGATCGCTTCGAAATCCACGCCGAGCTTCTTGTTGCTGAACGAGAAGCTTTTGTTGTCGACGTTGGAGAGGATGATCAGCTTGTAGTGCTTTTTGAGGTACTGCAAGGCTTCCGCGGAGTCGGCAAAAGCCGGCCAATCCTTCACGCTTTCGCCATACGCCACGCATTCCTCAGGAGTGACGATGACACCCCACTCCTCCGCAAGTCGCTTGTAAACGATCGGCAGAAGGTCGCGGTAGCGTTTGCCCGGCGTCCATTTCTGCTGGCTGGCTTCGTGCCGGGCGTGCGCCTCCAGAATGTCGTTGCGGCTCAAGCTGCGGGCCGCCTGTTCGGTCAGCGGTTTCAGGCCGTCGATCATGCCGGATTCCCAATCGATCAGAGTGCCATAGCAGTCGAAAGTCAGGGCTTTGAAATCTGTGAGCTTCATGGGTTTGCCTCCTGTGATTGTCCATGCGTGAAGCGACGCCGGCGTGGATCGCGATCAATCGTAAGGCCGATTTCGCCTCGGGGATTAGCCGATATGCTGCTGACTGGGCTGAAAGTCCTTCAATGCTGCCCTGCCTGACGAGGTGAACCAGACGCCGAACAGTGTCACCGCAAGGCCAACCAACATCGCCTTCGAAAGCGGCTCGCCGAACAGCGACCAGCCCCAGAGCATCGTCACCGGTGGGCTGAGATAGATCACGCTGCTGACCTGTGAGGCGGTGTAGAGGCGCAGGCTTGCATAATACGTGCCGTAGCAGAAGAAGGTCGAAAACAGCACCAGCCAGGCGATGCCGAATTCGAACCGGGCATCGAGGGGTGGCATCAGCCCGCCATTCCATCCGGCGCAAGCGGCGAAAGGGATCGCCGCCGTCAGGCATTGAATGCACAGGCTCTGATGGATGGGCATATTGATCGTCCCCATCCGCTTCTGCACCAGGGTTGCCAGCGCCAGGACCATCATGGAAGCGACTGTCAACGCATATGCCCAGGCCGGGGCCGTCCCGAGGGCCAGGCTGTCCAGCGAGACGATCGAGAACGCCCGTCACGCCGAGAGCCGTTCCGATCCATTGTCTCCCGGTCAACCGGTGTCCCAGCACCGGCTGCGACAAGGCCGCGATGGCGAGCGGCACAAGATCGGAAATCAGCGCGACAAGGCCGGTCGGCACGCGCTGACCGATGGCAAGCGCGAACCCGCCGAGATAGAGGAACATCATCGCCACGCCGAAGACCATCTGCTGGACCAAGGCACGAGCGCTTATGCGCGGTCCGATCAGGAGAGCAAATGGCAAGAGGATCAATCCGGACATCAGTGTCCGCCAGAACAGCACCAGCATGACGTCGGCATTCTCGCTGGCGTAGCGGATGCCGACGAAGCCGGAACTCCAGCTGACGACCAGCGCCGTTGCCATCATTGGCCATGCGAGGCGATGGGTCCTGGTTTGCCGGAGCGTCATGGGATCTCTTTGTTCAAGCCCGCCCGTGGCCCCCGAAGCGGAGCACGGCCGATGTTGGCCCAGACTATTGAAGACACCAGCGCATGTTTGCACATGACAAATTTCGATACGATCATGAAATAGCCACTGGAGCCAGCATACAAACTAGCCTGTGAGGCGCCTATGGATCAGAAATCGGTGCGTTGTTTTTGTTTCGAGCGAGGATTGTCATGGCTGGACTGATGAGCCGCCGCCTGGATGTCGACGCCTTGCGCGCACTGGTCGCGATCGAGAAGCACGGCGGCGTCACGCGCGCGGCCGAAATTCTCGGCCTGTCGCAGTCGGCCGTCAGCCACAAGATCAGGAGGCTTGAAACGAGTCTCGACTGCGAAATCCTCACCCGGAAAGCAAACGCGCCGATGTTCACCACGGCCGGACAGGACCTGCTTGGCTATGCGCGGCGCATTCTCGGCATCCATGACGAGGCGGTCCTGAGCCTGTCGAAAAGCCCGTTGCAAGGCAAGATCGCGCTGGGGATGACCGAGGACACGACCTGCACGGACCTTTCGCGCATTCTTGGCCGGTTTCGCCGGCTCCACCCGGAGGTGAGCGTCCGCACGCAGGTGCGCATGAGCCTGGTGTTGCAGGAGCAGCTCAGCCAGGGAGCCCTTGACGCCGCCATCGTCCAGGTGTTCCAGCACGAGGTCCGCCCCGCCGACATCCTCCTGTTCCGCGAGACGCTGCATTGGGTGAAATCGCGCGATCTGGTTCTGTCGACCGGCAAGCCGGTGCCGTTTCTGTCCTTCGATGAGAATTGCTTTTACCGGCGCTGGGGCATCGACGTCGGGCAGGACGAGGATACGGTGTTGGAGACCGTGTTCGAATGCTCCAGCGCAGCCGGGATCATTGCAGGCGTGACCGCCGGGCTCGGCGTCGCACTCTTGAGTCAGCGCTACCTGCAGCCGGACATGGAAATTGTCGACGACAAATTCCCCAAGCCTCCGGACCTCGCCTATGTCATCAGGCGCGCCCGCGCCCCCAGGAACCCCGCGCTCGAGACTTTGGTCAGGGAGATCGAGGCCGAGGTAAAGCGTTACGGAACGCTGCAAATCGCCGTCTGAGCGCGCCGCGCTGCGAAAGCTGGCTCTTATTCCTGAAGCGATCTCGGACCGCTGACGAACGGGCTGTCCCTGACGTAGAATCGCAGCAGGCGGTCGGTATCCTTGGTAATGCCGATCCTGGTGCTCTCCCCGATCTCGAGGGGTTTTTGCCCATCCTTCGCCAGCCATAACGGGCCTCGCTGGCAGAGGTCGAGCCCGTCGAGCGAACGATCGATCCGCAGCGCCGCCGCCAGCCGACCCGGCCCACGCGCCAGGTCGCGCAAGCGCTCGACGCCGCGGTTCTGCCGCATGATTTCGATGCCTTCGAGCGGCTCGAGCGCCCGGATCAGGACACCGGTGCCGATGCCCTGCATCTCGCTCGAGACATTGAGCATCATGGAGACGCCATAGGCGAGATAGACATAGGCGTGGCCACGCTCGAGAAACAGCGAACGGTTGCGCGGGGTCATGCCCTTGTAGCCGTGCCCGGCGGCGTCGCCGACGACATAGGCCTCGGTCTCGACGATGCGGCCGATGACCATGCCTTCAGGCAGTTTGCGCACCACCAGCTTGCCGATGAGGAAGCGGGCGAGGGCGACTGTATCGTTCGGCAGCTCCGAACGAGCGATCGGCGGATGATCAGGCCTGCGGCTCACAGTATGCGCTCGACCCATTGCGCGCGCGACGGTCCCGGCTCGAACGGGTCGCTGAAATACTGGGTCTCGCGGGCCACCTTGCCGTCGAGGAATTCCATGATGCTGACGGTATAGGACGGCCGCCCGTCATAGGTCAGGACATATTCGGTGACCCAGAGGTGATCGGCGCCGGTGATCCGCCGCACGCTGAAGTGCTTGCGGTTCGGCTGCGCGGCGCGCGACGACTGGATGTTGCGCCGCCCGCGGATGCGCTCGCCCGATTGCGGATAGTCGAGCACCGCATCCTCCCGGTAGATCTCGTGCTCCGTCTCGAAGTCGTCGGCATCGGAGGCAGCCCAGTGGCGATCCAGAGCCGCCCGGATTTCTCGGCCGTCCATGTCAAACCTCCTTGACCATCGCCGTGGGATGGACCGTCGTAGCACGGTCCATCCCACGGCTGTTAGCAAGGGGTCGCGTGGAGTGGCCCTGAAGCGGCGGCTCTCAATCGAGCTTCAGCGCCGCCACTTCGCCTTCGTTCATCAGCGGCACGTAGAGGATCGACTTGCCGTCGGTGCCGATGTCGGCGCTGCCCGGCTTGAAATGCGCCACCGCTTCTGGCGCACCGCCGGCCTTGTAGCGGTAGAGCGTGCCGGTCATGTAGGCGGTGGCATAGATGGTGTCGCCGATGGCGACGACGCCGTCGAGATCGGCGAATTTCTGCGCGCCGGGCAACGGCGAGATCGCCTTGCTGGCGAGGTCGACCGACAGCAGCCCGCCCGGCTCCGCCGTACTGAAGTCAGGCTTGATGCCCTTGCCCCAGGAGGCGACGATCAGCCTGTCACCATCGGCGAAGACGCCGTTGGGCGAAGCCAGCTGCGCATCCCTGACGAACAGCTCCGGCCGGTCGCCGTCGATGCGGTAGATCGTGTCGGCCAGCATGTCGCTGACATAGACCTTGCCTGTGCTGTCCGAGGTCATGTCGTTGAGGAAGACGGCATTCGGCACCACGATGCTGGCGATCAGCCTGCCGCTGGCGAGATCGACGACGCGGACCTTGGTGATGTCGGCGACATAGAGCTTGCCGCCCGATATCGCCATGCCCTTGGGCGCGTCCATGCCGTCGGTCCAGTGCTGGGTGATCGTTTTGCCGTCCGTGGATAGCACCGAGAGATAACCATTGCCGTCCGCCTCGCCGGGATTGCCGACGATGTTGGACACGATGATGCGATTGTTGGCGGCGTCGAACAGCGCCGATTCCGGCTGTTCGAGGCCCGTGGCGCGCCAGAGTTCGCCGGCCTGGGTGGCTGGCGCGGCGGCGATGCCGATGGCGGCGGCAAAGGCTGAGAGGATGAGGCGGTTCATGGCTGTTCTCCTGTGATGACAGGCGCAGAGCTAGGATTTTCGATACTTTTACGAAAGCTCGATTACCGCTAGTATCGAATATCGATACGAAATTGCCGGCAAGAGGTGCATGCCATGAACGGTCTGATCTTCGAGGCGCTGAAGCGGACGCTGAAGGCGAAAGGTGTTACCTATCGCGAGCTCGCCGAACGCATGGGCGTTTCCGAGCCGACGGTGAAGCGCATCTTCCACGAGAAGAACTGCAAGCTCGACCGGCTGATGGAGATCTGCACCGCCGCCGGCGTCGAGCTGGAAAACGTGCTCGGCTCGATGAACCGCGGGCCGGGACCGGTCAACCACATCGCGCCGGAGATCGAGCGCAAGCTCGCCGGCCGTCCGGCGCTGCTGTTCATCTTCGTCATGCTGTCGGAAAAATTCACGCCCGAAGGCATCATGCGTTCGCAAGGCCTGAGCGAAGCCTCGATGTTCCTCTATCTGCGCGACCTCGAGGAGCTTGGCCTGATCGCGCTTGGCCGGGGTCTTTCGGCGAGATTACTGGTCGAGACGCCGATCCAGTGGAATTTCGAGGGCCCGCTGCGGCCGCTGTTCGAGATGACCAACAAGAATTTCATCGGCTGGGCCATCACCCATATCGAGAAGGAGGCGACCTTCGTCAGCTTCTCCAGGCGGATGCGGCCGGAGACGGCGGAGATGGTGCGCCGCGAGGCCGAAGAGCTGGCCGAGCGCGCCAAACTGCTCGCCCATCACGATCAGCACACGACGCCCGAGGATGGGCTCACCGGCTACAAATTTACGTTTGCCTTTGGCGCGACGCCGTTTCCGGCGATCATGCCGATCGGCCCGCACCCGCGTGATGCCGGTGCCCAACCCGCCGCTCCTGCAAAGGGACGCCGTCCCTTGCCGGCCTGACCAATCATTCCGGGCAGGATTGCATCTGGCGGCTGAGCTTGTCGCGCACCGCTCCGGCGGCGCCGACCGCCACCATTCGCCACCAATCTGCCGGCCGGACCAGCCATGCGATCAGCGATGCCGACCGCGCCCGTAGGGCGCGTTGGGATAGAACAGATCCGGCACCAACATTCATGATAGAATTCGCAGACTGATTTGCCAGACTGTAGAGGGCGGAATTGCCGAATGCGTGACACGTCCCCGCAAAATCGAAGTGATTCTATGCCGACCGCACCAACACTTGAACATCGCCGCTATTCGCGCCTGAAAAATTTGCGGGCGCGCGCAGAACGCCAGGGCGCTGCCTTGCAGTTCTGGGCGCGTACGGCATCGCTCGCTGTGATCTCCTGCTTCTTTTCATTGATCAGCCGCTGGGATGCCTCACTGCTCTTCGTGCTGGCGGGCCTCGTGCTGTTCCAGCTCGTCGGCCTGATCCAGTTTCTCTTTGCGCGCCGTCGCACGGCGCCATGGTGGATCGGTTACCTCGTCGGTACGCTGGACATCATTCTGTTGACCATTCTGCTGGTAACGCCCAACCCGTTTTCCCAGGAGGTCGCGCCGGCCGCGATGCAACTGCGCGAGGGCAGCTTCAAATTCCTCCTGATTTTCGTATGCCTTGGCGCGCTGACTCTTTCGACACGATTGGCGCTCTATCTCGGCGCGCTCGCGGCCTTCACGTGGACGATCGGGGTGGGATGGGTGATTTCTCACCCAGGAACCGTCATTCCGGCGACGAACCTCTATTCGCTGCCGATGAAAGAGCGACTGAACCTCTATCTCAACCCCAATTTCGTCGATACATTCGCGCAGGCGACCAACGTGTTGGTTGTCCTGATTATCGGCGCGATCATGGCGCTGGTCGTCTTTCGTTCCCGACGTCTGTCGGAAGACTATGTCAAGGCAGAGCGCGCCCGCGCCAATCTCGCCCGGCATTTTTCGCCCAACGTCGTCGACCAGCTCGCCACGGATGACGAACCCTTCGGCCCGGTCCGCCGGCAGGATATTGCGGTGCTGTTCGCCGACATCGTCGGCTTCACACACTATTCCGAGGATCATCCGGCCGAAGCGGTGTTCGAACTTCTGCGTCAGTTCCACCGTCGCATGGAGCAGGTCGTTTTCGATCACCATGGCACCGTCGATAACTATATCGGCGATTGCATCATGGCGACATTCGGGGTTCCGCTAGCCAGCCAGGACGACGCGACTCGCGCCATCCAGTGCGCTGAAGCGATGATCGCCGCTCTCGAAGACTGGAATGTGCAGCGTGTGTCCAGGGGATATCCGCCGCTGGACGTTCGCATCGGTGCACAATATGGCGCAGTCGTCATCGGCGCGGTCGGCAGCGAACGCAATCTGTCCTTCGCGGTGGTGGGCGACACCGTCAACGTCGCCAGCCGTTTGCAGGCGCTCTGCCGTGAGCTTCACGCGAATATTTGCTTTGGGTCACGACTGATTGAGGCCGCGAAGGCGGAATCGCCCGCGACACGGTTGAATGCGCGCGATCATGGACCGGTGAGCATCCGCGGCCGGGACGAACCGGTCCATGTCTGGGTCGAACGCAGAGCCGAAAACCAGGGCGCTGTTGCGGTTTCGGCATGATGTAAGGCCGCCATGTGAAACGCCTGCACCTCGGCCGAATAGGCCGCGCTGTAGCGGCATGTCCTGACCCAGGCCGAAGCCATCACGTGTCTGAGGCGATTGCTTCAGCCTTTGCGGCTTCGGCGTCTGTGCTTGCCTTGTCGTCCCAGACCATCTGCCGGTAGTCGAAACCATATTCCAACGTCGGCTTGACGATGCGGAAAAACGGCGACAGGTCGAAGTCGCGCGGCGTGTAGAGCGAGTGGTGGCGAATGTGCAGGATTTCCTTGCGCATGTAGGTGGACTGTGCCGAAGCGCGGCCGGGCGCGCGGGTGATCTCGGGCAGGATCGGGTAGTGGATCTGGCCATAGGCCTCGGCGATGAGCGAGGAGCAGATGGCCCGCGTCGGGTCGCCGGAGCCGAAGGCCAGCATGCGGCGGCGCCAGCGCACCGGCACCGGCGGCGTCGGAAAGAAATAGCGCAGCATGTCGAAAATGTTCTTGAGGTCGTATTTCAGGCCAAGCTTGCCGATCATGAAGGCGACGACATGATCGCGGTCCTCCGGCGCCAGCCCACTCGCCCGGCAGATGCGGGTGTTGTAGGTGCGATAGCGCGACAGGGGTACCGCCACGCAGCCTTCGCCGAGCGTCACCTCGATCAGCCGCGGCCGCTCCGATCCGTCTTGCGGCTCGGGCAAGGCATCGCCGACATAGAAGGCCGCGTGCGACCAGGTCGACTGGGTGAGGTACTTGATCGCCGCCGAGATCTTCTGGTTGCCCTCGACCAGCAGGATGTCGCCGGGTTCCAGCGTGCGGCGCAGCGTCTCGGCGTCGGACGGGGTGTAGGGCTCATAGCCAGAGGATTCTTCCTGCAGCCGGCCGGCGAGCCAGCGGCCAAGTCGATCCAGAAGCGTGTCGCCGGGCGCGGTCATGGTAGAGCGTGACTAGCACGGGCCGGTAGGCAAGTGCCAGCGCGCCGGCGCTTCGTCAGCCGGCGGCAGCGCTCGTCTCGTCGTGCGGTGCCGGGCTTGCCAGGTCGTCGCGCGCCTTGCGGGCGAGTTTCTTCGTCGAATGCTTGGGGCTGTCGCCGAACAGCTCGGCCGCCTCGGCAAGACAGGACTTCCTCAGGCTCTTTTCCGAGCGCTTCAACAGTTTGCCGAGAAGCTTTGTGTCCTCGCGCGGCCCCAGCGGCTCGTCGTCGGCCTCGAGCAGCGCGCGCATGACGAACAAATCATGCAGTTCGCCGAGCCGTTCGCCCAGTGCGTCGACCGCCTTGCGCCGCGCCTTGATCGGCGTCGGCCACAGCCTGCCCAGCAGCGAAAGGTGCATGCCATGCGTCTTGGCCGCCTTGCGCAAATCGTGGAAATCGTCGGCCCCGCCGCGCGCGCCGGCTCTGTCGAGCGCCTTCCTGGCGCGGCGCAAGGTGACGCGGGCGCCTTCGGCAAGCACGTCGGCCGCCTGTTCCGGCTGGTCGGGCAAGGCCAGGCTTTCGATCCGCTTCATGCCGTCTTCGCAGGCGGCGGTCGCCGCGCCGATCGCCGCTTCGAGGCCGGCGCCTTCATGCAGATCGTGCTGACGGGCGATCAGCCTGTCGCGCACGGCATCGAGCCCGCCATCGGCGCTTTCCTTGGGAAAATCCGCCGCCAGCCGGTCGATGGTCTCGATCAGCGCTGTCGCCTCGCGTGGGCCGGCAAGCAGCGCCGCCACATTGCGGTAGCACTGGTTTTCGGTCGTGCAGAATGTTTCGTCTCCGGAATGAACCAGGCGCAGCAAGGCACGCGCGCTCTTCAGCCGCTTGCGGCATTTGTGCAGTCCCTGCTCCGGCCGGCTGCGTGCCGCATCCAGATGCTGGAGTGCCTTGCCGATTTCCTCGCCAAGGATGCGTCTGACCTCGCCGGTCAGTGGCAGGCGCGGGTCGATGCGAAAGCTCATGCGGCGATCTCCGGTATCCCCCGAGGGCGAGCGACGCGTTGTAGAATTTCTGCTCGCCGGTCACTTCACGGCCGAGCCAGTCAGGCAGCATTTCGTCCGGCACATCCTCCGGAGTCTCGAGTTCGGCCACCACAAGTCCCGCGAGTGCGCCGCCAAAGACATCGACTTCATAGAGATAGCCGCGATGCCTAACATGGTGACGTGTCTTCTCGATGACACGCCCAACGGCGAAGTCCAGCATCTCCACCGCCTCGGCAAGCGGGATTGGATATTCGAATTCGTCGCGCTCGCGCCCCCTGCTGCCGAATTTGAGCGTCAGCTCGGCGGAAACGCCGTCGCTGATGCGGATGCGGACGGTCCGACCAGGCGCGGTGGCGAGATAGAACTGGAGGATGCGGATATCCGCCTCGACCAGGCCCCGCCATGCGGTGCTGGAGACCAGGAACTTGCGCTCGACTTCCTTGCCCATGGCCGCGCACTAAAGCGTTTGCCGCGGGCGATGGCAAGACAACTCTGCACACAAGTTGACTTTAATCAATCGATTGATTAAAGTCTGGCCATGATCAAGCTGCCTGACACCAAAAATCCACGCCGCGAGACCTCTCCGGCAGATCTGACGCGTGCCGCTCTCGTCCGCGCGGCGCTGAAACTGTTCGGCCGGCAAGGTTTCGACGGCACCTCGACCCGCGAAATCGCGGCGGAGGCGCAGGCCAATATCGGTTCGATCGCCTATCATTTCGGCGGCAAGGAAGGCCTTCGTGCCGCCGCCGCCGACTATATCGTCGAAACCATCCAGACAATCGCCGGCCAAGCACTGGGCGCCGGCCAGGCACTGGGCACCGGCCCGGCCGCGCCGGCGAGCGATCCAGAGGCGGCACGGGCGCAGCTGTTCGCGGCGCTGGAGCGGATGGGCGGCTTCATCCTGGCGCAGCCGCGGGCCGGCGAGATCGTGCAATTCGTGCTGCGCGAGATGTCGCATCCGACGACCGCGCTCGACCGCATCTATGACGGCGTGTTCGAGCCGACGCATCGCCGGTTGTGTCTGATCTGGGAGCAGGCGACCGGCGAGCCGGCCGAAAGCGAGCGGACCCGGCTCACCGTGTTCACCCTGATCGGCCAGGTCATCTATTTCCGCATCGGCCGCGAGGCGGTGATGCGCCGCATGGGCTGGCACGACATCGGCGCCGCCGAGGCCGCCAAGGTCGTGGCGGTCACGACGGACAATCTCAGCGCCATGCTGGCCGCCCGAATGGGATCAAAACCCGCAATGGGATCAAAACCCCCAAGTGGATCAAAAAAATGAGTTTTCTCTGCTCCTTGCCGCTCGCCGCTCAGCTCTTCGGCGCTTGTACGCCCGCCGCTCCGCTCGCCGTCGGCTATGTCGAAGGCGACTATGTGCTGCTGGCGCCCATCGAGGTGGCACAGGTCGATACGGTTACCGTGAAGCGCGGCGATCGCGTCACGCCGGGCACGCCCGTAGTGACATTGGAAAGCGCCGACGCCAAGATCGCGGTGGCGCAGGCGCAGGCGAGCCTCGCCCAGGCGCAAGCGCAGCTCGCCGACCTGCAGGTCGGCAAACGGCCGGAAGAAATCGCCGCACTCAAGGCGCAGCTCGACATGGCCAAGGCGCAGGCCGACGATGCCAAGCGCAAATACGACCGCGCCGCCGACCTGTTCAAGCGCGGCACCGGCACGCAAGCCGATTACGATACCGCCTCGGCGACGCTGGAGACGGCAGAAGCCCAGGTCGGCCAGGCCGAGGCCAATCTCGCGGTCGGCGGCCTGCCGGCGCGCGCCGAGACGATCAAGGCCGCCGACAATCAGGTCAAGCAGGCGCAGGCAGCACTCGAGCAGGCTCAGTGGCGGCTGTCCAAGCGCACGCTCGCCGCACCCTCGCCCGGCCGCGTCAACGACGTCATCCGCAATCCCGGCGACACGGCCGGCCCGACCGCGCCGGTCATCTCGATCCTGCCTGACGGCGCGGTGAAGCTCAGCGTCTACATACCGGAGGCCGCCTTCTCGTCGGTCAAGATCGGCAGCCTCCTTAGCGTTCATTGCGACGGCTGCGGCCCGGACGTGAAGGCGCGCGTCAGCTATGTCTCGCCCGATCCCGAATTCACCCCGCCGGTGATCTATTCGCTCGAGAACCGGCAGAAGCTGGTCTATCTCGTCGAGGCGCGGCCGGAGGGCGATGCGGGCCCACTGCAGCCCGGCCAGATCGTCGACGTCGATCTTGCGGAAACGGCAAAATGAACGCCATTGACGTTCATGGCCTGGTCAAGCGCTTCGGCGACAAGACCGTCGTCGACCATGTGACGATGTCGGTCGCCGAGGGCGAGATCGTCGGCTTCCTCGGGCCGAACGGTTCTGGCAAGACCACCACCATCCGCATCATGTGCGGCCTGCTGACGCCGGACGAAGGCGAAGGCACGGTGCTGGGCTTCAACATCCGCACGGAGTCGCTCAGGATCAAGCGCGAAGTCGGCTACATGACGCAGAAATTCTCGTTCTACGAAGATCTGACGATCGGCGAGAACCTCGAATTCGTGGCCCGGCTCTACCAGCTGAAGCCGGTAGGCGAGTACGTTGCGAGGACGTTGGAAGAGCTCGGCCTGACCTCGCGCCGCAACCAGCTGGCCGGCACGCTCTCCGGCGGCTGGAAGCAGCGACTGGCGCTCGCCGCCTGCATCATGCACAAGCCGAAGCTGCTTCTGCTCGACGAGCCGACGGCCGGCGTCGACCCGAAGGCGCGGCGCGAATTCTGGGACGAGATTCATCGCCTCGCCAGCGGCGGGCTCACCGTGCTGGTCTCCACCCACTATATGGACGAAGCCGAGCGCTGCCACCGCATCAGCTACATCTCCTACGGCAAGATGCTGGCCACAGGCACCGTCGCCGAAGTGGTGAAGAATGCCGGGCTGACCACCTTCGTGGTGCAGGGCCCGCGGCTGGCCAAGGTGGCCGAAGAGCTGCAGGGCCGCCCCGGTGTCGACCAGGTGGCGCCGTTCGGCGCCACGCTGCATGTCGTCGGTTCCGACCGGAAGAAGCTCGAAGCAGCGCTTGCCGATGTCGAGAAGGAGCATAAGGGGGTGACCGTCGCGCCGGGCGAAACCAGCCTCGAGGACGTCTTCATCCAGTTCATGTCGGGGTCGAAGGACAACATGGCATGAACAGCATCTTCTCCTTCGCCCGGCTTGGCGCGCTGCTGATCAAGGAATTCATCCAGATGCGGCGTGACCGCATCACCTTCGCCATGATGCTCGGCGTGCCGCTGCTGCAGCTGGTGCTGTTCGGCTTTGCCATCAACAACGATCCGAAGGGCTTGCCGACGGCGCTGGTGGCGATGAGCAACGACCAGTATACGCGGGCCATGGTCTCGGCGCTGCAGGTGACGGGCTACTATCGTTTCGACCATGTCACCGAGAGCGCCGAAGAGGCGGAATTCCTGATGGCACGCGGCGATGTTTCCTTCGTCGTCACCATCCCGGCCGACTTCGCCAGCCGTGTCGAGCGCGGCGACAATCCGCAGATCCTGATCGAGGCGGACGCGACCGATCCCTCGGCGGCGAGCGGCGCCATTTCCACGCTGAGCACGGTGGCGAGCCAGGCGCTGCTGCGCGCGCAGGGGATGCAGGCAGCTGCCGCCGAGGATGCCAGGCAGCAGCTGCAGGTGGTGGTGCACCAGCGCTACAATCCCGAAGGCATTTCGCAATACAACATCGTGCCCGGCCTGCTCGGCGTCATCCTGCAGATGACCATGGTGATGATGACGGCCATGGCGCTGACCCGCGAAACCGAGCGCGGCACGATGGAAAACCTGCTCGCCATGCCGTCCAGCCCGGCCGAGATCATGCTGGGCAAGGTGCTGCCCTTCCTCGTCGTCGGCGCGGTGCAGGTCGCGGTGGTGCTGGTGGCGGCGAAGCTTTTGTTCGATATCCCGTTCGTCGGCAGCCTGACGCTTCTGTTGTCGTCGGTGCTGGTCTTCGTGCTGTCGCTGGTGCTGCTCGGCTACACCATTTCGACCATGGCCCGCTCGCAGATGCAGGCGATGCAGCTGACCTTCTTCTTCTTCCTGCCGTCGCTGCTCTTGTCGGGCTTCATGTTCCCCTATCGCGGCATGCCGGGCTGGGCCCAGGCGCTGGGCGAAATCTTCCCGCTGACGCATTTCCTGCGCATCACCCGCGCGGTGATGCTGAAGGGCGCCGACTTCCATGCCATCGCCACCGAGATCGGCTGGCTGGTCGTGTTCGTGCTGGTGTTCGCCGGCACCGCGCTGTTGCGGTTCAGGCGCACGCTGGATTAGAATCAAAACCCATTCACTCTGAACGACCGAATTCGAATATTCCTGCTTTCGAAAGAAGGTCCGGAAATCCAGCTTAAAAAGCGGCGAGCAAGCCCGCCGCTTTCCAAAATGCGCCGCCTGCCGTCAGTGCTCAAATTGCGGCTTGATACTGTTCGTCGTTGGGATTTCCGCCTTGTCGCCCGTCGCCATGGCATGGCTGCCCATGATGGCCGTGTTCCGCACTGTGATGGACTGGGTGTGGAACTCGGCGGCGCCGGCAGACGCCTTGGTGCTGTTGGTGGATCCATAGTGGTCGCTTCCGCCTGCGGCAAACGCGGTGCCGGCAGCAACTAGAAACGCGGCTGAAAGAGCAATCGTTCTCATGGTGAACTCCATTGTCAGGTTGTGAGGTAGAGCGGCGGACGCTCCGACCAGGTCGGAGCCGCCGCTCCAAATTTCTCTGGGTCAGGCGACCGCTTTCTCGGGGTCGGCGCGAATGATGACCGTGTCCATGACCGGCAGGGTCTCGTCCGCTGGCATGCCGACGCGGCTGGCGTGCTCCTTGATCGACTGGGGATCGCGAGCTTGGTAGATGCAGACGGTGCCAAGCCGACCGTCGGCCTCCTTGACCACGTAGCTGCGAATCCAGCGGACGCGGTCGGGCATCTCCTCATTGCCGATGCGGCCGGATTTCTCGGCCGCGGCCTTCAGCTCGACCGGATTGCCCCAGGCGGTCCTGCGGCGGATGACATAGAGATCCATGGTCTTCTCCCTGGTTTGTGGATCGAATTGGCCGTGAGACGGTGCTTTCCCTGAAGTCGCCGGCGACGTCCAATGGCCTATTAGCTATAGTGCCGCGTTCGGGGCTTGAATGACCGGGCCGCCGGAACACTTGACCGACTGACGGAAGGGAATTGATCTTGGACGCGCTTGGGGAAGTGCTGCGTGCCGTCAAAATGACGGGCGGCGTTTTTCTCGATACCCATTTCACCGCACCTTGGTGCGTGTCAGCCAGGTTCACTTCGGACCAGTGCCGCCCTTTCCTGACCGACGCCGTCCAGATCATCGCCTATCATTATGTCGTCAGCGGCCGCATGCTGGCCACTGTCGAAGGCGAGAGCCCGTTCGAGGTCCGCGCCGGTGAAACGGTGGTGTTGTCCCGCAACGACCCACACCTGCTCGGCAGCGCCCTGGATATGCGCCCGGTCGGCACCGAGCATCTCATTCAACCCGGAGAGCGCGGCGGCCTTGCGCGAATCGTTCACGGGGGAGGTGGCGAGCCCACGCGGCTCATCTGCGGCTTTCTCGGCAGCGACGAGCAACGCAATCCGCTGATTGCCACGCTGCCACGGATGTTGAAGGTCGACATGGTCACGGCGGGCTCAAGCGACTGGATCGAGGCCTCTCTAAACTTCGCCCTCAAGGGCCTGCAGGAGGGCCGGGTCGGCTCACCGGCGGTGATGTCTCGCCTTTCGGAGTTGATTTTCGTCGAAGCCGTGCGCAGCTACGCGGCGTCGCTTGTGCCAGAGCAAAAGGGATGGCTCGCCGGCATGCGCGACCCGGCCGTGGGGCGCGCGCTCGCCCTGATGCACGCAGGGGTGAACCTTCACTGGACCGCGGAGCAGCTGGCGCGCGAGGTTGCGCTCTCCCGCTCGACTTTCTCCGATCGTTTTGCCGGCCTCGTCGGGATGCCGCCTATGCGCTATCTCACCGCCTGGCGCATGCAACTCGCCAAGGAGCAGCTGCGCAGCGGCCATCGGTCGATCGCGCAGGTGGGCTATGAAATCGGCTACCAGGCGGAGGAGGCTTTCACCCGCGCCTTTAAGCGCGAATTCGGAATGCCGCCCGCGGCATGGCGGAAGGCAAAGCAGCTACTGGGATGACGTACACAGGAAGATTCCGCGCCAATCTGCGCACGCAGGTAGCGGCCCGACGCCGTTGCATCGCGGCCAATCGCGACTTTATGCCGCCGCCATGATCCCGGCATAGGTGCCGAAATCGACATTGCCGCCGGACAGCACCACGGCAACACTTTTGCCCGACAGCTCGATCTCGCCCGAAGACAGCGCCGCCAGCGCGACACAGCCACCGGGTTCGACCACCAGCTTGAGATAGGCCATGGCATCGCGCATCGCCTGCGCCGTCGCTTTGTCGGAGACGGCAATGGCGCCGGCGAGGTTCTTGCGGTTGATTTCGAAGGTGATGGCGCCCGGCTCGGCGGTCAGGATCGCGTCGCAGATCGAGCTGTGACCCGGCTCGTTCGAAACCCGGGCGCCGGCGGCGAGCGAGCGTCGCGTGTCGTCGAAATGCTCGGGCTCGACCGCCCACACCGCGGTGCCGGGCGAGGCATCCTTGACTGCGACCGAAATCCCGCTCGACAGGCCGCCGCCGCCGCAGGGGATGACGACCGCGTCGAGGCTGACGCCGAGCGCCTTGGCCTGTCGCATGAGTTCAAGGCCGATCGTGCCTTGCCCGGCAATGATGGCCGGATCGTCGAAGGGCGGCACCAGCACCATGCCCCTGTCGATATAGGGGCGAACCACACTCATGCGGTCATCGCGAAAACGGTCGAAGGGCACCACCTCGGCGCCCATCTTGCGGACATTGCCGATCTTCATCGCCGGCGCGTCCGCCGGCATGGCGATGACCGCCTTGACGCCGAACATGGCGGCGGAGGCGGCGACCCCTTGCGCATGATTGCCGGAGGAGAAGGCGACGACACCACGGTTGCGCTCCTCTTCGCTCAGCGACGACAGCTTGTTGTAGGCGCCGCGGAACTTGAACGAGCCGGTGCGCTGCAGCGTCTCCGGCTTGAACAGGATACGCCCGCCGAAGCGCCTGTTCAGTTCCTGCGATTCGATCAACGGGGTTTCGACGATCAAGCCGGAGAGGCGGGCTGCGGCGGCATGGATGTCGGCGATGCCGGGAGGGGTGGTAGCGGTCATGCGAGGTCCAGCAAAAGAAAGTTGCGTCCTCGCATGATGCCCGCAAAGGCACATGGCACACCAATGAAAAAATGTGACCGTTACAATGTTGGAAGGGGCACTGCCGGCGAAGCTGCCAATCTCCCCTTGTGGGGGAGATGTCCGGCAGGACAGAGGGGGGCGCTGTCCCGCCGACATCTCTAGTTTCACCCCAACAACGTTCGCTCCCTCTTGCTCCCACCCAGCTTGCGCCAATTGTTGAAGCGATGTGTCGCGGCGGCAAACGAGATCTTCATCTGCTGCGACACCGAATAGCGCGACTTGCCTTCGTCGAACATGCGGTAGCAGCACTCGACGCCCTCTTCGGTCAACTTGCCGTCCGGCGCCTTGTTGTGCGGATTGGCGGGGTCGAATTTTTCGACCTGCTGCTCGACCAGGCCCTTGAGGCGCTGCAGATCGGCCTCGATGCTGACGATGAGATCGAGAACGGGTTTCGGGTCGAAATGCTGTGCGTGCGGCTTCGTCATGCGCTTGATCCTCATTCTTGTCTTAGGTTCAGCTATATAGGTGAAGCTTCGCCAATAAGGAAGGAGCGAGGCCGCTCGAGCGCTTCAACAATTCTTGAACCTGGCCAAGCACGCGGTTGACCTTGGGCATGCCAAACCCTAGTTTAGAATTATTCTAAACTAGGGTCATTTCCTCATGCTTTCCCGCGTTTTCGGCTTCGGCCGCCGCCCCTTCGAATCGCTCTCCGAACAGGAGATCCTGGCACTTGCCATTTCATCCGAGGAAGATGACGGGCGCATCTACCGGGCCTATGCCGACGGGCTGGCGGAAAGTTTTCCGCAATCGGCAAAAGTGTTCGAGGAGATGGCCGAGGAAGAGGACGGCCACCGCGACTCCCTGATCGAGCTCTTCCGCAAGCGGTTCGGCGAGCGCATCCCGCTGATCCGGCGCGAACATGTGAGAGGTTACTATGAGCGCAAGCCTGACTGGCTGGTGAGGCCGCTCGGCATCGAGCATGTGCGCCGCCAGGCCGAGGCGATGGAGCAGCAGGCCTACCGTTTCTATGTCGAAGCGGCCAAGCGCACCACTGATGCCTCGACCCGGAAACTGCTCGACGAGCTGGCGGCGGCCGAGCAGGGGCACGAGAACTCGGCGCAGCGGCTGGAGCAGAAGCATGTGCCGGGCGACGTGAAGGATGAAGAGGCCAGCGCCGAACAGCGCCAGTTCATCCTCACCTATGTGCAGCCGGGCCTGGCCGGACTGATGGACGGTTCGGTGTCGACGCTGGCGCCGATCTTCGCCGCCGCCTTTGCCACGCATGACACCTGGCAGACGCTGCTGGTCGGCCTTGCCGCCTCGATCGGCGCCGGCATTTCGATGGGCTTCACCGAGGTCGCGTCCGACGACGGCAAATTGTCGGGCCGCGGTTCACCGGTCAAGCGCGGCCTGACCGTCGGCATCATGACGACGCTCGGCGGTCTCGGCCACGCACTGCCCTATCTCATCCCGAGCTTCTGGACGGCGACCGCCGTCGCCGCGGTCGTGGTGTTCTTCGAACTGTGGGCCATCGCCTTCGTCCAGAACCGCTACATGCAGACCCCCTTCCTGCGCGCCGCCTTCCAGGTGGTTCTGGGCGGCGCGCTGGTGTTCGCGGCCGGCGTGCTGATCGGGAATGCGTAGCTTCTTCCTTCCCCCTCGTGGGGCTACGCTATGCACACATTTCCAAGCAACTGGTCTTTGGCGATAGCGTGCATGGCAGCTTGGCGCATGCATTGTCTTATGTTGCGCTGGTCGACCCCCACTCCGTCTCGGCTTCGCCGAGCCACCTGCCGGGGCGAGCCACGGGTCTCGCCCGTCCTTCGGACCCCCCGATCGACGGGGTAGAGGAAAGGCGCCAAGCTTTTTGCCGTCAACGCTCGTCCAGCAATGCTCCCTTCCTTTCCCTCCGGAGGGGGGAAAGGTGGCGCTGCGAAGCAGCGACGGATTGGGGGAACCACGTGGCAATCACGCCTCGGGCCGATCAGTCACGCCAGTCACAGAAGATGCGTGGATAGCGTAGCCTTGTGGGAGAAGGAAGAAACTCACCCATTCACCGCCCGGCTATCCGCCGGCGCCTCATCCCTCTCCGTCAGCCCATAATCCCTCACCACATGCGCGATGCGCAGTCGATAGCCGGCAAAGATACCGCCGCGCCCGGCCTGCTGCGCCTGCCGGTGCTCTTCCGTGTTGCGCCAGGCCTTCACCGCGTCCTCGTCGCGCCAGAACGACAGCGACAGAATGCGGTTTGGGTCGGCCAGGCTCTGAAACCGTTCGATCGAGATGAAGCCGTCAATGCCGTCGAGCAAGGGACGGAGATTGGCGGCGATGCCGAGATAGGCATCGCGTTTGCCCTCCGCCGGTTGGACCTCGAAGATGACGGCGATCACGGCAGCACCAGCTTGGCGTGCTGCCCGGAGACGTGTTTCAGGAACATGCGGTCCTCCTTGAGGATGAATCGTTCACGCTTGGCGAATTCATAGTTTGCCTTGCCGGCGGGATCGGCGGCAAGCCGGGCGCGATAGGCCTCATAGGCCGCCAGGTTCTCGATGTTGTAGGCGGCGTAGGCCGTCGTCGCCGACCCTTCGTGCGGGGCATAGTAGCCGATCAGATCGGCGCCGCAGCGCGGAATGGCCTGGCCCCAGTTGCGGGCATACTCCTCGAAGGCGGCCTTGCCGAACGGGTCGATCTCATAGCGGATGAAGCAGGTGATGGTCATGGTCGTCTCCTTTGGGTTGTGTTTTCACGCCGATGGTTCGAGCCGCGTCGAAACGTCGTGCCGCCCGATCTGCTAGGCAATTCCCTTGCGAGTCATGCCCGCCAAAAGGACTTCGCGCATTCGCGGCGCACGTCTTCCCTGGTCAGGCCGAGGTCGCGCAGCAGATGGTCGTCGATCTCCAAAAGATCGCGGCGCTGCAGATGGCGGTCATACCAGCGGGCCAGCAATCGCGAGCGGACCCAATTGATGAATGGAAATGATTGGCGGCGAGGGAACGGTACGGGGGTGAGGGCGGTTCGTGTGGTCATCGTCGTCTCCTTGATCTGATCGGAGAATAGTGCTTATCTGACAAGAATGCTTCGATGAGGAACGAACTATGCGTGAAGGACCTGATATCGCCCGCATCGCCAGCCTGGTAGGCGATCCGGCCCGCGCCAACATGCTGAACGCCCTGATGGGCGGCACGGCACTGACCGCGAGCGAACTGGCGCTGGAAGCTGGCGTGTCGCTGCCCACCGCCTCGTCACATCTGTCGAAATTGATGGAGGGCGGGTTGCTGACCTTGGCCAGTCAGGGCCGCCATCGCTACTACGGCCTCGCCGGGCCGCAAGTGGCCGGCATGATCGAGGCCATTACCGGTGTTGCGGAAGCCGTTGGCCCCAAACGCGTGCGGCCAGGCCCGCGCGATGGAGCCATGCGCGTCGCCCGCGTCTGCTATGATCACCTCGCCGGCGAGCAGGCGGTGGCGATGCTCGATCGCCTTGTCGATAAAAACATACTGGTCCGCGACGACCAGGAGATCAGGCTCGGCCCGTCGGCGGCATCGCATTTTTCCGCCATTGGCATCGATGTCGACGCCAAACCGCGCCGCCCGGTCTGCCGCGCCTGCCTCGACTGGAGCGTGCGCCGCTCGCACCTCGCCGGCACGCTGGGCGCCGCCATCCTCGACAAGATACTCGCCGAGAAATGGGCTCGCCGCGAAAAGGACAGCCGCGCGGTGGTGTTTTCGCCGCCGGGGAGACAGGCGTTCGAGAGGGTGTTTTTGAGCTGAGGGCCGGGGCTCCAGTAGGCTCAGCCCCGTTTCAACACCTTCCCCTGCTCGAAAAACCCCTTCCACGGATCGACTTCCGCCAGCTTCGCCAGCGTCGTCTTGTCGCCGATCGGGAACGCATTCGGCGCCAGCCCGGCCTCGATCTCGGCCCAGGTCACCGGCATCGACACGGTGGCGCCCTTCTTGGCCCGTGACGAATAGGTCGCGACCGTCGTCGAGCCCCGTCCATTGCGCAGATAGTCGACGAAGATTTTTCCGGTGCGCGCCTTCTTAGACAGCGTCGCCGTGTAGCGGTCTGGGGCACCTTGTTCGAGCGCCTTGGCGAAATCATGCGCGAAGGTTTTTACCGCCTTCCAATCCGCCGATGGCTTCAGCGGCACCAGCACATGATAGCCCTTGCCGCCCGAGGTCTTGACGAAATTCGGCAGTGAAAGCTCGTCCAGCTTGCCCCTGATATCGAGCGCCGCCTCGCGCACCGCTTTCACCTCGACGCCTTCATCGGGATCGAGATCGAAGATGATCTGGTCGGGCTGTTCAAGCTTGTCGATCGTGCAGCCCCAGATGTGGATCTCGACCACGCCATACTGGACGAGTGCCGCGACCCCGTCGAAATCTCGGACGAACAGGATCTCCTCGCCGTCCGTCGGGTCTTTCATGCGGGCGATCTTGTCGCTCATGCCGGCCGAGGCGTGTTTCTGGAAGAAGCGCGGGCCGCCGACGCCGTCCGGCGCCCGCACCAGGCTGAGCGGCCGGTTGACGACGAACTGCTCCATGCGCGGCCAAACCTGCGCGTAATGGTCCAGCAGGCCCTGCTTGGTGATCTTTTCCTCGGGCCACAGCAGCTTGTCGGGATGGGAGAGTTTGACCGTGGTCATCGCCCCGGCGGATTTACCGGCGCTGCTTGATGCCGGTTCGGCCTTGGTCGCGCTCCTTGCTGTCGATGCCTTTGGCTTTTCCTGCACCACATCCTCCGCCGGCTTGTCCTCGCGCAGCCCCTGGAATGAGGCATGGCGTATTATACGGTCCGATGTCCAGCTGCGGAACTCCACTTCGCCGACCAGTTCCGGCTTGACCCAGACCAGGCCCTTGCCCTTCGGCACGGCCTTGTCGAAAGGCGAAGCCGTCGCCTTCAGCGCGTCCAGTTTTGTCTTCAGCTCGGTGGCGCCCTTGGCGGAGAAACCGGTGCCGACACGGCCGGCATAATGCAGTTTGCCGTCCTCGTAATAACCGGCCAGCAGCGAGCGCAGCCCGCGCCCGGTTTTGTCCGACGGCAAATAGCCGCCGATGACGAATTCCTGCCGCGCCGTGCATTTCGACTTCACCCAGGTCGGACCGCGCCCGCTGCGGTAGGGCGCATCGGCGCGTTTGGAGACGACGCCTTCCAGCCCCATCCGGCAGGCATGCTCCAGCATGATCTTGCCGGGCTCGGAAAAGTGGTCGGAGAAACGCACTGCCGAATTCTCGGACTGCTTGCCAAGCAGCTCCTGCAGGGCCTGTTTGCGCTCGACCAGTGGCTCGGCGCGCAAATCCTTGCCGTCAAGCCGCATCAGATCGAACACATAGTAGAGGAAGCGGTTTGTCCGCTTCGCCGACAAATCCTGCTGCAGCAGCGCGAAGGAAGAGACGCCGCTGTCGGCGAGCACGACGATCTCGCCGTCGATGATCGCGTCGCTGCATTTCAGCCCGGCGAGTTCAGCAGTGATCTCGCTCCCAAACTTGTCCGTCCAGTCGAGGCCGGTGCGGGTCAGCAATCGCACATCGGTGCCGGCGATCTGCGCCTGCATACGATAGCCGTCGAATTTGACTTCGTGCAGCCAGTCCTTGCCCGACGGTGCGTCCCGCTCCAGCGTGGCAAGTTGCGGTTCGACGAAGTCGAGTTTCCGAGTTGCGGCCTTCGCCTTGCCGGCGGCCGGCTTGTTGGAATGCCAGACTTTCGGCTTCTCGCCCTTGGCAGCTTTGCCCTCGCCGACCTCTTCGATCGTCAGGCCCGACTTCACCGATTCCGGCGCCTCCTTCAAAATGTCCTCGCCCGGGCGCGCCGCGGCATCGTCCGACTTGATCAACAGCCAGTTGTCGCGTTTTTCGCCCGCCCGCGGCTTCAGCCGCACCAGATGCCACAGCCCATGCAGCTTGTGGCCCTTGAGCTCGAAACTGATATGGCCTTTCTTCATCGCCTTGGCCGGGTCGATCTCGGGCAGCCATGTGCCCTCGTCCCAGACGATGACCGAGCCGCCGCCATATTCGCCCTTGGGAATCGTGCCCTCGAAGGAGGCATAGTCGATTGGATGGTCCTCGACATGCACCGCCAGCCGCTTCTCATGCGGATCGAGGCTCGGGCCGCGCGTCACCGCCCAGCTCCACAGCACGCCGTCATGCTCGAGGCGAAAATCGTAGTGCAGTCTCGTCGCGGCATGTTTCTGGATGACGAAGATGCCGCCGGCTTTCGTGCCGCGAGCAACCTTGCCGGCCGGCTCCGATGTCTTCTTGAAATCGCGCTTGGCGTGATACGGCTCAAGGCTTGCCATGGCTTGGTGTCCTCAAGCCGATTTGCGCTTCGGCGCGGCGGCTTTCGCCTTGGCGCGTTTGGCCGCCGGCTTGGCTTTCGCGGATGATTTCGGCGAGCCCGAATCCGACGACAGGCTCTTCTTCAGCGCATCGAACAGGTTGACGACATTAGAAGGTTTAGGCGCGGCCTTGGCCTTCGGCGCCTCGTGCCCCGCCTTCTTGGCGCGGATCAGTTCCAGCAGAGCGTCCTCATATTTGTCGTCGAATTTCGACGGGTCGAACGTGGCCTTTTTCTTGTCGATGATGAGTTCGGCCAGATCGGTCATTTCTTGGTCGGTCTTCACCGCCTTGATCTCGCCGAAGACGCTGTCCGGCTGGCGCACCGTATTGTCGTAGCGCAGCGTCGTCAGCACCATGCCCTTGCCGAGCGGCTCGATCACCACGGGCCGTTCTCGGCTGTAGAGCACGATGCGCGCCAGCCCGGCCATCTTCTTGCCCGCCATGGCATCGCGGATAACGGCGAACGCCTCTTCCGACACCTTGTCGGCCGGCGCGACATAGTAGGGCGTGTCGAGGTAGATCTGCTGGATCGAGGCTTTGTCGACGAAGCCGTCAAGCGCCATCGTGTGCGAGGACTCGATCTGCACCGCCTCGATCTCGTCTTCCTCGATCTGGACGAAATCGCCGCCGTCGAGCTCATAGCCCTTGATCTCGTCGCCATCGCCGAGCGGCTTGCCGGTCTCGGCATCGACATAGATGCGTTTCACCGTGTTGCCGGTCTTGCGGTTGAGAACGCGGAACGAGACCTTTTCGGTATGGGTGACGACATTGGTCAGCTCGACCGCGCAGGTGACCAGCGACAGCTTCAAATAACCCTTCCAGGCGGGGCGCGGTGCCATGGCAATTTCCCTTCAGCAATCAGATGAAGGTGAGAACGGCCAGGGCCCGCTCCAGTTCCGCAGGTGCGTGACATCAGGCGCAGCACGGCACAGCCGAGCCATTGTCGCTGCCCGAACGAAAATTTCACGGGCGCCTGAGAAATTGAAACAGAACCGCGCGCAGGCGACATTCAAACGAAACATATGTGATGCAAAAGTCACACTGGGCGGAATGGCGACAAAAGGCACGGAAACACCCCGAATCAGCCGCATTCCGGCCACGAAGCAACGGGTTTTCGACCAGATATTAACATCGTGTTCACCGACTATTCACGCCTCGACGCTATGATGTCCGTCAATCGGAAGGGACATCCGAAAATCGGGACAGGGACAGGGTAAATGAACTTCCTCACGCACCTCATCGGCTATGCCGCAGCCATCCGCGAATTCATCGCGCCGACCTATCGGCCCGAGCGCTATTACATGCGCGGCCCCGGCCCGGCTTGCGCCCGCCGCGGCACCTCGCTGGGCGCGCACTGACCATGACCTTCGAGAGCCGCCACAACAGCCGCATCTGCAGGCCGGGTGCCGATACCCGCGCCACCACCTATCGTTCCGAGCGCCCGGCGCTGGCCGACAGGCGGCGTGCGACATCGCCACGTCTTTGATCCCGCCATCGGCTGGCTTAGTGTCATAGGACACGAGCAGCCGAGGCCCGCGTGACCGACCTTTCCCAGTCAAGTCTGTCCCAATCAATTCTGGCCAAGCCCGGTCCTCCCGCTGAACCGTCTTTCGATGCACGCCAGCCGCTGATCGTCTTCGACGGCGTCTGCGTGCTGTGCTCGGGCTTCGTGCGCATGATGGTAAGGCTCGACCGCCAAGAGCGCTTCCACTTCGCCACCGCGCAATCGCCCTTCGGCGAAGCGCTGTTCCACAAGCATGGACTGCGCACGGACTCCTACGAAACCAATCTCGTCCTCGTCGACGGCCTTGCCTTCACCAAGCTCGACAGCTTTGTCGCCGTGATGTCGGAACTCGGCTGGCCGTGGCGCACGGCGAAAGCGCTGTTGCTGCTGCCGCGCCCGCTGCGTGACTGGCTTTACAATCGCATCGCCAAAAACCGTTATGCGCTGTTCGGCAGAAAGGACAGTTGCGACATCCCGTCGGCCGAACTGCGGGAGCGGATGATTGGCTAGATGTGTCCCCGCATTTGATGGGTTCGATCGAGTCGGAACCGTTCAGGCGCTTTTGCCGACGGTCGATGTGCATGCGGTGAAGGAACGCAGCCTCCGCGGCTGCTCCGCCCTGGTATGACGAAGGTGCGAAGGCTTGCGCTGTGCCCGATCAGGGCCGAAGATTTTTCTGCGGCCTGTCGAAATCGGTCGCCGCCGCGCGACATACGTCTGGCCCCGCAAGGACGCGGCCTTCGAAATCACGGGAGAAGACCCATGCGATACATGCTTATGATCAACAACGACGAATCCGCACTGGCGGCCATGCCGATCGAGAAGACCCAGCAGATGAGCGCGGCCTATAGCGCCTACACCGAAGCGCTGAAGAAGTCCGGCGCGTGGCTGGCCGGCGAAAGGCTGCGCCCGACTCAGGCGACCACCTCGGTGCGGATCGCCGACGGCAAGACCAACGTCATCGACGGCCCCTATGCCGACACCAAGGAGCAGCTTGCCGGCTTCTACATGATCGAGGCGGCCGACATCGATACCGCCATCGAATGGGCGGCGCGCTGCCCGGCGGCCAGCACCGGCACGGTCGAGTTGCGGCCGATCTGGGAAATGGCCGACTACCTGCCCAAGACATGACCGTGTGATGGACGGTCGACCGGAGATCGCCCGGGCGGCCGCCGAGGCCGCCGCCCGGCAGAGCTATGGCAAGCTGGTCGCCTGGCTCGCGGCGCGCACGCGCGACGTGGCCGCCGCCGAGGACGCGCTGGCCGACGCCTTTGCAGCCGCGCTCGAGCGCTGGCCGAAGTCAGGCGTGCCAGAAAAGCCGGAAGCCTGGCTGCTGGCCGTGGCGCGGCGCCGCCGCGTCGATGCGGTGCGGCGGCGGCTGACGCGGGAGGCGGCCCGCGATCATCTCCAGCTGATCGCCGAAGAGATGGAGGCGCGTATGACCGAGGACGACCTGCCCGACGAACGGCTGCGGCTGATGTTTGCCTGCGCGCATCCGGCGATCGAGCCGGGTGTGCGCGCACCGCTGATCCTGCAAACCGTGCTCGGCTTCGATGCCGCGACGATCGCCTCCGCCTTCCTGGTCTCGCCGGCAACGATGGGCCAGCGCCTGGTGCGCGCCAAGGCCCGCATCCGCGAAACCGGCATTCCGTTCCGCGTGCCGGAGCGGGCCGAACTCGGCGAACGGCTGGATGCCGTGCTGGAGGCGATCTACGCGGCTTTCGCCGAAGGCTGGTCCGATCCGGCCGGCACCGAGACGCGGCGCCGCAATCTCGCCACCGAAGGCATCTGGCTTGGCCGCCTGGTGGCGACGCTGATGCCGCAAGAGCCGGAAGCGCTTGGCCTGCTTGCGCTGATGTTGTTTGCCGAAGCGCGCCGCGCCGCACGGCGCAGTGCCGAAGGCGACTTCGTGCCGCTGGCCGAGCAGGATTGCGACCTGTGGGACCGCACGCTCATCGACGAGGCCGAGGCGCTTCTGTCTCATGCCGCGGCGAACGGCGTCGTCGGCCGCTACCAGCTCGAGGCGGCCGTCCAGTCCGCTCACGCGGCGCGACGGCTGACCGGCCGCACCGACTGGCCGGCGATCCGCGCGCTCTACGACGCGCTGTGTTCGATCGTGGGATCGCCGGTGGTGGCGATCAACCGCGCGGTGGCGCTTGCCGAGACCGAGGGCGCCATGGCGGGGCTGGCGGCGCTTTACGTGCTGGGCGACGACAAGCGGCTCGACGAATATCAGCCCTATTGGGCGGCGCGCGCCGGTCTCCTGGCCAAGCTTGGTCAGGTGCCGCAGGCAAGCGAGGCCTATGACAGGGCAATCGGCCTCGAGCGCGACCCGGCGGTGCGCCGGTTCCTGCAGGGAAAAAGGGCGGCGCTGCGAAATTGACCCTCAGCCGGGCCACATCTCATGCGAGGTGTTGAGCGTCTTCATCAGGGGATGCGCGCGCAGCCGCGCCCAGATGCGTTCAATGTTCGGCCAGGCGGTCCGCGCGTTTTCGATGTCGGGATGCCAGGCAATGAGCATGACGAGATAGATGTCGGCCAGCGACATAGCTTCGCCCACCAGCCAGTCACGGCCTTTGAGAGCGGCATCGAGAACGGTGAAGCCACGGTCCATCTCGGCGATGGCCGCCTGCTTGACGGCTTTCGTGCCGTCGGCGTCGGCCGTGTAGCGATAGGCGTAGTAGAGCCGCAGCACCGCCGGATAGAGCACCGACGACATGAAAGCCATCCAGCGCAGGAACTCGGCGCGCGCCGGCGCGTCGACCGCCGGTGCCAGGCCTGCCTGCGGATGGCGTTCGGCAAGCAGGATGCAGATCGCCGCCGATTCGGTCATCGAGCTGCCGTCCGGCAGGGTCAGCACCGGCACCTGGTTCAGCGGGCTGATGTCGAGGAAGGCCGGATCGGGCCGGTCGGTCTTCGGCACGTCGATCTGCTCGAATGGCGCGTTGGCCAAGGCTAGCGCTGCCTCGACGACGAAGCCGCCGCTGCCGGGACGCGTATAGAGCTTGTACATGAATCCTCCCCTGGCCCGTGCAAGGCGGGCCGGTTGCGATATGAACCGGAAGCAGGGGTCTGCTCAAGCCGGGCGGCAGGCGCCACGGAAGGATTTTTCAGCGGTCCAGCAAGTAGAGGCCGTCCGTAGAGGCGGCGGCCTAAGCCCCCAGCCCCTCGAACAAAATCGTCGACAGGTAGCGTTCGGCGAAGTCCGGGATGACCACGACCAGGGTCTTGCCCTTGTTCTCCGGCCGCGAGCCGACGACGATTGCGGCCTGCAGGGCAGCACCCGACGAGATGCCGACTGGCACGCCTTCGAGGCGGGCGACGAGGCGCGCATTGGCGACCGAATCCTCGTTGGAAACCTTGACGATCTCGTCATAGATCGTGGTGTCGAGGATTTTTGGCGCGAAGCCGGCGCCGATGCCCTGGATCTTGTGCGGGCCGGGCTGGCCGCCCGACAGCACCGGCGAGGCTTCCGGCTCGACAGCCACGACATGCAGCGAAGGCTTCAGCTTCTTCAGCACCTGGCCGACGCCGGTGATGGTGCCGCCCGTGCCGATGCCGGCAACGAAGATGTCGATCTCGCCCTGGGTGTCGTTCCAGATCTCCTGCGCCGTCGTCTTGCGGTGGATTTCGGGATTGGCGGGGTTTTCGAACTGCTGCGGGATGACGGCGTTGGCGATCGTCGCGGCCAGCTCGTCGGCCTTGGCGATGGCGCCCTTCATGCCTTTCGGACCTTCGGTCAGCACCAGTTCGGCGCCGAGCAGCGCCAGCATTTTTCTACGCTCGACCGACATCGTCTCGGGCATGGTCAGGATCAGCTTGTAACCCTTGGCGGCGGCGGCGAACGCCAGCGCGATGCCGGTGTTGCCCGAGGTCGGTTCGATCAGCGTCGTCTTGCCGGGCGCAATCTTGCCGGCCGCCTCCAGCGCCTCGATCATCGCCACGCCGATGCGGTCCTTGACCGACGCGATCGGGTTGAAGAATTCGAGCTTGGCGACGAGATTGGCGACAACGCCCTTCTCCTTGGCGAACTTGTCGAGCCGAACCAGGGGCGTGTCGCCGATCGTGTCGGTGATGGAACTGTAGATGCGGCCGCGGCCGGGGACGCGGGCAGAGGTGACGGGCTTGTTCATTGGTTTCGCTCCCAGGATTTCAGGCAAGTGGCATTGCAGCCGGCAAGATAGGGCTTTCAGCCGCGCAACATAAGCTGTCGGCCGGAAATATCCGAGTGGAGCCTGTGTCTAAAACGCCCTTGTCCCGGAAAAGCATTTCGCGGGGAAGCCTGGCCCCGGAATGTTTTGGCTGAAAGGGTGCTATTGGCGGGCCGCGATCGCTGCCGCGGCGCCGACCATGAAGCCGGCGGCGGTGCGATTGAGCACCTTCAGCGCGCGCGGCGATTTCAGGAACCAGCGCGCCTTGGCGGCCAGTGCCAGGTAAGGCACCAGCACGACGAACAGGACCACGACGGTCAGCGCGGCGAGAATGCCGTAATCGGCCAGCGTGATCGTCTTCAGGTCGACGATGGTTGGCGTGATGGCGAGATAGAAGATCATCGTCTTCGGATTGCCCAGCGTCACGGTCAGGCCGGCGACAAAGCTCGACACCAGCCCGCCCTTGCCCTTTTTCGCTTCGACCGTTTCGGGCGTGATGCCGGCGGTCCAGAAGCGCCAGCCGAGGAAAGCGAGATAAGCGACGCCAAGCCATTTGATGGCGAGGAAAACCATGCCGAAGGTCTGCGCGACGAAGGCGAGGCCGAGCACGACCGCGGTCAGATAGGTGAGGTCGCCCAGCATCAGGCCAAAGGACATGGCCAGCGACGAGCGAAAGCCGGAGCCCAGCGCCCGCGCGACAAGCGCGGTGACGCCGGGGCCGGGAATGGCGGCGGCGATGCCGAGGGCGGCACTGTAGGCGAGGAAGCCGGTGAGGGTCATGGGCGGCCTTGCGTCCGTGGAACGCTATTGGGACGCGCGCCTTGTCGCATAAAGTCGGGCCTGCTGGAATTCCCTGAAGCCGGATTCGATTGCACCCCGCTGAAATGCGGTCAGGACCGCCCGCCATCATAGGTCACGCGCCAGATGGTGCCGTTGCCGTCCTCGGTCATGATCAGTGCGCCGTCGGCCGCCACGGCCACACCCACAGGCCGGCCCCACACCTCGCCATTCGAGACGACGAAGCCGGTCATGAAATCCTCATACTCGCCGGTCGGCTTGCCATCCTTGAACAGCAGGCGGACGACCTTGTAGCCGGTCCGGTTGCCGCGATTCCATGAACCGTGCAGGGCAACAAAGGCGTCGCCCCTGTATTCCTTGGGAAAACCGCTGTCGGCGGGTAAGTCCTTGCGGTCGTAGAAGGCAATGTTGAGCGGCGCCGAATGCGCCTGCATCAGCACGTCGGGAATGGTCGCTTTTCCGGCGAGATCGGGGCGCGCGCCCTTGTGGCGCGGATCCTCATGGTTGCCGATGTAATACCAGGGCCAGCCGTAGAAGGCGCCGTCCTTGACCGAGGTGGCGTATTCGAAGGGCACATTGTCGCCAAGCGCGTCGCGCTCGTTGACGACGCACCACAGCGCGCCGGTCGCCGGTTGGATGGTCATGCCCGAACAGTTGCGCAGGCCGGTGGCGACGATGCGGCCGTTCTTGCCGTCCGGGTCGAAGGCCTGCACGTCGGCGCGCCCCTCTTCGGAGCCCCAGGTCGCACCCAGCGGCTTCGATTTCACCCACGCTTCCAAGCCGCCATCCGGCGCCTTGCCCATGTCCTCGGCGACATTCGAGCCCGAGCCGACCGACAGATAGAGCGTCTTGCCATCAGGCGAAAAGACGATGTCGCGGGTCCAGTGATGGTTCGAGGGAATGTTGTCGACGATGGTTTCCGGTTCGCCAGCTGCCTTCAGGTCACCCTTGCGGTAGGCAAAGCGCACGATGCTGTCGCTGTTGGCGACATAGACCCATTGCGGGTCGTCGCCCGGCGGATAGAAGGCAATGCCATAGGGCTGGTTGAGATTGCCGGCAAAAATGCCTTCTTCGGCGGGCTTGGCGCTGTCCTTGGCCAGGCTATAGACGCGGATCTGGTTGGCTTCGCTGTCGGCAACGAACAGGTCGCCGTTCGGTGCGACGCGCACGACGCGCGGATTGTCGATACCGGATGCGATCAGCTCGGCCGAAAAACCCGGCAGCAATTGCGGTTTCGCGCCCGCCGGCATGTCGGCAAGGCCGGCGCTGTTCGAGGCCGACTTGGTGAGATAGGGCTTCGGCAAATCTTCCGGCTTGATCAGGCGCCGAACGCCCGGTCTGTCGGCACGCCAGTCGCCAAAGGCGGCAGCGCCCTTCAGCACCGGCTGGTCCGCCTGCTGGGCGAATGCCGCGCTTGTGATAAAAAGGGCTGGAACCACCAGTCCGGCCAATCGGATCATTTTGTCCTCCATCTGGTCGCGAAGGAAACGGCCGATTTGTCCCTGGGTTCCGCCCCACACGACGAGGGAAGCGGTTCCCTGTCTATGTCCCGGCAGCCAAGAAATCGTCGTCGAGACGTTTTTCCAGCGCGACGAGATCGGCCGGCAGCGGCAGGCCCATGGCGCGCATTTCCTGCAGCTTTTCGCGCAGCTGTTCCTGGATTTCGTGCTGGTCCTCCGGCTGGTTGACCATCTCCTCGAGCAGCAGGCTGATCCGGGCCTTGAGTTCTTCGAGCGCCATTCTTTTTCTCCTCGGTTTTCAGCTCAACGGAGCATACGGGAAATCAGCTGCGCCGTATAATCGACCATCGGCACGATGCGGGCGTAGTTCAGCCGGGTCGGGCCGATGACGCCCAGCGCCCCGACGACGCGGGCATCCTTGTCGCGATAGGGCGCGACCACCAGCGACGAGCCCGACAGCGAGAACAGCTTGTTTTCCGAGCCGATGAAGATGCGCACGCCCGATCCCTGCTCGGCGAGATCGAGCAGCTGGATCAGCCCGTCCTGCGTCTCCATGTCCTCGAACAGATGCCGCAGCAATTCGATGTCGGCCTGGGCGGTGACGTTTTCGAGCAGATTGGCGCGGCCGCGCACGATAAGCCGCGCCGGCAGGCCGCTTTCGGCGCCCGCCCACACCGCCAAGCCTTTCTCGACGAGGTCCTGCGACAGCGTGTCCAGAGCGGCTCTCGTCTCTTCCTTGATGCGGGCGATCTCGGTGCGCGCTTCCGCCAGTGTGCGGCCGCGAATATGCGCGTTGAGGAAATTCGAGGCCTCGTGCAGCTGCGAGACGGTGATGCCGGCGGGCAGTTCGACGACGCGGTTTTCGACATCGCCATTTTGCGACACCAGCACGGCAAGCGCCTTGGTCGGCTCCAGCTGGATGAACTCGATATGCTTCAGCGCCACCTCGTTCTTGGCGGCCAGCACCAGGCCGGCGCCGCGCGACATGCCCGACAGCATCTGGCTGGCCTCGGTCAGCATGTGCTCCAGCGTCGCGCCCGAGCCGGAGGCCCGCACCTGCGCCTCGATGGTGCGGCGCTCCTCGTCGGAGAGGTCGCCAAGCTCCATGAAGGCATCGACGAAGAAACGCAGCCCCGCCTGCGTCGGCAGCCGTCCGGCCGAGATATGCGGCGCGTAGATCAGCCCGAGATGCTCGAGGTCGCTCATCACATTGCGGATGGTGGCCGGCGACAACGAGGACGGCAGGATGCGCGACAGGCTACGCGAGCCCACGGGTTCGCCATCCCTCAGATAGGAATCGACGATGCGCCGGAAGATGTCGCGAGAGCGCATGTCGAGGGATTGAAGTGCAAGCGACTGCGAAGCTGGATCGATTGCCTTGGTCATTCGGCCAAAAACCTCCTGCTTCAGGATATAGACTTCGGTACGGTGGGCGCAACCCGGTCTCTGTATCAGATCGCCCGGTCCGTTTTCCTTTGCGCGCTGCCCCCCATACGTCTAAAAGCCGGCCACGATTCCGAAAAATGACTGGAAAGAAGCCTGAATGCGCCCCTCCAAACGCCAATTCGACGAAATGCGCGCCATCTCCTTCGAGCGCGGCGTCTCCAAGCACGCCGAAGGCTCGTGCCTGGTGAAGTTCGGCGACACCCATGTCCTGTGCACCGCAAGCCTCGAGGAGAAGGTGCCGGGCTGGATGCGCAATTCCGGCAAGGGCTGGGTGACAGCGGAGTACGGCATGCTGCCGCGCTCGACGGGCGAGCGCATGCGCCGCGAGGCCTCCGCCGGCAAGCAGGGCGGGCGCACGCTGGAAATCCAGCGCCTGATCGGCCGCTCGCTGCGTGCCGTGGTCGACCTGCAGGCGCTGGGCGAACAGCAGATCACCGTCGACTGCGACGTCATCCAGGCCGATGGCGGCACCCGCACCGCCTCGATCACCGGCGGCTGGGTGGCGCTCCATGACTGCCTGCGCTGGATGGAAGCGCGGCAGATGGCCAGTGTCGCCAAGGTGCTGAAGGACCATGTCGCGGCGATTTCCTGCGGCATCCATGATGGCCAGCCGGTCATCGACCTCGATTATCTCGAGGATTCCGCGGCCGGCACCGACGCCAATTTCGTCATGACCGGCAAGGGCGGCATCGTCGAAATCCAGGGCACCGCTGAAGGCGAGCCTTTTTCGGAAGGACAGTTCGCGGAATTGATGGGCCTGGCCAAGAAAGGCATCCAGCGCCTTGTCAGCCTGCAGCAGATGGCGGTGGCTTAGGTTTTTCAATGCTGAGCCAAGGCACCCCCCTCTGGCCTGCCGGCCATCTCCCCCGCAAGGGGGAGATCGGCTGTGGTCTCGGATTTCGCCAACCATCAACGTTGAGGCGCTGTCAGCGAAACTGCCAATCTCCCCCCTTGCGGGGGAGATGCCCGGCAGGGCAGAGGGGGGTGCCTCGTGATCCCTTCGGCCATCCTGGAATCCGCTCTCTACGTCACCGACCTGCCGGCCGCCGAAGCCTTCTACACCGACATCCTCGGCCTCACCGTCCTCGGCAAGGTCGAAGGCCGCCACCTGTTCTTCCGCTGTGGCCCAGGCGTGCTGCTCATCTTCAACGCCGAGGCGACCAAAATTCCTCCGGCGCCGGACGCCCGGCTGAAAGTGCCGCCACATGGCACGGTTGGCGAAGGTCATCTTTGCTTTGCGGCAACCGCCGCCGAAATCGTGGCCTGGAAAGCGCATTTGGGGGCAAAAAGAATCGCCATCGAAAGCGAATTCGAATGGCCGCAAGGCGGCCGTTCGATCTATATACGCGACCCCTCGGGCAATTCGATCGAGTTCGCCGAGCCGAGAATCTGGGGCCTTTGATGCATACACTTGATGGCAAGAAGATCGTCGTCGCCAGCCACAATGCCGGCAAGCTGCGCGAATTCGCCGACCTGATGGGGCCGTTCGGCTTCGAGGCGAAATCGGCCAAGGACTATGGCCTGCCTGAACCGGACGAGACCGGCACGACCTTCGAGGAAAACGCCTACATCAAGGCGCTGGCCGCCGCGAAGGCCACCGGCCTGCCGGCGCTGTCGGACGATTCCGGTCTCTGCGTCGACGCGCTCGATGGCGCGCCCGGCGTCTACACCGCCAACTGGGCGGAAACCCCTGACGGATCGCGCGATTTCGCCATGGCCATGCAGCGCACCGAAGTGGCGCTGCAGGAAGTCGGCGCTGCCTCGGCCGAACAGCGCAAGGGCCGCTTCGTCGCCGTCATTTGCCTCGCCTTTCCCGGCGGCGAGGCCGAATATTATCGCGGCGAGGCCGAAGGCAGGCTGGTCTGGCCGCCGCGCGGCGAACTCGGCTTCGGTTACGATCCGGTGTTTTTGCCCGATGGATTCGACAAAACCTTCGGCGAGATGAGCGCCGAGGAAAAGCATGGCTGGAAACCCGGCCAGCCGACGGCGCTGTCGCATCGTGCACGCGCCTTTCAGAAATTCGCCGCGGCAAGATTGGGCTCAGCATGAGCATGCTGCTCGACCGGACGCCCGGCTTCGGCGTCTACATCCATTGGCCGTTCTGCGCGGCCAAATGCCCCTATTGCGACTTCAACAGCCATGTCCGCCACCAGCCGGTCGACCAGGAGCGCTTTGCCGCCGCCTTCGAGGCGGAATTGGCAACGATGCGTGAGCGCACCGGACCGCGCGAGGTGACCAGCATTTTCCTCGGCGGCGGCACACCGTCGCTGATGAAGCCGGAGACTGTGGCCAGGGTTCTGGACGCCGTGGCGAAGAACTGGACGGTGCCTGATGGCATCGAAGTGACGCTGGAAGCCAACCCGTCCTCGGTCGAAGCCGAACGCTTTCGCGGCTATCGCGCGGCAGGCGTCAATCGCGTCTCGCTCGGCGTGCAGGCGCTGAACGACAAGGATTTGCGCTTCCTCGGCCGGCTGCACAATGTCGACGAGGCGCTGCACGCCATCGGGCTCGCGCGCGAAATCTTTCCGCGCCTGTCCTTCGACCTGATCTACGCCCGGCCCGGCCAGACGCCGGAGGCGTGGGCATCCGAGCTCGAACAGGCGATCGGCCATGCCGCCGATCATCTGTCGCTCTACCAGCTGACCATCGAGGAAGGCACACCCTTCCACGCGCTGCATGCGGCGAAGAAGTTCATCATCCCCGACAACGACCACGCCGCCGACCTCTATGCACTGACGCAGGAGATCACAACGGCGCACGGCCTGCCGGCTTACGAGATTTCCAACCACGCCAGGCTGGGCGCCGAGAGCCGGCACAATCTGACCTATTGGCGCTATGGCGAATATGTCGGCGTCGGCCCCGGCGCGCATGGCCGCTTCGTCGAGAACGGCCGCCGCACGGTGACGATCGCCGAGCGGATGCCGGAGACCTGGGCCAATCTGGTCGAGGCCAAGGGCCATGGCGTCACCGGCGGTGAGATCCTGACGCGCTCGGAAGAGGCCGACGAATTCCTGCTGATGGGGCTGCGGCTCGCTGAAGGCATCGACCTCTCGCGCTACGAGGCGTTTTCAGGCCGTGGCCTGTCGAGCGCGCGGCTGTCGGTGCTGCAGGGTGAGGGGCTGGTGGCGCCGATCGGCAATGCGCGCCTGCGCGCCACGCCGGCCGGCATGATCGTGCTCGACGCCGTGGTCGCGGATCTGGCGCGGTAGCCCCACGGCCGCACGGCCGGACTGTGGTCGACGATTTATCGACTCGAACAAGGATGCTAGAAATTCGGCTTGCTCAGCCGAACGCGCGTCGCGCGCCGCATCCAAGATGGGTCCTGCGATGAAAGTTCTTGATCCATGAGACACTGCGGACATTGAACACGGATGATGTGTTCGAGTTTGGACTGGGTGAGATCTCCAAACCTTCGGAGGATGAAGATTTCTACGAGGCAGAGGTGATTTTTATCAAGAATGGAAAGGTCCTGACCAAGGGAAAGACGGGCAATCTGAGCGAATTCAGCGTCGTAACCAGCTTTATCACCTTCATAGGAATCAGGCTTAGAGCGATCGCCAAGGACGACTCGATAGAGTTCGACCTGAATGGACTTACCATGGATCAGTACATCCCCTTGACCAAAAAGATACGAGAGATATGGGATGAGTAATTGCGTGCGGTCGAGGGTTTCTGGTCGTAGAAATAACCGAATTGAAGATCGAAGCTTTTGAAAAACGTCCTCTTTGTCTGCAGCCAAAACCGCTTGCGCAGCCCGACCGCCGAGCAGGTGTTTTCAACGCGTCGGGATATCGAGGTTGCGTCGGCGGGAACCAACCACGATGCCGACACGCCGCTCACGCATGAGCTCGTCGCCTGGGCCGACATCATCTTCGTCACGGAAAAGGTGCACCGCACCAAACTGCAGAAGAAATTCAAGACCAGCCTGAAGAAGGCCCGGGTCATCTGCCTCGACATTCCGGACAACTATGAATTCATGGATCTGGAGCTGATTGACCTTCTGAAGGCGCGCGTTTCACGCTATCTGGGGTGACCCAGACGAAGTTAGAACGGTCTCGGCCAGTCGCGCTTGTCAGGCGTCGTGCTTGAAACGGCGCTTGCCACGATCCTTCTCGGCATGCGTTTCTCCGTTCCGGGCCGGCTTGGCATCAGCCTTTTCGCGGCGAACGCTGTGCTGGTCGTTCATCGGATGCGGGGGCACGCCTTCCCTGGCGGTTTTCGTTTCAAGACGGGTGATGAAGATATCGAAGCGATTGGGCATCGTACGGTCAGTGCTCCGTCGTGCTGTCCGGTTTGTTGTCGGAAAGCCTGACATTCGTCGGCAAGGCGGTTGTCGCCTGCCTGGTCAGGCTGGTGTCGGTCTTGGCAGGCAGGCGCTTGTCCCTGGGGGCGGCAACGCGCTTGCGGCCGGCATAGTAGGGCTCGAAAGCGTCCTGTATCTTCAGGCTGTCCATCCTGTCCTCCTCCGGAATCAGGGGCTAAATCTGCCAATGCCGGTTTGGTTCCCCACTGTGGCGAAGGAATGGCGATAACCTTACATCGACGACAGCTTTTGCAAGCCCGCGCCAGCCATGCCAAACAAGATCTGGCAGGCCAAACAGGGCTGAACGGAGACTTGATCAGTGACCGATGAGACGGGCAGACGCAGCTATGTGGTCGGGCAGACCGAAATCCCCGCCCGTCCGCTCGAGCCGGCCCTCTATCTGGTGGCCACCCCGATCGGCAATCTCGCTGACATCACGCTGCGCGCGCTGGAGACGCTGGCCGCCGCCGACATCGTCGCTTGCGAGGACACCAGGGTGTCGCGCGTGCTGCTCGACCGCTACGGCATCCGCCGCCGCACCACGGCCTATCACGAGCACAACGCCGGCGAGGCTGGGCCGAAGCTGATTGCGGCGCTTCAGGCCGGCCAGAGCGTGGCGCTGATTTCCGATGCCGGCACGCCGCTGGTCTCCGATCCCGGCTATCGGCTGGTCGGCGAGGCGATTGATCAGGGCATTCGCGTCGTACCGATTCCCGGTCCGTCGGCACCGCTTGCGGCGCTCACGGCGTCAGGCCTACCGTCCGACGCCTTCCTGTTCGCCGGCTTTTTGCCGGTCAAATCAGGCCAGCGGCTGACACGGCTGGAGGCGCTGAAAGCCGTGCCGGCGACGCTGATCTTCTTCGAATCGCCGCGCCGGTTGGCCGAATCGCTCGCCGCCATGGTCGAGGCCCTCGGCGGCGAACGCAAAGCCGCCATCGGCCGCGAATTGACCAAGACCTTCGAGGAAATGCGCATCGGCACGTTGCGGGCGCTGGCCGACCACTATGCGGCGGCCGATACACCGAAGGGCGAGATCGTCATTTGCGTCGGTCCCGCCGAGGCCAAGGCGGACGAGCCGGCCGATATCGACCGCCTGCTGTTGTCGCTCGCCGCCGAAATGCCGGCGTCCAAGGCGGCTGCGGAAGCCGCCAAAATGACCGGCGGCCAGAAACAGGCGCTGTATCGGCGGCTGCTGGAGCTCAGGGACAGACCATGATCCCGAAAAGTGGAAACCGGTTTTCGGAAAAGATCATGGTCAAACAAAGCTCAGGAAAAGGCAGCAGTGGCTGAGCGCCCGAGCGCCAGCCGCCAGAAAGCTTATCGGCGCGGCCATCGCGGCGAATGGCTGGCGGCTGCCGCGCTGATGCTGAAGGGCTACCGCATCCTGGCGCGCCGCCATCGCACCCGCTTCGGCGAGATCGACCTGATCGCGCGGCGGGGCGACCTCGTGCTGTTCGTCGAGGTCAAGGCGCGTCGTACGCTGATGGAGGCGATGGAGGCGATCGGCCATGAATCGGAACGCCGCATCGAAGCTGCCGCCGACATCTGGCTGTCACGCCAGCCCGACTATGGGAAACTGTCGATGCGCTTTGACATGGTCGCGGTTCTGCCCTGGCGCTGGCCAGTGCATGTCGAGAATGCGTTTTATGGACGGAGTTGAGAGAGCGACGGTGGGGCTAGTGGGCAACGTCCCAGCGCGCCTTCCATTGTTTGACGGTAGCCACCGCGGTCGCCAGCATCTCGTTCAAATCCGAAACCGGCCCATGCCACGTCCGATCCATTTCCATCTCCGAATCGTCGTAGGTGTCGATGGCTCGCGCCGACACAGCAATCTCATCGGAGCTGGGAAGGCCGATAGAAATTTGAAAGCACTCGAACTGTCGAGAGCCGCCAATATGAAAAAATCTCGCTGGCTTGCCTGCCCACTCGGTAAAGAGGGTTGAATCCGTCGCCCTAACCCAAGCGTCGATGACGACATCCACATCGGCATACGTGGTCATGTGCTGGAGTATGCAGTTTCGGTGATCCTCCGCAACTGGCGGGGGTCACCCCCAAACAAACAACGCCACCAGCCCGACAATCCCAACCACCAGCCGCCACCAGCCGAACAGCGAGTAGCCGTTGCGCGAGACGTAGTCGAGCAGGTAGCGGACGACGACCAAGGCCGTGACGAAAGCGGCGACGAAGCCGATGGCTATGATCGGCAGGTCGGCTGATGTCAGCACATTGCGGTTCTTGAACAGGTCGAAGGCGAAGGCACCGACCATGGTCGGGATGGCGAGGAAGAAGGAAAATTCCGCCGCCGCCCGCTTGTCGACGCCCAGAAGCAGCGCGCCGACGATCGTGGAACCCGAGCGCGACGTGCCGGGGATCAGCGACAGGCACTGGAACAGGCCGATCTGCAGGTAAAGCCTTGTCGGGAAGCGTTCGACATCTCGATAGACCGGCTTCAGGTTCATGCGGTCGACCGCCAGCAGGACGACGCCGCCGATGATCAGCATGATGCAGATCAGCCTTGGCGATTCGAACAGCACCGTCTTGATGAAATCATGCGCCAGCGCGCCGATGATCGCCGCCGGCAGGAAGGCGATGAGGATGCCGATGACGAAATGCCGCGTCAGCCGGTCATGCGGCAGGTCGAGCAGCATCTGCCACAGGCGGCGGAAATAGACGCTGAGGATCGCCAGGATGGCGCCGAGCTGGATCAGGATCTCGAAGGCCTTGCCGGTTGAATTGAAGCCGAGGAAATGACCGGCGAGCAGGATATGACCGGTCGAGGACACCGGAATGAACTCGGTCAGGCCCTCCAGCAGGCCGAGCAGCAGGGCTTCGACGATGGTCTGGCTTTCCATGGCTACCTCGGCTTTGCGCGACGGCTAACAGAACGGCTTGCTTGTCATGGCGTTGAACTGCCCCTATAGGTCGCAACACCCTGACGGCCCGCTAACCGGGCGGCCAAGACTTACCGGCGCGCCCGGCGATTCGCCAGTGCGCTTTATCATCGCGGAACCATGCTGACGCTTTTCCACCATCCCATGTTCGCCACCTGCCGCTTCGTCCGCCTTGCTTTTGGCGAGTATGGCGAGGAACTGGCGTTGATCGAGGAAAAGCCGTGGACACGGCGCAAGGAGTTTTTGGCGCTGAACCCGGCCGGCACGCTGCCGATCCTGCTCGCCGAAGGCGACGTGCCGATCGTCGGCGCAACGGTCATCTCGGAATATCTCGACGAGACGCGCGGCGTCTTGAAGCGCGACAAGCGGCTGTTCGCCGAGGACCCGATGCAGCGGGCCGAAATCCGCCGGCTGATCGACTGGTATCTCAACAAGGCCGAAAGCGAAGTCACCCGGCATCTGGTGCGCGAACGCGTGCTGAAGCCGATCATGCCGGAAACGGCGGGCGGCGGTTCGCCCGATTCGGGCGCGATCCGTGCCGCGCGCGCCAACATCCGCCAGCATATGAAATACACCAACTGGCTGGCCGGCACCCGCCATTGGCTGGCCGGCGGCAGGGTCACCTATGCCGATCTCGCCGCCGCCGCGACGCTGTCGGTGCTCGACTATCTCGGCGAGATCGACTGGCGCGAACATGCCGCGGCGCGCGAATGGTACACGCGGGTTAAGTCGCGCCCCTCCTTCCGGCCGCTCCTGACCGACCGCGTGCGCGGCCTGTCGCCGGTGTCGCATTATGCGGACCTCGACTTCTGACGCCGCAAAACTGCGCGCGCTGATCGACGCGGAGGCGCAGCGCGCCGGCTTCGATGCCATTGCCGTCACCTCTCCCGATGCCATCCCGCTGGCGCCGGCGCGGCTGGCCGAATTCGTCGCCGACGGCTTTCACGGCTCGATGGACTGGATCGCCGAGACGATTGCGCGCCGCAGCGAGCCTTCCACGCTGTGGCCCGATGTGCGCTCGATCATCGTATTGGCCATGAACTACGGCCCCGACCACGACCCGCGTGCGCTGCAGGCCAGGCACGACCGGGGCGCCATCTCCGCCTATGCGCAAAATCGCGACTATCACGTTGTGATAAAAGGCCGGCTGAAGGAAATCGCCGGCAAGATCGTCGCGCGCGCCGGCGGCGACGTGAAGGTGTTCGTCGACACCGCACCGGTGATGGAAAAGCCGCTGGCGGAAGCCGCCGGGCTCGGGTGGCAGGGAAAACACACCAATCTGGTCAGCCGCGAGCACGGCTCCTGGCTGTTCCTCGGCACCATCTTCACCACGGCCCAGCTGGTCCCCGATCGCGCCGAGATCGACCATTGCGGCTCCTGCCGCGCTTGCCTCGACGCCTGCCCGACGGATGCCTTCCCGGCGCCCTACCGGCTCGATGCGCGGCGCTGTATTTCCTACCTCACCATCGAGAACAAGGGGCCGATCCCGCATGAATTCCGCGAGAAGATCGGCAACCGCATCTATGGCTGTGACGATTGTCTGGCGGCTTGCCCGTGGAACAAGTTTGCCAAGACGGCTTCCGAAGCAAAACTCGCCGCGCGCGACGATCTGCGCGAGCCGGCGCTCGCCGACCTGCTCGAACTGGACGACGCGGCCTTCCGGTCGTTTTTCTCGGGTTCGCCAATAAAACGCATCGGCCGCGATCGCTTCGTCCGCAACGTCCTGATCGCCGCCGGCAATTCCGGCGAGGCGGCGCTTGCCGGACCTGTGCGTGCGCTGCTCGGCGATCTCTCGCCATTGGTGCGGGGCGCGGCAATATGGGCGCTGGCGCGGCTGGTGTCCGATGCCGAATATGCCGAGCGGGCCATGACAGGCCTGAAGACCGAAAACGACGGCGCCGTACGCGAGGAATGGCGCCTGGCGCGGCCAAACGGGGCGCATGCATGAGCGAAAAGCAGATCTTGATCTTCGGCGCCGGCTATTCCGGCAAGGCCTTTGCCCGCGCCAATCCGGGCGCCGCCACGATCTTCGGCACGACTCGTTCCGAGGAAAAATTCGCGGCGTTGCGCCAGGCCGGCATCGCGCCGCTGCTGTTCGGCGGCGCGCTGACGAGCGAAATCGGCGAAGCGCTGGAGAAAATCACGCATCTGGTGATTTCGGTTGCCCCGGAAGAGGCCGGCGACCCCGTCTTGAATGCCGCCCGGGAGGCAATCGCGGGGATGCCGGCGCTGGAATGGATCGGCTATCTCTCGACCGTCGGCGTCTATGGCGACTATGGCGGCGCCTGGGTCAACGAAAGGACCACGTGCCGGCCGGTGTCGAAACGCTCCGTCATGCGGGTCGAGGCCGAGCAGCAGTGGCTGAAGCTCGGCGAGCATATCGGCCGGCCGGTGGCGATCCTGCGCCTGTCCGGCATTTACGGCCCTGGCCGCAACGCGCTGGTCAATCTGGAAAACGGCACCGCGCGGCGGCTCGTCAAGCCGGACCAGGTGTTCAACCGCATCCATTGCGACGACATTGCCGGCGCATTGTGGCAGTTGATCAAGGGCAACACAGGCGGCATTTTCAACGTCACCGACGATGAGCCGGCGCCGCCGCAGGATGTCGTCGCCTATGCCGCATCGCTGATGGGGGTTGAGCCGCCGCCGGAGATTCCTTTCGACACCGCCCAACTTTCGCCCATGGCGCGGTCCTTCTATGGCGAGAACAAGCGTGTCGCCAATGCGGCGATCAAGGCGGCGGGCTATTCCCTGCGCTTTCCCGACTACCGCGCCGCCTTCGACCATATGTGGGCAAGCGGCGACTGGCGTGATGGCGAGGCGCGCAGCCCGATGAAGCGCTGACGATCGAAGCTGCGGTCGTGGCGTGCTATGATTCGGCTTCGGGATTGCGGTGGGGATCCGGTTTCATGAAGACAGCGATACGGCTGGGCAAGAAATCACTGCTGGCAGTGGTGCTCGGGTTGCTTGGCTTCGCCGTCCAGCCAGCATTCTCTGAGGAACGGGCGAAAGACCTGTTCGGCGCCGAGAAACTGCCGACCGCGACCGCGGCGCAGTCGATCGGCTTCTATTCCAAGGGCTGTTTTGCCGGCGGCGTCGCCATTCCCATGGACGGCCCGACCTGGGAGGTGATGCGGCCCTCGCGCAACCGCCGCTGGGGTCATCCGGCGATGATCGCCCTGATCGAGAAACTGTCGCGCGACGCTGCCGCCGACGGCTGGCCGGGCCTGCTGATCGGCGACATTTCGCAGCCGCGCGGCGGCCCGATGATGACAGGCCATGCCTCGCACCAGATCGGGCTCGATGCCGACATCTGGCTGACGCCGATGCCCAGCCGTCCCCTGTCGATGGCGCAGCGCGAATCGATGAGCGCAACCTTGATGGTCGACGAGAAAACGCATCTGGTGAAGGACGCCCTGTGGACGCCGCAGCATACCGCGCTGCTGAAGCGGGCGGCGAGTTACTCCGAGGTCGAGCGCATCCTGGTCAATCCCGGCATCAAGAAAAGCTCTGCGACACCGTCAAGGGCGACCGCACCTGGCTGCGCAAGATCCGGCCGTTCTGGGGCCACGACTATCATTTCCACATGCGCATCGGCTGCCAGCCGGGTTCGCCCAACTGTAAGGCGCAGGAGACGACGCCGGATGATGACGGCTGCGGCAAGCCGCTGGCCTGGTGGTTCACGGAAGAGCCTTGGCGGCCCAACAAGAACCCGGACGCGCCCAAGGCCCGTGACGTGATGACCATGGCCAACCTGCCCAAGGAATGCCGCGCCGTGCTCGACGCGCCGGGTCCTGCCTCGGCCGAGGCGGCGACCTATCACGGCGGCGCCATGCCGGTCGCGGTCGCGGCGCCCGAACCGGAAGCGCCGTCGCAGCCTGCCACCGCGGCCAGTGGCGGCGGCGATTTGCCAGGCGCGGCAAATGCTTTCGCGGCGACGCCCAGAATGGGTGCGCCGGTTCCGACGGCCACGGCCGCCTGCGAACTGATCGCCGCTGCGCCATCGCAGTCTCAATCGGTTTAGCGGACTGTTTTTCGGGAAATAGTGGCCGTTTGGCCGCAGAAGCCCACTGCGCGCGCGGTGGGGTTCGAAAACCGTTTCCCTTTTCAAACTCATGCGCTAGTCAACGGAAGAACGGCGAGACGCCGTCAGGGGGCGCCGGGGACGGACGAGAGCATGCCAAGCGTAAGCGATACCGACACCTCGTTGCGGTTTCCGATCCTGATCGGCGACATTGGCGGCACCAATGCGCGCTTTTCGATCGTGCTCGACGCCAATTCCGAACCGACCGAGCCGCAAATCGTCCAGACCGCAAATTTCAACACCATCGACGAGGCGATCCAGGCGGCGGTGCTCGACCGCTCGTCGGTCCGCCCCAATTCGGCGGTGCTGGCGGTGGCCGGCCCGGTCGACGGCGACGAGATCGAGCTCACCAACTGCCCGTGGGTCGTCAAGCCGAGGCAGATGTTCGCCAATCTCGGCTTGAGCGACATTGTCGTGCTCAACGATTTCGAGGCGCAGGCGCTGGCCGTCGTGGCGCTCGGCGAAGAGCATATGGAAAAGATCGGCGGCGGCACGCCGGAGCCCAATGCCGGCCGCGTCGTGCTCGGACCCGGTACCGGTCTCGGCGTCGCCGGGCTCGTCTATGCGCTACGCCACTGGATACCGGTGCCCGGCGAGGGCGGCCATATGGATATCGGCCCGCGCTCGGCCCGCGACTTCCAGGTGTTCCCGCATATAGAGAAGCTCGAAGGCCGCATTTCGGGAGAGCAGATCCTGTGCGGGCGCGGTCTCGTCAATGTCTACCGGGCGGTGGCCAAGGCCGACGGCAAGCCGTCGCCCTTCACCACGCCGGCCGAGATCACCGCTGCGGCGCTGGCCAAGACCGATGCGGTGGCGCAGGAAGCGCTGGAGACCTTCGTGACCTGCCTTGGGCGCACCGCCGGGGATCTTGCTCTGGTGTTCATGAGCCGCGGCGGCGTGTTCTTGACCGGCGGCATCGCGCAAAAGATCGTGCCGGCGCTGAAAGAAGGCAATTTCCGCGCCGCCTTCGAGGACAAGGCGCCGCACAGCGCGCTGATGCGCACCATGCCGGTCTATGTCATCACCCACCCGCTGGCCGCCCTTCTCGGCCTTGCCGCCTATGCCCGAAACCCATCGCTGTTCGGCGTCCAGACCGCCGGCCGGCGCTGGCAGGCCTAGTTTCTGCTACAGGACCCCATGGGAGACGCGCTAAAGCCCCGCGACGAAGTTAACCAGCCCCGGGCATAGGCAATCAGGCCGCAGGGCGTTAAGAGGGGTGCCGAATTCGCAGCCCGGTCCCACGAGGCGGAAAACCACAAAGCGCTCCCGATTTGACACTCCAAGCCCCCGAAACAAAAAGTCCAGCCCGGCGAGGTCACGGCGGTGCTCCGCCGCATCCTCGCTGAAAATGGCGATGAATATCGCTGGACCTATGTCGTTGCCGTCACCTGCTTGCTGATTGTTTCCGGCACCACTGCCTTCACGGCGTGGATCATGGCCCCGATGATCAACCAGATCTTCTACGAACGGCGCGGCGATATGATCGTCTGGATCTGCGCCGGTTTCATGGGAGCCTCCCTGCTGCGCGGCTTCGCCGGTTACGGCCAGGCCGTGGCGTTGGCCAAGATCGGCAACAATCTGGTCGCGCGCTACCAGAAGCGCAGCTTCGACCATCTGATGAAGCTCGGCGTCAACTTCTTCAACGATACACGTTCCGGTCGGCTGGCGGCACAGGTCAGCGAGAATGTCGGCGGCGTCCGCGATCTGCTGTCGCTGACACTGACCTCCATCAGCCGCGACGCGGTCACGCTGGTCGCCCTCGTCGGCGTCATGATCTACCAGGATCCGGTGTTGTCGCTCAGCTCGCTGCTGATCGGGCCGCCGCTGATCTGGGCCGTCGTCTACATCACCCGGCGACTGCGGCGTATCAACCGGGAATCCGTGCTGATCAACTCGCGGCTGAACGGGTCCGTGCAGGAGGCCACGCAAGGCATCGCCATCGTCAAGGCCTTCACCCTGGAGGACGAGCTGGCGCGCCGCATCGGCATCATGGCCGATACGGCCGAGCAGCGTAACAACAAGATCGCCCGCGTCGCGGAGCGGCTGTCGCCGATTTCCGAGATTCTGGGCGGTCTCGCCATTACCTCCGTGCTTGCCTATTCCGGCTACCGGGCGCTGGTGCTTGGACAACCACCGGGCGCTGTGTTTTCCTTCATCACCGCGCTGATCATGGCCTACGATCCGGCAAGACGCCTGGCGCGCACGCAGGTCGGGATGGAACGTGCGCTGGTCAACGCGCGCATGATCTACGAGTTGCTCGACCTGGAGCCGAAACAGGGCGATGCCCCCGACGCAGTCGAGGCCAGGATCACCACCGGCGAGGTGCGCTTCGACAATGTGACGTTCGGCTACAGCGCCGACATGCCGGTGCTGAGGGACCTGAGCTTTACCGCCGCGGCCGGCAAGGTCACGGCCATCGTCGGCGCTTCGGGCGCCGGCAAGTCGACGATGGTGGCGCTCTTGCAGCGCTTCTACGACGTCGACCAAGGCAGCATCGAGGTCGATGGCCAGGACATCTCGAAGGTGACCAAGCATTCGCTGCGGCAGTCGATCGCCTATGTGGCGCAGGCGCCCTATCTGTTCGAGGGCACGATCCGCGACAACATCCGCTACGGTCGGCTGTCGGCCACGGACGCCGAGATCGAGCAGGCGGCGAAACAGGCGGCAGCCGACGAGTTCATCCGCCAGCAGCCGCAAGGTTACGACACGCCGGTCGGCGAAGGCGGCTCGACGCTGTCGGGCGGCCAGCGCCAGCGCGTCTCGATCGCCCGCGCCATCGTGCGTCAGGCGCCGATCCTGCTGCTCGACGAGGCGACCTCGGCGCTCGACAACGAGGCAGAGGCGCGCGTCCAGGAGGCGCTGGCCCATGTCATGCAAGGCCGCACGACGATCGTCATCGCGCATCGGCTGTCGACGGTGGTCAATGCCGACCACATCATCGTTCTGGAAGAGGGACGGTTGGTCGAGGAAGGCACCCATGCGACGCTGATGGCCGACCCGGACAGCATCTATGCCCGCTTCCACCGCATACAGGGCGTCAAGGGTCTGGGGCTTGTCGACGACAGCGTATCGATCCAGACTTCGTCTAAGGACTTTGAGACGCGGAACATCGCCCGGAGCACGGCATGAGCGAGACATCGGCAACCGGCAAGCCGGCAAGCGATATGGGCCTTGTGGTGGTGGGTGCCGCCGGCCGCATGGGCCAGACGCTGATCCGCGCCATCCATACCATCCCCGGCGCCCGCGTCATCGGCGCGGTCGAGCGTGCGGATTCGCCTCATCTGGGCAAGGATGCCGGCGAGCTGGCAGGCATCGGCATCATCAATGTGCCGATATCAGACGATCCGTTGCCGGTCTTCGCCAAGGCCGATGGCGTGCTCGATTTCACCACGCCGGCCTCATCCGTCGAGTTTGCCGGTTATGCGGCGCAGGCCCGCATCGTCCATGTCATCGGCACGACCGGCTGTTCGGCCGACGATAATGCGAAGATCGCGGCTGCGGCACGCCACGCGACGATCGTCAAATCGGGCAATATGAGCCTTGGCGTCAACCTGCTGGCGGTGCTGGTCGAACAGGCGGCGCGCGCGCTCGATGCCGACGATTTCGACATTGAAATCCTCGAAATGCACCACAAGCACAAGGTCGACGCGCCGTCGGGCACTGCACTGCTGCTCGGCGAGGCCGCCGCCGCCGGGCGCGGCATCGCGCTGGCCGGCAATGATGTACGTTCACGCGACGGCCATACGGGCGTGCGAAAAACCGGCACGATCGGCTTCGCCACGCTGCGTGGCGGCTCGGTGGTCGGCGACCACAGCGTGATTCTCGCCGGCACCGGCGAGCGCATCACGCTGTCTCACCATGCCGAGGACCGCGCCATCTTCGCCCGTGGCGCCGTCAAGGCGGCCCTTTGGGCCCGTGGCAAGAAGCCGGGACTGTATTCGATGCGGGACGTGCTCGGCCTGAGCTGAGCAAATCACAACCAGCTAGTAGGAGCAAAAATGTCGAGAACCCTCGTGCTCGTGCGCCATGGCCAGAGCGAATGGAATTTGAAGAACCTGTTCACCGGCTGGCGTGACGTCGACCTGACCGAGCAGGGCCACGCCGAGGCCAAGGCCGCCGGCCAGAAACTCAAGGCGCGCGGCCTGAAGTTCGACATCGCCTTCACCTCGGCGCTGACCCGGGCGCAAAAAACCTGCCAGCACATTCTCGACGCGGTCGGCCAGAGCGATCTGAAGACCATCCGCGACCAGGCGCTCAACGAGCGCGACTATGGCGACCTTTCCGGCCTCAACAAGGACGATGCCCGCAAGAAGTGGGGCGAGGAGCAGGTGCATGTCTGGCGCCGCTCCTACGACGTGCCGCCGCCCGGCGGCGAAAGCCTGAAGGACACCGGCGCCCGCGTCTGGCCCTATTATCTGCATGACATGCAGGCGCACGTGCTGCGCGGCGGCACCGTGCTGGTCGCCGCCCACGGCAACTCGCTGCGCGCGCTGATCATGGCGCTCGACGGCAAGTCGGGCGAGGAGATCGTCAAGCTGGAACTCGGCACCGGCGTGCCGGTCATCTATCAGCTCAACGCCGATTCGACCGTGGCGTCGAAGGAAGTGCTGGAGGGCTGACGCTTGCTGAGCCGGCAAGCGGAAGTCTGGGCTCCGGCTGGAACATGCGCCTTTGCCAAAGCCGGGATTCCAGCTTTCGGCGGCATGGTCCAAAAAGCGCGTTGACAGCAATCGCTTGCCCGCTTACATGAGCCCGCACCAGCCCAGATGGCGGAATTGGTAGACGCGCACGGTTCAGGTCCGTGTTCCGCAAGGAGTGGAGGTTCGAGTCCTCTTCTGGGCACCAAATTCCCGTTTCGAACCGTTCTTTGGTTCAGAGACCCCTGAGAAAAAGCCCGGCTTGTCCGGGCTTTTTCTTTGTCCAAGGCATCGCCGTCCGGCCAAAAAGGACCGCTGTTCCGACAAAGCTTTGACATGATCGCCGCTAGTTTAGAAACATTCAAAACTGGATGGCCAGGATGAACCCTACCTACACAAGCGCGCAGAAGGTCATGCACTGGGCGGTGTTTTTGCTGGTCATCGGTCTCTATGGCTTGACCTATGTCGCGGACCTCTTTCCGCGTGGCGACCCTGGCCGCGCGCTCGTCTGGTGGTTCCACATCTCGTTTGGCATGCTGCTGTTCGCGCTGGTCGTCATCCGCGTCGGTCTGCGCCTAACGCTGGGAGCACCGGGTTTGCCGCAGGAAATGTCGGAGCTGGAGCGATGGTTTGCCAAGGTCGCGCATCTCTTGCTTTACGCATTGCTGGTGACCATCCCGGTCCTCGGCGTCCTGCTGACCTGGTACCGGGGCGACGCCTTGAGCTTCTTCGGCCTCTTCACCATTCCGGCTCCGGTGTCTCCCGACAGCGCCACGGCGCGTTCCATAAGGGAGCTGCACAGCCTCTGCGCCAATCTGATCCTCATCCTTGCCGGACTGCATGCGGCGGCCGCGCTCTGGCATCATTATGTCCGTAGGGATGACGTGCTCAGGCGAATGCTGCCGCAAACCAGAGCTGGTTCCTGAGAGGCGGATGCGGCCCAGGGCGATTGTTCCTTGGGCAGCATCGATAAAACCTCCCCTCGCGGCTAGGCGCTGAACAAACCCCTTCAAACCGAGCGACGGCTTCGCTACGCTTGCGGCCATGTCTCAATCCAGCACCGCAATTTTCGGCGCTCGCCGCGACCAGGCCTTTCCGACGCTCACCGAGGCGGACATCGAGCGCATGCGCCGGTTCGGTGAGGCCAGCGCCTATGCCGCCGGTGAGCACATCATCAAGGCCGGCGATGTCGCGCCCGGCCTGATCCTGGTCCTGTCGGGCAAGGTTGACATCACCCAGGATGGCCTCGGCCGGCGCGAGACGATCGTCACCCACGGCCCCGGCAGCTTCGTCGGCGAGCTGGCGCAGCTTTCGGCGCGGCCTTCGCTGGTCAGTGCCGAGGCCGCCGAGCCGGTCGAGGCCTTCGTCATTCCCTCGCAGCGCGTGCGCGACCTGATGGTGCAGGAGGCCAATCTCGGCGAGCGCATCATGCGGGCGCTGATCCTGCGCCGTGTCGGGCTCCTGGAAAGCGCCACCAGTGGGCCGATCGTCATCGGACCTCTTGGCAATGCCGACGTCTTGCGGCTGCAAGGGTTCCTGGCCCGCAGCGGCCAGCCGCACCGCGTGCTGGACTCAAGCAGCGACCCCTGCGCCAAAACCCTGGTCGAGCGCTTCGACGTCGACCCGCACCATCTGCCGGTCGTGCTGTGCCCCAATGGCAGGCTGCTGATGAATCCCGGCGAGAACGACCTCGCCCGCTGCATCGGCCTGCTCAGGCCGATCGATGCCGATACGCTGTATGATGTCGCCATTGTCGGCGCCGGGCCGGCGGGGCTGGCGGCTGCCGTTTATGCCGCCTCCGAGGGGCTGTCGACAATCGTGCTCGATTGCCGGGCCTTCGGCGGCCAGGCGGGCGCCTCGGCCCGCATCGAGAACTATCTCGGTTTCCCGACCGGCATCACCGGCATGGCGCTGATGGCGCGCGCCTACAACCAGGCGCAGAAATTCGGCGTCGAAATGGTGATCCCGGACGAGGCGAAGCTGTTGAGGGCCGCGACCGACAATTCAGGCGCCCGCTATTTGCTCGATGTCGGCGACGGCGAAACGGTGCGGGCGCGCAGCGTGGTGATCGCCAGCGGTGCGCGCTACCGCCGCCTCGATGTCGCCAACCTGTCGCAGTTCGAAGGAAGCTCGGTGCACTATTGGGCCTCGCCCATCGAAGGGCGGCTTTGCGCCGGCCAGGAGGTGGCGTTGGTCGGTGCCGGCAATTCGGCCGGCCAAGCGGCCGTCTACCTCGCCAGCCATGCGCGCAAGGTAGCGCTGCTGGCGCGCGGCGGCAGCCTCGATGCCTCGATGTCGCGCTATCTGGTCGAGCGCATCAAGGCGCAGCCGAACATCGAGGTGCTGACCGAGACCGAAATCGAGGCGCTGGAGGGCGAGGAGGGCAACCTTGCCACTGTCCGCTGGCGCAACCGCGTCAGCGGCGAGCAGACGACGCGTCCGATCCGCCATCTCTTCCTGTTCATCGGCGCCGACCCGAACACCGACTGGCTGGCGCAATGCAATGTAGCGCTGGATGCCAAGGGGTTCATCCGCACCGGATCGGAGCTCGGACCGGAACATGGCCTGATGGAGACCAGCCGCAGCGGCGTGTTTGCCATCGGCGATGTGCGCTGCGGTTCGGTCAAGCGCGTCGCGGCGGCTGTCGGCGAAGGCGCCCAGGTGGTCGCGGCACTGCATGCTTATCTTGCGCGAGACGGCAGCCAAACCATGGAAAGCAATTCCAGGAAAAGTGTGTAACGGCCTTTCCGCCCGGAATTGCGTAAAAGGAATAGTTGAGTCGCAACTGGTCGGGAGAGTGTGATGGCGGACGAATGCAAGCATGCGGTAGGGATCAAGGACGTCACGCCGAGCGCACTCGGCTGCGAGGAATGCCTGAAGAGCGGCTCATGGTGGGTGCATCTGCGGCTCTGCCGCACCTGCGGCCATGTCGGCTGCTGCGACGACTCGCCCAACCGCCACGCCACCAAACATTTTCACGCCACCAGCCATCCTGTCATCGAGGGCTATGACCCACCCGAAGGCTGGGGGTGGTGCTATGTCGACGAGGTCTTTCTCGACCTCGGCGACCGCACGACGCCGCAAAACGGTCCGATCCCGCGATTTTATTGAGACGCCGCCGGACAGCTGGCTCCAGAGATGAAAAAGCCCGGTCGTCCGGGCCTTTTCTTGCCTGATATGCCGATCTCGCGATCAGTCCCGCTTTGGCGTCACCGGCGCGGGTGTCGGATTATCGACGCTGTTCTCGTTCACCTGGAAGGCTTTGCCCCCAACCTTCTTTTTCCCGAGATCGTCGCCGGTCTCAGGCTGCGGCGGGCGCTTGGGATTTTTTTCGGTGTTTTCGTTGATATCGAAGGCTCTGGTCATCATGTCCTCCAGGGGCTGTCCTGGGAGACAATGTTCGGCGGGTGCATGGGTTCCGCCGGCAAAGCAGGGCGCTGCTGCGATCAGGCGCTTGTAACGTGAGCCGTCGCTCCATTTTGTGCGGCGTTCAGGAAACAGCGACAAGGCCGGCAGCGCAACCGTCATGTCGGCTTGTGCTGTCGTACGATCCTCCACTCGTGCCAGATCAACACCATGACGACAGCATCGAAGACGGTCAGGACCAGCAGGCCGAAGGAATGGGTGTATGAGTAGCGATAGACTTGATAGACCATGAATAAGCCCAAAGCCGCGAGCGAGGCCGGGTAAGACCAGAGCTTGCCTCTCAAAAGCCCGACAACCAGGGCAAGCTTTATCAGGCCGTGGCTGAGCAGGTAGAAGGCATAAAACTCTTTGCTGGCGATCGAGAAATGGCTTGCCATCTGCGACAGATGGCCAGCTATGAAATCGTTCGGATCTTCGATCAATTCCTCTGCGGTGAGGGCATTGACCCAGGAGGCAATGGTATCGGTGGTGACGACATAGAGCAGAATCCCGCCGATGCATTCGATCAGGGCATGCGCGCCCTTCAGCCATACGCTGACCTCAAAGATCTGATGGATGCGATGTTCATTCACGGGTTTCAAGAATCCACCTCACAACGAACCACGGAAGCCCACGCCAAATGGACGTAGCTTTAACACACTGGATAAATGCCGCGGCCGGTATCAGCCCTTTTCTAGATGAAACGATGATCGGCGTTTCTCAAATCGGCGTTCCTCTCATGGTGCTGGCTGTGGTCCTGCAATGGTGGGCGAAGGTTGACCGCTACCATGTTCGTCACGCGGCCGTGTCGGCCGGTCTGGCGTTCTTGCTAGGCCTGGCGATCAACCAGTTCATTCTTCTCTTCGTACATCGGATACGGCCCTACGATGCCGGCGTGACGCACCTGTTGATTGCGCCTAGCGCCGACTGGTCGCTCCCATCCGATCACGCGACAGCCAGCATCGCGATTGTTGCTGCCTTTGCGATCCAAGGCCTCCCGCGCCGGACGATGGCGCTTTTCGTCATGGCATTGCTGATCTGCTGGTCGAGAATCTATATCGGGACGCACTATTTGACCGACGTTATCGGTGGGGCCATAACCGGCGTCCTGGCTGCTATCGTGGTGCGACTGGCTTACGGCGAGAACTCCCGGCTGGACAAACTGGTGACCAAAATTCTTTAGCCAGGCACTGCTCAAAAGTGCGTTCGGGGCGTGATCGAACTGTTTCCACACTACAGGACGCGGCTTCAAGATCAGCCCGCGAAGTATCGATACGCCAGCCATCCCGCCAGCGCGACCGAAGCGACCCAGATACAGGCGATGATCACCGCCGCGTTGCGGCTCACTGGCCTGTCAACGGCAAGAGCGGCGGCCTCCCTGTGTTCTGCCATGACCTCGGGCGGTATCATCTTGACCACGGCAAGGATGCCCAAGGGGACCAGGATCGCATCGTCGAGGTAGCCAATCACTGGGATGAAATCGGGAATCAGGTCGATCGGCGACAAGGCGTAGCCTGCGACACACACGGCAAGCGCCTTGGCATACCACGGCGTTCGGGGATCGCGCGCGGCGAGGTAGAGCGCATGCACGTCGCGCTTGATCGTTCGTGCCCATTCATTCAATGTCGTAGCCATTGGCGACCTTAGCGCCAAATGACGACCCGCCGTTAGCGCACGCCTGCCGCCCCTTCCCGGCGTCCGCCGCGAAGAGCTGACGGACCTCTAAGGCACTATTCTGGTTCGGGGCTTCCCGATAGGCGGCTCAGAGCCGCTCCGTCTATCGCACCGACCCGGTGACCGTGCGGTCGACATCGGGAACGGATTTGCGCTCATTGCCGGCAAGCGCCGCGATGATCAGCAGGCTGGCGACGACAGGAACGAACAGGACGGCGACGCGGGCCTGTACATGAAGAATGGCGCGCCATTCGTTGCTGCGCTTGTCGGGGCTGTCGCTCATCATACTCACTTTGCCATGGACCCCCCGAGGGGTCACATAGAGGTGAACTGTTAAGCAACTCCTTCCGACTTCGTTAACGGGCGGTGCTGAAGCGCGAAATCAGCTGAGCCCGATGCGCCTTGCGCCTTGCCGGAACAGTGCCTCGGCATCGGGATCGAAGCGGAAGGTGCCGATGAAATCGTCGGCGCGATAATCAGGCAATGTCTTGCGGATGGCGGCGGCAAAGCCGCGCGCCTCGTTGAGCCGGCCGGCCAGCGCCAGGCAGTGCGCGGCGATCGCCAGGATGATGGTATGCGCATTGGGCCGCGCGGCCGCCTTCAGCGCCCACTCGGCCGCCTCTTCGAACTGGCCGAGCCGGACATGCGACATGGCGCGTGACCCCAGCATGCCGAACAGCAGCGGGTCGAAGGGGCTGAGATGCCGCGAATGGTCCGACGAGCTTATCGCCGCCTGCGGGTCGCCCGACTGCGAATGGACGAAGGACAGCGCGTAATGGCCGAGCGCGAAATTCGGGCTGAGATCCACCGCCCGTTCCAGTTCGGACAGCGAACCGTCCTGCTCGCCGCGCAGCCACAGCGCCCGGCCCATCGCCCAGTGCGCGGCCGGATTGTGGTCGTCGACCAGCAGGCTGTGGCCGGCGCTCTCATAGGCCAGCGCGCTTTCGCGATCGCGGTCGCCCCAGCGTTGGAAGGCATTCTGCCAGTGGGTGAAGGACAGGCCGGCATAGGCGCGGGCAAAGGTGGGATCGAGCTGCAAAGCCCTGTCGAAGAAATGCCGCGCCTGCTCGTTCTCGGCCTGGGTGAAGCGGTACATGTGCCAGAGGCCGCGGTGATAGGCCTCCCAGGCATTGAGCGAATTGGGCGCCTTCAGCATGGCGCGGTTGCGCTCGACCGTTTCGATCTCGGCCGAGATCGACGACACGATGCTGTCGCCGATATCGTCGAGCATGGCGAAAAGGTCATCGGGCTGGCGCTCGAAGGTTTCGGCCCAGACGATCCTGGCGGTGCGCACCTCGATCAGTTCGACGTTGACGATGAGGCGGCCGGTCAGGCTGCGCACGGTGCCGGTGGCGACATAGTCGACGCCAAGCTTTCTGCCGGCTTCCTCCGGCGCGATGGTCGTCTGCGCCAGCGCGAACACCGAACCGCGCGCGATGACGAAGAAATCCCGAAGCTTGGCCAGACGGGTGATGATGTCGTGGGTGAAACCGTCGGCCAGTCCGCCGCGCGCGCCACTTTCTTCGACAAACGGCATCACCGCCAGCGAAGCCTGGCTCGGCTCGACCGGGCCGGCATCGCCTGATGTGACGACCAAAGACGGCAGTGTGGACGGGCAGGCCGGCTGCGCCTTAAGCGGGCTGCCGGACTGTTGATCGCGGATTGCCTGCCAGGCCGCGCGAAGCGGGGCGAAATCCAGCTCTTCCGACTGGAACAGGCGAGCCGCCGAAGCCAGATGCGCCTCGGCCGCGCCGATGGCACCACGCGCAGCCAGATTGGTTAGCAAGGCCAGGTGCGCGCGCGCGTCGAAGGGCGCCAACTCGACCCATTTGTCGAGATGCGTGGATATTTCGGGCGAGCCTGCCGGATGGTTTGCGGCAAGCTGTTCCAGCACGGCGGCGTGGAATACGTGAAAACGCCGGCGCTGGGCGATCAGCCAGCTGTCGAAAAGCGGGCTGCGCTCGAGCTCCAGCCCGTCGAGCAGATCGCCGGCGAACAGTTTTGCCAGCCCCTGCAACCGCTCCCTGTCGAGCGTGCCGATCCCTGGGCCGGCGGCAAGGCTGATCTCCAGCGCGTCGACAAGGCAGCCATCGAGATCGAGCGCGACCGTATCGCCTTGCGTGGAGACCCGGCGCCGGTCCGGCGTGTCGAGGGCACCGCGCAGCTTGCTCAGGCACCAGCGCAACTCGCCGCGCGGATCGTTGGGCACATCCCACAACAACTCGCACAGTCGGCTGCGGCCGACCGGGTGCGGCGCCAGTGCCAGATAGGCAAACAGCGCACGCAGCTTGCGCGAGGCCGGCAGCGTCACCGGCACGCCGTCGCGCATGATGTCCAGCGGGCCGAGCAGGCGCACGGACAGGCTCGGCATGCCACCGGCCGGTCTCGCGGATTCCACGTCCGTTCCCACGCCTGCTCCCACGCTGGCCTGTCGGCCCTTGCTGTATCACCAAACACGACACGGCGCATCCGGCGGCGAATTTCGCGCCGCATGCGGCTGTTGCCGCATCGCCGGCACGTCAGTCCTAGCGTGGCAAGGTCTCGAAACCTCGCCGCCCAACCCGCTGGTTTGTAACCGGCCTGTGATGACAACGAGCACAGACAAGGAGTTCTTCCATGTTGCAGCAACGGAAAATCAGAACCACGGCCGGGCGCGGCCGCCTGTTCGACAGCATTCTGGATACGGTCGGCGACACGCCGGTGATCCGTATCAACAATCTCGGGCCGGCCCATGCGACGATCTACGTCAAAGCTGAGTTCTTCAATCCCGCCGCCTCGGTGAAGGACCGGCTGGCGCTCAACATCATCGAGGAGGGCGAGCGCAGCGGCGCGTTGAAGCCCGGCCAGACGGTGGTCGAAGCAACCAGCGGCAACACCGGCATTGGGCTCGCCATGGTCTGCGCGCAAAAGGGCTATCCGCTGGTCGTCACCATGGCCGACAGCTTTTCGGTCGAGCGCCGCAAGCTGATGCGTATGCTGGGCGCCAAGGTGGTGCTGACGCCCCGCGCCGAAAAGGGGTTTGGCATGTACAAGAAGGCGGTGGAACTGGCCGAGGCGAATGGCTGGTTCCTTGCCCGCCAGTTCGAAACCGCCGCCAACGCCGCCATCCACGAGGCGACCACGGCGCGCGAGATCGTCAATGATTTCGCCGGCTCGCGGCTCGACTGCTTCGTCACCGGCTACGGCACCGGCGGCACCGTCGTCGGTGTGGCGCGCGTGCTGCGCCGCGAACGGCCGGACACCCGCATCGTGCTCTCCGAACCGGCCAATGCGCAGCTGGTCGGCAGCGGCAAGGCGCAGCAGCGCGGTGCCCACGGCGCCCCTGCCGCCAGCCATCCGGCCTTCGAGCCGCATCCTGTCCAGGGCTGGACGCCGGACTTCATCCCCAATGTCCTGCAGGAGGCGATCGACGCCAGCCTCTATGACGAGGTGATGCCGATTGCCGGGCCCGAAGGCATCAAATGGGCCAAGGCCCTGGCGCAGAAGGAAGGCATCTTCACCGGCATTTCCGGCGGCGCCACCTTCGCCGTGGCGCGGCAGGTCGCCGAGAAGGCGCCGGCCGGATCGGTGATCCTGTGCATGCTGCCCGACACCGGCGAGCGCTACATGTCGACGCCGCTGTTCGACGGCATCGAGGCCGAGATGGATGCCGAGGAGATGGCGCTGTCGCGCTCGACGCCCGGCTGCCAATTCGCCGCGGCTTGACGGGAGGTCGTCATGGATATCGCGCCGGAAAGCCTCGGCATGGTCGCTGACGAAACACTCGACCCCGCAGACTGGGCCGCAGTGCAGGCCCTGTCGCACCAGGTCATCGACGATGCCGTCGACTATCTCAGTGATGTCAGGGACCGGCCGGCCTGGCGGGAGATGCCGGCGGATGTGAGGGAAGCCTTCGCGGCACCGTTGCCGCTATCGCCGGCGCCGCTGGCGTCTGTCTATGACGAGGTCTCGCGCACGGTGATGTCCTACCCGATGGGCAACATCCATCCGCGCTTCTGGGCCTGGTATATGGGGTCGAGCAACTTCACAGGTGCGCTCGGCGACTTCCTGGCGGCAATCCAGGGCTCCGATCTCGGCGGCGGCAACCACGCCGCCGGGCTGATGGACAGCCAGGTGGTGAACTGGTGCAAGCAGATGCTGGGTTTTCCCGCCTCCGCCTCCGGCACTCTGGTCAGCGGCGGCTCGATGGCCAACATCATCGGCCTGACCGTGGCACGCAACACCAAGGCCGGCATCGACGTGCGCGAGCACGGCGTCGCGGCGATCGAAAAACCGCTGCGCTTCTATGGCTCGGACCAGATCCACTCCTGCCACCGCAAGGCGATGGAAGCGCTCGGCCTCGGCAATCGCGCGCTGCGCCGCATCAGGACCGACGCCGGCCTGCGCATCGACATACCGGCCTTGCGGGCGGCGATTTCAGAGGATCGCGCGGCCGGCTTCAAACCGGCCTGCGTCATCGGCAATGCCGGTACGGTCAATACGGGCGCGATCGACGATCTGCGGGCGCTTGCTAAACTCGCGCATGAAGAAGACCTCTGGTTCCATGTCGATGGCTGCATCGGCGCGCTGATCGCGATTGCGCCTGACAATGCGCATCGCGTTGCTGGCATCGAATGGGCGGATTCCGTCGCGCTCGATCCGCACAAATGGCTGCACGCACCGTTCGAGGTCGGTTGCGCCCTGGTCAGGGACGCCATCGCGCATCGCCGGACCTTCGCGGTCACCCCCGAATATCTGGAATCGACGCCGCGCGGTCTTGCCTCCGGCGAATGGCTGCACGATTACGGCCTGCAGACATCGCGCGGCTTTCGCGCGCTCAAAGTCTGGATGGCGCTGAAAGAGCATGGCGTCGACAAATTTGGCCGCCTGATCGACCAGAACATCGCGCAGGCCTCTTATCTGGCCGGTTTGATCGAGGCAGAGCCGCTGCTGGAACTGGCGATGTCGCCGACCATCAACATCGTCTGCTTCCGCTATCAGCCTGGCGTCACCGGCGAGGCGCTGAAGGCACTCAACACCGAGATCATGCTGCGGCTGCAGGAACAGGGCATCGCCGCCCTCTCCGACACCACCGTGCATGGCGAGCACTGGCTGCGCGTGGCGATCGCCAACCATCGCACAAGGCGCGAAGATCTCGACCTTTTGGTCGCGGAAACGGTGCGGCTGGGGCGGGAGATCGCGGCCGAAGGCTCCCGCGCGAAATAGGTGAGAACGCGAGCGACAGGCATGGGCGGCCATGCGATTCTGCGGCGGTGATTCGGGAGGTCCGACCGTGACGCTGTTTCGTATGGCCGTGCTTGCGGCACTGGTCTGCACCAATTCGGCGGAAGCTGCCGACATGGCCTTCTTCGTCAAGAACCTGCGCAAGGAAGGGGTTGCGGTCGAGCTGTTCAGCCGCGACCGCGAGACGGTCTGGCCGGGTAACGGCAAGGTGTTCATGATCGACCCGAATTCCCAGAAATCGGTGCCGCTCTCCTGCAATTCCGGAGAGCGCATCTGCTATGGCGCCTGGGTCGACGGCAATGACCGGATCTCCGCCGGTGTCGGGCCTGATAACGATCAGCCTTGCGACAACTGTTGCTTCATCTGCGTGGAACACACGACCGAAACGAGCGATCTGGTGCCGTGATTGGCGCGTCCTGAATCTAGCTACGGTATGCACACATTTCCAAGCAGCTGGTCCTTGCCGATAGCGTGCATAGGAGCTTGGCGCATGCATTGTCTTATGCTGCGCTGGTCGACCCCCACTCCGTCTCGGCTTCGCCGAGACACCTCTCCCCCGATCGACGGGGTAGAGGAAGGCGCCAAGCTTTTTGCCGTCAACGCTCATCCAGCAAAGCTCCCTTCCTTTCCCTCCGGAGGGGGGAAAGGTGGCGCTGCGAAGCAGCGACGGATTGGGGGAACCACGGTGCAATCAAGCCTCGCGCTGATCAGTTACGCCAATCACAGAAGAGTGTGCATCCAGTAGCTGAACCTACGCAGGAGGCCACGTCAGTCCGGAAGACCCGCCTTGCGAAAACCATCGACGAAATGATCGCGCATCGCGGTGTCGCGGAACGGCTCCGTCCAGACCCAGTAGCCGGTCGTGAAATGCGGGTTGCCGATGAGGAACAGTTCGACCTCGGCGCGCGCCTCGTCGAGCCGGCCGAGTTGCGCCAGGCTTGCCGCCAGGAAACGGCGTGAGCTCGTCCGATAGGTCTCCTCCCGGCGCAGTGTCTCGACGGCGGCTTCGTAGTCGCGCGCCGCATACTGCGCCTCGCCGAGCGTCAGATAGTACCAGCTTGCCGGATAGGGATTGAGCCGGAACGCCTTGCGGATATGCTCGAGGCCTTCCTCGACCCGTCCGGCCAGCACTGCGATGTCGGACAATGTCGCCCAGGCGTCGGCCTCGTTCGGGTCGAGTTCGAACGCTTTGGCGAATTCGGCGTCCGACTCTTCGAAGCTGTGCTCATAGGCAAGCAGATTGCCGAGCACCCAGCGGCAGCCGGCATCGTTGGGATCGATCGCCACGGCCTTGCGCGCCAGTTCCAGCGCGATGCGCCGGTTGGGGTCGACCGGCTCGCCCCAATGCACCCATCCCATCCAGTGGTTCATGGCAAGCCAGCGATGAGCCTCGGCGTAGTCCGGATCGAGGGACACCGCGCGCGTCAGCAGCAGATGCGCTTCCCGTGCCGTCTGCGGGGATTCCTCGATCAGCTTGCGCGCCCGTACGCACAGATCGTACGCCTCGAGATTTGTCGGCCGGTTGCGTGGCGGCGGCGCGCGCAGCCGGCCGAGCAGCGCCTCGACGATCTTGGCCGTGGCCTCGTCCTGAACGGCAAAGATATCGTCCAGGCCGCGATCGAAGCGTTCGGCCCACAGATGCTCCCCGCTCTTGGCGTCGACCAGCTGGGCGTTGATACGCACGCGCCCCGCGGCGCGTCTGGCGCTGCCCTCCAGGAGATAGCGCACTCCAAGCTCTTCGGCGATCGCGCGCACGTCCATCGCCTTGCCCTTGTAGGCAAAGGTCGAATTGCGGGCGATGACGAACAGGCCCGGGGCCCTGGACAGGTCGGTGATCAAATCTTCGGTCAACCCGTCGGCGAAGGCCTCCTGCTCGGGGTCGTTGCTGAGATTGACGAAGGGCAGCACCGCTATCGATGGTTTGTCGGGCAGCGGCAAGGGTTTACGCTTCGCACGATCGAGCTGTTCGATGGCGCCGGTGAAGCGGTAGCCGACCCGCGGAACCGTCGATATCCATTCACCGCCATCGGCGGGCGGACCAAGCAGCTTGCGCAGCTGCGCGATCTGGACGGTGAGGTTGCCTTCCTCGACCGCCGTCCCCGGCCACGCCGCGTCCATCAGCTCGGCTTTCTCGAGGATTTCGCCGGGCCGTCCGACGAGTGCGGCAAGCAGCTTCAGCCCGCGATAGCCGACGGCAACGGGATCGTCGTTCCGAAGCAGCGTTCCCGCACCCGGATCAAGCACGAACGGACCAAAAGCAAAGCGCGATCCCTGCATAGGCGCATCTATAGAGCAATTCCGCGAAAAGTGTGAGGCGGTTTGCCGGGGAAAAGGCGTCCAGAACTTTCCCTTGGGAATGACGCCAAAACAAAGAGTTAGGGCCCGTTTGGAACTTTTGAGAACTATTTGGCAGGGCTTAATTACGGCGCCCTCCATATCCTGCAGAATTCAACCTCGTTCAGATCGAGGGCGGCCCATTCTCAAACCCTAAGGGCGCCAAGCCACATGGAGGTTGTCATGACCAATATCTTTGCATCGGCCCCGCATCAGGCAGTGCGGCGGGGAATGTGTGTGGGACAGACATCGCGCCGGCGCCACAGCCTTGCCGCCCTGCGAAACACCATCGCGACCTGGCGTCAACAGACACGCTTTCGCTGGGACCTTAAGCGGATCTCGGAAGTCAATCCGCATCTGATCGACGACATCGGTTTGACCGAACGGCAGGTGGAGGAAGAGATCGCCAAGCTGCCCTTCTGGCAGCGATAGGCGAAGCCTGCGATGACGCCGGTTCGTCGTTTAGCTTCTGCGATTATATCAGGGATTGTCGTCATCATCCCTTTAGCGTCCGCACATGTTTGGCTATGATCCCCTCTATCGGCCGTGGGGGCCGATTCTTCATCGGGGGTTTCCATGTCCTTCATACCAGCGCGCCGGCTTGCCGCCGCGTTTTCGCTTGCCATCCTGTTTGCACCAGCCGCCCATGCCGGCGACGTCACCTTCACCGTCAAGAACAGCCATCCCAACGCCATGCGTCTTGAGCTCTACAGCCAGGACCGCGACTATGTCTGGCCGGGTAACGGCAAGGATTTCTACCTCGACGACGGCGAGACCAAGTCGTTGCCGATTTCCTGCAACGAGGGCGAATCGATCTGCTACGGCGCCTGGGTCGATGGCGACGAAGGCACTTATTGGGGCGTCGGCCCCGGCAACAAGGAAAAATGCGAGGATTGCTGCTACACCTGCAGCGGCGGCGAGACCGAGGAGATCAATCTCGTCCCCTGACCGGTTTGCCAGCTTGACGGTTTTCCCATTCGAGCCATAGCCTGCATCGAGACGATCACCCAGAGCACGCCGTACAGCTCCCTTTGAGGCGCGGCGTGCTCCAGGCAACAGGAGCACGGCAATGGCAGGCACGGTCGAAGGCGAGAAGATCGACGTCGGCTTTGCCGGCAAGCGCTGCATCCATTCGCGCAATTGCGTGCTCGGCGACCCGCATGTCTTCGTGCCCAACGCGCCGGGGCAATGGATCCATCCCGATGCGGCCAGCGTCGAAAAGATCGTCGCCCTCGCCGAAAGCTGCCCGTCCGGCGCCATCACCTATGTCAGGAAGGATGGCGGGCCGCAGGAGCAGCCGCCGGTGGTCAACACCGTGCGGCTGCGCGAAAACGGCCCGCTCGCCGTGCACGCCGAGATCGTGCTTGACGGCGAAACCTTCTATCGCGCCACGCTGTGCCGCTGCGGCGCTACGGAAAACAAGCCGTTCTGCGACGGCAGCCACACCAAATCGGGGTTCACCGCCACCGGTGAGCCGCCGCTGAAGGACACACCGGCGCTGGAGGCGCGCAATGGCCCGCTGAACGTGACGCCGACCACCAACGGCCCGCTCAAGCTCGAGGGCAATGTCGAGATCGTCACCGGCACCGGCCACACGATCGACCGCACGCAACGCACCTTCCTCTGCCGCTGCGGCCACTCGGCCAACAAGCCGTTTTGCGATGGATCGCATAAAAAGATTGGCTTCGTGGCATGAAAGGCCGTTCGCCAGCGTTAGTGTAGGATGAGGGTTCGCTCAGGAGGAAATCCATCATGCGCACCATGCTCGTTCTTGCTCTGCTTGCCTTTGCCATGCCCGCCTATGCCGCCAATCATGCGGTCCAGATCAAGGGCATGAAATTTAACCCGTCGAAAATCTCGGTCGCCGTTGGCGATACCATCACTTTCACCAATGCCGACTCAATGACGCACACCGCCACCGCACTCGATGGCTCCTTCGACACCGGCCATCTCGCCACCGGCAAGAGCGCCAAGGTCAAGGTATCGGCAGCCGGCGCACATCCATTCCATTGTGCGATCCACAGCTCGATGAAGGGCATTGTCACCGCCAAATAGCGGCATCCTCGCCAGAAGACTTCTTGCGTTGGAGGAGAAATGCCCCTGGCGTTGCGGCAAAAGTTGCCGATCTCCTCTCTTGGGGGAGATCGGAGTTCGTATGGCGGTCATCGCGCGTTGGCCCAGCGCTCGCGGCTTTATCGGCGGGCTCGTATCGGTTAAGGGCGGGGAAGTAAAATTCCCTACCCGTCCGGATCCGCCAAGAATGACCGCCAAGACCAAGCCAAAACCCCTGTTCCTCGGCATCGACACCGGCGGCACCTATACCGATGCCGTGCTGTGGTCCGAGACCGAAGGCCCGCAGCAGGGCCCGAACAAGGGCAAGGTGCTGGCCAAGGCCAAGGCGCTGACCACCAGGCATGATCTGGCCGTCGGCATTTCCGGCGCGGTCGACGCGGTGCTTGAAAAGGCCGGCACCGACCCGGCCGCCATCAAACTGGTCTCGATGTCGACGACGCTTGCCACCAATGCGCTGGTCGAGGGCCAGGGCGGCCGCGTGGCGCTCATCATGATCGGCTTTTCCGAAGCCGACCTCGCCCGCGACGGGCTGAAGACGGCGCTCGGCACCGATCCGGTGGTGTTTTGTCCGGGCGGCCATGACGTCCACGGCAATGCCGCCAAGCTTGACCTGTCCGGGCTGGAAGAGGCCTTGCCGGAACTCGGTGCCTCGGTGTCCGGCTTTGCCGTCTGCGCCTATTTCGCCACCCGCAACCCGGCGCATGAGATCGCCACCCGCGAGCTGATCCGCGACAAGACCGGCCTGCCGGTCACAGCGAGCCACGAACTGTCGGCCAAGCTCGGCGGCCCGCGCCGGGCGCTGACGACGCTGCTCAACGCCAGGCTGATCTCGATGATCGACCGGCTGGTGGCGGCGACCGAAGGCTTTCTGGAGCAGCGCAACATCGCCGCCCCCTTGATGGTGGTGCGCGGCGACGGCGCGCTGGTCTCGGCGGCGTTCGCCCGCCAGCGGCCGATCGAAACGATCCTCTCCGGCCCGGCCGCCAGCCTCGTCGGCGCCCGCCACATGACCGGGCTCGACAATGCCGTGGTCTCCGACATTGGCGGCACCACCACCGACGTCGCGGTGCTCGACAAGGGCCGTCCGCGCCTGGATCCCGAAGGCGCCACGGTCGGTGGCTTTCGCACCATGGTCGAGGCCGTCGCCATGCGCACTTTCGGTCTTGGCGGGGATTCCGAAGTGGCGCTGGAAGACGGTTCGCTCAACCCAAAAATCCTGCTTGGGCCGCGCCGCCTGGTGCCGCTGGCGCTGGCCGGCATGGCGCATGGCGACGCCGTCAAATCGGAGCTCGAACGCCAGCTGCGGGCGCCCAATCCCGGCCGCATGGATGGCCGCTTCGCGGTTCGCACCGGCGTGCCGGACAGGCTTGCCGCGGGTCTCACCGCGCCGGAAGCGCGGCTCTACGAGGCCATCGGCGCGACCCCGCTTGCCCTCGACAGGTTGCTGACGTCGAATGCCCAGAACGCCACTCTGAACCGGCTGGTCTCGCGCGGGTTGGTCCATATCTGCGGCTTCACCCCGTCGGACGCGGCGCATGTTCTGGGCAAGCAGGCCAACTGGGACGCCGCCACCGCCCGCCTCGGCGCTGACTTGTTTGCCCGCAAGCGTGACGGCCGTGGCCAGCCGATTGCCGCGTCGCCGGAGGTGATCTCGGAGCGCGTGCTGGTGACGCTGACGCGCTGGTCGGCCGATACATCCTCGAAACCGCCTTCGCCGAGGACGGGCTCGATGGCGCAGCGACGGTCGCGCATGCGCTGGTACAGCGCGCCGTCGACGCCCATCCCGGCATAGCCCGGCTCAGCGTCGCGCTCGACCGCCCGGTCATCGGCCTCGGCGCCTCGGCGCCGTTGCACTATGCCGGCCTGGCGCCTCTGGTCGGCAATGACTGCGTGGTGCCGGAAGACACCGATGTCGCCAACGCACTCGGTGCCGTCGTCGGCCAGGTCAGGGTCTCGGCCGAAGCGCGGGTCAGTCAGCCCAGGGAAGGGCTGTTCCGTCTCGCATCCGGAGAAACGGTGCGCGATTTCCTCGACGAGGCGGCGGCGATCGCCGCCGCTGAGGCCGATGTGCGGGCGATCGTCGCTGAGCGCGCTCGGGACGCCGGCACCGACAACGCCGAGATCGACGTCGCGACCGAGTTCAAGGTTTCCACGGTCGAAGCCCAACGCATGTTCATCGAGGCGCATGTGGTGGCGGTGGCCTCGGGACGGCCGAGAATTGCGGTGTAGCGGTTGATCTCCCCCCTCGAGGGGGAGATGTCGCCGAAGGCGACAGAGGGGGTCGGTCCGACCGGACGCGACCTCCTGCTTTGAACAGAAGAGGCTGGCGCCTTATGTCCGGCGACCCCCTCTGGCCTGCCGGCCATCTCCCCCTCGAGGGGGGAGATCAGCCGCTTCGCCATCCTTGCCTAAATGGCCCCTTCACCTTAAGCCGAATTGACCCTGCCAACCCGACATGCCAAAGGCGCGCCCGAGCCTTTCGTCTGGAGACAAGCTGATGACCGATCGCATCGAGATCGCCGGATTGCGGATTGCCCGCGAGCTGCATGATTTTGTGGCTGGTGAGGCCTTGCCCGGCACCGGCATTGCGGCCGATGCGTTCTGGAACGGTTTTTCGGCCATCGTCCACGACCTTGCGCCAAAGAACCGGATGCTGCTAAAAAAACGCGACGCCATGCAGGAAAAGCTCGACGCATGGTATCGCGACAATGGCGCGCCGATTGACATGGAGGCCTACAAGGGCTTCCTCAAGGAGATCGGCTATCTCGTTCCCGAGGGTCCGTCCTTCAGCGTATCGACCGAGAATGTCGATCCGGAAATCGCTGTCGTTGCCGGACCGCAGCTGGTCGTGCCGGTGATGAATGCGCGCTATGCGCTCAATGCCGCCAATGCGCGCTGGGGTTCGCTTTACGACGCGCTCTACGGCACAGATGCCATCCCCGAGGCCGGCGGCGCGGAAAAGGGCAAGAGCTTCAATCCGGCACGTGGCGCCAAGGTCGTGGCGTGGACGAAGAGCTTCCTCGACGAGGCCGCACCGCTGACCTCGGGCAAATGGGCAGGCGTCAACGGCCTTTCGGTGGCGCATGGCGCGCTGAAGCTCGGCGCCGGCGCCGGCGGCACCACGCTGGCCGACCCCAAACAGTTCGTCGGCTATCGCGGCGATGCCGCCAACCCCGATGCCGTGCTCCTGGTTAAAAACGGCCTGCATATCGAGATCGTGATCGACCGCGCCAACCAGATCGGCCGCACCGATCCGGCCGGCATTGCCGACATCATCCTGGAATCGGCGCTGACCACCATCCAGGACTGCGAGGATTCGGTCGCGGCGGTGGATGCGCAGGACAAGGTTGTCGTCTACCGCAACTGGCTCGGCCTGATGAAGGGCGACCTTGCCGAAGAGATCGTCAAGGGCGGCAAGAGTTTTGTCCGCAAGCTCAATCCCGACCGCGCCTACACCACGCCCGCCGGCGGCCAGCTCACCGTCCCCGGCCGCTCGCTGATGCTGGTCAGGAATGTCGGCCACCTGATGACCAATCCGGCGATCCTGGACCGCGACGGCAACGAGGTGCCGGAAGGCATCATGGACGCGGCGATGACGGCGCTGATCGCACTGCACGATGTCGGAGCGAAGGGCCGCCGCGCCAATTCCCGCGCCGGCTCGATGTATGTGGTGAAGCCCAAGATGCATGGGCCGGAGGAAGTCGCCTTCGCCGTCGAGATATTCGATCGTGTTGAGGTGCTGCTCGGGATGGCCAAAAACACCATCAAGATGGGCATCATGGATGAGGAGCGGCGCACCACCGTCAACCTCAAGGAAGCGATCCGTGCCGCGCGGGAACGCGTGGTGTTCATCAACACCGGCTTCCTCGACCGCACCGGCGACGAGATCCACACCTCGATGGAAGCCGGGCCGATGATCCGCAAGGGCGACATGAAGCAGGCCGCCTGGATTTCCGCCTACGAGGCATGGAATGTCGACACCGGGCTCGAATGTGGGCTGGCCGGCCACGCCCAGATCGGCAAGGGCATGTGGGCGATGCCGGATTTGATGGCGGCGATGCTCGAACAGAAGATCGCCCACCCCAAGGCCGGCGCCAACACCGCCTGGGTGCCCTCGCCGACGGCGGCGACCCTGCATGCCACGCACTACCACAAGGTCGACGTCCATGCCGTGCAAGCGGCGCTGAAGAACCGGCCGAAGGCAAAACTCGACGATATCCTGTCGGTGCCGGTGGCCGTGCGGCCGAACTGGACGCCGGACGAGATCCAGCGCGAGCTCGACAACAACGCGCAAGGCATTCTCGGCTATGTCGTGCGCTGGATCGACCAGGGCGTCGGCTGCTCGAAAGTGCCCGACATCAACGATGTCGGCCTGATGGAAGACCGCGCCACGCTGCGTATCTCCTCGCAGCACATCGCCAACTGGCTGCGCCACAAAGTCTGCTCGGAAATCCAGGTGCGCGATTCCCTGCAGCGCATGGCGGCCATCGTCGACCGCCAGAATGTCGGCGACCCGCTCTACCGGCCGATGGCGCCGGACTTCGACGGTTCCATCGCCTTCCAGGCTGCTTGCGACTTGGTGTTCAAGGGCACCAGCCAGCCCAATGGCTATACGGAGCCGGTGCTGCATGCGCGGCGGCTGGAGCTGAAGGGGAAGCAGGGTTAAGCGGATCTACGTTTGAAATGACCTGACGCAACGGGTCGATTAAGTCTCGTCGATCCGTGCTGCCCCTCATCGCCCTGCCGGGCGTTCGTCATTCGAAAAAGCCAAGCAATTGGCTTTTCGTCCGTTTCGCGGACCGCTCCTCAACTCCCCGTATAGTGACGGGGAGAAGACGCTGCTATCGCCGATTTCGCCAATCACCAACGTCGCAAGAAGAGCGCCGAGGGGGCAGTAGCTCCCTTCTCCCCGTCAGTATACGGGGAGAAGGTGCCGGCAGGCGGATGAGGGGCGGCGCTACGATTGGTTAGACAGCGAACCGGCGTCACGAGGTCGAGCCCTCGATCACATAAATGAGATGTCGAGGTGATGGGCGATCCGCTCCAGGCGCCTTGACGATCAACAATCTACCTACTAGTTGGAAGGTAGTTGAAACAAGAGGTCCCATCATGCCTGGACAAGTGAACGATCAGAGCCGCGCCCCGTCATCGAACGGCTGGCTCAAAACCTATTATTATCTGCGGTTTGCCGTGTCGGCAGCCTGGGTCGCGGCGGCTTTCACCGTCGCCAAAGCAGCCCGCCGCTCGCTGCCGCCATGCTGGTTGCCTACCCCGCATGGGACGCGCTCGCGAACTACATCGACGCCCGGCGCACGGGCGGACTTAGCCGCAACAAGTCGCAATTGCTGAACTTCGCCGTCAGCATCGTCGCCACGATTGCGGTCGCCATCGCGCTCGGTCACAGCATGAACGCGGTGCTCTCGGTCTATGGCGTCTGGGCCGCCTTTTCCGGCATCTTGCAACTCTTGACCGCAGTGCGTCGCTGGAAAACCAACGGCGCGCAATGGGCGATGATCCTGAGCGGCGCCCAATCGGCGCTGGCAGGTCTCTTCTTCGTAAAGATGGCCGGCGGCACGGAGATCATTGGTATCGCCAATGTTGCGCCCTATGCCGCGTTCGGCGCCTTCTACTTCCTCGTGTCCGCGGTGTGGTTGTCGGTCAGCGACGCCCTTCGTAAATCGCCGCGCGTCGCAAGCTAATGCATGTCGCTCAAAAGTCCCCCGGTTTTGAGGCAACGACATGCATAGAGGTAACGACTTAATTCCAGGAAAAGTGTGAGCGCTTTCCCTTGGGAATTGTGTCAAAACAAAGAGTTAGAGAGGTTCGCTGTTTCCATCAAACGGTGAACCGCTCTAAGGACAGAGGAGCCCTCTGCCGGAGCAAGCCATGAGCAAGCCTTCGAACACTGCCGACGAGATCCTGGCCGCAGCGCGAACCTTCATCATCGCCGGCGGATACAATGGCTTCAGCTACGCCGATATCGCCGAAGTGATCGGCATCCGCAAAGCCAGCATCCATCACCATTTCCCCAGCAAGGTCGACCTCGTGCAGACCCTGCTCAAGCGTTACCTCGAGGAGGCCGTCACGGGCCTGGGAGGGCTCGAGCGCGATGTCCCCGAGTCGCCTGAGTTGCTTCGAACCTATGCCGGCATCTGGGCCCGATGCATCGAGGATGCGAGCATGCCGTTCTGTGTCTGCGCACTGCTTGCCAGCGAACTTCCGGCCCTTCCGCCAGAGGTTGCCGTGGAAGTCCGGGCGTATTTTCAGTTCCTCTCGAAATGGCTGACCGGCGTCATCGAGCGCGGCGCCGAAAAAGGCACGCTGGCAATCTCCGCTTCGCCACGCGTCGAGGCCGAGGCTTTCATGGCGACCGTGCATGGCGCAATGCTTTCGGCGCGAGCTTATGGCGATGTCTTGACCTTCGGCATGATCCTGACGCCGACGCTTCAGAAGCTGATCCCCGCGACCGATTGATCCGGGCAAAAGAGGATCGGTCCGGAGAAACGAACCGGGCGTAGCTGCAAATGCCCTTCGCCTATGCCGCCTGCGCCACGCGCTCCGAACTCATGCGATAGGAAATCGCTTCGGCGAGATGGATGCGGCCGACGGTTTCGCTGGCATCGAGGTCGGCCAGTGTTCTCGCCACTTTCAGGACGCGGTGGTAGGCCCGCGCCGAAAAGGCGAGCTTTTCGCTGGCGTCCTTGAGCAGCGACAGGCCTGATGCGTCGGGCATGGCGATGTCTTCGATGACAGCCGGCGCGCAATGGGCGTTGGTGGTGGCGCTGGTCACGCCGAGCCGTTCGAAACGCTCGCGTTGGAGGGTACGCGCGCGGGCGACGCGCAGTGCCACGGCTGCACTCTTCTCCGCCCGGTCGGGCCTTATCAGGTCGCTGGCCGAGACCGCAGGGACTTCGATCCGCAGGTCAATGCGATCGAGCAGCGGACCGGAAATGCGTGCCTGGTAGTCGGTGCGGCAGCGTTCGCCGCGCAGGCAGCGATAGCCCGGCTCGCCGGCCATGCCGCAGCGGCATGGGTTCATCGCCGCCACCAGCTGGATGCGCGCCGGATAGGTGACGCGGTGGTTGGCGCGCGCGATCATGCAGTCGCCGGTCTCCAGCGGCTGGCGCAGCGCATCGAGCGTCTGCGGCGTGAATTCGGGAAACTCGTCGAGGAACAGCACGCCGTGATGGGCGAGCGACACCTCGCCCGGCCGTGCGCGCAAGCCACCACCGACCATCGCCGCCATCGAGGCCGAATGGTGCGGGGCGCGGAATGGCCGCCGGTCGGTCAGCTTGCCTTCGCCGAGCTCGCCCGCCACCGAGGCGATCATCGAGACTTCGAGCAATTCCTTCGGCGCCAGCGGCGGCAGGATCGACGGCAGCCGCTGCGCCAGCATCGATTTGCCCGAGCCTGGTGGGCCGACCATCAGCACGAGTGGCCCGCCAGCAACTGCCGGCTCTTGACCGTTCCAGACCTTCCCGAGTGTTGTCGCAAAGGGCTCGAACCGAGCCAATCGCGACATTCCCAGAGTTGAGTAACCTGCTATTGACCTGTGTCAGCGCAATCCTCTCAGGCCGCCACCCGGGTTTCAATCGGGTGTAGAATGCTTTCATTCTCCGCGCCGATGCGGCAGGGTTCCATCCCCTGCGGAATCCCAATCTCACCCCCAGCATGCGCTAGCCTGGGCATGACATTGATGCATGCGGGCTTCGTCCTGGGCTCGCTCGGTGCTAATCTGCCTCGGACTACACGGAGAGCGCCATGGACATTGCCGGGTGGCTCTCGAGCCTTGGGCTCGGCAAATATAGCAGAACCTTCGCCAAGAACGAGATCACGCCCGAAGTGCTCCGGCATCTCTCGGACGCGGACCTCAAGGCGTTGGGGCTGCCGATGGGCCCAAGGAAGCTCGTATTGGCCGCGATCGCGGAGCTTGGCAAGCGCGATATAGGGGATCCCGCCACAGCGGCCGGAATTGAACCGATCCCTGGAAGTGGTCCACCGCCTCGCCCGGAAGCTGAACGTCGCCAGTTGACGGTGATGTTTGTCGATTTGGTTGGATCGACCGCGTTATCAGGTCGGTTGGACCCCGAAGAGATGGGGGAGGTGATCCGGAAGTACCAGATCGCGGTGGCCGCAGAAATCACGCGTGTGGATGGCCATGTAGCGAAGTTCATGGGGGATGGGATCCTAGCCTATTCGGGTGGCCTCGGGCCCACGAGAACGAAGCTGAGCGGGCGGTGCGGGCCGGGCTCGCCATTGCCGGCGCGGTCGCCAAGCTGGCGACACCCGCGAAAGAGCCACTGGGCGCGCGTGTCGGCATTGCCACGGGTCTGGTGGTGGTAGGCGACTTGGTCGGCGAAGGTGCAGCGCAGGAGGAGGCGGTGGTCGGCGAGACGCCGAACCTGGCGGCGCGACTCCAATCACTGGCCGAGATCGGCGCAGTGGTGGTATCCGAACCGACGCGACGGCTGCTTGGCGAGCTCTTCGAGCTGGTTGATCTCGGCACCCACGATCTGAAGGGGTTCGCCCAGCCGGTGCAGACATGGCTGGTCATGGGCGAGAGCCGAGCCGAGGGCCGCTTCGAGGCGCTGCACGGGATGCGCCTCACGTCGCTCGTCGGCCGCGATCAGGAGGTAGCCTTGCTCCTCAACCGCTGGCGGCGGGCCAAGGATGGCAGGGGTCAGGTCGTACTGCTGTCGGGCGAGCCGGGCATGGGCAAGTCGCGCATCGCGATCGCCTTGCGCGAGCGGCTCGGCGAGGAATGCCTGTCGCTGCGCTATCACGGCTCGCCCTATCGCACGAACAGCGCGCTGTTCCCGGTGCTGGACCAGCTGCGTCGGGCCGCCCGCTTCGGGCACGAGGATGCGCCGGAGGTGAAATTGGCCAAGCTGGAGGCACTGCTTGTCTTGGCTGGGCCTGACCCGAAAACGGCGATGTCGCTGATCGCCGAGCATTTGACGATCCCGACAGGCGACCGCTACCCGATGCCCGAGCTTGCACCGCAAGAGAAGAAGGCGAGGACCTTTGAGGCGCTGCTAGCCCAGCTTGAGAGCCTCGCAGCCAAGCAGCCGGTGCTCATGACGGCCGAGGATGCTCACTGGTTCGATCCCACCACCTTGGAGCTGTTCGATCGAATCGTCGATCAGATCGAGCGGCAGCCGGTGTTGCTGGTCGTTACCTTCCGGCCTGAGTTCGCGCCACGCTGGACCGGCCGACCGCATGTGACACAGCTGACGCTCGATCGCCTTGAGCAGAACGAAGGTGCCATGCTGATCGACCAGCTGTCTGGCGGGCGGCCGCTTCCTGCCGAGGTGCAGGCGCATATTCTCGCCAAGACCGAAGGCGTGCCGCTGTTCGTCGAGGAGCTGACAAAGGCGGTGCTCGAATCCGATCTGCTCCGCGAGGCCGGCGACCGCTACGAGCTTACCGGTCCGCTGCCGCCGCTCGCCATCCCCTCGACGCTACAGGACTCGCTCTTGGCTCGCCTCGATCGGTTGTCGCCGGTTAAGGAGGTGGCGCAAATCGGCGCTGTCATCGGCCGCGAGTTCAGTTACGAATTGCTGGAAGCGACCGCGCAGATGGACGAGCCGAAGGTCAGGACCGCTCTGGACGAACTTGTCCACGCAGAACTGGCGTTTTGCCGTGGCAAACCTCCTGACGCGAACTACACCTTCAAGCACGCGCTGGTGCGGGATGCCGCCTACGAGTCGCTATTGAAGAGCCGACGCCAGCAACTCCATTGCCGGATCGCCACCCTCCTCCGTGATCGCTTTCCCGAACGAGCAGAGGCAGAACCGGAGGTGCTCGCCCACCATGCTACCGAGGGCGGACTGTTCGATGATGCAGTGTCATCCTGGTACGAGGCGGGCTTGCGCGCAAACTATCGGTCGGCCGACGCCGAAGCCATTGCGCACCTCTCAAAGGGCCTGGACCTTCTCGCGCAACTCCCAGAGAGCCCGGCCCGCGACGATCGCGAGATCGATCTGCAGCTTGCGCGTGGCATACCCTTGGCATCCCTCAAGGGCTATGGGTCTGCCGGGGCCGTCGCCGCCTATACGCGAGCCTGCGAGCTATGTGCCAAACTGGGCAGCGACACGTCCAAATCGTTCCCCGCGCTGCGCGGCCTGTGCACCGGCCACCGGGCCCGGGGGCGGATGCACACGGCCAGCGCCCTCGCTGATCAACTGATCGGGATCGCCCGGCAATCGGGCGACCCATCCCTGCTGCTGGAGGCCCACCATGTCAATTGGACGACGCAATACGCGCTCGGTAAGTGGCGGTCGGTGTGCGAGCACACCGACCAGGGTCTCTTCCTCTATCGGCCAGAACACTTCTCGCACGCCTTCGTCTATGGCGGCCACGACTCCGGCGTGTGCGCAGCTGCCAAGCAGGGCGTCAGTCTGTGGATGCTTGGCTTTCCGGATCAGGCGTTGGCCCGGGCGCGAGAATCCATTACCCGGGCCCGCCAACTGCCTCATCCGCCCAGTTTGCAGCACGCTCTCTATCATGCCACCGTGCTGCACTACTTCCGCCGCGATGCCGCGGCGGCTCGGGAAGCAGCCGCGGCGAGGCTTCAATTGGCGCACGAGGGATTTCCGGCCTGGGTCCCCACAATCAATCTGCAGTTGGCCATGATCCAGGCCCTCGAGAGCGCACAGCAGGTTCCAGCCCCCGTCACCGCCGCCCCGCCGGCGCTGCCAAACGAAATCCTCAGTGACGTCGAGGGAAAAGGACTTGTTCTCTGTCTTTTCGGATGCGTGTGCGAACTGGCGGGCGAGATCGACGCCGGCCTAAGCATGCTGCAGCCAGCAATATCCGAGGCGGCGGCTACTGGCGCGCGCCTCTGGGAGTCTGAATTTAGCCGGCTCACTGGAAATCTCCTGCTCCTGGCAAAACCCCGTGACTCCGAACACAGCGAGGCGCATTATCGCCGCGCCATCGAGATCGCTCGCGAACAGCAGGCGCGATCACTGGACCTGCGCGCGTCGACCTCGCTCGCCCGCCTGTGGGCCGACCGCGGCGATCGGCAAGAAGCCTACGACCTGCTCGCGCCGACCTACGCCTGGTTCACGGAAGGCTTCAACACGCGCGACTTGATCGATGCGAAGGCGCTTCTGGACAGCTGTGCATCGTCATGATCACGCCGGGAGCACGTCATGGCCCTTTACAGAAGCAACGGGGACCGGGTTCCCCATCACACTCGCCAACTGGCAGAGGACGTCAGGGCCGGCAAGATGGACCGGCGCGAGTTCCTGGCTCTCGCCAGCGTATTCGGCGCGTCGACCGCGTACGCCTACGGAATGATCGCTCTTGCAGTGCCCACCAAGGCCATGGCGCAGGAACCCGTGAAGGGCGGTGTCCTCAAGGTCGCGATGCACGTCAAGGATCCGAAGGATCCGCGCATGGCGGACTGGTCCCAGATCGCCACCGCGCAGCGCCAGACGCTCGAGCCCTTGGTCAAATATACCCGTGAATTCACCTTCAAGCCCTATCTGCTGGAAAGCTGGGAAGTGAACGACGATGCTACCGAATACGCCCTGAAGGTCCGTCCGGGTGTGACCTGGAACAATGGCGACACGTTCAATGCCGACGACGTGATCTTCAATTTCACCCGCTGGGCCGACAAGAGCGCTGAGGGCAATTCCATGCCCGGCCGCCTCGGCACGCTGGTTGACGAAGCTACCGGCAAGCTGCGCGAAGGCTCAATTACCAAGGTCGACGACATGACGGTCAAGCTCAGCCTGACCAAGTCGGACATCGCGCTGATTCCGAATCTCTGCGACTATCCCGGCCTGATGGTCCACCGCTCCTTTGACGAGACCGGTGCCAACTTCGTGCAGAACCCGATCGGCACCGGACCGTTCGAGCTCGTCTCCTACGATGTCGGCCAGAAGGTCGTCTACAAGCGCCGCGAGAACGGCAAGTGGTGGGGCGGCGAGGCCTATCTCGACGGCGTCGAGTTCATCGATTACGGCGCGGACCCCTCGGCGATGGTTTCGGCCTTCGAGGCCGGCGAGGTCCACACAAACGACGAGACGACCGCCGACTACGTGCCGATCCTCGATGCGCTCGGTCTGGTCAAGTCGGAGGTGATGACCGCGTCGACGATCGTGGCGCGCACCAACGTCGCCAACAAGCCCTATGACGACCAGAAGGTCCGCAACGCTCTGCAGCTCGCCGTCGACAACGCCGTCGTGCTCCAGCTCGGCTACGGCAATGCCGGCGACCCGGCAGAAAACCACCATGTCTGCCCGATCCATCCCGAATATGCCGAGATGCCCAAGGTCGCCCGTGACATCGCGAAGGCCAAGGCCCTGATGACCGAAGCCGGGCAGATCGACTTCGAGCACGAGCTGATCACGGTCGACGAGGACTGGCTCAAGAACACCGGCGACGCGATCGCCGCACAGCTGCGCGAGGCCGGCTTCAAGGTCAAGCGTACGGTTCTGCCGGGCTCGACCTTCTGGAACGACTGGACGAAGTATCCGTACTCGACGACCAACTGGAACATGCGCCCGCTCGGCATCCAGGTCATCGCTATCGCCTACCGCACCGGCGAAGCCTGGAACGAGGCTGCCTATTCCAATCCCGAACTGGATGCGAAAATCGGCGAGGCGCTCTCCATCGCGGATGCGGAGAAGCGCAAGGTTGTGATGGCCGACATCCAGAAGATCCTGCAGGATTCGGGTATTATCATCCAGCCATACTGGCGCAAACTCTACAACCACTCGACCGCTTCCGTGAAGAACCACGGCATGCACCCGACTTTCGAGCATGACTTCGGCAAGGTCTGGCTGGACGCTTGAGGCTGGAGGACTGGGAGGCCATTCGTCCGGATCTTTCGAGGCAACGGGCTGCTTTACGGCCATACTAAGTCATTGAAATCACATGCTCAAATGGCCTCTGCTGGCGCAACATGCTCGTTTTGGCGGACGAGCCGAACGGCAACTTCCACCCTTTGCGGTCGTTCAGTTGTGAGCGTCGCATGACGCGATCTGTGCTTAGCGGACCTTTTGGGCCGCGCCAATGGCGCTCCGTTTAATTAGCCACAATGTTAGCATGGATCGCCCGCCGGCAATGGGTCGCCTTTTGACGCGGATCCGTTCAGTTAGTGCGCCGAGGAACGGCAGCTTTGCGCCTCAAGTTAGCCGTTGAACTTATCAAAGAAGCGGACATCCGAGCGGCTAGCCGCAATGGAACCTTCGCGCCCAACAGCGGCCACCCTCCCCTTGCTGGTGCGCCCGCTTCTATTGGTACAAGCATCCGAGCCGGCGTGGACAGGCTGCTACGCGCGTTACCCGGGCTGCGGCCTCGAACTCGGTGCGGGGCTTATTTGGCGAAGCGGCTTCGAAATTCGGTAGTGGTGTTGCTGTGGGGGAAGGGTTCGGCCGGGATCGGCACGCCGAGAAAGGCGCATAGGTTCGGCCAACCGTCGGCCACCTGATAGACCAGCAGGCGCGACGGCGGGAAAGCCGAGATCACTTCGGCGTTGTGGGCTTCGAGCACTTCGATAGCATGGGTTTCGTCGTCGAGACGACCGCCGAAAATTTTCGTCTCTATGACGGCCCGGCCAAAACTTTGCGGGTCGGAGGTCTCGCCCATGGTGTTGAAGATCGTGGCACGTGCGCTCCTGTACCAGTCCTCGGGGTTGCGAACGGTGAGGATGAGCTTGGCGTGGGGGAAATACTCGGCGAGTTCGCGCCAGAAATAGGCCGTGGGCCAGTCGACTGCCGACTTGTAACCGGCATAGACGACGTCCCGATCCACCGGCTCGCCGCGCCCGGCGGCGCGGATCAGGTCGCGGTGCTCGGGGTTAGAGTTGACGTCCTCCATGTGATGGCACGGCCCGAACCCGAGCATTTCAAGCGCCAGGTTCAGAGTGTGCGTGCCGGTGCGGCCGAACCCAGCCCCGATAACAGATAATGCCATGCGATCCTCCTGTGGCGGGAGCGGATCATAGATTGCAGGGGTTGGGAAGGGAGGATGTTGTCCTGGCGCTCACCCTGAGAGACCAAATAGGCATTCGAGCGATGCGCCGAACTCGCTCTGCCCGAAGGCTACATAGCGGGCCGGCCGGTTGCGGCGTTGATAGCGATCCGCCGCCGCAGGAGCTAGGCGGCAGCCTTCGTTTCTAGCATCATAGCCCCGACAAGGTTCGCTTCGGGCCAATTTCGGCCTCGGGCTATAGGTGATTGTGTGTCCGCTTTCTCGTTGCACGGCCCAGAAGCTGCCTGTCAGCTCCCGACCAACTCCGGTCTTTTGAGAAACCGGCGGCGACGACCGCTTCCGACGCTTAACGGTCCCTCTGAGCCTGAACCACTGTACGCCGTTTAATTAGCCACAATGTTAGCAGATTGTGGCCGCCGGCCGCAGCCACCTCCAGCGCCCGCTTGGCGGTCTCCTGGCCCTTGATGTCGGCAAGGTCGGGCAGGTCGCGCGCCGCGGCATGGATGCCGGCTTCGGGGCGCGACAGCACCTGCGTGCCGCGGAAGTGATTGGCGATGGCGATCAGGCTGCGCGGCGCCAATATGTCGAAGTCCTTGCCGGCCCAGGCCGCTTCCGGCCCGCAGGCGAACGGGCAGATCAGGCCCTTGCCCTCGGCATTGGCGCCGATCGCCGCCGGCAAGGCACCGGCAACGGCGGCAATCGTGCCGTCGAGCGAGAGTTCGCCAAGCACGACATAGCCGGCCAGCATGTCGCCCGGAATGGCGCCAAGGGCGGCCATCAGGCCAAGCGCGATCGGCAGATCGTAATGGCTGCCTTCCTTGGGTAGGTCGGCGGGCGCCAGATTGACCGTCACCTTCTTCGACGGCATCGACAGGCCTGACGCGTGGAGCGCGGCCTGCACGCGTTCGCGGCTTTCGGCCACCGCCTTGTCGGGTAGGCCGACGATCTGCATGCCGACCTTGCCGGGCGCGATCATCACCTGCACGTCGACCGGCACGGCCTCGATGCCCTGGAAAGCGACCGTGCGAACCCGCGCCACCATTTTCCCACCCCGGATATGGGCCGTAACCCATGCGATCGGCCAAGAATGTGGCCCCCGCAAGAGACAACCACACTTCCTCGGTCAAATCAAGAACATTACGGGAACAGGCAATCGCCTGGGTTGCAGCCGGATTGCGCCCGGTTGCAAAAGCGGAACATGGTTAATACGAACTGAAAACGGCTTACTTGCGCTTGCCCTCGACCGCGTCCCAGAACAGGCTGGCGATATCGGCGCCGCCAAAACGCCGAACCTCGCGCACGCCGGTCGGCGAGGTCACGTTGATCTCGGTCATGTAGTCGCCGATGACGTCGATGCCGACCAGAATGAAGCCGCGTGCCTTCAATGCCGGTCCGATTCGGGCGCAGATCTCGCGCTCGCGCTCGGTCAGCTCGGTCTTCTCGGCGCGCCCGCCGACATGCATGTTGGAGCGGGAATCGTGTTCGGCCGGCACGCGGTTGATGGCGCCGACCGGCTCGCCGTCGATCAGGATGATGCGCTTGTCGCCCTTGCGCACATCCTTGAGATAGCGCTGCACAATATAGGGCTCGCGCGACAGCTGGCCGAACATTTCCAAGAGTGAGGCGAGGTTGCGGTCGCCTTCGAGCAGATGGAAGACGCCGGCGCCGCCATTGCCGTAGAGCGGCTTGACGATGATGTCGCCGAACTCCTTGCGGAAGGCGGCAACCTCCTGCGGATCCTTGGTGATCAGCGTGTCCGGCATCAGGTCGGAAAACTCGGTGACGAAGATCTTTTCCGGGCTGTTGCGCACCCAGGCCGGGTCGTTGACGACCAACGTCCCGGGATGGATGCGCTCGAGGATGTGAGTGGTGGTGATGTAATTCATGTCGAAGGGCGGATCCTGGCGCAGCAGGACGACGTCCATCTCCGAAAGGTCGGTGCGCACCTTTTCGCCCAGCGAGTAGTGATTGCCCTTCTCGTCGCGCACCTGCATTTCCTCGATGCGGGCAAACACCTTTCCATCGCGCAGCGACAGCCGGTCAGGCGTGTAGTGGAACAACTGATGGCCGCGCCGCTGCGCTTCCAGCGACAGCGCGAACGAGGTGTCGCCGGCGATCGACACGGTGGAGATGTGGTCCATCTGGACGGCAATTTTCAGCTTCATGGCGGGTCTCCGGCGCGATTGGAGCGACGTGCGGGTCGATGCGTCGACGAGAGCGATATACGGAACTCTCCACCGTCTGCCAATCACGCTTGCTTGGCACAGGCCTAATGCGTGTCGTCCGCGGCAAATCTGCCCGGGCGGTGTAGTTTGAGCACCGCATGAACCGCATTGTTCGCCGGTGTCGGGATCCCGAGCTCCCGGCCGAGTTGAACCACCTTGCCCGCGAGCCAATCAAGTTCAAGCCGGTTGCCGCGCTCCAGATCATGCAGCATGGATGCCTTGAAGCCCGGTGGCGAGGCTTTGCCGAACTTCATCCGGTCGTCAGCGAAATCAGCCGGCAGCGATACGCCCTTGGCGCGACCGATCTCCACCACTTCGCGCATGAGATCGTAGAAGAAAGCGCGCGTGTCTGAATCTCCAAGTATCGCTCCAAGAGGTTTGCGGGTCGCTGCGGTCGCTCCGGAAAGCCCAACCAGGAAAACAAATTTTTGCCACCTCTCGCGCTCGATCGCATCGGACAAGGCGACGTCGAGCTTCGCTGCCCGGGCGGCATCGGCGAAAGCCTTCAGCATTGCGTCGGGCTTGCCGTCCGCGCGCCCGAAGATGAGGCGCGCGAATTTGCTTGTATGCGCCACCACGCCGGGCGCGGCGATCGCCGCAGCGATATAGGCACAGCCGGAAACCACATTCCCGGCGCCGAGGATAGGGCTCAGGCGCTCGGTGCTGTCCACACCGTTCTGGACGGTAACCACGCGCGTGGCGGGCCCAACGAGCGGACTCGCTTGCTTGGCCGCCTTTTCGGTGTCCCAGAGCTTCACCGCGAAAAGCACGATATCGACCGGACCAATCGAGGCAGGGTCGTCGGTGACATTCGGACTCGGCAGGTGCAGATCGCCAAGCACGCTTTCGATCCGCAATCCGTTCGCCTTAAGTGCGTCGAGATTGGCACCGCGCGCGACGAAGATCACATCGTGCCCCGCTGCCGCCATCCGCGAGCCGAAATATCCGCCGATGGCACCGGCCGCCATCACCGCAATACGCATCTCATCCCCCTTTGTCGGGTTCGACGACCTTGGCTCTCGGTAACGGCTCCCAAGGCAGCACGGTTCGGCTCCCAGCCAATTCCATTTGCTTGAGCGTTCGCTAATATATGTTTACGCCGGGGGAACCGTGAATGAAAGTCAATGTCGTCTACGCACACCCGCTCGCCGACAGCTACCAGGCATCGCTTCACAAACGTGTCGTGCAGGCGCTCAAAGCCAGGGGCGACGAGGTCATCGACTTCGACCTCTACGCAATGAAGTTCAATCCGGTGATGCAGCCCGAGGAGAGGCGTGGCCACTTTGATCCTTCTCGGACACCGGAGGATCTGCAGGTCTATATCGACGCGTTGCGATGGGCTGAGGCGTGCGTGTTCTGCTTTCCAACATGGTGGTCAGGCATGCCGGCCATGCTGAAGGGCTATTTCGATCGCGTCTGGCGACCCGGCGTCGCATATCACGTGCCGGCGGATGGCGGCGTCATCAGGCCAGCACTTCTGAACATCCGCCGGATGGGGGTGGTGACGACGTGCGGATCGCCTTGGTGGTACACGGAGATATATATGCAAAATCCTGGAAGGAAGGTGCTGCTGCGTGGCCTGAAGACCATGTGTGGCGGCAAGGTGAAGCATCTGTACATGACGAGATATTCCGTCGAGGGCATATCCAACGAAAAGAGGGAAATGTTCGCGCGCGAGGTGGAGCGGAGGTTCGAGAAATTCTGACAGGCCCAAGCCCATGCCGGCGCAGCCGGGCCTATGCGCTCCGGCGCTTCGACAGGGGCGGATGCAGTCGGGATAGGAGGGGAGATGGCCAGGCAGGAAAACTGGAATGCAATGTCGAATTCGGCAGGTCGCGCGACTTTGCCGTCGGCGACGACCCTGACCGGAAACCACGTCAGTCTCGCCCCGCTCAGTCTTGAAGATGCGGAGGATATCTTTCGGCTGACCATGCCGGCGAACGCGACGAAATCTGGGCTGAAATGAAGGTGGGACCGTTCGACGGGATCGAGTCCTTCCGGGCTCATGTCGGCGACGTGCTCAGCAACCAATCGCGCACATTCCTGACACTGCGCACCACGGCGGCGGGGCCGGTCGGCTGGCTTTGTCTGATGGAGGCCAGACCGGCGCACAGGGTGATTGAGCTGGGTTACGTGCTCTTCTCGCCAGCTTTGCAACGGACGATCGCGGCCAGCGAATCGTTCTTCCTGATCATGCGGCACATCTTCGACGACCTCGGCTATCGGCGGTTGGAGTGGACGTGCACCACGGGCAATGCGAAATCGAGGCGTGCGGCCGACAGGTTGGGCTTTGTCTTCGAGGGCATATTGCGCGACGGCTTGGTGCTGAAAGGCCACGCGCGCGACATCTGCATGTATTCGATGCTGGCACGCGAATGGTCGGTCGCCGGCGCGGCGTTCGATGCCTGGCTGTCCCGGCCAATTTCGCCAATGGCCGTCAGATCCGATCCTTGCAGGACGTCAGAGCGGCGACATCTTCGGGTCTTGCGCTAGCCTAGGGCCAGAGCTTTAACGGTCGAAGACCAGCCGTGAGTAACCCAGGAAGGAGAGCGCCATGGCGACCAGCGATGCGGCCGCAAGGGCCACCAGCGGTGGGGTCGCCGGCGCCGCGAACAGGATGGCCGAGTAGACGAGATAATTGACGACGCTGGTGGCGATGCCGACGCCGCCATAGCGGGCGCCCTCTTCTGCCACGCCACGGCGCGAGGGCGAGAAGGTCAGATGCCGGTTGACCTGCCAGGTGACGCAGAGCGCAAAGCCGATCGACAGCATGCGGGCGAGGAATGGCCCGAGCGGCGTGACGGCGAGCAGCAGCCAGAGTGCGGCCGCGTCGGCGGCGAAACCGATGCCGCCGGCGAAGACAAACCGGACAAGGCGTTGCATCATTCAGGCCGCGCGCGGGGTCTTGCCCGGTTGCGGCTTCCGCACCACCTCGGTGGCGCGGCGCTCGACACGCCCCGAAGGCATGGAGAGATAAAAAATACGCTTCTGTTCGGCGCGCCCGCGCGAGACGGAATCAAGGATCAGTCCGGTCACCGCCGCCAGCATCGACAGGAGCAGCAGGCCGACCGACAGCACCCAGGTCGGCATACGCGGCACGAGGCCGGTTTCGGCGAATTCGACCAGCACCGGCGCCATCAGGAACAGGCTGGAGGCGAGGAAGAACAGCGAAAAGGCACCGAAAAAGCGCAGCGGCTGCGTCTCCTTCATAAGCATGGCGAACATCCAGAGAATTTTCGCGCCGTCGCGGAAGGTCGACAGCTTCGACGACGAGCCCTCCGGGCGACGGCCATAGTCGAGCGCGATTTCGCTGACCGGCAATTTGAGCTGCGAGGCGTGCACCGACATTTCGGTCTCGATCTCGAAGCCGCCGGAGACGGCGGGAAAGCTCTTGACGAAGCGTCGGGTGAAGACGCGGTAGCCGGAGAAGATGTCGCTGAAATCGCTGCCGAACAGCCATTGGTAGAGGCTGTTGAAAACGCGGTTGCCGAAGGCATGGCCGGCCCGGCCGGCATCGTCAGTGACGCCGCGCCTGGTGCCCACCACCATGTCGCTACGCTCGGTCAGCAGCGTGTTGATCAGCTGCGGCGCGTCCTCGGGCGCGTAGGTGCCGTCGCCATCGGCCATCAGATAGATGTCGGCGTCGATGTCGGCGAACATGCGGCGCACCACATTGCCCTTGCCCTGGCGCGGCTCGCGCACGACGATGGCGCCGGCCGCGCGGGCGCGGAGCGCCGTCAGATCCTTCGAATTGTTGTCATAGACATAGATCGTGGCGGCCGGCAGCGTCTCGCGGAACCGCCGCACCACCTCGGCGATGGTCAGCTCCTCATTGTAGCAAGGCAGGAGCACGGCGATGACAGGGTCTTGCGGCATTTTCGTCTCCGAATGCCTTGTCGACCACACGGTCGCGCGCCGGAAACCGGCCTTGTCCAGGCGGTTTTACTATTTATTGAAGCCGTTAAGGCTAGGTTTAAGGTCGACTTCATGAGTGCCGATTGGTCTGGAAAGACCCGACACTCCCGCCAAGGGCGATCGGGATGGGCACAGCAAGGGGAACTTCCACGTGGAAGTCCGATATCGCGTTCGCGCTGCTTGCCGCCTTGCTGCTGCTGGCGCTCAATGCCTATGCCGGGTTCGCGCAACTGGCCAATCCTGCGGGCGACAATGACAGCCTGCTGCAACTGGTCGAAGTCCGCGACCTCATGGCCGGCCAGGGCTGGTTCGACCTGCACCAGTACAGAATGGGACTGGAAGGCGGCTTCGTCATGCATTGGTCGCGGCTGCTCGACGCGCCGCTGGCGCTTGCCATCCTTGCCGTTTCGGCCCTGACGGGCAGCACCGCCCTGGCCGAGCAAATCGTGCAGATAGTCTGGCCCACCCTGCAGTTCTTTCTCGCCATCTTCTTCATCATCCGCGCCGCGCGCGCTTTCGCCGGCCCGCATGCCGTGCTGCCCGCTGCCGTCGTCGGCGGGGCGGCCCTCTATTACATCGGCATTTTTTCGCCCGGTGCGCTCGATCACCACAACATCCAGCTGATGCTGACGCTGGCGAGCCTCGCTCTGCTGCTCGAGGCGCCCACGCGCCGGCCGGCTGCCTTTGTCGCCGGCATCTGCGCCACGCTGACCCTTGCCATCGGCATGGAAAGCGCTCCCTATGCCGGAACCCTCGGCGCCGTCGTCGCGCTGCTGTTTCTCGCGAGGGGTGACGGCGAAAGGCTGATCGCCAGGGATTTCGGCCTCGGCGTCGCCGGCGTCTCGGCACTCGTCTTCGCCGCCACGGTCCGATGTCGTCCTGGGGCCAGGCCCAGTGCGACACATTCTCGGTCGTGCAATTCACTGTCACCGGGCTTGCTGGTGCCGGCTTGGCGGTCATCGCCTCCTTAAGGGTCGCCAACGCCACGGCCGCCCGGCGTCTGATGGCGCTTGGCCTGCTTGCCGCCGTGCTCGCTCTCATCGTGGCGCTGCTGTTCCCGCAATGCCTGGCGGCGCCCTATGCCCACCTCGACCCGCGCCTGCAGCAGATGTGGCTCGGCTATATCGAGGAGGCACAGTCGATCGTCCAGCTCGTCTCCGATGACCCAGCCAGGGCCGTGGCGCGTTTTGCCACCCCTCTGGTGGCGATCATCCTGATGGCGCTTCATTTCAGCCATGGCGGCTGGCGGCGGCAGGACAGCCTCGTTGGCGCGCTGCTGGTGGTGGCGGTCCTGGTCAGCGCCTGGGAAGTGCGCGGCTCGACCTTCTCCATCGCGTTCGCGGTGATCCCGCTTTCGGCCTGGATCGCCAAATGGCGGCAGCGGGCCGAGGCCAGCCCATCCAGCGGCTCGGTGCTCAGGATGGCCGCGGCCTGGCTGATCTCGGTCAATGCAATCTGGTCGGGCGCCGCTCAAGCCGCATCGAACGCCTTTGAAGCCGGCGCGCCTGTCCAGGACGCCAGCATCGATGCACCTTGCAACAGCAAGGCGTCGTTCGCGGCACTTGGCGCGATGGCCCCCACCACGGTGCTTGCCATCTCCAATCTTGGCTCGCCGATCCTCGCCTTCACCGGCCATCGCGTGTTCGCCGGCCCCTACCATCGCAACGTCGCCGGAAACCTGCTGGTGTTCGATGCCTTGCTGGGTTCGGCCGCTGACGCCAAAGCCATTGTCGAAAGCCACCATGTCGGCCTTGTCGCGCTCTGCCGCGGCAACACGGAAAGCCGGCTGTTCGCGGCCAAGGCACCGGACGGCTTCCTGGCCGGGCTGATGCGCGGCAGCGTGCCGGCCTGGCTGGAGCCGGTGGCGGAGACGCGCGGCGCCCCGCTCGAGCTTTATCGCGTCAAGTCCAGCGGCTGAAAATCGGCGCGGAAACAGAAGGTTGACGCACGGTTTAGCCGGCTTCCAGACCGCATCCGGCCTTCTGCCTGGGCATGATCGACAGGGAAAACCGGATTGCGTTTTTTGCGATCATGCCCTGGCCGCGAAAAATCGATTTTCGGGATACGTTTCCTAAAGGGTTTCCTGCCAGTCTCGCGCATAAATTCCGACGTCAAAAACAGGGACACCGATGCAAACTTCGTTTGGCACCGGTCAGGCAAACAGGGAGAGCACGGATCTGGCCTTCACAGATCCGTTGACCGGGCTTGGCAACCATCGCCGCTTCTTCGACAAGGTCGATCGCCTGATCAGCGACCGTGCCGACGATCCCGCGCCTTTCACCGTCGGCATTCTCGACCTCGACGGCTTCAAGCCGATCAACGATTTGTTTGGCCACAAGGCCGGCGACGACATCCTGATCCAGGTCGCCATGCGGCTGCGGGCCTCGATGGACGGCCATTCGACGGTCTGCCGCATCGGCGCCGATGAGTTTGCCTTCCTCTATCCGCTGGTGTTCTCCGAAGAGGCGGCGGCGGAAAAATCCCGCATGCTGATCGAAATCCTGTCGGCGCCCTACGATGTCGGCGAACGCACCGCCAGGCTGTCGGCCTCGGTCGGCTGCTCGCTGTTCTATTCCGGCGACGAGACCACCGAAATCCTCATCAACAAGGCCGAAACGGCGCTCTACCACGCCAAGCGCTCCGGCCGTGGCCGGGTCGTCGTCTACACCCGCGAGATGGAAGAGGCGGCTAAGCGCGTCACCCGCATCGAGCAGGCGCTGCGCCGCGCTGTCTCGGCCGGCGAGGTCGAGCCGCACTTCCAGCCGATCGTCGATCTTACCACCCGCCGCACCATCGGCTTCGAGACGCTGGCGCGCTGGACCGATCGCGACCTCGGCGCGGTGCCGCCGACGGTGTTCATCCCGATCGCCGAGGAGCGCGGCATCATCGGCCCGCTGTCGCAGCTGGTGCTGCGCAAGGCGACCGAGGCGGCCAGGAGCTGGCCGAGCGACCTGTTCCTGTCCTTCAACCTGTCGCCGTCGCAGCTTGTCGACCAGAACACCGGCCTGCACATATTGGCGATCCTCGACCGCACCGGCTTCGATCCGCGCCGCCTCGAGATCGAGATCACCGAGACCGGCCTGATGAACGACCCGGCCTCGGCCGCGCAGATCGTCGAGGATCTGCGCCGCGTCGGCATCCGCGTCTCGCTTGACGATTTCGGCACCGGCCAGTCCTCGCTCGGCCGCCTGCGCGAATTCCATTTCGACAAGCTCAAGATCGACCGCGCCTTCGTCTCCTCCATTCTCGACGACCGACCGTCCGAACACATCATCCGCGCCATTCTCGCCATGTGCGAAGGGTTGGGCATGGATGTGGTCGCCGAAGGCATCGAAGAGGAAGCGCAGGCCGATCGCCTCGTCCAGTTTGGCTGTGCCGGCGGGCAAGGCTATCTGTTCGGCAAACCGGTCGATGCCGACGCCACGCTTGGCTATCTCCGCGATTCCTTCCGTGGCGCGCTGCGCGCCAAGGCGATCTGACCGGCGATTTCGACCTGATTGGCATTCCGCCGATGTCGCGGCGCGCTTCCGGTGCGGCGCATTGTCATTTTGCCTGACATAAGCCAGCAAATCCAGCTTTTCGCCCTTGCTCACGGGACCTCCATGGCTAGGATGCGCGCCGTCCATGCTCGGAGAGAAAGACATGATGCCATCGGCGGATTTTGCCGACCTCAAGGGCGCCTCGGTGCTGATCACCGGCGGCGGCTCCGGGATCGGCGCGGCGCTGACCGAGGGTTTTGTACGCCAGGGCGCCAATGTCGCCTTCATCGACATTGCCGATGGCCCGAGCACGCTGCTTGCCGACCGCATCGAGAAGGAATTCGGTCGCCGTCCGCTCTACCTCAAGACCGATCTGCGCGACATCGAGGCGCTGCGCGCATCGGCGGGCAAAGCGGCAGAGGCGCATGGCGATGTCACGGTGCTGATCAACAATGCCGCCTGGGACGAGCGCCACGCCGTCGAGGACGTGACGGTGGAGTTCTGGGACAACAACCAGGCGATTAACCTCAGACCACATTTCTTCACCGCGCAGGCGGTGGCGCCCGGCATGAAGCGGGCCGGCGGCGGCTCGATCATCAATTTCACCTCGACATCCTACCTCATCAACCATCCCGACATGCCCGCCTACACCGCCGCCAAGGCTGGCATTCTCGGCCTCACCAAGGGCCTCGCCGGCAAGCTCGGGCCCGACCGCATCCGCGTCAATGCCGTCGCGCCCGGCTGGGTGATCACCGAACGGCAGCAGGAACGCTGGGTCACCGAAGGGGCGCTTGAAGCCCATGTCGCCAAGCAGTGTATCAAGGAAATCATGCGTCCGGACGACATGGTCGGCACGGTGCTGTTCCTGGCCTCGGATGCCTCGCGCATGCTGACCGCGCAGATGCTGATCGTCGACGGAGGTTTTCTGTGAGCCCAGAATTTGCCGGCAACGCTCCGGCGGTCGCCGCGCTCGATTGGGGCACGACCCGGCTTCGAGCATGGCTGATCGACGGCAGCGGCAAGGTGCTTGCCGAGCGCCGTGGTGATGACGGCCTGATCACCGCACGCGAAAAAGGGTTTTCGAACGTTCTGGAAGGCCATCTGGCCGCCCTGGGCGCGCCGGAAACACTGCCCGTCATCATCTGCGGCATGGCCGGCTCTCGTCAGGGCTGGATCGAGGCGCCCTACGTGACCGTGCCGGCGCCGATCGGCGCCATTCTCGGCGGCGCCGCCCGCGTGGCTGATCAGAAACGCGATATCCGCATCGTGCCGGGTCTCGCCCAGCGCCTGGCCGATGCGCCGGATGTCATGCGCGGTGAGGAAACACAGCTTGCCGGTGCGGGTTTGCCGGCAAATGGGCGGCATCTCGCCTGCATGCCGGGCACCCATTCGAAATGGGTGCTGGTCGAGGACGGCGCTGTTGCCGGCTTCGGCACATGGCCGACCGGTGAATTGTTCTCGGTTCTGGCCGCGCACTCGATTCTCAAGCATTCGCTGGGCGAGCATCCGGCTCCGGTTGCAGGCGACAGTCCGTTCTTCCGGCAATGGTGCGAACGGGCGCTTGGCGAGGGCGGCGACGTCACCTCGAAGCTGTTTGCCATCCGCGCCGCCGGGCTGCTGCAGGACCTGAAGACGGAAGATGCGGCGGCCTGCCTGTCCGGGCTTCTGATCGGCGGCGAGATCGCCTCGGCGAAGCGGCGCTATGGCGCCGGCGATGCGCCGGTCGTGCTGATTGCCTCTGGTGCGCTCGCCGTGCTCTATCAGGCCGCACTCGACCTTGCAGGTCTTGCCGTCCGCACCGTCGACGCGGATGTAGCGGTGCGCGCCGGCCTCATCGAAGCCGCGCGCGAAAACGGCATGATCGCCAGAACCGGAGCCTTGGCATGACCGAGACCGCAGCCTTTCCAAAACTCAAGCGCGGGTTGGTCGCCATCCTGCGTGGCCTGAAACCCACCGAGGCGATTGCCATGGGCCAGGCGCTGTTCGACGCCGGCATCGAGGCGATCGAAGTGCCGCTCAACTCGCCCAGCCATTCTCGTCGATCGCCAGAATTGCCGAAGTGCTGCCGAAGTCAGCCCTGGTCGGCGCCGGCACGGTGCTGACGGCGGCCGATGTCGACGGTCTGCACCAGGCCGGCGGGCGGCTCCTGGTCAGCCCCAACATCGATGCCGAGGTGATGGCGCGCGCCATGCACTACGGCATGGTGACCATGCCCGGTGTGTTCACCCCGACGGAAGCCTTCCAGGCGATTCGCCTGGGCGCCTCGGCGCTGAAATTCTTTCCGGCGAGCGCACTCGGTGCATCAGGCATTTCCGCGATCCGGGCGGTGCTGCCGGCGCAGACCCTGGTCGGCGCCGTCGGCGGCGTTTCGGAGAAGGATTTTGCCGGCTACAAGGCGGTGGGCGTCACGGTCTTTGGCCTCGGCTCCAGCCTGTTCAAGCCTGGCATGAGCGTCGACGACGTTGCCGCCCGTGCGCACGCCGCCGTTGCGGCCTGGGATGCGGTGTTCGGAGAAGCATGATGAGTGAAGCGATCGTTTCGGTTTTTTCCGACCATGTCTGTCAACTCGGCGAAGGACCGAGCTATGATCCCGCCACCGATGCGCTGTTCTGGTTCGACATCGTCAACGGCCAGCTTCTGGAGAAGCAGCTGTCCGGCGGCGCGACCCAGGTCCATGAGCTCGGCCAGATGGCCAGCGCCATCGCCATCATCGACGACAAGCGGCAGCTGATCGCTACGGAACACGGACTCTTCGTCAGGGACGTCGCGACCGGCAAAATGACGCTGCACACGCCGATCGAGGCCGACAATCCGGTCACCCGCTCCAACGATTCGCGTGTCCATCCCTGCGGTGCCTTCTGGGTCGGCACCATGGGCAAGGGCGAGGAAAAGGGCGCCGGCTCGATCTACTGGTTCTTCAAGGGCGAACTGCGCCGCCTGTTTTCGGACATCACCGTCTCCAATTCGATCTGCTTTTCCGCCGACGGCGCGCTTGCCTACTATACCGACACCTCGACCGGATTGCTGATGCGTGTCGCCTGCGACCCGTCGACCGGCCTGCCGGCCGGCGAGCCGAAGATCTTCGTCGATCACCGTTCTGCCAAGGGCTATATCGACGGTTCGGTGCTCGACCGTGACGGCATCCTGTGGAATGCCGTCTGGGGCGGCAGTGTCATCGAGGCTTATGGACCCGACGGCAAGCTCGTCCGCACGGTCGCCATGCCGGTGACACAGCCGTCCTGTCCGGCCTTCGTCGGCAAGAACGCCGATCGGCTGGCGGTCACATCGGCCTGGTCGGGCAAGAATGAGAAGCAGCGCCTGCTCGACCTGCAAGGCGGCATGACTTTCCTGCTCGACATTCCCGTCAACGGCCGGTTCGAACCGCGCGTGCTGATCGCCTGAACAGATTGGGCGATCGGCGCCGCTCAAACCTCTAGCTGTCACGCAGGCGTCCGGCCTGGGTCGGTTTCGCGAAAGCCGTTTGCCTCGGCCGTGCGATGGTAGGCGATCGCATCGCCGGGAATCGTTCATCTTATGTCGAGCCACAAGCCAACGCTGATCCTTGTCTACGAGCCGGAAAAGGCCTGTTTCGATCGTTTGATCGCCGACGGCTACCCACCGCAGCGCGCCACCGAAATCTCGTCCTATCTGGCGCAGTCTACGGATATCGCCCCCGACTTCGCGGCACTTGCCGCCGCCTGCGAGGCGCGCGGTCTCGCCTTCGCGCCGGTGGCGCTCGACGATGCCGCCGGGGCGCTGGAGGATGCGGATGCGGAAGGCACGCTGGTCTGGACGCTGTCCGACGGCGTCGCCTATTTCCGCGGTGGCGCCGCGCCCGCGCTGGCCAGGCTCAAGGGATTGCGGACGATCGGCGCCGATGATGCGCTGTTCGCGCTCTGCCAGGACAAGTTCCGCTCCGGCGCCGTCCTTGGTGCGCTCGGGCTGCCGGCGCCGCAGGCTGGCCTTGCCCGGGACGGCAAATGGCTGGTTGAGCCGCCGGCTTCCGCCGCCGGCTGGTTCGTCAAGCCCAACCGGCTCGGCGCCAAGATCGGCATCTGGCCGGATTCGCGCAGCAGCAATCTCGACCATGCGCTGGAACTTAGCCGGCGTGTCTTTGCCGCCTATCGCGACGATGTCGTCGTGCAGCCCTATGTCGCCGGCCGCAATGTCCGCGCCAGCTTCCTCGGGCTGACGCCGCAAACCGGCGTCGAAGCGCTCGGCATCGCCTTTGTCGATTCAGGCGCCGATTTCCAGACCATGGCGGACAGCATGGCGCTTTACGGCGAAACCGGCGAGGCGGCCAAGGCGGCAGGACTTTATGCCGAGCCGGATCTCGTTGCCGTCGCCGACGTCCAGCCAGGAGCCGACGCCAGGATCAGGGCGATCACCGAGCGACTGATCAGCGGGCTTGGCCTGCGTGACGTGTTCTCCGTCGACCTGCGGGTCGAGGCCGACGACACGGTCCACCTGATCGAGTTCGAAGTCTGCCCCGGCCTTCCTTGCTTCGATTTCCGCGCCTATTGCCGGTCGCAATGGGGCCTGGAGCTTGCCGACGCCATGGCCGAAACCGCCGCCAGCCGGCTGACCAGCCAGCGCCATCGCGGCTAGCCGGTATATCGCAAACCTCTGGTTGGTCGGACGCGGTTCTGGCTGCCCGCCTTGACGCTGACTGTCCTGTCTCTAGTGTCGGCTGACGACCCCAGCGAAGGCTGCGCGATGAACGACCTGTTCCACATTTGGCTGCTGGCCGCGACGGCGGCGGTCGTGGCGCTCGCCATTATCGCCGCGTCTGCCGGCGTCGACATGGCACTCTGCCTCGTCATCCTGATGCTGGCGCCAGCCGTCAGCGTGGTCGGGTACGAAACGCTCGGCCATCACCATCAGGCCGAAGCGCTCGCCGGCGACGAGCCCTCGACACTGCATTAGCCGATACCGGCCTATCCCTGCGATTGCGGGATGGGTCGCGCCCCGGCCATGTACCTGGCGTTGTCGAACGGCTCCGGCCGGCTGTCGGCCAGGCTCCATAGCTGGCGGTCGGTGCCTGGCAGATCGCCGAGATAGACATGCAGGGCGCCGGAGCGGGCACTACCGGTGTTGGCGACCGAGTGAATGGTGTTGGAAGACATGTGCACCAGCGCGGGCGCCGAAAAATCCTGCCGCTCTGGCGCGTCGACCTTTTCGCCGGCGAGCGGGTAGATGAAATTGGTCTCGCCGCCCCAGTAGATGCCGATCAGAGCGTCCATCAGATGGTTGTGCGGCGGATACTGGACGCCGGGCGAAAGCGTGATGTGGTAGATCGTCAACTGCGGGCTGGCATGCAGCAAAAGCTCGTCCTCATCCTCCTCGTGGACAAGTCCGCCGAGCGCATGGAAGCGGTTGGTGTAGTCGCGCAAGACGGCCTTGACCGCATCGAAGGGACGGGCGCCTGCCGCCGCGTTGACGATATCCTTGATCGCAGGGTAGAGAGGGGAGTCGGCGGATAGAGGCATGCCACAGCTCCTGACTGAGATGCTCAGTTAGAATAGCTAAGATGGCCAATGTCAAGGCCGATGCAAAGCGAGAGACGCATGAAGCCGACCAAAGCCACGCCACCGAAATCACCCGCGTCCCCAGGTGGGGCACCGGCGCTGTCGACGGCGGATCTGCTGCGCAGCGAACAGGCCTACGAGCAGCTGAAGAGCGATATCGTCGCGTGCGTCCTGTCACCCGGCGAAGCCTTGACCGAAAAGCAGATCGAGGCGCGCTACGGCATCAAGAAGGCGACGATCCGTTCAGCACTTGCCCGCCTCATGCAGGAAGGTCTGGTCAGGAGCGAGCCGCGCCGTGGCTATGTCATCACGACGCTGACTTTGCGCGACGTCAACGAGATCTTCGATGTGCGCAGCCTGATCGAGCCCGAAGTGTTCCGGGTTGCCACCACTGGCATCACCGAGCGCGGGCTGGAGGAGATCAGGCTGGCGGCCAGAAAGGTGCTGAAGCCCGAGACGCTGCGCAGCCCTGTCGCGTTCCTGGCGGCCGACCGTGCCTTTCGCCTGGCGATTGCCGAGCTTTCCGGCAATTTGCGGCTTGCACAGCTTCTCAGCCAGATCCTCGATCAGTCGGAGCGGGCGCTCCATCTCGGCTTCAAGTCGCGCGATTTCATGCCGCTGATCATCGAACAGCAGAAGCAGTTGCTGCAGGCCTGCGAAAGGAGCGACGTCCCCGGCATCGTGAAACTTGCCCGCTCGCAGTGCCTTGCCCTCAAGCACCAGCTGGTCGGCGCCCTGCTTGGCGGAGCCAAGCTGCGAGACGTGAACCTGCAGGACTTCGTCTGAAGTGCCGGCCCCGGTTGCCCCGCCTCAGGTCCCTTCAACCAGCACGATCTCGCCGTCGGCGACCTTCTGGCGAATGGCGACCGCACGCTGATATTCCGGCGAGTGGTAGCAGTCATGCGCAGCAGTGAGCGACGGGAACTCGATGATGACGTTGCGGGCCCGGCCTTGCCCTTCGGCAAACTCGTGCTCGCCGCCGCGTGCCAGGAATTTCACATCGAAACGATCGAAGGCGAGCTTGGCGGCGGCGACATACTCCTTGTAGCCTTCGGCATCGCGCACATCGACGCGGGCGATCCAGTATCCCTTGGGCATTGTTCTTCTCCCTATTTTATGCAGAGCGCATTTCGTCGAGGATCGCTTGCGCTGCCGCGCGGCGGTCGCTGGCCGCGACGATCGGCCGGGCCACCACAAGATGGCTGGCGCCGTTGCGGATCGCCTGCGCCGGCGTCACCACACGCTTCTGGTCGCCATGGTCGCTGCCCGCCGGCCGGATGCCGGGCGTCACCACTGCCATGTCGGGGCCGACGATGCGGCGCACCGCTTCGGCCTCCGCGGCCGAGCAGACGATGCCGCCCATGCCGGCATGCAGCGCCTGTTCCGAGCGCCGCAGCACCAGCGTGTGCGGGTCATATTCATAGCCGACATCGATCATGTCCTGCTCGTCCATAGAGGTCAGCACGCTGACCGCAAGCAGGCAAAGCTCGCTGCCCCTGGCCGCCTCCACCGCCGCCCGCATCGCCTTTGGGTAGGCGTGGATGGTCAGCATGGTCATGCCCATCTTGACGATGTTCTCGACGCCCTTGGCCACCGTGTGGTCGATGTCGAGCAGCTTCATGTCGAGGAAGATCTTGGTGCCGCCGCTGGCCAGTTCCCTGGCGAAGTCGAGCCCGCCGGCAAAGGCTAGCTGATAGCCGATCTTGTAGAAGGAGACGACACCGTCAAGTTCGCGCACCGCCTGCTCGGCTTCCCGCACGGTCGGCAGGTCGAGGCCGACGATCAGTCTCTCCTGCATGGATTTGGCCTGCATGGATTGGGTCTGCATGGTTGCGGCGATCACGCCTCGATCCGGGTCGACAGCATGCGCGAGGTTTCGATCAGCGTGCGGCATAGGTGCTCCATCGATTTGTACAGTCTTTCGTCACGGAAATTGCCGCCTGCGTCGAAGGCGTCGCCGCCGTCCGGCACCGAGCATTCCGGCGTCACCACCTCCATCTGGCAGCGTATCAGCACGGCGCGCAGATGGTTGATGCAGCGTATGCCGGCGAAGTGGCCGTTGGAGGATGAGCATAGGCCGACGACCTTGCCGGCAAGCGGCCTGACCGTCCGGCCGCCATCCCGGCGCACCCGGCTCACCCAGTCGATCGTGTTCTTGAGCAGCGGCGGGATCGAGCCGTTATATTCCGGCGTGGCGATCAGCAGGCCGTCATGGACTGAAATCAGACGGCCGAGTTTGACGGCGTTTTCGGGAACGCCTTTTTCCTTCTCGAGATCCTCGTCGAGGATCGGCAAGGGATAGTCGGCGAGCGAAATGCGGGTCACCTCGGCGCCTTGCACCGCAAGTTCCTTCTGCGCCACGTCGGCGGTCCTGCCGCTATAGGCGCCGCTGCGCACCGAACCGGCGAAGACGAGGATTTTCGGGATCACTGCCATTGGCCACCCTTGTTCCCGGACAGGTACAGCCAAGGTTCGATCAAATCAACGCGCCGTAGCCGAAAATCGAAACCGATTTGGCGCAAACGCGTGAAGGGTGTGCTGAGATTCAGGTCAGGCCGAGTCGAAAATGGTGGCTTCCGAGAACCGGAGCGGAGCGTACTTTTCGTAGGTGAGCACCGGAAGCGCAGGTATCAGCCATTTGCAGACCGGCCTCACCTGAATATCGGCACACCCTAATGCGCTTCGCGGCGATAAATCCAAAGCTGCGTCGGCGGGATGTTGCGGAAGATGAAATCGAAATGTTTCACCGTATAGTCGCCGCGGCCGGCCGGGATCGGCGACATCGGGCCATAGGTCAGCTGCACGATCGGCCGGCCCGCCGGGATACGGTCGAGCAGGCTCTCAATATAGGCGATGCGCTGGGCGACCGGGAAGTTGAGCAGCGGCACGCCGGACACGACGGAATCGAAGATCATCCCGCTCCTCTCGCCAAGCGTGGCGTTGAGGTTGAAGGCATCGCCCTCGATGACGTTGACGCCGGGATAGAGCTGGCGCAGATGGCGCACGAAATCCGTGTTGTATTCGACCGCATAGAGGTTTTCGGGCCGCACGCCCTGGGCGAGGATGGCGCGGGTGATGACGCCGGTGCCAGGACCAACCTCGAGCACCGGCAGGCCGGACTTGGGATTGACGATCGAGGCCATCTTGCGCGCGGTGATCGAACTCGTCGGAACGATCGAACCCACCGTCTTCGGCTTGTCGATCCAGCCCTTGAAGAATTTGAGCTCGTCGTCGAACTTTTCGGCAAGCGCCTTCCGCAGTCCGGGACGTGTCATGCAAGCTCTCCTCAACGCTCCCCGCAAGTTACTTAACACCTGCGTGACGCAAGGCAAGGCGCAGCGAGACGCATGTCGTGGATAAGATAGATTTCGTCGCGTCTCAAAATGCGGCGCGTTTCATCGATTCCCGCGCCGTTCTTGCACGATCAACGCTCGCCGAAGGATTCGAAGAAATCCTTCATGCGGGCGAAAAATCCGCTCGATTGGGGCGAATTGTCCTGCGAGGAGAGCTGTTCGAACTCCTCCAGCAACTCGCGCTGGCGGCGCGACAGGTTCTGCGGCGTCTCGACAGCGGTCTGGATGTAGAGGTCGCCGACATTGGGCTGGCGCAGCACCGGCATGCCCTTGCCCTTGAGCCGGAACTGGCGTCCGTTCTGCGTGCCTTCGGGCACTTTCACCTTGGTCTGGCTGCCGTCCAGCGTCGTCACCTCGAAGGAGCCGCCGAGGGCCGCCGTCGTCATCGAGATCGGCACCTTGCAATAGAGATCGGCACCATCGCGCTGGAAGAATTCGTGCGGCTTCACCGCCAGGAAAATATAGAGGTCGCCCGAAGGCCCGCCGCGCAGGCCGGCCTCGCCCTCATTGGCAAGCCGGATGCGGGTGCCGTCCTCGATGCCGGCCGGAATGTTGACCGACAGCGAGCGTTCCTCGGTGACACGGCCCTGGCCGGTGCATTTCGGGCACGGATCCTTGATGGTCTGGCCGCGGCCCTGGCACTGCGGGCAGGTGCGCTCGATCGAGAAGAAGCCTTGCGTCGCCCGCACCTTGCCATGGCCATGGCACATCGAGCAGGTCACCGGCTGGGTGCCGGGCTTGGCGCCGCTGCCTGAGCATTCCGTGCACGAGATCGAGGCCGGAACGCGGATTTGCGCGGTCTTGCCGGCAAACGCCTCTTCCAGCGAGATTTCCATATTGTAGCGCAGGTCGGCGCCGCGCTCGCGGCCGCCGGACGAACGGCGCTGCCGCCCGCCCATCATGTCGCCGAAAATATCCTCGAAGATATCGGCGAAACCGCCGGCGCCAAAGCCTTGCGCGCCGCCATTCATGCCGCCATGTTCGAAGGCGGCGTGGCCGAAGCGGTCATAGGCCGCACGCTTCTGCGGGTCCTTCAGCGTCTCGTAGGCTTCGTTGATTTCCTTGAACTTGTGCTCGCAGGAATGATCGCCGGGATTGCGGTCAGGATGGAACTGCATGGCTAGCTTGCGGAAAGCGCTCTTGAGCTCCTTCTCGTCGGCGCCCTTTTGCACGCCCAGCGTTTCGTAGAAATCAGCTTTCATTTTTTCCCGCTGTCCGGATGCTCAACGTCTTGATGCATTGTCGCGTCGTTTGCCGGCACGTCGCCTCGATTTAGGATCGGTGCCGCCCGGATGCCAGTGCTGGTAAGCGCCGGTCCGGGTTTTTCTGTCATTTTTTCGGAAAGGCCCGCATTTTTTCAGCAAGGGTTGCAAAAAAGCCCGGCTTTACGCCGGGCTTTCCGCTTTATTTTGCCGTCAGGCGGCTCAGGCCGACTTCTTCTTGTCGTCGTCCTCGTCGATTTCCTCGAAATCGGCATCGACCACGTCGGAGTCCTTGGCGGCATCCGCCTTGGCGTCGGCTTCCGCCGCTTCCTTCTGCGAGGCCTCGTACATGGCCTGCCCGAGCTTCATCGAAGCTTCGGCGAGCACCTGGCTCTTGGCCTCGATGTCGGCCGGATCGTCGCCTTCGGCCGCGGTCTTCAGCGCCGCGATCGCATCGGAAATCGCCGTGCGTTCGGCTTCCGAGACCTTGTCGCCATATTCCTTCAGCGACTTCTCGGACGAATGCACCAGAGCCTCGGCCTGGTTGCGGGCCTCGACCACGGCACGACGCTTCTTGTCGCTCTCGGCATTGGCTTCGGCGTCCTTCACCATCTTCTCGATGTCGGCGTCCGAAAGACCACCCGAGGCCTGGATGCGGATCTGGTGCTCCTTGCCGGTGCCCTTGTCCTTGGCCGAAACGTTGACGATGCCGTTGGCGTCGATGTCGAAAGTGACCTCGATCTGCGGCACGCCGCGCGGCGCCGGCGGAATGCCGACCAGGTCGAACTGGCCGAGCGCCTTGTTGTCGGCGGCCATTTCACGCTCGCCCTGGAAGACCCGGATGGTCACGGCCGACTGGCTGTCTTCAGCGGTCGAGAACACCTGGCTCTTCTTGGTCGGGATCGTCGTGTTGCGCTGGATCAGCCGGGTAAACACGCCACCCAGCGTCTCGATGCCGAGCGACAGCGGCGTCACGTCGAGCAACAGCACGTCCTTGACATCGCCCTGCAGCACGCCGGCCTGGATGGCGGCGCCGAGAGCAACGACCTCATCCGGGTTGACGCCCTTGTGCGGCTCCTTGCCGAAGAACTGCTTCACGATCTCCTGGATCTTGGGCATGCGGGTCATGCCGCCGACCAGGACAACTTCGTCGATCTCGCCAGCCTTCAGGCCGGCATCCTTGAGCGCCGCCTTGCACGGGTCGATGGTGCGCTGGACGAGGTCTTCGACCAGGCTTTCGAACTTGGCGCGCGTCAGCTTCAGCGTCAGATGCTTCGGGCCGGTCGCGTCGGCGGTGATGAAGGGCAGGTTGATTTCGGTCTGCGTCGTCGACGACAGCTCGATCTTGGCCTTTTCAGCCGCCTCCTTGAGGCGCTGCAGGGCGAGCTTATCGTTCTTCAGGTCGATGCCCTGTTCCTTTTTGAACTCGGCCGCCAGATATTCGACCAGGCGCATGTCGAAATCCTCGCCGCCGAGGAAGGTGTCGCCATTGGTTGACTTCACCTCGAACACGCCGTCGCCGATTTCGAGCACCGAAATGTCGAACGTGCCGCCGCCAAGGTCATAGACGGCAATGGTCTTGCCATCCTTCTTGTCGAGGCCGTAGGCAAGCGCGGCAGCCGTCGGCTCGTTGATGATGCGCAGCACTTCGAGGCCGGCGATCTTGCCGGCATCCTTGGTGGCCTGGCGCTGGGCGTCGTTGAAATAGGCCGGAACGGTGATGACCGCCTTCTCGACCTTCTCGCCAAGATAGGCTTCCGCCGTTTCCTTCATCTTCTGCAGGATCATGGCCGAGATCTGGCTGGGCGACTGCTTCTTGCCGCCGGCCTCGACCCAGGCATCGCCATTGTCGCCCTTGACGATCTTGTAGGGGACAAGCTTCTTGTCCTTTTCCGTCACCGGATCGTCATAGCGGCGGCCGATCAGGCGCTTGACCGCGAAGATGGTGTTTTCAGGATTGGTGACCGCCTGGCGCTTGGCCGGCTGGCCGACGAGACGTTCGCCGTCGCCCGAGATGGCGACGATGGAGGGCGTTGTGCGCGCGCCTTCCGCATTCTCGATCACCTTGGGCTCCTTGCCATCCATGATGGCGATGCAGGAATTGGTGGTGCCGAGATCGATACCGATTACTTTTGCCATTTTTCTAGTCTCTCCGCTAAGCAGGCTTTCAGGACCCATGAAGGCGTTCCGACGAAAGCCCCTGTTCATAAGAAATCCCGTTCGGCAACCGGGGTTCCGGCGCCGCACGGCTTGGCGCGTATATAAGAACAGGCGGCATCGGGCGCAAGCATTCTGCGCAAGGCTTCCATGAACCTTTCCACCGCCGCCCGCGACTGAGGTCCAGGTGCCGCATGGTGCGGCCCGGAAAGGAAGCCCCCATGACCAGCAACCCAGAGGCTCTGCGGTCTCCGGGAACAACAGGAGCTCGGCGCGACCACCGCCTTCGGGACGGGGTCGATGCGCTGGGCTTCCCGCTGATTCCGTTGACCCTGCGTAAGAGCAGGCGTATCGTGACAATGAGGAAAGCTGACAATTCGATCAGGGAAGAACGAGCCGGACCGCCGCGCCTTGCCCTGGTTCGCGCGGCTCAGCCGGAGGTTCCGCCCATAGACTTCGGGGGGAGTTCTATGTCTTGCGATCACGGCCCGTTCGTGCCTTCTTTCACCAGCCGTTTGCACCGTCTGATCAAGGCAACCGGCGGACTTCTCGTGTTTGCCCTGACCGCCAGCCTTTGGCTTGGCGGCGCCGCCAGGGCGCAGGACACCCAGATCATCTATCCCGGCTCGATGGCGGTCACCGGATTTTCCGGCACCATCATCCCCAATTTCGACGAAGGCCTGCCGCCCGGGGTCGATCCGGTCGATGAAACCTTTATCGACACCACGCGCGCCACCTTGCGCGTTTTCGACGTTTCGCATCTCGGTGGCCCGGCTGCGGGCCAGCTCGTCTTCACGCCGCCGCCTTTCGAGGTCACGGCCGGCCAGATCGGCCAGGTTTTCGGCGTCGCCTATGATGACGGCGTGCGCGATGGTGTCCCATCGGGCATTCCCAACCTTTACGCCGCCGCCACCTCGGTGCACGGCATCCGCATCGTCACGCCGGACGCAGACAGTGACGGCAGGCCGGAGCGTCAACGCCGCGGTACGGCAGGCGCCACCTTCATGGAAGGCCAGTTCGGCAGCGAAAATGGCGGCGGGCCGGGCACCATCTGGAAGATCGACGGCATCACCGGCCAGGTCGCCAAATTCGCCGACATCGACACCAACAGCGGTCCCGGCATCGGCAATCTCACCTTCGATCCGAACCACCGCCAGTTCTTTGCCTCCGACCTCGACACCGGCCTGATCCATCGCATCGACGCCACCGGCAGGCTGATCGACACGTTCGACCATGGTGTCGCCGGGCGTCCGGCGCATGGCCTGGCTCCCGTCGCCGACGATGGCGCGGTGATGGACATACAGGGTGCCGCCTTCGACACGGAAGATCCCGAGACCTGGGGCTACACCCAGGACGATCGCCGCGTCTGGGCGGTCTCCTACCATGGCGGCCGGCTCTATTATTCTGTCGGCGAAAAGTCGGAAATCTGGTCGGTGGGCATTGCCCGCGACGGCAGCTTTGCCGGCGACCCGCGCTGGGAATTGACGGTCAAGGCCGACAAGGACTACGCCGTCACCGACATTGCCTTCGACAATCAGGGCTTCATGTACCTGGCCCAGCGCGGCCCGGTCGAAAACCGCTATGATTACAGCCGCTTCGCCGATTCCGGCAAGGGCGAGATCATCCGCTATTTCAGAGAAAATCCGGACGATCCGGCAACGGAATCGGTCTGGGTGGAAGCGCCGCAGGAATATGCGGTCGGTTTCCCGCAAGGCAACCGGCAGTCGGCCGGCGGCCTCGACCTGCAATATGGCTATGATGCCGACGGCAATCTCGACACTTCGGTGTGCACGCAGACGCTGGTCAACACCGGCGACAAACTGCGCGACAATCCAACGCTTGCCGAGCAGCTCGCCGCTGGCGGGCCGCTCGCCGTGCATGGCGTGCAGATCACGCCCAAGGACCTGGTCAAACCGGCCAACGTGCCGCCTTTCGGCTCCTGGTTCGTCGATTTCGACGGCTATTTCGAAGATCCCGAGGTGGAAGGTCATGTCGGCGACGTCGCCGTCTGGCATCCCTGCGAGGGCCGTGCCGGCTACTATGAAGAAATTCCGGGCGGCTATCTGCCTCCCTTCTACCCGCCGGACTTCCCACCGCCCGGCAATCTGCCTCCCTGTCTCGATGTCGAGGACGTCCAGTACTACTGCACGCCTTCGGGCCTCGAGGCCGATCTCTATCTCCATGACCATGCCGGCTTCGGCGGCGATTCGATCAAGGCCCAGTCCAGGACGCCAGGCGTCGGGTGACTTCACCCATGTCGCATGCGCCCGGCACGCCATACACGATCAACATCACCGGCCATTATCCGGGCGACAGAGTGGATGTTGGACTTTGCTTCTACAGGAAGTCCGACAAGGACAAGGGTGGCTACTACCCTTGCTGCAAGATGACCTTGCCGCTCCGCACCCCAGCCGTCAGCTGCGAACGTTGAGGAGGGGAAGATGAAAAATCTCGCACTCTCCCCGCTCGCGCAAAACAACGCAACCGTCATGGAGACGATCATGAAACCCCTGTCATACGCCAGGCGCGGCGCGCGCTGGCTGATGGCGGCCGGTATCGCGGTCGCCATGTTCACCCCTCTGGCAAGCCATGCGGAAGACGCCGCTCCGATCACCCCCGAACTGAGGCTCGACCTCGACAATTCGCGCGTCGTCAATCCGCGGCCGGAACGGGTCGTCCCCTTCTTCACCAAAAGAGGCACCCAGAGAGGCTGCGACTATGTCGTCTACTCCCTGAGCTTCGGCCTGCGCGGTGATCCTCAGGGCTTTGCCGATCCGGGCCTGGTGGCCTTGCTGAAGAAACTCAAGATCGAGTTCAAGGACCAGCTTCCGCACGGCCTTTCGATCGTCAACGTCAATGTGTCCGGCGACGGCACGGATGCCTCCGGCGGGCCACTGCCGGGCGCGACGATCAGCAATTCGGCGGGTCCCAACGATACCGCCACGGTGTCCGATTTCCGGCTCTCCGCCGCCGATCTCGATGGCGCCGGGGCTGCCAATGAACGCGTCATCAACTTCCAGATCACGGCCAAGATCGACCATGCGGCATTTCCCGCGCCGACGATCGTCGACAATCAGGGCCTGATCAAGGTGAGCAACGAAGCCGGCACCGGGACCATCATCCCGTCGCAGGATCCGAGCAAGCCCGACGACGGCGACTACAAGACCGGCGTGAAGACCTCGATCAAGATCGATGTCACCAAGTGCGAACCGCCGCCACCACCTCCCGGCAAGGAATGCTTCAAGGTGGAACGCGGCACGGTCGATTGCGTGCCCGGCGGCGGCGCCTTCATCTACCACATGCCGGTCGGCCCGGAGATGGGCGGCAAGTGGGTGCAGGTGTCGACCACCACGCCGGGCATCACCATCATCCCAGACACTCAGCTGGTGCCTCCGGGCGGCGGTGTGCTCAACTGGAAGATCGTCGGGGCATCGCCCGGCGACGTCATCCACCTCATCGTCACCGGCATCGAGACCTATGCCGGGCCGAAGGAAGGCTGGGGCCTGTGCTGCACGCAGACCATCGACATCGTCATCCCGCGTGACCAGCGCTGCCCGCCCAAGGACAAGGAGCCGGACCTCAAGGTCGAGAAACGCGCCGATGTCGCGCGCTGCACCATGGCCGGCGGCTGCGACTTCACCATCAGGGTCACCAATGTCGGCACCGCGCCCTACAACGGCAAGATCGTGCTCGACGAGGTGACGCTGCCGGCCGGTTCGACGCTGAGTTCGGGGCCCAATCCGCCCTGGGTCTGCGTGCCTGGCACCACCCCGATGACGTGCACCTATCCGGTGACCACGCTCAATCCGGGGGCTTTTGTCGACCTCACGCTCGGCTTCAAGCCGGCGGGAGGCTGGCAAGGCAAGGTGTTGCGCAACTGCGCCACCTACAATTATCCGGCCAGCGGCAAGCCGCTGTTCGGCAGCCAGCAAAACGACCGTGGCTGCGCCTCGATCCCGATCTGCCGCCGTGGCGATCGTGACCGCGACTGCCAGCCGCCGGTCGAGAAGAAGGTCGACCTGATCCTGAAGAAGCGGGCCCGCACCGAAATCTGCACGGCCGACGGCGTCTGCTACTTCGTGATCGACATCATCAACAACGGCACATCGACCTATAACGGGCCGTTGACGGTGATCGACAACTATCCTGGCGGCGCCCCGGCCTCCTCGACCTTCGGCCCGAGCCCGCCCTGGACATGCGGACCGAACGGCCCCGGCCAGTTCCGCTGCGACAATGCAGGCATCTCGCTGCCTGCGGGCGCCTCGACACCGATCTTCGTCAAGGCGGTCATGCCGGCCGGCTACCAGTCGGATACGGTCGAGAACTGCGCCGCGGTGAAGGCCATTCCCGGTGAGGTCGACCTCACCAACAACAAAGCCTGCGCCAAGGAACGCATCCGTCGTCCCAATGGCGGCCAGCCTGGCTTGCGCATCACCAAGGTGTGCAGCGGCTCGCTGGCCGGTGCCGCGGTCGTCTCTTGCCGCATCACCGTCTCCAACGCCGGCACGGCAGCCCCCACCGGTCCGGTGCGGGTCAACGATGCCGCCACGCTGGTATCGGGCGGCGCGCCCGTCCAGATCCAGACCGTCACACCAGACGGCGCGGAATGGGCGTGCGGACCGGTTCCGGCCAACACGCTGTCGTGCCAGATTCCCGGTGCCGTCATGACACCCGGAACCAGCCGCCACTTCGACGTGACGGTGTCGGCCAATGGCGAGTTCGAGAACTGCGCGCGCGGCTCCTATGGGCCGGCGCAAGGCGACGACATCGTCTACCCGATCGGCCAGGCCTGCGCCAAGGGCGGCGGCTCTTCGACCATCCGTGTCGAAAAGACCGGCGACCGCGAATGCAAGCTCGGCCAGCCCTGCTCGTTCGACATCACCATCACCAATGACGGGACGAGCCCCTTCTCCGGCCCGGTTCGCATCGGTGATGCGATCGGCGTGGAAGGGCTCGGCCGGCTGGACGGCGTTGCGATCACCTCGATCGACCCGCCCTTCGGCTGTTCGCCCGAACCGGCAACCTTGCCGCTGTCCTGCATCGCCAACCTGACGCTCGGCGCCGGCGAAAGCCAGTCGCATCGCGTTACCGTGGTCATTCCCGACGACGGGCGTCTGGCCAACCTGCAGGGCAACGTCAATGGCCAGAACTGCGTTGGCGTCCTGTCTCCCGACACGCGGGTGCAGGGCGGCGGCGACGTGCTGGGCGGCGACCAGACCAACGTGCAGGGCGATCGCGGAAAGGCCTATGCGTGCCACCCCTTCATCATCACCCATGAGGTGAAGAACCAGTGCTCGCCGGGCTTCGTCATGAACGACGCCGGCCGCTGCGTCTGCCCGGAAGGCACCACCTTCCGCAACGGCCAGTGCACCGGCGGCGGCACCAACATCCTGCCGACGCCACCGCCGCCGCCGAAGCGCTGCGTGCTGCTCGAAGGCCAGATCCGCACCGAGGACGGGCGCTGCATTTGCCCGCGCGGTACGCAACTGGAGAACGGGAAGTGCGTCAGGACCGACAGACCCGAGCAGTGCACCATCCGTGGCCAGATCCACAACGCCGATGGCGACTGCGTCTGCCCGCAAGGGACCGAGGTGCGCAACGGCGCCTGCCGTCCGGTCCGGCCGAAGCCTGAGCAGTGCCGCATCCCCGGTCAGATCCGCAATGCCGATGGCGATTGTGTCTGTCCGCAAGGGACCGAGGTGCGCAACGGCGCCTGCCGACCGATCCGGCCGAAGCCTCAGCAGTGCCGCATCCCCGGCCAGATCCGCAATGCCGATGGCGATTGTGTCTGTCCGCAAGGGACCGAGGTGCGCAATGGCGCCTGCCGACCGGTCCGGCCGAAGCCTGACCAGTGCACCATCCGCGGCCAGGTGCACGATGCCAATGGCGATTGCGTCTGCCCGCGTGGGACCGAGGTGATCGACGGCGCATGCCGGCGCAAGCAGCCGCAGCTGGAGCAGTGCGACATACGCGGCCAGGTCCACAACAAGCGCGGCGAGTGCGTCTGTCCGCGTGGGACCGAGGTCATCGACGACGCGTGCCGCAAGCCCAGGCAACAGACGGAATGCGCACCGGGCTCGCAGATGGTCGATGGCCAGTGCCAGCCGATCTTCAGGCGGCGCTGCCCGGAAGGCACGATTGGGCGCTATCCCAACTGCCGGCCGATACGCGGGCAGCCGTCGCTGGAGATCAATCCGGGCCTGCTGCTGCAGCAGGTCCTGCCACGGCGCGCACCGCAGGTCGAACAGCAGCAGGATCCGACACCAAACAGGATCCTGAAACTCCAGCAGCAGTAACCATTCTGCTCGACGCCAGGTCAAAACCCGCCGGAGCAATCCGGCGGGTTTTCTTCATGGCCCGGCAAGCGGGAATTGGCTGCGGCAGGATCGGAGACGCCGCAACGCCACCCAAGCCTGTGGAGCCCCTGTGCCTGCACCCTCGACAAGTCACCCGCCGGGCATTAGGCAGTCGGTCCAGGATCAGCGGACGAAAAGGCCGTCCGGAAAGGCTGCGGCATGAGCAAAAAGACCTTGATAGCACCGTCGGTGCTGGCTTCGGACTTTTCGAAGCTTGGCGACGAGGTCGAAGCCGTCGCGGCCGCCGGCGCCGACTGGATCCATCTCGATGTCATGGATGGCCATTTCGTCCCCAACATCACCTTCGGCCCGCCGGTGATCAAGGCGATCCGCAACCGCACCAAGGCCTTCTTCGACTGCCATCTGATGATTGCGCCGGCCGATCCCTATCTCGCCGCCTTCGCCGAGGCCGGCTGTGACGGCATGACGGTGCATGCCGAGGCCGGGCCGCATCTCGACCGCTCGCTGCAGACCATCAGGAACCTCGGCAAGAAGGCCGGCGTGGCGCTCAATCCGGCGACGCCGGAAGCGACGATCGAATATGTGCTCGACCGGCTCGACCTGATCCTGATCATGACCGTCAACCCGGGGTTCGGCGGCCAGGCCTTCATCCCGGGGATCGTCGACAAGGTGAGAAGGGTCAAGGCGCTGATCGGCGACCGGCCGATCCGCATCGAGATCGATGGCGGCGTTTCGCCGGAAACAGCCCCCCTGGTCACATCAGCCGGCGCCGATGTGCTGGTGGCCGGCGCCGCGATCTTCAAGGGCGGCAGCGTCGAAGCCTACCGCGCCAACATCGAGGCGATCCGGACGGCGGCCGACGAGGCCGCCGGCTAACGCGCTGCGTTCCATTCCGGTCAAAATCCAACGGTCGGCTAAGAGTCCTTGTGCCGACGTGACTCTTCCAGGTCCGGCGCGCTCGAATCAGCACCCGCACGGGAGGCCTGATTCGCGGTGAACCGGCGGTTGTCTTTGCGCGCGACAGAAAAGATGCTCGCATGGGCACACAGGAAACAGATGATCCTGCGTGCATACAAAACATGTTAAGTTTCTACTGGTTGTAGAGATGCACGATTTTCCACGCACAGATGCAGATCGGGTACATTCCTTTGTGCTTAAGTACAATAACGCCATCTTCTGCTTGAGCCCCTTGACGCAAGCACTGTATGGTACATGTACGGAAGGAATCGTTTCGGACTCGAATTGCCCGGAGAAAAATGGGGACAAGGAGTCGATTTTGACATACGGAGCTGCCAACCTGAACGACGACGGCACAGGATCCAAGAGCACGCTTGCCAGCACGGTCTATCACCAATTGCGGGATGATCTTCTCGGCGGCGCTCTTGAAACCGAAAGCAAACTGCGGGTCGAGTGGGTTGTCTCCAAGTATGGCGCCGGTGCTTCCCCGGTTCGTGAAGCCCTTAATCGCCTTGCCTCCGAAGGACTTCTTGGTCGTCATGACCAGCGTGGCTTTTTCATCATGCCGGTCAGTGCGACGGAGCTCGAGGAGCTGACGCGCACCCGCTGCTGGCTCGAGGAGCGGGCGCTTCGCGAATCCATTGCCCACCGCACCGCCGAATGGGAAGAACAGCTGGTGCTGGCGTTGCACCGCCTGGGCCGCGCCTCACGTCTTTCGCCGCAAAATGCCTCGTCGCTCGATCCGGATTGGGAGAAATTGCACCGCACCTTCCACCGGGTGCTGATCTCGGCCTGCCGGTCGCATTGGCTGGTGGGTTTCTGCGATCAGCTTTCCGATCATGCCTATCGCTACCGGCAAATGGCCAATGACGACCAAAGCATCCAGCGTGACGATTTCGGCGAACACCGGCTGATCGCCGAATGCGCGCTGGACGGCAATGCCGACGGCGCCGTCCAGGCCTTGATCGATCACTACCAGCTGACCGCCTCTATGTGCTTGGAACGCTTCAAGGAAGGCGAAGTCGCAAAAGCCGCCGCCCCGGCCGAACGCGCCCGGCGGTAACGATCATTTCCTTTGGCGAGCCTTGCCGTCGTCGTTCGCGGCCTTTCGGCGGACGTGACGCGTTGGACCGCCACCTCCAGTCTTGACGGCATCGCTGGGAAACGCGAACTCTTCGCCGCCGACGCATGCCGCCCAAAGGGCGGCGTCGCTATTGCCGCCACCCAGGGAAGACTCCATGAGCAATCATCTGTTCGATGCGTTCCGGTCCCGGATGCCGGCACCGGCAAGTCTGTTGATGGAAACCGATGATGGGCGCTCGCTGAGCTATGGCGACATGCTGGCGCGGTCGGCACAGCTCGCGCATGCGCTCCTGCAACTGGACGTCGAGCCCGGCGACCGGGTCGCCGTGCAGGTCGAGAAGAGCCCGGAGGCGCTGCTGCTCTATCTCGCCTGCGTGCGCGCCGGTGCCGTCTTCCTGCCGCTCAACACGGCCTATACGCTGACCGAGCTCAGCTATTTCTTTGGGGATGCAGCCCCTCGGGTCATCGTCTGCGATCCGGCGAAGGCGGCCGATATCGGCCGCATGGTCGAGCCATCCGGTGCCATCGTGGTCACGCTCGACCGCAACGGCCGGGGATCGTTAGCGGACCAGGCCTCGCGTCTGCCGTCGGATTTTCACGATGTGGCGCGTGGGCCGGAGGATCTCGCGGCAATCCTCTACACCTCGGGAACCACCGGACGCTCGAAGGGCGCCATGCTCAGCCACGAGAACCTGGCTTCGAACGCGCGGGTGCTGGTCGAGCAATGGCGCTTCACATCAGGCGATGTGCTTGTCCACGCGCTGCCGATCTTCCACACCCACGGCCTGTTCGTCGCCACCAACGTCATCCTGATGGCCGGCGCCGCGATGTTGTTTGAGCAGAAATTCGATCCGGCCCGCATCGTCGCATTGCTGCCGCGCGCCACGGCGCTGATGGGCGTGCCGACCTTCTATACCAGGCTGCTGCAGCAGGCTGGACTGGACCGCGAGGCGGCGAAAAACATACGCCTGTTCGTGTCCGGCTCGGCGCCGTTGCTGGCCGACACGCACAAGGCCTGGCGCGAGCGCACCGGCCACGCCATCCTCGAACGCTACGGCATGACCGAGACCAACATGAACACCTCCAACCCCTATGAAGGCGAACGGCGCGCCGGCACAGTCGGCTTTCCCTTGCCTGGGGTCGCGCTGCGCATCGCCGATCCCGACAACGGCAAGCCGTTGGCCCAAGGCGAGGTCGGCATGATCGAGGTCAAGGGCCCGAACGTGTTTGGCGGCTACTGGCGCATGCCGGAAAAGACCAAGGCGGAATTCCGCGCCGACGGTTTCTTCATCACGGGCGATCTCGGCACGATCGACACCGACGGCTATGTCCATATCGTCGGCCGCGGCAAGGACCTGATCATCTCAGGTGGTTACAACATCTATCCGAAGGAGCTTGAAAGCGAGATCGACGCGCTTGACGGCGTGAGCGAAAGCGCCGTCATCGGCGTTGCCCATCCGGATTTCGGCGAAGGCGTCACAGCGGTCGTCGTGCGGGCGCCGGCATCGCAGATCACCGGAGCCGAAATTCTCAGCGCCATCGCCGAACGCGTGGCCAGGTACAAACACCCGAAGCAGGTGATCTTCGTCGACGAATTGCCGCGCAACACGATGGGCAAGGTGCAGAAGAATCTTCTGCGCGACACGTACAAGGACCTCTACGCATCCTAGGTGGTGGGTGCGCCCCGTTACTTCGGCTTGCGCGGCTTTTCGGCCTTCGTACCGGAGCCCCACAAGGCACGCTGGATCAGGCCGCGTTTGCGGTTGCGTGATACAAGGTCGACATCCCCGACCAGCTTTGCGCCGCCCTTGTGCCGCTCGAGCGTGATCTTGCGGGTGTGGAAGGCTTCCAGTTCGGCGCGGTGCGCCACGCTGACGATGGTGACCTCAGGCAATTCGCGGATCACCGTCTGCATCATCTGGTCCTGGCTCTTTTCGTCCAGCGCCGAGGTCGCCTCGTCCAGCACGACAATGTCGGGGCGATGCAGCAGAAGGCGCGCGAAGGCGACCCGCTGTTTTTCTCCGCCCGACAAGGTCTGGTCCCAGGGCGCTTCCTCCTTGATCCGCCCAGTGAGGTGGCCGAGGCCGACCTTGTCGAGGGCGGTCTTGATCTGTTCGAGCTTCCACTTGTTGGCGGCCGCGGGATAGGCGACCACCCGGCGCAGCGTGCCGGACGGGATGTAGGGCCGCTGCGGCAACATGAACAATCGCTTATCGGGATGGAAACTGACGCTGCCGCTTCCCCATGGCCACAGGCCGGCGATCGCCCGCACCAGCGTCGACTTGCCCGAGCCGGATTCGCCTGAAACCAGCACCCGCTCGCCCGCCTCGACCCCGACTTCCGTTTCCTTGACCACGGACGTGCCGTCGTCGAGCGTCACGGAGAGGTTGTCGAGGGAGAGCATCGTATCGCCCCTGGTCTCGCCGTGAAGGATGCGCCCCAGCTCGTCGCTCTGCTCGGCGCGCTCCAGCCCGTCGAGCGACATCATCAGAGAGGCGATGCGGCGCGCCGAGGCGTTCCAGTCGGCGAGACGCGGGTAGTTGTCGACCAGCCAACCGAACGAGCCCTGCACGATGGCGAAGGCGGAGGCCGCTTGCATGACCTGTCCGAGCGACATCGAGCCTTCGAGAAACTTTGGCGCACAGAGCAAGACCGGCACGACCGGCGCGAACAGGCTCGAGCCCTGCGACACCAGGGCCGTGCGCATATGCTGTCCGGTCAGCTGTGCCCATCGCTTCAGCACACCGGCAAAGGTCCTGTCGATGCCGCTGCGTTCCTCCTCCTCGCCGCCGAGCAAGGCGATGCTCTCGCCGTTTTCGCGCACGCGCGTCAGCACGTAGCGAAATTCGGCTTCCGTCTGGTTCTTCTCTTCGGACAGCCGCACGAAATCGCGGCCGATGACGAACATCGACGTTGAGGTGATCGCGGCATAGATTACCGCCGTGACGACGAGGAAGCCGGGCACGGTGAAGGTCGAGCCTCCCAGGTTGATGCTCAAGGCCCCGCCGATCGTCCACAGCACCACGATGAAGGTCGAGGCCGACAGGGTGGCGACAATCACGCCGGCAACGAAGTCGACGGGCGCATCGGTGGCCACCCGCAGATCTTCCGAGAGGCGGGCCTCGGGGTTCTGGTGGTCGCCCTTCACGAGGTTCAGCTGGTAGTAGCGGCCATTGGCCAGCCAGCGCGCGATCACCGAGGTGGTCAGCCAGGCGCGCCAGCGGCGCTGCATCGTCATGCGCAGATAAACCTGCACGACGACAAGGCTGATGCTGCCAAGCACGAGCGGCACGAACACCGCGCTGAGGAAATAGACGGTATGGGCGTCGCGCTTCTCGATGGCGTCGAAAATGGCGCGGTTCCAGAGATTGATCCCGTACTGAAAGCCGACATTGACGCCGATCAGGATCAACAGCCCGATCGTCAGCGGCCAGCCGAGCTTGTCGCCATGCCGCCCCCAATAGCCGCGCCCGCTGATCCAGAACCGCTTGAGCAGATATTTCTTGCGCGCCTGTTCGGCCGCCTCGGGCGTCAACTCCGGATCGGGTTCGACGGCCTCCGGCGGTGGAGCTTCGCCGACAATGTCGGAGGCGGCCGCTTCGACGGCCGATGCCTTCTTGTCGCGTGGCTTTTTTTCGCGCGGTTCCTGCTCGCGCGGTCTCTCGTCACGCGGCGTTTGCCGTCGCGGCTTCGGGGCGCCGCGCGGTTCGATGCCGTCGGCCGGGTTCGATCTGGGTTTCGCCTCGGACATACGCCCCGACAACGACCTGGAAATCAAAAGGTTTCATGACCTCCGCTTGGGATGATAAATTCCCAGCGGCGCCTCTCATTGCGGATAGAGCAGTTCGACCACATGGTCGGCGATCGCCAGGCTTGCCGTCAGGCCGGGGCTTTCTATGCCGAACAGGTTGACGATGCGCCCAGCGCCATGATCCGCAGGACCCTGGATCACGAAATCGGTGGCAGGCTGGCCGGGGCCGGACAGTTTCGGCCTGACCCCGGCATAGGCCGGCTGCAGCGCGCCGTCGGCAAGGGCGGGCCAATAGCGCCGGATCGCTTCGTAGAAGACGGCGCTTCGGCTGGGATCGACGATGTAATCCACATGGTCGACCCACTCGACATCGGGCCCAAAGCGCGCACTGCCGCCGAGGTCGAGCGTCAGATGGACGCCAAGCCCACCGTCGACCGGAACCGGATAGATCAGCCGCGAAAAGGGCGACCGGCCTGGCAGGGAGAAGTAGTTTCCGCGCGCCAGCCACTGCCGGGGGATGAGCCCTTGTGGGAAGCCGGCGATCCGGCCGGCCACGGCCTGCGCATCGAGGCCGGCGGCATTGACGAAGGCTGCCGCCTCCAGCGCAAAGGTCTCGCCATTGGCATGGCGCGTGTCGATCCGGATCCCGTCGGTCTCGATCGTCGCCCCGGCGAACGCGGTGAGCAAGGCGAAGGACGCGCCGGCGGTCTCGGCGGCGCCGCGCAACGACAGCATCAGAGCATGGCTGTCGACAATGCCGGTCGACGGCGACAACAGCGCGCCGGCACATGTCAGCGCCGGTTCCAGGCTTTCGGCCTCGCTTTGCGTCAGGAACTGGAGATCATCGACCCGCAGCGTCGGGCATTGGCCTCGATTGCCCGCAACCCGTCCGTCTGGCCGGGCTCGCTGGCGACGATCAGCTTGCCGGTGCGCGTATGGGCGATGTTGTGCTCGGCGCAATAGGCGTAGAGGCGCTGCCGCCCTTCAAGGCAAAGCCGGGCCTTCAGGCTCCCGGGCGCATAATAGAGTCCGGCATGGATGACTTCGGAATTGCGCGAACTGGTGACGGTGCCGATCGCGTCGGCCTGTTCGATCACCACCACCTCGCGGCCCGATACGGCAAGCGCCCTGGCAATGGCAAGTCCGACGACGCCTGCTCCGGCGACGACGCAATCGATTGTCTGCATGGCCTCGCTCTCAGTGCGGAGCGACAGCCTCGAACACTTTGGCGCCGCCGATCCAGACGCTTCCTATGCCAAGATCGTCCGACAGCGCAACGATGTCGGCGGCCGTGCCATTGGCGAAACGGCCAAGCCGGTGCGACTGGCCGATCGCCTGTGCCGGATAAAGCGAGGCCATGCGCAAGGCTTCGGACAGATTGACGCCGACGACATTGTGCATGAAGCGCACGGCCGAGATCATATCGAGATCGGCGCCGGCCAGCGTGCCGTCGGCAAGCCTGAGACTGCCATCCCGGCGGTAGATGGTGCGGCCGTTCAGCGTGAACGAAGTCATGTCGGTGCCGATCGTCGCCATCGCGTCTGAGACCAGCACGATCTTGCCCGGTCCCTGTTTGGCGTCGAGCGCGATCCTGATGCTTGCGGGATGGACATGGATGCCGTCGGCGATCAGCCCGGCGGACAAGGTGCCGATGTCGATGGCCGCACCGACAAGGCCAGGCTCGCGGTTGCCGATCTGGCTCATCGCGTTGAACAGATGGGTAGCCACACTGGCACCGGCTTCGGCGAAGGCCATTGCCGTCGCGTAACCCGTGTCGGAATGGCCGAGGCTGACGATGATGCCGGCCTTGGCCAAGGCCGCAACGCGGGCTGGTTCCACGGATTCCGGCGCGATCGTGGTGAGCAGCACCGGCAGCTTCTGCCGCGCGGCGATCAGCATCGCCTGGTCGGCGTCCGTCATTGGCCGGATCAGCGCCGGATCATGCGCGCCCTTGCGGGCGATCGACAGATGCGGGCCCTCGAGATGCAGGCCGAGGAAGCCTGGCACCTTTTGCAGCATGGCGGCCTCGCCGGCAGCGATGGCGGAAGCGGTGATGGCGGGCGTGTCGGTGATCAGCGTCGCCAGCAGCGCCGTCGTGCCGAACGGCGCGTGCGCCCTGCAGATGGTTTCGATCGAGGCGACATCGGGGTGGTCGTTGAGCATGACGCCGCCGCCGCCATTGACCTGGATGTCGACGAAGCCCGGCGCCAGCATGCCGTCGCCGGTGTCGACGGTGCGGATATCCGAGGGGATGGCGCCGGTGGGCAAAATAGCCTCGACAAGACCGTCGCGCACGACGAGTGCCGCGCCTTCGTGCCAGTCGTCGCCGTCGAAAATGCGGCCCCCAGTCAGGGCAAAACGGTCGCTCATACCGTCTCCGTTACCTTGCGAAGATTGCGCGGCGTGTCCGGATCGAGGCCGCGGTGGCGCGCGAAGGCCTCGACGAACACGTAGAACGAGACGATCAGCGTCAGCGGGTCGGTCAGCGGGTGACCGGTGGCGACATGCGGCAGCCGCGTGGCGCGGTTGGCAAGCGCCGATGTGACGAACACCGGTGCCCCCTTGGCCGCCAGCCCGTCGGCCGCTTCGGCGACGGACGGTTCGGACGCATCGCGCGCGGCCAGCGCCAGCACCGGAAAATCGGGGCCGATCAGCGCCAGCGGGCCATGCATGACTTCGGCCGCGCTGTAGGCCTCGGCATGCATGCCGCAGGTTTCCTTGAACTTCAGCGCCGCCTCGTTGGCCATCGCCGCCGACGGTCCGCGGCCAAGGATGAACAGCGACTTCTGCTTCTCGATCGTTTCAGCGAGCAGGCTCATCCAATCGCAGGCAATCGCCTTGCCGAAATGCTCGGGCAAGCGCGCCAGCGCTGCCAGAAGTGCCTCGTCGCCGGTGGAATGCGCCATCAAGGCGAGACCGGCGACGGCGGAATTGACGAAGGTCTTGGTAGCCGCGACGCTGCGCTCGGGCCCGGCCAATATGTCGATCGCATAGTCCGAGGCCCGCGCCAGCGGCGAATCGGCGGTGTTGGTAACGGCGATGGTCAGCGCGCCGCCGGCGCGTGCGGTTTCGGCCATGGCGACGATGTCGGGGCTCTTGCCCGACTGCGAGATCGCGAGACACGCCGAGCCGCCGAGCCGGAGTTTACGGCCATAGATCGAGGCGATGGAGGGGCCGACCGAAGCGACGGCGAGGCCCGCGGTCAGTTCGACGGCGTATTTCATGAAGGTCGCCGCATGGTCGGACGAACCGCGCGCCACGGTGACGACAAACTGCGGGTCGCGCTCGCGAATGCCGCGCCCGGCTTCCGCCAGCACGGCGCCGGAACCGTCGAGCAGACGGGCGACGGCCTGCGGGATCTCCTCGATCTCGCGCTGCATATGGGTGGTGTTGGAGATCATGGTCGGCCCTCTTCGCTCGGCCCTGTCAGCCGCAGTTCGGCGACGAAATCATAGGCGTCGCCCCGGTAGATGGAGCGGGTGAATTCGATCACCTTGCCGCTCGCCAGATAGGAAATGCGTTCGATGTGCAGGCCGGCAATGCCCGGCGGCACTTCGAGCAGGCGCGCATCGCTGTCGCCGAGATTGGCGGCCGATATGCGCTGCACCGCCCGCACCGGCCGGTTGCCGGTCAATTCCAGCGCCGCATAGAGCGAGGAACCGATGCCCGCCGGGTCGGGCAGCACGCTGGCCGACAGCGAGGCGCGTTCGATCGCCAGCGGCGTGTCGTTGGCGATGCGCAGGCGCGCCACGCGCGCCACCAGTTCGCTCGACGACAGGCCAAGCACCATCATCTCGTCGGGCGAGGGCGCGTAGAGGCCACGATCGAGCCAGGCCGACCGCACCGCCATGCCGCGCCGCGCCATGTCTTCGGTAAACGAGGTCAGACGCGACAGCGATTGCTCGACGCGCTCCATGCGCGGCGCCACGAAGGTGCCGGAGCCGTGGCGCTGCACCAGGATGCCGCCCTTCACCAGATCCTGCACCGCCTTGCGCACGGTGACGCGCGAAATGTCGGCCTTGGTGGCGATGTCGCGCTCCGAAGGCAGCGCGTCGCCCGGCCCGATCAGGCCACGGTTGACCGCGTCCTCGATGCTTTTGCGCAATTGCAGATAGAGCGGGGCGCCGCTTTGCGAGGATTGCTTCAGCGTGGCGAAGATCTGGTCGGCGGCGTCGCTCATCGAGCCGCCTCCGCTGGTTTGGCGAACAGCCGCGCCGCCATCTGCACCGCCCCGCCCAGCGCGTCGTCGAGCGGCGGCTTCAGCAGCGCCTGGTAGCGTGCCGACAGGCGCGGCGCATAAAGCGGTGCCAGTCCGCCGAGCAGACAAAGCGGCGCATCATCCGGAAGGCCGAGCGCGCCGAGCGAGGCTTCGACATCGCTGACCGCCTTGTCGACGATCCAGTTGGCGACGGCATCGCCCTTTTCGGCGTGCTCGAACACTTTGGGCGCGAAGCCGCCGAAATCGCCGGGCTTGGCATTGGTGGTGAACTCGACCACGTCCTCGGGATTGTTGCGGAAGGTGGCCATCATGGCGTCGGTCAGCGGTGAGCGCGCGCGCACGCCGTCATGGGCCAGCAGCGTCTGTTCCAGTAGGTCGCGGCCGATGCGGGCGCCGCTGCCCTGGTCGCCGACCTGGAACCCCCAGCCGCCAATGGCGCGCGATTTGCCGTTCCTGCGCGCCATATAGGCGGTGCCGGTGCCGAGGATGGCCATGGCGCCGTCACCGGAACCGACGGCGCCCTCCAGCGCGATCTCGGCGTCGGTCTCGACGCGGCTGGTGCTGAACGGCAGGATCGCTTCGAGCTGCTGCCGGTAAGTGCCGACATTGGCGCCGGCGAGGCCGAGAATGGCCGGTGTCTGCGGGATCAGTTCGGATCTTGCCCGGCAACGATGAAAGCCTGCCGTGCTGCGTCGACAATGTTCGACCGCGCCCCGGTGAGGTCGGTGCGGATGTTGGCGGCGCCGCTTTTGGCGCGACCAATGACAGCGCCGTCCACTGTTGCCAGGGCGGCCCTGCAGCTGGTGCCGCCGCCATCGATACCGAGCACGAATTTCACGCGATTTCTCCTCCGGGCGGATAATACCAATAAAATACCAATAGCCAAGGGTTAATTTCCGTTTCAAAAAGATTAAGCCGTATTTTATTGAAAAATCTGCACATTTCGCCGGCTCAGCGATTTCCTGTCAGCGAATTCGTTAATGCATGTGGACAAGTGGTATTTTTTTGGTATTGTTCTGGTATTGGAGGAACACGGATGGCTGAAACGCGCACCGAAGCGCTTCACAGGAATGCCGAGGGGCTGGATATCCAGGCTCCGGAAGCCATCCTTGTTTCGCTGGCCGACGCGCAGATCGAAGCCGCCAAGGCCGTCCGCAACGCCATCCCCGCCATCGCCAAAGCCGCCGAGATCATCGCCGCCCGGTTGCGCAGCGGCGGCAAGCTTGCCTATGCAGCGGCCGGCAGCTCCGGCCTGATGGCGCTGGCCGACGCCCTGGAATTGCCCGGCACCTTCGGCATTCAGCGCGACCGCATCGCCATCCTGGTCGCCGGCGGCGACGAGGCTTTCAAGACACTGGCCGGCGGCCCCGAGGATGACACCGAGGAGGCCGCGACTGCCGTCGCCAATGCCGGCATCGGTGCGGGCGATTGCCTGATCGCCCTTTCCGCCAGCGGCACCACGCCCTATGCCGTGTGCGCCATCGAGGAAGCCGCTCGCCGCGGTGCGGCCACCATCGGCATCGCCAACAACCGGGATTCTGCTCTGCTTCGCCAGGCGGAAACCGCCATCCTGCTCGAAACACCGCCGGAAGTGATCGCCGGCTCGACGCGCATGGGCGCCGGCACCGCGCAGAAGATCGCGCTCAACATGCTGTCGACCTTGACCGCCGTCCATCTCGGCCATGTCCATGACGGCTACATGGTCAATCTGATGGCCGACAACATCAAGCTGCGCGACCGCGCAGCGCGCATCGTCGCCGCCGTCAGCGGGCGCAGCACGGACGATGCAGCCCGTCTGCTCGAAAAGAGCGGCGGCGCGGTCAAGACCGCCATTCTGCTCGCCGCCGGTGCCGACAGCGCCGATGCGGCCGAGAAACTGCTGGAAGGAACCGGCCACAAATTGCGGCCGGCGCTTTCCGCGATCGAGGGGAGCAAGGGGTCAAAAGCCTCTGTTCTCATCAAAACCGAACCTGAAAAAGGTCAACAGGGAGACTGAGCATGACAACGAAACTACTGACGGCACTGCTTCTGGGCACCAGCATTCTCGGCTCGGCCGGGATGGCTTCTGCCGCGGACGTAACGCTCAACATCGAAAGCTGGCGCGGCGACGACCTGTCCATCTGGAAGGACAAGCTGATCCCGGCTTTCGAAGCCAAGAACCCCGGCATCAAGGTGGTGTTCGCACCCTCGGCGCCGACCGAATATGACGCCGCACTCGGTGCCAAGCTCGCCGCTGGCTCGGCGGGCGACCTGATCACCTGCCGCCCGTTCGACAAGTCGCTTGAACTCTACAAGAAGGGCAACCTCGCCGACCTCTCGGCGCTGCCCGGCATGGAGAACTTCTCGCCGGTCGCCAAGTCCGCCTGGCAGACCGACGACGGCAAGGCGAGCTTCTGCGTGCCGATGGCCTCCGTCATCCACGGCTTCATCTACAACAAGGACGCCTTCGACAAGCTCGGCATCAAGGTGCCGACGACCCGTGACGAGTTCTTCGCCGCGCTCGACAAGATCAAGGCCGACGGCACCTACATCCCGATGGCCATGGGCACCAAGGATCTTTGGGAAGCCGCGACCATGGGCTACCAGAACATCGGCCCCAACTACTGGAAGGGCGAGGACGGCCGCGCGGCGCTGATCAAGGGTGATCAGAAGCTGACCGACAAGGACTGGGTCGCTCCCTATGAGGAACTGGCCAAGTGGAAGCCGTATCTCGGCGACGGTTTTGAAGCCCAGACCTATCCGGACAGCCAGAACCTGTTCACGCTCGGCCGCGCCGCAATCTATCCGGCCGGCTCGTGGGAAATCGGCCTGTTCAACACCCAGGCGCAGTTCAAGATGGGCGCCTTCCCGCCGCCGGTCGAGAAGGCCGGCGACACCTGCTACATCTCCGACCATACCGATATCGGCATGGGCCTGAATGCAGCATCGAAGAACGCCGACGCCGCCAAGACCTTCCTGTCCTGGGTGGCCTCGCCGGACTTCGCCACCATCTACGCCAACGCGCTGCCGGGCTTCTTCAGCCTGAACTCCGCGCCGGTGAAGATGGCAGACCCGCTGGCGCAGGAATTCGTCTCCTGGCGCGGCAAGTGCAAGTCGACGATCCGTTCGACCTACCAGATCCTGTCGCGCGGCACGCCGAACCTCGAAAACGAGACGTGGGTTGAATCGGCCAACGTCATCAACGGCACCGACACGCCGGAAGCCGCGGCCAAGAAGCTGCAGACCGGTCTCGACAGCTGGTACAAGCCGGCGAAGTAAGAGCTCAGGCAACGGAGCCGGCTGGGCGCATGCCTGGCCGGTTCCGGATACCCTGGCTTTCAGAACAAGCCCATTCAGATAGCGATTGTCGGCACCGCCTCGCGGCCTTACCCTTGTTCGTCTTGGGGAAGGCTAGCTGATCAGTCGCAGGCCTTTGTTCTTGCCGTACCGGGCAAGGATGTCTGGGCCGTGCATCGAGGCATCATCTAGCATCGACACCCTTTGGAACCGAGAGACGGCGGGGACCGAACTCATGGCCGCAGAAATACGACCGAAAAGACCGTTCCGCTGGCACATCGGCATCTTCCTGGCGCCGGCCGTGCTTGTCTATACGGCGATCATGATCCTGCCACTCGCCGGCACGCTGCAGCTGTCGCTGTTCCGCAACATCGAACAGCACCAGGTCTTCGTCGGTCTGGACAATTTCCGCACCCTGTTCGGCGATCCCAACTGGTCGGTGAATTTCTGGAATGCGCTGCGCAACAACGTCTGGTTCTTCATCATCCACATGCTGGTGCAAAACCCGATCGGCGTCATGCTGGCCGCCCTTCTGTCCAGCCCGAGACTGAGATTCGCCGCCTTCTACCGCACGGCGATCTTCGTGCCCACCATCCTGTCCTTCGTCATCGTCGGCTTCGCCTGGAAGCTGATCCTGTCGCCGCTCTGGGGCGTGGCGCCGCATATGATGGATCTGGTCGGCCTGAAAAGCCTGTTCACACCATGGCTCGGCAAGGAACAATACGCGCTGACCGCGCTCAGCCTGATCTCGGTGTGGCAGTTCGTCGGCATCCCGATGATGCTGATCTACGCCGCCCTCCTGTCGATCCCTGAAGAGGTGATCGAGGCGGCTGAGTGTGACGGCATCACCGGCCTGTCGCAGTTCTGGAAGATCAAGCTGCCGCTGATCCTGCCGTCGATCGGCATCATCTCGATCCTCACCTTCGTCGGCAATTTCAACGCCTTCGACCTGATCTACACCGCGCAAGGGGCGCTCGCCGGGCCGAATTATTCGACCGATATTCTCGGCACCTTCCTCTACCGCGCCTTCTTCGGCTTCCAGCTGCAGGTCGGCGATCCCAATATGGGCGCGGCGATCGCCACGATGATGTTCCTTATCATCCTCGGCGGCGTCTGCGTCTACCTGTTCCTCGTCCAGACGCGCCTGCGTCGCTACCAGTTCTGAGGGGCAAGAGATGAGCACCGCCACCCGTTCGCTGCCCCGCACCATCGGCGCCCACGCGATCCTGTTGACCTACACGGCGATCGCGCTGTTTCCGGTGATCCTGGTCATCATGAACTCGTTCAAGTCCCGTGCCGGCATCTTCGGCGCGCCATTGACGCCGCCGACGCCCGGGACATTCGACCTGATCGGCTACACCACCGTCATCGGCCAGGGCGACTTCATCCACTATTTCCAGAACAGCCTCGTCGTCACCGTCGCCTCGCTGTTCTTCGTGCTGTTGTTCGGCGCTATGGCCGCCTTTGCCCTGTCGGAATACCGTTTTCGCGGCAACACGCTGATGGGCCTCTATCTGGCGCTCGGCATCATGATCCCGATCCGGCTGGGCACCGTCGCCATCCTGCAATTGATGGTGGCGAGTGGGCTGGTCAACACGCTGACGGCGCTGATCCTGGTCTACACCGCGCAAGGCCTGCCGCTGGCCGTCTTCATCCTGTCGGAATTCATGAAGCAGGTGTCCGACGACCTGAAGAACGCCGGCCGCATCGACGGCCTGTCGGAATACACCATCTTCTTCCGGCTGGTGCTGCCGCTGGTCAGGCCATCGATGGCGACGGTCGCCGTCTTCACCATGATCCCGATCTGGAACGATCTGTGGTTCCCGCTGATCCTGGCGCCGTCGGAAGAAACCAAGACGGTGACGCTCGGCGCGCAGCTCTTCCTCGGCCAGTTCGTCACCAACTGGAACGCCATCCTGGCAGCACTGTCGCTGGCGATCATGCCGGTGCTGATCCTCTACGTCATCTTCTCGCGGCAACTGATCCGCGGCATTACTTCCGGAGCCGTCAAGTGAGTTCGCAGACCCCTCTTCGTGTCGTCGTCGCCGGGCTCGGCAATATGGGCCGCAGCCATGCGCTGGCCTATCACGCCAATCCGGGCTTCGAGATCGCAGCCCTCATCAACCGCTCCGACGTGCCGCTGCCGGAAGGCCTGTCGGGCTATGGCATCAGGCGGTCCTTCGATGAGGTGCTGCGCGACGAAAAACCCGATGTCGCCTGCATCGCCACCTATTCCGACAGCCATGCCGACTATGCGGTCAAGGCGTTCGAGGCCGGCTGCCATGTCTTTGTCGAAAAGCCGCTGGCAACGACCGTAGCCGACGCCGAGCGCGTCGTCGCGGCGGCCAAGGCCAATGGCAAGAAACTGGTGATCGGCTACATCCTGCGCCATCACCCCTCCTGGATCAGGCTGATCGCCGAGGCGCGCAAACTCGGCGGCCCCTACGTCTTCCGCATGAATCTCAACCAGCAATCCTCGGGCCACACCTGGGAGACGCACAAGCAGCTGATGCAGACGACCTCGCCGATCGTCGACTGCGGTGTCCACTATCTCGACGTCATGCTGCAGATCACCGACTCCAGGCCAGTCGAGGTGCGCGGCATGGGCGTGCGGCTGACCGAAGAGGTCGCGCCCACCATGTACAATTACGGCCATCTGCAGGTGCTGTTCGATGACGGCTCGGTCGGCTGGTACGAGGCCGGCTGGGGACCGATGATTTCGGAGACAGCTTTCTTCGTGAAGGATGTCATCTCGCCGAAGGGCTGCGTGTCGATCGTCATGAAGGAAGGTGTGAAGTCGGATGACATCGACACCCACACCAAGACCTCGACCATCCGCCTGCACAGTGCGGAGACCGGCCCGGACGGCAAATTCGCTAAGCAAGATGAAATGCTGTCGATGGCAGGCGAACCCGGTCATCAGGATCTCTGCGACCTCGAACAGGCCTTTGTGCTGAAGGCGATCCGCGAGGATCTGGATCTCACCAAACACATGGACGACGCGGTGAAATCGCTCGCCGTCTGCCTCGCAGCCGACGAGAGCGTGCGCAGCGGCGCAGCCGTCAAACTCTAACGACAGGAACGAAGCCGTGGGCTCGCTGAAGATTGAGAATGTAAAGAAGGCCTTTGGGCCGGTCGAGGTGCTGAAGGGCATCAACCTCGAAGTGAACGATGGCGAATTCGTCGTCTTCGTTGGCCCTTCCGGCTGCGGCAAGTCGACCTTGCTCAGGGTCATTGCCGGCCTGGAGGATTCGACCTCGGGCCGGGTGGTCATCGACGGCGCGGATGTCTCCGCCACGCCGCCGGCCAAGCGCGGCATCGCCATGGTGTTCCAGACCTATGCGCTCTACCCGCATCTGACGGTGAAGAACAATATGGGCCTTGGCCTCAAGCAAGCCGGCACGCCAGCGGCCGAGATCGACCGCCGCATCGGCATCGCCTCGTCGATGCTGTCGCTGGAACCTTATCTCGAGCGACGGCCGGCCGAACTCTCTGGTGGCCAGCGCCAGCGCGTCGCCATCGGCCGCGCCGTGGTGCGCGAGCCAAAACTGTTCCTCTTCGACGAGCCGCTGTCGAATCTCGATGCTGCTCTGCGCGTCAACACGCGGCTGGAGATCGCGCAGCTGCACCGCCGGCTGAAGGCGACGATGATCTACGTCACCCACGACCAGGTCGAGGCGATGACGCTGGCCGACAAGATCGTCGTGCTCAACGCCGGCAAGATCGAGCAGATCGGCGGCCCGATGGAGCTCTACAATTCGCCGGCAAACGAGTTCGTCGCCGGCTTCATCGGCTCGCCGAAGATGAATTTCATCGACGGCGCCAGGCTCGGCGAGACGGCCAAGACCATCGGCGTGCGGCCCGAGCATCTGACGGTCGATCTGAAGTCAGGCGCCTGGAAGGGCACGGTGGTGCATGCCGAGCATCTCGGAGCGGATACCAATCTCTATCTCGACTGCGAGAAGGCCGGGCTGATCACGGTGCGAATTTTTGGCGTCTATGACGCCGAGCCCGGCGCGACGCTCTATGCGACGCCGGATCCGGCGAAGACGTATAGGTTTGGGGCGGATGGGAAAGTGCTGAAGTAGACCGGGCGCCAACGCTTCTTACCTTCTCCCCCTGCGGGAGAAGGTGGATCGGCGCGCAGCGCCGAGACGGATGAGGGGTGTTCCAGCGGAGTGAGGCGTCAAAAAAATCGAAAGATTTCAGGCGCTTGCTTCTGCAAAGCAGAGATCCTTCGCGCACCCCTCATCCGACCTCGCTTCGCGAGGCCACCTTCTCCCACAAGGGGAGAAGGGAAAGATCTCTCGCCGCCTACAAATCCGCCTTGAACGTCTGCTTCTGCTGGCCCAGGCCCTCGATGCCCAGCTCCACCACATCGCCAGCCTTCAGGAACACCGGCGGCTTCATGCCCAGCCCGACGCCGGGCGGCGTGCCAGTGGAAATAATGTCGCCGGGGTGCAGCGACATGAACTGGCTGAGATAGGAAACCAGATATTTGACGCCATAGACCATGGTCTTGGTCGAGCCGTTCTGCATGGTCTTGCCGTTGACGGTCAGCCACATCTTCAGGTTCTGCGGATCGGCCACTTCGTCCTTGGTCACCAGCCACGGGCCGGTCGGGCCGAACGTGTCGCAGCTCTTGCCCTTGGTCCACTGGCCCTGGCGCTCGGCCTGGAAGGCGCGTTCGGAGACGTCGTGGGCGACGGCATAGCCGGCGACATAGTCGAGCGCGTCGGCTTCACTGACATATTTTGCCGTCTTGCCGATCACCACGGCGAGTTCGACTTCCCAGTCGGTCTTTTCAGAACCGCGCGGGATCAGCACGTCGTCATCCGGGCCGACAATGGCCGAGCTTGCCTTCATGAAGATGATCGGTTCCGGCGGCACGGTGGCGCCGGTTTCGGCGGCGTGGTCGGAATAGTTGAGACCGATGCAGATGAACTTGCCGGTGCCGGCGACGCAGGCGCCGAGGCGAGGCTTGCCGGAAACCACAGGCAGCGACTTCGGATCAAGCTTGCCCAGCATCTCCAGCGAGGCCGGATGAAGCGTGGTGCCGGCAATGTCGGCGACATGGGCGGAGAGATCGCGGATCGTTCCATCCGCATCGAGCAGACCGGGACGTTCGCTCCCGGCTTCGCCATAGCGCAGCAGTTTCATCTAAATACTCTCCTCAGTCAGATTGGTTCAGATCGACCAGCCGCCGTCGATATTATAGGCCTGTCCGGACGTATAGGTGGCGCCGGCCAGATAGACGGCGAGATCGGCGATTTCCTCAGGCGTGCCGAGCCGGCCCATCGGCTGGCGGGCGATGAAGGCGGCGCGGGCGGCCTCATAGTCGCCTTGCGCGTGCATGCGGTCCTGCAGCGACGGGCTCTCGACCGTGCCCGGGCAGATGGCGTTGCAGCGTATGCCCTTGCTGACATAGTCGGCGGCAATCGCCTTGGTCAGGCCGATGACCGCGGCCTTGGTGACGCCATAGGCGAAGCGGTTCGGCACGCCTTTGCCGGCGCCGGCGACCGAAGACATGTTGATGATCGATCCATCGCCGCGCTCCAGCATGCCGGGCAGCACCGCACGTATGGTGCGGATCATGGCGCGGACATTGAGGTTGAAGGCGAAATCGAGATCGCCATCCTTCATCTCGAGGATCGAGCCGGAATGGACGAAGCCGGCGCAGTTGAACAGCACGTCGACGCGGCCGATCTCGGCGAAGGCGGCGTTCACGGCCTCGTCGTTCAACACATCGAGCTTGCGGGTCTTGATCCCTGGCGTCTTGGCGAGTTCGGCGAGAAGCGTCTCGTTGATATCGGTGGCGTGGACGGTGGCCCCAGTCTTGGCGAAGGCCAGCGCGCTCGCCTTGCCGATGCCTTGCGCCGCTGCCGTGATGACAACGACCTTGCCTGCCAGATCCGCCATGTTTTTCCTCGTCAGCTTGGGTCAACTGCCTTTATCGGCGGCCGGCGAAGGCGTCATGTGCCAGTCAGGCTCGATTGTGCGGCCTGTGTCGCAGCCAGTTCACTGATAAAGATGTTTTTTCTCGTTAAAGAACATGCGTTCGGGCGTCAAGCCCGAACACGATCACCATTGCGACAGCCCTGAAATGTCAGTCGCCGTAAGGCACCCAGACATTCTTCACCTCGATGGCGCGGCGCAGGAAGGCATCGCCAGCCGCCTCGTCGGACGCCCAGTCGAGGCTGCGGCCATTGCCGCTCCAGACGCGCTTGAGGTTGCCGATGGACTCGGCTTCCGCCTTGGCGCAGGTCTCGGCATCGGCGAACACCCAGAGCCCGTCGACATCGTCATGCTTGGCCAGCACGCCGGCAAGCTCTGCCGTGCGGCCGGTGACAATGTTGATGGCGCCGGCCGGAACGTCGGAATATTCGATCACCTGATAGAGATCGGTGGCGAGCAGCGGATAACGCTCGGACGGCACCGCGACCACCGTGTTGCCCATGGCCAGCGCCGGCGCAATGAGCGAGATCAGGCCAAGCAGCGGCGAGGCGTCGGGTGCGACGATGCCGACGACTCCGACCGGCTCGTGCAGTGCCAGCGTCACCGCACGCGCCGGCGGCTGGTGCACGCGGCCCTCGAACTTGTCGGCAAGGCCGGCATAGAGGAACAGCCGTTCGATCGTTTGGTCGACTTCTTCCCGCGCGGCCTTGGGCGCAGCGCCGGTCAGCTCGGTCAGGCGGGTGGCGAATTCACTCGCGCGGCCGGAAAGGTTCTCGGCCAGATAGTAGAGCACCTGGGACCGGTTGTAGGCGGTCGCTTCCGGCCAGGCCTTGCAGGCGCGGGCGGCCGAAACAGCATCACGGATGTCCTTGCGGCTGCCAAAGCCGACTTCGCCGGCGAGCTTGCCCTTGGCTGTTGCGACCGCCAGCGAATAATTGCCGTCCGGCCGCACCTGCTTGCCGCCGATGAACAGTTTTGCGGTGCGGTCGATGGCCGCGCCGTCAGCCTGCTCGACAGGTTGCGCCGAAAACCACCGCCGGCTTGATGACCGGGCCGAGCGGCAGCTTTGCCGTGAGATATTCGAACATGCCCTCGCGCCCGCCCTCGCGCCCGAAGCCGCTTTCGCGGTAGCCGCCAAAACCGCAGGCGGCGTCGAACATGTTGGTGCCGTTGACCCAGACGACACCGGCCTTCAACTGCGGCGCGACATGCAGAGCGAGGTTGATATTCTCGCTCCACACGCTCGCCGCAAGGCCGTAGCGCGTGTTGTTGGCAAGCTCGATCGCTTCCTCGGTGTTGCGGAAGGTCATGGTCGCCAGAACGGGGCCAAGACTTCCTCTTGCGCCAGAATGTTAGCCGGCGAAACACCGGTGGCGAGCGTCGGCAGATGGTAGTAGCCGGAAGACGGCAGCGCCGCATCCGGCTGCCAGCAGACGGCGCCCTGCTTCGCGCCCTCGGCGACCAGGCCCTTGACTCGGTCGAGCTGTGTGATGTCGACCAGCGGGCCGATATCGGTGTTCTTGTCGAGCGGGCTGCCGACGCGCAGCCGGCTCATACGCGTCTTGACCTTGGCGATCAAGGCTTCGGCAATGCCTTCCTGCACCAAGAGCCGCGAGCCGGCGCAGCAGACCTGGCCCTGGTTGAACCAGATGCCGTCGACCAGGCCTTCGACGGCGCTGTCGAGATCGGCATCCTCGAAGACGATGAAGGCCGACTTGCCGCCGAGTTCCAGCGACAATTTCTTGCCCGAGCCGGCGGTGGCCTTGCGGATGATCTTGCCGACTTCCGAAGAGCCGGTGAAGGCAATCTTCTGGATACCGGCATGGTTGACGATGGCAGCGCCCGCTTCCGGTCCGCCGTGGACAATGTTGACGACGCCCTTCGGCACGCCCGCGCGTTCGCAGATCTCGGCGAACAGGATGGCGGTCAGCGGCGTGAATTCGGCCGGTTTCAGCACCACCGTGCAGCCGGCGGCCAGTGCCGGCGCGATCTTCCAGGCCAGCATCAGCAGCGGGAAATTCCACGGGATGATCTGGCCGACGACGCCGACGCCCTTGTGCCCGGGAAAATCCTTGTCCAGCGCCTGCGCCCAGCCGGCATGATGGATGAAATGGCGGATCGCCAGGGGCACGTCGATGTCGCGGCTTTCGCGGATCGGCTTGCCATTGTCGATTGTCTCAAGCACGGCGAACAGGCGCTGATGCCGCTGCATGGCGCGGCCGATCGCGTAGAGCACTTTTGCTCTGGTGTAGTCTGAACTGGCGCTCCATTTCGGCAGCGCCCTGGTGGCGGCCGCAACCGCTGCGTCGATATCGGCCGCACTGGCGTCGGACACCTTGGCCAGCAGCTTGCCGGAAGACGGCTCGCTGGTGTCGAAGGTCTTGCCGCCGCTCGCGGCTTTCCAGCCGCCGTCGATGAACAGTGCCTTGCCGAAATCGCGTGCGGCGAGCCACGCATCGGCCTCGTTGCGGGCTTCCGGCGCCGGGCCGTACTCCATGGCGTGATAGCGGTCGAGAATATTCATAAGGTGCCTCCTTTACCCTCCCCCTTGTGGGGAGGGTCGATCGGCGAAGCCGATCGGGGTGGGGGTAATTGGGTGCTCAAGCCATTGCGTGGCGGTGATTGGCCGAATAGTGCCCGGTCAGATGATGCTCAAGCTGCCGCTCAATGTCGGTCAGCAGGCTTGAAGCGCCGAAGCGGAACAGCTCCGGCTCCAGCCACGGCCGGCCGAGCTCCTCCTTCATCAGCACAAGCCAATCGAGCGAGGCCTTTGCCGTGGAAATGCCGCCGGCCGGCTTGAAGCCGATGAGATAGCCGGTCTCCTCGAAATAGGCCCTGATGGCGCGCACCATGGCCAGGCCTACAGGCAGCGTCGCATTGACGCTTTCCTTGCCGGTCGAGGTCTTGATGAAGTCAGCGCCGGCCATCATCGCCACCATCGAGGCCAGCATGACATTGCGCAAAGTGGCGAGGTCGCCGGTGCCCAGAATGACTTTCAGATGCGCGTCACCGCAGGCGGCGCGCATCGAGACGATCTCGTTGTAAAGCTCCCGCCACTTGGCGCCGAACACCAGCCCGCGCGGAATGACGACGTCGATCTCGTCAGCGCCGTCACGCACCGAAGCTTCGATCTCCTGCAGGCGGGTCGACAGCGGCGCCAACCCATGCGGAAAGGCCGTGGAGACGGCGGCGACATGAATGCCGGTGCCGCGCACGGCATCAACGGCGGTGGCGACAAAGGGATGGTAGACGCAGACCGCGGCCGGCCGGATAGTTTCGCCCGCAATGCCGAGGCCCTCGACGATGTCGCGGCGGAACGGGTTGATCGCCTTGGCGCAGAGCCGGCGCACACGCTCCTCGGTGTCGTTGGAGTTCAGCGTCGTCAGGTCCATGCAGGCGACGGCGCGCAGCAGCCATGCCGCCTGGTTGTCGGCCTTGATCGAACGCCGCTTGGTCAGGCTAGCGACCCGGCGTTCCAGCGCCGAGCGGTTGACGCTGCGCACCGATTCCATGAAGCCGAGGTCGAGTTTCATGCCCGGATTGCGCGCGATGCGATGGTCCAGCGGTACGGGGGTGTTGGCGGCGGCGCGCGCCGGCAGGGGCGTCACCTTGGTGCCAAGATCGGCTTCGCGGATTGTGCTGCTCATCTCCTGCCCTTTCATTCAGCGACTTGCGCTTATGTCTTGGTGCGCGTCGTTTCCCGGCGCGAACAAAGATAGCCCGTGAAGTCGTGCTTCACGAGTCCTCAAGCGAGGGATAGCTGAAAAAGGCCGCAAAAGCAGCTAGTTTTTGACCGCATGGTCAAAATGCAGGTTCGAGGTGTCCGCGTCCGGCTCAGCCGACGAAGGCGCGCTCGACGACGAAAGTCGCGGGATGGCTGAGCGAGCCTTCCTGGAAGCCGAGGCTTTCGGCGAGTTCCTTGACGTCCTTCAGCATATGCATAGAGCCGCAGATCATGATGCGGTCCGTTTCCGGATTGAGCTTCTCGATGCCGAGGTCGGCGTAGAACTTGCCCGAGCCGATCAGCGCGGTGATTCGGCCCATGCGGGCCGATTCTTCACGGGTCGTCGAATTGTAGAGCGTGACGCGCCCGGTGGTCAGCTCACCGATCAGCGGATCGCTTTCCAGCGCCGCCACCAATTCCTGGCCGTAGGTCAGCTCGGCATTGTCGCGGCAGGTATGCGTCAGGATCAGCTGATCGAACTTTTCGTAGGTGTCGGGGTCGCGCAGCAGGCTGGCGAAGGGCGCGATGCCGGTGCCGGTCGAAATCATGAACAGCCGCTTGGCCGGGGTCAGCGCGTCGACCACCAGCGTGCCGGTCGACTTCTGACGCATGATAACGGTGTCGCCGACTTGGATCTTCTGCAGTTCCGAGGTCAGCGGGCCGTCCGGCACCTTGATCGAGAAGAATTCCAGCTCTTCGTCCCAGGCCGGGCTCGCCACCGAATAGGCGCGGAACACCGGCTTCTCGGCGTTGGGCAGGCCGATCATGACGAACTCGCCGGAGCGGAAGCGCAGCGACTGCGGACGGGTGATGCGGAACGAGAACAGCCGGTCGGTGTAGTGCTTCACCGAGACGACGGTTTCAGCATAGACATTCGCCGGAATCGGAAACTGCAGCGGGCGGGCGCCGGCGGTGTTGAGAGCGGATGTGGTGTTCATCAAATCCAACTTTCTGGCCCAACCAGGGACGCGGGCGCCAAACTTTCACCTGCGCGCCCGGACCGTTCAGGTCCCGGCGTGCTGTTCGCACACTCCAAAGCGGTAAGCTCTTGTGTCCGGAATTTATTAGTATACAAACGATATTTGCGTCAAGATGCTACCTTAAAACACCTTTCCAAACTGACGCATATCCGTAGTCCCAGCGTTTCGGGTTTCGACGATGAAAGAGAATTTTCCCGCGCAAGCGCGCCATTCCCAGGGAAATGTTGTTGCCGGCATCGATGTCGGCGGGACCTTCACCGACCTGCTTCTGATCGACGGCAAGGACGGCGGCAAGGTGCATATCGCCAAGACGCCGACGACGGTCGACAACCAGGCCTTCGGCGTGGTTTCAGCACTTGGCGCCACCGGATTTGCGATCGACGGCATCGACCTCATCGTGCATGGCACGACCACCACCACCAATGCGGTGCTGGAGCGCCGGCTGGCCAAGACCGGCATGATCACCACGCGCGGCTTTCGCGACGTGATCGAGCTTGGCCGGCGCACACGGCCGCAACCCTATGGCATGACCGGCACGTTCGTTCCGATCATCCCGCGCAATCTCAGGCTCGAAGTGTCGGAGCGCGTCGAGGCATCCGGAACCGTGCGCACGCCGCTCGACGAAGCCGAAATGCGCGAGGCGGTGAAGGCGCTGATCGCGGCCGGCTGCGAATCCCTCGTCATCCATTTCCTGCATTCCTACGCCAACCCTTCGCATGAGCGGCGCGCCGCCGAGATCGCCGTCGAACTCTGGCCGAACAGCTACATCACCACGGGCCATGCGCTGCTGTCGGAAGCGCGCGAATTCGAGCGTGGCGTCACTGCCTCGGTCAACGCCTCGGTGCAGCCGATCCTCGAGCGCTATGTCGAGCGGCTGCGCAAGGAACTGGCGGCAAAAGGCTATGCCCGCGACTTCCTGATCATGAACGGCAATGGCGGCATGATCTCGGCCCGCTTCGTCACACGTGAGTCGGCCAAGACGGTGATGTCCGGCCCGGCCTCCGGGGTGATTGCCGCCGCCTATACCGGCAAGCGCGCCGGTTTCGAAAACCTCGTCACCTACGACATGGGCGGCACCTCGACCGACGTGGCCCTGATCCGCAACGCCGAGCCGGCGGTGTCGAACGAGATCGAGATCGAATACGCGATGCCCATCCATGTGCCGATGGTGGCGGTGCACACGGTCGGCGCCGGCGGCGGGTCGATCGCCCGCGTCGACGCGGCCGGCCTGATCCAGATCGGCCCGGAAAGTGCGGGCGCCAATCCCGGCCCGATCTGCTATGGCCGCGGCGGGCTGGAGCCGACCATCACCGACGCCAACCTAGTGCTCGGCCGGCTGGCGCCGAAGAAGCTGCTGGCGGTTGAAAACCCGGTCACGTCAGAGCGCGTCACCGGCATTTTCGCGGACAAGATCGGCAAACCGACCGGCCTGTCCGGCGTCGAGGCTGCGGGTGCGGTTCTGCGGCTCGGCAACATGAAGATGGCCGGCGCCATCCGCATGGTCTCGGTGTCGCGCGGCCATGATCCACGCGATTTCGCGCTGTTCGCCTTTGGCGGCGCCGGGCCGCTGCATGCCACCGCACTGGCGCGTGAACTCGGCCTGCCGCGTGTGCTGGTGCCGGCGCGGCCGGGCATCACCAACGCGCTCGGCTGCGTCGTCGCCGATCTGCGGCACGACTTCGTCAACACCATCAACCAGCCGGTGGCTGTGCTCGATGAATCCCAGCTCCACTCCGTATTGGAACGGCACCGAAACGAAGGCGAGGAGCTGATCGCCAAGGAAGCGGTGAAGCCGGAGACGATCCGCGTCACCCACTCCGCCGACATGCAGTTCGTCGGCCAGACCCACATCATCAACGTGCCGCTGCCGTCTTCGTCCGTGACACGGCAGGAACTGCAAGCCCTGTTCGAAAAGGCCTATTTCGCCCGTTTCAAGGTCGAGCTGCCGGAAATCCGCGCCAACCTCGTCAACCTCAACACATCGGTCACCGGCGTCAGGCCGGCGATCGACCTGTCGCGGCTGATCGACCCGGCCGGGCGCGCCAAGACGCTCGAAGAGGCAAGGCGCGAGATCCGGCCGGTCTGGTACGCGGGCCAGTGGCACGACACGCCGGTGTATGCTCGCGAAAAACTGCCGCTCGATGCCGTCATCGACGGCCCGGCGATCCTCGAACAGATGGACGCCACCACCGTGCTCGAACCCGGCGACCGCGCAAGATCGGATGCCGACGGCAACATCATCATCGACATTGGCGAGGCCTGAGAATGAAACTCGACGCCATCACGCTTTCGGTCCTCCAGGCTGCTTTGCAGCAGGTCTGCGACGAGATGGACCTGACATTCTCCCGCGCCGCCTTCTCCCCGGTCATTGCGGAAGCCAATGACCGCTCCGACGGCATCTATTCGGCCGTCGACGGCTCGCTGATCGCACAGGGAAGCCAGGGCCTGCCGGTGTTCGTCGGCGTCATGCAATATTCGACAAAAACGGTGATCGAGATGATCGCCGACGGTCGCTGCCTGGCCCCTGAGCCCGGCGACATCTACATCGTCAACGACCCCTATCTCGGCGGCACGCATCTGATGGATGTGCGCTTCGCCATGCCGGTCTACCGGGACGGCAAGATCTTCTGCTGGCTGTCCAACACCGGCCATTGGCCGGACATTGGCGGCTCGGTGCCGGGCGGCTTCTCGGCCTCCGCGACCGCGGTCGAACAGGAAGGCCTGCGGCTGCCGCCGGTGAAACTGTTCAAGAAGGGCGTGCTCGATCCCGAGATCTACGCCATCATCTGCTCCAACATCCGCGTCGCCGACCAGCGCATTGGCGACATCAGGGCGCAGGCCGCCGCGCTGCTGATCGGCCAGGACCGGCTCAATGGAATCTTGGATCGTTACGGAGATGAAACGGTTGTGGAGGCAATCGCCGAACTGCGCCGTCGTGCCGCCGAGCAGATGCGCGCCAACATCGCGGCCATTCCCGACGGCACCTATCGCTCCAAGGCCTTTGTCGATTCCGACGGGGTGATCAACGAGCCGCTGACCATCGCCCTCGCGGTGGAGAAGCAGGGCGATACTCTGACCTTCGATTTCGCCGGCTCGTCAAAACCCTGCGCCGGGCCGATGAACAGCGTGCTGGCGACGACGCTGTCCTCGGTCTACCTCGCCATGCGCCACATCTTTCCGGATGTGCCGATCAGTGCCGGCGCTTTCGAGCCGCTGATCGTCAAGCGGCCGGAAGGCACCTTCCTGGACGCCAAGTACCCGCGTCCCGTGTCGGGCTGTGCGGCCGAAGTCTCGCAGCGCATCGCCGAGGCGGTGTTCGCAGCGATGGTGCAGGCGTTGCCGGACAAGGTGACAGCAGCACCCGCCGGCTCCAGCGGCAATTTCGCGCTTGGCGGCAACGATCCGGCACGTGGCCGCGACTATGTCATGTACCAGATCTCCGGCGGCGGCTATGGCGGCAATTCGGGCCATGACGGCCTGACCAATGGCTGCTCGACCATCGGCATTTCGAAATCGCCGCCAGTCGAGATCATGGAACAGGCCTTTCCGGTGCTCTACCGCCACTATGCCTTGCGCGAAGGCTCGGGAGGCGCCGGCAAGCATCGCGGCGGCTTTGGGCTCGCCTATGAGGTCGAGATCCTGCGCGGCGATGCCCGGGCCTCCTTCGTCATGGATCACGGTCGTTTCGGCCCGCAAGGCGCGCTCGGCGGCGGCGATGGCGCGGTCAACACGGTGACCGTGTTCCGCAACGGCGAGGAACACGTGCCGCCGCATCTGTCCAAGGAGCAGGACATCCCGCTGAAGGCCGGCGACCGCGTCCGCGTGGGCACACCGGGCGGTGGCGGCTATGGCGATCCGCGCGAGCGTGATGCCGATCAAGTGCAGCGCGATGTGGCGCTGGGATACTACACCGCAGAGGAAGCCAGCCAAAAATTCGGCGTTGTCCTGTCGGCGGGCGATCTCACCGTTGACCGGGAGGCAACGGACAAGCACCGCGCTGGCTAACGCCCTCCTATGGCGCGGACCACCCGCCGCGCCGTGATCGCCGCATGACATGTCGCTTCCGTCTCCGCCGGAGGCACGAAAGCCCGTAGACTTCTCGTCCTCAACGGGATCTGGAACATGCGTCTTTTCGGTCGTTTCGTGCTTGCCGCTTCCGTCGCCCTCACGCTTGCCACCGGCGCTGCCAGCGCCCAGGACAAGCTCAGGATCGGCACCGAGGGCGCCTATCCGCCCTTCAACTACGCCAGTGCCGACGGCACGCTGGGCGGCTTCGACATCGATCTCGGCAAGGCGCTGTGCGCCGAAATGAAGGCCGAATGCGAATTCAATGTCCAGGATTTCGACGGCTCTATCCCCGCACTCCAGGCCGGCAAGTTCGACGCCATCATCAACATCACCATCACGCCGGAGCGGGCCGAGAAGGTAGAGTTCACCCACAAATACTACCAGACGCCGCCGGCCATCGCGGTGCCGAAGGATTCGACCATCGCCGGCACATCGCCGGACGATTTGAAGGGCAAGGCGCTCGGCGTGCAGACCGCCACCATCCACCAGAAATTCGCCGAGCAGAAATATGCGGGCTCGACCGTCAAGGCCTATCCGACCGGCGACGACGCCCGCACCGACATGGCCAATGGCCGCCTCGACGCGATGATGGACGGCTCGATCATCCTGACCGAATGGCTGAAGAAGCCCGACGGCGCCTGCTGCAAGTTGCTCGGCACGCTGACCGCCGATCCGGCCATTCACGGCCCCGGCGTCGGCATCGCCCTGCAGAAGGGCAACAAGGAACTGGCGGATAAGTTCAATGCCGCCATCGACGCCTTGCGCGCCAGCGGAAAATACAAGGAAATCAACGACAAATACTTTGCCTTCGACGTCTACGGCAACTGAGACCGTTTGGAAATTCTACTCTGGCGGCCATCTGAAGGCGTTTTCTGCGCTTCCGGTGCTCACGGACCTGAACGTCCGCTGCGCTCCGGTTCTCGAAACCACCAACATATGGCTCGCCAGAGCGAATTTCGAAACGGTCTCTGCACAGCAAATACATGATGGAGATCTTCTTGGCTGAGCGGCGTTCCCCCTTTTACAGCAGCATTGTCGGGCTCGGCGCGACCATGGGTCGGGTCGGCGGCGATTTCATCTCGGCCAAGTACTATTCCGGCATCGCCGACGAGCACCTGAACACGCGCGCAAATGTCGGCGTGCAGGATCTCAGCACCATGGGCAAGATGGACATCAAGGGGCCGGACGCCGAGGCGCTGGTCAACCTTGTCATCGTCAACGATGCCGCGGCGATGAAACCGGGCCAGGTCCGCTATTCCACCGTCTGCCGCGAGGACGGCGGCATCATGGACGACCTCACCGTGTTCCGGCTAGGACCGGAGCATTTCATGCTGGTCACCGGTTCGGTCAACCGCCTGAAGATGCTGCCTTGGCTGCAGCACCATGCCGGAGGGCGAAAAGCCTATGTCACCGACATCACCGCCGCCGTCGCCTTCCCCACCATTCAGGGCCCGCGCTCGCGCGAATTGTTGAAGGCGCTGGTCGCAGAGGCCGACCTAGACGGCTTGAAGCGCTGGGCGTTCACCTCAGGCCAGATCAATGGCACAAGGGTGCTGATCTCGCGCACCGGCGTGACCGGTGAACTCGGCTTCGAACTCTTCGTGCCGGCCGACGAGGCAGCCTCCGTCTGGGATGCACTGATGCGGGCCGGCAAGGACTTCGGCCTGAAACCCTATGGCGTGCTGGCGATGTTCACGCTTGGCCTGGAAAAAGCCTATCCGGCGCATGGCATCGACATGGACGAGACCCGCACACCGTTCCATGTCGGTCTCGACCGCTGGATCAAGTTCGACAAGGGCGATTTCATCGGCCGTGAGGCGCTGCTCAAAATCCGCGACAAGGGCCTCGACGAGCGCTGGACCGGCCTGATCGTCGACGGCGACAAACCAGCGGCAACGGATGCGCGTGTGCTGGCCGAAGGCGAGGATGCCGGCATTGTCACCTACAGCGATCACGGCTATTCACTCGGCAAGGTGCTGGCGACCGCGCATCTGCGCCTGCCTTTCACGGGGATAGGCACAGAACTAAGCGTCGATATTGACGGCGTGCCGACCCGCGCGGTGGTCGCGCCGATGCCGTTCTTCGATCCGGAGGGGGCGAGGTTGCGGGGCTAGCTTGGCTTGCCGGGAATCGTTTTGGCCTCGCCTCCGAGCTTATGATAAGATCTCCCAATGAAGTCTCCGAGTTCAAGAATCGTCCGTTCCGCCAAGACAGGCCAGTTCGTTCTGACGAGCGTGCGCGGTGAGAAAATCAGCGCTGTGGAAGGGATGAAGCTGTCTCCCCGCATGGGTGAAATACTTAGCCAGGGCGTGCGGCGCGGACTGTCCGGTGATGAGCGGCGTTCGCTCATCAAGGAAGAAATCCGCAAAAAGAAATAGACGTTGATCTATGCCGCCGAATTCGATCCGCTCTGCTATCCCGGCACGACGGTGCTTATCAATCTGCTGGACGTCAGCGACCAGACTCGCGCCGATGAGCCTCTTCCGGCAGGCGAACTCGACTACGTTCACTACCTCAGCCTGCACCGGCACTTGTTCCAGGATGTATATGGCTGGGCGGGTCAGGCGCGCACGATCCGCATCGGCAAGGCCGGCAGTTGGTTCTGTTATCCCGAACACATAGCCAGTGAGATGGCGCGGGTGTTCCGCGAACTCGGCAATCCCGACCACCTGGCTGATCTTGACAGAGTCAGCTTTGCGAAGCATCTGGCGCACATCATCGCCGAGATCAATGCCGTTCACCCATTTCGTGAAGGCAATGGCCATACCCAGCTCACATTCCTTGCCATGCTCGCCGAGCACGCAGGCTTCACGTTCAACGCCGATATCCTCGACCGTGACCGGGTGATCCAGGCTATGATTGACAGTTTCAGTGGGTCCGAAGCACCACTACAGGCTCTCATCGAAGACATCATCGCCTAGCTCGCCGTCACCCTCGCCGGTCCAACCTCGCCACCAGCCGATCCCCCACCCACTGGATGCCGCAGACCAAAACAATCAGCACGATCACCACCGCCACCATCACCGACGTCTCGAACCGCTGATAGCCGTACCGTATAGCGAGATCGCCCAAGCCGCCGGCGCCGATCGCGCCAGCCATGGCCGAGGCGCCGATCAGCGTCACCAGCGTCACGGTGAAGCCGGCAACGATGCCGGGGAGCGCCTCGGGCACCAGCACCTCGCGGATGATCGTCCAGCGGTTGCCGCCCATGGCCCGCGCCGCCTCGATCAGCCCATGGTCGACCTCGCGCAGCGACACTTCGGCGATGCGCGCGTAGTAGGGCGTGGCGGCGATCGACAGCGGCACGATGGCGGCCCAGGTGCCGATCGAGGTGCCGACGATCAGCCGTGTCAGCGGAATCAGCGCCACCAGCAGGATGATGAACGGCACCGAGCGGAAGCCGTTGATAATTGCGGCGAGCGCGCGGTTGACCCACAGGTTTTCGGCAATGCCGCCGCGTTCGGTTGATATCAAGGCCAGCCCAAGCGGCAGGCCGAAGACCAGCGAGATCAGGCCGGAGGCGGCCGTCATCAGCACCGTCTCCCAGATCGACCGCAGCAGAAGCTCAAACAGGATTGGCGACATGGCCAAGCACCTCCACCCGCGCCTGGCGGGCCTTCAGGAATGTGATGATTTCAGCGAGATGGCTAGCCTCGCTGCCGGGAACGGAGAGAAACAGCGTGCCGACCGGCTGTTGCTGGATATGATCGATGCCGCCATGGACGAGGCGGAAGGCGCCTTGGAACAGAAGTAGCAAGGTCGGAAAGCAGCGGCCCGCTTGCGGCTTCGCCGGCAACGTCGATGCGCAGGATCGTCTCGGCTCCGGAAGCCGGCAGCAGCCTTGCCGCCAGTTCGGCCGGCAGTTGCGGGCGGATGGCGCCGAGCAGGCTTTTGGTGATGTCCGACTGCGGATCGGCGAACACCGACCAGACCGGTCCTTGCTCGACGATGCGCCCGGCATCGATCACCGCCACGCGGTCGGCGATCGAGCGGATCACCTCCATCTCATGCGTGATCAAAAGGATGGTCAGGCCAAGCTGCCGGTTGATGTCTTTCAGCAGCGCCAGAATGGAGCGCGTCGTCTCCGGGTCGAGCGCTGACGTCGCCTCGTCCGACAACAGCAGCGCCGGTCGCGCGGCCAGCGCCCGGGCGATGCCGACGCGCTGCTTCTGGCCACCCGACAGCGATGCAGGATAGGCTTTTGCCTTCTCCGAGAGACCGACAAGTTCAAGCAGCTCCGCCGCCCGCACCAGCCGCTCGGCCTTCGGACGGCCCTCGATCTTCAGCGGCAGCGCCACATTCTCCTCGACGGTCTTGGCCGACAGCAGGTTGAAGTGCTGGAAGATCATGCCGATGCGCCGCCGCAGCGGCTGCAGATCGCGCTCGCCGAGCCGGCTAATCTCGCGGCCCTCGATGAACACCTCGCCGGAATCGGGCCGTTCCAGCCCGTTCAGGCAGCGGATCAGCGTCGATTTGCCGGCGCCGCTGCGGCCGATAATGCCGAGGATCTCGCCCTTGCGCACCGTCAGCGAGATGCCGTCGATCGCCGGCGTGGCACCAAAGCGGCGTTTCAGCTCGACAAGCCGCACCACGTCTTGCGACGCGTCGGGCCGGGCGTGGGTCGGATCGGCAATCTCCTGGGATGCCGTGATGTGCTGGTTCATGCGTGTTCCTGTTCTCGTCATCCGAAAACGCGATTGCGGCCCGCGCTCAGGCGCGGACCGCATTTGCTCTCGAACTAGACGTCCGGCGGATCAATAGGCGCTGAGGCCGGTGCCCTTGTAGACCTTGTCGAACTCGGCCTTGACCGCGTCGTTCTGGTACGAAGCCACCAGCGTCTTCACCCAGGCTTCGTTCTCATTGCCGACCTTCACCGCGATGAAGTTGCGGTAGGGATTGTCGGCGATCGGCTCCTGCGCGATACGGTTGTCCGGCGTCAGGCCGCTCTTCAGCGCCCAGTCGGTGTTGACCACGGCGGCGTCGAGATCCTCGACCGAGCGGCCGACGATGCCGGCGTCGAGCTCCTTGATCTCGACCTTCTTGGGGTTTTCGGCGATGTCGGCGGTGGTGGCCAGAATGCCGGTGCCGTCCTTCAGCTTGATCACGCCCTCGTTCTGCAGCACGCGCAGCGCCCGGCCTTCATTGGACGGGTCGTTCGGCACGCCGATAACCGCGCCCTGGGGCAGGTCGGCGACCGCTTTGAACTTCTTGGAGTAGAGGCCGATCGGCCAGACGCCGGTGTAGCCGACGCGCACGATGTGATAGCCCTGCGTCTTGATCTGGTTGTCGAGATAGGGCTGGTGCTGGAAGGCATTGGCGTCGATCTCGCCGCGCTCCAACGCCTCGTTGGGCTGGGTGTAGTCGTTGAACACCACGGTCTCGATGGTCAGGCCCTTCTCGGCCGCCTGGGCGACGACGACACGCCAGACATCCTCGTCCTCGCCGCTGATGATGCCGACCTTGATCGCCTTCTTGTCCTCGGCGAAGGAAGCATGCGGCGCCATCAGGCTGCCGACCGCGACCGCCGATGCGAACAGCAGAGCAAGGCCGCTGCGCCGGTTGAGGGTTGACCAAAGGGAAGATGGCAAAGTGTTGTTGACGTCGGACATGTCTGAATCTCTGCGGTTGTGAAGTCATGGCAGCAAGGCGGATTGCCTAGGCTTGACCACATCGTCAGAAATTCTATCGATTTTATCAAAGAATGCGTTTCGCCATTCTCGGCAAAGCCGGGAATATTCTCTCAAAAATCTCAAGACATGGAGCACAAGACGGCACCGGACCGACCGCAGCGGACTGCGGTACGGGCCTGTACGCCTAGGATGTAAGATCAGATTCGGCGGCAGCCCGAGATCGCCACGGGTCTCAAAGCGCGATCCAGGCTGTCTTTAGCTCCAGATATTTCTCTAGCGCGTGCAGCGACTTGTCGCGGCCGAAGCCGGACTGCTTGACGCCGCCGAGCGGCACGGTGATGTCGGCGCCGCCATAGGTGTTGACGTGGACGACGCCGGCATTGATGGCCCGCACCATGCGATGCGCGGTGGAGAGGTTGGCTGTCCAGACCGCGGAGGCCAGCCCGTAGACGGTGGAATTGGCGAGGCGCACGGCCTCTTCTTCGGTCTCGAAACGCATGACGCCAAGCACCGGCCCGAACACCTCCTCGCGGGCAAGCTGCATATCCTCAGTCACATTCTCGAAGATCGTCGGCGCCATGTAGCTGCCGCCGGTTTCGGCAAGGATCCGTTCGCCGCCGGTGACCAGCCTTGCACCTTCTTGCCCAGCCTTGGCAACGAAGCCGAGATTCTTCTCCAGCTGTTCGGCGCTCGATACCGCGCCGATATCGCTGGTGAGATCGAGCGGGTCGCCGACCTTCAACCGCGTGGTCGCCGAGACAAGCTCGTCCATGAAGCGGTCATAGACTGATGACTGGACGAGCAGGCGCGAGCCGGCGACGCAGACCTGGCCGGAATTGCGAAAAATGCCATTGGCTGAGACGAGCGCCGCCTGCTTCAGGTCAGGCGCATCGGCAAAGACGATGTTGGGCGACTTGCCGCCGAGTTCGAGGAAGACGCGCTTCAGATTGGAGCGCGCGGAATAGTCGAGCAGCCGCCGGCCCACCGGTCCCGAACCGGTGAAGGCGATGGCGTCGACATCCATATGCAGGCCGAGCGCCTCGCCGGTGACGGCGCCGCGGCCGGTGACGACGTTGAGCACGCCGGCGGGCAGGCCGGCCTCGCTGGCCAGTTCCGCCAGCCGCAGCAGCGTCAGCGAGGCGATCTCCGGGGGCTTGACCACCACGCAATTGCCGGTGGCAAGGGCCGGCGCGATCTTCCAGGCGCCGATCATCAGCGGGAAATTCCACGGCACGATGACGCCGACGACGCCGAGCGGCTCCTTGTGGATCAGCCCCAGCACGTTCTCGGCCGTCGGCGCGATCTCGCCATAGACCTTGTCGATCGCCTCGGCGTAGTAGCGGATGGTGCCGGCGGCCGACAGCGGCTCGGCCTTGTAGGCCATGCCGATCTCGGTGCCGTTGTCGCGCACGCCGAGCACGGCCAGTTCATCGACATGCTTTTCGATGAGTTCGGCAAGCCTGGTCAGCACCTTCTTGCGGAAGGCGGGCGCCGCGCGCGACCACGAACCCTTCTCAAATACTCTGCGCGCCGATTTCACCGCACGGTCGATATCTGCGGCATTGCCGTCGGCTATGTTGGCGAAAGCGCGACCGTCGATCGGCGAAATGACAGGCAATGTCGCGCCGCTTGTTCCCTGCGACTGTGCGCCATCGATGAACAGGCCGCGCGCGCCGATCTCCGTGTGGCGCAGCGTGTCGATGGCATTTTGAGTGATCATGGGGAACGGGCTCCGAAACTGACATGCAATGTGGTTGGCGCCCGGAATTCCCAGCCGCGGAACACCGGTTCCTTGCCTGGCACAAGGCTGAAGTCGGGGAGGCGTTCAAGCAGCAGCCTTACCCCAAGGCACATCTGCTCGCGCGCGAAAAACCGGCCGGAACAGAAATGATGGCCGAAGCCGAAAGCGGCGTGATTGCCTTCGTCGCGGTGGATATCGAAGCGGTCCGGATCGGCGAAGCGGCTCTCGTCGCGGCTGGCCGAGGAGACCAGTGCGGCGACCGGTGCGCCGGCGGGGATCGTCGCCCCGCCGATCTCGACCGCGCGGGTCGTTTCGCGCGTCTGCGTGCCGATCGGCGCCACCCAGCGCAGGCCCTCGTCGACTGCCTTGGGCACGAAGGTTCCGGGATCGTCGAGCACCTGCCGCAGCTGGTCAGGATTCCTCAGCAGGCCGACAAGGATCGAGCCGGCGCCGTGCCCCGGCTCCTGCATGCCGCCGAGCAGGATGACCTTTATGGTCGGCATCAGGAAGTCGATCGGGCGCGTCTGGCCTTCCGGCATGCCGTCATGCAGCATGTGCGACAGCGCGGAATCGTCAGGCTCGCGGGCGAGCCTTTCCAGCGTCGGCGCCACGGCTTCACCGACCTCGGCGCCGATCGCGTCGGCGATCTCCTGCCGCCTCGGGTCCTTCTCGAAATTGATGGCGCCTTGCGCCAGCCGTAGAACCAGCGGCGCAGCGTCGGCATGTCGATGTCGGCAAGACCGAGCGAGCGTGCCAGGCTGAGCGTCGACACCGGCTCGAAATAATCGGCCATCAGTTCGGCCGAGCCTTGGCTGGCGATCACGTCGAGATAGGGCTCGGCGATCGCGCGCACGAGATCGCCGGCATAGGCGGCGACGGTGCGCGGCCGGTATTTCGGGTCGACGCCCTGGCGAAGGTTCTTGTGGTCCTCGCCATCGCTGGTCAGGATGGTCGGCTTGCCGAAGGAGCGCTCGACGGGTGACACGCCGGCTCTGACGATTGCGGAAAAGATGTCGGGCGACTTCGCCACCAGTTCGACATCCTTCCAGCGGGTGACGAACCAGAGATTGACCGAGGGCACGAAGGCGACCGGCGCGCTGCGCCTGAGTTCGGCATAGATCGGGTAGGGGTCCGCTTCCAGCGCCTCGACGGTGATGTTTTCGGCAAAGCTCAATGCCGCCACTCCTTCACGGGTGAGAAGGGCGGCGTGATCCGCCGCCCTGGTGCGTCTCTCCGGTCCTCAATCCTTCAGCGGCAGGCCGAGGCTCTCGAAGGCGACCGGATCGCGGCCCCTCAAGGCGCCGGCCAGCAGCAGGCCGACCACCGCGGCGATCAGCACCAGCCCCGGCAGGAACACGCCGAGGAAGCCGCCGGCTCCCGACAGGCTGCCGAAATTGATGACGATCAGGTAGATGATGACGACGAAGGCGATGAAGGTCAGTCCGGGCAGGATGGTGGTCTTCACGGCGTTTTCCTGCGCCGACGGGTTGGCGCGGAAGTACATCACCACGGCGAGCGAGGCGACAGCCATCATGACGATGACGCCGAGCGTCGCGACATTGGTCAGCCACGAAAACAGCGCCAGCACCGGGTCGAGGCCGAGCACGGCGAACAGCCCGACGACGACAGCCGCCAGCACGCTCTGGATCACCGAGGCGACATGCGGGCTCTGGTGGGCGGAATGCGTCACGCCGATCGACTGCGGCAACAGCTTCTCGCGGCCGGAGACATAGATGTAGCGGGCAACCGCATTGTGGAAGGCCAGCACGCCGGCAAACAGGCTCGACACGAACAGGATGCTCATCGCATGGGTCAGCAGCGTTCCGGCATAGCGGTCGGACAGGCCGAACAGGAAGGTCGTCGGATCCTGCAGGCCTTGCAGTGCCGGCAGCAGTTTGTCGACGCCGGCGCCGACCGCCATCAGCCAGGCCGTGACCATGTAGAAGACACCGATCAAAAGCACCGAGAAATAGGTGGCGCGCGGAATGGTGACTTTGGGGTCACGGGCTTCCTCGGCATAGATCGTCGTCGCCTCGAAGCCGATGAAGGCGGCAAAGCAGAACAGGATGGCGATGGCCGGCGCACCCGATGTGATCTGGCTCCAGCTGAACGGCGCGGCCGACAGGCCGCTGTCGCCACCGGTCTTCAGGATCGTCAGATCGAGGATCAGCACGACGGCATATTCGCAGAGAACCAGCACCGTCAGGATTTTGGCCGACAGGTCGACCTGGCGGTAGCCGAGCACGGCGACGATGGCGATGGCGATGAAGCTCCACACCCACCAGGGCAGATTGATGCCCCAGCCGGCGAACAGCCCGGAGGTCGCGGCACCGAGCAGGCCCATGACGCCGATCTGCATGGCATTGTAGGACAGGATGGCGATCAGCGCCGTGGCGCCGCCGGCGAGACCGCCCAGGCCACGCGCGGCATAGGCATAGAAGGCGCCGGCATTGCCGACATGCCGCGACATGGCGACATAGCCGACCGCGAACAAAAGCAGCAGCACCGTCACGATCAGATAGGTGCCGGCAAAGCCGGCGCCATTGCCCATCAGCATGCCGAGCGGCGTGCCGCCGGCGACCGCCGTAAGGGGTGCGGCCGCCGAGATCACCATGAAGGTGATGGCGCCGACGCCGAGACTGTTCTTGCGCAGCCTGTTGGCCGGCGCCTGTTCCGAAACTGCTGACATTGGTCCCTCCTGTTTGCAAACCGGGAGTCGGTTCGCCGGCCGCTTGGCCTGTCCCATACGCTCTGGATGTCGGTTCATTATTTGAACCCTTATTTTGAATATAGACTTGCAAACAAAGCGGCTTCCTGTCAAGTTAATTCACACGTTAATTGATTGGCCCGTGCTTGGAGGCAAATGTGGGTACGGTCGGCAAGGCGATTTCACTTCTGGAGCTTTTCACCGTGGCTGAGCCCGAACTCGGGCTGACCGATCTGGCGCGCCGGTCGGGCTTCGACAAGGCGACGACGCGGCGGCTGCTGGTGGCCCTGACCGGCCATGGCTTCGTCGAGCAGGACGCCGGCACGCGGCATTATCGGCTTGGCGCCGGCCTGTCGCGGCTGGCGCGCATCCGCGAGGCGCGCTTCCCCTTCCTGCAGACCGCGGTGCCGCTGGTGCGAGATCTGGCAAGTGCTACGGCCGAGACCGTGCATCTGTCGGAATTCGGCACCGACAGATTGGTCACCGTCCATGTCGAGCATCCCGCCTGGGCAAACCGCGTCAACATCGACATCGGCCAACTGCTGCCCCTGCATTCAACCGCCTCCGGCATCGCCTATCTGGCCTTTGCCGGGGATGAGGCCGTCAAGGCATGCCTGGCGGGTCCGCTCGAAGCCTTCACGGCCCATACACTGATCGACCCCGCCGCCATCTCGCGCTCCATGGCTGAGGCGCGCGAGCGCGGCTATTCGCTCTGCGATCAGGGGCTGGAAGAAGGCGTCATCTCCGTCGCGGCGGCGATCCTGGCGGCGGACGGCTTTGCCCTCGGCACGATCGCTGTGGCCGCGCCGAAGGCGAGAACGACGACGGCCGACATCACGCAGCGAGGGCTTGCGGTCATGGCCACGGCACGGGAGATTTCGATGCGCCTCAATGGCGACAATTTGCAAACCCTGAGGAGGCAGGCCTGATGTCTGCACAGACAACGCCCCGCATCCTGGTCATCGGCACTGGCGACACCAAGGCCGAAGAGCTGCTGTTCATGAAGCAGTGCATCGAGGCCTCCGGCGGCAGCGCCGTGATGATGGATGTCAGCGTGCTCGGCAATCCGCCCTACAGTCCCGATCACGACAAGCATGCCGTCGCCCGGGCCGTCGACGTGACGATCGAGGAGATCGTCGCCAGCGGTGACGAGAACACCGCCATGACCTTGATGGCGGGCGGGGCCGTGCAATTGGTGCGCCGGCTGCATGGGAATGGCGAGATCGATGCCTTCATCGCCATAGGCGGCTCGATGGGCACCGATCTGGCGCTGGACGTGGCGCTCTCTCTGCCGCTCGGCGTGCCGAAATTCGTCGTCTCGACCATCGCCTATTCGCACCTCATCCCGCCCGAGCGCGTCGCGCCGGATCTGATGATGATCCTCTGGGCCGGCGGGCTCTACGGTCTCAACTCGATCTGCAAGCTGGTGCTTTCACAGGCGTGTGGTGCGGTGGTCGGCGCCACGAAAATCGTGCTGGAGACCCGCGCCTCGGCGCCGGCGATCGGCCCGACCATCGGCATGACCTCGCTCGGCAGCTCCTGCCTGCGCTACATGAAGACGCTGAAGCCGGCGCTGGAGCGGCGCGGCTATGATGTCGCCGTCTTCCACACCACCGGAATGGGTGGCCGCGCCTTCGAATCGATCGCCGGCCAGGACCATTTCTGCGCTGTCTTCGACTTCAGCCTGCAGGAGATCACCAACCATCTGGCCGGTTCCGTCGTCTCCTCCGGCAACGACCGGCTGGAAAATGCCGGCGCGCGCGGCATCCCGCAGATCGCGGCGCCCGGCGCGGTCGATATGGTCGACCTGCCGACCTGGCAGGATTTGCCGGCTAAATTTTCCGAACGCCCGTTTCACGCTCACAACAGGCTGATCGCCTCGATCACCGTCGATGCCGATGATCGCCGCCAGGTCGCCAGGACCATTGCCGCCAAGCTCGGCGCATCGAAAGGGCGCTCCGCCTTTATCCTGCCCACGGGCGGCATCCAGGAATGGGACATGCAGGGCGAGCCGCTCTATGAACCGGAAGCTTTGGCCGCCTTCGTCGATGAGATGCGCAAAGCCATTCCCGCCAGCGTCGAGTTCCATGAGATCGACGCCCACATCAACAGCGACGGCTTTGTCGCCAAGGCGTTGGAAATCTTCGATCGCTGGGTCGAGGAAGGCATAATTCCACGCGGCGTGCCGGCCAAGGGAGTGGCAGCGTGAGCGCTCCCGTGGCCCAGGCGCTTGTCCTCGATTTCGGTGGTGTCGTCACCCGCACCCTGTTCGAAACCCATGCCTTGACCGAACAGGCGCTCGGGCTCGACCCCGGCACGCTGCAATGGCGCGGGCCATTCGATCCCGACGGCGATCCGCTGTGGCGCTCGATGCAGGCCGACGAAATCAGCGAACGCGACTATTGGCGCACACGCACCAGCGAGGTCGGCCGTCTCGTCGGCGAGGACTGGCAGGCGATGGAAACCTTCGTCCAGCGCGCCCGCGGCGCCGAGCCGGAAAAGGTGATGCGGCCCGAGGCCGACCATGCCATTCGCGCCGTCCACGCGGCCGGTTTTCGCCTGGCGATCCTGTCCAACGAGCTCGACCTGTTCTACGGCGCCGACTTTCGCCAAAAACTGCCGCTGCTCGGCCTGTTCGACGTCATCGTCGACGCGACCTACACCGGCATCCTCAAGCCCGACCCGCGCGCCTATCAATTCGTCACCGAGGCGCTCGGCCTGTCTGCCGGTGCCTGCGTGTTCGTCGACGACCAGCAGCGCAATGTCGATGGTGGTCGTGCCGCCGGCATGCGCACGGTGCATTTCGACGTTGCCTGGCCGGCCCTTTCCTATGCCGAAGCCCTTGCCCATTTCGACCTTGTCTTAGTTGCCTGAGACTATTTGCGGAGCCTTGTCATGCGCGACATCAATTTCCTCACCGAGACCAACGCCAAGCCGATCTGGCATCCGATGGCGCATCCGGCCGAGATGCGGGCCAATCCGCCCAAGGTGATCATGAAAGGCGAGGGCGTCATGGTCACCGACATCGATGGCAAGAGCGTGCTCGACGCCGTCGGCGGCCTGTGGAACGTCAATCTCGGCTACAGCTGCGACCCGATCAAGAAGGCGATGGCCGACCAGCTCGGCGCGTTGCCCTACTATTCCGGTTTTCGCGGCACCTCGACCGGACCGTCGATCGAGCTCGCCTACGAACTCGCCGAATGGTTCGCGCCGGAAGGCATGGTGCGGACCTTCTTCACCTCGGGCGGTTCGGATTCGGTCGAAACAGCGCTGCGGCTGGCAAGGCAATACTGGAAGATCCTCGGCCAGGGCGACCGGACAAAATTCCTCGCCATGAAGAAGGGCTATCACGGCACCCATTTTGGCGGCGCATCGGTCAACGGCAACGCCAATTTCCGCCGCAACTATGAGCCGCTGCTGCCCGGCGTCTTCCACATTCCCGCACCCTGGACCTTCCGCAACCCGTTCGACGAGACCGATCCGGCAAGGCTGGCCAGACTCTGCGCCAAGGCGCTGGAGGACGAGATCGCCTTCCAGGGGGGCGACACCATTGCGGCTTTCATCATGGAGCCGGTGCTCGGCGCCGGCGGCGTCATCGTTCCGCACGAAAGCTTCATGCCGCTGGTGCGCGAAATATGCGACCGCCACGAAATCCTGCTGATCGCCGACGAGGTCGTGACCGGCTTTGGCCGCACCGGCGCCTGGTCCGGCTCGCGGCTGACGGGTGTGAGGCCGGATTTCATGACCATCGCCAAGGCGATCACCTCGGGCTATTTTCCGCTCGGCGCGACGCTAATCGGCGCCAAGGTCGCCGATGTCTTCGAGGCCGACAAGACCAGTTTTGGGTCGATCGGCCATGGCTACACCTATTCCGGCCATCCGGTCGGCTGCGCTGCGGGTCTGGCGGCGCTTGCCGAGACCAAACGGCTTCGTCTGAACGAGAACGCGACCGCGCGCGGCGTCGAGCTAGGGGCGGTGCTGGAAAGCCTGAAGGCCAAGCACGCCATCGTTGGCGATGTCCGTTACAAGGGCCTGATGGCGGCGCTGGAGCTGGTCTCCGACCGCGCCACCAAGAAGCCGACCGACAAGAAGACCATGGCCGTGGTTTCCGAGGCTGCCTACGAGGCCGGCGTCATGCTGCGCGTCTCCGGCAACAACATCATCCTGTCGCCGCCCCTCATCATCAGCGCCGCTGACGTCGCGAAGATCGGCGAAGCGCTCGACGCTGGCCTGTCGAAGGTCTGACGGGTCGACGGGCACAACGGAGGTTTGGTACGCACAGATGGCTCAATCCCAGAAGAAAGCGGCTGGAGAAACGCTGATTAGCCGGCGTGGCCGCCTGCTCGGCGCGAAATCGCAATTGTTCTATGACGAGCCCGTGCATCTGGTGCGCGGCGAAGGCGTCTGGCTCTACGATGCCGACGGCCGCAAATATCTCGACGCCTACAACAATGTCGCCCATGTCGGCCATTGCCATCCGCATGTGGTCGAGGCGCTGTGCCGGCAGTCGAGCCTGCTCAACACCCACACGCGCTATCTCCACACCGCCATCCTCGACTATGTCGAACGGCTGACCACAACCTTTGATGCCAGCCTGTCGACCGCCATCCTCACCTGCACCGGCAGCGAGGCCAATGATATCGCGCTGCGCATGGCGCAGGCGACATCAGGCCAGATGGGCATCATCGCCACCGACGCCACCTATCACGGCAACACCTCAGCGGTTTCACAGCTCTCAACCCGCATGCCGCCGGTCGGTGGCCGCGCGCCGCATGTCAGGCTGATGCCGGCGCCCGACAGTTTTCGCCACCTCGACGCGATGGCCAACGGCAAGGCCTTTGGCGACGCCGTACGGGAAGCCATCGCTTCGCTGGCAAAGGACGGCATCGGCCTGTCCGGCATGATCCTGTGTCCATTGCTTGCCAATGAAGGCTTCCCGACGCTCCCCCACGGGTTCTTCGATGACGCCGTGGCGGCCGTGCGCGAGGCGGGCGGGCTGGTCATCGCCGACGAAGTGCAGCCCGGCTTCGGCCGCACCGGCAGCCATTTCTGGGGCCATCAGCGCGCCGGCTTCACCCCCGACATCGTCACCATGGGCAAGCCGATGGGCAATGGCCACCCGGTCGCCGCCGTGGTGACCACCAAGAGATCCTGGCGACGTTCCGCAATGCCTTCCGCTACTTCAATACGTTCGGCGGCAATCCGGTCTCCTGCGCGGTGGCCAACGCGGTCCTCGATGTGTTGGAAGACGAAAACCTCGTCGCCAACGCACACGATGTCGGCGCCTATGCGCTGGACCTCTTACGGCCGCTGGCCGATCGCCACGACTGCATCGGCGAGGTCAGAGGCGCCGGCCTGTTCTTCGGCGCCGAGCTGGTCCGCGACCGTGAAACCCGCGAGCCCGCGCCCGATATCGCCGGGCGCGTCATCAACGCTATGCGTGACCGTGGCGTGTTGATGGGCAAGACCGGCATCCATGGCAATGTGCTGAAGATCCGCCCACCAATGCCGTTTTCCCGCGCCAATGCCCAGCTGCTGATCGGAACGCTCGACGAGGTGCTCGGCGAAGTCGGCGGAGTGACGGCGTGAACGTGGTTTCCGCGCGATCCGAGCCTGAGACGGCGGCGGATGTCACGGCGCTTGCCCGGCATGCGCTCGAGCATTGGGGCGTCCGCAACGCTGAGCCAGAGCTGCTGAAATACCGCGAGAACGCGGTCTTCCGCGTCTGCCTGGCCGATGGCCGGCCGGCAGCCATGCGCATCCATCGGCTTGGTTATCACACGGACGCCGCGCTGCGCTCGGAACTGCAATGGATGGCCTTCCTGCAATCGGCCGGTGTCGCCACGCCATCCCCGGTGCCGACTTTAGCCGGCGATCTATTCGTGCCGGTCGGCATCGGCACCTCGACGCCGCGTCAGGTCGATTGCCTGAGCTGGCTTGAAGGCCGCGCCGTCGGCGCGCGCGGCGTGCCGCTTGATTACACGCCGCAACGCGCGCGAGAAGTCTTCACCGCCATAGGACGAACCATCGCGCGCATGCACAATGCCGCCGCTAACTGGGTGCCACCACAAGGTTTTGCCCGCCACGCCTGGGATTTCGACGGTTTCTTCGGCCCAAACCCGACCTGGGGCCGCTTCGAGACCTGCCCGTTTCTGGACGATGCCAATCGCGACCTGGTCCGGCGTGCCCACAAGAAAGCGGTCGCGGCACTGTCGCGGCATGAGCGCAGCCCGCGCAATTTCGGCCTGATCCATGCCGATCTGGTGCGCGAGAACGTGCTGCTCGACGGCGACACCATAGAGATCATCGACTTCGACGATTGCGGCCATGGCTGGCACGCCTACGATCTTGCCGTCGCGCTCTACCAGAACCGCGAGGAGGCGATCTATCCGCTGATCGAGGCGTCACTGCTTGACGGCTACCGGCAAGAGCGGGAGCTGACGCCGCAGGACGTCGCGGCCTTGCCGCTGTTTTCCGCGTTACGCGCCTTTGCCTTCCTTGGCTGGGTGCAGAGCCGCGTCGAGGGCGACATTACCCGCGAAGCCGGCATGCGCATCTCGACCATCGCCGCCGGCGTGGTGGCGGCCTATCTGCACGGCGCATGAGTTGCCGAACCGTCAGTCCTTGGCGAAATGGATGCTGACCGTTCCCGAGCTGCCAAAATCGGCGACGATCGTGTCACCCGGCCGCGCCTCGACCGGGCGGACGAAGGAGCCCGACAGCACGACCTCGCCAGCCGCGATCGACATGCCGTAGCGGCCGAGCCGGTCGGCCAGCCAGGCGATGCCCATGGCCGGATGGTTGAGCACGCCGGCGCCAAGCCCGGTCTCCTCGACCTCGGCATTGCGCGAGACGATGGCACCGATCCAGCGCATATCGGCTTCATCGGGCCGCTGCGGCCGGCCACCGATGACGATGCCGGCATTGGCGGCATTGTCGGAGATCGTGTCGAAGAAGGTACGCACCTTCTTTGTCTCGGCATTGACGCGCTCGATGCGCGTATCGAGGATTTCAAGCGCCGGCGTGATGTAGTCGGTGGCGTTGAGCACGTCGAAGATCGTCACGCCGGGACCCTTGAGCGGCGCTTTCATGACGAAGGCGATCTCGGCCTCGACGCGCGGCTGGATGAAGCGGCCGGCCGGAATCGTCGCGCCGTCGTTGAAGAACATGTCGTCGAACAGCACACCCGAATCTGGCGTGTCGATGGCCAGCGCATATTGCATCGCCTTGGAGGTCAGGCCGATCTTCCAGCCCTTCGGCGTCAGCCCGGAATCGGTCTTGCGTTTCACCAGCGCCGCCTGGACGCGATAGGCGTCCTCCATCGTCGCCTCTGGGAAATCGAGGCTGAGCAGCCGGATCTGCCGGCGCGAACGCTCGGCCTCGAACAGCCGGGCCGCGGCGTCTTCCACCTGCTCCGGGGTCATGAAGCTGCCTCGTCGACGACGCCGTTTCTGAGCACACCGATACCGTCGGCCTCGACCTCGATCACATCGCCCGGCTTCAGCCAGATCGGCGGGTCGAAGCGGGCGCCGGCGCCGGTCGGTGTGCCAGTGACGATGATATCGCCCGGCATCAGCGTGGTGAAGGTCGAGATGTAGTTGATGATCTTGCGGAAGGAAAAGATCATCCGGCTGGTGCGGTCCTGTTGGCGCAATTCGCCATTGACGCGAGTGGAGAGCGCGATATCGGCGATCTGCGCCTCGTCCGTGAACGGCACCAGCCACGGCCCGATCGACCCGGTGCGGTCGAAATTCTTGCCTTGCGTGACGTTGAACTTGGCGTGCCGCACCCAGTCGCGGATGGTGCCCTCGTTGCACAGCGACAGCGCCGCGATGTGACCGAGCGCATCCGCCTCGGCGATGCGCCGCCCGCTTTTGCCGATGACGATGACGATCTCGCCCTCATAGTCGAGCTGCGGTGATTCCGGCGGCCGCACCAGCGGCGTGCCATGGCCGACGAAGGAACGGGGGAAGCGGATGAACAGCGACGGGTTAGAGGGTGCCGCCTGCCCGTCCTTGTACTCCTCGTTGCGGTCCGGATAGTTGACGCCGACGCAGATGATCTTCTCCGGCGACGGGATCGGGATGTCGTGGGCGATGGCGTCGAGCGGGAAATCGACCGCAAAGGCCTCGGCCTCTTCCGCCAGCCGCCGCAAGGCGCCGGCTTCGATCACTTCGCGCAATGTCGGCCACTGGCTGTGGCGAGCCGACAGGTCGATGACACCCTTGTCGGTGACCGCGCCATAGCGGGTCTTGCCGTTGATGGTGAAGGTGGCGAGCCGGTTCATGGTGCTGCTCACGGCGCAATGATCGGCGATGCCGTCAGGTCCGGCTGGCGTGCCACTGCGCCGGCAAAGCTGCTGCCTTCCTCGAACCAGCTTTTCGGCGCCGGCGCGCCCCACAGCGTCTGGCGCTGCGGGTCCTTGAGGTCCCATTTGATCGGCTCGAGGTCAGGATCGACCGTCTGGTAGTCCGAGCAATAGATCTCGATGCGGTGGTTGTCCGGGTCCCGGACATAGAGGAAGAAGGCGTTGGAAATGCCGTGCCGGCCGGGGCCGCGTTCGATGTTCGGCAAATAGCCCGTCGTCGCCATCAAATCGAGCAGGTCGATGATGTTGAGCGGCGTCGGCACCCAGAAGGCGACGTGGTGCAGGCGCGGGCCGACGCCATTGGTGAAGGCGATGTCGTGGACACCGCCCTTGCGGTGCGTCCACGCCGCCCACAGCTTCCCGCTTGAGGCATCCTCGGTGTATTCGGTCACGCGAAAACCGAGCTCGTTGTAGAAGGCGACGGATTCGTCGACATTGGGCGAGAAGCAGTTGAAGTGGTCGATACGCAGCGGCTTCACACCCTTGTAGAGCGCATACTTCTGATGGATCGGCGGCAGCCTTTCCATCTGGGCGTAGAATTCCAGCGGTATGCCGTGCGGGTCACGCGTGCGGAAGGTCCGCGACTGGTAGGGCCGCTCGACCCATTCCACCGGCAGGCCCTTGCCCTTGAAGAAGTGCACCGCCTTGTCGAGGTCGTCATCCGAAAAAACCTTGAAGCCGAGGTCGCGCGCTTCCGGCGTCGTCGCCTTGCGCAGCACGATGCAATGATGGCCACGCTCTTCCATGGCGCGCAGGTAGATTGCGCCTGAGGTCTCGTCGGTGACCTGCAGGCCAAGCGTGTCGACATAGAAGGCGCGGGATTTGGCAAGGTCGGTCACCGCCAGTTCGACATGGCTGAGGCGCACGATGTTGAAGGCGGGATAGAGGTTGGGCTTGGGCAAGGGCATCTGATTTCCTCCGTCAGCCGCCGAGTTTCTGGATCGCGTGCGCCGTCGTCGCAAAGGCGACGTTCTTCGTCTCCATGTAGAAGTCGAAGGAATGGTCGCCGCCGTCGCGGCCGATGCCGGAATTCTTGACGCCGCCGAATGGCGTCGGCAGATGCCGCACATTTTCCGAATTGACCCAGATCATGCCGGCCTCCAGCGCATCGGTGAAACGGAAGGCGCGGGTCACGTCAGAGGTCCAGAGATAGCCGGTCAGGCCATATTGCGTGTCGTTGGCGAGCGCCAGCGCCTCCGCCTCGTCCTTGAAGGCGATGGCCGTCAGCACCGGCCCGAAAATCTCCTCCTGGGCGATGCGCATCCTGTTGGTGGCGCCGGTGAACAGCGTCGGGCTGACATAGCAGCCGCCGCCCGGGCCGGCGAACTTGCCGCCGCCGGCGGCAACCACCGCGCCCTCCGATCTGCCGATCTCGATATAGGACAGCACTTTCTCCTCGTGCACCGGATGGATCAGCGGGCCGACCACGGTCTTCGGATCGAGCGGGTGACCGATCTTGATGCGCTTGGCCTTCTCCGCCACCAGATCGCTGAACTGGTCATAGATCGAGGCTTCGACGAGAAGGCGCGACGACGAGGTGCAGCGTTCGCCGTTGAGCGAGTAGATCATGAACACCGCCGCATCCGCCGCGCGTTCGAGGTCGGCGTCGGCAAAGACGATCACCGGATTCTTGCCGCCGAGCTCGAAATGCACGCGCTTCAGCGTGTCGGCGCCCTGTTTCATGATCATCGAGCCGGTGCGGCTTTCGCCGACAAAGCCGATCGCCTTGATGTCAGGGTGCTCGGTCAGCGCCTTGCCGGCATGCTCGCCAAGGCCGTTGACCAGATTCCACACGCCTTTCGGCAGGCCGGCTTCCTCGGCGATCTCGACCAGCAGCCGCGCGGTCAGCGGCGAGAATTCAGCCGGCTTATGAACGACGGTGCAGCCTGCCGCCAGCGCCGGTGCGATCTTCCAGGTCGACAGCATGAACGGTGTGTTCCACGGCGTGATGATGCCGACCGGGCCGATCGGCACGCGGGTGGTGATGTTGACCTGGCCTGTCGTGCGCAGCGTCTCGCCGTCGCGCGCTTCCGGCGCACGGTCGGCGAAGAAGCGGAAATTTTCGGCACCCCGCAACGCCGCCTTGGCCATGAATTTCAGCGCCTGGCCGGTGTCCATGCATTCGACGAAGGCGATCTCTTCGGCGCGCGCCTCGATCGCGTCGGCAATTCTGTGCAGCAGCTTCTTGCGTGCCCCGCCAGGCATGGCGGCCCAGGCCGGGAATGCTGCTTTTGCCGCCTTGGCGGCTCGGTCGATGTCGGCGGTGCCGCCGCGAGCGACCTTGGCCAGCGGCTTCAAGTCGACCGGCGACAGCGTCTCGAAGGTCGAACCGTCGGCGGCCGGCACCGCTTCGCCGCCGATCTGGTTCAGCACGCCGTCTTTCTTGAAGCGGGCGAGATAGGCCTCGGCCTTTTTCAGATTGCCTTCGAGGTCGGACATGTCAGTTTTCCGTCACTTGCCACGCAGCCGCGGGTGGATTGCATTCTTCTTCCAGCTCAGCACCGGGTCGATTTCCCGGATCTCCAGCGACAGAGCGAAATGCGGGGTCTCGAACAGCGCGGCCAGATATTGGCTCACCGCCGCGAACACAGCCTCGCCGGTCCGCTTCTTGTCCTCGGCGCTGCGGCCGGTGCCGATGCGAAACGACATGTCGAGAAAGGCGTTTTCCAGCAGGCTGTCGGCAATGGCATAGGCCTCGGCGCGAAAGGCCCGCACCCGCACCGCGCCGGTCTCGAACAGCCCGGTGTCGAGCACGGTGCGCAACACCAGCGCGCACAATTCGCCCATGTCGACCTTGGCATCGAGATTGGCCGAATACTCGATGGAGAAGTGCGGCACGGCGTTTCGTTCCCTGGTCGCTTGCATTGTTGTAGTTAGCGCGTTAATTACATGGGGTGTCGCCGAAGTCAAGCCTTGCATCCGGCCTGAGGCGACGATACGGGATGACTGTAACGGGCTTTGAGAGCAAGCGCCCGGCGAAGCCTGCCGCCGATCGCAAGCCAGCGTTGGAGAGAATTTCACTTGCTGCCGGAAAACACCCGCCGCTCCTTGCCAATGGCGCTCCTTCATGCCCGCGAAGTGGTGATGGCGCGGTTTCGCCCGATGCTCGCCGCGCATGACGTGACCGAACAGCAATGGCGCGTGCTGCGCGTGCTGAGCGAGGCCGGCTCGGTCGAGGCGACGGAGCTGGCCGATCGCGCCTCGGTGCTGCCACCCAGCCTGACACGCATCATCAAGGCACTCGAGGGTCGAAAATTCATCACCCGCAACAAGGCGGAAGGCGACGGTCGCCGCGTTGTCCTGACCATCGCCCCGGCCGGCTCCGCCCTGATCGACGCCCTGTCGCCCGAGCGCCGCGTCATCTATGACGACATCGAGCGGCGCTTCGGCCATGAGAAATTGGAGCAGTTGCTCGACCTGCTGGAGACGCTGATCGACGGCGAGAGCTGAGGCTCACCCGCCAAAACTCCCCAGCCGCGTCGGCTGCGTGTAGTTGCGGTCGACATAGAGCAGCGCCGAACCGCCGCTGCCGTGCCTGACATCGATGACGCGGCCGATCATGACATTGTGCGTGCCGACGATGTGCACGTCCTCGATCTCGCAATCGAAATTGACGATCGCGTCCGACAGCGCCGGCGTGCCCGATGTCAGCGTCTGCCAGCGCGCCGCCGAATAGCGTGCCTCCATGTCCCTGGTCGCGCCGGCGAACTTTCCCGCCAGATGCATATGGTCATGCGTCAGCACGTTGACGCAGAAGCGCCGGTTGGCGAGGAACATGGCGGCCTGCGTCGAACGCCCGTTCATGCACACCAAGAGCGTCGGCGGCTCGTCGGAAACGCTGCACATGGCGGTGGCGGTGAAGCCGCCGCGCCCCGCCGGCCCATCGGTCGTGACGATGTTGACCGGCGCGCAGACCCTTGCCATGGCGTCGCGGAAATCGGTTTTCGAAATCTGCGTGGCCATCGGCGTTCACCCAGCCGGCGAAGCAAGTGGATCGAGCCAGGTGTCGCCCGTCCAGCCATTCTCGTCATAGTCGGCCATGCAAGAGTCGACGAGCTCCTCCATTGCCTTCAGCCGCCCGCCGCGTTCGGCGCCCTTCAGCACCTGCAGCCGCACCTCTTCCGGCGCGCCGGCATAATTGAGTTCATAAAGCGCGTGGCGGCCCCCGAACTCGGTGCCGGTCGCGTCCCACAGCAGCTTCATGATCTTGATGCGCTCGACATGGCCCATGTCGTTGGAGCCGCGCACATATTGCGCCAGATATTTGTCGATCTCGGGATTGTTGAAGTCGCGCACCGAAGACGGCAGGTAGATCAGCCCCGACGCGATCACGCGGCGCACCGTGTCGATGACGCGCGGATAGGCCTCCGACATGAAGGTCCGGTAGGCAAGTGCGGCGTCGAGATTGGGCAGCACCGCGCCATTCGCCCACGGGATCGGGTTATAGGCCATGGCATTGGAAAAGCTCCAGAACATGTGCCTGAGCGCAATCACCTCGCCAAGTGCGGCCTGGTTGCCGGCGGAAAGCATCGCCGCCGGTGGCGCGCAGCGCCTTGGCCAGCAGGCCGGCGAGGAAGTCGAGCTTGACGGCAAAACGCGTGCAGCCCTGGAAGCAATAGCCATGCATGAACCCCGACGCCGGATGGAACGACAGGATCTTCTGCGCATCGCGCAGCACCAGCACGTCCTCCCAGGGGATGAAGACATTGTCGAGCACCAGGATCGCGTCGTTCTCGTCGAAGCGCGACGACAGCGGATAGTCAAAGGGGGCTGCCACCGTGTTGGCCGTCTGCTCATAGGAGACGCGGCAGAACATCTTGATCCCCGGCGCGTTCATCGGCACGATGAACATCACCGACAGCGACGGATCCTCGGTGACCGTCGCCGAGCCCTGCGCCAGGAAATTGTAGTGCGTCAGCGCCGACGACGTCGCCACCACCTTGGCGCCCGAGACATAGATGCCGGCATCCGTCTCCTTGGTGATGTGGACGAACACATCCTTCACCTGCTCGGCCGGCTTGTGTCGGTCGATCGGCGGGTTGACGATGGCGTGGTTCATGAACAGCACGGCTTCCTGGGCACGTTTGTGCCAGGACAGCGCATTATCCTTGAACGGCCCGTACCAGTCGGCATTGGCGCCGAGCGTGTTCATCAGCGCCGCCTTGTAGTCGGGCGTGCGCCCCATCCAGCCATAAGACATGCGCGACCACTCGGCGATCGCCGTCTGCTGGGCAACGAGTTCGCCCGAGGATTTGGCGACGCGGAAATATTTATGCGTGTAGCCGCCCGAACCGGTGTCGGTGGCCGAGGTCAGCGTATCGCGCCGTTTCGGATCATGCAGCGCATCGTAGAGCCGTGCCAGCGACCGCGCCGAATTGCGCATCGCCGGATGCGTGGTGACATCGGCGATGCGTTCGCCGTTGATATAGACCTCGCGGCCGTCGCGCAGGCTCTCCAGATATTCGGCCCCGGTGAATGGGCATGCTTTGTCCGCACGATAATCTTCTGACCGCATGATGTTCCTCCACTTGTCACGCCGATCCTAGCGCCTGGCCTGAGGATCGGTTATGGACGGAACGGCAAAACCGATTGGACTTTTTCCGGCGCCATGAGCCAGAGTTCCATTCCCGATTTCTTCGTCTATGGCGAGCCGGTGCGGCCGCTCGATGTCGGCTTCCTGCACGTCGAAACAGTGCTGGCGCGCGGCAACATCCATCTCGGTCAGGTCGCGGCGCACAAGCATCCGCAGATGGGCCAGATCACCTACTGGACCAGCGGCTCCGGCACCTATCGCATCGAGGACCGGTCCTGGGACTTTTCGGCACCCGCCGTCAGCTTCGTGCCGAGCAATGTCGTGCATGGCTTCTCGATCGGTCCCGGCACCGACGCCATCGTCGTCTCGGTCGCCGACGATGCGCTCGCCGCAATCGCCGGTCACAGCCTGCTGCCCTTGGACAGGCCGGTCTTTACCGATGGCCTGCCGGACCGTCCCGCGTGGAAGAGGTTGGCGACGGTGCTGGACATGATCGCCGCCGAATACGCCGAGGCGCAGTCTGGCAATGACAAGGTCCTGCCGTCGCTGATCGCTGTCGCACTCTCCCACATAGCACGTCTCGCTCCGGCGACCGTCGCAGCCGCCCAATCCTCTGAAGCTTCTCTGGCACTCGGCCTGCGCCGGCTTGTCGACGCACACTTCCGCGACAACTGGCCAGTCGACCGCTACGTCGAGACGCTGGCCACGACACCGCATCTTCTCGACAAGGCCGCCCATGCGGTGCTGGGCAGCGGCGTCAAGCGGGTGGTCAGCGAACGGCGGCTGCTGGAAGCCAAACGCCTGCTGCTGTTCACGGTGCGCACGGTCGAAGACATCGCCTACGAGATCGGTTTTGATGATCCCGCCTATTTCTCCAGGTTCTTTCGTGAGCGGGTCGGCGAGGCACCCGCCGCCTGGCGCCGGAAGCAGTTGCAAGGGCACTGATCGCGTGTTGGCGGATGCGGACCTTGCGGCCCGCATCCTGTTTCCGGCTAACGCCCCTGCTGCTGGCGCGCTTCCCGCTTCTTGCGCCAGGGCGCGTTGGCTTCCCAGTCGCCGGCCATGATGCAGCCATAAGGCAGCACCTCGTCGACGACCTCTGCCAGACCAAAGTGCTCGATCTGGCGGCGCATCGAGGCCGCGTTCTTGTAGGCGCTCGGCAGCTCCGAGATATCCGTCACGCCGGAGAAGAAGCGGGCATCGATGCCTTTCGTCTCCTGCGCGAAGATATCGGCGTCGCTGCGCCCCGCCTGCATGCGCCGGTGCTGGGTGCGCGAAGAAATTGCGCCCGGCGCCGTGCGGCGAGAAGCCAAGTCCGTGCGCCGCGTTCTTGCCGCGCACGATCAACACCGGCTCCGCCATGTTGAGCGGGATCAGCGTCAGATCGGTCGCGTCGTCGGCCCAGTTGTCGAAGGCCGGCGTGGCGCCCTTGCCGTGGTAGAACAGCCCGTCCGAACGGCGGAAGACGAAGTTGTGTTCGTTCCAGAACCGGTCCGACACCTTCGCAGCCAGCTTTTCGGCCGCCAGGTCGTGGATGAGCATGTGGTTGCCCTTGGTCCATTCGCGGATCGTTTGCAGGGCCTCCCAATAGTCATCGCCTTCCCGTGTATCGGCCGGAATCCAGGCGTTCTGCGGCAAGGTCTCCGGCGACAGCGTCTTGCGCACACCCTCGGCGATCTTCATGCCCTTGCTGTAGAGCCGCGCACCCGGCGAGCGCGAGCCGTGGTGGGTAACCAGCGCCGTCTCGCCGCTCGACTTCAGCGTGCCGACATAGGCGAAATGGTTGCCGTCGCCCTGCGTGCCGAAATGCTCGATCGCGGCACTGGTCAGGTCGCGCAGCAAGGGGTTGGCCTCGAAACGCTCGAAGACCTCCTTGGCCGGCCGGATCTGCTGGCCGCGCGGACGCCCACCCGGTCCGAAATGGGTGACCCCATGAACGGCATCGAGCAACACGGCCGGCGCCACGCCGGGAAACACCGAGATCGCCATCGAGCAGCAGATGTCGGCCGAATGCATGCCGGGATGGATCGCCTCCGACACCGCGACGCCGCCGACCGGAATCGTGCCCGACGGACCGGCCGGGCAGGCATCCGGCATGATGGCGCCGGCGCGGATCACCGGCGTGCGCATCAGCTCGACCATCGAGCGCATCACCGCCTCGACATTGGCGGCCTCGTCAGGCGTTTCGGCCTCGATGTTGAGATGCAGCGGCATCGAGGAGGCGGCATGCAGCTTCATGGCCGGCGGCGGCGCGAAAGCACGCGCGGCCTCCAGCGCATCGCCCTGCGATCCGCCGCTTTCCAGTACCGCGTTAGCGGCGGCGAGCGCCTTGCCGAACCACTTGCCCTGCGGCATGCCGGCGTCGATCAAATCCTGTCCACTCAAAATCTCGGTCATGTCTTTCACTTTCGGTCCATATCAAGCACTGCGTATTGCGGACGGACGACAAGGGAATGCGAGACATCTTTTCCGCCACTTCGCGAAGCTGCGAAGGAGGGACACGAACCCTCACGCCTTTCGGCACCCGCTTTCCTGAAGCGAGCCGCGTCTACCTGTAGTCTCGCAGGCATTCGTCCTGTTCATTCGGTCTGGCGACAAGGGTCGGCAAGACAATAACTGAGCTACTTCCATCCTGAGACGGAAGGGATGGTTTGAACATCCGACCTTCCGCGACTTTCGCCGCGGACGCTCTGTCCCTGTAGTCCTGCCTGCATTCGCCATTCATTCTCTTCCCTCGGCGGGCGACAAGTCGATGCGAGAAACCGATCGATCAACCGACCGACGGGCGGATTCGAACCGCCAGATCCCAATGTATTCCCGCAGGCATTCGCCCTGTTCAATCGGCTGGCGACAAGGATCGGCAAGACGACGCTTGACTGCGCCACCCCGCTCCACGGAGCGGGAGAGTGATTTGAACACCCGACCTCCCGCCTTTCGGCGGGCGCGCTACCTGTAGTCCTGCCTGCATTCGCCATGTATTCGCGTCGCCGCGGCGACAAAGGATGATGAAACACCGGGAGTTCCGCTCGTGCCAGAGAGCGCCAGCAAGGTGAGGAGTCGAACCTCACGGAGCATCCCGTTATGGTGCTGTAGTTCCATCCGGCATTCGCCGCGGCTGTTCCTTGCGAGGTGTGACGACAAGTCTGTTGTGAAACTGCCTTTCTGCTCTACCGACTGAGCTACGGAGCCGATTGGCAGCTCCGGCAGGAATCGAACCCGCGACCCGAAAGTTAGGATGTAGTTCCACAGGCATTCGTCACGCCGTTTGTTGAGTCCCTTTCTGTCCAGTTGCGACCGAAGCCGCGCAAAAAAGTCGTCGGGCATGACGACAAGGTTTGACGAAACGTCCCGCTCTACCGCTGAGCTACGGGTCCATAGTGGCGAACCCGACGGGATTCGAACCCGCGACCTGGAGGTGAACAGCCTGTAGTTCCATCGGCATTCGTCATGCCCAGAAAATTTGTTCCGGTGGTCCCGGCGGGCGCACCGCCGGGACCTTTTTGTTTGACGCAATTCCGGACGGAAAAGCGCTCACTTTTCCTGGAATTGCTTAGAGTTCGACCGCCTCGATCGTGCGCACCCAATGGTCCGGGTCGCCGCTCGAGGACAGCATCGTGCCCACCACATCGAAGACGCGGTCGGAGAAACCACCGACATTCAATATGTCGGCCCGCGGCTTGGCCTGCGTCGTCGCATAGGGTTGGATGTCGATGCAGACCAGCTTGGCTGCCGGGTTCAACCCCTTCAGCTTCTGCCATTCCTGCATCGTCGCCGTCCCCTGATGCGCATGCGCTGTCGCATCCACCCAGGACTGGTTGTCCGACACGAACACCACCAGGTCGACATCAGCCTTCTCACGCACCAGCCGTGCCAGCGGAGCCGAACAGTTGGTTCCGCCACCACCGATGGCGGCAAACTTTGCGGCGTTGGTCATCACCGTGTCGCGAGCGTTGAGGCGGATATCCACCACATCGTTCTCGAACGGCAAGACCCTCGCCGTCGGGTTGCGTCGCAGCATCGCGGCGGCCACCAAGGCAGCCACGTCGATGCAACGCACGGCCGAGGTCGCGCCCTTGCGGTAACCGGTCGCCGGCGAGCCCATCGAGCCCGAAACGTCCGGACACACGACCACCTTGCCCTTGATGCGGGGCACGTTGCCGAGCGCAATTTCCATTGCATCCTGCAGCGCGTCTCTGACCACGCCGGGCACCTCCGCACCGGCCATGGTGAACGCCACCATGAGCTGATACGGGAACACCCGAGCACGCCGGACCTCTTCCGGGTCACGCAGCCGCGCCGCCAGCTTTTCGCCGAAACCTTCCACTTCGAACACGCCGTTGCGGGCGAAAGTGTTCAGGTTCTGGCGCAGCATCTGCCAGCCGGCCGTCGCCGCGATCTGCGCCCAATGCTCCCGCGACAGCGGCATCGAGGTGAGCATCTGGAACGGCACTTCCGGCACGGGCAGCGACGGATCACGCTTGAAGGCCTCGAATGCCTTGACCACGTCCGGCAGCACCGCCACATCATGCGGCTTGCCGATCAGGTAGCCATAAAGCGCCTCACGCGACGCCGACTTCGGCTTCGGGTGAACCATCTTGATGACATCGGCCAGCGACGGATCATTGCCGACCGCGGCCCGCATGATCTCGAAGTCGGCCGCCTGCTCAAGCCACGCCTGGACAAGCCGCTTCGGCCGCGTGCCGAGCGACTTGCGCCCGGTGGCGCCCGAACGCATGACCTGCACGAAGTTGCGCAGCATCTTGCCGTTCCTGACGATACGCCCGAAAGCCCGGTTGAACTCGTCACCCTGCATCGCGGACAGAACGGCCAGCAGCAGTGCCGGCATGTCCTTCATGTAGCCCTGCTCGGAAGCGTGGACGGCGGTGCGCGCCAGGAACCCCGGCTCGACCTGCCACGCCAGCTTCAGCACTTCGTCCAGCTGCTCACGCGGCTCGGCATAGAAGGTCGCGTTGAACGTGCCCGTCGCCGCCAGCTGCGCCAGGGCCTGATGCGGCGACAGGCGGTAAGCCCTGGCGCCTTCACGGTTCCTGGCATCAGCCGGCGGGAGCAGCTTTCCTGCAATCGTCGCAAACACGGATTTGTTCGCCATTGTTCTCATCCTTCATTTTCACACCAGCATCATTGCAGGCAGCGTGCCAGTTTGAAGAATGAGCGCGTATCGATCCGCTCAAATTCAGCTAGTTATTTGATTCAACAAGGAAATAAAAACGAGCTGACAGCTATGCTCCCTCTGGCCTTGTCCAGGGAGAGCCTGTATAGTGATCTAAAAATCTCGCAACTTATATCACAGGATAAAATGAAACGACGCGTTGCGATTGGCATTCTCGGCACAACGCTCGATGCCGGCCGTACCGAAGACCGCTGGCGGAAGTGGCGGCCAACGGTTGCGCTGTGCCAGCAGCCGGGATTGTTCATCGATCGGCTGGAGCTCATCCATGGGACCCAGTCGCGGCAACTGGCCACGCAAATCATTGCCGACATCGAGCAGGTCTCGCCCGCCACCGAGGTCAGGCCGCATCTGATCAGCATGCGCGACCCCTGGGATTTCAGCGAGGTCTACACTGGCCTGCGCGATTTCGCCCGCGCCTATCAATTCGATCCGGAGAAGGAAGACTACCTCGTCAACATCACCACCGGCACCCATGTCGCGCAGATCTGCTGGTTCCTGCTCACCGAGGCGCACTTCATCCCGGCGCGGCTGCTACAGCTTTCGCCGCGCAAGGAGGGGCGTGACGAGGACGTCTCCGGCAGCCATTCAATCATCGACCTCGATCTGTCGCGATACGATGCGATCGCCACGCGCTTCACCGCCGAGCACGACGAGGCGACATCCTTCCTGAAGTCGGGCATTGCCACCCGCAATCCCGCGTTCAACCAGATGATCGACCAGATCGAGAAGGTGACGATCCGCTCGCGCGCGCCGGTTTTGCTCACCGGCCCGACAGGCGCGGGCAAGTCGCAGCTGGCCAGGCGTATCTACGAGCTCAAGAAAGCACAGCGACAGGTTTCCGGCGCCTTCATCGAGGTCAATTGCGCGACTTTGCGCGGCGACCAGGCGATGTCGACCCTTTTCGGTCACGTCAAGGGCGCCTTCACCGGCGCCCAGAACGAGCGTGCCGGGCTGATGAAGTCGGCCAACAAGGGCGTGCTGTTCCTCGACGAGATCGGCGAGCTTGGCCCCGACGAGCAGGCCATGTGCCTGCGCGCCATCGAGGAAAAGCGCTTCCTGCCGGTCGGCGCCGACCAGGACGTGATGTCGGATTTCCAGCTTCTGGCCGGCACCAACCGCGATCTGTCGATCGGCGTGAAGGAGGGCAAGTTCCGCGAGGATCTTTTTGCGCGCCTGAACCTGTGGACCTTCCAGCTGCCGGCGCTGCGAGACCGCAAGGAAGACATCGAGCCGAACCTCGACTTCGAGCTGCGCCGCTTCGGCGAGCGGGAGGGACAGAACGCCACCTTCAATAAGGAAGCCCGTGACCTCTATCTGAAATTCGCCGTGGCGCCGGAGGCGATGTGGCGCGCCAATTTCCGCGATCTCTCGGCCTCGGTGACCCGCATGGCGACACTGGCGCCGCTCGGCCGCATCAACGAGGAGACGGTGCGCGACGAGATCGAACGTCTGGCCAAACTCTGGCGTGCCGGTGAGGCCGACGACCGGGAGGCCATTCTTGGGGAGGTGCTCGGTCCCGAGCGGCAAAGCCAGATCGACATTTTCGACCGGGCGCAGCTGGCAACCGTGATGGCGGTCTGCCGCGACAGCAATTCGATCAGCGCCGCCGGCCGGAAACTTTTTGCCGTCTCGCGGCTGCAGAAGACCAGCGGCAACGATGCCGACCGGCTGCGCAAATATCTCATGCGCTTCGACCTCAGCTTCGAGGACATCGCCCGGAAGTGACAGGTATTTTGGTAAGGCGCGCGAAAGCGGCGCACCGGCATGCGCAGGGTGAGCCCACGACGCTAAGACCCACCGGGGATTATTCGAAATACTCAAGAATGATGATGTAGCCAGCTAAGACAGGCAACCTGACATCGTCATGGTACTCTCTGTTGATTACTTCGCGCTCCGGCTGCCAGATGACGTTAACGACGCGACCGCCGTTGTCAGCAGCCTCATTGAGCTTCAAGTGAAGCACCGTGGCGTCGTCGGGGCAAGTCTCACAGCATAGCGCAATGGCATTGGACCTCCCATGGGTTCAGTTTAGGTGGATCGCGACAAGCGACGGCCTCAAAATTTCAGACCGGGACACTATCCACTTTCCCGCTTGACTGACCAGCCGGACCGAATACCCTAAGGCCAAATACCGGCTCTGATCGCCGGGCGGCAAGAATGCCTCGTATGCCTCGCCCTTGTGGCGCTGGCTGCGGGGCATTTTCATTTCTGGGGTCCTGTTTGAAGCGGCGCATCGAGATCGGCATCCTCTATTCCCGTTCGGGCAGCTATCAGCTCGTCTCCGATGCGTGCCGCATGGGCGCCATGCGCGCCATCGCCGACATCAATGCCGACCGCGGCTCAGGTATCGAGCTGGTGCCGGTGGAGCGCGATCCGCAAAGCAATGCCGACCGCTACGCGACGCTCTGCGAGGACATTTTCAAGACCAGCAGCGCCCGCCATGTCGTCGGCTGTGTCACCTCCTGGAGCCGCAAGGAGACGATCCCGGTGCTGGAGAAGGCGGGTGGCATGCTCTGGTACGCCTGCCCCTATGAGGGTTTCGAGGCCAATGAGCATGTCGTCTACATGCACGCTTGCCCCAACCAGCACCTGGTGCCGCTGATGGCGCATGTCGTGCCGCGCTTCGGCGCCAATGGCTTCCTGCTCGGCTCGAACTATATCTGGGGCTGGGAGATGAACCGCGTGGCGCGCGACCTGATCGCGGACGCTGGTGGCAAGGTGCTGGGTGAGCGCTATCTGCGCATCGGCGAGACCGATGTTTCGCGTCTAATCGCCGAGATCCGGGCGACACGGCCGAGCTTCATCCTCAACAATCTGATCGGCACCTCGTCCTACGCCTTTCTGGCCGCCTATCGCGATCTGGGCGACGAGGATGCGGCCTTCCGTCCGGAATCCTGCCCGGTCATCTCCTGCAACCTCACCGAGGGCGAGCTGCCGGCGATCGGCCAAACGGGCAAGGGCCATCTGTCGGTCGGGCCGTATTTCGCGCCACGGCCGGCCGCCTTTGCCTCGTCCTTCGAGGCCTCCGCCTATGCTTCTGTGCAGGTGATGGCCGACGTACTCTCGCGCGATCCCGATGCCGGCCCGGCGGAATTCTCAAAGGCGTTTGCTGAGACACGGTTCTCCACCCGGCTCGGGCCGATCGCTATCGACGCCCATTCCCAGCACGCGACGCTGCCGGTGATCATCGGCCGGATCGCCGACGGCTTCTTCGAGGTCGTCAGCCGCGAGGATGAGGTTGCGCCGGATCCCTATCTGTCTCGCTACGATCCCGCAAAGACATTTGGCCGTCCGCGCCTGCGGGTGGTGTCGTGACCAGGACGCCGCGCATCCCCAATCTCGGCGGCGCCAGGGCCTTCATCCTGCATCGCCCGCATCCGACGGTGCAGGCGATCACAAGGCAATTGTCGGCGATCGGCCTGGTCACGCTCGATTGCTGGCCGGAACTGCCGCCCGAAGCGCTCGCCGCCGATTTCGTCTTCTTCGACGCCGATCTCGGCTTTGACGAGCAATTCCCGTGGAAAGCCGGCGAGGCGCCGATGCCGCTGGTGGCGCTGATCGGTTCCGAAGCGCCGGGCCGCATCGAATGGGCACTGTCGCACAAGGCCGACGCGCAGCTGTTGAAGCCGGTCGGCACTGCCGGCGTCTACAGCGCGCTGCTGATCGCGCGGCAGAGTTTCGAGGCTCGAAAACATTTAGCCGGCGAAATCGCCTCGCTGCGCCAGCGCGTCGCCGAGCGGCAGACCATCGTGCGCGCGGTGGCGGCCTTGTCGAAAGGCACGGATGACGAGCGCGCCTATGCACAGCTGCGCTCGCTGGCGATGAGCTGGCAGATCAGCGTCGAGGACGCCGCGCGCCGAATCGTGGCAATGACGGATGAGGAAGGCGGCGATGACCAGTCCCATCGCGCCTGATCTGTCGGCAACAGTGCGCATGCCGGCCAAGCCGCGCGCCGGTGTCTGGCGCCGGCTGGTCAAACGCCGTCTGGCTTTGCTGGGCCTTGTCATCGTCGCCATCGTCGTCGCCGGAGCCGTGCTGGCGCCCTGGCTGACCGGCTATGACCCCAACGAGCAGATGTTCGACGGCCTGACCATAGAGGGCTCGCCGCTGCCGCCGGATGCCAAATTCTGGCTCGGCACAGACCTGCTCGGCCGCGACCTGTTGACCCGCATCCTCTATGGCGCCCGCACCTCGCTGATCATCGGCATCGTTGCCAATGGCGTGGCGCTTTTCATCGGTACGCTGGTCGGCGTCACCGCCGGCTATTTCCGCGGCTGGGTCGGCAGTGCGCTGATGCGCTTCACCGATCTGATGATGGCATTTCCGGCTTTGCTTCTGGCCATCTGTCTGGCGGCGGTGTTCCAGCCGAGCCTGTGGATCGTCGCCATGGTCATCGCGCTGGTCAACTGGGTGCAGACGGCGCGCGTCATCTACACCGAGACCTCCTCGCTCGCCGAACGCGAGTTCATCGACGCCGAACGCACCATCGGCGCCGGCGCGCCACGCATCCTGTTTCGCCACATCCTGCCGCATCTCCTGCCGACCATCATCGTCTGGGGCACACTCGGCATCTCGACCACGGTGCTGCTCGAAGCGACGCTCTCCTTCCTCGGTATCGGCGTGCAGCCGCCGACCGCCTCGTGGGGCAACATCATCTTCGAGAACCAGACCTATTTCCAGGCCGCACCCTGGCTGGTGTTCTTCCCCGGCGCCGCGATCCTGGCGCTGGCGCTGGCCTTCAACCTGATCGGCGACGCGCTGCGCGACATTCTCGATCCGACGCAAAGGGGCCGGGCATGATCGCCTATCTCGGCCGCCGCCTGATCCAGTCGCTGCTCATCCTGCTCGGCGTCTCGCTGATCACCTTTGCGCTGCTCTATCTCCTGCCGGCCGACCCGGTGCGCCAGATCGCCGGCCGCAGCGCCACGCCGCAAACGGTCGAGAACATCCGCCAGCAGCTCGGCCTCGACCAGCCCTTCGTCGTCCAGTACTGGCACTATCTGACGAGGCTCATCAGCGGTGATCTCGGCCGCTCCTACATCCAGCGCTCCGAAGTCACCGAGCTGATCGTCTCGCGCCTGCCGGCGAGCCTGCTCCTGATGCTCGGCGCCATCCTGTGCGAGCTGCTGATTGGGCTCTCCATGGGCCTGATCGCCGCCGTCAAGCGCGGCACGGCGACCGACCAGACGTTGATGGTCGCCTCCTTCGTCGGCGTCTCGGCGCCGCAATTCGTTGTCGGGCTTTTGCTGCTCTACGTCTTTGCGGCGCGGCTGAGCTGGTTTCCGATCGGCGGCTACGGCACCTGGCGCCATCTTGTGCTGCCGTCGCTGACCATGGGCATACTCGGCGCCGGCTGGTACGCGCGCATGATGCGCTCGTCGATGATCGACGTGCTGCGCCAGGATTACGTGCGCACCGCGCGCGCCAAGGGCCTGGCGCGCAGCGCCATCATTTTCCGCCATGCTTTGCCCAACGCCATCCTGCCGGTCATCGCCATGATCGGCATCGATATCGGCATCTTCATGGGCGGCATCGTCGTCGTCGAAAGCGTGTTCGGCTGGCCCGGCATTGGCCAGCTTGCCTGGCAGGCCATCCAGCGGGTCGACATCCCGATCATCATGGGCGTCACGCTGGTCTCGGCCTTCGCCATCGTGCTCGGCAATCTCTTGGCCGACATCATCGCGCCCTTGATCGACCCTCGCATCAAACTCAGATGAGCATCAAGCTCAAACCAGAAAACAATCAGAGAAAGGGAACACGACATGAAAAAATTTCTGGCCTTCACCGTGGCGGCATCGGCGCTGGCGCTGATGCTCGGCATGGCAAGCGCCCGCGCCGAGGATACCATCGATCCCAACGCCAAGCAGGGCGGCGCCATCACCATCACCTACAAGGACGATGTCGCGACGCTCGACCCGGCGATCGGCTATGACTGGCAGAACTGGTCGATGATCAAGAGCCTGTTCGACGGGCTGATGGATTACGAACCGGGCACCACCAACCTCAAGCCCGACCTTGCCGAAAGCTACGAGATTTCGCCGGACGGCAAGACCTTCACCTTCAAGCTGCGCCACGGCGTGAAATTCCACAATGGCCGCGAAATGACCGCCGACGACGTGAAATATTCGCTCGACCGCGTCACCAACCCGAAGACGCAGAGCCCCGGCGCCGGCTTCTTCGGCTCGATCAAGGGCTATGACGATGTCTCCGCCGGCAAGGCGACAAGCCTCGCCGGCGTCACCGTCGTCGACCCCTACACGGTCAAGTTCGAACTGACCCGCCCCGACGCCACCTTCCTGCATGTCATGGCCATCAACTTCTCGCATGTCGTGCCGAAGGAAGAGGTCGAGAAATACGGCGCCGATTTCGGCAAGCATCCGGTCGGCACCGGTGCCTTCAAGCTCGCCGAGTGGACGCTTGGCCAGCGCATCGTCTTCGAGCGCAATGCGGATTATTGGCACAAGGGCCTGCCGCACTTGGACAAGATCACCTTCGAGATCGGCCAGGAGCCGATCGTGGCGCTGTTGCGCCTGCAGAAGGGCGAGATCGACGTGCCCGGCGACGGCATCCCGCCGGCAAAATTCCAGGAGGTGATGGCCGATCCCGAGCAGAAGGCGCGCGTCGTCGAAGGCGGCCAGCTGCACACCGGCTACGTCACCATGAACACCACTATGGCGCCGTTCGACAATGTGAAGGTGCGCCAGGCCGTCAACATGGCGATCAACAAGGCGCGCATCATCCAGATCATCAACGGCCGCGCCGTGCCGGCCAACCAGCCGCTGCCGCCGTCGATGCCGGGCTACGACAAGGCGTTCAAGGGCTACGCTTACGACGTCGCCAAGGCCAAGGCGCTGTTGGCCGAGGCCGGTCACCCCGATGGTTTCGACACGCAATTGTTCGCCATGAACACCGACCCCAACCCGCGCATCGCCCAGGCGATCCAGCAGGATCTTGCGGCGATCGGCATCAAGGCCAGCATCCAGTCGCTCGCCCAGGCCAACGTCATCGCCGCCGGCGGCGACAAGGCCGGCGCGCCGATGATCTGGTCGGGCGGCATGGCCTGGATCGCCGATTTCCCCGATCCGTCGAACTTTTATGGCCCGATCCTCGGCTGCGCCGGCGCGGTGCCCGGTGGCTGGAACTGGTCGTGGTATTGCAACAAGGATCTCGACGCCAAGGCGGCCGAGGCCGACTCGGTGGTTGACCCGGCGAAGGCCGTCGAGCGCGACAAGATGTGGAGCGCTATCTACGACAAGATCATGGAAGACGCGCCCTGGGCGCCGGTCTTCAACGAGCAGCGCTTCACCATGAAATCGGCCCGCATGGGCGGCGCCGACAACCTCTATGTCGACCCGGTCCATATCCCGATCAACTATGACAATGTGTACGTAAAAGATGTGCAATAGCTGCGACTACACCATCCATGGACGCCATCATCATTTCGGCTGGGACAATTCCTTTGTCCCGGCCGAGCGGGTGGCGCCTGGCTCGACCATCGAGTTCCAGTGTCTCGATTCTTCCGGCGGCCAGTTGAAGGCCGACAGCACGGTCGCCGACATCGCCAAGCTCGACTTCGCCGGGATCAATCCGGTGACCGGGCCGATCTTCGTCGAGGGCGCCGAGCCCGGCGACGCGCTGAAGGTGACGATCGAGATGTTCAAACCGTCCGGCTTCGGTTGGACGGGGAACATACCGGGGTTCGGCCTGCTCGCCGACGACTTCAAGGAGCCGGCGCTGAACATCTGGAAATACGATGCCGCCTCGCTCGAACCGGCGCTGTTCGGCAAGAACGCGCGCGTGCCGCTGAAACCTTTCGCCGGCACCATCGGCAATGCGCCGGCTGAGATGGGCCTTCACTCGGTCGTGCCGCCACGGCGCGTCGGCGGCAATCTCGACATCCGCGATCTCGCCGCCGGCACCACCCTGTATTTGCCGGTGGAGGTGGCGGGCGCGCTGTTTTCGGTCGGCGACACCCACGCCGCGCAAGGCGATGGCGAGGTCTGTGGCACGGCGATCGAAAGCCCGATGGACGTCGTGCTCAAGCTCGACCTGGTCAAGGATGCCAGGCTGAAGACGCCGCGCTTCACCACGTCCGGTCCTGTGACGCGTCATCTCGACGCTAAGGGCTATGAGGTGACGACGGGGATTGGACCGGATCTGATGACGGGTGCGAGGGAGGCCGTTGCTCAGATGGTGGACCTGCTTGCCGGGCGCTACAAGATAGACCCGGTCGAAGCCTATATGCTCGCCTCTGTCTGCGGCGATCTCAGAATCAGCGAGATCGTCGACATGCCGAACTGGGTGGTGTCGTTCTACTTCCCGCGCTGCGTGTTTGAATGAAGGCCGGCACAGGCAAAAACCGGACCGGGGCAACCGCCCCGGTGACTGCCGGAGCGGTGCTCGACATCGCCAACCTCTCCGTCAGCGTGCGCGGCGAGGAGGGCGAGCGCGAGGTCGTCTCCAATCTCTCGCTGACGCTGGCGCGTGGCGAAACGCTCTGCATTGCCGGCGAGTCCGGTTCCGGCAAGTCGATGACGGCGCTGGCGATCATGCAATTGCTGCCGCAGCCTGCCGCCCGCATATCGTCAGGCGAGATTCGCCTTGGCAATACCGATCTGACTACTCTCGACGAGCGCCGGATGCGCCGCATTCGCGGCGACCGCATCGCCATGATCTTCCAGGAGCCGATGACGTCGCTGAACCCGGTGCTGACGATCGGCCGGCAGCTCACCGAATCCATCGAGGCGCATACCAGCCTGTCACAGGCGCAGGCGCGTCTACGCGCCATCGAGGCGCTGAAGGCGGTGCGCATTTCGGAAGCTGAAAGCCGGCTAAAGCAGTTTCCGCACGAACTGTCCGGCGGCATGCGCCAACGGGTGATGATCGCCATGGCGCTGGCGCTCGAACCCGACGTGCTGATCGCCGATGAGCCGACGACGGCGCTCGACGTCACCGTGCAGGGCGAGGTTCTGGAGCTCTTGCGCGACCTGCAGCGCCAGCATGGCACCAGCGTCATCCTCATCACCCACGACATGGGCGTGGTCGCCGAAATGGCCGACCGCGTCATCATCATGCGGCATGGCCGCATGGTCGAGGAAGGCAAGACATCGGACATTTTTGCTCGGCCGCAGGCCGATTATACGCGCGAGCTGCTGGCCGCCGTGCCGCGCATCGGCAGCGGTGCCGGCCGCCAGAAATCCAGGGATGCGGCGGAAGGTTCGGAGCCGGCAAATGTCGCTGACGTCAAAGACCTGCATGTCCGCTTCGACCTGCGCGGTGGTGTTTTCGGCCGGGTCACCCGCCGTGTTCACGCGGTCGAAGGCGTCAGTTTCTCGATCGCGCCCAACGAGACGCTGGCGCTGGTCGGCGAATCCGGTTGCGGCAAGTCGACCACCGCCAAGGCGCTGGCCGGGCTGGTGCCGTACAGCGGTGACATCGTCGTCGGCGGACGCAATTTGTCGGGCCTTGGCCGCGACGAGCGCAAGGCCGTGCGCCGCGACGTGCAGATGATTTTCCAGGACCCCTTCGCCTCGCTCGACCCACGCATGCGGCTCGGCGACCTCGTCGCCGAGCCGCTGGTCATCCACGGCATCGCCTCGAAGGAAGAGCGCCGGGAGCGCGTGGCGGCACTGTTCGAGCGCGTCGGCCTGTCGGCCGACCAGATGGAGCTCTATCCGCACGAATTCTCCGGCGGCCAGCGTCAGCGCGTCTGCATCGCTCGCGCGCTTGCCTTGCGGCCGAAGCTGATCATCGCCGACGAAAGCGTTTCGGCGCTCGACGTCTCGGTGCAGGCGCGCGTGCTCGACCTGTTGAAGGAATTGCAGCGCGAATTCGGCGTCGCCTATCTCTTCATCTCGCATGACATGGCGGTGGTCGAGAACATCTCCGACCGCGTCGCCGTCATGTATCTCGGCCAGATCGTCGAGATGGGCACGCGCGACCAGGTCTTTTCCAACCCGCGTCATCCCTACACCAGGCGGCTGATCGAGGCCGTGCCGGTGCCGGACCCGGCGCAGCGCAGAAGCCGCTTCGCCCGTCTCGACCAGGAAATCCCGAGCGCCACCCGCAGGATCGGCGAGGCACCGCTGAAACTGGCCCTGCAGGATGTCGGCAACGGCCACCTCGTCACCGCCAGCAATTAAGGCGCGGCCAGCTCACTTCGCCAACTCACGCCACCGGGGAACTGCTCTCCGATGGTCTCGCAGGCAACTCGCCCAATGCCTTTAGCGAATACAAGCTTTCCATCTCTTCCGCCGGGCGCTCGGGGAACTGCCGGTTCCAGAGCTGTACGACATATTCGGCCATTTTCAGCTTGATGGCCAAATCCGTCCCGTATGTGCGCAACACATGGTGATGGATCATCTGCCGTGTGCGCAGCAGGGCCTCTGAATGGGAAGCCATGATGAGGCTGGTTACGCTGTCCCTGTGCCGACGGTGATGGTTGAGCAATGCGGACTCGTAGGCGACGGAGCCGTTACGTATTGCCTCGAGGATAAAGTACCAATCGCCGCTCGTAGGCAGGGACAGGAGGTGCTCGGCGAAATCTGTCGTGATTTCAAACTTCCGAAAAACCGCCGCACTGATGTTGAAGACCGTATTCTTGACGCCCAGCCCGTCGTTGACTTCCTGTTCCGCCGAAACTTGGTAGCTGCGTTTCCATTTGAAATTGGAGAGATCGGTGAGGTACGGGCTGGACGGATAGTCGCCGACGATCTCGCTTCGATCGTTGATGATCTTCGATGCGCAATAAGCAAACTTCACGCTTGGATCGCGGAACAATGGCACGAGGGTTTCGAGGAAAGCCGGGTCGGATACGTCGTCGGCTTCGGCGATCCAGATCAAATCGGCCCTTGCGAGCTCTATGCCCTTGAACCATTGAGGATAGGGCGACCCGGAATTGCTTTCATTGACGATGACACGGGTACCATGGACACCGGCATAATAATCCAGAATCGATTTGCTATCGTCCGTTGACGCATCATCCAGGATGATGAGTTCAAAATCCTGGAAGGACTGCCCCACAATACTGTCCATACGCTCGTGCAGGTAGCGGGCGTAATTGTAGTTCGGCACGATGATCGAGACCGCGGGCGGCTTGCCGGCGACCTTCCGCATCGTCGACAGCAGGCGCGGAAAGACCCGATCGGTGGAAAAATGCCGCCGTGCCTTGGCGCCTGCCTGCCTGCCGAGCTTCCTGCGCAATGGCTGGTCCTGGATCAGTTTCTGCGTGGCATCGGCCATCGCGACAGGATCAGCCCATTTGACGATGATGCCGGCATCGTCCTCGACGAAATCTGGTGCCCCGCCGCTCCCTGCGAAGCAGATCACCGGCAACTCGGCGAATGCCGCCTCCAGCATGACACGGCCGAACGGCTCTTCTCGGGAAGTCAGAAGAAACAGATCGGCAGCCAGAAGATGGCCGCGCACATCTTCGACATCGCCCAGAAATGTGACCTTTTCGCCCAGCCCGTCCGCTTGCAATCTGTCGAGTTGCTGCGACCACGTACCGAAAGCCTCATCCCGTTCCCGCTCCGGTAACGAACCGAGCCAGTAGAAATGATAGTCTTCGACCCCGCGAGCACGAAGAATGCGGGCCACCTCGATAAAGAGGTCGGCACCCTTGCGGAATGGCATTCCGAGGCCGGATCCCAGCACGATGGTCTTGTCCACCGGCCAGCCGGCGCGTTGGCGACTTTCAAGGCGCTGGATTTCCGTACGACTGTGATCGGCGTCGGTTTGCGGAACCGCACTTGGAATGACGTCTATGGCGTTCGCTTCGACATTGTACTCGGCCGCCAGATAGTCCCGGACACTTGGGGAACACGCTATGAATCTCTGCGTGCGCGAGACGACATCCCCCATGTCGTCCCTGGCGTATCGGGCGATGCTCGTTGCCAGTTCCCTGGCATGCGTCAAGATAGGACTGCCCAGTTCACCAAGCAGCGCGTGCACGCGGCCGGTGGCCAGGCTGTTGCAATAGATGAGGTCCGGCCTGCCGCCGAACCAGGCGGTTATGCGTGCCAGCCTTGTAGCGGTGGGCTCGGTCCTCGAAACCAGATCATCCAGAAGGACGGTATCGACGATGCGTCGAAACTCTTCGAACCGTTCACCGCCCGCCAGGCACAGCACCTTGATCTCCAGGTCCGTGTGCGCCTGGAGCCATTTGACGATGTCGAGCAACGACGCCTGCGCGCCACCGAGAACCGCATCGTGCGACACGAACAAGACGCTCCAGGACGGATCCCTGGGCAGTTTGCCGGCAGCTGTCGAAGCCGACAGGACGTACCGCGTCTCCTGCAGATAGGCATAGCCGTAGCGGGCATCGGGCTCGAGATAGGCTCCTTCCGCCCACTCGTTCCAGGCATTGACGAAGATCAGCCGGCTGTCGAAATCGGCAAAACGGTCGCATGTATCGACGACCGCGTTGGTGAGCCATTCTTTGTAGCGGGACGGCGATGCGTTCACCAGAATGTAGGCTGCCTCCATTCTCCGTGCGGTGTTGTCCCAGGAGGGGCAAAGTCCGCGAAACAGCGTGTAAGGAACCTGCGGGTAGGCGCGGCTGCGATTGAGGAGCTCTGCCCAGTCGTAGATCTTTCCCCTGAAACCGCTCTTGAGCGTTGGGATGCTGTCGTTGATCTCGGGGAATCTTCCAAGATTCGGTGGAAACTCGACGGCGGCGTCGAATCCGAATTCGGCGGGATCGCCCATGTCGAACGACTGCGGATAGGCAAGAAAAATCTCGCCGATGCCGGCTTCCCGGCAATAAGCTCTCCAGCGCTGTGCCGTTTCCGTCGCCGACGGAAACAATCCGGGCCGGTAAATCATGAGGAGTGGTTTGCCGCCGACACGGATGTATCGCCGGTCACGGAAATAGCCGGATACATGTTCGATGAAGGCCAAGTCGTCCTCGGGCGAGTGCGATTGCGGGATCAGCACCTCCTGGTCGCGCCCATCCCAACGGCGGCTCCAAGGCTCGTTTGCCCAATTGATACAGAAGCCCAGTTCATGAGCATTATTTTCGACAAATTGGGTGATCGGCATATCGAGGACGCGCTTGCCGTTGAACCAGTAGAAGTGGAAACAGAACCCCGAAATGCCATATTGCATGGCGATCTCGATCTGTTCCTTCTGGATGTCCTTAACCCGCAAATCATAGAAGCCGAGGTCTCCCGGCAGCCGGGGCTGATAATGACCGTCGAACTGCGGCACCGCACGTGTCACATTCGTCCACTCCGTGAAGCCTTTGCCCCAAAAAGCATCATTTTCGGGGATCGGGTGGAACTGCGGCAGATAGAATGCAATCAGGCGCGCCCTCAAAGCGGCCGGTCGCCCCTCGCTGAATCGCGGCACATAGGTGGCGGGTCTCTGGATGTCGCCGGCATTTGTGCCCGGAGCACGTCGGGTGCTGCGCCCCTCAATCTTGCCAAAACGAATGTAGTGATCCAACGGATTCATCGACGCGACAGCCACGTCGGGATATTTCGTCAGGTAGTATTCGTTGTCGAAGTTCGGACTTGGGTTCCGGGACTCGGCGACACCGTGCCGGATGTAGTGCAGGATCGGATCTTTCCCGCTCCTGACTACATCCGGATTTTGAACGAGATACCACGACACATCGAACAGCCCGCTGGCTCGAATTCGTTGACGGAGCCGAAATCTCTTCCATCGCGTTCTGCTGGCCAACGATCCTACGAAGATCAAAAATTCGGATCTATCCAATCGGGTCTGCCTCGCGGGAATCCGGCGTCGTGTCATCGTCCCAGGCAACGCCGGAGATCTCTGTGCAGATCATTCCAAGCACACGCTCGAGGGCATGCTGCAATGTGCCGTCATGTTGGCTTGCCTCTTCGGGGAAGGCTGCCAAAGGCAGGTCAAGTCGCATGAGGGGTTCCAGCGCGCTGCGGCGAACCCAGAACATCGTCCCGGCAAAGAAGTCGAGACGGGAACTGGAGGGCATCCCCATTGTAGCCAGCAAATTGAGGACCATCGCCCTGTTCTCGCCCCACGCAGCCTTCTCCCCCTTCCATTCATTGGGCAACCGAAAGCGTCTGGATCCAATGATCTGGGTGTCGGGCGAACGCTCGAATTCGGCGATGATGCGGTCAACCACGTCGCGGGACCCGATCAGGTCGAAGGCGCTCGCCTGGCGCCAGATCTCACCAAGGACCATACGCGGCCCGCTCGGCCCCGACTTCTTGCCATGCAGCTTGCAGATGAGATCGAAGGGATCGAGCCTTCCTTCGCGGAGCAGTTGGATGAACGGGCCGACATCGCGACCGCGATTGTCATAGACAACGATCTCGGCATCCCGAAATTTCGCCTGAACGCGTGCCGCGAGTGCCGTGTCGGGCCGGGTCAGTGTGAGGATGAGATGGAACGGACGATCGATCGCTTCCAGCAGCACCTCGAATTCGGGCCAGAGATCCACGTAGTGCAGGTGAAGCGCGACGGCGATCTTCGGCTCGACGGTGGGCCGGCGTTCGGGTGCCTCGGCTGGCGGACCATCAAAGTGCCGCGACAGGGTCTTCTGCAGATTGTCGCTCGCCGTGCCAAACCCCCAACCGGCAAGGCTGCCGAGGGCACGGGCCAATTCGCGCCCTTCCGCTCCTGAAATGTGCAAAAGAGGCTGCAATACGAGGCCTCGGCCAAACGGCAGTTGAAATCGCTTGTGGCGACGGCGTCGACTCAACAGCGTGCCAATATCCCCGATGCCTAAGGGTCTAACGCTCGCCGCAACGAGGTCGCCTCTATCAAATTGCAGTACCAAGCCGCCTTCGCTGCTTCTGAGCAGATAGGACGTCCGCCTGGTAACCGGCACGTAGACGATCCTGTCGGCATGTCCTGGGCGGCGAACATTGACCCGGAGAAACGGCATCCGCCTGTCTGTCGGCGAGAGCTCGACGATGTAGCGTCCCGGCGCGTCGATGTGGATTTCGCTCACGTCACTGCTTCGGTCGACGCCCCATGCCTCTTCCTTTCGCGGCTCGCGGGGCAGGACATCAGCCAAGGCAACGCTGGTGTCGGCAGTGTCAGGCGACATAGCCGCTGTTCCGATTCGCGCGCGATCGGTCAAGGATGCTGTCAAATATACCTATCAGTCGGCCCAAGGAATTGATCAGTCTGTTTCGATTAAGCGTCAGGCAATAGAAGCCTATTTTCGTCGAATAACGGAGTATGTCCACGAATGGGCTATAGGCGATGCCGTACTTTTTGCGCAAGTGGATCTCCGAGCGCATCTTCGACCGATACCGGAAGATCCGTGAGCGGGTTGATTGCGCAACCGAAGTGCCAATGTCGTGGACGGCATGTGCGCCACTGACAAGGATCATCGGCTCGTCACGCTGCAGCAGACGGTATGAGAGGTCGTCATCCTCGAAATACAGAAAGATATCCTCATCAAACCCGCCCGTATCCAGGAAGAGCGTCCGTTTGATCATGAACACGCCGCCATTGACGAAGCGGACGCAACAATCTCCCCAGACCTGCCGAACACGTGTGGGCAGCGACACGCCGGAAAGGCGATCGATTTCGCTCTGCTCGCGAAACCACAACCGCCCATCCACCGTGTTGGTGCGGGGCACGAAGACGCCGCAATTTGGGTAGCGTTCAGCCGCCTGCATAAGCGCATCGACGGCGTCTGTCTCAAGACGCACATCGGGGTTGATGAACAGCAGATACTCCCCCGATGCCGCCGCCGCCCCGATGTTGCAGGCGTGCCCAAAGCCGAGATTTACAGCATTATCAATACGATGGACGGCAAGGCCGGATAGCGCGGCGGAAAGATCGTCGGTGCTTGCATTGTCGACGCATACGATCTCCAGCCCTGGCGGCAGGCGAGCAAGCGCGCCACGCACGGTATGCGCGCTGTTATGCGTTACAGTGATAGCAGTTATCGACGTATTCATTGCCAAGCCATCCTGATATCTCAGTTGGCTTCCCCGTGGAAGGCTAGAGGTCCATACGCAATCTAAGCGTTGCGACTCAGGCGGTCGAGTCCATACTATTGACTAATATAGGGGATGACGGGGCGCGGCCGCACAATAAGGCACCGAGCGGGCAGGAAACCGCGGCTATCGTCGGCGATCTCCAGGAACTGGCCGGCCTTGGAAAGGCCGCTGGTCGCAAATTCCCGCATGAATTCTCCGGCGGCCAGCGCCAGCGCATCTCCATCGCCAGGGCGCGCGAACTGCTACGGCTGATGCCGAGGCTTTGAGCGAGAGTGGGTTGAGTGCCGACTAGGGCGGGACTCGGACTGCATCTTGGCTTGAGGCAGAAGAACCTGCGCCAACTGATGGTCTGCAACCTCATCCTCGCTGGTGCTCCGTCACCCTCGTACGGCCCGGCGAGAACCACGCCTCCAGTATGGGCAAGGCTCCTCGAGGGTCGCAGCGGCCGCACATGAACAGGTCGAGGGCTGCATAGCCGGTCTCGGGCCAGGTGTGGATGCTGATATGGGATTCGGCGAGCAAGGCGACGCCGGTGATGCCGCCCTCCTCGCCGAAATTGTGCAACATGACGCCGAGCACCGTGGCGCCGCAGGCCGCTGCCGCCTCGCGCAACACGCGCTCGATGCCCTCGGCATCCCGCAGGCCGCGGCACTCCCAGAAATCGACGAGGAGGTGCAGGCCGGGGGCGAAGGCCTGCTCGGTTTGGGCCTGATCGGTCACACGGCTATCCATCAGGACCGCCCCGTCTCTTGCGCGAACAGCACCCGCTTCCAATTGGTGTCCCTGGTCTGCATGCGCCAGATGAAGGCATCGAGGATGTAGTGGGTGGCCTGGGGCAGGGCGAGCAGCGGCGCCAGCCAGATCAGCGCGTCGGAAGAGCCGAGCGACGGCAAGGTATCGAAGACGCCGAAGAGGCTGCCATGCTCGCGCCAGACGAAGCCATCCCACAACCCCTCCTCCAGATAGGCGAGGCCGAAGAGGGCGGCCATGTAGACAGGCACGGCCCGCCAGGTGAACAGATGGGCGATCCATGGCGCCAGGAAGGAACTGCGCCCGCCTTGCAGACGCGCCTGGTTGCGGCCATAGCCCCAGATCAGCGCGATATAGGGGATGCCGTGGGCGATGATGTTGGTGCCGGTGAAGACGAGGTCGTTGTCGAACAGCACGATGCCGATGAACCAGGATGTCGCGGTGCCGACGAGCAGCAGATTGCGCGGCAGGTTGAAGCCTATACGGCGGCGCAGCAGCACGGCCTCCTTGACGACGTAGGCGGCCAGGATGGCGCCATAGAAAAGGCCGGCGACGGTGGCGAGCAGCGGCAGGTCGAGGCGGATGAAATCGCCGTCGACGAACCAGGAGAATTGCCGCTGGTGGCAATGCCAGTAGATCAGCGGATAGAGCGTGGCGCCGTAGATCGCTGCCTTGTCGATGCGGCGCAAGAGCGGCGGCAGGCCGCGTTCCCGGCGGGCATAGATCATCATGAACCCGTATTGCTGGCGCACGAAGTGGAACACGGCGGCATAGGCAAGCACGCGCCAGAACACCAGGCTGCCGCACCAATAGAGCAGGCAGCCGCCCAGCCAGGCCAGCAGCGGCGTCAAGCCATAGAGCCAAGGGCGCGCGCGAAGCTCGGCGCGGTCGAGATAGGTGCGGAACAGGGTCGAATAGACATGGGACACGTCGACACCGACCACGAGCACCAGCCAGACCCAGGGCGACGTCTCGCTTGCCACGCCGCCGAACAGCGACCAGGCCAGGGCGGCCAGCGTCACCAGCAGCGCCGGCGCCAGGATGAAGCCGAGGTCGAAGCGGGCGGAGAATATCCAGGGTTGGGCCTTGAGGAGGGAATAGGCCATCACAGCACCGTCTCGAAGGGATGGCTGAGATAGGCCATGGCGTTCTCGGCCGCACGCACCCCGTGCGTATAGGCCTCCTCGAAGATGGAGACGCCGCTCATGTCCGAATGGGCGGTGAAGACAGGCGGCTTCTGCACGAGACCGGCGCGCCGCTGCGCGCCCCAGATGAAGCCCGGCACCGGCCGGATCATCGCATGCCCCCAAACCCAGACGTCGACCCGCCGGACATGGCCTTCGAGCTCGGGGTGGACTGCCAGAAGCTCCTTGAGGAAGATGCCTTGCCAGGCCGGCAGCGGTCGCGCCAGGGCCTCCCGGCGCGCTTCCTCCGGCGGCAGGTGGCTGAGCGGCCAGTAATAGGTCAGCACCGTCTTGGTGGGGCGCATCTGCGTGATCTGGTGGGTGGCCACGACGTAGCCGAGCAAGGGGCTGTCGAAGACGACATTGTCCCAGCTCAGGCCGGCCCCCGTGCCGCCCGGCAGGCTGTCGAGCGTGATGTTGGCCACCGCCCAGGGCGCATAGGAAAAGCCGGCGGCCAGGGCAGCATCCTTGATCAGCCGCGCCGTGACGAAATGCGGCGTCGCCAGCACCACCGCCTTCGCCTCGACGCGGAAGGTCTTGTCCTCGGCCGCATCCCAGACATCGACCGACACGCCGGTACCCCCTGTTTCAACGGAAAAAGCCAGCGCCCGCGGTCGCACGCGCGGGCCCAGGACCTCGGCGAGGCGGCGCGCGAGATAGCCGTTGCCTTCCGGCCAGGTCACCAGCCCCTGATCGTCGGCATCGGCCGCCCTGCCGTTGCGGGAGGCGAAATAATGGATGCCGGCCCAGGCCGAGACATCCTTCGACCGCGTGCCGTAGTCGTCGCGGCAGCAATAGTCGACATACCAGGCGAGCCCTGGCGAGCGGTAGCCTTCGCGCTCCATCCAGGCCGTCATGGCGATGGCGTCGAGTGCCATAAGGTGGGCGTCCTGCGAACTCAGGTCGAGCGGAATGGCAAAGGCGCGCTTGCCGTCGCTGCCGACGCGCCGGCGAAAGTCGCGCATCGTGGCGAAGAAGCGGCTGGTCTCCGCCTCCTCCTGCGCCGTGAGGCCTATCGCCGGCACCAGGCCGTCCTGCCAGCGCCCGTAGCGGTAGAGGCGCTCGGACGGGTCGGCGCACAGCGCGTATTCGTCGTAGACCGGCGCGCCCGTCGGGCCGTAGCCGGTGATGATACCGAAATCCTCGAACAGTGCCCGCACCGCCTTGGCTTCCTGGGTCAGCAACGGCACGTAGTGGGCGCCCCAGGGAAAGGCGCAGACCTCGTTGCGTCCGCTCGCGGCATTGCCGCCGGGTGCGGCTTCGAGATCGAGCAGCAGGAAATCGTCATAGCCGGCCTTGGCAAGGCGATAGCCGGCGCCCAGGCCCGCGACGCCGCCGCCAACGATGACGATATCGGTCCGCAGGATCTCGCCCGGCGCGGCGAAGGTGCCGCCCCGCAGCCTGTGGCCGATGGCGGAGGAGGCGCCGACGAGTTCACCGGGCACCGCTCCGCCCTCGCCGCCGCTGGACAGCACACTTCCGGCCAGCAGCTCTCTGCCGGCCACCCCGGAACCGACAAGGCCGATCGAGGCGGCGCCAAGAGCCAGGAACTGCTTGCGGGTGATCCGGCTCATGGCATGGCCATCGCTCGCGGCATCGGCCGCCCGGCCCGCATCTTCGGATGCACGGCGTTCAAAGGCGGTCGTTCCTTGCCGGTCTGAAAACCGGCACGCCGGTTTTCAATAGATGAGATAATCGCCCCACTCCTCGTCGAAATAGCGCACCAGCGGCTGGTCATCGAGCCGCTGGATGGCGGTGGCGACATGTGCCATGTCGGGCGGAAACTGGAACATCGCCTTCATGGTCGGCAGGTCAAGGAAGCGCAGCCCGTCGGGCAGGTGTTTCGGCACCCGATAGGGCGAGAAGGAGCCGATGATGAAGCCCCACTCGCCGAAGGACGGCACGAAGAGATGATAGGCGGCGGTCTGGTAACCGGCCGCGGCAAGTGTGTTGTCGACGCACCAGAAGGATTTGCGCGCGATGAGCGGCGAGGTGCTCTGGATCACCACGATGCCGTCATCGTTCAGTGCCGATTTCAGCTGGCGGTAGAAGGTGAGAGAGTACAGCTTGCCGATCGAGAAATTGGAGGGGTCGGGCAGGTCGATGATCACCGCATCGAAGCGCTGATCGGCCGGCTTCCGTTCCCGCAGCCAGAGAAAAGCGTCGGCATTGATCAGTGTCAGCTTGGGCGAGGACAGGGCGCCGCCATTGAGGGCCGTCATCAGCTCGTTGCTGGAAAACAGGCGCGTCATGGCGGGGTCGAGATCGACCATGGTCACGGCCTCGACTGCCGGATATTTCAACACCTCCCGCAGCGCCAGGCCATCACCGCCGCCGATGATCAGCACCTTGCGTGGCGCCTTCAGCGCGCTCATCGCCGGATGCACCAGCGCCTCGTGGTAGCGATATTCGTCCAGCGACGAGAATTGCAGGTTCGAATTGAGGAAGAGGCGGATGTCGCGCTGCTGGCGGGTGACCACAATGCGTTGGTAGGGCGTGGATTGGGCGAAGATCACCGTGCCCGGATAAATGCTCGCCTCCGAGATCGACTGGATGCGTTCCGACCAGACGAAGCCGGCGATGAGCAGCGCCAGCACGGTGAAGGCCGCCGCCTTGTGCGCCGCCCGCCGGGGTATGATGTCGGCCTTGATGGCATGGAGCATCCAGATCGCCACCATGGTGTTGAGGATGCCGAACAGGAAGGCCGAGCGGATCAGGCCGAGATGCGGCACCAGCACCAGCGGGAAGAGAAGCGAGGCGAAGAGCGCGCCGATATAGTCGAAGGTAAAGACCTTGGAGACCAGGTCCTTGAAGGCGAGCCGCCCCTCCAGGATGCGCAGCAGCAGGGGAATTTCGACGCCGACCAGGATGCCGATCACGCCGACCAGGACATAGAGCCAGAGGCGGAAGGAGGCGACCTGGTCGAACAGGATGAACAGCGCCGCGGCCGAGGAACCGCCGATCGCCCCGATCAGAAGTTCGATGCGGACGAAATAGGCGAGCAGGTTGCGCTCGATATAGCGCGACAGCCACGACCCTACGCCCATGGCGAAGAGATAGGCGCCGATGATGGTGGAGAACTGCGTGACGGAATCGCCGAGCAGGTAGCTCGCCAGCGTGCCGGCGATCAATTCGTAGACCAGTCCGCAGGTCGCGATGACGAAGGCGGAAAAGAGCAGCAGGATTTCCACGAAAGCGCCTTACGCCAACTCGCCCGGGGATCGCCCGTCAGCCATGAATGGCCGAGGCGATGATGAGGGCGATGCCGATCGCCACCGACCCCAGGAAAATCGCCAGCGCCATGTTCTGCTTCTCGCAGATTTCTTTCCAGACGTGCACTTTCGGGGTCAAGAGGTCAAGCAGCACGAAGGCGATGACGAAGACGACGAGGCCCAGGCTCGAATAGACCAAAGAGGCAACGACGAGTTTCAAATCGATCAGGCCGGTCACATCCATCGAAAGCCCCCTATTTGTGATATTCGTTGACGCCACGGTTGGCGGTCTGCTTGCCGTTGAACATCGCGGTCAAGGCATAGCCGTTGAAGTTGGCCGCCGACATGCCGAGCACGACCAGCATGGCATAGATCATCTGCAGTTTGCTCATCTCTTCCCCTCTCGCATCACTCGGCAACGCCACCCTTTTCCCAGCGCGACTTCTCAAACATCGACCGCTTGACGAGGCCGAACGCCGGCACGACCAGCAGCAGCGCCATGGCGATCAAATAGTTCGACCAGACCGGCACGCCGTGTCGGACAGAGATGACGACACGCTGCGCCAATGACGATGCCTTGGAGAACACGCCGGCGTCGGGCTCGACCAGCAATTGATAGGTGCCCGGCGGAACCGGCGGCAGCAGCGAAGTCGTGTCATAGCTGCCCTCCTCCCAGGCGCCGTCGGAATCTTGTCCGCTGTAATGCTCCAGCGCCTGGAACACCGGATAGCCCTGGTTGGTGTCGGTGTTGACCAGCGCCATGTCGAGCTCAAGCCAGTCATTGTTGAGGTACGAGGTGGTATCGATCTCGATATTGCCCTCCTTTTCCAATCGGAACGGCCTGGAGGACAGGGTCTTGCCCTTGTCGGCGGCGGTCAGATCGTAGGTTTGGAAACTGACGATCGCGTTTTCCGACATTGTCAGCGAGACGACTTGCAGCAGCGTGGCGCCAACCACCGCCGCCAGGATGACGTTGAAGGAAGCCTTGTAAGGATTTACCTGACTGACGCCCGCCGAGAAGGACGAGGGCACGCGCAGCGGCAGCTTGAAGGCGGCGGCGACGAGGCTTGCGTCGAGATATTCGCCCTCGGAGACGATGATCTCCTCGTCGTTTTTCTCCACCATCAGCCTGTAGGGCGGCGCGATATAGTCGGTTACGGCGGTGACGTCCGAGGTTGATGCCCGCCAGAAGAATTCGCCGGCAACGTAGGTTGTGCGTGCAATCCCCTTGCCGAAGAACTGGTAGCTGCGTCCATTCGCATCGATCCCGCCCTGGCTGCCCGCGCCGGGGACGTCGCGGTTCAGCATCTTCACCAGGGTCCAGTGGTCGTATTCCTCGGCAAGGAATCGATAGCCGTGATAGGGGTTGAATAGCAGGTATTCGGTCCACTGGAAGTCGCCGGGCCCATCGCTGCGCCGCATAAAGCCGACGACTTCCCATTCGATATCACCAAGCCGGGCACGCGCGCCGATCGGGATCTCGGCGTCCTGCATCGCCGATTGCGCCGTCTCGATGATGTTCAGATTTTCGTCGGCGACATCGATCACGGACGAACACTGGCTGCAGGTGGCTGATATCGACTGGCCGGCCGCGCGCAGCGTGACCGGCCCGCCGCAATTCGGGCAGGCGAAGGTGCGCGGCTTGCCGGGCGCGCGCGGCGGCGGCGCCGGCTCGGCGGACGGCAGGATCGAAGGCTGCTCGCCCATCACCATCCCTCCAGCGGCCGCAGATTGCTGAAGCGGAAGGCATCCCACTCCACATAGCGGCCGACATAGGCATGGGCCTCGCGGCCATCATGATCGAGCGTGGCGAACTCGCCCTTCCTGCCGATGCAGTCGATCGCGACCGTCCGGCGGCCCTTGGGCGCGGCGAAGGGCAGTTCGCCCTCCGATCCCAGGCAGGTCGCCAGCTTGATGTCGACCGCGCGCAGCGTGACGCCGCCGAGTTCGACCACAAAGCCGGGCCTTGCCTCGGCGGCGGCCTTGCCGCTTGTCAGCAGTGCCCGACAGTGGGCGAGGGTCGCCTCGACGTCGCGGGGCAAGGCACCTTCCAGTTCGAAGCTGATGGAGAAGGACCCTTGTGCCTCGCCGATCCAGCCGCGCCGGCCGTCCGCCATCAGAAGGTGCCATTCGTTCCACAGCCCGTCGCGCCAGCCGATCTTCAGCCGCCCGATGAGCGTGAAGGACTGCTCCTCGAAATAGCCGCCGCTGCCCAGTTGCAACGGGCTCATGTCGTCCGGCAGGGCGGCCATCACGCCGATCGACTTCACGTCGACATCCGTGCGCACCACCATGGACTGGCAATAGGCGCAAACGGCATAGACCGATTGCGCCGATTGGAAGGTGACATCAGCGCCGCAAGACGGACAGGCGAACTTGCGCATGAAAACCCTGAGTTGGCGGTTGGCTGCGCCGGCCCCCCGGCACCGCAAGGTTTGGAAAGCTGGGCTCGCTTCGGAGCCTATTTGATTCGCGACAGAAGTTCGGCCTTCTTGGCGTCGAATTCCTGCTGCGTCAGGATCCCCTTGGCGAGCAGGCCGCCAAGCTTTTCGAGCAGCTGGATCGGATCCTCGGCCGGCTGGGCCGGTGCCGCCTGGGCCGGCGTTGCCGGAGCAGCAGCGTTGCCGAAACCCTGCGCCATGGTCTGGCCGATCGCCAGCCCTGCTCCGAGGCCAGCTCCCGCCCCCGCCAGGCCGCCTGGATTCTCGGCGGCGATCGGGATCGATTCGGCGGTCTGGAACTGGACGTAGCGATTGAGGTCGCCCAGCATGTTCATCGAGCTCACCTTGTCGAGGACGCGTTGGAGCTCGTCAGGCAGCGACAGGCTCTGCACGTAGAAGCTCTTGACGTCGATGCCGTAGGCCCGCAGCGCCGGACCGATCGCCTCCGCCAGCTTTTGCGAGAATGCGTCCTGATTGGCTGCCATGTCGATAAAGGCGACGCTGCTCTGGCCGAGCGTGGTGGCGATGGCCGTGAGGATGACACCGCGCAGCTGCCCTTCGATCATCTCGGAGGTGGAGCGCTCGGCCGTGCCGACCAGGCGCGACCAGAACATCTCGACATCGCCGATGGCATAGGAATAGTTGCCGAAGGCGCGCAGTCGGATCGGCCCATATTCCTTGTCGCGGACGGTCAGGGGCTGGGTGGTGCCCCATTTGCGGTCGATCTGGTCCTTGGTGTCGAAGAAATACACGTCGGACTTGAAGGGGGACTCGAAGAACTTGTCCCAGTTCTTCAGATAGGTCAGCACCGGCAGCGTCCGGGTATTGAGCGTGTAGGTGCCTGGCCCGAAGACGTCGGCGATCTTGCCTTCATTGAAGAAGGCCGCCTTCTGCGTCTCGCGCACCACGAGCTGGGCGCCGTTCTGAATTTCCATGCCGGACATCGGGAAGCGAGAGGCCAGCACGCCCGGCTCGTCGGCTGTCCACTGGATGACGTCGATAAATTGTTTGGAAATAAAATCCAGAATGCCCATGCCCGTTCGCTCCATTTCAACGGATCTAAATCCCGAGACGACCCATCCGGCCCAGCACGGCTGGCAAATGAGCAAGACTAATCCAGGGCCTCGAAGTGCCGCGACATCAGCCCTTTAGTAACCGCTCGCAAGGGTCGAACACAACCAGTTTGTGAGGATGCGTCCGGCCCGTGTTGGTGCAGTTGAGCGTTGCTTTGCAGGCATGAGACGCCAAAGCGAAGAGCAATCCACGATTGTGCTGATGATCCTGGTTGAGTGACTACGGGTTTTGCTGGACACGCTTTTCGAGCTCGGCCGTGCGTGCGCTCAAATCGTCCAGTTCAAACCCTTGAGATGAGAGGAAGGCCGCCGATCCGTTGTTGGGATCGGCGGCAAGACGGTGCGTTTCCTGCAAATGATGTTTCAGCCAGGCGCGCTGCTCACGCTGCAGCTGGGCACGTTGAGGGCCATGTTCGCGATGCATCAGGGTGTTGTAAGCCGCGTTCAACCTGGCATCTAACTTGTCGATCTCGGCTTTCCCGCAATCCAGCATTTGCGAGGTGACGCCGGCGGACCGGTCGATGCACGCTTTCATTTCGGCGTCGCTCTGCGCCATCGCGGGATGAGCCGCGGTCATGGCTGAAATTCCAAGGAGGCAGGCATATCGGCGCATGGACGCGGTTCCTGAATGCGGGTTAGGGCTGTTTCGGCGCGCGCCTCTCGGATTGGCAGCAAGCACGGTCCATCGGCACGTTGGACACGATATGTTGGGCGGGGCTCGAACGCGTCAAGGCTTGGCCCGTCATATCCTGCCTCACTCGTAACACCCGCGCTCCACCACCAGCCGGCGCACCAGTGCCGACACCGCATCAATCGCTGGCCTCGGCCTGTCCTTTAGCCGGCCAAATTTCCTGCACCGCGCCAACGCGTCGATCTGGATCGGCCGGCGCGCTCCAGCGAGTAAAAGAACGGCGCGTCACGGGCCAAAAATCGGGCGATTGCACCGTAAGGTGCTGAAATCCTTAACGCGATTTTCACCCGACTGGCCTAGCTACTTACCCCCATGTGGCACTCCGAGCAGCCTGTTCAAGGATCCGCCCCTCAGGGGCAGGGTGAATCCGTGGACGCCGGGATTCTCCGGGATCAGTTCGCCGATCTGCGGGCGGGTGTCTTCATTTCGATGCCTATCGGCACGGTCCTTTCGGCGCTGATCCTGGCCGTGCAGCTGCTTTCGGGCGGCGGGTTTGCGGCGGTGTTGTGGTTTGCGGCGGTCGGCACAATAAATGGCGCACGCATAGCCCTTGCTCTCTCCCAATCGGGCACCGCCGACAACTGGCTGAAGCCGATCGGTGCGCGGCTTTCTTCCTATGGCATGCTGGCTCTGGCGTCGGGCATCGCCTGGTCTTTCCTGGCGGTGCTGACCGATGGCTACACCACGCCCCAGGCGCCGATCTACCTGATCGTCCTGGCAGGCACGTCGGCCGGTTCGGTCACCTACGGAACATCATACGCCCCGGCCTCGATCAACTTCATGACGCTGCCGCTTTTGGTCGCCATCGGCTGCCTTTCGGCGAAAGGCGGTATCGAAAATTACATTCTGGCTTTCACGGTCCTGCTGTTTCTCGTTGGAATGATCAGAAGCGCGCTTCTTGGACAAGCCCGCTTCCGGGAAACAAGCCGCCTCAAATACGAGGCGAAAGACTTCGCCACCCAGATGGAGCAAAACTCCAGGCGCGATCCGCTGACGAATTTGCACAACCGATATGGGCTCGAGCAAGCCATCCGCCAGCTTGGACTTGCCGACGGTCCGTTCGTGGCCATGCTGATCGACCTGGACGGCTTCAAATCCGTCAACGACACCTATGGTCACAATATCGGCGACGGCCTGCTGGTCAGGGTTGCGCGCAGGATCGAGGACCATGCTCCGCCTGGCGCAACCATTTCGCGCATTGGCGGCGACGAGTTCGTGCTGCTCTTTCCCGCCGGCAAATCCGTGCAGTCAACCGACGAGCTTGCATCCTCGATCATCGCCGCTATCGCAAATCCGGATCCGGCATTGAATTCGGTGCGCGTCGGCGCTTCGATCGGCATCTATGTGTCGGAGAGGCCGCAATTGACGGAGATGCTGCTGCGGGCAGACTTCGCGCTTTATGCGGCCAAGCGCAGTGGCAGGAATGAATACCGTCTCTTCGATGCCGGTCTCGACCGCGGTCTCGAACGCAAGCACTGCATCGAGCGCGATCTGCGCGGCGCCATCGAAACAGGCACGCTTTGCTCATGGTTCCAGCCCCTGGTGCGGCTGGACACGAATGCAGTCGTCGGCTTCGAGGCGCTGCTGCGCTGGCGCCACCAGGTTCATGGCGCCATTTCCCCGCCCGAGATCGTCACCGCGGCGCGTGAAACCGGGCTGCTTTCCCTGTTGACGGAAACGGTGTTTCTCAACTGCTGCGCCATGATCGAAGAGCTCGTGAGGAACGGACGTCAGCATGTTCGGGTCGCGATGAACCTCTCGCCGCGAGAGCTCGAGGCAGGCAATGTCGATGAAATGATCCTGCACAGCCTGAAGACGAAGAATGTCCCGGTGGCGATGCTCGAGATCGAGATAACGGAAGAAGCGCCCGTGGATCGCGACAGGATTGACGAAAAGCTGGAACGCCTGGCGGATGCCGGCCTGTCCATTGTGCTGGATGATTTCGGCACCGGGTTTTCGACGCTGGTTTCGCTGAAGGACAGCCGGATCCGCAAGATCAAGATCGACAAGGACTTCGTTCGCGATCTCGCCAGCTCCGTGGAAGATCAGGCCCTGGTCAAGGCAGTCATCGATCTCGGGCGAACGCTCGGAATAGAGGTGGTCGCCGAGGGCGTCGAAACCGACGCGGATCGCCGGATCCTGCGATCGCTCGACTGCATGATCGCGCAGGGTTTTCTCTTCTCGCCAGCCCTTCCCATGCATGACGCGCTGGCCTTCGACGCAGGCCGCGTCGAAGGCTCCGCCGCCAAGACCTTTTTCGATCCGGCGGCGGGCCTGCTGCGCAAACCCCAAACCGGCAACGCGGCGTAAGCAATGGACGCACGCCGGCCGGCGGCGACGGCGTCTCCATCCAGGCACAGATTCTCAACCTATTGAAGGACCGGCAGCAGGCGACATGCTGTTCATCGGCCACGATCTGCCGGTGGTAGACCGCGACCGCATCACCGTGATGAGGCAAGGCGAAATCTGCGCCGATGTGCAGACGTCTTGAGGTGGGCGGGAAGCGGACGGTCCGGTTCTGGGACGAACCAGCCAGAAAAGGTGCCATCCGCTGGCGCCCCATCTTGGCCGCTAAATCGCGACTGGCTCTAGCCAAGTGGCGAGGCAGCCACAGGGTGGACATTTCAGCCCACATGGAAAATGATCATGTTGCCATGCACAACACTGCCGTGCTCTTCTCTCGACGAGAAGCCTGAGCGTAGAGCGTATCAACCGACCTCCGGGTCCAGCGAGCGGGGACGCAAATGGACACCCCAGGGAATGGGCAATTGCATCGCGACGCGGGCGGGCGACCCCATCGATCGGCCGGCTGGCTTGCCCGCGCCGCCGTGTCGGCGGCATTCCTGCTCGGCATTGCTTTCAGCAGCACAGCGTTTGCGCAGGACCAGCAGCTACCCGTGGTGACGGCGGCCAAGCCGGTGGTCCGTGAAATCGTCGAAGACGACGAGTTCGTCGGGCGCTTCGAAGCCGTCGACCAGGTCGCCATCCGTTCGCGCGTCAGCGGCTATCTGGACAAGGTCAGCTTCCAGGACGGCGCACTGGTCAACAAGGGCGACCTGCTCTTCACCATCGACCAGCGTCCGTACCAAGCGGCTTATGATGCCGCCAAATCGCAGGTGGACGTCGCCAAGAGTTTGCTCGAATTCTCCAAGATGCAGCTGGATCGCGCCGACGAACTCGCCAAGACCGGCAATATCTCAACCGCGACGGTCGACGACCGCCGGCGGGAATATCTTTCGGCGCAGGCGCAGATGCAGGGCGCGACGGCTGCGCTGACGACGGCCAGCCTGAACATGGAATTCACCGAGATCAAGGCGCCCTTGTCCGGCCGCATCGACCGCCGGCTGGTGTCGGTCGGCAACCTCGTGCAGCCGGATTCCACCTTGCTGACGACCATCGTCACGCGCGATCCGATCGACTTCTATTTCGACGTCGATGAGCGCCTGTATTTCAGCTACGCCCGCGACGCGAAGGCGCGTGGCGGCAGCATGCAGGAAGGCGCCGGCGGGCTCGATGTGGTGGTTCACGTCGCCGACCGCGCGGAGGCAGTATTCAAAGGCAAGCTCGATTTTGCCGAGAACCGGATCGACAACGCGACCGGCACCATGCGGGTGCGGGCTACGTTTCCCAACGCCGACGGCGTTCTCCAGCCAGGCATGTTCGGGCGCATCAACGTGCCGGGGTCGCTGCCGCATAGCGGCGTGCTGGTGCCCGACGAGGCGATCGGCGCCGATCAGGATCGCCGCATCGTGTTCCTGGTGGATGAGGCCGGGATGGTGTCGGCGAAGCCCGTGCGCACCGGCCCGCGTCTCGACGGCTACCGCGTGATCCGCGAGGGCCTGACCGGCAACGAGACGATCATCGTCAACGGGCTGATGCACGCCAGGCCCGGCACCAAGGTGAAGGTCGAGATGGTGACGTTGCCGCCCAAGGCCGAGACCGCCGAGTTGCAGCAATGAGGTTCGCACATTTCTTCGTCGACCGTCCGATCTTCGCATCGGTCGTTTCGATCGTCCTGCTGATCCTCGGCGGGATTGCCTATACCCAGCTGCCGGTCGCGCAATATCCCGAGATCGCGCCGCCGACCATCGTCATTCGCGCGCAGTATCCGGGCGCCGACGCCGAGACGGTCGCAGCGACGGTGGCAACGCCGATCGAGCAGGAGATCAACGGCGTCGAGGGGATGCTCTACATGTCGTCCTATTCGTCGGGCGATGGGGCGATGGCGCTGACCGTCACCTTCAAGCTGGGCACCAATCTCGACCAGGCGCAGGTGCTGGTGCAGAACCGCGTGTCGGTCGCCGAGCCGCGCCTGCCCGAAGAAGTCCGCCGCCTCGGCATCACCACCACCAAGAGCTCGCCCGACCTGATGATGGTCGTGCACATGCTGTCGCCCGACAATACCTACGACCAGCTCTACGTCTCGAACTACGCCCGCTCGCGGGTGCGCGACATACTGCTCAGACTTGACGGCGTCGGCGACCTCATCATCTTCGGCGAACGCGAATATTCGCTGCGCATCTGGCTCGATCCGGAAAAACTGTCCGCTCTGGGGATGACCTCGGGCGATGTGGTGCAGGCGCTGCGCGACCAGAACGTCCAGGTGTCGGGCGGCTCGATCGGCGCGCCGCCGACCAACAGCGGCACGGCGTTCCAGTACACGGTCACTACGCAAGGCCGCTTCAACGACGCACGCGACTTCCGATACGTGATCGTCAAATCGACCGACGACGGCCGCCTGATCTCGCTGCAGGACGTGGCGCGCATCGAACTCGGCGCCAAGGATTACGTTACCAACTCCTATCTCAACGGCAAACCGGCGGTGGCGCTCGCCATCTTCCAGCGGCCGGGCACCAACGCGCTCGCCGCAGCCGCGGAGATCCAGGACAAGATGAAGGAGCTTTCCCGCGACTTCCCGAAGGGGTTGAGCTACGACATCGTCTACAATCCAACCGAGTTCGTCGCCGAGTCGATCCACGAGGTCTACAAGACGATCCTCGAGGCGATGTTGCTGGTCATCATCGTCATCATCGTCTTCCTGCAATCGTGGCGCATGGCGATCGTGCCGATCGTGGCGATCCCCGTGTCGTTGATCGGCACGCTGGCTGTGCTTTATGCCGCCGGCTTCTCGCTCAACATGCTGACACTGTTCGGCCTCGTGCTGGCGATCGGCATCGTCGTCGACGATGCGATCGTCGTGGTAGAGAACGTCGAGCGCAATATCGCCAGTGGGCTGGCGCCCAATCCGGCGTCGCACCTGACCATGAACGAAGTCGGAACGGCCATCATCGCGATCTCGCTGGTGCTGATAGCCGTGTTCGTACCGACAGCCTTCATCCCCGGCATTTCCGGGCAGTTCTACCTGCAGTTTGCGATCACCATCGCCGTGTCGACGGCGATCTCTGCATTCAATTCGCTGACGCTTTCGCCGGCGCTGGCCGCACTGCTGTTCAAGCCGCACCACGCCGCGGCGGCGCCGCCGCGCTTTTTCCTGGCGCGGTTCGGACGGGCGCTCGCCGACGGCTTCAATCGCGGCTTTGACAGGGTCGCCCATTGGTATTCGAGCATCATCCGCGTGCTGGTCGGCTCGCGGATAGCGATCACCGCCATGCTGGCCGTTTTCGCCGCCCTCATCTACGCCACGGTCTACATGGTGCAGACGGTGCCGCGCGGTTTCATTCCGTCGCTCGACCAGGGCTATGCGATCGTCGTCGTCCAGTTGCCGGACGGTGCCTCGCTGTCGAGGACCGATGCGGTCATCCAGCAGGCGTCACAGATCATCCAGAAAACGCCGGGCGTCGACTACGCAGTCGCCTTCGCCGGCTTCTCCGGCGCGACCTTCACCAACGCCAGCAACCAGGGCGTGATCTTCGCCAGGTTCAAGCCGTTTGACGAGCGACTGAAGGCCGGCCAGTCGGCGACCAAGGTCATCGGCAATCTGTTCGGCAGCCTGCAAAGCATCAAGGAAGCCTTCATTATCGCACTGCCGCCGCCACCGATTCGCGGCGTCGGCAATGCCGGCGGCTTCAAGCTGCAGATCCAGGAGCGCAACAGCGCCGACATGCGGCAGATCCTGGCGCTTGCCTACGAAATCGCGGGCAAGGCCAACAAGACGCCGGGGCTGACGGGCGTGTTCACCACGTTCTCCGCGTCGAGCCCGCAATTCTTCCTGGCGATCGATCGCGACAAGGCGCGCATCCTGAACGTGCCGATCCCCAACATCTTCGAGACGCTGTCGATCAATTTGGGCACCGCCTACGTCAACGACTTCAACGCTTTCGGGCGCGTCTACCAGGTGCGGGCGCAGGCCGACCAGGCGTTCCGCCTCGATCGCGCCGACATCCTGAAACTGAAGGTGCGCTCGGCGACCGGCGCGCTGGTTCCGCTCGGCACGTTGATCGAGATCCGCGACGTCACCGGCCCGGCGCTGGTCCAGCGCTACAACATGTACGTCTCGGTGCCGCTACAGGGCAACGCCGCGCCCGGCGTTTCCACGGGCGACGCGCTGGCATTGATGGAAGGGATCACGGCAAAGACGCTGCCGGCCGGTACCTCCTATGAATGGACCGAACTCGCCTATCAGGAGCGCAACACCGGCAATGCCGCTGTCTATATCTTCGGACTGTCGGTGCTGTTCGTATTCTTGGCTCTGGCGGCGCAATATGAAAGCTGGGTGCTGCCGTTCGCCATTGTGCTGGTGGTGCCGCTCGGCGTGCTCGCGGCGTTGCTCGGCGTGTCTTTCCGAGGGCTGGACAACAACATCCTCGTGCAAATCGGCCTCATCGTGCTGATCGGGCTTGCCGCCAAGAACGCGATCCTGATCGTCGAATTCGCAAGGCAGGCGCAGGAACGTGGCCTGTCGGCCGCCGAGGCCGCCGTCGAAGCCTGCCGGCTCAGGCTGCGGCCGATCCTGATGACCGCCTTCGCGTTCATCCTCGGCGTCGTGCCGCTGATGATCGCAACGGGCCCGGGCGCGGAAATGCGCCAGTCGCTCGGCACCGCGGTGTTCTCCGGCATGCTCGGCGTCACCTTCGTCGGCCTGTTCCTGACGCCGGTGTTCTACGTCACGCTCAGGTCGCTGTTTTCACCGCGCAAGCCCCGTGCCGCGGCCGAACCTTCGGGGCCGGCAGAGGCGCCATCGGAGACGGCCGCCGAGTAGGGTTACGAATTCGCCGCGTTGGGCGCGGCTTATCACTCCAGAAAATCGGCGCGGCGCGGCAACGGCCGCGATCTGCGCGACCTCGGCGTCGAGGTGCGGCGGAAACCCTGCTCGGTCTGATTCAGCCCAACAGCCGCATCCAGTTCAGCGAGACGATGCCGGGCGGCGAGGTCAATACGATCTTCTATCTGGTCGACAAGGCGGGGCTTGAGGGCGGCTGAACGCGTCATTCCAGGGATTGTTTCGAGGAGTTCGAGCACTGGCTGCCGGTCAATGATCTTGTGCCGGCAGCCCCCACATGGCTCAGTCTGCCCCCTCACCCATAACACCCGCGCTCCATCGCCAGCCGCCTTACCAGCGCCAGCACCGCATCGATCGTCGGCGTCGGCTTGTCCATTAGCCGGCCAAGTTCCTGCACGGCGCTCACCAGCGCGTCGATCTCCATCGGGCGGCCGCGCTCCAGGTCCTGCAGCATCGAGGTCTTATGTTCGCCGACATCGCCGGCGCCCTTGATGCGGCGATCGACCCCGATCGGAAAACGCACGCCGAGGCTTTCGCCGATTGCTTGCGCTTCCAGCATCATCGTGCGGGCAAGCGTGCGGGTGCCCTCGTCGGCGACGATTGCGGCCAGCGTGGAGCCGGTCAGCGCCGAGATCGGGTTGAAGGAGAGGTTGCCCCACAGTTTTACCCAGATTTCGCTGCGGATGTCGTCGCGCACCGGCGCCTGCAGGCCGGCCTTGACCATCTCCTCGGCCAGACGCGTCACCCGTTCGCTGCGCGCGCCCGAGGGTTCGCCGAGCGAGAAGCGTTTGCCCTCGACATGGCGGATGAGGCCGGGCGCGTCGACCTCGACGGCGGGATAGACGACCGAGCCGATGACGCGCCGCGGCCGATCCGCTGCCAGATCGCGCCGCCCGGATCGACCGCGTTCAACCTTGTGCCTTCGAGCGGCCCGCCAACGCCATGGAAATACCACCACGGCACGCCGTTCTGCATGGTAACGACGGAGGTGTGGTCCCCGAGCAGCGGCGCGATCTGGTCCAGCGCCGGGGTCAGCGAATGGGCCTTCAGCGCCAGCACGACGATGTCCTGCACGCCGAGCTCCTCGGCCTTCGCGGCGGCGCGGACGGGAGCCACCGATTCCTCGCCGTCCTCGATCAGGCGCAGGCCGATGGCCTGAATGGCTTCGAGATGGGCGCCGCGCGCCACGATCGACAGGTCGGTGCGGCCGGCGATCGCCAGCTTGGCGGCGAGATAGCCGCCGATCGCGCCGGCGCCGAAAATGGTGATCTTCATCGTCAAAGCCCGAGTTTGGCGGCAAGGCCGATGCGCTGCAGCTTGCCGGTCGCGCCCTTGGGGATTTCGTCCAGGATCAGCACCTTGCGCGGCACCTTGAAGTCGGCGAGCCGCGTTGCGGCGTGAGCGCGGATATCGCTTTCGCTGGCGCTCATGCCTTCGCGCAGCACCACCGCCGCCGCCACCTCCTCGCCGAGCTTGTCATGCGGCATGGCGAAGGTGACGACCTGCGCCACCGCCGGATGGTCCATCAGCACGTCGTCGACCTCGAGCGGCGAGATCTTTTCGCCGCCGCGGTTGATGATCTCCTTCAGCCGGCCGGTGACGCGGAGATAGCCGTCCTCGTCGAGCACGCCCTGGTCGCCGGTGTGGAACCAGCCATGCGCGAAGGCCGTGGCGTTGGCGTCCGGGTTCTTCTCATAGCCCGCCGTCACATTGGGTCCGCGGATGACGATCTCGCCGGTCTCGCCGGCTGTGAGCAGTCGCCCGTCCGGCGCCATCACCGCCACCTCCGGCCCGGCGCCGGCGCCGACGCTGCCCGGCTTGCGCAGGCCCGGCGGCAGCCGGTTCGAGGCCATCTGGTGCGCCGCTTCGGTCATCCCGTAGGATTCGATCACCGGGCAGCCGAAGGTTTTCTCCAACTCGCCCATCACCTGCGCCGGCAGCGACGCCGAGGACGAGCGGATGAAGCGCAGGCGCGCCGCCGCCAGCGCTTCTTCATTGCGCGCCGCGCGCGGCAGGATCGCCTGGTGCATGGTCGGCACCGCCGTGTACCAGCTCGGCCTGGCGTCGCTCAGCCACTGGAAGAAGCGCAGCGCGTTGAAGCCCGGCGTGCAGTAGATGCTGCCGCCCGCTGCCAGCGAAGACAGCACCGCCGCGATCAGGCCGTGAATGTGGAACAGCGGCATGATGTTGAGGCAGCGGTCATCGGCGCTCAGGCCAAGTGTCGCGCCGATATGGTGGGCGGAGGCCGCTATGTTGGCATGGCTGAGCGGCACCAGCTTTGGGCGCGATGTCGTGCCCGACGTGTGCAGCAGCAGCGCGATGTCGCCATCCCCCGCCATGTCGGGCGCCGCCTGTGGACCGATCGTCGTGCCCTCGATGGTGAAACTGCCGGCAGGGGTGTCCGGCTGCACGACAAGCCGCAGTACGCCGATGCCGAGACGTTCTGCCACTGCCACCGCCGGGCCAGTCTCGTTTTCCGCCACCAGGATCGCCTTTGCGCCGATGTCGGTGAGATAAAAATCGAGTTCGTCGGCGCGATAGGCGGGATTGAGCGGCGCCGTCGAGGCAACGGCCGCCGCTGCGACAAAGGCGGTGGCCATCTCCGGCCCGTTCGGCAGCACGATCGCCACCCGGTCGCCCCGGCCGATGCCGAGCGCATGCAGTTGTTTTGCCGTGGCCGCGATCAGGTTGCGCAGCCCGCCATGGGTGAGGGTAGCGCGGTCGGGCGCCAGGATTGCCGGAGCGTCATCGGCGCCGGCGGCGAGACGGTGGGAGAGGTCTTGTGAATTCGTGCTCATGGTCACCGACTATGTTTCAAACGGCTGCTTCTAGAAAGCCCTGGGATGATTCCGACCCCGGACAATTATCGACGTCGGCGCCGCCCCCTCTCCGTCTCGGCTTCGCCGAGCCACCTCTCCCCCACTTTGTGGGGGCGAGGAACCCAAGCTTTTCAAGGCCGCGACTTCGGCGGTTAGCGTTTCCTCGCCCCCATGAAATGGGGGAGAGGTGGCCGCGAAGCGGACGGAGAGGGGGCTGGCGCTACCATATGCAATTGCCCTGCCGTTTGTGGGAGTTGAGGAGTGATCCGCGTACCGGCTCCCCATCGCCTCAATACCCCAGCGCCATCCCATCCTTGCGCGGATCGGAGGCGCCGGTGAGCGTGCCTTTCTCCCAGTCGATCAGCACCACTTGCCCGCCGCCAAGCGGATGCTGCGGCTCGGCGACGCGATGGCCGCGCTTGCGCAAGCCTTCGATCGCCTCGGCGGGAACGTTGCGCTCGGCCTCCACCGTATCATCATTGTAGAACACACGCGGCGCATCCAGCGCCTGCTGCGGGTCCATGCCGAAGTCGATCATGTTGGTCAAAAGATGGACATGGCCGAAAGGCTGGTAGCCGCCGCCCATGACGCCGAACGGCATCACCACGCGGCCGTCTTTCGTCGCCATGCCTGGCATGATCGTGTGCATCGGCCGTTTGCCGGGTGCGATCGCGTTCGGATGCGCCGGATCGAGGCGGAAGCTCGAGCCACGGTTCTGCAGCACGATGCCGGTCTTCGGGCCGACGACGCCGCTGCCGAAGGAATAATAGGTCGAGTTGATGAAGGAGACCGCGTTGCGGTCGCGGTCGACGATCGAGATGTAGACCGTGTCGCTGCCGGGCAGGTCCAGGCGCGGCAGATGCGTCATGGCGCGTTCGCGGTGGATCTCGGCGCGCAGCCGGTCGGCATAAGCCCCGGACAGGAGCTGCTTTACCGGCACATGAACCTGGTCCTGGTCGCCGACGTAGCGGTCGCGGTCCTGGTAGGCGAGGCGTCCGGCCTCGATCTCCAGATGCAGGCGCTCGGCGCCATTCGGGTCGAGCCCGCCGAGCTTGAAGCCCGACAGCACGTTCAGCATCAGCAGCGCCGTCAGCCCCTGATTGTTCGGCGGCATCTGGTGGATGTCATGGCCGCCATAGGCGGTGCTGACCGGCGCCACATAGTCGCCTTTGGTCGCGGCGAAATCCTCGTGCGAATGCAGCCCGCCCAATTCATTGAGCCGGCGCACCATATCGTCGGCGACAGCGCCTTCGTAGAAGCCGGCGCGGCCTTGTTTGGCGATCACCCGCAGAGTGGCGGCGAGTTCCGGCTGGCGGTGGATATCGCCGGCCTTCGGCGCCTGGCCGCCCGGCAGGAAGATGCGCGCGGCGTGCTCGTCGGCCGACAGGTCGGTTTCCGGTTCCGCCCAGTCGAAGGCGACGCGGTCATGCACGACATAGCCGTTCTCGGCATAGTGGATGGCAGGCGCCAGCACCTCGGCCAGGCTCTTGCGGCCATGGTCTTCCAAGAGCCGGCTCCAGGCGTCGACGGCGCCCGGCACGGTGACCGCATGCGGCCCCTGTTTCGGAAGCTCATTGAAACCCTTGTCGAGATACCAGTCGACGGTGGCGGCCGCCGGCGCGCGGCCCGAGCCGTTGAAGGCCAGCACCTCGCCCTGTCCCCTCGGGCAGTAAAGGACGAAGCAATCGCCGCCTATGCCGGTCGATTGCGGCTCGACGACGCCCTGCACGGCGGCGGCGCAGACGGCGGCATCCATGGCATTGCCGCCGGCGCGCAGCATGTCGATCGCGGCAAGGGTCGCAAGCGGGTGCGAGGTCGCGGCAACCGCTTGCGTGGCACGAACCGGCGAGCGGCCGGGAAACTGGAAATCACGCATTCTGTCTGGATATCCCATGGGTCATTTCTGCGAATTGGTCTGGTGAAATCAATGCCGCCGCCCGAAAACCTGCGCAACCGACAGGAGCAGGACCGACAGCACGATCAGGCAGGTCGAGATCGCGGCAATCGTTGGGTCGATCTGGTCGCGCAGCGCGTTGAACATGCGGCGCGTCAGCGTCGTCGTCTCGCCGCCCGATATGAACAGCGAAACCACCACCTCGTCGAAGGAGGTGATGAAGGCGAACAGCCCGCCCGAGACGATCGAGAAACGGATCTGCGGCATGGTCACCTGGCAGAAGGCGGCGATGCGCCCGGCGCCAAGGCTGCGCGCCACCCGCTCCTGGTTCATGTCATAGGAGCGCAGGCCCGACAGCACGGTCAGCACCACCAGCGGCAGCGCCTGCACCGTATGCGCGATGACCAGGCCGGTCAGCGTGTTGTTGAGGCCGATGCGCGCATAGAGGAAGAAGGTGCCGATGCCGATCAGGATCACCGGGATGATCAGCGACGCGGTCAGCAGCGCGTTGATGGTGCCGTTGAAGCGCAGCGTGCCCCGGTTGATGGCATAGGCGGCAGCGGTGCCGAGCGGCGTCGCCACCAGCACGGTCATGACAGCCACCTTGACCGAGACGATGGTCGCATCGCGCCATTCCAGCGACTGGAAATAGGCTTCGTACCAGCGCAGCGACCATTGCTGTGGCGGGAACTGCAGCAGCGTCGAATCCGAGAACGACATGATGACGATGATGACCGACGGCGCGATCAGGAACAACAGCACCAGGCCGCCGAGCGCATAAAGCCACAGACGTTGCCGGTGCGAGATCGGCAGGCCGACATCTGCGCTCATCGCGAACTCCAAACACCGGTGGCGCGCGCGCCAAGCAGCCATTGGAAAAGGCCAAGAAGCGCCAGCGTGACCACCAGCAGCACCACGCCGAGCGCTGCACCGGCACCCCAGTTTGAATAGAGGCTGGTGGTCTGTTCCATGCGCATCGCCCACATGATCACCTTGCCGCCGCCCATCAGTGCCGGCGTGACGAAGAAGCCGAGGCAGAGCACGAAGACGATGACCACGCCCGAGGCGAGGCCGGGAAGCGACAGCGGAAAGAAGATCTGCCGGAAGGTGGCGACCGGCCCGGCGCCGAGATTCATGCCGGCGCGCAGGCAGTCGGTATCGATGGTCTTCATCGAGGCATAGAGCGGCAGCACCAGGAACGGCAGCAGGATATGCGTCATGCCGATGACGACGCCGGACAGATTGTTGGCGAGTGACAGCGGCTGGCTGATCACGCCAAGGTCGATCAGCCAGCTGTTGATGAGGCCTTTGCGCTGCAGGATCACCAGCCAGGCATAGGTGCGCACCAGCACCGATGTCCAGAACGGCAGGATAACGAAGATCAGGCAGATCGACGCGGCGCGACGCGGCAGTTGCGACAGCATATAGGCCAGGGGATAACCCAGCAGCACGCAGGCGCCGGTGACGATGAAGGCGACCTTGAAGGTGGTGATGAAGGTCTTGATGTAGGAGGCTTGTTCGAAGAAGCGCGCATAGTTGGATGCGCTCAGCGCGCCGGCCTCGTCGAACAGCGACAGCCAGAACAGCCAGCCGATCGGCACGATGATGATGGCGAAGACCAGGAACAGGCTGGGCGACAAGAGCGCCAGCAGCCGCAGTGATTCGCGCCGCGCGTCGGCGCGCAATGCCTGCGCGTTCAGGTCCTGACCCGCGCGGCCGGTCGTTTCGTCCAGCAGGGCGGATGGCGCGCTCATCCTTCGGCCGCCACCAGTATGGTGTCCTGCGCATCGAGGCCGAGGCTGATCGGCTGGCCGGGCGCCGGCATTTTCGCCAGCACATCGCTGCGGCAATAGTCGCGCAATGTCAGCTGGCGGCCGTCGCGCAGCACCGCGTAGCAGACGAAACTGTCGCCCTGATAGATGATGTCGCCGACCGTGGCATCGAGCACATTGATGCCGTTCGACGGCTCGGCCGCCGTGACCAGCCGCAGCTTTTCCGGCCGCACCACCATCAAATGCTGGCCCGGCGCCGGCGCCGCCCCCACGGTCTGGATGCGCCTGTCCTCATACCAGACCGAACCGTTGCGGCACTCGACGGGGATGAAATTCGAACTCGCCGATGAAGCCGGCGACGAATTGCGTCTTCGGCGCGGCGTAGAGCGTCTCGGGCTTGTCGAGCTGCTCGATGCGGCCGGCATTCATCACCGCGATACGGTCCGACATGGTGATGGCTTCGCGCTGGTCATGCGTGACATAGACCGTCGTCATGCCAAGCCGCCGGTGCAGGGCGCGCAGCTCGATCTGCATATGCTCGCGCAGGCCCTTGTCGAGCGCCGACAAGGGTTCGTCCATCAGCACGATGCGCGGTTCGAAGACGATGGCGCGCGCCAGCGCCACGCGCTGCCGCTGGCCGCCGGAAAGCTGGTCGACACGCCGTTCGCCGAGGCCCTGCAGCTTCACCAGTTCCAATGCCTTCTTCACCCGCTCGGTCGTCTCGGCGGTCGGCACGCCGCGCTGCTTCAGCGGAAAGGCGATGTTGTGAAAAACGTTCATATGCGGAAACAGCGCGTAGTTCTGGAACACCATGCCGATGTTGCGCCTGTGCGGCGGCGTGGTGATGATCTCGTCATCGCCGACCCGGATCGAGCCGCCATTGGCCCTGACGAAACCGGCCAGGATCATCAGCAAGGTGGTCTTTCCGGAGCCCGAAGGCCCGAGCAGTGTCAGGAATTCGCCGGCCTCGACATCGAGGTTCAGGTCACGCAGCACCGGCACGCTGCCAAATCTCTTTTCGATCCGACGCATGCTGATCGGCAGCGCGGATGGCGCAATGGACAAGATTCTTTTCTCCTTAGGCGGCAAAACAAGAGGTGGCGAGGCAGATCGTGTGCTGCCCCGCCGTGAGCTTAAAGGCTGCGGCCTATTGCTGGATCAGATTGTTGAACTTCTCCGTCGCCTCGACCAGTGTGTCACGCCAGAATTCGGCATCCTGCAGCACCTGCTTCTTGACGTTTTCGGGCGCCGAGTTGATGTCCTTGATCCGTTCCGGCGGGATCTTGCCGGTCTCGAAGGCCTTTTCGTTGACCGGCCCGTTGTCGACATAGAGCGGCAGGTTGGCCTGCAATTGCGGGCTGACGAACATCGCCAGTGCCTTCATCGCCGCTTCCTTGTTTTTGGCGCCCTTCGGGATGACCATGCAGTCGGCGGTCAGCACGCCCTGGTCGAAGGAGAAGCTGACCGGCGCGCCTTCCTTCTTGAGCGTGCCGGCACGGCCGTTCCAGATGCTCGCCATGTCGACCTCGCCGTCCTTGACCAGCTGCATGGCTTGGGCGCCCGAGGTCCACCAGGCATCGACATGGCCACGGATCTTGTCGACGGATTTCAAGGCGCCGTCGACATCGACGGGATAGACCTTGTCGATCGGCAAGCCCGAGGCGAGCGCGGCGACGCTCAGCGTCTCGGTCGCCTGGCTGCCGGAGAGCGCGCGCCGCCCCGGGAATTTTTCCACGTTCCAGAAATCGGCCCAGGTCTTCGGGCCTTTGTCGCCGAACACATCGGTCCGGTAGATCAACACGACCGAAGTGTAGGAAATGCCGACCCAGTCGTCATGGACCAGCTTCGGGTTGATGCCGGCCTTGTCGATGATGCCGTAATCGAGCTTCTCGAACAGCCCTTCCTTCGAGCCGCGCGCGCATTCGTCGGCGCCGAGTTCGGTAATGTCCCATTTCACTGCATTGCCGGTCACCTGCAGGCGCACATCGTCGAGGCCGTTGGTGGTGTCCTGCTTGATGGTGATGCCGAGCGCATCGGCGGTCGGGTTGAAGAACGCCTTGGTCTGCGCCTCCTGATAGGTGCCGCCCCACGAGGCGACGGTGATGGTATCGCCCGCCATGGCGGGAGCCGCGACTGTGGCCATGAGGCCGGCAACCGCGAGAATGCTAACGCTTGTCCTGTTCATTTTCGGCTCTCCAACCGGTGTTCCCATTTGTTTTTGATTTCGCATGCGATTTTGTATACAATTTTGAGTGTAGCTTCGGGATCTGCGATGTCAACACCGGTCGGCGTCGCTAGAATGCCTTCGACGGCGGGCTGGGAGGACGCAATGCCGGGGGCGTGGCAAATCGCGCCGACTTTGAATACAGCTATGCGAGAACACATCGACTTCCGGCGGAAAGACCGGAGAACTGGAAACGGAACTTGGCCACGGAAACCAAAAACACACTGCGCGACTCGGTCTATTCCGCGCTCAAGGCGATGATCGTGACCGGCCAGATTCCGCCGGGCTCGCGCGTCACCGAGAGCGATATCGCCGCAAGACTCAATGTCAGCCGCACGCCGGTGCGCGAGGCCTTCAACCGCCTCGAGCGCGACGGCCTGGTCACCGGCCGCCCGCGCCAGGGCTATGTCGTCACCGAGTTCGACATCAACATGTTCCGCGAGGCCTTCGACATCCGCGAACTGCTCGACGGCCACGCGACCGAACTGGCCGCGGCCGCCGCCACCGACAAGGACAAAGCGCGGTTGCGCGCCATGCTGGCCGAATGCGAGCGGCTGGCCGCCATTCCGGACCGCACCACCAAGGAAAAATTCCAGGAGCTCGAGGTCGGCATCGACCTGCACCGCGTCATCGCCGAGATCAGCGGCAATGTCATGCTGCACGGCATGCTGTGCGGCATCCTCGACAAGTGCCAGCATTATGTCTGGACCGAACTCTTGTGGCTCGACGAATGGAAGATCGCCCGCGACGAGCATGCCGAGATCGTCGAGGCGATCTGCGCCGGCGATGCCCCCCGCGCTGGCGCCCTGGCCCGCGCCCATGTGCGCGGATCACGCGAAAACGTGCTGCGCCTGCTGCAGGCGAAGTCGGATTACCAGAGTTTTCTCGCGAAGGCGTCGTGAGGACGACCTGGACGCTACTGATGCGCGCCGCGGGCCCGAGCATTTGCCTCGGCCAACACCGCGAGCGCCTGTTCGACATTCCGCGCCTGGGCATCGGTGCGCTCGATATGCTTCACCATCAGCTTTCGCAGCACGGCGAGCTTCGCGGCGCGATATGCGGCACTCTTTTCGGGAGATTCGAAAGACATCATAATCATCGCACAATCAGTGTGTCGTAGGATCGATGTGGCGGAGGCGAGAGCGCGCGTCAGCCACACGTTTTTGCTCGGATCTGATCCTGCAGCACAAGGCAATGCTGATGCCGACGCCCCGCTCCTCGTCCAGCATTTCATTCGCTCGCGTGAGAAACAGTTCCGCACGCTTGACGCGCAGCCTGGCTCTCGCCAGTTCCAATTCCAGATGGTCGTACATTGTTCCGCACCTTTGAGGTCTGCGTCCCTTCAAGAGGAAAACCGCCGCCGGGCGGTTTGGTTCCCACTGATTGGCGCAGGCACCAGGCCGACATCGTGACGATATCGCGCAGAAGTATGCTGATCTGCTGATCGAGCGCATCGGCGTGGCGTTTAGAATTCGCCGCCTCGGTCTTCGCGCGCAAACCCCGAAAATAGAAACCGGCGCCTAAGCCGATCAGCAGCAACAGGATTGTGGTTTCCATCGCAAGAACGCGGCCTTATTGTCCGGCCTTCCAGGGGTCGATCACGGGAACGCCCGCCGCCTTGAAGGCGCTGGCGTCCCGGGTCGCGACCACGAAGCCGTGGGCGACCGCGATCGCCGCAATATATCCGTCCGGCGTGGGAAAGCCCTGCCCGCGTTGCGGGCTGCGACGGCCAGATCCGCGTAACGGCGGGCGGCATCTGTAGCGAAGGGAAGGATTCTGCCGTCGAACAGGTCGAGAAGCCCGTCGAGCGTCGTGGCCAGATTCTGTTTACGCCGCCCGTCAGGCAGCGCACAGATGCCGAACAGCAGTTCCGCGACGGTCACGCTCGAGAGGTAGAGGGTTTTCGGCAGCCTGCTCGTCCAGCCAGTCGCGGACTGCGGGGGCAGGCTCAGGCTTCATCGCCTCGGAGACGATGTTCGTGTCCAGAACGATCATTCGAAGCTCATGGGCGTAGCCGGCGTTCTGTCGCGATCCTGCTCCAGCGGCTCGAAATCGGCATTGGTCAGCCCGGCGCTACGGCTCAACGCCGACATGGCGGAGCCGATAAGAATACGGTTGGCGGGACGAACCGCCGCTTCCAGAAGCTCGCGCATTTCGGCCTCGGTGCTACGGCCATGATGGGCCGCGCGTACCTTGAGGGCGCGGTGCGCCTCTTCGGACAGATTGCGAATAGTAACGGCGGGCATCTGATAGCTTTCCTGGATAGTTGGTGGCAATGCTATCAGTATGGTCAAATTGCTATCGCGCAGCATGATGTGGTCTGGCCGGTTGGCCGTTTCCCGCCACCCACCAACCTCGTCCATGCCGACGGGCCGACGAAACCGCCGCCGACAATGCAGAAAATTTGCTGGTGGATTTCGGAGGCACGGCCTCCTGGCCCGAAGCGGCGGCGCTGACGATGTCAAAACGGCTGGCGCGGACATGGATATTGCAGGCGAGAACGCTACTATAGGCGCGACGAACGGCTACAAGGACGGTTCCACGTGCTTCCTTCCACAGGGCTCGATCGGTTGAGCGCATTTTCGGACGGCGTTTTCGCCGTCCTCATCACGGTTCTGGTGCTTGATCTGCGCCCGCCCGAAATTCCGACCTTCGTGGCGCTTCTGGCGCTGTGGCCGACATGGCTGAGCTATGGCGTCAGCTATCTCTTCATCGCCATCGTCTGGGCGAACCACCATCATCTTCTGCGCCATGCAAAAGAGGCGACGGCGAGCCTGATGTGGTACAATTTCGCGCATCTGTTCTCGGTGTCGCTGCTGCCGCTGGCGACCGCTTGGATGGCGGTGAGTGAACTGGCGCCGCAGCCAGTCGCCTTCTACGCCGCCGTCTTCTTCCTGGTGAACCTGACCTACATCTTTCTGATCCGGGAACTCATAGAGCCGATGCCGGCGCATGAGGTTCCGCTTGATGTGCGAAGGCGCATGCGCGTCCGCTCGCTGGCTACGCTCTGCCTTTTCGCGCTGGCGGCATTGGTGGCCCTGAAATACCCGATTGCAGGACTGGTCATCTGTTGCTGCTGCCTGGCGGTCTATCTCAGGCCGGAAGTATCGCGATCGAGGAACAGCTCAGGCAAGGGCTGATCCCTTGCCCGCTGTCCGTCAGCCCTTGAGCTCCTGGAGGCTGTTGCCGCCATCGACGACCAAGAGCGCGCCGTTGACATAGCTGGCGCCTGCCGAGGCGAGGAACACCACCACTGCTGCCACTTCATCCGGCCGGCCGGCCCGCCCCGGCGGCGTGTGCAGGGCTGCTTTCAGCTCCATCTCGCTCGACGAGCCCGTTTCGATCCAGCCGGGCGCCACGGCATTGACGGTCACGCCGTTCCTGGCCACTTCGAGCGCCAGCGTGCGCGTCAGGCCGACCATGCCGGCCTTGGCGGCGGAATAGGCTGATGTGCCCACGAAAGACACCAGCGGCCCGGTGACCGACGCCACATTGACGATGCGCCCATAGCCCGCTTCGACCATCGCCGGCAGGAACGCATGGGTGACCAGAAACGCCGTCTTCAGGCTGACCTCGATGCCTTGATCCCAATCGGCTTCGGTCATCGCAATAAAAGCCTTGTCGGCCGAGGGTGACGCCAGCGAGCCCATGCCGGCATTGTTGACAAGGATGTCGACGGCGCCGACATCCGCCCGCAGCCGCGCGACATCGGCGGCCTTGGTGAGATCGGCGACCACGGCCCTGGCATCGATGCCTTCGGCACAAAGCTCGGCGGCGCGATCAAGCACGCGTGCGCTGGCGCCAGTGAGGAACACGGCATGGCCGGCTTGGCCAAGCTGGCGGGCAATGGCAAAGCCGATGCCGTCGGCCGCTCCGGCGCCGGTGATCAAGGCACGTTTGATGCCGGGAAGGGTCATGGTCGGATCTACTCCAAGGCTGCGCCTGCCGCACGCGAACGGACAGTATCGGCTGTATCAGCAGAACCATACAATCCATCAGGAGGTTGGCACCGTACCGCGTGATGAACGCTACCGCTTGCACGTGCCAGCATTAAGTCTGGGCCGAACTCCTGTGGCTCGACGAACGGAAGATCGTCCGCGACGAACATGCCGAGATCGTCGAAGCCATCTGCGCCGGCGATGCCGCCCGCGCCGGCGCCCTGGCCCGCGCCCACGTGCGCGGATCACGCGAAAACGTGCTGCGCCTGCTGCAGGCGAAATCGGATTACCAGAGTTTTCTCGCGAAGGCGTCGTGATATCGGCGACGATCGCCCGCTGCCCGATGGTTATGCTTTAGACTAGAAGAAACTCAGTTCGGTGACGCCGTATCGGCAGAGAGCCTTTCGGCTACCATGCGCATGATATCCGACTTCGACGCCTTGGCCGGAATCTCGACCAGCGGAATTCGCGCGCGTTCAAGAGCCAGACGCTTGACCTCCATGCGATCCGGCGCGTCGTCGGACAGATCGTGCCCTGTACCATGATATTCGACCACCAGCATGGGATGGCCTGATCTGTCGATCAGCAGGAAATCCACACGCTTGCTGTTGTAGGAACTGAATGCCGCCTTCTGCATCCGGTCCTCGGGGTCGTAGGAGGTCTTGATGAAGGCGCCCATGGAGACTTCAAACGCCATGCGCCAGTCGGGCCGGTGGGTGGCAATCCACTCGCCGAGCGCGTAGAGGACGCGCACGGCCTCCTTGTTGACGGGACGAACGGCGCGCAATTCGGTCTGGCTGATGAACCTGATCTGATTCTCCACGTCGGAAACGTCATTTTCCTCGAAGAAGCGTTTGCGTCGGGCTACCTCGTCGAGCCTTCGGGATTCGGCGTTGTGCATTGCGACGATATCGCGCCGAAGTATGCTGGTCTGCTGATCGAGCGCATCGGCGCGGCGTTTAGAATTCGCCGCCTCGGTCTTCGCGCGCAAACCCCGAAAATAGAAACCGGCGCCTAAGCCGATCAGCAGCAACAGGATTGTGGTTTCCATCGCAAGAACGCGGCCTTATTGTCCGGCCTTCCAGGGGTCGATCACGGGAACGCCCGCCGCCTTGAAGGCGCTGGCGTCCCGGGTCGCGACCACGAAGCCGTGGGCGACCGCGATCGCCGCAATATATCCGTCCGGCGTGGGAAAGCCCCTGCCCGCGTTGCGGGCTGCGACGGCCAGATCCGCGTAACGGCGGGCGGCATCTGTAGCGAAGGGAAGGATTCTGCCGTCGAACAGGTCGAGAAGCCCGTCGAGCGTCGTGGCCAGATTCTGTTTACGCCGCCCGTCAGGCAGCGCACAGATGCCGAACAGCAGTTCCGCGACGGTCACGCTCGAGAGGTAGAGGGTTTCGGCAGCCTGCTCGTCCAGCCAGTCGCGGACTGCGGGGGCAGGCTCAGGCTTCATCGCCTCGGAGACGATGTTCGTGTCCAGAACGATCATTCGAAGCTCATGGGCGTAGCCGGCGTTCTGTCGCGATCCTGCTCCAGCGGCTCGAAATCGGCATTGGTCAGCCCGGCGCTACGGCTCAACGCCGACATGGCGGAGCCGATAAGAATACGGTTGGCGGGACGAACCGCCGCTTCCAGAAGCTCGCGCATTTCGGCCTCGGTGCTACGGCCATGATGGGCCGCGCGTACCTTGAGGGCGCGGTGCGCCTCTTCGGACAGGTTTCGAATAGTGACGGCGGGCATCTGATAGCGTTCCTGGATAATTGATAGCATTGCTATCAATATAGTGAAACTGCTATCGCGCAGCAAGGTATGAATGTTGGTGAAGATTCCGCGCCGATGACTGGGGTGGGACGGCACGGGCACATCGCGCGATCAGGCAGGAACATAGGTCAGCCGGATCACGTCCTCGCCAATCCGATCGTGGGTCATGAGGCGGAGCGGCGGCCGGGGTCCGGCGAAATATGGCTTGCCGTGACCAAGCACGACGGGGTGAAGGTAGATTCGATACTCATCGATCAGGCCAAGCTCTGTAAGGCTTTGCGCCAAGGTCGGACCAGCAACCTCGATCTCCCCGTCGCTCCCGGCCTTCAGATTGCGGATCGCGCCCTCGAGATCATCCCCAATCAGCCTGGCGTTGGGACCGACCGACTTCAGCGAGCGCGAAACGACCCATTTTGGCTGGTTCCGCCACGCCGCCGCGTAGGCCTGCCGATCCGCATCCCATTCAGGATGATCGTCGTCCCAGTAACGCATGACCTCATACATTTGGCGGCCGTATACGCTGCCCGTCTGCCTCTGAGCCTCTTCGATGAAGTGGCGGAAGAGCGTGGGGGTTGGCCCAAATTCCATATGGTCGACGTAGCCGTCCAGGGACTGATTCATTCCGAACACGAGCTTGGCCATGCCTTCCGCCTTTCCTCATACGGCGCATCCGCGCGCTTCTGATTGCACTATGCAATCAGTCTAGATCGGCGGACTCGATCTCGCAATTGGTTTTTGGGGTGCGCATGCGTCTCACAATCGAGCTCCTGGCCGATCTGGCTCTCCCGGCGATGGGGGATCGCTGGGCCGCATTGCCCGACGGAAACGTCCCAAACGCCGCGGCTACGGACGGGTTCGACGATCGAATAAGATGAGCGGTTTCAAGAAATGGCGCGCCCGAAGAGATTCGAACTCCTGACCCCCAGATTCGTAGTCTGGTGCTCTATCCAGCTGAGCTACGGGCGCGCATCAGGCCATGTTTTCGACGGCCCCGCGATCCGATCCCAGGGACCGGCCGCGAATGTGTGCAGTTCCCTAACGACTGAATTTGCGAAAAGCAAGTCGATCCGGCAAAAGTTTTGTCGCGAGTGTGTCATCCGGTGATGACGGCCCCGATCCCAGGGCTTTGAAGCTGCCGCGAAGCCGGTCCGATTTCAGGCCGCGTGGCAGAAAGTCTCGGCAAAGATCATCGAAAGCGTCAGGCCGGAAGGGCAAGCGCCCCTCAGGAAAACAGCACCGGGGCCGTCAGGCCGGCCGGCGCAGGCTGCCGCGGGCCTGGTCCAGCCGCACCGGCTGGTCGGGGATGGTGACGGCGAAAGTGGTGCGCCCGCCAATCGACTCGACCAGTTCCACCGTGCCGCCATGCGCCCGGATCAGTTCATGCGCGATGGCTAGGCCTAGGCCGGTGCCGCCGCTGCGCGCCGAGCCGCGGAAGGCCGCGAACAGATTTTCGCGCGCTTTCGGCGGCAGGCCGGGGCCGGTGTCGGTGACGGCGATGCGGCTGACGCTGCCCAGGCGCACGGCTGATACCGCAAGCCGCCGCACCACGGCGCTCTCGGTGTCGGCCGCCATGGCCTGCACCGAGTTGCGGCACAGATTGGTGAGCACCCGGAACAGCTGGTCTGAATCGGCGTCCACCTCGAAAGCCGCCTCGACGGCGTTGATGAACTCGATGCCTTCCTCGATGTCGAGCAGCCCGTGCACGTCCTCGACCAGCTGGCGCAGCCGCACCCGGCGCCGCGAAGGCGGCGGCTCCTGCGTGCGGCCATAGTGAAGCACGCCTTCCGAATAGGAGACGGCCCGGTCCAGCGCGCGCAAAAGCTTCGGCGCGAAGGCCTGCACGGTCGGATCCCTGACCTGGCGCAGACGGTCCGACATCAGCTGCGCCGAGGCCAGGATGTTGCGCATGTCGTGGTTGATCTTCGAGACCGCCAGGCCGAGGTCGGCAAGGTGCTTCTGCTCGGACAGCATCTTCTGCAGCCGCTCCTGCATCTGCGACAGCTCGCGTTCGGCAACGCCGATCTCGTCGGAGCGGGCGGCGGGATGGATGATGCGCCCAGGGTCGTCGGGAGCTTCGGAGAAGGACAGCATCGAGCGCGTCATGGTGCGGATCGGCCCGATCATGATCAGGTCGATCGCGGCATAGACCAGCATGGCGGTGAACAGCGAGATCAGCAGCGAGACGAAGGCGACGTTGCGCGAATAGATGAGCATCGCCTTGCGCAGTGAGTAATCCGGCATGATCAGCTCGAATTCCTTGTCGCTGTCGCCGACCGGTCCGAAGACGCGCAGCATCCGGTCGCCGCCGAAGAACAGCGTGTCGAGCGCGCCGGTCATGCCCTTGATCATGCCGACGCTGGCGAGGTCGATATGCTCGTCGACCTGCGGCGGCATGTCCGCCACCACCAGAAGCCGCGAGACGCCGCCATCGCGCACCGCGATCGCCTTGGCGCCGATCGCCATCAGCACGTCATTCTGGGCCGTGCGCGACAGCGAGGTCGACTCGCCCTGCACCAGCACGATCGACACGGCTGCTGCCGTGCTCAGCCGCTCCTTGAGCCAGCTCAGCCGGTAGCTGGCGATCCAGGGCAGGAAGATGAGCACTTCGGCCAAAAGCACGAAAACGATGGTGAGAAGCAGCAATTTCGTCGACAGGCCACGCGACAAGGGTACGCTGCGGACGGTGGCAGGCGCCGTGCCGATCCCTTCCCCGCTTGGCTAGCTTCGCTCATGCGACTCTGTCTTCACAATCACTTGATCAGCCAAGATTAGGCGATTACGGCTTTTTTGCCAATTTTATCCTTTGGTCCGAACATTAAATTACCGTCATGAAACCTGCGTCCGTGGCGCGACGACCCCGGATTGACTTCCAAAACCCTTCTTTCTATAAGCCCGCTCACGCTCGGGCCATTCGTCCCGGCGCGGTTTCGATCGCGCCAAAGCCGGCCCGGCAAAGCTCCTGTTACAAAGTGACAGAATCAAGAAGGGCCGCACCCCGCGGTATTAAAACAAATGAAGCGTACCTACCAACCGTCCAAACTCGTCCGCAAACGCCGGCACGGTTTCCGTGCCCGCATGGCCACCAAGGGTGGTCGTGGCGTCGTCGCAGCTCGCCGCAACCGCGGCCGCAAGCGGCTCAGCGCCTAAGCGAGACGAGATCGTTGCCCGCAACCGGCAAGCCAGTGGGGCAAAAATCCCAAGCGGCTTCTGAAACGCGCGGAATTCCTGGCCGTCCGTCGTGGTGAAAAGCGACGCGGGCGGTTTTTCCTCGTCGAGGTCCTCGACCGCGGCGATGGCGACGTGCCGCGCGTCGGCTACACCGTCACCAAGAAGGTCGGCAACGCTGTTGTGCGCAACCGCGTCAGGCGGCGGCTGAAGAAGCCGTCCGCGTCCATGCCGCAGATGACATGGTGCCCGGCAATGATTATGTCATCGTCGGGCGCGATGATGCGCTGCGTGCCCCCTTCGGCCAATTGAAGGCCGAACTCTCCCGCCGACTTCGCGGAACACGATAGGCCAAGGGCTCTCGATGGAAAACAACCGGAACTTCTTCATCACCATCGCGCTGTCGGTGCTGATCCTGGCCCTGTGGCAGTATTTCTATGTGCTGCCGCGCAGCGAGGTGCAGCGTCAGGCCGCCCGCATCGAGCAGCAGCGCGTGGAAGAACAGAAGAAGGCGGCCGAGGCGGCCAATCCGGGTGCTGGAGCGCCGGCGCCGGCGCCGGGCACCATTCCCAACGCGCCCGGCGGTGACACCGTCACTGCCGCCGGCCGCGACCAGGCGCTGGCCGCTTCGAAGCGCGTCAAGATCGACACGCCGAGCCTCGAGGGCTCGATCAACCTGACCGGCGCGCGTCTCGACGACCTCAAGCTCAAGCACTACACCGAGACCGTCGACAAGAATTCGCCCGAGATCGAATTGCTCAACCCGCAGGCGCTGCCCACCGGCTATTTCGCCGAGATCGGCTTCGTTGGCAACGACAAGACCGGCACGGTGCCGGGTGTGGAAACACAGTGGAGCGTGGACGGCAATCCGACGCTGACCCCGTCGACGCCGCTCACGCTCACCTACACCAATGACAAGGGCCTGACCTTCAAGCGCACCTTCTCCGTCGACGCCAACTATATGTTCACGGTGTCGGACACGGTGCAGAATTCCGGCTCGAGCGCGGTTTCGCTGTTCAATTATGGCCGCGTCACGCGCTACGACAAGCCGGCCGTCGCCAGCACCTACGTGCTGCATGAGGGCCTGATCGGCGTTACCGGCACTGAGGGCTTGGCCGAATACAAATACGCCAAGATCGAATCTGAAAAGCAGGTCACGCCGGGCAAGTCGACCGACGGCTGGCTCGGCATCACCGACAAATACTGGGCCGTCACGCTGGTGCCGACCGAGAAGCAGCCTTTCCAGCCGCGCTACGCCTTTTTCGAGGATGGCCGCCACCGCTACCAGTCCGACTTCCTGACCGATGCGATCAATGTCGAGGCCGGCCAGTCCGCGACGGTCGAGACGGAGATCTTCGCCGGCGCCAAGGAAGTCGCCAAGATCAACGCCTACGAGGCGGACCGTCATATTCGCCAGTTCAATCTGGTGATCGACTGGGGCTGGTTCTATTTCATCACCAAGCCGATGTTCTGGCTGATCGACACGCTCTACAAATTCTTCGGCAATTTCGGCCTGGCGATCCTCGCCACCACCGTCATCGTCAAAGCCCTGTTCTTCCCGCTCGCCAACAAGTCCTACGCGTCGATGGCGAACATGAAGAAGGTGCAGCCCAAGATGCTCGAAATCCGCGAGAAATACGCGGACGACAAGATGAAGCAGCAGCAGGCGATGATGGAGCTGTACAAGACCGAGAAGATCAATCCGCTCGCCGGCTGCTGGCCGGTGGCGCTGCAGATCCCGGTCTTCTTCTCGCTCTACAAGGTGCTCTACATCACCATTGAGATGCGCCATGCGCCGTTCTTCGGCTGGATCCAGGATCTGGCCGCGCCCGATCCGACCTCGATCTTCAATCTGTTCGGCCTGATCCCGTTGACGCTGCCGCACATGCTGATGATTGGCGTGTGGCCGCTGATCATGGGCGTCACCATGTTCCTGCAGATGCGCATGAACCCGACGCCGCCGGATCCGACGCAAGCCGCGATCTTCACCTGGATGCCTATAATCTTCACCTTCATGATGGCAGGTTTCCCGGCCGGTCTCGTCATCTACTGGGCCTGGAACAACACGCTGTCGATCCTCCAGCAGGGCGTCATCATGAAGCGCCAGGGCGCCAAGATCGAGCTGTGGGACAATCTGGTGGCCCTGTTCCGAAAGAAACCGTCTCCAGCGGAATAGAAGCTCTCTTCCCGAAAAAGCCCGGTTCGCCCGGGCTTTTTCTTTGGGCGGATATCTGTTCACGTTCCCGTGATCGGCGAAACTGCCAGCGGTCGCGGGGCGTGACTGCGTGTGCATTTCCAAAGGCTATCAATTCCGATCAGCCCTCACCCGGAGGAAGACCACATGCGCTTGCCGTCATTCAGGATCATAGCCATTTCCGCCCTTGTCGCCGGCGTGGCGATTGCCGCTCCCGCCTACGCCAAGAACCCGAATGTCGGCGGCGCGCCGATGTACACCACCAAGACCATCGTCGAGAACGCCGTCAATTCGAAGGACCACACGACGCTGGTCGCCGCCGTCAAGGCCGCCGGCCTGGTCGACACATTGCAGGGCGCAGGTCCGTTCACCGTCTTCGCGCCGACCAACGAGGCCTTCGCCGCACTTCCGGCCGGCACGGTCGACACGCTGCTGAAGCCCGAGAACAAGGACAAGCTCACCAAAGTGCTGACCGCGCATGTCGTGGCCGGCAAGATTTCCGGCGCCGAGATGATGAAGAAGGCCAAGGCGATGGGCGGCAAATACGAGATGAAGACCGTCTCGGGCGACACGCTCACCGCCGAGGTCAAGAAGGGCAAGCTCTACATCATGGATGAGTCCGGCGGCGAGGCGAAGGTGACGATCGCCGACGTCAACCAGTCGAACGGCGTCATCCATGTCGTCAACAAGGTGCTGTTGCCGAAGTAACGACTTCCGGCGAAAGGGGGCAGTGGCAGCTGGTTGGGGCTTTCTCGGTCTGCCATCCCCGCCTCATGACGAGGTCCATATTTCCTAGGGAAGCCGTTATCGGCGAGGCCGGGGTCCTGTAGTCCCTCACAGGACCCCGGTTTCTTTTGAGGGGTACATGCGTGATGGGTCCGGACGCGTCAGCCCGGGCCTCGGCCTCACTCCATGACGGCGCTGTGATCGACCTTGGCCGGCGTGCCTGGCTTGCGCAGCAACAGCACCAGCGGAATGGCGGCCAGCGACAGGATCATCATCAGCTTGAAGTCGTCCATGTAGCTGATAACAGTCGCCTGCAGCGTCACCACACCGTCCAGTGCCGCGCGGCCGGCGGCGGTGTAGGGGTTCATCGCTTGCGCGATCGCCGGATTGCCGAACGCCTGGTTGAAGGGCGTCACGTAGGTGGCAATGTTGGCATGGTTGATCTGCACATTCTGCGTCAAGAGTGCGGTGACCACCGAGATGCCGACGCTGGAGCCGATGTTGCGCGACAGATTGTAAAGGCCGGTGCCTTCCGCGCGCCGCTCCGGCGCCAGCGTGGCGAAGGTGATGGTGGTCAGCGGCACGAACAGGAAGCCCAAGCCGGCCCCCTGGATAAAACCGGTGCTGATGATCGTCCATTGCGAGACGTCGGGGGTCCAGCCGGTCATGTCGTACATCGCCCAGGCGGTGATCGCGAGGCCGATGAACAGCAGCCATCGTGTATCCACCTTGCCGATCAGTCTGCCGACCAGGAACATGCACGCCATCGTGCCGAGGCCGCGCGGGCCCATGACGATGCCGGCCGTCACCACCGGATAGCCCATCAGCGTCTGCAGATAGGGTGTCATCAGGGCGAGCGAGGCGAGATAGGTGATGCCGATAATGAAAATGAAGATCATGCCGACGGCGAAATTCCGATCCAGGAAGAGCCGCGGATTCACGAAGGTGTTTTTGGCGGTGAAGGTGTGGACGAGGAAGATGTAGAAGGCCGACGCGCAGATCAGCGCCTCGACGATGATCTCGGAGGAGGAAAACCAGTTGAGCTGCTCGCCGCGGTCGAGAAACATCTGCAGCGCCGCGATGGTGATGCTGAGCATGCCGAAACCCAGCCAGTCCAGCCTTGCCTTGATGTCCAGCTTGGTTTCCAGGACGAACAGGGACACGCCGGCGAAAGCCAGCGCGCCGATCGGCACGTTAATGTAGAACACCCAGCGCCAGCTGACATTCTCGGTCAGCCAGCCGCCGATGACCGGTCCCAGCACCGGGCCGACCATCACCGAGACACCGAACAGCGCCATCGCCGAGCCGCGCTCTTCGACACTGTAGATGTCGAGCAGGATGCTCTGCGACAGCGGCACCAGCGCCGCGCCGAACAGGCCCTGCAGCAGGCGGAAGCCGACGATCTGCGGCAGCGACTGCGCGAAGCCGCACAGCACCGAGGCGACCACGAAGCCGGTGATCGAGGTCAACAGGATGCGCTTGCGGCCGAAACGGTTGGCAAGGTAGCCCGAAGGCGGCGTCATCACCGCCGCCGCGACGATGTAGGAGGTCAGCACCCAGTTGATCTGGTCGGCGCTGGCCGAAACGCTGCCCTGAATGTACGGCAGCGCCACATTGGCGATGGTCGTGTCCAGCGCCTGCATGATGACGGCCAGGATCACGCAGGCTGTGATGGCGCCGCGATTGGCGACCACCGGTGTGGCACCTGCCGCGGTCGCGCTGGTCATGATTTCTGTCCGAACCGGTTGATGAGACTGGTGACGAAGTCCGGCAGGCCGCGGGCGTGGCCGGTCTCGACGTCGACCACCACGCTCATGCCGCCGCGCAGCGGCGGTTTGCCCTTGGCGTCGTCGACCGTCACGCGCATCGGGATGCGTTGCACGACCTTGACCCAGTTGCCGGTGGTGTTCTGTGCCGGCAGCAGCGAGAAGCTCGACGACGAGGCCGGGCTGATCGAGGCAACCGTGCCGTGCCAGACGGCACCCGGATAGGTGTCGACGCTGATTGTCGCCGTCTGTCCCGGCCGCACATAGGTCAGCTCGGTTTCCTTCGGCTCCGCCTCGATCCACAGATCGGTCGACGACACCAGGCTGAAGGCCGGCTGCGAAGCCGGCAGATACTTGCCGATCTGAAGCGCGTCGACATTGGTGACGACGCCGTCGAACGGCGCCTTGACCACGGAATCGCCGAGGTTGCGCTGCGCATCGTCGACGCCCGACTGGGCCTGCAGATAGAACGGGTTCTTTTCCACCGGCTGGTCGGCGTCGCCGCCCAACTGGGCAAGCGTGGCCTGCGCCTGCGACTTGGCGACCGCCACTTTCTGGCGCGCGGCGACGAGGTCGTGCTGGGCGCTGTCGAAAGACGCCTTGGAGGCGGTGGAGGTCTTGAGCAGGTCCTGCTGCCGCTGGAAGGCAGCCTCGTAATAGGGAATGTCGGCCTCGGCCTGCTCGATCTGCGCCAGCGACTGCTGATAGCTCGCTTGCAGCGTGAGCACCTGGTTGCGTACGGTCCCAAGCTGGGCCTGGGCGGCGGCAAGCGCGGTTTCGAAGGAGGCCGGTCGCAGGCGGAAGAGCACGTCCCCCTTCTTCACCGCCTGGTTCTCGTGCACGTCGATCTCCTGCACGGTGCCGGAGACGTCGGTGGACACGCCGAGCGACTGCGCCTGGATATAGGCATTGTCGGTCGTCATCACCTGGCCGCCGGTGACGTAATAATAGCCGCCGACGACCAGCGCGACGGGAAGCAGGGCAAACAGCACCGGCCGCGTCAGGCTGCGCTTCGGCTTGGCCGGGGCAGGAGGGGCAACGGTGACAGCGGCCGGCTGTGCCCGCGGCTCCTTGGCCGGAGCTTCGAGTGCCGCCGGCGCCAGCGCAGCCGGGGCTTCCAGTTCGTCATTGCCGATAACGACATTGGCGCGTCTCTGTTCGCGTTCGCTGTCCAACCGGATGACCTGGTCGCCGGTCCGACCCGTGGAAGGGTCGTCTTCGGCAGGCTTCTTGGGGGATGTTGATTCAGCCATGTACTTTCTCCCGGTCGACGGCAGGCTGGGTGCAAGCCGCGAGCAGATTGGATTTGATCAAGGTTAGGGTTTGCAGCAGATGCTGCTGTGTTTCAGGTGAGAGACCGGCAAAGGCCTCGTCTCGTGTTTTCTGGCCGTTGCCGCGGGTCAGCCCCGATGTCCGCGAACGCTGCTCAAACCGCTTTCGAAGCAGGCGCGCGACGTCGTGCAGCACGGAGCTGATATTGGGCGAGGAGGACATGGGAGGTGATCAGGATCTACGGCAACTTTTCGTGAGCATGCTTATTATCATCATGCACATAATCCTGCTGGACGGCGCGTGCAAGACGGATTAAGCCGCCCGGAACAAAAATCGCATGGGCCACGGCGCGGAAAAGCCGCCTTGGCGGCGAGCGTTTTCCGGCAAGGATTTCGACGATGAACTGGATCAGGATCGCAGCCGTGACGGCGCTCGTCGGATGTCCGGTCGCGGCGGTTGCAAAGGAGGCGGTCAGCTGCGGCGGTGCCGCCATGCTGGGTGGCGCGCAGCTGAACTGCAGCCACGTCGAACCCACGGCACCGCCGCAATTCTGCACGTTCAGCTGGGCTCTGCACACGATGGCGGGCGATCAGAAAATTGTCGAAGGCACGTTCCTGCTGCCGCCCGGAGCCTCGAACGTCACGATCTACCAGGGCAGTGGTTTCGACAGCGCTCTGTCCAATCCGATCGTGATCTGCCGCGGCAACAAATGAGCTTGTCCGCCAAGGAAGGCTCGCTCCTCAGCCGATTGGTGCTATAGGGCGGATCACGTTATTTTGACCAGGCGCTTTCGGTTGCGGATGCGCCTGCCAATCCCGGACGAACCGACATGGACGGACCCAACCCCGACATCAAGCACCCGATCCCGATGCACACCCGCGTCGGCTTCCTGAAGCCGCTGGTGACGGAGCCTAACATCGAGATCGGCGACTTCACCTATCATGACGACCCGGACGGGCCGGACAAATTCGCGCAGAAATGCGTTCTGCACCACTATCCCTTCATCGGCGACAAGCTCATCATCGGCAAGTTCTGCGCCATCGCCGAAGGCACGCGCTTCATCATGAATGGCGCCAACCACGCAATGTCCGGCTTTTCGACCTATCCGTTCAACATTTTCGGCCATGGCTGGGAAAAGGGCTTTGACCCGGCGACATGGTCGAAGGAGGTGCGCGGCGATACGGTGGTCGGCAGCGATGTCTGGATCGGCATGGAGGCGGTGATCCTGCACGGTGTGGAAATCGGCCATGGTGCCATCATCGCCGCCAAATCCGTCGTGACGCATGATGTGGCGCCCTATGCGATCGTCGCCGGCAACGCGGCCAAGGTGGTGAAGATGCGTTTCGACGACAGGACGATCAGGCGGCTGCTGGCATTGGCATGGTGGCATTGGCCGGTGGACAAGATCGGCCGCAACCTCGACGCCATCAGGGGCGCCAATATCTCTCTTCTGGAGGCAGCAGCTTGAACGCTCTGAACAGCACTGTGATCAGCACCGACCTGTTCACGCGCGGGTGGATCTTCATCCGCGGCGTGCCGGCGATGAAATTCCTGCCGCCGGAAGGGCCGCCGGAAATCGCCTTTGCCGGCCGCTCCAATGTCGGCAAATCGTCGCTGATCAACGCTCTGGTCAACCAGAAGGGGCTGGCGCGCACCTCCAACACGCCGGGCGCACGCAGGAGCTCAACTATTTCGTGCCGGACGGATTTTCGGGCGAAGGCGCCGACCTGCCGCCGATGGCGCTGGTCGACATGCCGGGCTACGGCTACGCCACCGCGCCCAAGGAGAAGGTCGACGAGTGGACCAAACTGGTCTTCGACTATCTCAAGGGCCGGGTGACGCTGAAGCGGGTCTATGTGCTGATCGACGCCCGCCACGGCATCAAGGCCAAGGACGACGAAGTGTTGTCGCTGCTCGACAAGGCGGCGGTGTCCTACCAGATCGTGCTGACCAAGACCGACAAGATCAAGGTCGCCGGCGTGCCGCGGCTGATCGAGGAGACGCTGGCCAAGATCAAGAAGCGCCCGGCGGCGTTTCCGTTCGTCCTGGCGACATCGTCGGAAAAGGGCGAAGGCATGGAGGAATTGCAGGCCGCGATCGTGCTTGCGGCCAATGGCGGCTAGAGCAATTCCAGGAAAATGTAAGCGGTTTTCTCGGGAAAAGCGCATAGCGCTTTCCCTTGGGAATTGCGTCAAAACAAAGAGTCAGAGTGGTTCGCCGTTTCCATGAAACGGTGAATCGCTCTAGGCCTTTGCCTCCAGGGCAATCATCTGGTGGCGTTCTTCCTCGAAAAGCCTCTCCGTGCCGTAGGCCTTCAGGAACATGTCGACGCCCGACCTGACGATGTGATCGATTTCTTCCTGGCTCGGGGCCTTGGTGCGGTAGGCGAAGATGCACTGGCGGAAAAGGCCGGCCAGGCACAGTTCGGTGAACTGATAGGCGGCAAGATCGACATCGTCGATCTTGAGCATGCCGCGTTCGATGGCGGCATTGAGGAATTCCATCACCTTGTCATGGCCGCGTTTGGGGCCGCGTTCGTAAAACCGCGCACCCATGTCGGGGATCCTGTCGGAAGCGCCGATCACCGTGCGCTGGGCTTGGATGACCCTGGCCGAGGTGATCTTCATCGACAGCACCTTGCCGAACTTCACCAGCGTCTGGCGCAGATCGTCGGCACGGTCGAGCATGTCGTACATGTTCTTGAAGATGGTACCGCGCTCTTCCTCGATCAGCGCTTCGAACAACTCTTCCTTGTTGGCGAAATAGACATAGATCGTGCCCTTGGAGACGCCGGCCTCGCGCGTGATGTCGTTCATCGAGGCGGCTTCAAAGCCCTTCTCGATGAAGACACGGCGGGCGCCGTCGATGATCTGGCTGCGCTTGACCGGATCCTGCCCGGCCGCCGGGCGTCCACGCCGCAAGCTGTCCAGCAGGTCGCACTGTTCCTTGTCGAGACTGGCGGCGGTTTCGGCATTGGGTAAGGTTTCGGCCATAGGGTGACACCTCGAAAATAATTCGAACCAACCGGTTCGATTGCCTCTTGATATGGTCCTCTTTTCACGCTATGTCAACGGCCAGATCGAACCGAACGGTTCAGTATTATTACTTTAGAGAGTTGTCATGTCCTCGAACGCGCCCACCACTGCCGAAGTCCGCCCTTTCCCCAACGCCAAGGTCGCTCCGGCGACGGAAGCACCGGAAATTCCCGTCCTGCCGGTGGCACCGCCGCCTGCAGCCGAAGCTCCGGCCAGGAAGAAGCGCTCGGTGCGCTCGTTCCTGCTGCCGATCATCGGCCTTGCCCTGCTGAGCGGCGGCGCCTGGTACGGCTATGACTACTGGACCACCGGCCGTTTCATGATCTCGACCGACGACGCCTATGTCCAGGCCGACATGGCGTTCGTTTCGCCCAAGATCTCCGGCTATGTCGACCAGGTCAAGGTCAGCGAGAACCAGCTGGTCAAGGCCGGCGACCCGCTGCTGACGATCGATGATGGCGACTACAAGATCGCTGTCGCCCAGGCCGAGGCGCAGATCGCCACGCTGGCCAAGACGCTCGACCGCATCGACGCGCAGACCAAGGCCGCGCAGGCCTCCCTGCAGCAGGCCCAGGCGCAGAAGGTCGCCGACCAGGCCGCCGCCGACAATGCCGCCCGTGCCCAGCAGCGCGCCGCGCAACTGGTCAAGACGCATGTCGGCACGCAGGCGCAGTTGGACGATGCCCAGACCGCGCTCGACCAGGCCAATGCCGCTCTCGTCGGCGCCGATGCCCAGATCGCCGCCGCGCAGGCCAATATCGGCGTGTTTGAGGCGCAGCGCGGCGAGTCGGCGAGCACGCTCGCCTCCCTGCAGCTCAGCCACGACAAGGCCGCGCGCGACCTGTCCTTCACCGTGCTCAAGGCGCCTTATGACGGCGTCGTCGGCAACCGCTCGGTCGAGCAGGGCGATCTCGTCAGCCCCGGCCAGAAGCTCGCCGTCGTCGTGCCGTTGGACAAGCTCTACATCGTCGCCAACTTCAAGGAGACGCAGCTTGCCCGGCTGGTTCCTGGCGAAAAGGTCAACATCTCGGTCGACGCCATCGACGGCCATCCCATCCAGGGCACCGTCTCGTCGCTCGCCCCGGCCTCGGGCGCGGTCTTCTCGCTGTTGCCGCCGGAGAATGCCACCGGCAACTTCACCAAGGTGGTGCAGCGCGTTCCGGTCCGTATCGACGTCCCGGCCGATGCCCTGAAGACCGGCAAGCTGCGTGCTGGCTTGAGTGTTGTCGTCAACGTTGACAGCCGCACCGCACCTGCCGCCACGACCAACTAAGCGCTTTTCGGAGGGCGGCTCGGTGGCTGATTAAGCACCGGGCCGCCCGGCCTGCCTCAAGGAGGCCCATGCAATGGCAACCGCAACCATCACCGCAGGAGCGCCACCGGCACGGCAGGCGGTCCCGGACACCATCTCCACACGCCGTGTCATTGCCTTCCTGGCGATGGTGTTCGGCATGTTCATGGCGATCCTGGACATCCAGATCGTCTCGGCCTCGCTGGCCGAGATCCAGGCGGGCCTCAGCGCCAGTTCCGATGAAATTCCGTGGGTGCAGACCGCCTATCTGATCGCCGAAGTGGTGATGATCCCGCTGTCGGGCTTCCTCAGCCGCATGCTGTCGACGCGCGTGCTGTTCACCATCGCCGCCGCCGGCTTCACCGCGGCCAGCGCGCTCGCCGCGACAGCCACCAACATCGACCAGATGATCGTCTACCGCGCCGTGCAAGGCTTCATCGGCGGCGGCATGATCCCGAGCGTCTTTGCCGCGGCCTTCACCATCTTCCCACCCTCGAAGCGCGCCATCGTCTCGCCGATGATCGGCCTGGTGGCGACGCTGGCGCCGACCATCGGCCCGACCGTCGGCGGCTACATCAGCCACGCCTTTTCATGGCACTGGCTGTTCCTGGTCAATGTCGTGCCCGGCATCCTGGTGGCGACCGCCGCCTGGTCGCTGATCGATTTCGACAAGCCCAATCTCAAGCTGTTCAACAAGTTCGACTGGTGGGGCCTTGCCGGCATGGCGGCCTTCCTCGGCTGCATGGAATATGTGCTGGAAGAGGGTCCGAACAATGACTGGTTGCAGGACCAGGGAGTGTTCATCTGTGCCATCGTCATGACCATCGGCGCGGTGATCTTCTTCTGGCGCGTCTTCACCGCCGAGGAGCCGATCGTCGACCTGCGGGCCTTCAGCAACATCAACTTCGCCTTCGGCTCGCTGTTTTCCTTCGTCATCGGCATCGGCCTCTATGGCCTGACCTATCTCTATCCGGTCTTCCTCGGCCGTATCCGCGGTTACGATTCGATGATGATCGGCGAGGCACTGTTCGTCAGCGGCCTGGCCATGTTCGTCACAGCGCCGATCTCCGGCATCCTGTCGAGCAAGATGGATTTGCGGCTGATGATGATGATCGGCTTCTTCGGCTTCGCCACCGGTACGTGGTGGATGACGCATCTGACCGCCGACTGGGATTTCTATGAGCTGCTCATCCCGCAGATCCTGCGCGGCTGTTCGATGATGCTGTGCATGGTGCCGATCAACAACATCGCGCTCGGCACCTTGCCGCCCGACCGGTTGAAGAACGCGTCCGGCCTGTTCAACCTCACCCGCAACCTCGGCGGTGCCGTCGGCCTTGCCCTCATCAACACTGTGCTGATCGACCGCAACGCCTTCCACTATGCAAGGCTCGCCGAGCATGTGCAGTGGGGCAGTGCGGCCGCGCAGACCAAGCTGCAGAACATGACGCTCAATTTCGAGCAGGTCACGGGCCTCGATGCCACCAGTGCCGCGATCTCCAAACTGTCGGGCATGGTCCAGCAGCAGGCGGCGCTGCTATCCTTCATGGACGTGTTCTACATGCTGACGGTGCTGTTCGCGACGCTCGGCCTGTTCACCATGCTGATCAACAAGCCGGCCGCACCTGGTGGCGGAGGCGGCGGCGGGCACTGACAGAAGAACCACACGCGGCGGTTTCGGGAAGCTCCTCCAGTCCACGCCCGAAAAACTCTGACCGCGCAAAAAACTCCGGGCCGCAAGACCCGGAGTTTTTTGCGTTTATAGCTGGTTCAGGCCGCGGCGGGCTTGAAGGTCAGCGCCACGCCGTTGATGCAGTGGCGCAGGCCGGTCGGCGCCGGTCCGTCGTCGAAGACATGGCCGAGATGGCCGCCGCAGCGGCGGCAATGCACCTCGGTGCGCGTCATGCCGAGCGACCTGTCCTCGGTCTTGCCGATGCCGTTGGCGATCTCCTGCCAGAAGCTCGGCCAGCCCGTGCCGGAATCGAACTTCGTCTCCGAGGGATAGACCGGCAGGTCGCAGCCCGCGCAGGCAAAAATGCCCTTGCGGTGCTCGTTGAGCAGCGGGCTGGTGCCGGGATACTCGGTGCCTTGCTTGCGCAACACGTCGAAGGCGGCCGGCGACAGGATGGCTTTCCACTCGTCGTCCGTCTTGGTGATCTCGAATTTCTCGGCGGCCTGAGCCGTCTGCGGACTGCCCATGCGCAGCATGGTTGCCGACGGCCCCGACGACGCCGATGGCGGCGGCACCGCTCAAAAGAAAGTCGCGACGGTTCATGACCAGTTCCTCCGGTTGTTCTTTTTGCCAAACTATACCGCCACGCAGACGTCAAAAGCCAGTGACGGTGGTCCTCAACGACACTCCGCGCCGGTCCACGGTAGACCGTGGGCGGCGCGGAGCACGCGTGTCGTCTGCAGGTCGCGGGAGCGAGATCATGCAACCGACCGAGGGCTCTTGCTGCAGGTTCGTCGCTGCAAGCCCTTTGTTACATTCCAGGGCCGATCACATCTTCGGGAGCAAAACCTTGTCGATGACGTGGATGACGCCGTTGGACTGCTCGACATCGGCGATCGTCACATTGGCGACGTTGCCGTTCTCGTCGGTGACGGTGACCTTGCCGCCTTCGGCCTTGAGCGACAGCTCGCAGCCGCCGACGGTCTTGACCTTGTGCGTGCCGCCGTCGGCCTTGGCCATCGAGGCGACATCAGCCGCCATCGCCTTGGCGCCGACGACATGGCACGCCAGGATCTTGGTGAGCTTGTCCTTGTTCTCGGGCTTGAGCAGCGTGTCGACCGTGCCGGCCGGCAGCGCGGCAAAGGCTTCGTTGGTCGGCGCGAACACGGTGAACGGACCGGCGCCCTGCAGGGTTTCGACCAGGCCGGCCGCCTTGACGGCGGCGACCAGCGTCGTGTGGTCTTTGGAATTGACGGCGTTCTCGACGATGTTCTTCTGGGCATACATGGCGGCGCCGCCGACCATCGGGTTTTCCGCATAGGCCGCGGTGGCAAGCGCGGAAACGGCGATCGTACCGGCGAGCAAAAGGGTGGCGTATCTACGCATGATGTTCAAACTCCTCGGGTTTCTCTTCCCATCTTTGGGGACGCGAGGAGATACGGAACACAAACGCCGGAGTTTCAGACTATTTTTGGATTTTTATTTTATTTGTTCGGGCGAGGAGATTTACCCGGAGCAACGGTTTGCCGGCACGCGCGCTTATTTAGACATGCGTGACACAAGATAGATTTGGATTATTCTGGCGACGGGTTCGCGGTGAGGAGAATCCGGTCAGATGCCCTTCAGATCGCCAGCGGCAACCACTGGCCCGGTCGGTTGCCCGGTCGGCGAACCGCCTGAAGGCTCCAGGCTGACAGCCAGCACCGCGCCCTGCGCCAGCTTCTGCTGCGTGGCGGGCGAGACCCCGATATGCGCGGTCGCGCCGGCCGGGATGACGCCCATCGAGACCGGGGCGTTTTTGCCCTCGATCATCCAAAGCTCGAAGTCCTTGCCGGAAGCGAGCGTGCCGGAAACGTGTGAAAGGCTGACCTCATGCCGCTCGGAATCATAGACGGCAAGATATTTTACATCGCTGCCGTCGGCGGCCAGCGAGGCGACAAGCCGCGCCTGCGGCTGTTCGGCCGGCCGATTGACATAGGGCACGACGACATAGAGAGCCAGGGCAGCAACAGCCGCGACGGCAAGGCCGCGCCAGAAGGCGAGGCTGGACCACAGGCCGGCGCTTGGTGCGGCAGAGGTTTGAGCCGTGCTCGAGAACAGGCGGCGGTCGATCGCCGGCTTCACCGAAGCTGGCGGCTCGACCTCCGCATAGGCGGCGGCCAGCGGCGAGAGGTGCACTTCCCAGCCATCGACGAGCCGCGCGAAATCGGTCTCGGTGTCGATGCGCCTGGATGCGATCTGCCGCTCTTCCACCGGCAGAACGCCAAGAACGTATTCGGCGGCGAGCAGGTCGTCGCCTCCACGTTCCGGTCCATTGTCCTCTGCCAGTGTCATCTTTCCAGACATTCTCTAAGTTTCATCAGGCTGCGGCGCAGCCAGGTACGCATCGTGTTCAGCGGCACGCCGTGGCGTTCCGCCAGTTCGGCATAACTTTCGCCCTTGAGATAAGCGCCCCGGACGGCCGCCGCTCGGTCCTTCTCCAGCTCTTCGAGACAATGATGGATGCGCTCGGATTCGTCGCCCGCCACCACCATCGCTTCAGGTCCCGGTGCCGGATCGGCCACGTCGAGCGCGGCGTCGATATCGGCGGCAGGCTTGCGCCGCGCCCTGACGCGATCGATCGCGTGGTTGCGTGCGATTGCCACCAGCCAGGAGATCGGGCTCAGATCCGAGACAGCAAAACGATCCGCCTTCGTCCATATCTTGACGAAGACTTCCTGCAGCGCTTCTTCAGCATCTCCCCGGTCGTTCAATACACGAAGGCATACGCCGAAAAGTTTCGCGCTGGTCTGCCGGTAGAGCAGATCGAACGCTGCCCGATCCTTCATCGAAGTCCGGACAATCAGCTTGGTGATGTCCTGCGGCGTCATGCGGGTCAAATTAGGCGATTACGCTGTATTTGCAACGCCGGAAATATTCTGTGCGCCTAAAGTTCCGGCCTCCGGCCGCAGGCTTCGATTGCCAAGGGAATCGCCGCTGGCTAGCTTGACCGGAGTGGGGGAGCGCGCCATGTCGGTCGAACGGATCCTGTGGGAACAAGACGCAACCGGCCTCGCCGGGCTGGTGAGCAAGGGCGAGGTCTCGCCTGTCGAATTGACCGAAGCGGCGATCGCGCGCGCCGAGGCCACAAGGCCCGAAATCAATGCCACGGCCGAGCCGCTCTATGAGGCCGCACGGGCCAGGGCGAAGACGATCGACCGCTCGCTGCCGCTGGCCGGCGTGCCCTTTGCCATCAAGGACCTCGGCATCGCCATCAAGGGCGTGCCGTCGCATGGCGGCAGCCGCATTCCGGCCTTAGTGCCCGATGTCAATTCGGTGATGACCGAGCGCTACCTTGCCGCCGGGCTGATTCCGATCGTCACCTCGACATCGCCGGAACACGGGCTGCGGCTGATGACCGAATCGAAAGCCTTCGGCATCACCCGCAATCCCTGGAACACCGGCCATACCAGCGGTGGCTCGTCGGGGGGGTCGGCAGCCCTGGTCGCCGCCGGCGTGGTGCCGGTGGCGCATGCCTCGGATGGCGGCGGCTCGATCCGCGTGCCTTCCGCCTGCACGGGCCTGGTCGGCCTCAAGACCTCGCGCGGCCGTATCCCGCTGACCCCGCTGGTCAGCGAAAGCTGGTACGGCATGGTGGTCGACCATGCCGTCACCCGCTCGGTGCGCGATTGCGCGCTGCTGCTCGACCTCACCCACGGCCCTGACGCCTTGTCGCCCTATGCGGCCCTGCCGCCGAAGGGCACATTCGCTGCTGCCGCCGCGCGCGATCCCGGCAAGCTCAGGCTCGCCGTCTATCGCAAATCGCCGCTTGGCCTGCCGATCTCGGCTGAAACAATGAAAGCGCTGGACACGGCGGTGGCGCTTGCGCGTGAGGGCGGTCACACCGTCGAGGACATCGACCTGCCCTTCATCGGTCGCGATTTCATGGCCGACTTCTGCAGGACGGTTGCTTCCGCCGTCGCCGGCATGCTGCGCGCGGAATCGCTGCGCGTCGGCCGTTCCGTTACCGGCGACGTCGAGCGCGCCACGCGGGTGCTCGGCAGACTGGGTGAAATGCTCTCGGCCGGCGAGATCTATGCCAGCCTGCAGCGGCTGCATGCCGTCTCGCGGCGGATGATCGAAGAGACCGCGCAGTACGATGCGGTGCTGATGCCTGTCATCGCGCACCCGCCGCTCGCCTGCGGCGCCATGGATCCGAAAGGCGCCGATGAGCTGATCGAAAACCTGCTCGACAAGCTTCACCTGACGCCTTTGCTGAAGCTGAAGCCACTGTTCGGCCAGCTGATGGACAAGAGCCTTCTGTTCACGCACTGGCCGGCGATCCACAATGTCAGTGGCCAGCCGTCGATCGCGATGCCTGTCTATGTCACCGACGCCGGCCTGCCGCTCGGCATCCAGGCCGCCGGCCGCCTGGGCGACGAAGAGACGCTTTTGTCCTTCGCCGCGCAGATGGAGAAGCTCTCGGGCTGGCTCGGCCGCAGGGCGCCGCTGATGGTGCCTTCGCGATGACGACGTCGTGAGACGTTCGAATATGACAGCAATGCCATTTGCGGCCCGGGCCAATTCCCGCTAAGACGCCGCCGTCCTTTCCAAGTGCATGTCGCCCAAAAGTGCCCAGCGGTTCTGGGACAACGACATGCACAAATCAAAAGCCGGGAACCATGCCGATGACGGAGATAACCGCCACCGCCGAAATGCAGGCCGCCCTGCTGTCGCGCGCACTGCCCTACATGCAGCGCTACGAACACAAGACCGTCGTGGTGAAATATGGCGGCCACGCCATGGGCGATATCGAGCTTGGCAAGGCTTTTGCGCGCGACATCGCGCTGTTGAAACAGTCCGGCGTCAACCCGATCGTCGTCCATGGCGGCGGGCCGCAGATCGGCGCCATGCTGGCCAAGATGGGCATCGAATCCAAATTCGAGGGTGGCCTGCGCGTCACCGACCAGAAGACGGTCGAGATCGTCGAAATGGTGCTCGCCGGCTCGATCAACAAGGAGATCGTCGCGCTGATCAACGCCGAGGGCGAATGGGCGATCGGCCTGTGCGGCAAGGACGGCAACATGGTGTTCGCCGAAAAGGCGCGCAAGACCATGATCGATCCCGACTCCAACATCGAGCGTGTGCTCGATCTCGGTTTCGTCGGCGAGCCGGTCGAGGTCGACCGCACGCTGCTCGACCTCCTGGCGCGCTCCGAGATGATCCCGGTGCTGGCGCCGGTGGCGCCCGGCCGCGACGGCCACACCTACAACATCAACGCCGACACTTTTGCCGGAGCCATTGCTGGCGCTTGCAAGGCCTCGCGCCTGCTGTTCCTCACCGACGTGCCCGGCGTGCTCGACAAAAACAAGAAGCTGATCGACGAGCTGACCGTCGCCGAGGCGAGGGCGCTGATCAAGGACGGCACGGTCTCGGGCGGCATGATCCCCAAGGTCGAGACCTGCATCGAGGCGATCGAGCGCGGCGTCGAAGGCGTCGTCATCCTCAACGGCAAGACGCCGCATGCGGTGCTGCTGGAACTCTTCACCGAACACGGCGCCGGCACGCTGATTGTGCCCTGAGGCGACGCCCTGCGTCGCCCACGGCCGGCCGATCAGGCGGGCTGGGGGATGCGCGCGATGACCTTTATCTCGAAGTCGAAGCCCGCCAGCCAGTTCACGCCCACCGCGGTCCAGTTCGTATAAGGTGGTTCCCCAAACACCTTCAGTCGGACGGCGTCAATTGCCTGCCACTGCGCGGCCGGATCGGTGTGGAACGTGGTGACGTCGACAATGTCGTCCAACGTGCAGCCGGCGGCCTTCAGCACGGCCGCGAGATTGTCGAAGGCAAGCTGGACCTGCTTCTCGAAAACCGGCTCGGGCGATCCATCCTCGCGGCTGCCGACCTGGCCGGAGACGAACAGAAGGTCTCCCGAGCGGATCGCCGCCGAATAGCGGTTGATCTCGTACAGCGCCTGCCGGCCGGCGGGGAAGATTGCATCGCGTTTGGTCATTTTCACTCCATTCAAACAAAGGGCAGGCCCGATCTCCCGACGATCGCGACCTGCGCTCCACTGTTCGAGGCAGACTTACATACGCCTCGTATGTATGAAATGGGTACATACGTTGCGTATGTCAATACGCATACGTCGCGTATTTTTGCGAGAGTGCCGCGAGCCTGGTCAGGCGCTCGACGAGATCGCGACAGCGGTTTCGGCCGGCTTGCGCGGCGGCCGTGCGACGGTCATCGATTCCTCTTCCGCGTCCTGCGGCGCGCCCCAGAATTCGGCAAGCGTCGGGCCGTCCTTCACCCTGCCGTCGCGGGCCAGAAAGCCCCAGACCTCGCGGAACCAGACCCGGCGGCCCATTTTCGTGTACCAGCGCATCGAATGCCGCTGCTCGGGGTCGGGGTGGAACACGATGCGTGCCAGCGCCTTCGGCCGCGACTGTACGGCGAGTTCTATCAGCTTGACGCTGAAGAACAGCATCCATGGCTTCAGCCGGGTCATGTGCAGCACCTGGTGTTTGTAGTCCCACAGGCGGGCATCCCTCTGGATGACCTTGCGGTCGCGCGCGATGCGGAAGAACGGCGTCCAGCGATGCGGTGTCACGTAAAGCGCCTGGATCTGGTCGGGTCGTAGGCGATCAGCTGACGAAAGCCGCGCCACAGGTCGCGAAACCCCTCATCCTCGAAGCCGGCCACCCAGGTCGCCATCGACAATATGCCGTGCTTTCGCAACAGCCTGATCGCTTCGCGGTCGGATGAGGTGCTGCCGCCCTTGCGGATCAATTGCAGCGTCTGCTCGTCGGTGTTTTCCATGCCGAGCAGCCAGCGGATGACACCGGCCTTGCGGTAGAGGTGCAGGATGTCGGCGTCGCGCACGATGTCGTCGGCGCGGGTCGAACCGACGATCAGCACCGGCACGTTCTCGGCGATCAGCGCATCGAGAAAGGCGCGCCACGCCTTCTTCGAAACCGTCGGATTCTCGTCGGCGAGGTTGATCAGTTCGACGCCGTGTTTACGGTGCAGCCAGGCGATTTCCTGCGCGAACTTTTTGGGATCGCGATGCCGCCAGCGGGTCCAGAAGCCACGCTGGCCGCAATAGTTGCACAGATGCGGGCAGCCGCGTGAAAACTGCATGACCACGGCGCGCTTACCGCCCCAATAGCTGTAACGGCTGTGGTCGATCAGCTCCCAGCCGACGCGGTAGGCGTCGAGCTCGGCGATCGTCATGGCCGCCTGCGTGGCGAAGGGCCGGCGCAGATCGTCGCGAAAGGCGATGCCGGCGACGCTCGCCGGTGGCTGGTGCATTTCCAGCGCCTCGACCAGCGCCACCACGGTCGCCTCGCCCTCGCCGCGCACGATGAAGTCGAAGACATCGGTCGCCGCCAATATGTCGCGCCAGTGATAGGTCGGGAAAACGCCGCCATAGATGATGATCGTCGCCGGCTCGCGCTGCTTGATCATGCCTGCGATCAGCAGGGCGGTCGGGTGCGCCGAGGTCGAGCCGGAATGGCCGATCAGGACGAAGTCCGGGAAGTCATGCAGAGCGTCGCGCACCACCGTGCCGAGCGGCATCGGCCCAAATTCGGCATCGACCAGCCGCACCTGATGGCCGGCATCGATCAGCGGGCCGCCGATCGCCAGCAGACCAAGCGGCGGCAGGTGATCGTCCGGCACCCGGCTGCCGATGGCGGTGTGCGGCGGATTGATCAGGACGATTTTCATGGCGGACCTCATGGGGAGATGGTCCGCATATGCTGGTTGGCGATATAGCCGCCCGATTGGCCCGGTTCAGCAGTTTGCGTGCAGCTTTTCCGCAGGAATGAGGAAGGCTGGCACCATCATCGCCTGAGATGCGCGAGGGGCACGTGGCCGGGCCCCTTGATGTTCTGCAGCACAAGCTGCGTGTGGACGTCGCGCACGCCGTCGAGCCGCATCAGCCGGTGCATGACAAAGGCGTTGAGCTCGTCGACCGACGGCACCATGACATGCAGCAGGAAATCGTGATCGCCCGTCATCGTCCAGCACGCCGACACCTCGTCCATGCGCTGCATGGCGGCAATGAACTTTTCCGGCGAGCCGTCGCTGTGGCTGACCAGGCGCACCTGGATGAAGACCTCGACCATCAGGCCGACCGCGCGGCGGCTGATCACCGCGGCAAAGCCCTTGATGATGCCGGCGTCCTGCAGCGCCTCGAAGCGCCGCGCGCATGGTGTCGTCGACAGGCCGATCTCCTGCGCCAGTTCTGAGACGGGCTTGCGGCCGTCGCGCTGCAGGACATCGAGCATCTTGATCTCGAAATCATCGAATTGAGGCATTTTCACTCCTCCGGCGCGGATTGTGAGTGAATATTATCCCGAATATCGCTGATGAGCCATCATCAAAACCAAATTGCCTCGGCAAATCCGGTTACCCTCACAGCACCGATTTGCGAGGAGAAAAACCATGACGACGATGAGTGTTGCCGAATATGCCCGCGACTGCGCGGCGCAAGGGTTGCGCGGCGACTATTCGGTCTGCCGTGCCGATTTCACCGTGGCGCAGGGCTACGACTACAGCGCCGAGGAACAGGCGGTGTGGCGCACTCTGTGCGACCGCCAGACCAAACTGACGCGCAAGCTCGCCCACCACTCCTATCTCGACGGCGTCGAAAAACTCGGCCTGCTCGACCGCATCCCCGATTTCGCGGAGGTCAGTGCCAAGCTGCGCAAGCTGACCGGCTGGGAGATCGTCGCGGTGCCGGGCCTCATTCCCGCCGCCCCCTTCTTCGATCATCTCGCCAACCGCCGCTTCCCGGTCACCAACTGGCTGCGCACCAGGCAGGAACTCGACTACATCGTCGAGCCGGACATGTTCCACGATTTCTTCGGCCATGTGCCGGTGCTGTCGCAGCCGGTCTTCGCCGACTTCATGCAGATGTATGGCAAGAAGGCCGGCGACATCATCGCTCTCGGCGGTGACGAGATGATCACCCGGCTCTACTGGTACACGGCAGAGTACGGCCTTATGCAGGAGGCCGGCCAACCGCTGAAGGCCTTTGGCGCCGGCCTGATGTCGTCCTTTACCGAACTGCAGTTCGCTGTCGACAGCAAGGATGCGCACCATGTGCCCTTCGACTTGGAAATGGTGATGCGCACCGGCTACGAGATCGACAAGTTCCAGCGCGCCTATTTCGTGCTGCCGTCCTTCGACGCCTTGCGCGATGCCTTCCAGACTGCCGATTTCGAGGCGATCGTCGCACGCCGCAAGGGCCAGCCGGCGCTCGACCCGGCGACGGTCTAGCAATCCGACTCCAGTGTTTAAAGCGCGTCGCATGAATCCGTTTCGACGCGACGCGCTTTAGAGACTTGATCCCGCCGGGCTATTGCATGGCGGCGGGGTTCATCCACAGGAATTCCCAGACGTTGCCGTCGGGGTCTTCGATGTGGCGGTTGAACATGAAGCCGAGATCCTGCGCTGGGTTGGGATCGGCGCGGCCGCCTGCCGCCACGCCCTTCTCGATTACGGCATTGACCTCGTCCTTGCTGTCGGCGGTGAGCGCGATCAGCATCTGGCTGTCACGCTTGGGGTCGCCGATCTGCCGCGCTGTGAACTGGCTGTAATGCTGGTATGTCAGCAACATGACCCCGATCGAGTCGGAGAACATGATCGAACTGGCCTGGTCGTTCGAGAACTGCGGATTCAGCGTGCCGCCGATCGCGAGATAGAAGTTGGTCGCTGCCTGCAGATCGCGCACCGGTAGATTGACGAAAATCATTTTGCTCATCGGTTTAAGCCCTGCTTTCGTTGACGGGTACTAGTCAGTCTAGTACTGTTGTCATGACTATCATGCGGGAACGGTACCGTCTAGTACTGGTCAGGAGGATTCCATGGAAATCGACGGTGAGACCAGATCAGCACGCAAGGATCGTGAGATCATCCAGGCGGCCACGGCGGCGTTCATCGGCAAGGGCTATGATGGAACCAGCATGGAGGAAATCGCCACCAAAGCGGGGGCTTCCAAGCAGACCGTCTACAAGCATTTCACCGACAAGGAGACCCTGTTCTGCGAAGTCGTTCTGTCAACCGCTGGCCAGGTCAACGACATCATCGAGTCCGTGACGACGCTGCTTTCCGAGGCGAAATTCATGGAAGGCGGCCTGCAGCAGCTTGCCCGACGTCTGATAGCGGTTCTCATGGATGAAGAGCTGTTGAAGCTGCGGCGCCTGATTATCGCCAATGCGGATCGAATGCCGCAGCTTGGCCGCAGTTGGTACGAAAAAGGTTTTGAGCGCATGCTTGCCTCGACGGCGGCTTGCTTTCAAAAGCTCACCAATCGAGGACTGATACAAACCAGCGACCCCTATCTGGCGGCCAGCCATCTTTTTGGAATGCTTCTTTGGATCCCGATGAATGAAGCTATGTTCACGGGAAGCAACCGGCGCTCCAAGGCAGAACTTGAACGGCACGCGGATGCCTCGGTGGCGGCGTTTCTTGTCGCCTATGGGGTCCAGCCGAAATAGTCCCGTTCCCTGCCGACATCTGCGGCAAGGCCGCGAACACATCGCGCCCCTATCGCCCGGGGCTGTCCGACCCCTCGGCCTTCAGCCGCGCAAGCTGAGCGCGCTGCAAGTCGAGCGCGGCGTTGACGAAGCGCGATATTGTCGCGAGCTCGGCGTCGCTGAAGGTGGCGATCACCTTTCACCCTCCCGCGCAATGGCGCCGTAATAGCGCGCCGACAGCTCCCGCGTCGCCTCGGTCGCTTCGATCACCACTTTGCGCCGGTCCTCGAGACTGCGCGTGCGCGTCAGCAGGCCGCGCGCCTCCAGCCGGTCGATCAGCGCCGTCACCGCCGCCGGCGTCAGCCCGGTCGCGGTGGCGACCGCACCGGCCGATTGCGGGCCGCCATAGAGCAGCCCGATGCAATGGCGCTCGGCCATGTTCAGTCCGAGCCGCATCCCCACCGCTTCGTCATAGGCCTGGGTCGCGTCCTGCCACTGCATGATGGCAAGGCCGATGGCCCTTGTCAGGTCGTCACGATTCTCGCTTGACGAATTTATTTCGACCATCTAACTATCAATCTATCTAACATTTAGATCATTACAGAAATATGCGGCCGCAGCCTGGACAAGGCAAGAGCCGGCCACCGACAAGGAGTGAAAAATGAGCTTGATTCAACAACGTACCCCTCTCTCGCATGAGGATGAATTCAAATACGCCAAGCTGGCGATGGAATGGTATGGCTGGGGCTCTCCCATTGGCCTCGGCATCCTGCTCGTGGCGCTTGCCGCCGCGGCGGTGCTGGTGCGCATCGCCATCTATGGCTTTTAACCATGGCCGTCTCCACCCCCTCGGCTTTGCCGGTCGCCATCATTGGCGCCGGCGTTGCCGGGTTGGCACTTGCCGTCATGCTTCGCCGGCAAGGGCTTGCCGTCTGCCTGTTCGAGGCACGATCGCGCGAAGCGTTGAGCGAAGGTGTCTTCCTCACCCTGGCGCCCAATGGCATCAACGCCTTGCGTTCGCTTGGGCTTGCCGAGCGTGTAAGCGCGCTTGGGCATTCGCACACTTGGCTTCGAGATCATGAACGCCGCCGGACGTCGGCTCATCCATCTCGACGAGCGGCAGTCGATGCGCGAAGCCGGCGCCGAAAGCGTCACGCTGCGCCGCTCGGACCTGCTCGGCGCGCTGCTGGATGAAGCGCTGGCGCTTGGCGCCGACATCCGTTTTGGCCATGCGCTTGCCGCCATCGAGGAACAGCCAGACGGTGTACGCCTTGCCTTCGGCAACGATGTCACGGTCGATGCCGCGTGGCTGGCCGGTTGCGATGGTGTCTGGTCGCGCGTCCGCCGCGTCTGTTTTCCTGCCTCCCCGGATCCTGTCTATACCGGACTGACCGGCGTCGGCGGTGTGGCGGAACTGCCCTTTGTCGAGCCGACCGACGGCCTGATGCATATGGTGTTCGGCAAGAAAGCGTTCTTCGGCTACATGAAACCGGATGATGGGCTGGTGTTGTGGTTCTCGTCCTTTCCGCTGGACGAGGATGCTGCCCTGACGAGACCCGATCCCCAGCGTCTGGCGGCAACCGTTCGCCAGCTGCATGCCGGTGACCCCAGGACGATCCGCCAGATCGTCGACACCGTCACGCAAATCCCGCGCGCCTATCCGGTGTTCGACATGCTGCATCTGCCGCAATGGCACACCGGTCGGGTGGTTCTGCTGGGTGATGCCGCGCACGCCGTCTCGCCGCATTCCGGGCAGGGCGCATCGATGGCCATCGAGGATGCCGTGGTGCTGGCCGCGTGCCTGGATGCGACACCGCTGCCGACGCAGGCCTTCGCCGCCTTTCAGGCGCTACGCCAGGACCGCGTCGAACACATCGTCAAGGTCAGCCGGCGGATCGGCTCGCAAAAGCAGGTGAAAGGCCGCGTCGCCCTGTTCCTGCGCGACCTGATGCTGCCTTTCTTCATCCGCTTCGGCTCGCGCACGACCCGGGCCTTCACGCGTTACCGTGCCGACCTGGCGCCGCTCGAAAAGCCATCGATCTGACCGGCAACCGCGCCCGTCGCGGATATTTCCGGCCGCTCAGACGGAGACCACCTTGCTCAGATGCTCGCCCAACCGGCAGGCCAGCGCGGTGATCGTCGTCGTCGGGTTGGCTTGACCGGAGGTGCAGAACACCGAGGAGCCGCCGACATAGAGATTGTCCATGCCGTGCACCTTGCAGTTGGCGTCCACCACGCTCCTGGTGACGTCGGTGCCCATGCGCGTGCCACCCATGTGGTGGTGCCCCGCGGTCTCCTCGTTGGTCGGATAATCCTCGCCATTGGCGATCCAGTCCATCAGACGAACCCGGCCGAGATCCTTGTCGATGAGTGTCTTGCCGAACAGTTTCAGGCCTTCGACAAGCGTGCGGCGTTCGAGCGCCGATTTCTTCCAGTGCAGCTCGATGCGCGGCACGCCGGCATGGTCGACATCGGTCTTCGACAGTTCGATCTGGTTGGACGCCAGCGGCGCCTGTTCCCAGGCGACGTAGAGCTGGGCCGCGCAGCGCAGGTTCTGGCTGAGCTGGTAAGCGACCCATTCCGCCATGTCGGGCGCCGTGCAGGCGAGATCCGCAATCACATGCTTGACGCCTGCATAGGGCGTCTCGATCAGCCTGATGCCGAAATTCATGATCTGCAGCCGCTCCATCGCGGCAAGCGTCGGCGAGAAAAAGGCCTCGTTGACGGCATCGACCTCGAACTCGCTATAGTCGGCCAGGATGGCATTGCCGCCCTCGAAGGTCGGGTGCTCCATCCAATAGCGGCCAAGTGCCGTGGCGTTCGGAACGACGCCGCCGTTGGAGCGCTGGTTCGACCACAGCAGCAGCCGCGAATTCTCCAGCCCGCCGGTGCAGACGATGAAGTAGTCGGCGCTGAACGAGCCGGCGTCCTGGCCGTTGGACCACAGTTTGGCGCCGGTCACCCGTTTGCCGTCGCCGGCAAGCTCGGTGGCATAGGTGTTGAGCACGACGGCGATGTTGCGGCTCTTGTCGAGCTCGTCCGCGAATTTCTCGGCGAAGCGCACCGCCGGGCTCTTGATCAGCTGCACCCAGCGTATGTCGTCCGAGATCGGCACGTCGGACCGGAAATCGGGAAGCTCCAGGATATCATGCACCTCGGGCAGATAGGGCTCGATGTCGGCGCGGCGGATCGGCCAGCCTGTGTCGGGTGCCCACGCCTTCGGTTCGAAATCCTGTTTGTCGAGCACGCGGCACCAGCCGGCCCAGTGGTTGGAGCTGCCGCCCATATACCGCAGCCGGGTGATGTCGAGGTCGAAATAGAAATCGCCGACCGTGGTGCCACGGTAGAAATCCTGCGACTCGTCGCTGAAGTCCCGCGAGCCGGCCTCCAGCACCACGACCGGGATGCCGGCGGCACCCAGCTTGCGGGCAATGGTTGTGCCGGCCGGGCCGGAACCGAGGATGCAGACCTTGGGTTTGAAGTTGGCGGCGCGATACGCCTCATAGCTGTCGAAGATCATGCCAGGTCGCTCCGCTTCAGGATCCAGCCATTGACCTCGATGATCTCATTCGGGTCGGCCCGTGATGGACTGGCCTGGGCCGCGTCGGTCTCGGGCAGCTTGCGGAACAGGGACAGGGCAGGCAGCGCGATCATTGCTCGCACGAGCGTGCGGCGTGACATTTTCTTGAAGAAACTCATGACAGGTCTCTCGGTAGGGGCTTCGATGCGCGCATGACATTCCCCAAACGGCACACGCATCGTCACAGAGGCCAGTATCGTGCCAAGCGCGGTCTCGAAGCAGTGAAAAGGCGGCCAAGCGGCACAACCGAATGCAAACAGGGTTAGAAATTCCTTAACAGGCCGGGTGTACCGGACCGGCTGGCTCACGCGGCCGCGGAAATGTCCGTGTCAAGGATCGTCAGGTTGCGACCGCGATGCTTGGCCTGGTAGAGGCGCCGGTCCGCCGCGCGCATCAGTTCCGAGACGTTGACGTCCTCGCCGCAGACGGTGCCGCCGATGCTGACGGTCAGCGGAATGGTCCGTTCGTCGACCGGCCGGAAGCGGATCAGCTCAACCTCGCGGCGAATGCGCTCGGCGACACGCTTGGCTTCCTGCTCGGTGGCTCCGACCAGGAACGCGCCGAACTCCTCGCCACCGATGCGGCCAAGAACGTCGCCGCTGCGCACGCCGCGCTCGATGGCGCTGGCGATCAACAGCAGTGCGTCGTCACCGGTCAGGTGGCCGAAACTGTCATTGATCTTCTTGAAATGATCGGCGTCGATGATCAGCAGCGCGCCGCGGTCGGACTTACGCCGCGAGCCGTCCAGCGCGGCAAAGAAACTTTCCCGGTTGAGCATGCCGGTCATGTCGTCGCGGCTCGCCTTCTCCGACAGGCGGCGATGCGCTGCGGCAAGCTGGGCGTGCGCCCTGGCCAGTTCGCGGTGCGCGTTTTTCAGCCTGTCGCTCTGCCAGAAGGTGCTGGCGCATGCCACCCATGCGAGCACCAGCGGACAAAGGGTGGAGGTCAGCCAGATCGTTCGGTTGATCGGGAATCCCAGGGCCGGAACGATGATCAGCGTCAGGAGAAGAGAGGCGGCGACGGAGGCGAAAGCGATAGCGGCGGATTTCAGAATAATGCTGTTCATCGCAGACTCCCCACAGGACTGTCTCTGTGCCAGCAAGCCCTGAAGGCCACCTTTCCCGGTTGCTTAAAATTTGAATCGTGCGGCCATTTCCGCCACTCAAAGCGCGTGAAAGTTGTGGATAAAGTCTCTTTCAGAATCCCCGTTTCATGCCATAAGGAGCGCATGACCACGCTGCCTGATCCCGCCCGCTTCGCCCATGTCACCGACTGGGTGTTCGACCTCGACAACACGCTCTATCCGCATCATTCGAATCTGTTCTCGCAGATCGACGTCAAGATGACCGCCTATGTCGGGGAATTGCTGGCGCTGCCTCGCGAGGAGGCGCGCAAGCTGCAGAAGGAGCTTTATCTCGAATATGGCACGACGCTGAACGGGCTGATGACGCGCCACGGCATCGATCCCGACGATTTCCTCGAGAAGGTGCATGACATCGACTATTCCTGGCTGGTGCCCGACCCCGTCCTCGGCACCGCCATCCGCCAGCTTCCCGGCCGCAAGTTCATCTTCACCAATGGTGACCGCAGGCACGCCGAGCGCACCGCGCGCCAGCTCGGCATCCTCGATCATTTCGACGACATCTTCGATATCGTCGCTGCCGGCCTCAATCCTAAGCCCGCGCGCCAGACCTACGAGAAGTTCGCCGCGCTGCACGCCGTCACCGGCCACAATGCGGTGATGTTCGAGGATCTCGCCCGCAACCTGGAGGTGCCGAAGGCGCTGGGCATGACCACCGTTCTGGTGGTGCCGCGCAATTTCGAGCCGACCTTTGCCGAGATCTGGGAGCGCGACCCCGCGCAGGAAGACGACGTCGACTTCGTCACCGACGATCTGGCGGGGTTTCTGACGGGGATAGTTGCCGGGGAGTAGGGAATTGACGAATTGAAGAACTGACGAATTGGGGAATTGATCCGAAACGCAGAGACCGCGATCCCCTCAATTCCTCAATTCCTCAATTCCTCAATTCCTCAGTTCCCCGCCCTACTCCCCTAATTTGTAGAACCGGCTGATAATCCCCCAGGCCTCATCAGCGGTGTCGACGAAATCGATGATGTCCTGGTCGCCGGGGCTGATCGTGCCTTGCTCGGCGAGGAAGTCGAGGTTGATCGCCCGCTTCCAGAACGACTTGCCGAACAGGATCACCGGCACGCGCTCCATGCGTCCGGTCTGGATCAGGGTCAGCGTCTCGAAGAACTCGTCCATTGTGCCGAAGCCACCGGGAAACACCGCCACCGCCTTGGCGCGCATGACGAAGTGCATCTTGCGGATGGCGAAATAGTGGAAGTTGAAACACAACTCCGGCGTCACATAGGCGTTCGGCGCCTGCTCGTGCGGCAGCACGATGTTGAGCCCGATCGACGGCGCGCCGACATCATCGGCGCCGCGATTTCCCGCTTCCATCACACCGGGGCCGCCGCCGGTCACCACGACATACTCGCGATAGTATGAGGCGGCCGACTGCCGCGAGCACAGCCGGGCGAATTTGCGCGCCTCCTCGTAATATTTGCTGTTTTCCTCGAGGTTCTTCCTCTGCGTCTCGTTCTTGGCCGCCCAGGCCTCGCCGCCGGGTTCCGGCAGGCGCGCGCCGCCAAACAGGATCACCGTCGAACGGATGCCGCGCTCCGCCAGGATCATCTCCGGCTTCAAGAGTTCGAGCTGCAGGCGCACCGCGCGCAATTCGCGCCGTGTCATGAAATCGGGATCGTTCCAGGCAAGCCGGTAGGTCTCGGCCCGCGTCTGCGGCGTGTCCGGCACGCTTTTCGACCGCTCCAGATCCTCGTCCGAATGTGGCAGCGGCGTCCACCCCGCCTTTTCCATAGGTGTCATCAAATTACCCGTCCAATTCCTTCACTTGCGCCGTCCCATGACGCACCCGCGATTGACCCTCACCAGGGCTTCACTTAAGCAGGTTCCGCAAAAGTGTCCTGCGGTTTTGCGACAGAACCTGCTCCAGGCAAAGACCTAGGCAGGCGAAGCATGCCCGGGGTCCGCGCGACTTTGGAAACAGGTTAAGGCGCAGCCCCTTAACAGCTTGGTAATGGAGCGAATTCATGTCGAAGCCCGATCTGGCGAGCCTCGAAAAGACCATCGAGAAGGCCTTCGAGGAGCGCGACACGATTTCGACCGCGACCCGTGGCGAAACGCGCGACGCCATCCAGTCGGCGCTCGACCTGCTCGATCGCGGCGCCGCCCGCGTCGCCGAGCGCCAGCCGGACGGCAAGTGGCACGTCAACCAGTGGCTGAAAAAGGCGGTGCTGCTCTCCTTCCGGCTCAACCCGATGGAGATCATCAAGGGCGGCCCGGGCGAGGCCGTCTGGTGGGACAAGGTGCCGTCGAAGTTCGATGGCTGGGGCGCCGTCGATTTCGAGAAGGCGGGTTTCCGCGCCGTGCCCTCGTCGATCGTACGCCGTTCCGCCTACGTCGCCCCGGGCGCCGTGCTGATGCCGTCCTTCGTCAATGTCGGCGCCTATGTCGATACCGGCACCATGGTCGACACCTGGGCTTCGGTCGGCTCCTGCGCCCAGATCGGCAAGAACGTTCACCTGTCGGGCGGTGTCGGCATCGGCGGCGTGCTGGAGCCGATGCAGGCCGGCCCGACCATCATCGAGGACAATTGCTTCATCGGCGCGCGCTCGGAAGTCGTCGAGGGCTGCATCGTGCGCGAAGGCTCGGTGCTCGGCATGGGCGTCTTCATCGGCCAGTCGACCAAGATCGTCGACCGCGCCACCGGTGAGGTGTTCTATGGCGAAGTGCCGCCAAATTCCGTTGTCGTCGCCGGCTCGATGCCCGGCAAGCTGTTTCCAAACAACGAGCCCGGCCCCAGCCTCTACTGCGCCGTCATCGTCAAGCGGGTCGATGCCAAGACCCGCTCGAAGACTTCGATCAACGAATTGCTGCGCGATTGATCTTTCCGCAAAGCGGGCGCACCTTCCGCCGGCGCGACAATCGGTCGCGCTGGTTCAACATGGAGGGGTGACATGGACTGGAAGTATCTGCTGACGAGTTTCGACGGTCGCATCAACCGCGCCAAATTCTGGGCTGGCATTGGCGTGTTCATCGTTATCGGTATCGTCGCCTTCATTCTCGACTCGATCCTTGGCACGCGTTTCACCACAAGCAGTGGCGCCCAGGTCGGCATCATCGGCATCCTCTTCGCGCTGGCATCGATCTATTTCCTGTTGCCCTCTATGCCAAACGCTGGCACGACCGCAACAAGTCGGGCTGGTGGACACTGATCGGCTTTGTCCCCATCATCGGTGGCATCTGGCTGCTGGTCGAACTCGGCATCCTCCAGGGCACCAGCGGTGCCAATCAATACGGACCGGACCCGCTTGCCTGACAGTTCAAATCTTACCTGGCTTTTCTTCAAGACATCGGGCCGCGTCAGCCGCGCGGCCTATTTTCTTGGTGGCTTGCTGGTCGCCATCATCCAGGCGTTCCCGCTGTATCGCTTCACGCTGGTGCCGGAAGGCTCAGCCGAGAGCAACATGTGGTCGTTCATCTTCTTCATCGCCTTCATTGCCTCGCTATGGTCGAACATCGTGCTGGCGGTGAAACGCCTGCACGACCTCGACAAGCCGGGCATCGCCGCGCTGATCCTGTTCGTGCCGGTCGTCTCGATCGTCGCCTTTCTTGTGTTGTGCCTGTTTCCAGGGCAGCCTGGGCCCAACCGCTATGGCCGGCGCACCAACGAACCGGCACAACCCTGAGGACCGATCGGACATGCGCTACCGCACGCTTGATCCGAAACTGATCATCGACACCGCCGAACGGCTCGAGGGCCGCGTCGCCGAGCGTTTTCCCGATGCCGGACTGCGCGGCGTCGCCGGCGAACTGGTGTCGCTGTCGCGCGACCTGGCCAAGGCGGCGAAAGGGCTCGAGGAACCGATCTGGTGGCTGCGCGGGCTCATCATCGCCGCCGTCCTCGCCGGCGCGTTGATCTTTCTGTTCGTCGGCACCATCCTGCCGCTCATTCACATCTCCCAGGCCGACGATGCGGTGCAGTCGGTGCAAGGCATCGAAGCCACGATCAACATGATCATCCTCGCCGTACTCGGCCTGCTGGCGCTGATCCGCACCGAGGAGCGCATCAAGCGCAAGCGGGTGTTTCGTCAGCTGCACGGCCTGCGTTCGCTGATCCATGTCATCGACATGCATCAGCTGACCAAGGATCCGGCGGCTCTTTCGGCCAATTTCAAGCCGACGGCGCATTCTCCCGCCCGCATCACCAATGCCGCCGATCTGGCGCGCTACCTCGACTATTGCTCCGAAATGCTGTCGATCACCGGCAAGATCGCCGCTCTGTTCGCGCAGTCGGTCAATGACGATGTCGTCATCGATGGTGTCAACGACATCGAGAACCTGGCGTCCAACCTGTCGCGCAAGATCTGGCAGAAGATCACGCTGATCGAGAGCCACCCGGCGGCGCAACCTGTTCGGGCGCCAGGCCCGGCGAGCCACGCTGCGCCGCTTCCGCCGCGCGCACCAAAGCGGTAACGCTTTTCAACAGCGGCGCCGGCGTACCCGTTCTCTGGGCGAGGCCGAGCACCGCCCCCTGCAGCTCGCCGATCTCCGTCGGCCGGCCGCGCTGCAAATCGTCCCACATCGACGAGCGTGCCTGAGGGTCGATCGCCAGCATGCGCCGCGCCAGCAATTTGAACAGCCAGTCCGGCAGCCGCAGCACCTTCGGCAGCAGCGCCGGCTGCAGGCCGGCGACACGAGCCGGCGCGATGCCGGAGGCCTTCATCGCCCGCAGCGCCTCGTCGATCTGGCCGGCCAGGATCAGCCGCCAGCGGCGGTCGGCGAGTTCGCTTGCCAGCGGCAGGCCCGACAGCGCCACCAGCGCGTTGTTGAGATTCATCAGAAGCTTGCCCCACAGCACAGCCTTCATGTCGCCATGCGTTTCGACCGCCAGTCCCCCAACATTAAGAAAACTGGCGACATCGAGAAGACTGGCGACATCGAGAAGGCCGGCAAGGCCGCCGTCCTCGATCATCACCTTGCCGTCGCTGGCGCGGTGGACGCGCAGCGGCAGTTCGTCATCCGGCGATTGTACGACATTGAACGGCACCATGCCGGCCAGCACGGTTCGCGGACCAAGTCCGGCGCGCAGCCTGTCGGCATTGTCGACGCCGTTCTGCAGGCTGACCACCACCGCATCGGGGCGGGCATGGGCGTTGATCAGCCCGGCCATCTCCTGCGTCGCGCCACTCTTGACGGTGACCAGGATCACGTCCGCTTCGGACAGGGCGGTGGCTGGATCCGTGGTGATCCCGAGTGCGTCGGGTTTGACCAGCCGATCGCGGCCCTCGAGGTCACTGACGCGCAATCCGCCCTGCCGCAGCGCGGCCTCGATGCGCGGCCGGGCCAGCAGGACAACCTGTCGCCCGGCAAGCGCCAGGCAGCCGCCGACATAACAGCCGATGCTGCCGGCACCGGCGATGACGATCCTTTTTTCCCCGCCTGCCATTTCTTACTCCGCACCGGCCGGACTATACGACATGCAAACCATAATGTCGGCGCCATCGTCTGCCATCGGGCTGGCCTCCATGTCTGGCCGTGACAGGCCTTCCGCTTTCGACTATCGCTTTTGCCATGACGCTGCCGACCGATCCCGCCGCAAACCTTGCCGCCCTTATCCGCTGCGCCTCGGTGACACCAGCCGAAGGCGGTGCGCTGAGTGCGCTGGAAACGATGCTGAAGCCGCTCGGCTTCCTGGTCGACCGGCCGGTGTTCTCCGAGGACGGCACGCCCGATATCGAGAACCTCTATGCGAGGCGGTCCGGCAACGGCCCGCATCTGATGTTCGCCGGCCACACCGATGTCGTGCCGGTCGGCGACGAAGCCGCCTGGACGCATCCGCCTTTCGCCGCCGAGATCGCCAATGGCGAGATGTATGGCCGTGGCGCGGTCGACATGAAGGGCGGCATTGCCTGTTTCATTGCGGCGATAGCGCGCCATGTCGAGAAGCATGGTGGTCCCAAGGGTTCGGTCTCGCTGCTGATCACCGGCGACGAGGAAGGGCCCGCCATCAACGGCACCGTCAAGCTGCTTGAATGGGCCGCCTCCAGGGGCGAGAAATGGGATGCCTCGATCGTAGGCGAGCCGACCAATCCTGATGCGCTCGGCGACATGATCAAGATCGGCCGGCGCGGCTCGCTGTCCGGTTCAATCACCGTCAATGGCCGTCAGGGCCATGCCGCCTATCCGCAGCTTGCCGACAATCCGGTGCGCGGGCTGATGAGCCTGGTCGACGCCTTGCTGCATCCCGTCTTCGACAAGGGAACCAGGGATTTCCAGCCGACCAATCTGGAGGTCACCTCCATCGATGTCGGCAACCCGGCCACCAACGTCATTCCGGCCAAGGCCACCGCGATCTTCAACATCCGCTTCAACGACACCTGGACGGCCGAAACCGTCCAAGCCGAAATCCACAACCGCCTCGACCAGGCGGCCAGGCGCAAGAAGTATCGGCCGGGCAAGAAGACGCCGGTCGACTACGACCTCGTCTGGCGCGACCGGCCAAGCCATGTCTTCCTGACCCGCGACGACAAGTTGGTCGACACGCTTGCCGGCTCGATCAAGGCGACGGTCGGCAAGAAACCGGCGCTGTCTACGTCCGGCGGCACATCGGATGCGCGATTCATCAAGGATTACTGCCCGGTGGTCGAGTTCGGCCTGGTCGGCAAGACCATGCATATGGTCGACGAGCGCGTCGCCCTTGCCGATCTCGAAACGCTGACGCGGATCTATCAACGCTTCATCGAAGACTGGTTCGGGCAGGGCTGAGCAGCATGCTTTCGGCGGATGAAACCCAAGCTTCGCTGACAGGTGCCTGGCGGCTGATGCTCGGCAAGGCCGACGGATTGCGCCTGCTCGACCTGTCGGCGGACGGCTTCTGGAATTCCTTCTTCGCCATCGTCGTTGCCGCGCCGGCGCTGATCGTCGGCTGGGTCGGCATCGCCAACGAGATCGGCGATCCCAACGCTTTTGTGGGCCGTTTCGGCATGCTGTTGCGCCTGGCAACGGTCGATATCGGCTCCTGGGTGCTGCCGCTGGTCGTGTTCGCCGTGGTCGCGCCGCGCGCCGGCATCGGCGGCCGCTTCGTCCACTATGTCGTCGCCAGCAACTGGGCCTCCGCCATCACCGCCTGGCTGATGCTGCCCTCGGCGCTGATCAGACTGTTCCTGTCGTCCGCGAGCCAGATATCGAGCCTTGTGTCGCTGCTCTTGTTTGCCCTGTCGATGGCGCTGACCTGGCGCATGACCAACGCCACGATCGGCAAGGGCGCGGCGATCGGAACCGCCGTTTTCGTCGGCATGTTCATCGCTTCGCTGCTGGTGCTGTTTGGACTGCAGATGCTGCTTGGCATCTCCGTGCCGGACGATGTCGGGGCTCAGAGCCTTTCCGGACCGTTCCCGGGGTAGAGCCTGCCGAGCTCGGGATAGAGCCTACCGGCTCTATCCCGCATAGAGCCTGCGCCTCTTATTCGGGATAATAGACGCCAATGAGAAAAAGCCCGTCGGGCGGCGCCACCTGGCCGCAGGCGGCGCGGTCGCGCGCCTCGAGAGCGGCCTTGAGGTCGGCCTCGGTCCAGCCGCCATCGCCGACCCGCTTGAGCGAGCCGACCATGGAGCGCACCTGGTTGTGCAGGAAGGAACGGGCCGAGGCCCTTACTTCGATCATGTCGCCCGCCCGGCTCACATCGAGCCGCTCCAGTGTGCGGATCGGGCTGTTGGCCTGGCACTGCGTCGAGCGGAAGGTTGTGAAATCATGCCGGCCAAGCAGGATTTTAGCCGCCTCGTGCATGGCGCCGGCATCGAGTCGCTTCGGCACCCACCACACCTTGCCCTTTTCCAGCGCCGCTGGCGCGCGCCGGTTGAGGATGCGGTAGAGATAGTGGCGGCCTGTGGCCGAGAATCGCGCGTCGAAATCGTCTGGGACGATCGCCGCCTTCAGGATGGCGACATGCGCGCCGGCTGCCTGCAGATGGGCGTTGATGGCATCGCGCACCTTGTCGCCAGGCCATGGCTTGGTGAGGTCGACATGCGCCACCTGGGCGGTCGCATGCACGCCGGCATCGGTGCGGCCGGCGGCGCGCAGCCGCACCGCCTCACCGCTGAATTTTTCGATCGCCTGCTCGATCGCCTGCTGCACCGAAGGCTGGTCGGCCTGGTGCTGCCAGCCGGCAAACAGGCTGCCGTCATATTCGATGTCGAGGCGAAAACGCGGCATGCCCGGGCGGCTATACGCTCTCGCCTAAGCGGCGAGAGCAGTGAAGGCTGAGGCGTAGACCAGCCGGCCGGCTTCGGGAGCATCGCCCCAGGCCAGCGCCTGCAGCGCTTCGCCCTGGTACTCGCTCTCGAACTTTTCAGCGCGAGCATGGCTATAGCCGAAACGGCCGTAATAGGCCGGGTCGCCCAGCACCACGGCCAGCGTCTCGCCAGCATCCCTAAGGCGGATATGCGCCTCGCGGATCAGCGCCCCGCCAATGCCGCTGCCATGGAACGAAGGCTCCACCGCCAGCGGCGCCAGCGCCACGGCCGCAGAGCTCTTGCCGCCACTCTGGACGAACAGCCGCGAAAACAGGATGTGGCCGACAACCTGGCCGTCTTCTTCGGCCACCAGTTCGACGACGGCGTCGCCGCCGGTCACCAGCGCGTCGACCAGCCCGGCCTCCGCCTGCTGGCCGAAAGCGTGTTCCTCGACGAGGCGAATGGCCTCGCGATCCCGGCGGCGTCGCCGCGCGTATCGACATCATGCTCATGAGAACTTCATTCCTTTTACGATCTTGGCTCCGCGCAGGAATTCCGACGCGGCGGCGGGCTTTCCGCCCGCACGTTGAACTTCGACCAGTCTGATCGCGCCTGCCCCGCAGGCGACCGTCAGCCGGTCATCGAGAATTCCTCCCGACTCGCCCAAATCATCCGAAAGCGACAGGCCTTCGGACAGCGTCGAGCGAAGCAGTTTCAGCCGTTCCATGCGGCCGCCAATGTCAATTTCGGACCAGGCGCCGGGAAAGGGCGACAGGCCACGAAGGTGGTTATGGACCTCGGCCGCGGGCCGCGTCCAATCCACATGCGTCTCGGATTTATCGATTTTTCTGGCGTAAGTCACCCCTTCCGCCGCTTGCGCGGTAAATGTCAGGGTGTTCTCTTCCAGCCGCGCCAGCGCGTCCACCATCAGGGCTGCACCGACGCTCATCAACCGATCATGCAGATCGCCGGCTGTCATATCGGGGTCTATGGCGCATTTTTCAAGCAATCCCACCGGTCCGGTGTCCAGCCCCTCTTCCATGCGCATCACCATCATGCCGCTTTCCAGGTCTCCCGCCATGATGGCGCGCTGGATGGGGGCGGCACCGCGCCAGCGCGGCAAAAGCGACGCATGGCCGTTGATGCAGCCAAGCCGGGGTGCGTCGAGAACCGCCTTCGGCAGCAGCAAACCATAGGCGACGACCACGGCGATGTCGGCCTGCAGGGCGCTGAACGCGGCCTGCTCGGCCTCGCCCTTCAGGGATGTCGGCGTCCGCACCTCGATGCCCAGCCGCTCGGCCTCGCGCTGCACCGGCGACGGCGTCAATTCCAACCCGCGCCGGCCGGCCGCGCGCGGCGGCCGGGTGTAGACGGCGGAAATCTGATGTCCGGCCTCGGCAAGCGCGCGCAACGTCGGCACCGAAAACTCCGGCGTGCCCATGAAGATGACGCGAAGGGGCATTTTCCCCTATCCCACCAGCTTGCCCGGCGCCTTGTCCTTGGCGAGCTTCTTGAACTTCTTCACCACCATGTCGCGCTTCAGCTTCGAGATGTGGTCGATGAACAGCACGCCGTTGAGATGGTCGATCTCATGCTGCAGGCAGGTCGCCATCAGGCCTTCGGCCTCCATCTCCTGCAGCTTGCCGTCGCGGTCGAGATACTTCACCCGCACCGAAGCCGGGCGTTCGACCTCGGCGTAGTAGTCTGGGATCGACAGGCAGCCTTCCTCGTAGACGGAGCGCGCCTCGGCGCTTTCCAGGATCTCCGGGTTGATGAAGACGTGCGGCGCCGGCGTCTCGTCTTCCTTGGCGAGGTCGATCACCAGCATGCGCAGCGGCTCGCCGACCTGGATCGCCGCCAGCCCGATGCCGGGCGCGTCATACATGGTCGCCAGCATGTCGTCGGCCAGTTTGCGCAAAGGCGCGTCGACGCGCTCCACCGGCTTGGAAACCTGGCGCAGGATGGGATCGGGGAGGATGATGAGCGGCTTGATCGGCATGGCGTCCCACGTAAGACCTCCAGCGAAAAGCGTCAACCGGGGCATCTCAGCCGTGTTCTTGTTTTGATCTGTGCCAGCGACCCGAATCGGCTATGCTGTCCACATGAATGATCTGAGCACCATCCTTTCGCAGCCCGTCGCACGGCTTGGCGCCACCACGATCACGCTCGGCCACGCGCTGGCTTTCGGCGCCTTGCTGTTTCTCGGCCTGTTCGTGGCGCTGGTCATCGCGCTGTGGCGGTCGGCCAAGGCGCGCGCGGTCGCTGCCGCGGAAGCCGCCGACCATGCCCGCGATGCCGAGGCGCGGATGGCCGGCATCTTGCAAAGCCAGGCCGAAATGCAGGGCCGCATGGGCGCCATCGCCGAAGTGTTCGGCGCGCGCCAGGCGGAGCTGACGCAGTCGATCGGCCAGCGGCTTGACGCCATGACCGGCCGGCTCGGCCAGACCATGACCGAGCAGACCAAATCCACGCATGAGAGCCTGGCCAAACTGCAGGAGCGGCTGGCGATCATCGATGTCGCGCAAGGCAACATCCAGTCGCTCGCCGGCCAGGTCGTGCAGTTGCAGGCGATCCTCTCCAACAAGCAGACGCGCGGCGCTTTCGGCCAGTCGCGCATGGAGGCGATTGTCGCCGACGGCCTGCCCATGGGCGCATACGAATTCCAGGCGACCCTGTCGAATGGCAGCCGGCCCGATTGCCTGGTCAAGATGCCGAACGGCGCGCCGTCGCTGGCCATCGATGCCAAATTTCCATTGGAGGCATGGAATGCCATCCGCGCCGCCGATGGCGCCGACCTGCAGAAGGTCGCCTCGCAGGCCTTCCGCCGCGACATCGAGATCCATGTCCGCGATATCTCCGAAAAATACCTGATCCAGGGCGAGACGCAGGACACCGCCTTCATGTTCGTGCCGTCGGAATCGGTGTTCGCCGAGATCCACGAGAATTTCGAGGCGATCGTTCACAAGGCGCACCGCGCCCGCGTCGTCATCGTTTCGCCGTCGCTGCTGATGCTGTCGATCCAGGTCATCCAGGCGATCCTCAAGGATGCCCGCATGCGCGAACAGGCGCATCTGATCCAGGGCGAAGTCATCCGGCTGATGGAGGATGTGCAACGTGTCGACGAGCGCGTGCGCAAGCTGCAGGTCCATTTCGGCCAGTCGGCCAAGGACATCGACGATATCCTCGTCTCGACATCGAAGGTGACCAAGCGCGGCCAGAAGATCGAGGCGCTGGAGTTCGGAGTGCAGCCCGATGGCGATGCCAGCCCGGACGCGCCGTCGCGGGCACCTGCCGCAAAAATCGAGCCCGGCCCCCGCGTTGCCGATTCGAAGACCGGACAGCTCAGGCTGCGCGTCGTCGAAGGCGACGACTGAACGGATAATTTTGCCTACGCCACAGCCACGATGACGTGCGCCTGAATTTTGGCGGCAACCGCGCCGCTGCCATGCCTGGCCGCAATCGCGGATGCGGCACAATCCGTTGCGGCGTCGAGTTTCCCGGGGTCCCTGGCCTCGATTTCGGTGCGAAGCACCGTTCCCTGGCAGTAAGCGACGGCCGGAATGCGCGGCGAGGGCGCACGGCTTTGTTCGGCTCTGGTCTCGATCGCCACACCGGAGAAGCCGGCCTCTTCCAGCTCGCTGCGGATCAGTGTCGTATCGTGGTAGCCATGCGGCGTGCGGGCCAGAAAGCGCGGCGGATCGTTCGGAAAGAGCCTTGCCAGCGCATTGGTCACATCATCGGCAAAGACATTCTCCTCGATGTGGTCCCAGACGTTGAACACGAAATGTCCGCCGGGCTTCAGCACCCGCCTGGCCTCGCGGTAGGCGGATGGGCGGTTGGGAAAGAACATCGCGCCGAACTGGCAGCAAACGAGATCGAAGGTCGCGTCTTCGAACGGCAGCGCCATGGCATCGGCCTGGCGCCATTGGATGCGACTGTCGGGAGCCTGTCGCGAAGCGGCGTAGTCGAGCATCGGCTGGTTGAGGTCGGTCACGACATAGCTTGCATCGGGGGATAGTTTTGGCGCCATGGCACGGGTGACGACCCCGGTGCCCGCGGCGACTTCCAGCACGGCATTGGGCGTGAAGGACGCTGCTCGTTGCGCAAGGTCAGCGGCGAACGGCTCGAAAATCAACGGCACCATATAGCGGTCGTAATTTTCCGGGATCGAGCCGGCAAACAACTTGTCCGTTTCCAACATCGCTATCACCCGCCCTTTGATGGTGAGCGAGGCTAGCACATAATTGGTAGTCTAGGCCCGCTTTCGACCGAGTGGCAGGTGCTACTGCTCTTCCACGACGCTTATGCCACCGAATTCCGGAAGCCAGTGCAGCGCCGACCGGTGCCATTTCTGTTGTGTCGGCACCAGATCCTCGCGTTGGCGTGCGGTGCCTACCCTGATCCCATAGACCTTCGGGCCGTCGCCGACAGACGTGGCGTAAAGATGCGAACCGCACTCGCCGCAAAAGGCCTGGGCGCGCTTGGCGCCGCTCGATCCGGTCTTGATATAGATTTTTGGCGTGCCCCTGGTAATCCGGTAATGATCCTCGGGCGCGGGAACGGTGACGCGAAAGGCCGTGCCGGTCAGCTGCTGGCAGTCCGTGCAGTGGCAGATCGAGGTCTTTTCCGGGTCGACCTCCGCCTCGTAGGTGATGGCGCCGCAATGGCACCCGCCGTCGATTTTCATGGTTGCTCCTCCCAAATCCGTCGCCTGATCTTAGCAAGGCAATGCGACGGGGCAACGGCGCTGCGCTGGTCCAGGACTAGTTCGATGCCGCCTCGATCAGCTTGCGCCGCTGCTCCCAGGTGCCCGTGGTCTGCGGCTTGACGAACAGCCGCGTGATCTCCGGCATCTCCTTCTTCAGCCGTGCCTCCAGGCGCTCGACACAGGCCTCGATCTCCGGCGCCGTCAGATGGTCCTCGAATTCGATGCTGAGCCCAGCAACGATCTCTTGCGGTCCCATGTGGACGGTCAGGACGCCGTTCGCCCGTTGCACCGCCGGATCCTGCTGGGCGATCGCCAGCACTTTTCTCTGCACCTCGGGCGAGGCCGGTTCGCCGATGAGCAGGCCCTTGCTTTCACGGGCGAGGAAGATCGCCGTCGCGGCGAGGATGAGCGCGATGCCGATCGAGGCGGCACCGTCGAGCTCCGGCATCTCCAGCATCTCTGCCGCCAATATGCCGGCAAAGGCGACGATCAGGCCGAGAAGGGCTGCACTGTCCTCGAACAGCACCGTATAGACGCTCGGGTCCTTGCTCGATTGCAGGGCCTGCAGCCAGCCCTGCTTGCCCTTCTGCCGACGAAACTCCTTCAGTGCCACCATCCAGGAGCTGCCTTCGAACAGGAAGGACAGGGCGAGAACGATATAGTTCACCTTGACGTTGGCGACCGGCTCCGGCGCCATGATATGGACGATGCCTTCGTAGAGCGAGACGCCGGCGCCGAGCGCGAAGACGAGAAGTGCGACGATGAAGCTCCAGAAATAGAGTTCGCGACCATGGCCAAGCGGATGCGTGCGGTCGGCGGGCCGCGCGGCACGGTGCATGCCGTAGAGCAGCAGGCCGCCATTGCCGGTATCGACCAGCGAGTGCACGCCTTCCGACACCATCGCCGAACTGCCGGTGAAGAAGGCGGCGGCGAATTTGGTCAGCGCGATCGCCAGATTGCCGGCGAGCGCCGCATAGATGACCGTCTTGGAGCCGCCATGCCCGGCCATGCAGTGTTGTCCCCTTCAGGCATACAGTTGTAACGGCCCAGCCGCCGAAGCTCCACAGCCATCACAACGCGCCAATCGCCGGGTCGTTCAAAGTCTTCGAAGGGGCCGGAACGCTATTCGACGATCTCGTCGGTCCACACCTTGAAGCCGGCGAGTGTTCCTGGGCCGAAAATATGCGTCAGCGGCACATCCGCCGCGTCGCGCCCGGAGGCGATCAGGATGCGGCCGATGCGCGGTGCATTGTTGCGCGGGTCGAAGACATGCCAGCGGCCGCCGAGATAGACTTCCATCCAGGCGGCGAAATCCATGCTCGACCACGGCTTAGGCATGCCGATATCGCTGATGTAGCCGGTGCAGTAGCGTGTCGGGATGTTGAGCGCCCGGCAGAAGGTGACGGCGAGATGCGCGAAGTCGCGGCACACGCCACTCTGCTCGCGATAGGCTTCCGCCGCGGTGCGCGTCGGCCGTGCGTTGCCGTAGTTGAAGACGATGTGGTTGTGGACGAAATCGCACACCGCCTGCACGCGCGGGATGCCGAGTGGCGTATGGCCGAACAGCCGCCACGCTTCGTTGGCCAAAAGGTCGCTCTCGCAAAACCGGCTGGGCAGCAGGAACAGCAGCGTTTCCGCCGGCAGGTCGCGCACGTCGTGCTGCCAGGCCATCAGCTCGCCCATCTCGAAGGTACCGGGCGCGCGGATCACCGCATCGGTGCCGAAGCTGAACCGCCCGGGCGGCGCGACGAAGCGGTTGCACCAATTGCCGAAACTGTCGCGGTAGCTCTCGATCGGCACCGGCGGATTCGAGGTCAAAAAATCCGGGCGCTCAAGATCGGAGGCGCGGGAATAGTGGACATTGAGCATCGCGATGAGCGGCGTTTCCTGCGGGAAGTCGAAACTCATCTCGCAGCCGATGTGGATCCGCATTGTTGTCCTGACCGGCCTGCCCAGCGATCACCCGGCGAAGGCGCGGGTCGATGCTGCAGTGCGAAGATGAGAATGGCACGGACCGCCGTGGTTTACGAGTAAATTAGAAATTGGTTGAAAGCAGCCGGCCGATGGCTGCGACGGGCGCTGCCCCCTTGCAGCGAAGCCTTTCTCTTGTTTCACTTCGCTTCCCGCAATTGGAGGAACGAATCATGGCTAAAGGTGCGATGAAGGCTGGCAAGGAAGCCCGCAAGCCGAAGAAGGATGCCAAGAAGCCGGCGCCCGCCCCCGCCCTGAAGGCGCCGCCGGTCAAGGCGATGCGCATCAAGGAAAAATAGGCCTCGGCAAGTCAGGCGCGGCAAAATCCCGCCGGCGGCATCAGATGATGCCGCCGGGTTGATCGGGCATTTGGACAACCTATATCAACGGCGCGGGGACGACCCCGCGCCTCCCCGAAAATTCGGTCGGGACGACCCGCCATTATAATCAGCATCTGAGGATCGGCTTCCGCCCGGCCCGATGCTGGATGGAGCGTTCCCGATGTCATGGATTCTTCTGTTTTTCGCCGGCCTGTTCGAAATCGGCTGGGCGATCGGCCTCAAATACACTGACGGGTTCACCAGGCTGGTTCCGACCGTGCTCACGGTCGCGTCGATGATCGTCAGCCTCACACTACTCGGCCTGGCTTTGAAGGCGCTTCCCGTCGGCACTGCCTATGCGGTGTGGACCGGCATCGGCACCGTCGGCACGGCGCTGCTCGGCATCTGGCTGCTCGGCGAACCCGCAACCGCGATCCGGCTCGCCTGCATCGCGCTGATTGTCTGCGGCATCATGGGGCTGAAATTCGCAGCCTGAATGCATGTCGCCCAAAGGCGCTGCCTTCGCACAAACACCTTCAGGGCCGCTGCGAGGCGACCCTGATTCAATATTCGAACTGGCTGCGCCGAAGCTGCTAGCGGGCGGAGAAGCCTGGGGGCGTTCTGCCGGTGCGCTGCTTGCGCGCCGCATAGCGTGCGTCGCGTTTCGCCTTGCGTTCGGCTTCGTCGGCCAGCAAGCGAGCAATACGCTCGGTCTCTTCGGCTTCCTTGATCTTCGCTTCAGCCTGTGCTGCCTCTTCGGCCGCAATGCGGGCCGCTTCAGCCGCTGCCTCGCGCTCGGCCTTCTCGACCGCCTCGCGTGCCAGCTTTTCCTGCTTCAGCCTTGCCTTCTCGGCTTCGCGGATTTCGCGGGCCTCGAGGATTGCCTTGCGTTCGGCCTGTCGCGCCAGCACCGCAGGATCATCTGCCGCCGGCTTTGACTTGAAGCGCTCCAGAAGCGCCTTCTTTGCCTCGTTCGCGGCATTGCGCCGCTCGAAAATGTCTTTTTCCCTGTAGATAGCCAAGTCCACTTCCCTGAAGTCAATTCGCGAGGCTTACATACGCGCGAATGCCGAGAGTTCAAGCGCCAAAACGGTATGCCAGCCATGAAATTCCGTGATGTTGCAGCCGGGAGACGCCTTTCCACCCAAACCGACATGCACTGTTCACCGTCCACGCCTCTGGCGGCAAGGCAGGTCGTTCGCTACGTCTAGCGGCAAAACCCAACACCAGGATGACATGACATGGAACTCGGTCTCTACACTTTTGCCGACGTCAGCCCGCAGCCAGGCCCCGGCGCCATCGGCCCGCACGAGCGCCTGCGCAACCTGATCGAGGAGGTTGAACTGGCCGACCAGGTCGGTCTCGACGTCTTTGGTCTGGGCGAACATCACCGGCCCGATTATGCCGCCTCAGCACCGGTCGTGGCGCTGGCCGCGGCCGCCGAGCGCTCGAAACGCATCAAGCTGACCAGTGCGGTCACAGTATTGTCCTCCGACGATCCGGTGCGCGTCTTCCAGCAGTTCGCCACGCTCGATCTTCTCTCGGGTGGCCGTGCCGAGATCATGGCCGGGCGCGGTTCGTTCATCGAATCCTTCCCGCTGTTCGGCTACAATCTCGAGGACTATGACGAGCTCTTCGCCGAAAAGCTGGACCTGCTGCTTGCCATCCGCGATCAGGTGAAGGTGACCTGGTCCGGCAATCTGCGTGCGCCGATCAACGATCGCGGCGTCTATCCCCGGCCCTTCCAGGACAGGTTGCCGGTCTGGATCGCCATTGGCGGCACGCCGCAATCTGCCGCCCGTGCCGGCGCGCTCGGCCTGCCGCTGGCGCTTGCCATCATCGGCGGCGAGCCGGCGCGCTTCGCGCCGCTGTTCGACCTCTATCGCGAAGCCGCCAAACGCGCCGGCAGTGACCCGGCGGGTCTTGCCACCAGCATCAACGTGCATGGCTTCATTGCCGACACCACCGAGCAGGCCGCCAACGACTTCTACGGTCCGCAGGCCGAGGTGATGAACCGCATCGGCCGTGAGCGTGGCTGGGGCCCGACATCGCGGGCGCATTTCGACCAGTCGCGTGGTCCCAATGGCGCCCTGTTCGTCGGCAGTCCGGAGCAGGTGGCCGAGAAGATCGTCGCCCAGCACAGGATCTTCAACAATGACCGCTTCCTGCTGCAGATGGCGATCGGCACCATGCCGCACGCCAAGATCATGAAGGCGATCGAACTCTACGGCACAAGGGTGGCGCCGATCGTGCGCAAGGAGACGGCGAAGTCCGTGCCTGCGGTGGCAGCGCCGGTTGCATAAGCCACCACTGGCCTTGCCGGCCAAAGGAACCTTGCGGTTGTGCCGGCGTTTTTCCTCTGCGGACTGCGCCAATTGCGGCGCACCGCCGAGGGTCCATGATGAAAGCCGAACCCGCCGCTACCGGCGCAGGCGTTGCCGAAAGCCCGGATCCGCGCGTCGAGGCCCGCGCGGATACCCATCTGATGCGCTCGCTGCTGGTCGGCATCTTCATCTTCATGACCGTCTATGCGCTCTACTTCGGCCGCGCCTTCTTCATGCCGGTCATCCTGGCTTTCCTGCTGGCGCTGACATTGACGCCGATCGTGCGGCTGCTGCGCAAGCGCGGTATTCCCGAAGTGGTTTCGGCAACGCTCCTGGTGCTGCTGTCCATCTGCGTCTTCGCCAGCGCCGGCTATTTGCTCAGCGGTCCTGTCATCGATCTCCTCAACAACACCTCCTCGATCGGCCAGCAACTCACCGAGCGGCTGGCGCAATTGCGGCGTCCGCTGGAAAGGATCATGCAGATCTCGCATCAGGTCGAACAGATGACCGAGACCTCGCAGGAGCCGGGCATCCAGAAAGTCGCGGTCTCCCAGTCCGGTATCCTGTCGGCGGCCGCCAGCAACATTCTTTCGGCGGGCACGAGCCTCACCATCATCTTCGTGCTGTCACTGTTCTTGCTCTCCTCGGGCACGATGTTCTACGAGAAGATCATCCAGTCCTTCACCAGCCTCAGCGAAAAGAAGCGGGCGCTGCGCGTCGTCTATGACGTCGAGCGCGAAATCTCGCACTATCTGCTCACCGTCACCATCATCAATGCCGGTCTCGGCACCGTCATCGGCCTCGGCCTGTGGGCGCTCGGCATGCCCAATCCGCTGGTTTGGGGTGTCGCCGCGGCACTCCTCAACTTCCTGCCCTATGTCGGCGCGCTGCTGACCATCGTGCTGGTCGCGGTGATGGCTCTGATCAGCTTCGACACCATTTCCTATGCGCTGCTGGCGCCGGCCTTCGTGCTGTTGTGCGATGTCGTCGAAGGCCAGTTCGTGACACCTATGGTGGTCGGCAGGCGCCTGGAGATCAACGCCGTGGCGATCTTCATCGCCATCGCCTTCTGGTCGTGGCTGTGGGGCTTCGTGGGCGCGCTGATGGCGGTGCCGCTGCTGGTCGTCATCAAGGTGTTCTGCGATCATTTCGAGGGGCTCGGCCATGTCGGCAATTTCCTCGCCGCGCAACAAACCGCCGTGGTGGAGGACGAACCCGTCGAGGAGAACAACAAGGCCGCCGCGTAGCCAACTCGCTGTGTTTGCGGCGCCCGGACCGAATGCCTATATCCGGCCGGACAATGGCCGGTGCCCTCCCGATGAACGACGTTTTCTTCGACCTCGACGCCTATCTAGCTCGCATCGGTTACGCCGGTCCGCTTGACGCATCGCTGGATACGCTGAAGGCGCTGCATTTCCTGCATCCGCAGGCAATTCCGTTCGAGAATATCGATCCGTTTCTTGGCCATCCGGTCCGGCTCGACCTTGCCGCGCTGCAGGACAAGATCGTCCTTGGTGGGCGCGGCGGTTATTGCTTCGAGCACAATCTCCTCTTCATGCACGCGCTGAAGGCGCTTGGGTTCGAGGTCGGCGGCCTGGCCGCGCGCGTGCTCTGGGGCCAGAGCGAGGACGCCATCACCGCGCGAAGCCACATGCTTTTGCGCATCGAGCTCGATGGCAAGACCTATATCGCCGATGTCGGCTTCGGCGGCCTGACCCTGACGGCGCCGCTGCTGCTCGAACCGGGCCGCGAACAGGCGACACCGCACGAGCCATTCCGCATCGTCGAGGCCGACGATCATTTCCGCCTCCAGGCCGCCATCGGCGGCGACTGGCGCTCGCTTTACCGCTTCGATCTGCAGCCGCAATATGAGGTCGACTATTCCGTCACCAGCTACTTCCTGTCGACCAACCCGACATCGCATTTCCTCAGCACTGTCATAGCGGCGCGCGCCGCAACGGACCGGCGTTACGCGCTGCGCGGCAACCGCCTGTCGATCCATCACCTTGGCGGCCGCACCGAGCAGACAGAGATAGCCACCGCCGCCGAACTCGCCGACACGCTGCAAGGCCGGCTCGGCATCATCATTCCCGACCGCGGGGCTTTCGAGGCCAGGGTGCGTGAGAAGAACATCGTGGAGACCAACGCATGACCGAACTGTCCGTTCTCGACCTGTCGCCGATCGTGGAAGGCAGCAATGCCTCGCAGTCGCTGGCCAACTCGCTCGATCTCGCCCGCCATGCCGAGCGGTTGGGCTACAAGCGCTACTGGCTGGCCGAGCATCACAACATGCCGGGCATCGCCAGCGCCGCCACATCCGTGGTCATCGCCCATGTCGCCGGCGGCACCAAAACCATCCGCGTCGGCGCCGGCGGCATCATGCTGCCCAACCATGCGCCGCTGGTTATCGCCGAGCAGTTCGGCACGCTGGCCGCCCTGTTTCCGGGCCGCATCGATCTCGGCCTCGGCCGCGCTCCCGGCACCGACATGAACACCGCGCGCGCCTTGCGCCGCAACCTCGAGGCTGGCGTCGACAATTTTCCGCAGGATGTTGTCGAGCTGATGGGCTATTTCCTCCCCGCGGAGGAAGGCCAGCGCTTGCGCGCCGTGCCGGGCGAGGGCCAGAATGTGCCGGTCTGGATCCTCGGCTCCAGCCTCTATGGCGCCCAACTCGCCGCCATGCTCGGCCTGCCCTACGCCTTCGCCTCGCATTTCGCGCCCGCCGAGCTCGATCATGCGCTGGACATCTACCGTTCGCGCTTCCAGCCGTCGGAACAGCTCGACAGGCCGCATGTCATGCTCGGCCTCAATGTCTTTGCCGCGCCCACCGATGCCGAGGCACGGCTGCTGTTCACCTCGCTGCAGCAGGCTTTCGTCAATCTGCGCACCGGCCGGCCAGGACGCTTGCCGCCGCCGGTTGAGAACTATGACAGGGATCTCGACCCGATGGCCAAGACCATGCTCGGCCAGGCGCTGTCCTGCGCCGTCGTCGGCTCTCCCGAAACGGTTCGCCAGGGCATCGACGCCTTCGTGCGCCGCACCGGCGCCGACGAGCTGATGGTCACCGCGCAGATATTCGATCACGCGGCGCGGGTGCGGTCGTTCGAGATCCTTGCTGACGCGCACAAATCGCTGTCGCAGGCGGCCTGACATTTATCCGCCAGGTGCTTTTGCCGGCAGCGATGCTCTGCTAAGTGCGGCGCATCCTTTCGCAGAGCGAGCCTTCCCGTGACCCATGATCTTGACGCCCGCACGCAGTTTGCCATCGATCTGGCGCGGCGGGCCGGCGAACTCGGGCTCGAATATTTCCGCGACCTAGAAAGCCTGACCATCGAGAGCAAGGGCCATCAGGACCTGGTCTCGCAAGCCGACCGCGAGGTCGAGCTGTTCATCCGCGCGGCCATCGCCAAGGACTATCCGCAGGACGGCATCGTCGGCGAGGAACATGCTTCGGTCGCCAGCTCGACCGGCCATGTCTGGGTCATCGATCCCATCGACGGCACCGCCAATTTCGTGCGCGGCATCCCGGCCTGGTGCGTGGTGATCGCTTGCGCCAGGGACGGGGAGACGGTGGTCGGGGTCATCCACGAACCGTCGACCGGCGAAACCTTCCACGGCAGGCGCGGCGGCGGCGCCTTCATCAACGGCAGGCCGATCAAGGCAAGCGCAGCGACCAGCCTGGAGGAAGGCTCGGTGGGGACGGGATTCTCGAACCGGGCCGAGGCGGAAAATATCGCCGTGCTGATCAAGAAAATCCTCGCCGAAGGCGGCGTCTTCTTCCGCAACGCCTCCGGCGCCCTGATGCTGGCCTATGTGGCCTCGGGCCGGCTGCTTGGCTATGTCGAAGAACACATGAACGCCTGGGACTGCCTGGCCGGCATGCTGCTGATCGAGGAGGCCGGCGGCACGGTCCTGAAAGCAGATCCCAAGACGGTGCTGCAGAGCGGAACACAGGTCATCACAGGCGGCAAGGGCGTCTTTCCGAAGCTGCAGGCGCTATGTTCCGGGGTGTTCGCGGATTAGGTTTTCCGTCGCAGGGACAGCTTGGTGCATGCATTGTCTTATGGTGCGCTGGTCGACCCCCACTCCGTCTCGGCTTCGCCGAGCCACCTGCCGGGGCGAGCCACGGGTCTCGCCCGTCCTTCGGACCCCCCGATCGACGGGGTAGAGGAAAGGCGCCAAGCTTTTTGCCGTCAACGCTCGTCCAGAAACGCTCCCTTCCTTTCCCTCCGGAGGGGGGAAGGTGGCGCTGCGAAGCAGCGACGGATTGGGGGAACCACGTGGCAATCAAGCCTCGTGGGCCGATCAGTCACGCCAATCACAGAAGATCTGTGCATCCCGCAGCCCCTCCGGAGGGAGAGGAAAGGACCTTGCCGCCGCACCTACGCAAGCTTCGCCAGCAGCTTCGTGAAGGTGGCGATCTCCTTGGCCGAGAGCGGCGCCAGCGTTTCCCTGGTGATCTCGCGCGCCAGCGGGATCAGCCGTTCGATCGCGTCGCGACCCTCGGCGGTCAGATTGACCAGCAGCCGCCTTTTGTCGACCTCGTGTTTGGAGAGTTCGACCAGGCCGCGCGCCTTCAGCCGGTCGATGACACCCTTCACCGTCGCCGCATCCATGGCGATCAGCGTGCCGAGCTGGTTCTGCGAGGTTTCGCCGACATCGCGCAGCTTGGCGAGTGCGGCGAATTGCGGTGGCGTCAGATCGCCGATATGCGCGGCGAAGATCGAGACATGGCGCTGGTGCGCCTTGCGCAGGATGAAGCCGACTTGCTCCTGCAGGAGGTAATCGTGTTCCTCGGGCTCTTCAGCCTCGACCAGCTTGAGCTCCCCGCCGCTCACCGCAGTCCGTCCCAGGCCTTGATGTCGGCGGCCGCCAACCCGCCCATGCGGTTGTGAACCCGCGGCCCGCAGGTCATGGCCAGACAAAAAGAATCTCGTCGGGGCGCGGGCCGTCGCTGATACCGACTTCCATAGCGTCGAAATGGCTGCGCACATAGGCGGCGTTGATGTGGCCGAGCGGCACGTCGAGCTTCGAGCCGAAGGCGCCGACCTTCTTGGCCGAGGGCACGATCGCCTTGGCGTCACCGAGCCGTTCGCGCATGGCGTAGCCGCCCGGCACATGCCAGAGCGCGCCGTGTTCCAGTTCGCCCGCCGTGCCGACGATGGCGCCCTTGCCGTAGCCGTCGATCTGCTTGACGTCACCGCCCAACGCGGCAATGAGCTTGTCGGAAAGCAGCAGGCCAAGCGGCTTCAGATCGTCCATGGCGCTCTGCAAATCCTCGACATAGCGCCCGGCGAACGGGTTCCTGACCACGGCCATGGCCGCCGCCCGTCGGCGCGGCACTTCGGCGACCGGCCCGCCTTCATGAAAGATCTCTTCGCTCAGCACCGCGACCTTGCGGATCGGAAACTCAGGCATGGGCAACTTCCTCCCTCGGATTTTTGTTGGGCGCGGCAAGCGCAACCGAGCCGCTGATGCGAGCCTCACCGCCAAGAAACAGCGCCGATCCGGCAATCAGGCCGCGCCGGCGAAAATCTTCGGCGACAGCAAGGCCATTGTCCAGCGCCTGCGCCACCTCACCAAATGCCAGCGTGCCGACGGCTTGTGTCACCAGCCGCTCGCCGAGATCGCTGTCGGGCGACAGTTCACGTGCGGGAATGCGCTTGATGGCGGGATTGCCTGGCAGGTCCACCGCGTTGGCGATCAGCGTTGCCGCCGCATCGGCCTCGGCGCCGGTCCGCGCCAGCACGGTGACGGCGTCGGCAATGCCAAGCGAGAAGGAGCGACCGCGCCAGCCGCTGGTGGCGACGCCGCGAACGCCATCTTCCGCGCGGATCGTGATCCGGTCGGCCATGCCGTTGCCGGTGCCGGCGACCGCCAGACCGATCGATCGGCCCTTGCCGATGTGAAGAGCGCTGTCGCCGCCATTGTTGACATAGGCACGATCGAGCTTGCGGCCGGCAAGCAATGCGGCGAGCATTTCGTCGGCTACCGATCCGGCAACGGCGGCCATCGGTGTTATGAAGCATTCCGCCAGGGGCATGACGGCAGCTTCCATACGGCGCGCCGTCGGGCCGGCAAAGGTGCGCGGTGCCAGGAAAAATGCCGGGAGCCGCAATTCGGGCAGTTCCTCGACCAACTCGATCAGGATCGTCTGGAAGCGTGCAACCGCTTGCTCATAGGCCAGCTGGCATTCCTGCGCCTCGCCAAAGGCCTCGACGATCAGATCGATCGGCCCATGATTGAGATGAAGCCGCTTGCCGTCCTGCAGCCAATGCGCTTGCGGGCCGTCCATCATCCAGTCCCGTTCGACGCGGCGCGCCGCAACTGTGCCAGCGGCGGCCATGGATTGTCGGACGGCGCACCGGTGCCGCGGCGCGGGTTAAGGTATTCGCCGCCCTTGGCGACGATATCCTCGACGCTGCGGATTTCGGCCTCGTAGCCGCCGAGCCTGACATAATCGTCGCGGCGCAAGGTGAATTCGATCGGCGCCACCAGCGCCGGCGTCGGCACATAGCCGAAGGCGCCTTCGGGCACGCGCGTGACATCGACCATCAGCGTGATGCCGCCGCCCGGCCAGACATAGACCGGCGCGCCGCCGACCGTCACATAGGTCTTCAAGCCCTGCACCGAGCGGGTCAGATTGACCGGATTCTCGGTGACACCTGCGCGCAGCGAGCCACCGGCGCCGCCGATAAACAGCACGGTGCACAGCGCCGGCTCGCAATTGTCCTCGATCAGATTGACCGACTTCTGCAGCCGTTCGGGGAACGGCTTTTCGACCGGCTTCAATTCGTCGTCGAGTTCGTAGTAGGCGAATTGCTCACCAGTCGTCGAAACCATCAGCAGCGACAGGCCCGGCCGCGCGCCCTTCTTGGCGTTCCACTCGCCGAGGATCGACAGCGGGTCGGATATGCTGGTGCCGCCCCAGCCGAGGCCGGGCTCGGAGACCTTGAAATAGCGGCCCGGCGTCGAGCGGCGGCCGATGATTTTGATGCCCGTATCCTGCCAGCCCAGCACCTTGCCGGCCTGGTGCTCGGAGACGACGCCGGTGATGTGGTCGTCGACCACCACCACCTCGTCGACCAGCCCGCGCCATTGCGTGGCGAACATGCCGATGGTCGCCGAGCCGCAGCCGACACGCATGCGGTGTTCCTGCTTGCCGTCGATGACAGGTGGTTTGCCGGCTTCGACGATGATGGTGGCGCCGCCGTCGATGGTGAGTTCCACCGGCTTGCGGTTGCACAGATTGAGCAGCGCGTCGCAGGTCGCCCGGCCTTCCGCCTTGGAGCCGCCGGTCAAATGATGCACACCGCCCAGCGACAGCATCTGCGAGCCATATTCGCCTGTTGTGACATGGCCGATCGCTTCGCCTTGCGAGCGTACGATAGCCGTTTCGGGCCCGAGATGACGGTCGGTGTCGATCTTCACCTTGACGCCGCAATACGAAAAAATACCTTCGGTGACGACGGTGACGAGATCGACGCCCTCGACCTCCTGGCTGACGATGAACGGCGCCGGCTTGTAGTCGGGATAGGTGGTGCCGGCGCCGATTGCGGTGACGAAGCGGCGGCCGGTGTTGAGCAACTCGCCATCCCATGCCTCGCCTTCGGCGACGAAGGGAACCATGGAGGCGCCAGTCTCGGCCGCATGGTCGAGGATGGTCAGCGGATCCATGCGCACGATCCGGCCGCCGGAATTGCCGTAGCGGTCGCAGGCGCCGGTGCGGCCATCGGCGATGTAGCACATGACCGGGCAGGCATCGCAACGGATCTTCTCCGCCACCTGCTTCTCGCCGGGATCATGGGTCTCAAAACGCTCGGCAAGCTCGCTCATGCGCGTGCCTCTTTTTCGCGGATGGCGGCGCGGATACGCGTCGGCGTCGCCGGGACCTTGGTGACCAGCACGCCGGTGGCGTGGCGGATGGCGTTGAGGATCGCCGGCGCCGTCGGGATCAGCACATGCTCGCCCAGCCCCTTGGCGCCGAACGGTCCCTCGGGATCGGGAACCTCGACCAGAATGGTCTCGATCGGCGGCACGTCGCCAATGGTCGGGATGAGATAATCGTGCAGATTCTCGGTGCGGCCGGGGATGTACTCCTCCATCAGCGCCATGCCGATGCCTTGCGCGATGCCGCCTTCGATCTGGCCCTCGACCAGCAGCGGATTGATCGCCCTGCCGACATCATGCGCGGCGGTGATTTTGATCAGCTTCACCGTACCGAGCTTGAGATCGACCTCGAGCTCGGCGATCTGCGCGCCATAACCATAGACGGCGTAGGGCTTGCCCTGGCCCTTGGCATCGAGCGGCAGCGTCGGCGGGTCGTAGGTCTCCTCGGCGCGGAAGACGAAGCCATCGGCGTCCACATCGAGCGTAGCGAGATCGATGCGGCGGGTGGCCTCGCCCTCGCGGATGACAATCGCCGCGCCGTCCAGTTGCAGAGATGCCTTTTCGGAAACATTGGCAAAGCGCAGGATCTTTTCGCGCAAGGCGCGGCCGGCCTTTTCGGCCGCCTTGCCGGTGACAAAAGTCTGGCGCGATGCGGACGTCTTGCCGGCATCGGGGCTGATCGCCGTGTCGGCGCTCTTCAACCGGAATCGTTCCAGCGGCAGGCCAAGCGCGTCGGCGCAGATCTGCGTGATGACGGTGTTCGAGCCCTGGCCGATATCGACCGCCCCCTGGTGCAGGACGACCGTGCCGTCAGCCGCAATGCCGACCCGGATGGTCGACGGATTGGGCAGCGAAGTGTTGCCGCAGCCATACCAGCAGGACGCCACGCCAACGCCGCGCTTCTTATCCCGGTTTTGACTGTTGAAAGCATCCGCGTCAGCCTCCGCCCGCTCCCAATGTGGCCGCAGCGCCTCGAGGCATTCGGCAATGCCGACACCGGACTCCAGCCTCTGTCCGGTGACCGTTTCGGATCCGTTCCGAAGGCAGTTTTTCAGGCGAAAATCGAGGCGATCGATGCCGAGTTTGTCGGCCAGCTCATCGTAGAGCGTCTCCTGCATGATGGTCGCCTGCGGCACACCGAAGCCGCGGAAGGCGCCGGAGATCGGGCCATGCGTATGGATGGCGCGGCCCTCGGCGCGATAGTTCGGCGTCGCATAGGGGCCGGAAGCGTGCACGGGCACGCGGTTGGCCACCGTCGGACCCCAACTGGCATAGGCGCCGGTGTTGAAATCGCCGGCAAAGATCATGCCGGTGACATGGCCTTCGGCATCGGCGCCAATGGTCGCTTTCATCTCGGCCGGATGACGCTTGGTGGTCGACATCATCGATTCGTTACGGGTGTAGGCGAGCGCCGCCGGCCGGCCGGTCTTCAGCGCGACGAGGCCGATCAGCGGCTGCAGCGAAACGTCGAGTTTCGAGCCGAAGCCGCCGCCGGTCGCGGTAGGCACGATGCGCACCTTGTCGACGGCAAGGCCGAGCACCTTTGCCGTATCGTCGCGGTCCATGTAGGGCGCCTGGGTGCAGGTAACGACGACCAGTGTGTCGCCGTCCAGATAGGCATGGCCGGCTTCCGGCTCGATATAGGCGTGCTCGACATAGGAGGTGTCGATGGCGCCGGAAACCGTGATGGCGGCGGCAGCAAGGGCTGCCTCGGGGTCGCCGCGCTCGACGAAGCCGGAGGTAAGCAGGTTCGAAGGGCGATTTGCATGGATCAGCGCGGCGCCGTCAGCCTGCGCTTCGGCAGGTTGCAGAAAATGCGGCAGTTCGGTCCAGCGGATAGGAAAATCCGACAGGTCGAGATCGAGCATCGCCTCGCGCTCGCCGGCGACCAGCGCCACCGCCTCGCCGCGCAGCCGCGCAAACCCTTCGGCGAGCGCCGGCTGGTCGGCGAACGGACCGATGACGCCAAAACAGTTTTTGCCCGGAATGTCGGCCGCGGTGAAGACAGCGGCGATACCGGGATGCGCCTTGGCCCAGCCGTCGAGATCGCCGAAGGCGAAGCTGGCGTGATAATGCGGCGAACGGACCACGAGTACCGCAAGCGCATTGGCGGGGAAGGAATCGCCGCCGAAGTTCTCAGCCCCAGTGACCTTCGGCACGCCGTCGAGCCTGACAGGGGACGCGCCGATCGCCTGGCCGGATCGGGCAAGCGGAAATCGAGGCTTACCACTTGCGAGGAGGCATCCATCACCGCCGCGATGATCTTCCGGTAGCCGGTGCAGCGGCACAAAATACCGCCCAGCGCATCCTGCACCTCGGTCTCGGTCGGTCGGGGCTTCGTGTCCAGCAGCGCTGTCGCCGCGACCAGCAGCGCCGGCGTGCAGATGCCGCATTGCGCCGCGCCATGCGCCAGGAAGGAGGCCTGCAATGCCGAAAGCCGGCCATTGGCCAGCCCCTCGACTGTCGTCACCGATGCGCCGGTGGCCGAGGCCGCCGACATCAGGCAGGCGCAGACCGGGTCGCCATCGACCAGCACCGTGCAAGCGCCGCAGTCACCGGCGTCACAGCCGACCTTGGTGCCGGTCAACTGCAATTCGTCGCGCAACACCTGGGATAGCCGGCGCAGAGGCGGCACATTGACCGAGACGGCGGCGCCATTCACCGCGAAGGCAATGGCGGCGCGTTCGAGGCCAGACTGCATCCCACCCAGATCGGGCAGAGCTTCACGGACTTCAGGCAGAACCTGGCTCATGCGGCCACCATATGATCGTTCATTGGTCCGGCGGCCGTCAGCACGGCCCGGGCAACAATCTCGCGCACGGCGTCGAGCCGGTATTCGGCGCTGCCGCGCACATCGGCGATCGGCGACAGCTCGGTCATCGGCGCGGACTGGATCGCAGCGGCGAGCCGGTGATCCGCAGGCAATCCACGCAGCGCCGTCTCAACACCGGCAAGCCGCTTGGCGACAGCTGAACACGATCCGACGGCGATGGCCGCTTCGGCCACTGTGCCGTTCTCGACGACCAGGCGCGCCGCCACCATCGCGATGGAAATCACGAGATAGCGCCGCGCGCCGAGCTTGACGAAAGCCGACGTACCGGCGGCTGCCAGTTTCGGCACGCGGATGGACGTCACCATTTCACCCGCTTGCAAGGCCGTGCGGCGGTTGCCGAGAATGAAATCCGGCAAGGACAGATGGCGCGTGGCGGTCACCGAACGCAGTTCGACTTCGGCATCGAGCACAAGCAGGCCCGGCACGCCATCGGCGGCCGGCGAGGCGTTGCAGAGATTGCCGGCGACGGAAGCGACGTTCTGGATCTGCGGTGAACCGACCTCGCGTGCCGCCTGTTTCAGCGCATCGAAGGCTGGCGGCAAGGGATGGCGGATGAGATCGGTCCAGGTCGTGCGCGCGCCGATGACAAAGTGGTCGTCCGTCTCGGCGATGCCGCGCAGCGCGGCGAGGCCGTTGATGTCGAGGACATTGTCGCGGAACGGCTTCGCGCCTTGCGCCGGATAGAAATCGGTGCCGCCGGCAAGGATGCGCCAGGCGCCCTCGCCAAGCAGCGCGAGCGCTTCGTCGACCGTGGTGGGTTTTGCGTAACGGATCACGCTTTGCCTTCCCAGAGAGTGGGCCTTCCCCGAAATAGCCCTCCCAGGGCGTTTACCCGGGCATGATCTTGCCGGTCCGCAAACCGGAAATTCATTCGTATGCAAATGATATCAAGCCGGCGGAAATTGTCAAAGCCAGAGTTTGACCTGTCGTGCCTGCCGCGGTGCGGGCAACAAGATTGTTACGCCTGCGGAGGTTGACGCGGCCGGCCATCTGGTCAAGTTTCTGCCTCCGGTCGCGTTCGCGGCATTTTCCACTGGAGCATGACGTACAGAAGAGGGAAGCCCATGGCCGACGAAGCGCTTGTTGTGATCGACCTGCAGAATGACTTTTGCCCGGGCGGCGCGTTGGCCGTGACCGGCGGCGACGAGATCGTGCCGCTGGTCAACGATATGATCCGGCGCGCCGACCACGTCGTGCTGACGCAGGACTGGCACCCCGCCGGCCATTCGAGCTTTGCCTCCAGCCATCCGGGCGCGCAGCCCTTCACCATGATCGAGATGCCCTACGGCCAGCAGACGCTGTGGCCGGACCATTGCATCCAGGGCAGCCTCGGCTCGGATTTCCACTCCGGCCTTGCCTGGACCAAGGCCGAACTCGTCATCCGCAAGGGATTTCGGCCCGCCATAGACAGCTATTCGGCCTTCTTCGAGAACGACCACACGACCCCGACCGGCCTCGCCGGCTACCTCAGGGAGCGCGGCATCGACACCGTCACCCTGGTCGGCCTGGCGACCGATTTCTGCGTCGGCTTTTCGGCGCTGGACGCCGTCAGCCAGGGTTTCAAGACCACCGTTCGGCTCGATGCCTGTCGTGGCATCGACCTCAACGGCTCGCTCGATGCCATGCTGCAACGCATGCGCGATGCCGGCGTGACGCTTGAAGACCAGTTGTCGGACTGAACCGACGGTGGGGCGTCAGGGGGGCTTTTCGCGGATCAGCGCAGGCATCATGGCGGCTGCGGCGATCGCCTTCGCCATGCTGTTTCCGGGAGCAGCCTTCGCGGCTGATGAACACGCCCTGCCCGGCGCCGCGATGTCGCTGTGGTGGGCGCTGCCCTTTGCCGGTCTGCTGCTGTCGATCGCCACCGGCCCGCTGCTGTTCCACCATGTCTGGGAGCATCACTACGGCAAGATCGCGGCCTTGTGGGCGGCCCTGGTCGTAGTGCCGTTGGCATTGGCCTTCGGCATCCCTTCGGCGACCGAGGCCGTGCTGCATGCGCTGCTCACCGAATACATGTCCTTCATCATTCTGCTGTTCGCGCTGTTTACCATTTCGGGCGGCATCCTTGTTGCCGGCAACATCCACGGCACACCGCTGGTCAATGCCGGGCTGCTGCTGGTCGGTGCGCTGCTGGCATCGGTCATCGGCACGACGGGCGCCTCTATGATCCTGATCCGGCCGCTCATCCGCGCCAACGACGCCAGGCCGTTCAACGCCCATGTCGTCATCTTTTTCATCTTCCTGGTCTCCAACATCGGCGGCTCGCTGACGCCGCTCGGCGACCCGCCGCTGTTCGTCGGCTTCCTGCGCGGCGTCGACTTCTTCTGGACGACCGCGAACCTCTGGCGCGAGACGCTGTTCGTCGGCGGCTTGGTGCTGGCGGTGTTCCTGGCCATCGACATCATCCTGCACCGGCGCGAGGCCGGCGCGCCGAAGATCAAGGACCCGACGCCGGATTCGAAGGTTCGCATCCGCGGCTTGCCCAACATTCCGCTGCTGGCCGGCGTCATCGGCGCCATCCTGCTGTCAGCCACATGGAGGCCGGAGGTCAGCGTCTCCATTCAAGGCGTGACGCTGGAACTGCAGAACCTGGTGCGCGACGCTGTCATCCTGGCACTCGCCTTCGTTTCACTAGCGGTTTCGCGTCAGGAATACCGCGCGGCGAACGGCTTCAACTGGGGGCCGATCGCGGAAGTGGCGAAATTGTTTGCCGGCATCTTCATCTGCATCGTGCCGGTTATCGCCATCTTGAGAGCCGGCCATGAAGGCGCGCTGGCGCCGCTGGTCGCGCTGGTCACCTCGGCGCAAGGCACGCCCAACGATCTCGCCTATTTCTGGCTGACCGGGGCGCTGTCGTCCTTCCTCGACAACGCGCCGACCTATCTGGTGTTCTTCGAGCTGGCCGGCGGCGATCCACACCACCTGATGACGGAGTTCGCCTCGACACTTGCGGCGATTTCGGCCGGCGCCGTGTTCATGGGCGCCAACACCTATATCGGCAATGCGCCCAACTTCATGGTCTACGCCATTGCCCGGCAGCGCGGCGTCGAGATGCCCGGCTTCTTCGGCTACATGCTGTGGTCCGGGCTGGTGCTGATCCCGACCTTTTTGATCGCGGGCTTTCTGTTCTTCGGCTGATCAGCCGACGCCGACATAGCGCCTGACCGCCGACGGGTCGGCGCGCAATTCCTCGACATCGACCGTCTCGCGGTTGCGGCCATTCTCGATGAAACAAACTCGGTCGGCGACCGACAGCACCGCATCGACGCGTTGCTCGACCAAAATGGTCGAGACGCCCATGTCGCGCAGCTTCGCCACTGTCTCGCGGATTTTTGCGATCATCGACGGCATCAGACCTTCGGTCGGCTCGTCGAGCAAAAGCACCTGCGGTTCGAGGCAGAGCGCGCGCGCCATGGCCAGCATCTGCTGTTCGCCACCGGACAGCGTACCCGAGCGTTGCCTAAGTCGCTGGCGCAGCAACGGAAAAAGGTCGAGCACGTTTTCGCGCACGGCCTTGCCCTTGCCGCGTGCCATCAGCCCGATTTCGATGTTTTCCGCCACCGTCATCTCGGCAAACAGCCGCCTTCCCTGCGGCACATAGGCGACGCCGGCCTTCGGCACTTCATGCGCCGGCAGGCCGGTCAATTCCTGACCGGCGAGCTTGATCGAACCCGCACGTGAAGGAACCAGGCCCATGATCGCCTTCAGCGTCGTCGTCTTGCCGGCGCCGTTGCGGCCGAACAGGCACAGCACCTCGCCCTTGTTCAGCACGAGGTCGAGGCCGTAGAGCACCTGGACCTCGCCATAGAAGCAGTCGAGTCCCGCGATCCGCAATGCTTCCGCCTTGTTCGTCTCAATCATGGGGCGGTCCCCAGATAGGCTTCCTGCACCGCCGTGTTTTCGCGGATCGCCTCGGGCGTGCCTTCCGCCAGGATCTTGCCGGCGTTGAAGACGGTGATGCGGTCGGCAAGCTGCATGACGACGGGCATGTTGTGTTCGATCAAAAGCACGGTGGCGTTTCTGGCGATGTCGCGCACCAGGGTGATGAAATTGTCGATCTCGCTGTCGGCCAGGCCTTGCGTCGGCTCGTCGAGGATCAGCAGACGCGGCTTCAGCGCCAGGCCCATCGCCACTTCCAGCAGGCGCTGGTGGCCATAGGACAATTGCCCGGCCGGCATATGGGAGCGATCGGCCAGGCCGGTACGTTCGAGCGCCGTCATGACGCCGGCCTTCACTGCACCCTTGGAGCGGCCATCGCTCAGCGTGCGCTGCACCGGCAGCGCGACATTGTCGTAGGCGCTGAGATTGGCGAAGACGCTGGTGATCTGGAACGTATAGGCGATACCCTGACGCACCCTGATATAGGCCGGCAGCCCGGTAATGTCGGCGCCGTCAAAGACGATCGCGCCCGAAGAGGGCTGGATGCGGCCGCTGACGAGGCTGACGAAGGTTGTTTTGCCGGCGCCATTGGGGCCTATGACGGCGCGAATCTCGCCCGGCATCAAGGTGAAATCGACACCGTCGACGGCGCGCAAACCGCCGAAATTGCGTGACAGGCCTTTCGTCGTCAAAAGCGGCGTCATGGCAGCCACCCAAGCCAGCGCTGGCGAATGCTGCCGAGAATGCCTTTGGGAAAGAACAGCACCAGAAGGATCAGCGCCACGCCGACGATCAGCAGATAGGCGGAGGTGTAGCCGCTGGTGACGTCGATGACATAGTACATGAAGACCGTGCCGATCAGTGGCCCGAGCGTCGTTGCGGCACCGCCGAGCAAAACCCATAGCAGCGGCAGGATCGAATATTGCACCGAGGCGAAGCTCGATCCGACATAGCCGAACAGCAATGCATAGGCAGCGCCCGAGGCGGCGCAGATCGTACCCGAGACGACCACGGCTATGAGCTTGTTGGAGAAGGTGTCGTAGCCCAGCATCTTCGTGCGTTCTTCGTTCTCGCGGATGGCGACCAGCACGCGGCCATAGCGGGAGCGGACGATCGCCAGCGTGACCAGAAGCACGAGCGAGAACAGCGCCAGCGCGCTCATGTAGCGCACGGTCGGATTGGTGAGGTCCAGCGAGGTCGCCCCGAAATTCAGCACGCGCGCCGGCTGCGGCACGACCTGGCCTTGATCGCCGCCGGTCCAGGTCGCGAAATAGAGGATCAGCAGATAAAACACCTGGGCGAACATCATGGTGACGATCATGAAGGCGACACCCGTGGTGCGCAGCGCCAGCAGGCCGATCATCAGCGCCAGCACCGCGCCGCAAGCAATCCCGCCGAGGAAGGCCAGCGGCACGCTCCAGCCGAGTTGGATGATGGCAAGGCCGGCGCCATAGAGCCCGGCGCCAAAGAACATGGCATGACCGAGGCTGAGCAGGCCGACATAGCCGAACAGCATGTTGTAGCCCATGGCGAACACCGCCAGCACCATGATGCGGGCAAGCAGGCCGTAATAGTACTCGGGCAAAACGAAGCTCAGCACGAAGAGCAGGGCGATGACGCCAAGATGCAGCGCATAGGCCTTTGCCGGCGAAGCTTCGCTCATCGCGACGCCGTCCCGAACAGGCCTTGCGGCCGGAACACCAGCACCATGGCGACCAGGAGCGTGGCGATGATCTTGGCCAAGGTCGGCGAGAAGAACATCGAGATGATGCCGTCGGAGAGGCCGATCAGCACGGCGGCGACAACGGTGCCGCGCAGCGAGCCGAGGCCGCCGATGATGACGACGATGAACGACAAGAGCAGCGGGTCCTGCCCCATCAGATAGTGCGCCTGGCTGATCGGCACGATCAGCACCGCGGCAACCGCCGCCAGCATGGCGCCAAGCGCGAAGACGCCGCCATAGACGCGCCCGACCGGGATGCCGAAGGCCTGCGCCGTCTCGCTGTCATACTGCGTGGCGCGCATGATCAGGCCGATCCTGGTGCGTGTCAGCACCAGCCAGGTGGCGATCAGGAGAAGTGCGGAAGCCGCAATGATCGACAGCTTGTAGCCGGAATAGCCGAACCACGGCAAAAGGATGCGGTAGCTGAACGGCGGCTCGACGGGCCGCGCCTCGGGGCCATAGAAGCTCAGCGCCAGCTGCTGGATGATGTAGAGCATGCCGATAGTGGCGACGATGGTGGCTTCCGGATTGTAGTTGAGCCGGCGCAGCACCAGCCGCTCGGCCACCAGCGCGATGGCGCCGACGATCAGCGGCGCGATCACCAGTGCAGCCAGGAAACCGAGCGCCGGGTGGCCACCGATCGCCGTGGTGATTGCCCAGGCAAGCACGGCACCCAGCATGAAGAACTCGCCATGGGCGACATTGACGACGCGCATGACGCCGAACACCAGCGAGAGGCCAAGCGCGGTAAGCGCCAGCACCGCTGATGTGACGAGGCCTTCGAGGGCGGCGAGGAGGAGATGGGGTCCGAAGTGCATTCAGGGCGCCCTTACCCTCCCCCTCGTGGGGAGGGTGACCGCGAAGCGGTCGGGTGGGGGGTGGGGCATGGGCCGTCGCGGCCCCCACCGTCTCACGAGGGGGAGGGGAAGGCCTCACAGCGCCTGCGTCGTATAATCCCCTTCGGCTTCGTAAAGCCCGTCCTCGATCTTGGTCTTGTGCACCACCTTCAGCTTGCCGCCTTCGACCTTGGAGATGTTCTGGATACCAAAACACTGGTGGATCTTGCCGTTGAAGGTTTTCGCGCCTTGCGGATGCTCCGGGCCTTCGGCGAAGGCGGTCAGCGCCTCGGTCGCCTCGACCAGCTTGGCGCGGTCTTCCGGGCCCTTGTAGCCGGCATCTTCCATCGCCTTCTTGACGACGTAGAGCGTTTCCCAGCAGCCGAACATATGCGCGGCGGTGGAGACGTCCTTGGGGTCGCCGACGGCCGCGCCATTGTCGTCGATGCCGACGGCCGCGCGATAGGCTTTTTGCGCTTCGCTGTCATCGGCCTGGGCGTAGCGCGGCGAGCCTTCCCAGAAATGGCTGCCGTCCAGGAATTCCAGGCCGGGGCTGTTGATGTCGGTGGCTTCCAGCGAATCGATGAAGCCGAACAGCTGCGGCCGGTTGGAGCCGTAGAATTCGCCGAGCTCCTTGACGAAGGTGAGCACGGCCGGACCGACCATGACGTGATAGATGACCTCGGTCTCGGGCGGGATCTGCGGAAAATATTTGGTGAAGGACGATTCCGTCGGCGGGATGGCGATCTGCGCAATGACGTCGGCCCCTTGCGCCTTCAATGCCGGCGGCAGGTAGTCGCGATGGTCGTAGCCAAAGGCGAAATCGGGGAAGATCTGCGTCACCTTCTTGCCGGCATTGGCCGCGATCCATGGTGCCATCGACTGGATCTGGCTCTTCACATCGGTGATGCCGGGCTGGAAGACGTAGCGGTTGAGCTTGGTCGAGGCGACGTGGTGGCCTTCGCTGACGACGAAATAGGGGATCTTGTTTTCACCGGCGGCAGGCGCCGAGCCAATGACGACATGCGAAAACAGTGTGCCGAAGACGATGTCGGTCTTGTGCTGGGTGGCGAACTTGCCGACCACTTCGGCGCCGCGGCCGGGATCGGTGCCGTCATCCTCGATGATGACCTCGACCTGACGGCCATTGATGCCGCCGGCGGCGTTGATCGCCTTGACCGCGGCGGCCGTGGTCTTTTCGTACCAGCGGCCATAGGCAGCGCCGATGCCGGTGCGGTGCGACTGGAAGCCGATCTTGATCGGCGCCGAGCTCTGCGCCTGGGAATAGCGGACGAACCCGGGCGCCACGGCAAGGCCTGCGCCGGCGGCCAGCCCTTTCAGCGCCGTGCGGCGGGTAAGTGCAGTCTTGGAGAGGTCGAAAAATCCGTTCTTGTCAGCCATGTTCGTTCCCCTGTTTTTCAGTCGTGACCAACGATGAGGCGGGTTCGGCATCCTCGCGCAGAGGGTGCGGAAAATTGCATGTGTACAAACTAAATCACCAAAGCCCTGATGTGGCAAGCGAGCTTTCCCCAACGACATCGGGGCCGCCTTTTTGTCATCCAACCGTTGGCGTGGCAAGCAGCCAGAGACCGAAGACGGTATAGGCGATCATCAGCAGCGTGAGCGGAAACTGGCTGAGCGCGGCACGGGCAGGTTGCGGATGCAGGCGCCAGGCAAAGCCGTGGGCGACGAGGACGGCGAGCACATGGCCCAGGATGATGGCACCGGCCTGGATATTCCACAGCCACCAGGCGGACTCCGCTCCGGCGACGATGCCGGCTTCGATTGGCATGTCGGCGGTGCCGAACAGGTTCCAGCCCAGCGCGAACGGGTCCGACAGCGAGGCAAGCGCATATTGGCCGTCGACAAGCAGCGCCGTCAGATAGTGCGCGACGTGATAGGCGAGCGCGATCGGCACGATCGACCAGACCAGCAGTCCGGCCGCTTGGCCGAATGGCTGAGTGCTGCCGGAAAGACGCAGGCCGAGCCAGACGGCGAGTATGAACACCGCTGCCAGCAGGACGAATGTCAGAACGAGCCCGAAGGTGCCGCTGCCGATCACGGCGGTGCGGCCGGGAATTCGAGCGGATTGACGCCGAACAGGCCGAGCCAGAAGAAGGTTTTCGACAGGCCGTCGAAAGACACCGACGACAGGGCCAGCAGCAGGAACGCGATGCCGCTGCGCGAAAGAGGCTCAGCCGCCAGCAGCTTGGCGCCCGGCCAGCATAGCCCAAGCCGGCCTTCCTCGTCGCGCTGTACGGGTGCGAAACGGGCCACCATCGCGAAGAAAATGGTCAGGAACTCGCCGCCGCGGCTCCACCGGGGATAGCCAAACACCAGCATGGCCAGGAAGGCGAACAGCCAGTAGAGGCCGGCGGCCCATGCTAGCCGTGCCGGATCGTCGGGTGCCGGATCGATGAGTTCGAACCAGGCAAAAGCGAAAAACAGGATGACGGCAGGCCAGCAGCCGAGCCATCGGGGGAGGCGCCATGGCCCTTCATCGCTTGCGCTAAACAGGCGCGAGACGAGGCGCCACGGCCCATACCACGGGTTGAGCCGAGACCAGAGGTCGCCGAAAATGCCTTGCAGCAAGGTGACGCCGGCCCACAGCAGCGTCCAGATCACCAGCGGCAGCGGGTTGGAGAGCGGGTCGCGGCTGCCGCATAGGCCGGCGGCAATGAGGATTGCGAAGCCGGCAAAGGAGATCAGGCTGACGGCAGTGCGGACGCTGTCGCCGAGGGTGAACAGCGGCAGGCGCCGGCGCCAGAAACGGTCGAGGGAAGCCGGCGGCAGCAGCGCCAGCACGAGGAAGCTGACGGCCACGGCGAAGGCGCCGCCGATCAGGTAGTAGCCGGTTGGGAGGAGGAGGACGTGGCCTCGATCGGAGGCGTGGGCGAAGGCGGGGGTGGGGAGGAGGGCCACCGAAGTGGCGATGCTTACAGGCAGAAATCCCGAAGGAAGGCGCTCTACGAGGCCCGCCAAGGAACTCAGCCTATCCAAGAGCCCGCCGATCCTCTCACACCTTGACCAGCTGCTCCACGCGATCCTTCTGCCCGAAGATCCGAAGATAGCGTTCAATCTCCTTGGGATCCCCCGTCGCCTTGGCCGGGTTGTCGGAGAGCTTCACCGCCGGCCTGCCATTGGCCTCGGTGACCTTGCAGACCAGCGATATCGCGTCGAGGCTGTTGGTTTCCGTCGGCGCGCAGCCTTCGAAATCATTGGTGAGGTTGGTGCCCCAGCCGAAGGACATGCGCACCTTGCCCTTGAAGTGGCGGTAGGTCTCCTCGATGGTTTCCACCTCGAGCCCGTCGGAGAAGATCAGCAGCTTCTGCTTGGGGTCCTTGCCCTTCTCGCGCCACCAGGAGAGGATTTTTTCGCCGCCCTCGATCGGCGGCGCGCTGTCGGGTCGGAAGCCCGTCCAGTCGGCCACCCAGTCCGGCGCATCGCGCAGGAAGGAGGCTGTACCAAAAGCATCCGGCAGCACGATCAAAAGGTTGCCGCCATAATAGCGCTGCCAGTCCTGCAGCACCTTGTAGGGCGACTGCTTCAGTTCTTTTTCCGAATTGGCGAGTGCGGCGAACACCATAGGCAGTTCATGCGCGTTGGTGCCGAGCGCTTCGAGATCGTTGTCCATGGCCAGCAGCACGTTGGAGGTGCCGGTGAAGGCCTCGCCGATGCCTTCCTTCAGCGCCTCGACGCACCAGCGCTGCCACAGGAAGGAATGGCGCCGGCGCGTGCCGAAATCCGAAATGCGGATGCCGGGCAGCGCCTTAAGCCGCTCGGTCTTGGCCCACATCTTGGCCTTGGCACGGGCATAGAGCACATCGAGCGCGAACGGCCCGAAGGCCCGCATGGCGGCGCGCGAGCGCATTTCGTTGATGATGGCGAGCGCCGGGATTTCCCACAGCGTGGTGTACATCCAAGGACCGGGGAAGGTCAGTTCGTACTGGCCGTCGCGCTTGGACAGTTCGTAGTCCGGCAGCCGGAAACCTTCCAGCCAGGCCAGGAATTCCGGCTCGAAGATCTGCTTGCGGCCGTAGAAATTGTTGCCGCCGAGCCAGATCATCTCCTTCTTGGAGAAGCGCAAGGTGCGGGCATGGTCGAGCTGTTCGCGCAGTTCGCCCTCGTCGATCTCATCGGCCAGCCGCACCGAAGTGGTGCGGTTGATCAGCGAGAAGGTGGCATCGACCTTGGGGTACATGCCCCAGATCATCTGCAGCATCAAAAGCTTGTAGAAGTCCGTGTCGAGCAGGCTGCGCACGATCGGATCGAGCTTCCAGGTGTGGTTGTAGACACGCCGCGCTATATCGGTTCTTGCCATGCTTGCTGCCGCCTTCGCTGCCTGCCATCCACAATCGCGACAGGCCTCATAGCATCGAATTGGCCAGAGCGCTGCCCGCTTTCAGGCTGGCCCGACAAAAAGAACGGCCTGCGTATGGCCGTGCGCAGCCAGTCTCAGCCCGTGGTCTTTGCGCCGATAACCCTAAGTTGCGGGCGCTTGCGGCGGCTGATGATACGGCCGGCGACCGGAGCGTCGGCACGACCGTCATCTCCGGCCTTCTCGGCGAACAGCCAGTCGATGAACACCTGCACGATCGGCGTCGTGCGCATTTCGTTGCGGCAGACGACGTAGAAATCGTCGACCGCCGGCACCGAAAGGCTGAACGGCGCGACCAGCATGCCCCTGGCCAAGAGCGCGCTTGCCGTCACGGAATCGCCCAGCGCCACGCCATGGCCGTGCACCGCGGCCTCGGTCGCCATGCGCGCGTCGCCCAGATGATGGCGGCGGCCCTTTTCGAGGTCCAGCGCATCGGCGGCCGCCAGCCAGGTGTGCCATTCGCGGCCGTCGTCGCCATGCAGGAAGACATGGTCGGCGAGGTCCCTGACGCTGCGGATCGGCCGGTTGTTGATCAAGGTCGGGCTGACCACGGGAAACAGCTCCAGCCCCGACCATTTGCGCATCCAGCAATCGGTCCAGCTGCCATTGCCATAGTGCACGCAGACATCGATATGCGGAGCACGGATATCCTTGGGGTCGTTGGAGGGGCTGAGCGTCAGCTGGATGTCGGGATATTGCGCGGTGAAGCTACCCAGCCTCGGCGTCATCCACAAAAGCAGCAAGGCCGGTACGCAGGACACCGACAGCGCGCCGCTGCTTGCCGGCCGGGTCAGCCGCTGCGTGGCCGCGGCGATGCTGTCGAAGGCCGTCGACACCGCCGGCAAGAGTTCGGCGCCATGCGGTGTCAGCCTGACCCGCTGGCCGACACGTTCGAACAGCTTGACGCCGAGCGACTGTTCAAGCGCCTTGATCTGGTGGCTGACGGCGCCATGCGTGACATTCAGCTCACTCGCCGCTTTGGTCAGCGAGCCATGCCGCGCCGTTGCCTCGAAGGCGCGCAGCGGATTCAGGGGTGGCAGGCGCTTGACCATGGATGCCCGGTTTCTTTGTGAGATTTTCTCACAGAAAACACCCTAACAATATCAATTGATTTTTCAATGCGGCTGCCGGACACTTCGGCTCGGAACAGCATCAAGACGTGAAATCTGCATGCAGCCAGCGGGACAGCGACCCGGCCGGATGACGGTCGGTTCGCTTGAGGTCGCCGACGGCCGCATCAGTCCAGGAGGAACGGATATGGGATACGATCGCGGCAAGCTAGACGCGTTGCGTCGCAAATATGGCGAGAGCCATGGCGGCGAGATGTTCGACCCGAAATTCCGCAAGGTCGCCGACAAGATCTTTTCCAAATCGGGCACCAGGCTGGCGCCCTATTCCGGCATCCCGACCTTCCTCGCCGCGCCCTATCGTGAAATCGCGGCGGAAAACCCGGATTTCGGTGACCTGCAGGTGGCGATCATCGGCGTGCCGATGGACCTTGGCGTCACCAACCGGCCAGGCTCGCGTTTTGGGCCGAGGGCGCTGCGTGCCATCGAGCGCATCGGCCCCTACAATCATGTGCTGGAATGCGCCCCGACGCATGAGCTTCGCGTTGCCGACATCGGCGACACGCCGTTCCGCAGCCGCTACCGGCTGGAGACCAGCCATGAGGATATCGAGCGCCGCGCCAACCAGATCGTCGATGCCGGCGTCATCCCGTTGTCGGTCGGCGGCGACCATTCGATCAGCCACCCGATCCTGAAGGCCGTCGGCAAGAAGGCCCCAGTCGGCCTCATCCATATCGACGCCCATTGCGACACCAGCGGCCTGTTCGACATGACCAAGTTCCACCACGGCGGCCCGTTCCGCAACGCGGTGCTCGACGGCGTGCTCGATCCGACTCGCACCATCCAGATCGGCATTCGCGGTTCGGCCGAATATCTGTGGGAGTTCACCTACGAGTCCGGGATGACCGTGGTGCACGCCGAAGAGGTGACCGGTCTCGGCATTCCGGCCATCATCGAGAAGGCGCGCAAGATCGTCGGTGACGGCCCGACCTATGTCTCCTTCGACATCGACAGCGTCGATCCGGCCTTCGCGCCGGGCACCGGCACGCCGGAAGTCGGCGGCCTGACAACGCGTGAAGTGCTCGAACTGCTGCGCGGCCTCAAGGGCCTCAACATCGTCGGCGGCGACGTCGTCGAGGTGGCGCCGCAATACGACGCCACCACCAACACCGCCCATGCCGGCGCCCAGGTGCTGTTCGAGATATTGAGCCTGATGGTGTTCAGCCCGGCCATCACGGGCAAGGGCGCCTGACACCTGCAACAGAAAGGCGGCCGCCGCGCTGGAGCCGGCGGCCGACCCCAACAAACAAAGCTTCCAGAAGGGGAATACCAATGACAATCCACTCGACACTGAAATCATCCATTGCCGCCATCCTGGTGCTCGGCGCCGCCGGCCTCGGTCTCTCCACCCAGGCCGCCAATGCCGACGCGCTGGCTGACATCACCAAGGCCGGCACCATCAATGTCGGCGTCTTCGCCGACTTCCCGCCCTTCTCCTCGGCCAGCGCCGATATGAGCCTCAAGGGCTATGACATGGACGTCGCGCAGTACATCGCCGACACGCTCAAGGTGAAGCTCAACCCGGTCGCCGTCACCGGCCAGAACCGTATCCCGTACCTGAACGACCATCGCGTCGACATCCTGATGAGCGTCGGCTACTCGAAGGAGCGCGAGCAGGTCATCGACTTCGCCGCCGCCTACGCGCCTTACTACATCGCGGTGATCGGTCCGGCGGCTATCAGCGTCAAAGGCAAGGAAGACCTTGCCGACAAGTCGATCGCCGTCAATCGCGGCACGCTCGAGGACACCTCGCTCACCGAGGCCGCGCCCGCCTCGGCCGACATCAAGCGTTTCGACAACTACAATTCGGTCATCCAGGCCTTCATCTCCGGCCAGACCCAGCTGATGGTCGTCGGCAACGATGTCGGCGCCCAGGTGCTGGCCAAGCAGGATGCGCTGAAGCCGGAGCAGAAATTCCAGCTGCTGACCTCGCCCTCGCATATCGGTCTCAACAAGAACGAAGACGGCCTGAAGAAGGCGGTCAACGACGCCATCGCCAAGATGCTGGCCGACGGCAAGCTGGACGAAAGCTCGAAGGCTTGGCTGAAGACGCCGCTCAATCCCGACAATCTCAAGGATTGAGTTCCCGTGGCCTTTGCCTGGCTTCCAGGTGCCTTGGGCGACATCGCGCACGGCGCGGCCACGACGATCCTGCTGATCGCCGTGACCACGCTGGCCGGGACGCTGCTCAGCATCCTCGGCGCCGCCGGACGGCGAAACGGCCCCGTGCTGCTGCGTCGGGCCATCGCCTGGTATGTCGAGGTGATGCGCAACACACCATTCCTGGTGCAGTTGTTCTTCATCTTCTTCGGCCTGCCGAGCCTCGGCATCAGGCTCGACCCGATCCTGGCCGCCATGCTGGCGATGACGCTCAACATGGCGGCCTATACGATCGAAATCGTCGGCGCCGGACTGGATGCCGTACCGGGCGGGCAAACGGAAGCCGCCCTGGCGCTAGGCTTGAGGCCCCGCCAGGTGTTCATCAAGATCGTGCTGCCGCAGGCGCTCAAGATCATCTATCCGGCGCTGACCAGTCAGATCGTCATCATGATGCTGGAATCGGCCGTCGTGTCGCAGATCGCGGTGCGCGAGCTGACCTATGAGGCCGACATGCTACAGGCACGCACCTTCCGTTCCTTCGAGACCTATTTCGTCGTGACGCTGGTCTACCTCGCAATGTCGATGGCTTTGCGCCGCTTGCTGGTCACCGGCGGGCGCCGCGCGCTTGGAGCCGGCGTGTCATGATCGAATTCACCTTCTGGGACATCGTGCGCAACCTTCTGCTTGCCGCCCGCTGGACGGTGCTGCTGTCGCTGGCTGCCTTCGTCGGTGGCGCGGTGGTTGGGATGGTCGTGCTGTTCTTCCGGATCTCCAAGAACAAATGGAGCCGGCGCTTTGCCTCCGGCTACATTGCCCTGTTCCAGGGAACGCCGCTGCTGATGCAGCTCTTCCTGATGTTCTTCGGCCTGCCGATGCTCGGCCTGCGCATCGAGCCGTGGACCGCCGCGGTGCTCGGCCTCACCTTCTTCGCCAGTGCCTATCTCGCCGAGATATGGCGCTCCGGCGTCGATGCCTTGCCGCGCGGCCAGTGGGACGCCGGCGCCAGCCTCGGCCTGCATTATCTGCAGGAGCTCAGGCTGATCATTCTGCCGCAGGCATTCTCGATCACCCGCGCGCCGACGGTCGGCTTCCTGGTGCAGCTGATCAAATCGACGGCGCTGACCTCGATCATCGGTTTCGAGGAACTGGTGCGGACCTCCAACGCCATCAACAACGCCACCTTCGAACCGTTCAAGGTCTACGGGTTGGTGGCGCTGATCTTCTTCCTCATGTGCTTCCCGCTGACGCAATATGCCCGTTCGCTGGAACGGCGCGCGGCGACCCGCTGAAGCAATTCCAGGAAAAGTGTCAAACGGTTTTCCGTCCGGAATTGCGTCAAACAAAGAGCCTTCCCTCCCTTCGCCACGCAACTGTGATTTGCGATAAGCCGGCCTGCGCCGCACTGTGAACGTCACGGCTTTTCTGCAGGGAGGGCGCTTTGGCGATGCAGGCGAAGTATCGTGTCGTGCTCGCAGGCCTGTTCGCCTTTTGGATGGCGCAGCCGGCTGCGGCAGCCGACAAGGCACCCAATCACGTCAGCATTCCGGCCGACGGCGAGAACGAGCCTGCGACGCTGGACGCGATGCTGTTCAAGCCGCAGGGGCAGGGGCCGTTTCCGGCTGTCGTGGCCATGCATGGCTGCAGCGGCCTGTGGAGCAGCAAGAACAAGACGGAACTCAGCCCGCGCCATGCCGATTGGGGCCAGCGCCTGGCCGCTCTCGGCTACGTCGTGATCTTTCCGGACAGTTTCGGCTCGCGCGGACTGGGCCCGCAATGCAAGAACGGCGACCGGGAGGTCGAACCCTATCGCGAGCGGGTGGAGGATGCGAACGCCGCCCGCCGCTATTTGCAGACGCTGCCCTATGTGAAGCCCGACGCCACCGCCTTGCTTGGCTGGTCGAATGGCGGCTCGACCGTCCTTTACACGGTCCGGCCGAAGGACAAACCGAAGCGGGGTTCGCCGGACTTCCGCGCGGCGGTCGCCTTCTATCCGGGCTGCTCGGCTCCGGCTGAGAAAGGCGATTGGGCGACCCGCGTGCCGCTTCTCATTGTGATGGGCGATGCCGACGACTGGACCCCGGCCAAGCCGTGCAAGGTGCTGGCGGACGCCAACCCCGACAGCGTGAAGCTCATCCTCTATCCCGGCGCCTACCATGATTTCGACAATGAGGCGCAGCCACTGCACGAACTGCATGGGTTGGCCTACACGGCCAATGGCGACGGTGTGGCGCATACAGGACTGAATCCAGCGGCCCGTGCGGCAGCACTCAAGGACGTGCCCGAATTCCTCGCCGCGCTGAAGCAGTAGGAGGACATCAGACCAACCTGACTGTCGCCGGGCAACGGGGCTGTCGGCTTCAATGCTGAGATGCCAATGGCGGCGCCAGCCTCGGGCTGCACTAGCTGAGGAGCTCAGGCTGATCATCCTGCCGCAAGCGTTCTCGATCATGCGGGCGCCGACAGTCGACTTCCTGGTGCAGTTCATCAAATCGACCGCGCTGACTTTGATCATCGGCTTCGAGGAGCTGGTGCGGGACCTCCAACGCCATCAACAACGCGACCTTCGAACCGTTCAAGGTCTACGGGCTGGTGGCGCTGATTTTCTTCGTGATGTGCTTCCCGCTGACGCAATACGCCCGTTCGCTCGAACGGCGCGCCGCCCATTGAGTGGAGAGTATGGTCAGGAGTTACCCTCTGCTAAGGCCAAGACGTTTGACCAACTCCTGCTGTTTCTCAAAGGCATCTGGTATACTTCCGTACTTCAATGATTGTGTACAATCGTCGAGTGCTTTCTGAAGTTCCCCTATCTGCATATAAGCGTAACATCGATTATTGTAGGCCACCGCCACATCATCCTTCCTGACGGACTTCTCGTCATATAGATACGTATATTTATTCAAGCTATCGATCGCCTCTGTAAACTCCTTTTTCGTATCGTATATCCAGCTGACGGTTATTGCCGCGCTCGCTCGGTAGCTATTTTCCGAATCAGCCACCGCAGTGAAATCATTCAACGCGGCGTCCATGTTTCCGAGTTCTTGATAAACGAGCCCGCGCCAGTATCTGGCTAACATGTTCCCGGAATCGTCGTCGACCGCCTTCGTGCAGTCGGCTAGCGCAGCCTTATATTCTCTCTTTCGTAATACGCGTAGCAGATGTAGTGCTCCCAATCGACCTGGTTGCCGAGATCGAGAGCGGCGCGGCTATACGCGACAACGTCGTCAAACCGGGACTGATAGGAAAGAGGGTCGAGCATCTGAAGATAGATCGTTGATGTTGCCAAATCCCTCGCTGCCTCATCGGGAAATTCGCTCTTGTCTATGTCTCGAAGTGCCTCCCGATTCTTCGAAATTGCGTTGTCATAGAAGCCTTTCCAAGACCAGGACTGGGCGACGACAGCGTCTATGATGTAATCATTGTGGCCGGGATCGTTCTCGACCAACTGTGTGTCGCTGTGCATCGCGCTTGCGGCAAGTTGCAGTGCGGCGCCCGCATAAGTTTCGCCGCCGCTCGCTTGCAGCATATCGAGGAGGATGTCCTTTACGACCAATCCGAATTCATAGTGGTCGGCATGATCGTAGATTTGCAGGGCGGCAACGACCTCGTGCTCCAGGTCCGGCCCTGCCTGCTGTTTCATCAGCGTCCGGACGCAGTCTGTAGCATTGCTCCGATCACTAAAGAATACGCTGCATTCGATCGAATTGGCGATTAGGATTCTTCGGTAGAGGCTGACGTAGAGAACCTTGAGTGGAGAGTAGGGTTCTGTCTGCCCTGCATATCGATCCACGAACTGACGCATCGCCTGAACTGTTCCGCCCCAGCGCGGTTCGCGCATCGCAAGACCTTCATCATAGAGCGGGTAGTAGGCGGGAAACTTTGCAATCGCCTGCTCGAGAAAGCGCTGCTCCCCCGAAAAGTCTCCAAGGCCGCGCAAGATGATGAGCTTGAGGTAATAGGCATATGGGTTTGCGCCGTCCAATTCGATCGCACTTTCGACATCGGTCCGCGCCCGCCGCAGGTTGTCGTGAAAGGCAGCAAGGTCGGCAGGCAGCGTGTCATTGTCGAAACGATGGCCTCGTCTGAACCAGGCAGTGTCGTAGTAATACTGAGCGCGAACAAGGGTCGGCAGAGCCGCCTGCGGATCTGCAGAAACCCACTGGCTGAGACGGGCCTCGAACCGAACGTCGTTGTCATTCGAAATTGCGGCGATAAAATTGGTAAAGGGATAGTAGCGCCAAGCCGTAATGCGGCTCTTTGCAAGCACAGCTTCGCCAACCTGGCTGGCGGCCTCATAACGACCGTCGACAATGGCGTCCCGTACGGAGCGAGCGAGTTCCGACGGCAATTTATCCTTGCGAGACTTAGCTGCGAGGTTTGGTGTCTGGGTGTCGGCAGCGGCCGGTGTTTGCCCCCGAGCGACAGCTGGGGGAAGGGATAGAAACACCATCACGACGCATAGAAGGAGAGTTGCGGTCGACCCTAAAGGCAGGTGCCAGCGCATATGTATCCGCATATCCATGCCCGCTTCTCCCGTGACTGCTGTTGGTGGACAGCACGAAATCTAGCAATGCCATTGCCCCTCTAAGATTTGGCAAATATCCGAGCAGTATTTTTAAGGTTCATTGGTCAATCGCGGGAGCCGCCGCAGGGTTGGCGGGCCGCGGAGATGCTGGAGTGGCCGCCGGCCGCTTCGTACACTCTGGAGCAGGGCGTCTGGATCGATGATGGGATCGGGGCTTTGCGTGCGCTACCGCCAGCGGTGTCTGCTTTCAGACAACGGCAGAGCTTACCTCAACGTCCGACATGAGGCGCAAAGCAGATGTTTCGTGGGCCGACATGAAGGCTCCATTCAATGAGCCGCAATGTTAGGACATGACGGCCGCCAATCCGGCGACCGTCAGGTTCAATGCCCGAACGCCAACTGCGGTGCGATCCGGTCCCGCCGCAGCCAGCGCGTCAGAAGCAGGGCCGCCACCACGGCCAGCCCTGTCGACAGGCCCATCCAGATGCCGACGCCGTGGAAGCCGAAATGGAAGGCGAGCAGCACGCCGAGCGGCAGGCCGACGCCCCAATAGCCGATCGCGGCGTAAATCATCGGCACCTTGGTGTCGTGCAGGCCACGCAGCATGCCGGCGGCCACCGCCTGGGCGCCGTCGAAGACCTGGAAAAGTGCTGCAAACACCAGGAACGATACGGCGAGCGCGATCACACGGGCGTTGGCCGGGTTGGCGAGATCGATGAAGGCGCTGATCAGCAGATGCGGCCACAGGACCATCACCAGCCCCATCAGCGCCATGAACGAGACGCCGAGGACAAAGGCGGTCCAGCCGGCGCGCGACACGCCTTCCGGATTGCCGGCGCCATGCGCAAGGCCGACACGCACCGTCACCGCCTGGTTGAGGCCGAGCGGGACCATGAAGGAGATCGAGGCGATCTGGATGGCGATCGCATGCGCGGCCAGCGAATCCGCGTCGATCAGGCCCATCAGCAGTGCCGCCGCGTTGAAGATCGTCACCTCGAAGGCGAGGATACCGGCAATCGGCAGGCCGAGCCGCAGCAAGCCCTTGAAGCGCGGCCAGTCGGACCGCCAGAAGCGGCCGAACAGGTGGTAGCGCCGGAACTTCTTCTCCAGCATCACCACGACAGCCATGCCGGCGAACATCAGTGTGCTGGACATCGATGTGGCGAGGCCCGAGCCGGCAATGCCCATGGCCGGAAAGCCGAGATTGCCGAACATGAACACCCAGTTGAAGACGGCGTTGCAGGCGACAGCGACGAAAACGATGATCAGCGCCCAGCCCGGCCGCTCCAGCGCCGAGATGAACGAGCGCAGCACGATATAGCCGTAGAAAGGCAGCACTGCCCATTCCAGCCAGCGCAGGTAGATGCCGGCCTGATGCGCCAGCGCGGGTTCCTGGCCCATGGCCAGCAGAATCGTCCTCGCCGTGCCAGAGCACGAGCCAGATCGGGATCGAGATCAGGATCGCCAGCCACAGGCCCTGGCGCACGGTGCGGCGCAAATCGCGCACCGAATAGCGGCGACGGCCAAGCTCTGTGGCGATCATCGGCGACGTCGCCAGCATCAGCCCAAGGCCGAAGATCAGCGGCATGAAATAGAGGTTCGCGCCAAGCGCGCCGCTGGCCAGCGTATCCGCTCCAAGACGTCCCATCATCATGACGTCGGTGGCCGTCATCGCGGTCTGGCCGAGATTGGTCAGCACCATCGGCCAGGCCAGCGCCAGCGTCGCCCTGATTTCCTGGCGCCAAAGATTTTCCGGCGCGCGAGCGCCGGCTTCGATCGCAGACATTGTTCCGCTCTTTCCAGATACGGCACGTCGGCAAAGCGCCGGAAGCCGCATGTCAAACGGCAAAACCTTCGGTTTCGCGGCGTTTGCGTCAGCTTTTGGACGAAACGCGACATGAAGGCAAGGGAGGAGGGACAGTGAGCGATTGAGCCAGCGCCCTTCCAGGGGTGCCGTTGCCTCGTTCCCTTGCCGGCCGTGGGCTGTTACGGATTGCCTTGGAGATCGGCAGCCCGCGAGCCCGCCGGGAGGAATGGATGGCGTTCAGACAGCGAAAAAACCCGGCCGCGATCCCGCGCACAGCGCCGGCCTTCGAACATATCGTCACCGAGGCGAGCGACAGTTTCCTGTGGCGGCTCGACGACTATCCCTGGGAACGCAATGTCTGGAATTTCCACCCGGAGTACGAGATCCATCTGCTGCGGAAATCCTCCGGCGTGGTCCTGGTCGGCGATCACATCGGCGAGTTCGGGCCGGGCTATCTGACCATCGTCGGCGGCGGCCTGCCGCATGACTGGGTGACCGCGGTGCAGCCGGGCGAGCTGATCGAAGGCCGCGACATCGTCCTGCAGTTCGATGCGCAGAGGCTGCGTGGCTCGGCGGGCCTGTTGCCCGAACTGCGCGAGCTCGAGCCGTTCCTGGAACGGTCGCTGCGTGGCATGGTTTTTCACGGCCGCACGGCGCTGGAAGGCGCCGGACTGATGGAGCGGATGGGAACCGTGCATGGACTCGCCCGCCTCTGCCTGTTCCTCGAACTGGTCGACCTCCTGGCCAGGACCGACGAATACGAGCTCTTGTCGTCGCCGGATTTCTCGCCGGCTCTCGACGCCGCCTCGCTCGACATCATCCAGCGCACGCTGACCTATCTGTTCCAGCATTTCGCCGAGGATCTGAAGCTGCCCGACGTGGCCGAACGCGCCGGAATGAGCGAGAGCACATTCTCGCGCTTCTTCCAGAAGAACACCGGCAACTCCTTCAGCGACCATCTCGCCAAGCTCCGGCTCTGGCAGGCCTGCAAGCTCCTGGCCGACACCGATGTCGCGATCACCGATATCTGTTTCCAGGTCGGCTACATGAACATTTCCAACTTCAACCGCGCCTTCCTGCGCAAGCACAAGATGACGCCGTCCTCCTATCGCAAACTGTCGCGGCAGCGGCTGACGATGCGCGCATAAGCACGCCCTGAATCAACGGCTTGGACAAAATCGATACTCATGTGACGGAAGCCGTGGATGGCTACCGTATTTTGCGCTGCACAATGCATAAAAGTACAGGTTTGCTGCAACGGGGCTTCTAGCTTGCCCCGATTGAACTCCGCATTTTGGCGATGGGTGGCATGTCGCTCGGGCGATGGTGAGGATCGCAGAACCCGAGGACTTCCGCTTCCTGCGAGTGTTCCTGGAGGAGAAAAATCAATGAAACCAATTCGGCTCGCTGCGGGCTTGGGCGCAGCTTTCATGCTTTCCGCTACCGTATCAACCATCGCGCTGGCGCAGGCACCGGTCTGCTCGGCGCCGGTCAAGGTGCTGGCGCAGCCGCGCGACGGCCTGACGCTTCTGGAGGACTCCAAGGCCGAGTTCGAGAAGCTTGCCGGCGCCGGCTTCCAGATCGACTATCTCAACGAGAACGACCGCCGGGCGAAATCGCGCGCCGATGCGTCCACCGTCGGCAATTACAACGTCTACTATGTCGACGAAGCCAATGTCGCGCTGTTTGCCTCGTCGAAATGGATCGTGCCGCTGACCGATTATTATCCGGCTGACTATGACTATGCCGACTTCGATCCCGGCCGGCAGAAGGTCGCCACCTATGACGGCAAGGTCTGGTTCGCGCCGCTGACCGGCGGCGGCGACCTGATGGTCTACCGCAAGGACGTGCTCGAAGCCGCCGGCATCCAGCCGCCCAAGACGCTGGACGAGCTGATCGCCGACGTGCCGAAGCTGACCAATCCGGACAAGGGCATGTACGGCATCGCGCTGCGTGGTGCTCGCGGTTCGGGCGCCAATGTCTGGCGCTGGATGCCTTTCTTCAAGGCCTATGGCGGCCAGTGGTTCGATGGCGACAAGCCGGTCTTCAATTCGGATGCCGCCGTCAAGGCGACCGAAACCTATCTGAAGCTGTTCAAGGATTCGGCTCCTGGCACGCAGACCGGCAGCTGGGATGAATCGACCGGCGCCTTCCTGTCGGGCCAGGTCGCGATCCTCGTCGAATCGACGCCGCTGTCGGGCATGGCGGTCGATCCGAAGACTTCGCAGGTGGTCGGCAAGATCGGCTTCCTGCCGCCGCCGTCGCCGCTGCCCGGCGGCGGTTACGGCCATGGCCTCGCCATCGCGGCAAAGGCCAATGCCGACGACGCTTCGAAGAAATGCGCCGGCCTGTTCATCGCCTGGGCGACGTCGAAGGAAAACGAGAAGCGCCGGCTCGACGCACATCAGTTCGGCGAGCTGAACCGCACCAGCATCCTGTCCAGCAAGGAGTTCGCTGATATCTACGGCGCCGATCTCGGCCAGGCGCTGGCGGCGACTGGCAAGGTCACCGCGGTCAACTTCTGGCAGGATCCGCGCTGGCCCGATCTCGGCGACCGCTGGGGCATCATCCTCGAGGAACTCGTGACCGGCACCCGCACCGACATCAAGGGCGGCCTCAACGAGCTCGAGGCCTATGCCACCGAGCTGGCGAAGAAGAAATAGAGCCATCCTCCCGCCCGTGGCGCGCGGTCCGCGGCATTGTCCGCAATGCCGGGACCTGTGCGCCACGGAACCTTTGCTCCCAAGGGAGAAATCATGCCGACACGATCGAGACGCAAGCGAGGATAGATGCCAATGGCCCGACGCACGTCGCTCCCTGTCACCTTCGTCGTTCCGACCATCGCCATCCTTCTGGTCTTATCGATGGTGCCGACGCTCTACGCCATCGTCATCGCCTTGCAGAATCGCGAGTTGAGCACGCCCGATTATTCCTGGGTCTGGCTGTCGAACTTCGTCGATCTGTTCCTCGACCGCCGCTTCCTCAACGCGGTCTGGGTGTCGGTGAAATGGGAGATCGTCACCGTTGTCGCGACCATGGTGGTGGCGATCGGGCTCGGTGTGCTGTTGTTCGAGGTCGCCAGCCCACGCCTGCGCAATGTCTACTGCCTGCTGTTCATCATCCCGGTGTTGTTGCCGCGCGTCTCGGCCGCCTTCGTCTGGAAGTTCGCCTATCACCCGCTCTACGGCATAGCCACGTATCCCTATAGGCTACTGACCGGCGGGCTGATCTTCGACCCGCTGTCCAAGCCGGGGACGGCCTTGTTCGCCGTTGCGTCGGTCGATGTCTGGCAGTGGGGGCTGTTCTTCGCCGTCATCGTGCTGAAGCTTCTGGAGACCCTGCCGCCGCAGCCGATCGAGGCGGCGCGGCTCGACCATGCCCGGCGATGGCAGATCCACGCCTATGTCACCTTGCCGATGCTGAAGGCGCCCTTGATCAGCCTGATGTTCGTCAAGATGATCGAATCGCTGCGCTCCTTCGACCTGATCTATGTGATGACCCGCGGCGGACCGGGCGTGGCCACCGAAACGCTCGACATGTACGCTTTCTCGCAAGGCTTCATCGAATCCGGCAAGGTCTCCTACGCCTCGGCCATGGCCGTGCTGATGATGATCGCCACCGTCATCACCTTCACCATGCTGTGGAAGCGGGTGCAGGCATGAGACCGGGTCGCCTGATCGGCAGGATCGTGCTGGCATTTGCCGGCTTCCTGGCCGTGTTTCCGCTGCTGTGGACGGCGCTCAATGCGCTGAAGAACAATGTCGACATCATCACCCGCGTGCCGCGCCTAGTGTTCACGCCGACATGGGCCAACATCGGCTATATCCTCGGCCGCGATAGCGTGCTCACCGGGCTCTACAACTCGGTCGTCGCTTGCGGCTCGGCCGTGCTGATCGGTGTCGTGCTCGGCCTGCCGGCGGCTTACGCGGTGGCGCGCTATCCCAACCGCTGGGCCGGCGACATCCAGTTCTTCGTGCTGTCGTTGCGCTTCCTGCCGCCGGTAGCGGTCGCCATCCCGCTGATGGTGATCTGGCTGCAGGTCGGCCTCTACGATACTTTGCCGGCGCTGATCATCACCTACTCACTGCTCACCATCTCGGTGATCATGTGGCTCGCCATCCCCGCCTTCCAAAGCGTACCGAAGGAGATCGAGGAAGCCGCCTTCGTCGACGGCTACGGCGCCTATTCGGTGTTCTGGCGGATTGCGCTGCCTGTCGCGGCGCGCTCCCTGGCTGGCGCCGTCGCCTTCAGCTTCGTGCTGGTCTGGAACGAGTTCCTGATCGCGCTGATGCTGTCGAGCTCCAACGCCAAGACCTTGCCGATCGTTGCCTCGGAACTCTCCCAGCAAGGCATGAATGTGCCATGGGGCATTCTCAACGCTTCGGTCGTGCTCCTGTCGCTGCCGCCCCTGCTGTTCCTCGGCGTGCTCAGCGGCTTCCTGAATTCCGTTTTCCGGCAAAAAAAGACTTGATGTGAGGATTTCCCGATGCGGGCACTGGTGCTTGAGAAAAAAGGCGAACTGTCGCTGCGCGAGATCGCGCTGCCGCTCGATGTCGGGCCGGACGATGTCAAGATAGCCATCCACACGGTCGGCGTCTGCGGCAGCGACGTGCACTATTACACGCATGGCGCCATCGGCAGCTATGTCGTGCGCGCGCCCATGGTGCTCGGCCACGAAGCCGCGGGGACGGTTGTCGAGACCGGCGCCAATGTCGAGACCTTCAAGGTCGGCGACCGCGTCTGCATGGAGCCGGGCGTGCCGAACCTGTCCTCGCGCGCGACCAAACTCGGCATCTACAATGTCGACCCTGACGTCCGTTTCTGGGCGACGCCGCCGGTGCACGGTGTGCTCGCGCCCTACGCCGTGCACCCCGCCGCCTTCACCTACAAACTGCCCGACAATGTCTCCTTCGCCGAGGGCGCCATGGTCGAGCCCTTCGCCATCGGCATGCAGGCGGCAAGCCGTGCACGCATCGTTCCGGGCGATGTCGCCGTCGTCGTCGGTTGCGGCCCGATCGGCATCATGATCGCGCTCGCCGCGCTTGCCGGCGGCTGCTCGAAAGTGCTGATCTCCGATTTTTCCGCGCCCAAGCTGAAGATCGCCGCGCAATATGCCGGCATCGTGCCGGTCAATATAGGCGAGCAGTCGCTGGTCGATGCGGTGGCCGCCGCGACCGACAATTGGGGCGCCGATATCGTCTTCGAGGCGAGCGGCAGCCCGAAGGCCTTCGCCAACCTGTTCGATGTCGTGCGGCCGGGCGGCGCGGTGGTGCTGGTCGGGCTGCCGGTGGAGCCGGTGGCTCTCAACGTGCCGGCGGCGATCTCGAAGGAGGTTCGCATCGAGACGGTGTTCCGCTATGCCAACATCTTCGACCGCGCCTTGCAGCTCATCGCCTCCGGCAAGGTCGACCTCAAGCCGCTGATCACCGGCACCTATGACTTCGCCGACAGCATCAAGGCCTTCGAGCGGGCTGCCCAAGGCAATCCGGAAGACGTCAAGCTGCAGATCCTGCTCAGCGGCGAGAAAGGATGATCATGTCCGCGATCGTTTGCTCCCATGTCGACAAGGCTTATGGCGCCACCACGGTCATCCGCGACCTGAACCTCAGCATTGAAGAGCACGAATTCGTCGTCTTTCTCGGCCCGTCCGGCTGCGGCAAGTCGACCTTGCTGCGCATGCTGGCGGGGCTGGAGGACATCAGCGGCGGCGAGGTCTCGATCGGCGGCAAGGTGGTCAACGATCTCGATCCGGGCGACCGCGGCATCGCCATGGTGTTCCAGAACTACGCGCTCTATCCGCATATGACGATCTTCGACAACATCGCCTTCGGGCTGCGGCGCCAGAAGGTGCCTGCGGCCGAGATCCAGAAGCGGGTCGAAGCGGTGTCGAGGACGCTCGGACTGGAACCCTATCTCGGCCGCAAGCCGGCCGAACTTTCCGGCGGCCAGCAGCAGCGCGTCGCCATTGCCCGTGCGATGATCAAGACGCCCAAAGTGTTCCTGTTCGACGAGCCGCTTTCCAATCTCGACGCCAAGCTGCGCAACCATATGCGCGTCGAGATCGCGCGCTTGCACCAATCGCTGAAGACCACCACCGTCTATGTCACCCATGACCAGTTGGAGGCGATGACGCTCGCCGACCGCATCGTGCTGCTCAAGGAGGGTGTCATCGAGCAGATCGGCACGCCGGCAGAAATCTACCTGCGGCCCGGCAATATGTTCGTCGCCGGCTTCATCGGCACGCCGAACATGAATTTCGTCGAGGTGACGGTTGGCCGTAAGGCGGATGGCTGGACGCTGACCGGTGCCGGAACGGTGCTTTCGATCGAAGGTCGGGGTTTCCATCTGCAGCATGGCGACCGCGCCGTGCTCGGCATCCGGCCGCCGGACCTGAAGACGGCCAATGCCGAGATCGCCTGTATATTGCAAGGCACGGCCGACCTCATCGAATTCCACGGCAATGATGCGCTGGTGACGTTCGGCTCAGGCGGCAAGGAGATCAGCGCACTGGTTCCGGCACGCGAATGCCCGGTGCTGAATGCCCCTGTGCGCTACACATTCGAGGAAGAAAGCATCCATTTGTTCGACGCGACGTCGGGCGCGTCGCTGCGCAAGCAGTAGGCAAAGGGCCTACCGAATCGCGTCGAGCGCCTGGCGCTGGCGGTGCATTTCCAGGAAAATCCGGTAGTCGCGATCGAAGCGGGCACCGGCGGCCGGATTGGCGGCACGCCGCTTGCCGCCCTGCTGCATGGCAAGGCATGCGGCGTTGAGGTCGGGGAAAAGCCCGGCGGCGGTTGCGGCAACCATGCCGGTGCCGAGCAGCACCGCTTCGTCGGCCAGCGGCTCGACCACCGTACAGCCGGTGGCGTCGGCGTAGAGCTCCATCAACAGCGGGTTCTTGGTGTGGCCGCCGGTGACATGCAGCGTGTCGATGAGATAGCCGTTCTCGTTCAGCGCCTCCAGCACATGTCGCACGCCGAGCGCGATGCCGACGGCGGTGCGCCAGTAGAGCTTGCACAGACTGTCGAAGGAGGAATCCAGCGTCAGCCCGCTGACGACGCCGACGGCATGAGGATCGGCGAGCGGCGAGCGGTTGCCGTGGAAATCCGGCAGCACATGCAGGCGCGCGGCGAGGTTCTCACCCTCGGCGGCGCGCAGTTCGGCGACACGCCTGGCGATTTTGGCATGCATGGCGGCGTCCGGCTCGCCGCCGGCGCCGTGCCAGCGGATGATGTGGTCGAGCAGCGCGCCGGTGGCCGACTGGCCGCCTTCCGACAGCCACAGCTTGGGCAGCGCCGCGCCATAATAAGGGCCCCAGACGCCGGCAAAAGGCTGCGGATCGGGCGACATCGCCATGACGCAGCTTGATGTGCCGGCGATCAGCGCCAGATGCCGGCCGATATCCTGCTCATCGCCTGCAAAGCCGCCGAGCACGCCAAGCGCGCCGGCATAGGCATCGATGACTCCGGCACCGACCCGGCAGTTTTCCGTCAGGCCGAGCTCCGCCGCTGCTTGCGCCGTCAGCGGACCAATGTCGGCACCGACCGGACTGGCCCTCTCCGGCAGATTGCCATGCTCGAAAAGGTCGTCGAGGCCGACGATTTCGAAGAAATCGCGCTGCCATGCGGTGTCTTCATGCGCGAGGTAAGTCCATTTGGCGGTCAGCGTGCATTGCGAACGGGCGAGAGAGCCGGTCGCCTGCCAGGTCAGGAAATCGGCAAGATCGAATAGGTAGCCGGCGTCATTCCAGGTCTTGGGCAGGTTGCGCTTCAACCACATCAGCTTCGGCGTTGCCATCTCCGGCGACATGACGCCGCCAATGTAGTTGAGCACCTCGTGGCTGCTCGCCGTGCATTCGTCGGCTTCGGCAATGGCGCGGTGATCGAGCCAGACGATGGTGTCCCAACGCTTGTCGCCGGTGGTCGAAACGCTGAGCTGTTCGCCTTGCCGGTCGCGCACCACCAGTGAACAAGTGGCATCAAACGAGATGCCGACAACATCCTGCGCAGCGACGCCGGCTTTTTCGCGAGCGGCACGCACTGCCGCGCAGACGGCCGACCAGATATCGCGCGAATCATGCTCGGCGTGATCGGGCTTTGGCTGGTTCATGGCGATCGGCCGATCGGCACGGCCGAGCAAGGTACCACTGGCGTCGAGAATGCCCGCGCGAGCGCTCCCGGTGCCGACATCGACCGCGCAAACAAACTGTTTCGTCAAGATGCTCTAACTCTCGCTCCCAGGCCTGCAATCAGATCGGGCAATTGCAGCATGTCAGCGAATATAAAGTCCGGTTCACTCGACGCAAGCCGCGCTTTCAAGGTGGGGTTGCCGGCATGCGAGCCGCCGGTGAAGGCAAAGACGCGCATGCCCGCCGCGCGCGCCGCCGCGACACCGGCCGGACTGTCCTCGATGACGAGGCATTTGCGCGGATGCGCCCGCATGCTGGCGGCGGCGTGCAGGAACAGGTCGGGCGCCGGCTTTCCCTTGGCGACCATGGCGGCGCTGAACAGATGCGGCTCCATCAGCCCGAGCAGACCGGTGACCTCGAGCGCATAGCGGATGCGTTCCAGCGTCCCCGACGAGGCGACGCAGAACGGCAGGCCGAGCTTCGGCAACATCTCCTTGATGCCGGGAATCGGCTTCAGCTCCTCGTGGAACTTGCGCATCAGGTCGACACGCATGGCGGTCAGATGCTCATCGCTGATCTCCAGGCCGAAGTCGCGTCCAAGGATCTCGCGCACGCTTTTCATGCTCTTGCCGAGGAAATGCTCGTAGGCGGCGTCCTCGCTGACGCTGCCGCCGGCAAGTTCGATCATGCCGAGCAGCGCCGAGACGGAGAGCGCTTCGCTGTCGACCAGCACGCCGTCGCAGTCGAAGATGACCAGTTCAGGCGTCATGATGGCTGATAGCTCTCAGAGCTTGCCGGCGATGTAGCGCGTCAGCGTGGCGCGGGCGCCGTTGGCCCACAGCACGTTGAGCGCATGGCTGAAGGCCTCGACAAACGCCGTGGCGCGGCCGACATCGCCATAGATGTCCTCCATGGCGAGCCAGGCGGCGGGCGCATCCTTTGCCGCCTTTGCCGTTGCCTGCAGCCGGTCCCAGCTCGGATCGTTGGGTTCGATGACGGCGCCGCTGTCCGTCGTGCCGAAGCAGTATCGGCACCAAAGTGCGGACTCCAGCGCCAGGCCGGCGACACCTTTCCCTGCCTTCAGCCGGTCGGCGATGGTCGGGATGATGAATTTCGGCTGACGGTTGGAGCCATCGAGGCAGAGCCGGCGGATGGTGTCGCCGATCTTGGGATTGGAGAAGCGCTTCTCGATGAGCTGGTAATAGTCCTCCAGCACCGTGTCCGGCACCGGCGGCACCGTCGGGATGATCTCGTCATGCTCGAGCTTGTCGAGAAAGCCGCGCACCAGCGGCTCCTGCATCGCTTCATGCACGAAATGGATGTCCATCAGCCCAGCCGGATAGGCAATGGTGGCATGGCCGCCATTGAGGATGCGGATCTTCATCAACTCGTAGGGCGCGACGTCTTTGACGAACTGCACGCCGACCTTTTCCAGCGGCGGACGGCCATCGGTGAAGCGATCCTCCAGCACCCATTGCCGGAACGGTTCGCAGAACACCGGCCAGTTGTCCTCCAGCCCGAAATCCTTGGCCAGGATGCCGCGCTCGCGGTCAGTCGTGGCCGGCGTAATGCGGTCCACCATGCCGTTTGGAAAAGCGACGTGGCCGCTCACCCAGTTGGCCAGGTCCTCGTCGATCAGCCGCGCCAGTCCGATGACGCCATCCGAGGTGACATGGCCATTGTGAGGGATGTTGTCGCAGGACATGACGGTGAACGGCACGGTGCCTTCGTCGCGCCGGCGCACCAGCCCGGCCAGGATGAGGCCGAACACCGTCTTCGGCGTAGCGCCGGGCTGCGCGTCAGCAACGATATCCGGATGGGCCGGGTTGAATTTGCCCGACGCCGGGTCGATGAAATAGCCGCCTTCGGTGATGGTCAGCGAAACGATCTTGATCGCCGGATCGGCCAGGCGATCGACGATGCCGGCGGCATCGCCCGGCATCAGGAAGTCGATCATCGCGCCGGTCACACGGGCGCTCATATGGCCGTCATCCTGCTCGACCACCGTGGTCAGCCAGTCCTGCGCTTCCAGCTTGCCGCGCCCGATCTTCTCGCCCTCGAATACGCCGGCCCCGACCAGCGCCCAGTCATGGCCGACACCTGAATTGAAGAGGTCGTCGAGATAGACCGCCTGGTGCGAGCGATGGAAATTGCCGACGCCGAAATGCACGATGCCGGCCTTGAGCTTCGAGCGGTCGTATTTCGGACCCGCAACCTTGGCGGGCAGGTTCGCGAGATTGGCGGAAGAGAGTTTCACGGTCATCTGTTTTACCCTTTGGCCGGGCTTCGGCCTCGTTACTCCGCCTCTCCCCGTCCTCTCGGGAGAGGGTAAGGGACGGCACATGCCTTATGAGGCCGATGCGGCCTCTGATGTTGGCCTCTGCTCCTCGCGGAGGGACGAGGAACAGAGGCCGTCCCCCCTCAACTCATCCACTGGCCGCCGTCGACATTGTAGGTCTGGGCGACGATGTATTCGGCCTCAGCGCTGGCCAGGAAGACCGCCATGCCGGCGAGATCCTCCGGCTTGCCCATGCGGCCGTAAGGCACCCCTTCGCCGACAAGCCTCTTCTTCTCGCCCTTCGGCCGGTTCTCATATTTGGCGAACAGGGCATCGACTTGATCCCACATGTCGCTGTCCACGACCCCAGGCGCGATGCCGTTGACGTTGATGCGGTGCTTGATCAGGTCGAGGCCCGCCGACTGGGTCAGCGAGATGACGGCGGCCTTGGTGGCGCAATAGACGCCGACCAGCGCCTCGCCACGCCGCCCGGCCTGGCTTGCCATGTTGATGATTTTGCCGCCCTTGCCCCGCGCGATCATCGAGCGGGCAGCCGCCTGCAGCATGAACAGCGTGCCGGCGACATTGACGGAAAACAATTTCTCGTAGCTTGCCCGGGAGATCTCGACGATCGGCGCCAGATCGAACAAGGCCGCGTTGTTGATCAATATGTCGAGGCCGCCGGCCTTGCTTTCCACCGCCTTCACCGCGGCGTCGATGGAGGCCTGATCCGTGACATCGAGTTTGACGGCATAGGCATTGGCGCCGATCTCGGCGGCCGTCTTTTGCGCGGCCTCAAGGTTGATGTCGGCAATCGCCACCGTGGCGCCTTCGCGCACATAGGCTTCGGCAAAAGCCTTGCCGATGCCACGCGCCGAACCCGTGATCAGCGCCGATTTGCCGGCCAGGCGCATGCTCACATTGCCTTTCCGTCGGCACCGAAGCGATGCAGCTTGGCCTTGTCGGGCGTCAGATAGATGGTGTCACCGTGATGGACGGCCAACTCGCCGTCGGCGCGCACCGTCAGCGGCCCGACGCCATCGGTCTGGACATGCAGGAAGGTGTCGGAGCCCAGATGTTCGGCAACGCCGACGGTGGCTTTCCATTCGCCCGCCGTGGTTGAGATATCCATATGTTCGGGGCGGATACCGATGGTCTTGGCGCCATGTTTGGCGGCTGGCGCGCCCTCGATCAGGTTCATCTTCGGCGAGCCGATGAAGCCGGCGACGAACAGGTTGCGCGGCGTCTTGTAGAGCTCCATCGGCGAGCCGACCTGCTCGATATTGCCGGCATTCAGCACGACGATCTTGTCGGCCATGGTCATGGCTTCGACCTGGTCGTGGGTGACGTAGATCATGGTGGTCTTGAGCTGGTGGTGCAACTCGCTGATCTCCAGCCGCATCGTGCCGCGAAGGGCCGCATCGAGGTTGGAGAGCGGTTCGTCGAACAGGAAGGCCGAGGGCTGGCGCACGATGGCGCGGCCGATGGCGACGCGCTGGCGCTGGCCGCCTGAGAGCTGGCCGGGCCGCCGTTCGAGATAGTTGGTGAGGTTCAAGACGCGTGCCGCGTCCTTTACCTTCTTGTCGATGGTCGCCTGGTCCTCGCCCGCCATCTTCAGCGGGAAGGCGATGTTCTTGGCCACCGTCATATGCGGATAGAGCGCGTAGGACTGGAACACCATGGCAAGCTTGCGCTTGGCCGGCGCCTCGCCGGTGACGTCACGGCCATCGATGTTGATGGTGCCGCCGCTGGTGTCCTCCAGCCCGGCGATCAGTCGCAGCAGCGTGGACTTGCCGCAACCCGACGGGCCGACGAAGACGACGAACTCGCCATTCTCGATCACCAGGTCGAGGCCGGGGATGATTGACGTCGCCCCGAAGGACTTGGAGACGTTCTTGAGCGTGATGTTTCCCATGGTTTCCTCCCCGAGGGGTTATTGTCCGTCGTCGGTTGCGTGCGGCGGTATTATTTCACGGCGCCAAAGGTCAGGCCGCGCACCAGCTGCTTCTGGCTGAACCAGCCCATGATCAGGATCGGCGCGATCGCCAGCGTCGAGGCGGCCGAAAGCTTGGCCCAGAACAGGCCTTGCGGGCTGGAGAAGGAACTGATGAAGGCGGTGAGCGGAGCAGCATCCGTGGTGGTCAGGCGGATCGTCCAGAACGCCTCGTTCCAGGCCAGGATGATGTTCAAGAGCATGGTCGAGGCAATGCCGGGCACCGCCATCGGGGTCAGCACATAGATGATCTCGTTCCACAGCGAGGCGCCGTCCATGCGCGCCGCTTCCAGGATTTCGCCAGGGATCTCGCGGAAGTAGGTGTAGAGCATCCACACCACGATCGGCAGGTTGATCAGCATCAGCATGACCATCAGGCCGATGCGGCTGTCGAGCAGGCCGGTGTCGCGGAAGATCAGGTAGATCGGGAACAGCACCGCGACAGCCGGCATCATCTTGGTGGACAGCATCCACATCAGAATGTCCTTGGTCCGCTTGGTCGGCGAGAACGCCATCGACCATGCCGCCGGAATGGCGACCAGCAAGGCCAGGATGGTTGAGCCGACCGAGAGCAGCACCGAATTGAAGAAGAACTTGAAGTAGCCGCTCTGCGCCTGAACCTCGGTATAACTCTCGAACGTTCCGGACGGGATCAGGGCGAAACCCTGGATCGCCTCCTGTTCCGACTTGAACGAGGTTATGATCGTGTAGAGGATCGGGAAGAAGATCAGCAGCGCGACGATCCAGGCCGCAGCCGTCGCGATCGTCTTGTGCCGGGTGGTGACTGCACGGGCCATCTTGTCCTCCCTTACTTGTCGAGGTTCTTGCCGACCGCGCGCATGGCGAAGAAGGCGACGATATTGGCGAGAATGACGGCGATCACGCCGCCCGCGGATGCCTGGCCGATTTTGAACTCCAGCAACGCCTTCTGGTAGACGAGGAAGGGCAGGTTGGTGGAGGCGTAGCCGGGGCCGCCATTGGTAGTGACCAGGATCTCGGCATAGACCGAGAGCAGGAAGATGGTCTGGATCAGGATGACCACGGTGATGGCGCGCGACATGTGCGGCAGCGTCAGATAGATGAAGCGGCTGATAAAGCCGGCGCCGTCCATTTCGGCGGCTTCCTTCTGCTCGCCGTCGAGCGATTGCAGCGCGGTCAAAAGGATCAATGTCGCGAAAGGCAGCCACTGCCAGGCGACGATGATGATGATCGCCGTCATCGGATGTTGCCCGAACCAGTCGATCGGTTGCGCCCCGAAGAAGCGCGCTATGTCGGCGAACACTCCGTATTGCGGGTGCATGATCATGTTCTTCCAGACCAGTGCGGCCACTGGCGGCATGACGAAGAACGGTGAAATGACGAGGATGCGCACGATCCCCTGTCCCCACATCGGCTGATCGATCAAAAGCGCCAGCAGGATGCCGCCGATCACCGTGATCAACAGAACGCTGATCACCAGGATCAAGGTGTTGAGGATCGATTGCAGGAAGGCGGGGTTGGAATAGAACAGCGCATAGTTGGAGAAACCAACGAAGCCGTCGCGGATCGGGTTGAGCGGATTGTACTGCTGGAAGGAGAACCAGAGGGTGATGACCAGCGGCACGATCATCCAGACGAACAGCAGCACGACAGATGGCGCCATCATGAAACGGGCAAGCGAACGGGTCTGCTGAGTAGCCATGACGGTCACCCTCCAAAGGTCAGCTAGATTTTAGAGTTGTGCCAGAAATTCCAGGATTGTGAAGATGGCCGCCCGAACTGGGACTCGGGCGGCCACTGCCGGTCATGGTGCGCGACCGGCATTCGGCACCGGGAGGAGCCTTACTTGATATACCCGCCTTCGGTCATTGCCGCGGTGGCAGCGTCCTGGGCCTGCTTCAGCGCATCGTCGACGCTCGACTGGCCGGCAAGAGCCGCCGAGAAGAGCTGGCCGACAGTGGTGCCAAGGCCCTGGAACTCAGGGATGGCAACGAACTGGACGCCGACATAGGGCACCGGCTTGACGGTCGGATGCGTCGGGTCGGCGGCGTTGATTGAGTCCAGCGTCATCTTGGCGAACGGAGCCGCCTTCTGGTACTCGGCATTGGCGTAGAGCGAGGAGCGCGTGCCCGGAGGAACGTTGGCCCAGCCTTCCTTAGCCGCGACGAGCTCGGCGTAATGCTTGCTGGTCGCCCAGGAGACGAACTTCTCGGCGGCGTCAGCCTTCTTGGTGCCGGCCGGAATGGCCAGCGACCATGCCCACAGCCAGTTGCCGCGCTTGCCCAGACCATTGTCGGGCGCCAGCGCATAGCCGACCTTGTCGGCGACGGTCGAGTTCTTCGGATCCGAAACGAAGGATGCCGCGACGGTGGCGTCGATCCACATGCCGCACTTGCCCTGCTGGAACAGCGCCAGGTTTTCGTTGAAGCCGTTGGAGGACGCACCTTCCGGACCGTCGGCCTTCATCAGGTCGACATAGAACTGCAGCGTGTTCTTCCATTCGGGCTGGTCGAACTGCGGCTTCCAGTTCTCGTCGAACCAGCGGGCGCCGAAGGAGTTCGACATGGCGGTCAGGAAGGCCATGTTCTCGCCCCAGCCGGCCTTGCCGCGCAGGCAGACGCCATTCACGCCATTGGCGCGGTCGGTCATCTTGTCGGCGGCCTGCTTGATGAAGTCCCAGGTCGGAGCGTCGGGCATCTTCAGCCCTGCTTTTTCCATCAAATCCTTGCGGTACATGACGAAGGAGCTTTCGCCGTAGAAGGGCGCGGCATAGAGCTTGCCGTCGACCGAAAGGCCGCCGGCAATGGCGGGGATGATGTCCTTGGCGTCATAGTCGTCGCCGAGCTTGTCGAGCGGCAAGAGCCAGCTCTGCTTGGCCCAGATCGGCACCTCGTAGGTGCCGATGGTCATCACGTCATACTGGCCACCCTTGGTGGCGATGTCGGTGGTGACGCGCTCGCGCAGCACGTTTTCTTCGAGCGTCACCCAGTTGAGCTGGATGTCGGGGTTCGCCTTGGTGAAGTCTTCGGTCAGCTTCTGCATGCGGACCATGTCGCCATTGTTGACGGTGGCGATGGTGATGGATTCGGCATGTGCGGCAAAAGCGAGAGCGCTGGCCGACAACAAGCCCAGGGTGAGCGTGCGCAGTTTCATCAAATTCCTCCCATGAACCAAGATGAGCATTTGCCTTGGCTTTGAGCAATTACTCACTTGAGATGAATTATGTCAAGCCGGATTCGATGCTGCAGCGCAGCACTCGGCCGTCCCGGCGCAGGACAGGCGCATGGAAATTTGGGGCGGCAAGCCGCGCCCGTGGCGGATATCAGCCGACGGGACAGGAAGGCCTGGAGGATTGGAGCGGCTCTAAAGGCCTGTCAGCAGGCGATCTCGGCCAGCAGCCAGTCGCGGAAGGCACGGATCTTCGGCACGTTGCGGCGCGCTTCGGGATAGACCAGCCAGTAGGCATGGCCATCGTCGCCGACCAGGTCGAAGGGCTGGATCAGGCGGCCATCGGCGAGTTCGGCCTTGAACAGCGCCCGGGTCAGGATCGCCACGCCATGGCCTGCTATGGCGGCGTTGGCCTCATAGGCCTGCGCGCCCATGCTGCTGCCGGGCCGTTTGGCAAGGTCGTGCGCATGCACGCCGGCGGTCTCGAACCATTGCGTCCACCAGATGTCGCCGGGATCGAGGATCGGCAGCCGCAACAGGTCGGCCGGCTCGTTGATGCCGCCAATGCTGGCCGCAAGCTTGGGGCTCAGCATCGGCGTGAAATCGGCATCGAGCAGCTTGTGGGCTTCCAATCCCGGCCATTTGCCGCCGCCCGAGCGGATGGCGAGGTCGACATCCTCGCGAGCGAAATCCGTCAGCCGGCTCGACGTTTCGAGCCGCACGGCAAGCGCGGGATGGGCCATCTGGAACGAGCCCAGATGATGCGCCAGCCAGTTCGAGGCAAAGGTAAGCACCGTGGTGACGCACAACAGACCGTCCGCGCCGCCACGCGCCGCGGCATAGGCCTGGCTGAGAATGGCAAAGGCCTCGCTGACCGCCGGCGCCAGCCGTTGGCCAGATTCGGTCAGCTCGATCTGCCTCGGCCGGCGCAGGAACAGCGGTGCACCGACGCGCTCTTCCAGCACCTTGATCTGATAGCTGACGGCGGCCTGTGTCATGGCGAGTTCCACTGCCGCCTTGGTGAAGGAAAGATGCCGCGCCACCGCCTCGAACACCCGGATCGCCTGCAGCGGCGGGAGTTGCGAAACCTGCGGTGAGCTGAGGTCAGGCATAAAGGCTCCTTATGGGTCCTTATCGACGTTCGATTGGCAAAGCCGGCCGGCAAGACCGACATTCCTGTCAACCCGTCATTCGGGTTCAGGATAGCGAAGGTTGACGATCATGACCATGGCGCAGCAAAAATGCACTCCCGCTCCGGATCACCGCTGGATTTCGTGGCTCACGGACGGATTCGGCTGGTTCGCGATCAGAAAAAGGGCGCATCTCGACATCAGGGACCTGTCGCCGCATCTGCAGCGCGACGTCGGCTTCCTTGATGGCAACGACCCCTTTGGCAGGCACAGATAGACTTGTTGGCTTTATCGCAAAGCAGCGGCCGCCCCTGGCGAGCGGCCGCGATTTCGGATCAGATGCTGGCCAGCAGGGCAGTCGCCGTCCGCTCATCGGTGATCAGCCCATTGACCAGCCGGCGGTTCACGGCCGCCAGGATCCCCGGCAGCTTGCGCTCGCCCATGGCCAGCGCGATGACCAGCGATTTTTCGCGTGACGGCAGCGATGCCGACGACACCCGGTCATTGGTGATGCCTTCGATCATGCGTCCTTCCCTATCAAACACCCAGCCGACGATCTCGGCGATGCCGCCAGCCTTCTGCAAGGCTTTCAGCTCGCTTTCGGAAATGAAACCGTCCTCATAGAGCGGCGCCTTCGGACCGAGGTCGCCGATGCCGATGAAGGTGACGTCTGCCTCGGCGGCTAGGGCCAGAGTCGGCTGGATCATCGGCTGGTTGAGCAGCATCTCGCGCTCCTGCGGCGAGGAGGCGATGACCGGCAGCGGCATCGGGAAGGAGCGCGCCTTGACCCTGTCGGCCATGGTGAAGATGACGTTGTAGAAGGCGGCCGAACCATCAGGCGAAATGTTTCCCGTCAAGGACACCACCTTGTGCTGCGGACATTCCATTGGCGGCAATTGTTCGATTGCCGCCTTCAGCGTGCGCCCGGTGCCGATGCCCATGACGATCGGCGTCGGCGAGCGCAGCCGCCGCTCGATCTCGGCGGCCGCCGCCTCGGCGATGCCGATCGTGGTGGAGGATGAATTCGGATCGCTCGGCACCACCTCGACCAGGTCGAGCGCGAAGCGCGATCTCAGCCGGGCCGCCAGGTCAAGGCAGTTGGCGATCGGATGGTCGACACGAACCTTGATCAAGCCTTCCGACACCGCTAGCGACACCAGCCGCTGCGCCGTCTGCCGCGAAATGCCGAGCGTGGCGGCGATCTGGTCCTGTGTGTTGCCGGCAACGTAATAGAGCCAGCCAGCGCGCGCCGCGTCGTCCAGCCTGTTGCTGCCGCCATCCTGCCGGGTATTCACGTCCTGCCTCCCAAGGCCGCCGGTCATCAAGGCGGTCCAATCTTAGTTTCGCAGGGAACGGCTTCCTGCGCAATTGTCAATATCAAGGGCAATTGTTCGCAACTGCGAGACTGGGATTGTCCCGCCGACAATCTCTGACCGCACAGAGCAAGCCGGCTTCGGTTCCAGTCACGGCCACCTTCTGTGATCCCGACGGTTTATCTCCCGGCGCAAACCCTTTAAGGGGATCGCAAAAGGAGCGCTGCATGACACCGAAGGCGGTTTTCTGGGACATGGACGGCACGCTGGTCGACAGCGAGCCGCTGCACGAGGCAGCCCTGGTGGCGGCAATGCGCAATGTCGGCCTCAAGCCGCCCGCCGACCTGCATGAGCGCGTGCTCGGCGTCGCCGCCTGGCCGGTCTACGAGATGATGCGCGACGAATTCGGCCTCGATCTTCCCTTCGACGATTGGATCATGCGCAAATACGAGCACTATCTGCCGCTGGTCGAGGGCTTGAAGCCGCGCCCGGGCGCCATCGAGGTCTTCAACGAATTACGAGCGCTTGGCGTGCAGCAGGCGGTGGTTTCCAATTCGGACCGGATGATCGTCGACGCCAATCTGCGCATGGTCGGCCTTGTCTATCCCGGCATGAAGACCATCAGCCGCAACGATGTGCGCGAAGGCAAGCCGCACGCCGAACCCTTCCTGCGCGCTGCCTATCTGGCCGGTGTCGAACCCGCGCACGCGGTGGCGGTCGACGACAGCTGGCCGGGCGCCATGGCGGGACTGGCGGCGGGCATGAAGACGATCTTCTGGCCGGAAAAGCCGATGGAAGGACCGCCCGGCGCCATCGTCATCAACAGCGCCGAGGAATTACGCCGAGAAGTCGGCCTTTAATTCCGGTAGACGGGTTCCTGCTCGTCGAGGATCGCCTTCAATTCGGCGAGATGACGCTCGGCCTGGCCGGGATAGTCATCCATTTCGCTGGCCGCCTTCTCGGCGATGGCGTCGGACAGCGTGCGCAGCGGCCGGCCGGTCCACAGCGCCTTGATGTAGGTCTCGGCGGCGCGCTCGAAATAGAACATGCGGTTGAAGGCATCGGCGACCGTGTCGCCGATCACCAGCACGCCGTGATTGCCCATCACCATCACCTTGACCTTGGGATCGGTGAGAAGCTGCGAGCAGCGCTCGCCCTCTTCCTCGAAGGCCAGCCCGCCATAATGCGCGTCGACGACATGGCGGTTGAAGAACATCGCCGAATTCTGGTCGATCGGCGGCAATGTCGAATCGGCCAGCGAGGCCAGCACCGTGGCATGGATCGAATGCACATGCATGACGCAGCGCGCGTGCGGCACGTTGCGATGGATGGCGCCGTGCAGGCCCCACGCCGTCGGGTCGGGTGCGTTGGGGCCTGACAGCGTGTCGGGATCGTTGGCGTCGATCATCAACAGGTCGCTCGCCTTGATGCGCGAGAAATGCACCTGGTTGGGGTTCATCAGGAATTGCGTGCCGTCCCGGTTGACCGCCAGCGAGAAATGATTGGCCACCGCCTCATGCATGTTGAGCCGCGCCGTCCAGCGGAAGGCACAGGCGAGATCGACGCGCTCTTCGTAGAAGGGCAGGTTGGTCAGCGTTTCCTTCTGCAGGCGGGCGATGCTCATCGAAAATCCTCCGGTTTTGGCCAGAATGCCGCGACCGACGGCTGCCCGCAACGGATTTTGGTTGGTGCAGGGCGAGTTGTCAGGCCGCCGTGCTGGTGGCGGTGCCGGCCCTCAGCCCACCATGCTCGACGATGAAGTCGATGACCTCCCGCAGCCCCTTGCCGCGGGACAGATCGGTGAAGCCGAACGGCCGCTTGCCGCGCATGCGGCCGGCGTCGCTCTCCATCACGTCGAGGTTGACGTTCACATAGGGCGCCAGATCGCTCTTGTTGATGATCAGGAAATCGGAGCGGGTGATCGCCGGTCCGCCCTTCCTAGGGATCTCCTCGCCCTGGCAGACCGAGATGACATAGAGCGTCAGATCCGCAAGGTCCGGCGAGAAGGTGGCGGCAAGGTTGTCGCCGCCGGATTCGATGAAGATGATGTCGAGATCGGGGAATTTCCGGTTGAGTTCGGCGATCGCCTGCAAATTGATCGAGGCGTCCTCGCGGATGGCGGTATGCGGGCAGCCACCGGTCTCGACGCCGACGATGCGATCCTCCGGCAACGCCTGCAGCCGGGCCAGCATCATGGCGTCTTCCCTGGTGTAGATATCGTTGGTGACGACGGCGATGGAAAACTCGTCGCGCAGCGCCTTGCAGAGTTTCTCGGTGAGCGTCGTCTTGCCGGAGCCCACAGGGCCGCCAATACCGATGCGAAGGGGACCGTTGGGTTGGGTCATGTCGGGAACTCCATGATGGCAAGGGTGGCGAAGCCGAGCCCGATCAACAGGCAGAGCGGCGAATAATAGCTGGTATCGAGCCGCGCGAAAGGCTGCTCGGGCGCCAGCCGCCGCCACCATGGCGTGAAGCCGGCGATGCCGCGCCCCAGGAACACCAGACCAATGAGCAGCGAAGTGGCGGCAAGGCCCTGCTTGGGGAAGGGCGAGGCAAAGAAGCCGATGAGCGCCAGCGGCCAGAGCGTCGCCAGGCCGAGGCAGGCGGCAACGGCGAAACTGGCGAAGGGCGTCGGCATTTCGTCAACGCCGCGAAAGCCGACGACGGCGCGGGCGCAGGAGGCTGCGTCCCTGCCCGGCCAGATGCCGCCAATGCCCCAGATAGACATGCAGCGCCGTGATCAGCAGCAGGACGAAGGAGAGGACAAAAGCGAGGACGATCATGAGCGGAACAGCCGCGAATACTGGGTTTCGTGCTTCATCGCCACGACGTCGGACACAAAAGCGCAGCCGCCGAGATCATCCAATGTCGAACGGGCCGCGCGGGCGGCGGTCGAGAGCGCGAACGGTTCGAAGCCAGCCAGCAGCGTGGTGGCCTCTTTCTGGCCGACGACACCGAGCCTGATCGCCGCCTGAACGAGGTTGGAGAAGAAGGCTTGCAGGAAGGCGGACAGCGCATCCTGCAGCGCAATGCCATTGCCACCGGCAATGGCGCCGACAGCGACGCAATAGGCGCATTCGGCCGGCAAGCGGTCGAGCACCGGATTGGGCCAGGCGGCCGCCGCCTTGAGAAAGGCGATACCTTGCAGCATGGTCTCGGTGTGGCGTTCCCGCGAGCCGGCGAGCGCCTCGGCCAGTGCGGTCACTTCATTGAGATTGTCGGCGTTGCGGGCGCGGCGCCAGCTCTCGGAAAACAGCACGGCATCGTTCCAGCCCGAGCCCATCTCGACCAGCGTTTCCAGCCAGCTGGCCAGGCTCTCGGCATCGGCAACCAGCCCGTCATGCACCGCGCGCTCGAGACCATGACTGTAGGCAAAACCGCCGACCGGAAAGGCCGGCGACAGCCACGCCATCAGCCGCAGCAGGGCGATGTTCGAAGGCTGGTCAGTCATGATCGTGGTGGTGGCCGGCATGGCTGTGCGAATGGGAATGCGATTCGCTGTGCGCGTGAGAATGCGCTTCGGCATGGCCATGTGCATGTGCATGGCCGTGATCATGCCCGCTGGAATAGGCGCCGCGCACCGGTTTGAACGGCTCGGAAACCTCGCGCACCGTGGCCCCAAGCCCCTCCAGCATCGCCTTGATGACGTGGTCGCGCAGGATGACGATACGGTCCGCCTCGATACCTGCGGCGAGATGACGGTTGCCGATATGCCAGGCAAGCTCGGTCAGATGCACGCCGTCACGGGCGCGGATGTCATAGACCTCTTCCGGCGCGGCAAGGATCTCGACATGGCGGCCATCCTCCAGCACCAGCCGGTCGCCATCGTTCAGGGCGACGGGTTCGGGCAGGTCGACCAGCACCTTGCTGCCGTCGGACAGTTCGATGGCCCTGCGGCGCAGATGCCGCTCGTCATGAGGCAGAACGGCGCGCCCGGACGGCACGATGGTTCCGGCCTCGCCGGCAGGTAGCATCGAAACGGCGCGTGGGAATTTGGTGAAGTCGGTGTTGAGGTTGAGTTTCATTTGAGGGAGCCTCCGTTGGCTTGCGCCCGCGCCCGGGCAGGGCGCGAAAGCACCCGGTCGAAATAGGCGTTGACGCGCTCGGATTCGATCGGGAATTTTCCGGCGCGGGCCCAGCCGCCCATGTCGCCCAGCAGCACGTCGACGGCGGAAAACCGGTCGCCGAGCGCAAACGGCTTGTCGCCAAGCCGGCGGTCCAGCGCCTTGGCCTCCGAGGCGAAATCGTAGGCCGCCGCGGGGCCGACATCGACCCGAACCTCCTTCGGCAGCAGGAAGCGGTGGCGCAATTTGTTCCACAGCGGCGCCTCGAACTCGCTCTGGGCAAAATGCATCCAGGAATCCATCTCGGCACGGCCGGCAACGCCCGGATTGGCACCCATGCCCTTGTCGGCGTGTTTGTCGGCGAGGTAGACGCAGATCGCCGCCGAATCCGTCACCGTCAGCTCGCCGTCGATGAGGATCGGCACCTTGCCCGACGGGTTGAGCGCATAGGCTTCCGGCGAGCGGAGTTTGACCTCGACGAATTCATAGGGCTGCCCGAGCTCCTCGAGCATCCAGAGAACGCGGCTGACCCGGGATCCGCGCGATCCGATGGCCTTGTACATGGTAAAATCCCGCCTTTCCCTCGACTCTAGACCATCCACTATCGTCATACGATCGTGTCGAAGAGCCGCAGGATGAACGATATCTGATAGATCAGCGCCGCCGCGACAAAGGCGGTGTGGAAGCGGCGGTCGCGCACCACGATCGCGGCGATGCACAGCACTACGAAGACCGGCGTGCGGAACAGATATTCGTTACCGAAGCGGGCAAAATGCTCCGGCCCTTTCAGCAACGTATCGACCACATCGAGCAGATAGGTCGCCGCGAGCAGGCCGAAGAACCAGGCGCGGCGCGAATAGAAGAAATCCTCGTAGCTGGTGTAGTCCAGCATGGAGTCGGGAAATAGCAGCGCGCAGAGCAGGAACAGCGTGATCGCGTAGAAGATGATGAAAAGGTATTTGCCGAAGGTCCAGGTCTCGATGGCGTAGAGGCCGAACTCCCACCACCAGAAATGCACCAGCATCAGAAGCACCGAGGCGACCCAGGCCAGATGCACGGGATAGAGCCGGTATTGGCCGGGATGCTGGACGATGCGCGCCACCCCAGACAGCAGCCGGGCGACGCCGAGCCCGATCACCATGCCCATGACGATGCGGATATGGGGGAAGATATCGTGGGCAGAGACGAGTTCGGTGGCCATGGGTCACGACGTCAAGAAATATCTGCGACGGACCAATTCTCTGCTACTCGCGAATAAGTTTGTCGGAAGACCACGGCGTACCTGGAAAATAGTCATGGTCCAGAATTTCCCTGATCGCATACGGGCAATCAACTGGGAAATCACGATCTCTCATGCCGGTTTCGTCCAGCGCCTTCAATCTTGCTATCTTGAACTCTCGAGCGAGCCTCTGCGCCGGATATGCTTTCAGGCTCGGGCTTTCATCGAGCAGATCATCAATTCGGTGCCGCTGTTCACGGATTGTCAGCAGCCATCCAGTTTTGCGTTGCTCGGGCTGAAACTCCCATTTGAGCAAGTGAAGGACCAAGGTACCAAGCCTGCTTGCAATTTCCCTTTTGTCGCTCCGCCCCAAGCTCTCAATCTCCTCGGCAAGATTCTCGCGGTCGAGGTCGGATAGACGACCTTCGCGCAACAGCGCGCCTTGCTCGGCACACCACTGAGCATAGTCGGCCTCATAGGGCGTCAATTGCTGTTTGCGAAAAATCTTATTCATGAAGTCTATATTGCTCCAAAGGCCCCGGATTTCCAAGTTGGAAGCAAACGACGTAGTCGATCAGGCGATCCAGCGGAACAGTGTCGGTGCCGAAGTTGACAAGCCGCATACGGTTTTGCGCCAACAGTTGACGAAATGCGCGCAGTTTTCGGTCGGAGGCAGTTGACCGAATTCATGAACCTTAACCTGGAAGCGGCCTTAAAACAGAAAATACCGCTGCGCCATCGGCAGCACCGTTGCCGGCTCGCAGGTCAGCAATTCACCGTCGGCGCGCACCTCGTAGGTTTCGGGATCGACCTCGACATGCGGCGTGGCGTCGTTGAGCACCATCGAATGCTTGCCGATGCCGCCGCGGGTGTTTTCGACGGCGACGAACTGCTTGTCGACGCCAAGCCGGCCATGCAGGCCCGACTCGAGTGCGGCCTTCGAAACGAAGGTCACCGAAGAGTTGGTCCTGGCCTTGCCATAAGCGCCGAACATCGGCCGGTAGTGCATCGGCTGCGGGGTCGGGATCGAGGCGTTGGGATCGCCCATCGGGGCGGCGGCGATCATGCCGCCGATCAGCACCATGTCCGGTTTCACACCGAAGAAGGCCGGGTTCCACAGCACCAGATCGGCGCGTTTTCCCACGGCGATCGAGCCGATGTCTTTCGACAGGCCATGCGCGATGGCCGGATTGATCGTGTATTTGGCGATGTAGCGGCGGACGCGGAAATTGTCGTTGTCGCCGGTTTCCTGCGGCAGCGCGCCGCGCTGGCGCTTCATCTTGTCGGCGGTCTGCCAGGTGCGGATCGCCACCTCGCCGACACGGCCCATCGCCTGGCTGTCCGACGAGATGATCGAGAAGGCGCCGATATCGTGCAGGATGTCTTCCGCCGCGATCGTCTCCTTGCGGATGCGGCTTTCGGCGAAGGCGATGTCCTCGGGGATCGACGGCGACAGATGATGGCAGACCATCAGCATGTCGAGATGCTCGGCCAGCGTGTTGACCGTGTAGGGCCGAGTCGGATTGGTCGAGGACGGGATGACGTTGGGCAGGCCGCAGACCTTGATGATATCAGGCGCATGGCCGCCGCCGGCACCCTCGGTGTGGAAGGCGTGGATGGTGCGGCCCTTGATCGCCGCTACGGTGTTTTCGACAAACCCTGACTCGTTCAATGTGTCGGTGTGGATCATCACCTGCACGTCGTAATCGTCGGCCACCGACAGGCAGCAGTCGATGGCCGCCGGCGTCGTGCCCCAATCCTCATGCAATTTCAGCGAACAGGCGCCGCCCAGCACCATTTCTTCCAGCGCCGCTGGCAGCGAGGCATTGCCCTTGCCCGACAGGCCGATATTCATCGGAAAGGCATCGAAGGACTGGATCATGCGCGCCATGTGCCATGGTCCCGGCGTGCAGGTGGTGGCCAGCGTGCCATGCGCCGGGCCGGTGCCGCCGCCGAGCATAGTGGTGATGCCGCTCATCAGCGCTTCCTCGATCTGCTGCGGGCAGATGAAGTGGATATGCGCGTCAAAGCCGCCGGCGGTCAGGATCTTGCCCTCGCCGGCGATGATTTCCGTGCCGGGACCGATGATGATGGTGACACCGTCCTGCGTGTCCGGGTTGCCGGCCTTGCCGATGGCCGCGATGCGGCCATCCTTGAGGCCGATATCGGCCTTGAAGATGCCAGCGCTGGCGTCGATCACCAAAGCGTTGGTGATGACGGTGTCGACCGCGCCTTGGGCGCGGGACACCTGGCTCTGTCCCATGCCATCGCGAATGACTTTGCCGCCGCCGAATTTTACCTCTTCACCGTGGACGGTGAGGTCCCTTTCAACCTCGATGAAGAGTTCGGTATCGGCCAGCCTGACCTTGTCGCCGACAGTCGGGCCATACATCTGGGCGTAGGCGGCACGCGAGATTCTGGCCATCAGCGATTGCTCCGAAAATGCGGTGTGGTTGAGGCTGGGCTGCACATTGCCGCCATCCAATGGTCACGCAATGACCCGCTGGGCGACACCTTCTGATCCCATTTGGCGGTTGAGGTTGGCAGGTCACCCCAAAACGACCGTTTGCCAAATCGATGGAAGGAAAATCCATGCGCAAAACGATAATTCTTGCAGCCGCTGCCAGCCTGATGCTGGCCGGTGCAGCCAGTGCCCAGCAACAACCCGCGCAACAGCCCGCTCCGGCCGCGCCTGCCCCCAAGGAAACGACGCCCGCCCCTGGCGGTCAGCAGGCCGCGCCGGCGATCCAGAGCGTCAACATCGTCGACATCACCGAGCTGCCGAAGGACACCCAGACGCAGGTCAATCAGGTGATCGCCCAGCGTGGTGACGCCGGACTGCAGAAACTGCGCAGCTCGATCGACGCCACCCCCAAGGTCAAGTCCGCCCTCGAGGCCAAGGGAATGACCTCGGCGCAGGTGGTCGCGGCCAGCATGCAGCCCAATGGCGCGCTGACCTTGATCACCAAAAAGGCCAGCTGATAAGCCGGCGCGGCGGGCCGGCATCCGGTCCGCCGGCCGCATCGTGCGTCCGCGAGCGCTCGACGCCACCGGTCTCACAGCTTGCCCATCACCTTCTGCTGGAACCCATAGACCTCGCGCTTGCCGCCAAGCGGCACCAGCGTGACGTCGCGTTCCTGGCCCGGCTCGAAGCGCATGGCGGTGCCGGCGGCAATATCGAGACGCATGCCGCGCGCCTGTTCGCGATCGAACTTCAGCCCCTCATTGGTTTCGAAGAAATGGTAGTGGCTGCCGACCTGGACCGGCCGGTCGCCGCTGTTGGCGACTTTCAGGGTCACGGTCGGCAGGCCCTTGTTGAGCTCGATGTCGCCTTGGACGGGGATGATTTCGCCGGGGATCATCTGGGATCACACGACGCCGAAGGCGAGGCCGACGCCGATCGCCGCGCAGGCAGCACCGGCGACACGCGCCAGACCGCGGAACCTCATGCCAAGACCAAGCCCGGCGGCTATGCCGACGGCATGCAGCAGCACGGTCGCGACGGCAAAGCCGGCCATGTACTCGAGCCCGCCGGCATTTTCCGGCACTTCGGTGCCGTGGGCGTGGCCGTGGAACAGCGCGAACAGTCCAATAATGGCGACGCCGGCCGAGACCGGCAGATCGACCGCCAGCGCCACCAGCAGCCCGAGCGCCACGACGGAGGCCAGTATGCCGGGCTCGACGAAGGGCACCGGCACATGGGCCATGCCAAGGGCAGCACCACCGAGCATCACGCCGACAAAGGCCGCCGGCCACGCCCAGATCGCCCTGCCGCCCTTGAGTGCCGCCCACAGGCCAACCGCGATCATCACCGTCATGTGATCAAGGCCGGACAAGGGATGCATGAAGCCGGCCGTGAAGGAGGAGGTGGTGCCGATGCCGACATGGGCATAGGCCGGCATGGCGGCGGCCATCAGCAGGATCGCCGCGAGGCACAGGCGTTTGGCAGGGATCATTCTACTTGCCTTTCAGTTGCGGTGTCGCAGGGGTCACGCGGCCTTGCGCGGGCCACAGCCCTCGGCCTTGAGGACGCGCTTGGTCGAAGCCGGATATTTCTTCAGCATCGCGGCAGGACGGATCGGCCGGGCCGAAAAATTGCCGCCGCAATTGGGGCAGACGCCGTCCAGCACGTGTTCCACGCAATCGGCGCAGAAGGTGCATTCGAAGGTGCAGATCAGCGCATCCGTCGACTCGGGCGGCAGGTCCTTGTCGCAGCACTCACAGTTTGGGCGCAGCTCGAGCATCTCTGTTTCCTCACCGGATGGGTTCGTGCACGGTCACCAGCTTGGTGCCGTCGGGGAAGGTCGCCTCCACCTGCACGTCATGGATCATCTCGGCGATGCCTTGCATCACCTGCGCGCGGCTGACGACATGGGCGCCGGCCTCCATAAGCTCGGCCACCGGCCGGCCATCGCGGGCGCCCTCGACGACGAAGTCGGTGATCAGCGCGATCGCTTCCGGATGGTTGAGCTTGACGCCGCGCTCCAGCCGCTTGCGTGCCACGATCGCCGCCATGGCGATCAGCAGCTTGTCTTTTTCCCTCGGCGTCAGGTTCATGCGGTTTCCAAAGATGAGGCAGACAGGATCACAGTGACCATAATTTGGGCAGCTCCGCCTTTCCGTTGAGCAATCCGACGAGCGGAACCAGCCGCTGGCGCAGTTGGTAGCCGTCCTCCGCATAAAGCCTGGCAAGAAGCTTGCCAGATGCCTTCACGCTCCAGACGCTGGCGCCGCCCTGGTCGCCGACGATCTCCCGGACCTGGTCGAGCAGAGCCTCGGCCTGCGGCGACACCAGCAGCAGCGTTGCCACCGCGATTGCGCCGCCACCGGCCGCCTGACGGGCGAGCGCTGCCGCGATATCCGGTCCGATGCGGAAGTCCTCGGCATGGATGAGGAAACCATCCTGGCGAACACGCCAGCGGTCACGAAAAGCACCTTGCGCGGCGCGTTCGCCCATGGCCAGGCGGCCGAAGACGGTGGCCTCCAGCACCAGCGCCTCGGCCCCGGCGGCAAGCTCGACATCCAGTGTACGGGCAAAGGCCGCCCGGTCGAAAACGATGGTTTCCTGCGGCAGCCAGGCGATCCGGCCGTTCTCGCCGACGGTCAGCCTGACCCGCACCTCAGCATGGTCGGACGCGGCGCGATAGACTTTTTCGCAAGCCTGGGTGGTTATCGACGCCGAGGCGTTCGCGCCGACATCCACATCCCAGCCGAGGCGGTCGCCGCCAGTCAATCCACCGGCGGTGTTGATCAGCACCGCCTCCAGCGGATCGGCGCAAACGGCCGGCAGCCTTATCTTGGCGGAGCCGTCCTGATAGAGGCGCCGCAGCCGCGTGCGGCCGTCCGCGCTGGCGCAGCCCAGCTGCGCCAGACCCGCGGCGCGCTGGGCCAAAGGGGCCGAAAACTTGGTATATTCGATCGTATCCACGCCGTCAGGTTAAGCACTGCGGCGGTTTTGTCGATATATAGCTTGTTGCTTGATGGCGTTTCCGTTTCTATAGAGGGAGCCACCTCGGTACGGTCAGGCGATGCTTGGCGGGGGTAGAAGGCGATGATCGCGGCCTGATATCGAGGACAAGAAGGCGCTGTTCAGTTGGCGTCGGGAAACGAAAAAGTGGGGAAGAGACCGAATGGCTGACCAACTGGCAACGGATATCATCGAAAAGATCAAGGCCCATGCCGAGCCGGGCGGTGAAGAAATCACCACCAGCACCGAATTGACGTCGCTGGGCATCCATTCGCTGGAGTTGACGGAGATCATTTTCGACCTCGAGGAGCAGTATGGCATCGAGATCGAGATGAACACCGTCGATGCCTGGAGCAATCTGAAGAATGTTGGCGACATGGTCGAGGCCGTTCGCGCGTTGATCGCGAAAAAAGCCTGACCGAATGCTGAAACGCGTCGTCATTACCGGCATTGGCGGGCTGTGCGGACTTGGCGTCGATGCGCAGTCGATCTGGACCGAAATGCGGGCCGGCCGTTCGGCCATCGGCCCGATCGACAATCCCTTCCTGCATGACCTGAAGGTCAAGACCGGCTGCGAGATCAAGGCGCTGCCCGATCACGGCATCGAGCGCAAGCAGCTGGTGTCGATGGACCGCTTCAGCCTGCTGGCGGTGATCGCTGCGAAGGAGGCCATGCAGCAGTCCGGCCTGGCCCCGCATGCCGACAACACCTATCGCATGGGAACCATTGTCGGCGTTGGCGTCTGCGGCTTCGAGACCGTCGAGGAGAATTATCGCGCCATCCTGGTCGAGGGCAAGAATCGCGCCGGCATCTTCACCGTGCCCAGGGTCATGCCGGGCGCCGCCGCTGGCCAGGTCAGCATGCATCTTGGCCTGCGCGGACCGGTCTTCGGCGTCACCTCGGCCTGCTCGTCGGCCAACCACGCCATCGCCTCGGCGGTCGACCAGATCAGGCTCGGCCGTGCCGACGTGATGGTCGCCGGCGGCACCGATGCGCCGCTGGTCTGGGGCGTGCTCAAGGGCTGGGAAGCGTTGCGCGTTCTGTCGCCCGACACCTGCCGGCCATTCTCGGCCGACCGCCAGGGCCTGGTGCTCGGCGAAGGTGCGGGCATGGCGGTTCTGGAAAGCTACGATCACGCCATGGCGCGTGGCGCCACCATCCTCGCCGAAATCGCCGGCGCCGGCCTTTCGGCCGATGCCTCCGACATCGTCGCCCCGACCGTCGAGGGACCGGAAGCGGCGATGCGCTTCTGCCTGGCCGATGCCGGGCTCAATCCCGAGGACATCGACTATCTCAACGCGCATGGCACCGGCACCAAGGCCAACGACCAGATCGAGACCAACGCGATCAAGCGCGTCTTTGGCGAGCATGCGCGGGCGCTGTCGATCTCTTCGACCAAGTCGATGCACGCTCATTGCCTGGGTGCGTCGGGTGGGCTGGAGATGATCGCCTGCGTCATGGCGATCCGTGAAGGCGTCGTGCCGCCGACCGCGAATTACCGCGAACCCGATCCCGATTGCGATCTCGACGTGACGCCCAATGTCGCACGCGAGCGCAAGGTGCGCGCCGCGATCAGCAACGGTTTTGCCTTCGGCGGCACCAACGCGGTGCTGGCATTCAAGGCGATCTGATCCCGGCCGCTGCTGTCCCAGGTGATCTTGCGTGCGTTTGGAGATTCGCCGCGTCTGATTCGGTTGACTGTCCGTGGATGGCGAAACTGTCGTCGTCATATTGATCCTGCCTGGCCGTGCGCCTAATTCTTGGCCACCCGCCAACATCGCGCCCCTTGGCGCAAATCCCCGCTCAGGAGTTTCTCGATGGCCGACCTGTCCGCCTTTCCGATCACCACCCGTTGGCCGGCCAAGCATCCCGACCAGATCCAGCTCTATTCGGCAACGACGCCGAACGGGGTGAAGGTCTCGATCGCCCTGGAAGAGATCGGCCTGCCCTACGAGCCGCATCTGATCAACATCGGCAAGGACGAAAGCTGGACGCCGGAGTTCCTGTCACTCAATCCCAACGGCAAGATCCCGGCGATCATCGATCCCAACGGCCCGGACGGCAAGCCGATCGGCCTGTTCGAATCCGGCGCCATCCTGCTGTATCTCGCGGACAAGACCGGCCTGCTCGTTCCGGCCGACGCAGCGCGGCGCTACGAGACGATCCAGTGGGTCTTCTTCCAGATGGCCTCTGTCGGGCCGATGTTCGGCCAGGTCGGGTTCTTCCACAAATTCGCTGGCCGCGAGATCGCCGACAAGCGCCCGCTGGAGCGCTACCGCGACGAATCGCGGCGGCTGATCGGCGTGCTCGACGGCAGGCTGAAGGGCCGCAAGTGGATCATGGGCAATGACTACACCATCGCCGACATCTCGCTGCTCGGCTGGGTGCGCAATTTGATCGGCTTCTATGAAGCGCGCGACCTCGTCGGCTTCGATGATTTCGCCAATGTGGCCGCGTGGCTGGAGCGCGGCCTGGCGCGGCCGGCGGTACAAAAGGGCCTGACCATTCCGGCAAAGAACTGAAGAGGCCTGTCGCCACAGGGCGACGGCCTTGGCCAAAGATACGCGGCCGGGCGAAGCAGCCTGCTACTTCGCCTTGGCCTTCGAGCCGCCCCTGCCGATCACCGAGGCGGCCAGCGAGACGGCACCACGTGCGGTAGCGACCATCGCGCCGGCGGCGACATTCGCTGCCGTCCGGACGGCGCCGGTTTTGGCCGGCGCCGGCTTGCGCGGGCTTGTGGTCTTCGCGGCCGGAACGACTTTTCTGGGTGCGGCCTTGCCAAAAGAGCTCTTGGCGTCTTTCGAGCGTTCGGCAATCGCTGGGCCAGCACCGGCTTTCGCCTGAGTTGCCTTGGCAGGCCTCGTCTTTGCGGGTTTTTTTGCCTTGGTTGCCATTGGAAAATTCCTTACACCGGACAAACGGTCTGTCAGGCATAACGGCGTGAAACTCTTAAGGTTCCCGTTCAAAAATACCGAAAATTAAGCGTGTTAACCAATGACCAGGTCGGCTGCCCTGCGTCGGGCCAGCACGCGTTCGATGTTGGGCATGTCATTGGAGACGATCCAGGCGCGCGCATCCTCATCGGAACGGCCATGGCCGTGCCAGCGCTCCATCAAGCGGCGCTCGAGCTCGTTGCGCGGCACGTCGACGAAGATCGAGAAATCGAACAGCGGCGCCAGTCGTGACCACGGTTCTTCGTCGAGCAGCAGGTAATTGCCTTCGACCAGGATGAACTTGGTCTCGGTGCCGATGATCGCCGCGGCGGCGCGCGACAGTTCCATGCTGCGGTCGAAGACGGGAATCGCGATGTCGGGTTCGCCGGCCCGGATGCGCTTCATCAGGGTTTCGAAGCCGGCAAAGTCGAAGGTTTCCGGCGCGCCCTTGCGCGCCCGCAGGCCGCGCGCGTTGAGTACGATGTCATCATAATGGAAGCCGTCCATCGGCACGACTTCCACTGCCCCTTCCGGCAAAAGGTCGTGCAGGCCGGCCGACAATGTCGACTTGCCGGCGCCTGGCGGCCCGGCGATGGCGACGATGAAGCGCTTTGCCTTGCCGGCGCGCTTGAAGATGGTGGCGGCGAGGTGGGCGATTTCGGACATGGGGGCCTCACTTGCCTGGATGATTGGCATGATATTCTCGCCGCATCTTGGCGGCAGTCGGTCGAAATTTCAAACCCTGCGCTCCGCAATCCCGGCTCAGGCTGCAACAGGTTGGCCAATGCGCAGGAACGCGCTGTCGAACGGCACGTCCCAGGTGGAACCGCCGGCCGAGAGCCGCATCTGGCCATCGGCCGTTGTGATCTCCTGTGGGGGTTCGCCGCCTGATGCCGGCAGCGCGCCGATAACATGGCGGAACGAAAAGCTGTGGCCTTCGCTGAGTGCAAAGGCGGTCGCCACGCCCTCGCGCTTCAGCCAGTTGTCGCCGATCGAGGCGGCATGGCCGACCGCGGCGCGGCCGTCCTCGATGCCGAGCACGCCGAGATGCCGGCCGCTCCATGGCGCATAGTCGCGCCCGCCATTGCTCAGCCACAGCATGGTGATCGGCAGCTCGGCCGGGTTCTTCAGCACCAGCACCAGATCGTCCTCGGCCTGGCGCGCCAGCGCCGTCCAGCCCGGCCCGCCATGCTCGGCTTCGACCAAAGTGATGAAATCCTCGCGCCGGTCCTCCATGCGGTATTGCGTCAGGTCGGCCGTGCCGCCGCCGGCGGCGGGAAACTGGCCGAGGTCGGCCGAGCGCGACGGATAGGCCAGCATGAAGCGGCCGCGCGCGGGATCGGGCTCCAGCGGATCGTCCAGCGTCGCGGCAAAGCTTTTCGGCGAAAAAGCCAACCTGCCGCCGCCTTTCATCACCGTCATCGGGTGATGGGCGACGGAAATCGCGCCGGAGCCGCCGGAAAACACATGTTCCTGGTAGAGGAAAGGATGGCCGTCGATCAGCGTGAAGATTTTATCGACGCTGGCGCCCATCACCTTGTGGCGCAGCCGGAAGACAGCCCGCCAGCCACCATCCGTGGCACTGCTCTCGGTGACATCCCAGGCGCTGTTGGCGGTCCAGCCATGCAATGGCGCTTCTTCGACATCGCTGCGCGAAAACGGCGCGCAGAGGAAATCGCCGGACAGCCGGACCGTGCCTTGCGGCAGGTCCTTCGGCAGCGCCTCACCGGCGTCGACCCAGGGCGCGCGGTGCAACGGCTTCAATTGGCGTCCGCCGCTCTCGACGACCATGTCGGCGATATGGCCGACGGTGAGGTCGAGCGAAACCGAAATGCCTCTGGCCTTGATCGTGCAGGTATCCATAGCGCTCTAACCGATTCTTGAAGGCGCAAGCAGAACCCTTTCGCCGCGGATTGCGCAAGCGCCGCGGCCGGCATTTCGCATCAGCTACTGCCGCTTGTATTCCCGCACCGGCGATTTCGTCCCGTCCGTGTAGGTGACCTGCACCGACATCGATTTCACGCTGTCGGCGACCTTGAAATAGCCCTTGGCGTCGTAGGGGATGGCGTAGGGGTCCTTCTTGTCGCAAGGCGGGATCTCGAGCGACTTGTCGAGCGCGGCACCGTTCAGGCTGTAATGCACCTCCTTGATGGCGCAGCGGTAGGACAGCATCTGCGTGAAATAGACCAGGCCGTGATTGCCGCCGGAGTCGAAGGCGATCCATGACGTCCAGAACTGGTCGAGGATCTGCTTGTCACCTTGCTGCAGCGCGGCATCCGGGTCGAAGCTTATGTCGAACGGGCCGGTCTCGCGGCCCCTGATGTCGAGATATTTTATCGCAATCGTGGTCGCCGCCGTGCTGTCGGGCAATTCGAAGCTCGGATTGGCCATCGGCTTGCCGGTGGTCTGGTCCTTCATCGCCAGGAAGCCGGTGTCGGTGAAGGGACCGCTGGTGCCCAGACGCCAGGAGATCGCGGTCGCCGGCTCGGGCAGCGAAATGGTCATCGACCAGCCCTGGTTGGAGCGCATCGGCGTCAGCGAAGGCGCAAAGCGGGCTGGGTCGAGCACGTCGCCAAGTGCGGCCAGCCGGCTGCGGCTGCGGTCCAGCCAGTCGGCGAGCTGGGTCTGGTCGACGAAATATTTGAGCAGCCCGCCATCCTTTTCGTAGGAGGCGAACTTAGTCAGCGCCTGGGCCTCGTTGCGCTTGTCGGCCAGCGTCTGGCTGCCGAGGCGGTCTTCCGAAAACTCCTGCGCCTTGAGGAAATAGGCCGGCGCATAGTCGGGATTGGCGGTGATGAAGGCGTTGAGCTTGTCGAGCCGCTGCGCGTCCTCGAACTGCAGGATATGCACCAGCTTGATCGACAGCGCCTTGCCCTTGTCGGCCAGCTGCCCGAACACTTCGCGCGCGCCCGCCTTGCCGTCCTGGACCCGAAGCAGCGTGGCAAAGCGCGTATAGGGGTCGATGGCATCGACATCGAAGCTGGCAAAGGCGAGGTAGGAGCGCCTTGCATTGAGCATGTCGCCCGACAATTCGTAGACGCGGGCATTGTGGTAGAACTCGTCCGGCCGCTTCGGCTCGGCGATCGCCCCGCCCTGGGCCGCCAGCTGGGCAAACCCCTTGGCGATGGTGTCGATCGAGGCGGCGATCTGCTCGGTCGTCGCCTGCAGCTTTTCGGCCTGGACCTGCTGTTGTTGCTGGCCGGCGGCGAGCGTCTCGGTCGTCTGTTTGACCGCCTCGACGGTCTTTTGCGTCTCAGCGCCCTGTTGCGTCTGCTGCTGCTGGGCGGACGCGATCTGGTCGGCCTTTTGCGCCACCGTGTCGGTCGTTTTCTTGACCTCTTCGACGGTCTTTTGCGTCTGCGTCACCGTCTGCTCGATCTTCGCCACCTTTTCGGAGACGATGCCCATCGACTGCTGCAGCTGCGCGATCGCCGGCACCAGGCTGGCGATGACGCCGTTCTGCGAATTGGTCTCCTGCTGTACGGCATAGACGCCGCCGGCGACGGCCGCAGCACTGGTGGCGAACAACAGCGCCGGCAGCGCCTTGGCCGCCAGCACCAGCCTGAGCACAATTGCGATGGCGATGATGGCCGCCGCTACCGCCGCGACCAGCGCGATATAGGCGGCGAACGGCGCCAGCGGATTGAGCACGTCGCCCACGGCGCCGCTGATGAAAGCGACGCTGCCGGCCCATTTTCCGGTGCGGCTGAGCGATGCCTTGATAAGCGAGGGCGCTGCGCCCCCGGCCCCGATGTCAGTCATGCCACCCCCCAAGCCAGCCAATGCCACGCCCCTTCCCACAGGAAACGCGGTTCTGGCAAGGAAAGACACAGAAACAGGCGTTTTCGGGGCGGATAAAGGGCTCAAGTTCCTCGCATCTGCGAATGTGCTACGCTATGCCGGCATCCTCTGTGATTGGCGTGACTGGTCGGTCGGAGGCTTGATTGCCAGGTGGTTCCCCCAATCCGTCGCTGCTTCGCAGCGCCACCTTTCCCCCCTCCGGAGGGAAAGGAAGGGAGCGTCGCTGGACGAGCGTTGACCGCAAAGAGCCTGGCGCCTTTCCTCTACCCCGTCGATCGGGGGAGAGGTGGCTCGGCGAAGCCGAGACGGAGTGGGGGTCGACCAGCGCAGCATAAGACAATGCATGCGCCAAGCTGCCATACACGCTATCGCCAAAGACCAACTGCTTGGAAATGTGTGCATGCCGTAGACGAATGTGGGGCGAGGAACCCAAGTCCTGCGAAGGCTCGACAATCCTGGGGCTAACAGCCATTAACCAAATGGACGCATCCAGCGCGTTACGTTAGCTTCGCCTCATCTCAGCAACAGCATCGCCAGAACAGTCCCGCCCTTGTCCAAATTGCGTCCCTTTCCGCTCCTTCAGAGAGTTTTCGTCGCCCTTGGCCTGTTGCTGCTGGTCGCCGGCTGCTCGACCGTGACCCCGCCGGACCAGGTGCTGACTGTCCCCGCGCCGCCGCAGAAATATGCGGCCATCGTCGTCGACGTGAAGACCGGCAAGCAGATGTTCGAGGTTAACTCGACGGCGCAGCGCTACCCGGCCTCGCTGACCAAGATGATGACGCTCTATCTGCTGTTCGAAGCGATGGAGTCCGGCCGCGTCACCAAGGAAACGCAGATCCCGGTCTCCGACCATGCCGCCTCGCAGCCGCCGACCAAGATGCGCTTCCGGCGCGGCGAAACGATCGATGTCGATTCCGCCATCCGCGCCATCGTCGTCAAATCCGCCAATGACGTCGCGGTGGCGGTCGGCGAGTATCTCGGCGGCTCGGAGGACCAGTTCGCCGCCATGATGACATCCAAGGCGCGCGCGCTCGGCATGACCAGCACCACCTTCCGCAACGCGTCGGGCCTACCCGACGACAGCCAGATGACGACGGCGCGCGACATGGCGGTGCTCGGCATGGCGCTGCGCCAGCGCTTTCCCCAGCATTTCCACTATTTCTCCGAGAGCGATTTCATGTTCCGCGGGCAGGCTGGTGCGCGGCCACAACGACATGCTCGGCCGCGTGCGCGGCGTCGACGGCATCAAGACCGGCTACATCAGGGCTTCTGGCTTCAACATCGTCACCTCCTACAATGCCGATGGCCGCCAGCTGATCGTGGTGGTGATGGGCGCCGACTCAGCCCGCCAGCGCAACGACCATGTCGAAGCGCTGATCCAGCGCAGCCTGTCGCCGACCATGGACGGCACGAAGACGCGCCTGATGTTCGCCGAACAGCAATAGCAAGAGCGGCTTAGCGGAGTCTCCCTCGACTTCGTCATCCACGGGCGGAGCAAGGAGCGCAGCGACGCGCGCAGACCCGAGGATCCATGCCGCGACCTCAAAGCGTTGCCACGGCGCATATTCCGCTCCGCTGCACCCGACGGTCAACGTCCCGGCATGGATCCCAGGGTCTCCGCGACGCCGCTTCGCGGCTGCTCCGCCCAGGGATGACGAAGCTGGGAAGGCCTCGGCCAACCCGCGAACCACCGCCAAAACCACACAGCCGGCTATTGTTATCCGACTGTCACGCAATCGTTGGGAAGCCATGGCATAGGCAGCGCAATCCGACAGTGGATATGCCCCGTCGCCTTGGCGTATCCTCAGATACAGCAGCGCCACAGCAGGAGCCCGCACCATGAGCACCGTCCCCAAGGCATCCGATCAGCAGGCGGCGGACAATGAGCACGACAGCGGCAGCGAATATTTCGAGGCGCCGATCACGCCGGAGGATTTGCACGAGGTTTCCGACGAGCATTTCGACACGCCCGAAGTGCCTGACTCCGAACCCTCCGGCCCCGGCGCTTCGCGCATAAAGCCGAAGAAAAAACCGTCGGCGATCTCCGGCCGCAAATTCCACAAGCGCGACCTGGTGCGCATCGACACGCTGCGCCCGAGCCTTGCCGACCGCATCCGCTCCGACCATCCGGACCTGCCCAGGGGCGCCCGCATCAGCCGCGAGGAGCTCGGCCGCTACCGCATGCGCTACATGGAGGAGTTGCTGCAGCAGGAGCACGGCGAATTCTCCGAACTCGACCGCCAGGTGGTGGAATCGATCGCCAGGCAGGACACGATTTCCGAAAATTCGGAAGAAGAATTCGAGGAGCACCGCACCTTCCCCGACCGCGTCTCCGACAACATGGCCGCCTTCGGCGGCAGCTGGTGGTTCCTGATTTCGTTTGCCACCGTGCTCCTGGTCTGGATCGGCATCAACCTGTTCGAGGGCATGGGCGGCGCCTTCGACCCCTACCCCTTCATCCTGCTCAACCTCCTGCTTTCCTGCATCGCCGCCATCCAGGCGCCGGTCATCATGATGAGCCAGAAGCGCCAGGAGGTGAAAGACCGCCTGCGCTCCTTCAACGAATACCGCGTCAACCTCAAGGCCGAGCTCGAAGTGCGCCATCTGCACGAAAAACTCGACTACCTCATCTCCCGCCAATGGACGCGCCTGGCCGAGATGCAGCAGATGCAGCTCGATGCGATGAACGAGCTGGCGGGTACGAAGAAGGTGAAGCGGGCCGTGCGCGGGCGGCGGACGGTGAAGAATGAGGTGGGGGAGTGACGCTTGGGTTCCTCGCCCCCACGGGAGTGGGGGAGAGGTGGCTCGGCGAAGCCGAGACGGAGAGGGGGAGCGCCATATCCAACAAGCGCACCCTCAGAGGACCAGCGACCCCACCGGACGCCGCACAATCGCCAATTGCCCGTTGATGCCCGCGCCGGCTTCCGCTAAGAAGCCGTGACTTGCCGGTTCACCGGCTGGTTCGTTTTCCGGTTTCCCCGGGAAGCACCCGTAGCTCAGCTGGATAGAGCGCTGCCCTCCGAAGGCAGAGGTCACAGGTTCGAATCCTGTCGGGTGCGCCAGTAACCACAGGTTTTCAAGAAGCCGTGTGAGTGGCCTCGCTCCGTCGAGAAGTGGACAAATGAATAGCGAGTAGGACGGCTCGCACTGGATCTTTGCCTGCTTCTGTGATGCTGTGATATATTGCTCTCTACTAATAAGCTTGGGCTGGCTGGAGGTAGGGGGGATTTGTGCCGAACAGTCGGGAGGTATTGATCGCGGCGGCACCGATCTTAAAGGCCCTAAAGGCACAAGGGCTCGACGATTTCATTCTCGCGCTTGGCTTACCGAATCCGAGCACTGGCCGATTAGGCAGTCTTAGGGTACGAGTTGATTCGCTTTGCCAGTTTGTGCTGTCTCGCCCTGACGCGCGGACTCCTGATGGGAGGCTTATTGGCGACGTGATTGTCGAACGAGCAGAAGCGCTAATCCAGAAATATCAGGGCAGAGCCGCACCGAACATCACCGGATCGGAAAGGCAGGATTTCCACGATGCCCTGCTCGGATCGCGAATTGGCGCAGGTAGGATTTCGGAGCGGCCCCTGGCACGGGCTGGAGCAGGTGAGAAAACGAGCGGGGCGACGGATCAAGGCCAAGCCGCCGATGGCCAGCGTGAGAGAGATCAAGGCCAAGGCCCCAAATCGATAATTGAGTACGCTACGAAGTTCGTTCAGAGATGGACTAGACTCATTGTAGCTATCGGCGCGCTCTTGGCTGCCATTGGTGCCGTTGCTGGCAATGCAGGCGGGCTTAGAGATGCTGTCTGTGACAAGATCAACTTTTCATTGTGCTCAACTGCTTGCACGTTAGACGTAGCGATCGCGAAAGGTTGCAAATGAAACCTCGAACACTGCCACTTCTCGTGATGTTGTTTGTCTTGGTGTCCGAACGTTCTGTTTGGGCGCAAACATCTTCCTGTCCGCCGGACCTTAGCGGTAATGGGCCATTTGCGAAGGCTCTGACAGACTGTTTTGCCGAAATGGCTAAGCGTACCGACGCCCTGGAAGCGGCGTTGAAGGATGCTAAACGACAAAGCAGCGAACTGCCGGTAGGTACAATTGTGGCCTCATACCTTCGTCCCGCGCAATTTGCAGAGGCAATGGGCGAGGTCGAAGGTGACGCGCTAACCAAACGAACGTGGATATTGTCCGATGGACGAGAGGTTACCGGCACGAGATTCGCAGTGCTAACCGGCGGAAAGCCGGTGCCGAACTTATTGCGTATGTTTCTTCGTGGGATACCGACCACAGGTCCGCGCGAGCCTGGAGATGTGGAGGAGTACAGTACTGCTCTTCCCGAAATTCCCTTTACCGGCCTTACCTCGGCGGATCTACCGCTAACACTTCCGAGTGCTGCAAATCCTAGCGGGGTCGACAGGTACAGTGCCGGTGGCCGCGATTATCCGGTTATTACCGCTGGCAAACCGCAGCAAGTGCCAGCCCATTTCCACCAAGTTGTAGTCAACGGCGGGGGTGACAAAGAAACCCGCCCGGTCAACGTGGCCGTATTTTACTACGTTAAGATCAATTAGACAGCCTCTTGCCGGAGATCTTGATAGGGTCGGCAACCCTGTCCCGGCTATAATATGCTCGCCATGTCGCTTATGCGATCGTCTGCGGCTATGAAACGCGCCAGCTTGTTGCCTTGATGCCGGCTCAATGTTGTATGCTACGCATCGCCGGGAAGCGCCCTCAGCTGGACAAAGCGCTGCCCTCCGAAGGTAGAGGTCACAGGGTCGAATCCTGTCGGGTGCGCCAGCGCTCCCTAAGTGCGACTAATGCGTGATCTCGCCAAACCGGTCATTCAAGTATCGATCAATCGTGCTTCTTCGATTTGCTGCAACGCTTTGAAGCATGTGAATAAGATCGCTGTCGTCGAATACGATGATGTACCCGCGACCGTCATTGGCGGTGTCTCGGCACCTAGCAATGATACGCCCCCGATCGTCCATCGACCGGCAAAGCAAAAATCCTAAGAAGCCCCGCTGATGGCCGAACCTGCCGGCAATCTGATCAAGCTCAGGATTATTCATCTCTTTAGTGTAATTCTTACATTCGACAGCCACGCTTATAGCCCGAGTCTGTGGTGATTCGAGTATCCTTTGGAAAAATCCCCTCTCGCCAGCATTAGTAAACTTAATATCGATGCGCTTTCGTCCACTATGAAGTTCTTGTTCTTTGACCGGATAAATGAGGCCAGGGTGGAATAGGAACGTACAGATACCAAGGGCGATCGAATGGTACTCGCCGGCGGTGGAATTTCCCGGGGCAATCTTGGCAAGGCGATCTATCAGGACCTGTGCGAAAGCCTGTTCATCAAAGAACTTCTCAATGTCACCGATCTCTGGTGCACCTTGTGCGCCCTTCAATTCCTTGTAAGAATCCAATATCTCGGGGTGATTTCTAACAAAGGTTGCAAGGTCATCTTTAATGAACGGGTGAATTTCCTTCACGGAACTTTTAAAGACTTCCTTACGGCCGTTCTTGAACGTGTGGACAAGGCCCGTGCCTCTTTGAAGATTCTCGGCCCGGAGAAACTCTATCATGTGATGATTGTAGAATTCTTGGCTGTCGAGGGACATTCCGTGCCTAACGCTGAATTTGGGGACCAGCAATATAGGGCGCCCTTGAAACACAGGAAGCTGAAAAGTCTGTGATTCCCATCGGGACCTCTGAATGTTCCAAGCTGGGCCGATGCTATTGACTCCACTAGTTGGGACCGAATGTAGCGCGCATTGATCGGCGGTATATTCGGCCAGAACACCTCTGAGGATGTTTGTTGTGAGGTCTGAAATTGTGTCTGGCCCCACGCCTTCGATAAATAACTCCGCTTCCGCAATGTCGGACAGAACGCCTGACGTGAATGCGCGGCTTCTCGCCAGAGCGCGAGCAACTCACGTGCTTTGTGGTCGCCTACACCTCGCCCCTGTGGTCTGCCCCGCGACTGGCCAAGCCGTGTCTCGTTCGGCTCATGAAGATTGCCAAGCAGGTGCATAGCTCGGCCATTATTGTCCGCGCGCAGCGCGGCAAGTACCTCATTGAAAAACGAGCGTATATGGTCCCCACACGACGTAGACCACTGATCGTCGCGGATTTCGATCGCATAAGGATCCAAATACAGGCGGGTGTCCAAAGACAGTTCAATGTCTACGAAGTCGAGAGATGCCTGCTGATTGGATAAACCAAACTGGGTGCTGAACCGAGGCATATTTTAGACTCCGGAAAACAGATCCACGTAACCGAGGGGAATGTTATCAAGATGCTCATATACGTCATACTGACCGCAGCCGCCATCTCCCCAGGCCTAATAGCTATTGTCATTTGGCTAATATTTCGAGCCAAAATTGAACGCAGGAGCGCACTTGAAAACGCAACTTTGCTTGCGGAGCACGCTCACAGGCTCGAAACAAGATATAAGCCGATACTCGACATGGAAGCCGAGGTAAAACGCCTGACGGGAGATGTCCAGTTTCAAGAAAATCGGATAGCAAATTTGCGTTCCGATTACTTGGACAGAAAGTGGATCTATGATCGACTGCTGAAAGAGGTTGCTGTCTTCGACAACAAGTTGGCGTTTGCCGAGATGGGCGTCTATGAGCCGCATTTCGATTTCACAGACAGTGAGGAATACAAATCTGCGATCGTGACGGCACGAGAACAGCAGAAGGCTATGATATCTGCTGAAGGCGCCGTGATTTGTACCACCAAGTGGTCTGTCGATGGAAGCGCAGCGAAAGGTCAAACGATGACCCGTCGCAACATCCGCCTCACGCTGAGGGCGTTTAACAATGAATGCGATGCAGCGATTGCAAACACTCGCTGGAACAACGTGAATGCAATGGAGAAGCGCATTTTGAATGCTCAAGCTCAAATCGACAAACACAACGCGTCGAATTCAATTTTCGTGACCAACGACTTCGTTCGGTTAAAGCTAAAGGAGCTCTACCTCAGCCACGAGCACAGAGAGAAGCTGAGGGCTGAAAAGGAAGAGAGGGCGGAAGCTGCGCGTCTCGCGCGGGAGGAGCAGCGACTAATACGTGACATGGAGCAAGCCCAGGAAGAAGAGCAGCGTTACCAGAGCCTGCTCGACAAAGCTAAGACTGAGGCGGCGAGCATCGTAGGACCAAAGCTCGACGCCTTTGCCGATCAAATCAAGCTGCTCGAACGAGATCTTGCAGCAGCGCATGCCAAGGTTGAAAGAGCCAAAGCAATGGCTGAGAAAACGCGATCAGGTTACGTCTACATAATCTCCAACATCGGCTCCTTCGGCGGTGACATTGTGAAGATCGGCCTCACACGGAGATTAGATCCGTTGGATCGCGTCCGCGAGTTAGGCGACGCAAGCGTGCCATTTGTTTTCGATACCCACGCGATTATCTATAGGGACGATGCGCCGACCTTGGAGCGCGCACTTCATGGAGAGTTCGAGCCTACACGTGTAAATGCGCAGAACTATCGGAAGGAGTTCTTTAGAGCGTCCCTTGATGAGGTGGAGGCGGCCGTGAAGCGCCTGGCTCCCAATGCCGCATTCTTCAAGGATATCGAGGCTCAGGAGTACCATGAAACGTTGTCAAGAAGACGCCAGGCCCTTGAACTTGTCGAACACGCTAAAGTGGCAGTGTTCCCGGAATCAATCTGAACTCAATCGGGGCGAATGCTGGCTGTCGGCTAGGGTCGAGCTATCCCAAGTTACTCAGTCGCAGTTCTGATTCTGCGCCGAAACAGACAGCCTCGCGTGCGTCGATGTGCCCGCCGTGTGTCCGGTCACACTGCCACCGCCCTTACCGACCCGCGCCCCACCAGCGGGCACTCGAGCTTCGTGATCGGATAGCGCCCGCGCCCGCGCCCGGGCGCCGTCGGCGCTTCGAGCTGTTCGATCGCCCATTGGCCCATCACCATATGCGGCAGAATCGAGGTGGTCAGCGGCGGGAAGAGGTGGCGGGCGATTTCCTCGTCGTTGTAGCCGACGACCGAAATGTCCTGCGGAATGTGCAGGCCGGCTTCCTTGAGCGCCTCCTAGCAGCCGATCGCGGTGCGGTCGTTCTGGCAGAAGATGGCGAGCTGGCGGTCCTGCGGCGGTATCACCCCCCCCTACGTCGAAGGCACCCTCGGCTCCTCCACCAGGTAAAACCGGTCCTTCGGCGAAAAGTCAGTCACCAGGAACGAAAACGACGCACTTTCCAGCGGGTCGACCTTGCCTTTGCTGAACAGCAGCCGGTCATAGGGTTCGAAGTCGCGTTTGAATTCGGCGAAGCTGTCGGACTTGATCATGTTGTCCACGCGCTGTGCCTGGTCGAAGGACAGCCCGTCGCCATAGTCGCTCGGCACGTTCAGGATCGATTGCAGTTCGAAGCCGAATTCGATCCAGGCGTCGCCGCTGTTGTTGCGGGCGACGATCTTCAGCGGCAGAAAGCCGGTCGCGTAGTTGCCCGACGATCCGAAGGGCTGGATCGGCCGCGCCGCACGGATGGTCAGCGTCACCGGGTCGGCGGTGTCCAGTTCTTCGGTGACCACGATCGGGTCGGCGCGGGTGCCAGTGCCCGTGGCCGACAGAATCTGGAAGCCGCCGCGTTCGTCGGAGAAGGAGTAGGCGCCGGCTTCGAAGATCCCGCCAGCTTCGGCGCGCGGGCAGCTCGCGGCCAGCAAAGCCGCACATACCTGCACACAGCGCAAGCCCGGACGCGTCATGGTCCGAGTATGAACGACAATTGCCCGGCCGCATACTGGCCGGCGATATGCTGGAATGACGATGACTTTGGCGGCCGTCGAAAGAAAGCCGCCGCTCCCGCGCGACGGGATGGCTCAGCCGCCTTGCCTCAACCGCCCGCCACCGCGCGCACACTGTCCCGCTCCACCAGCGGGCATTCCAGCTTGGTGATGGGGTAGCGTCCCTGCCCGGGCGCCGTCGGCGCCTCGAGCTGTTCGATCGCCCATTGGCCCATCGCCATATGCGGCAGGATCGAGGTGGTCAGCGGCGGGAACAAATGCCGGGCGATTTCCTCGTCGTCGTAGCCGACGACCGAAATGTCCTGCGGGATGTGCAGGCCGGCTTCCTTCAGCGCCTCGTAGCAGCCGATCGCGGTGCGGTCGTTCTGGCAGAAGATGGCGGTCGGCCGGTCCTTTAGCGCCAGCAGCTTGACGGTCGCGGCATAGCCGGCACTGGCCGACCAGTCGCCCTCGACGACCAGCTCCGCGTCGAAGGGGATGTCGGCGGTGGCGAGTGCGCGGCGGTAGCCTTTCAGCCGGTCCTGCGCCGCCTGCATCCACGGCTCGCCGGTGATGGTGGCGATGCGGCGGTGGCCGTGGCTGATCAGGTGCCTTGTCGAGCTCTGGCCGCCGGCGATCTCGGAGGGCACCACGGCGGGGAAGGCGTAGTCGGCCGTGTAGCAATTGAGCAGGATCACCGGAATGTCGAGGCTGTAGAGGAAATCGGGCGCGGTGATCTCGCGGGTGAAGATGGTCATGTAGATCAGCGCCGAAATGCCCCGCCTTGTCAGCGCCTGTATGGCGCGCGGCTCCATCACGGCGTCGCCCATGGTCTGCGCCACCAGAAGCACGTTGCCGGCATTCCACGAGGCCTGGCGCGCGCCTTCGATGGCCACCACCGCCTCCGGGCTGGTCGCCAGCTGGTCGACGGCAAAGCCGATCACCCCGTCCAGTCCGTCGAAGGCGGCAACCGGCTTGCGCAGCGCCGAGAAGGCGGGCGCGCTGTAGCCCAGCGCCCGTGCGGCCTCGATCACCCGCTCGCGGGTCTGCTGCGACAGCTTTATCCCTGGCGAATTGTTGAGCACGAAGGACACGGTCGCCTGCGAACAGCCGGCGGCCCGGGCGATATCGGTCATGGTGACCCGCCCCTTGGGCTTGGCCGGTGCCTTGCGGCGCCTCGCCGTCTCGCTGGCCGGATCCGTCGTCTCGCTCATGGCATTCGTGTCCCCAGTCCCCAGCCTGTCTAGCGGCAGCCTGCCGGCTCGACAAGATGGCGCGGTGGCGTTGATTTATAGAAACTGTCGCATCGTTTATATATATTAGTCGCCGCGTGGTCCATCGATCATCAAGCTCCGGATGTCCAGGGAAAGCAGGGATGCCAAGGCTTTGGTCGCCGTGCAGCCAAGACATAGGCGCGTCGGCACATCGGCAGCGGAGTCGCCACGATGTGCTCGGATATCGGCTTGGAACTAATACTGTTTACTAATACAAAGATGCGCTGTAACGTCAATCCGTCGTGTCCGGCCATTGGGGTTCCGGGGCGGCGGGAGTGATCGTGAATGGTCCGATGGTGAGCGGATATTGCCTCCGCGAGCCTTATAGCAGATATGTGATATGTCAGACAAATCGGACTATTTACGAACGAGAGATGAGTCTCTAAAGTCCGTGACCGTGGCTGGAACGACGCCATTCTTCAGTGCCGGGAAACCCTGAGGAGGAGGGGGTATCCAAGCCGCAAACGGCAAATTCAGGTGAGCAGGCAATTTTAGTGAGCAAGACGGGTCAGCCCGACGGCTGAACCAAAAAAGGGAGGTTGAACATGAAATCCTTGATACGTAGTGCATCCGTGGCCGCCGACGGCCCTGGTTGTCGGCCTGACGGCGACGGCCATCGCGCGCGCCGACGACAAGCCCACGCTGGCCTTCGTCGTTAACGGCGCTTCCGATTTCTGGAAAGCGGCCGAAGCCGGCGTCAAGAAGGCACAGACTGAACTGCCCGGCTACACGCTGGAGCTCAAATATCCGGAACAATCCTCGGTTGCCATCCAGCAGCGGCTGATGGACGATCTGGTGACGGCCGGCGTCAAGGGCATCATGGTGTCCGCCGTTGACCCGAAGACCTCGACCGATGGCCTGAACAAGATCGCCTCGGAAACCGCGTTGTTCACCACCGACAGTGACGCGCCGCAGACCAAGCGTGTCGCCTATATCGGCTCGTCCAACGTCGATGCCGGCAAGCAGGCGGCCGAAATCGCCAAGAAGGCGATGCCTAATGGCGGAAAATGCCTCGGCTTCGTCGGCCTGCTCGGCGCCGACAATGCCAAGGAGCGCATCCAGGGCATGAAGGATGGCCTGGCCGGCACCAAGATCGAACTGGTCGACGTGCGCGGCGACGATATCGACCAGGCGCGCGCCAAGAAGAATGTCGAGGACGCGCTGGTCGCCAGCCCCGACGTCACCTGCATGGTCGGCTTCTATTCCTACAACACGCCGCGCATCTATGAAGCGCTGCGCGATGCCGGCAAGCTCGGCTCGATCACGGTTGTCGGTTTCGATGACGATCCGATCACGCTGGGCGGCGTCAAGGAAGGCACCATTGCCGCCACCGTCGTGCAGCAGCCCTTCGAATGGGCCTATCAGGGCATGAAGCTGATGGCCGCCTATCTCAAGGGCGACAAGTCGGGCATCCCGGCCGGCAACCTCATCATCATCCCGACCAAGATCATCGGCAAGGACGACGTCGACGCCTATGCCGCCAATCTGAAGGCGATGGCCGGAAAGTAAGACCACAGGCAGTTCAGCCGGCTCAACTCCGCTTGAGCCGGCTGCGCGCATTGACGAACCCTTCGGGGACCGTCAGTCTGCCGGAAGCCGTAAGCATGATCCCGAAAAGTGGGAACCGGTTTTCGGAAAAGATCATGCCTTGGGATTGGCCCGCTAACTGCTGTCAGGCATGATGAACTATTCCGATACATCCATCGCAGCGACCACACCGTTCCTCAGCCTCGAGAACGTGCGCAAGACCTATCCGGGCGTCGTCGCGCTGGATGGTTTCTCCATGGAGGTGAGACCGGGCGAGGTCATCGGCCTCGTCGGCGAGAATGGCGCCGGCAAGTCGACCCTGATGAAGATCCTTGGCGGCGTCACCACGCCGGACACCGGCACGATCACGGTCGACGGTACCGCCCATAAGGGGCTGAGCGTCGAAGGCAGCCTGGGCTCGGGCATCGCCTTCGTCCACCAGGAACTCAACCTGTTCGAAAATCTCGACGTCGCCGCCAACATCTTCTTCGGCCGCGAGCCGCTGCGCGCCGGGCCGCTCAAGCTCGTCGACCGCACCAAGTTGCGGGAAATGGTGGCGCCGCTCTTGAAGCGCGTCGGCGCCAATTTCTCCGCCGACACGCAGGTCGCCGCCCTGTCGCTCGCCCAGCAGCAGATGGTCGAGATCGCCAAGGCGCTGTCGATCAAGGCAAGGCTGGTCATCCTCGACGAACCGACATCGAGCCTGCCGATCGCCGAGACCGACAAATTGCTCGACGTCATCAAGGCGCTGAAGGCTGACGGCATCAGCGTCATCTTCATTTCGCACCGCTTGCACGAGGTCGAGCGCGTCGCCGACCGCGTCGTCGTGCTGCGCGATGGCATGCTGGCCGGCACGTTGGCCAAGCGCGACATCCACCACGACCAGATGGTCAAGCTGATGATCGGCCGCATGCTGAAGGAGCGCGAAAAAGCCTCCGAGTCCGCGCGCGCGCCCGGCGCCACGGCACTTGCCGCCAAAGCCGTCCGCACCCCCACCTATCCCAGCCGGCCGGTCGATCTCGACGTCAGGCGCGGCGAAATCCTCGGCCTTGCCGGTCTGGTCGGTTCCGGCCGCACCGAACTGGCACGCGTCTTCTTCGGCATTGACGGCAGCCTCGGCGGCACGCTCGAGCTCGACGGCAAGCCGCTTGCGCTCAGCTGCGCGGCCGACGCCGTCGCGCGTGGCATTTTCCTGGTGCCGGAAGACCGCAAGCTGACCGGCATCCTGCTCGACCTGTCGATCGCCCAGAACATTTCGCTGCCCAATCTGCCGGCGCATGCCAGGCGCTCGCTGGTCTCGACAAGCGCCGAAGCGGCAACCGCCGAGAAACAGAAGAAAGATCTCGGCATCAAGGCGCCATCGGTGCAGACGCGCACCGGCACGCTGTCGGGCGGCAACCAGCAGAAGGTCGTGCTCGGCAAGTGGCTGGCCATGAACCCCAAGGTGATGATCCTCGACGAGCCGACGCGCGGCATCGACATCGGCGCCAAGGCGGAAATCTATGGGCTGATGCGGGCGCTGGCCGATGCCGGCGTCGCCGTGCTGATGATTTCCAGCGACATGGAGGAGGTGATCGGCGTGTCCGACCGCATCGCCGTCATGCATGAGGGCCAGATCTCGGGCATTCTCGACAAGGACAAGTTCAGCCAGGAAAACGTGCTGCTGCTGGCGGTGGGCAAGCAGCCGAAATAGTTTTTGCGCCGGGGTCGCGAGACCGCGCAACCTGCTCAGGCAGGCATTGGGGAGAAGACGATGAGCAAGAAAGATCTCGGCCTGTTGATCCTGATCCTGGTGGTCGGGGCCATCGTTGCGATCATCAATCCGCGCTTCCTGCTGCCGATCAACCTCGCCAACACCTCGAACCTGATCGGCCTGTTCGGCATCCTGTCGATCGGCCAGGCCTTCGTCATCATCACCGGCGGCATCGAACTGTCGGTCGGCTCGGTGGTGGCGCTGCTGGGCACGCTGTTCATCGACTTCATCGCCGTGCGCGAGCTCGACTGGCCGCTGGCCTTCGTGCTGATCATCGCGCTCGGCGCCATCATTGGCCTGGTGCATGGCTGGCTGATCACAAGGTTGAAATTGCAGCCCTTCGTGGTGACGCTCTGCGGCCTCCTGATCTATCGCGGCGTCGCCCGCTTCTACACCGCCGACGGCACCGCCGGCTTCGCCTTCGGCCAGAATTTTCCCGAGCTCGAATTCCTCACCGCGGGCCGTTCCTATGGCGTGCCAAATAGCTTCATCGCGCTGATCGTCATCGCCATCGTCATGTGGGTTGTGCTGCACCGTTCGGTATTCGGACGCTATCTCTACGCCATCGGCAAGAATGAGGAGGCGGCGAAATATTCGGGCATCCGCACCGGCCGTATCGTCATGGCCGCTTATGTCATCTGCGGCGTGCTGACAGCGCTGTCGGCGATCTATTTCGCCATGTACACGCGCTCGATCTCACCGGCCAGCCACGGCCAGTTCTATGAACTCTACGCCATTGCCGCGGCGGTGCTCGGCGGCTTCTCGCTGCGCGGCGGCGAGGGCTCGCTGATCGGCGTCATCCTCGGCACCGTGCTGCTGCAGGAGTTGCAGAACCTCGTCAATCTGCTCGGCATCCCGTCCTCCCTCAACTTCGCGGTGATGGGCGGCGTCATCCTCATCGGCGTGCTGGTCGACCAGCAATGGGGTGTGTTCCGCGCCCGGCGGCTGATGATCGATGCGGCCCGCAAGAACGTGGCTGGAGCGCCGGCGGAATGATCGCGCGGGGCGACGCGGCCGCTTGCCCGACTCCTAGGGATATTATAATAGCATAACCCGGTATTGCTCGGGGGTGGACATGCGCTGCGATTTGCGAGGCAAGGTAGCGCTGGTCACGGGAGCAGCCGGCGCCATCGGCAGTTCCATCGCCAGGCGCCTCTCCGACAATGGTGCCGCGGTCGTCGTCGCCGACATCAATGGCGAGGGCGCAAGCGAGGTCGCCGCCGGGTTGACCGATGCCATGGCCTGCGCCACCGACATCCGTGATGCCGCCTCGGTCGACAGCGCCATCGCCGCGATCATGCAGCGCTACGGCCGCCTCGACATCCTTATCAACAATGCCGGTGTCAACACGCTGGCGCACCGCGTCACCCTGGACGAATTCCCGCCCGAGGAATGGGACCGCATCACCGGCATCGATCTCGACGGCCTCTACATTATGAGCCGGGCGGCACTGAAGCGCATGCTTGCCGCCGGCAAAGGCGGGCGCATCGTCAACATCGCCTCGGTCGTCGGCCTTGCCGCCATGCGCCTGCAAAGCCCGTTCGTCGCCGCCAAGGCCGGCATCATCCATCTGACGCGGTCGATGGCGATTGAACTTGGCGCCAAGGGCATCCTGACCAACGCCGTCGCCCCGGGTTCGGTGATGACGGCGCTGACCGCCAAGCTGTTTTACGGCGACGACGGCAAGTTCGCCGGCCGCACGCAGGAATTCCTGGCCCATGTGCCGCTCGGCCGGCCGGCAGAGCCGCAAGAGATCGCCGAGGCGGTGCTGTTCCTGGCCTCGCCGGCCGCCAGCTACGTCAACGGCCAGGTGCTGGCCGTCGATGGCGGCTGGACGGCGGGATACATGATGTGAGCGACGCGATGGAAATCGATCTCAACGGCGCCACTGTGGCTCTCGATGGCGAGACCAACCCGATTGTCGACGCGGTTCTCGCCGCGCTGCGTGCCAATGGCGGCACGTTTGTCGAAGCAGCTGATACCGCCGATATCCTGCTGATGTCCAATCCGCTGCGGCCAGGAACGACGGTGCAGGATCCCCGCCACGAGTATTCCGATGCGCGCAGGGCGGCCCTGGCCATGGCCGAGCGCGGCGGTGGACGCATCCTCTTCCTGATCTCGGCCACCGCCGGCATGCCGATGCGCCGCCATCCCCGCTTTTCCATGGAGAATGCCGCGATCCTGGCTGGCATGCGCACCCTGGCCATGGAGTTCGGCCCGAAGGTGCTGGTCAATGCCGTCGGCTTCGGCGCGGTCGAGGATGAAACCATGGTGTCAGGCGACAAGGCGATGCTCAGCCACACACCGGTCGGCCGCTCCGGCAGCATCGAGGAAGCGGTTGCGGCCGTGCTGTTCTTCTGCGATCCGCTCAACACCTACACGACCGGCCAGATGCTGGGCGTCGACGGTGGCTGGACGGCTGGCTATGGGCGCAATTTCTGAACCGTTGATGCTCGGTATCCCCGCCGGGCCCGTCGCTGGAAACCGTCCGCCACAACAGCTATGAATGGACGTTTACGGTGTGATCCGCTCGACATTGCCTTGCTGGATCGCGCTTTCTTGGAGCATGGTGATGACCGACAGACCGCCGGCGGGCGAGAAGAAGCGGCAGCGCCTTGGCGTCCGCGAGATCGCCAAGCGCGTCGGCGTGGCGCCGATGACGGTGTCGCGCGCGCTGTCCAATCCCGACATGGTCTCGCCGGAGACGCGCGCCAAGGTGCTCGAGGCCATCGAGCAGGCCGGCTTCGTACCCAACCGGCTGGCCTCCAGCATGCGCGGCAACGGCCGCATGATCGGCACGGTGGTGCCGCCGCTGATCAATTCGGGCATTGCCGAACAGGTGCAAGGCATGTCCGACGAATGCCACGAGAGCGGCTATTCGATGCTTCTGGTGCAAGGCGAGTTCACGCAGGAGGCCGAGGAGAAATCGATCCGCAACCTGCTCGGCTGGCGCCCGGTCGGCATGATCCTGCAGAGCTTCGTGCAAAGTGAGACGGCACGGGCGCTGCTGAAGAGCAGCGGCGCGCCGGTGGTCGAAATATCGGAAATCAAGGGCCGCAAGCCGATCGACATGGTGGTCGGCGTCTCCAATTTCGAGACCGCCTACGCCATGACCATGCATCTGGCGGCCAAGGGCTACAAGCGCATCGGCTTCGTCTCGACGCCGATCCACGGCAATGACCGCTTGCAACAGCGGCGCACCGGCTATCACGCGGCACTCACCGAACTCGGCATCAAGAACCATGCCGACATGGAGGTCGAAGTGCCGATCACCGCGCAAGGCGGCGCCGAGGCACTGGTGACGCTGACCTCCCGCCACAGGGATATCGACGCCATCTTCTTTTCCAGCGACACGCTGGCCGTCGGTGCCGTGCAGGAGTGCCACCGCCGGCGCTGGGCGGTGCCGGGCAGGATCGCCATCGCTGGCTATGGCGATATGGATCTGGCAGCCCAACTCTATCCGCCGCTGACCACGGTTAAGGTCAACCGCTACGAGATGGGTCGCCGTGCGGTGCGGCAATTGCTGGCTAGGCTCGGCGGCGACACCAAGGTGCCGACCATCACCAGCCTCGGCTTCGAGATCGTCGACCGCGAAAGCGCGTGATCAGGACGTCTTCTTCCCTGCTTCTTCTCGTCGACCCAGCCGCTTCTCCCAACCTTCCGCATGGACGTTGAGATAGGCGTTGGGATCGTAAGGGTGGTCCTTGAGCGCCTCGATGTTGAGATCGATGCCGAGCCCGGGCGCGTCCGGCAGCGACAGATGGCCATTGTCGGCATTGACGGTTGGATGCCAGGTCACCAGCTCGCGCGTCCACGGGTCGTTGAAGGCGTCGAAATGCTCCTGGATGAGAAAATTCGGCACCGCCGCAGCCAGTTGCAGGCACACCGCCGTCGCCACCGGTCCGCCGCTCTGGTGTGGCGCGATGTGGCTGCCATGCGCGAGCGCCAGATTGGCCACCTGCATGGACGGCGCGATGCCGCCGAGCGACATCGGCTCGGGCTGGAAGATGTTGACGCCGCCGCCCGCGGCCAGCGTATAGAACTGGCCGACCGTGTCGTACATCTCGCCGGTCGCCACCGGGATCGGCGAGCGATGCGCCACTTCATGCACCGTCTCCTGCCGGTCGCGCGAGGTTGGCTCCTCCCACCAGTAGATATCGAGATCGGCGAACTTTTGGGCCGCCTGCAGTGCCGCGATCTCGGTGAAGCGGGCATGCACGTCGATCAGGATCCGCGTGTCCTTGGGCAGTTCATCGCGCAATGTCCGGCAGATCGCGTAGGAAAGCTCCAGCTCTTCGCGCGAGATAAAACCTTGCGCGGTGCCGAACGGGTCGAGCTTGAACGCCTTGAAGCCTTTCGCCAGCACCGCCTTGGCGGCTTCGAGGAAAGCTTCCGGCGTGCGTTCGGTACGGTACCATCCATTGGCGTAGCCGAGCACGCTGTCGCGTACCTGGCCGCCGAGCAACTGGTGGATCGGCACGCCGAGGCTCTTGCCCAGAATGTCCCAGCAGGCGACCTCGACCGCCGCGATCACCGTGCGGTGGATATGGCCACCATCGAGCGAAACGCTGTCCAGCATGCGCTTGGCCAGCGCGTTGATGCGGCGCGGATCCTGGCCGATGGCGAGATGCTTGAGCTCATGCACACCGGCTTCCGTGGTCTTGATGAAGCCGTTCAGCGTGCCTTCGCCGATGCCGTGGATGCCCTTGTCGGTATGGACTTTGACGAACAGCCAGTTCTTCCAGCCGGCGCCGACGGCGAAGGTCTCGATTTCGATGATCTTCATGCGGAACCCTAACTCAGTGCGGCGATCGTCGCGATGACGGCCTCGGTGGTCAGGCCATACTTCGCTTGCAAGGTCGGCACCGCACCGCATTCGATGTAGCGGTCGGGCAGGCCGATGCGCGTTACCTTCTTCGCAATGCCGGCATCGAACAAGGTCTCGACGACCAGGCTCGCCAAGCCGCCAACCACGACATGGTTCTCGGCCGTGACGATATGGTTGAAGCCAGCGGCAAAGTCGGCCACCGCCCCGGCGTCGAACGGCTTTATCGTCGGCACATGCAGCACGCCGGCAGAGATGCCTTGTTTGTGCAACGCGTCCGCCGCGTCCAACGCCCTTTCGGTCATGAAACCGGTCGAGATGATACCGACATCGCTGCCATCTCTAAGGCGTCGCGCATTGCCGATTTCGAAGCGGTAACCCGGCTCGAACACGACAGGCACGCTGCCGCGCAGCAGCCGCATGTAGACCGGCCCCCGATGTTCGGCGATCGCTGCGGTCGCTGCTTCGATCTCGGTCGCATCGCAGGGGTCGATGATGGTCAGGCCGGGGATCATGCGCATCAGTGCCAGGTCCTCGATCGCCTGGTGGGTGCCGCCATAGCCGGTGGTCAATCCCGGCAGGCCGGCGACGATCCTGACGTTGAGGTTGGAGTGGGCGAGCGCGATGGCGACGAAATCATAGGCCCGCCGCGTCGCGAACACGCCATAGGTGGTGGCGAACGGCACCTTGCCGGTGCGCGCCAGCCCGGCGGCGACGGCGACCAGATTTTGCTCGGCCATGCCGACATTGAAGAAGCGGTCCGGGAAAGCGTCGCCGAACGGCAAGATGTCGGTGTATTTGCCGAGATCGGCGGTCAGCCCGACAATGTCGGGACGGCTCTGGCCGAGCCGTGCCAAAGCCTTGCCGAACGGTGCTTCCACGCTTTGCCGGCCACCGCCAACCGCTTCGTCCTGGCCCATGGCCAGCGTGCGTCCGGCCTCCGTCGCCGCGCCGCTCATTGGACTGCTCCCAGGGTCTTTTCGAACTCGGCGATGATGCCGTCCCATTGCGCCACGTCGATGCGGAAGAAGTGCGATTTCTCAGAGGTTTCGATGCGCGGCACGCCTTTGCCGGGCAGTGTGCGCAGCACGATCGCTTTCGGCTTGCCGTTGCCTTCGCGCGCATCGGCCAGCGCACCGACCACCGCCTTCATGTCATTGCCGTCGATCTCCGATGTTTGCCAGCCGAAGGCGCGCCACTTGTCGGCCACCGGCTCCATGTCGAGCACCATGGGCCCATCGGCCTGGATGCCGTTGCAGTCGATCAGCGCCACCAGCCCGTCGAGCCTGAAATGACTGGCCGACATCGCCGCCTCCCAGGTAGAGCCTTCCTGCATTTCGCCATCGGACAGTTCGACGAAAACGCGCGCATCGGATTTGTCGATACGCAGGCCCAGCGCCTGGCCGACGCCTTGCCCCAGGCCATGGCCCAGCGAACCGCCGATGACCTCGACGCCGGGCGTGGTGTCGAGCGTCGACATTTCCAGCCGGCTGTTATCCGCGCCGTAGGTGGCAAGTTCCTCGACCGGGATGATGCCGGCTTCCGCCAGTGCTGCCCAGAGCGCGATCGAATAGTGCCCGGTCGAGAGCAGGAAGCGGTCGCGGTCGGGCCAGGTGAGATTGTGCGGATCGTAACGCAGTTCGTGGAAGTAGAGCGCGGCCAGCGTATCGGCGATGCCGAGGCCCTGGCCAATATAGCCCTGGCCCTGGCCGCGCGCCATGGTCAGCATGTGCCGGCGCAATTGCGTTGCCTTGCGTTCGAGCGCGCCGATATCGGCTGTGCCGGGAGGGGAGTTTCGCAGCATCAGATCAGTCCTTGTCGAGCCCGCCCGACATGTTGAGCCGCTCGGCGGTCATATATTTCGGCGAATCGAGGCAGAGCCAGATGACGGCTTCGGCGACCTCGGAAATTTCGGCGCGGCGGCCAAGCGGGATGCGGCGGGTGCGCTCGTCGAGGAAGGCCTGCAGATCGTTGCGGCCATTGGCGCGGGCGAGATCGACCTCGGTCGAACGCTGCATTTCGGTGTCCATCATGCCGGGCGCCAGGCTGTTGACCAGCACGCCATAGGGCGCCAGCGCAACCGCCGCGGCGCGGGTGATGGAATCGACGCCGGCCTTGCTCGCCGTGTAGGCGGTGTAGTCGGGCAGCGCCATGCGCGAGCCCGGCGAGGTGATGTTGATGATGCGTCCCGAACGCTGCTCGCGCATCACCCGGCCCGCCGCCTTGCAGGCCATGGCAAGCGCGGTGACATTGAGCGCCAGCGTGCGCGTCCAGGCCTTGTAGGTGGCGTCGAGGAACGGCTCGATCACGCCATAGCCGGCATTGTTGACGAGGATGTCGATGCCGCCCCATCGCGTGATCACGCTTTCCACCGCCGCCTCCGGCGCGCCCTCCAGCGTGAAATCGCCTGTTATGATTTCGGTTTCCGCACCGGTTTCCTTGATCTGTCGGGCAGTGTCGGCCAGCCCCTCGCCATTGATGTCGGTGATCGCGACGGCACAGCCGCGCCGGGCCAGCTGGATCGCCACCTCGCGGCCGAGGCCGCCGGCGGCACCGGTGACCAGGGCTCGCCTTGGCGTCGTATTTTGATTTTCGGCAGGCAAGCGAGCACCCTCCCGGTGGCCATCTTGACGGGATTGATACCGGTACCATAAATGGCTGTCAACGCCGATGTGCTATTGTCCTGTCGACCGCACGGTCCGCTGCAATGGGGAGAAAAAGATGAAAGTCGTCGCGCTCGAAACGCTGCAGCTGGCGGAATTCCCCTTCCTGTTCTGGCTGCGCGTCCACACCGATGCCGGCCTCATCGGCACCGGCGAAACGTTCTGGGCGCCGGGGCCGGTTGCCGCCTACATCCACGACAATGTCGCCGCCTATCTCCTGGGCAAGGATCCGCGCGACATCGAGTTGCATGATCGCACGCTGGGCAGTGTCTATGTCGGCGCCCGCGATTCCGGTGCCGAGCTGCGCGGCAATTCCGCCGTCAACATCGCGTTGTGGATATCTATGGCCAGGCGCTTGGCGAGCCGGTCTGGCGGCTGCTTGGCGGGCGCACCCACAAAACCGTGCCGATCTACAACACCTGCGCCGGCTACAAACATGTCCGCGCGACAAGAAGAACGCCCTGTTCGAGCGCGGCGAGGACTGGTCGCTAAAAGCAGGCGATTCCAACGAAGGCCCCTACGAGGACCTGCTCGCCTGGCGCTACAATGCCGGTGACCTTGCCAGAAGCCTGAAATCGGAAGGCATCGGCGCGATGAAGATCTGGCCGTTCGACATCGCCGCCGAGGCATCGAACGGCACGCGCATTTCGCTCACCGAGCTCGACAAGGCATTGGAGCCCTTCCAGAAAATCCGCGAGGCCGTCGGCCGCGACATGGAAATCATGGTCGAGCTGCACGGGCTGTGGACCTTGCCACCGGCGCTGCGCATCGCCGATGCGTTGAAAGCCTACGACGTCGCCTGGCTGGAGGAGCCGATCCGCTACAATGAGCTCGACGCCATGGCCGAGCTGGCCCGCCACACCTCGATCCCGATCGCGGCCAGCGAGCGGCTCGCCTCGCGGCAGATGTTCAAGCAGTTGATCGACAAGCGCGCGGCCAGCGTGATCATGATCGACCTCGCCTGGTGCGGCGGCCTCTCCGAGGCGCGCAAGATCGCCAACATGGCCGAGGCCAGTGAACTGCCGGTCACTCTGCATGACTGCACCGGGCCGATCGTCTATGCCGCCAGCTGCGCGCTGTCGACCACCTTGCCGAACGTCAACTACCAGGAAGCGGTGCGCGCCTATTTCACCGGCTGGTACACCGAGATCGTCGCCGACATTCCGCCGGTCAAGGATGGCCATGTCGCACCGCTCGAAGGTCCAGGATTGGGTCTCAGCCTGCGGCCGGAGCTGTTCCAGCGGCCCGACGCGACCGTGCGGATCACTAAAATCTAGCCTCGCGCGCGGCTCCGTTCGGAGCCGATAGACATTATGCTATTATAATCTATGATACGCCGAAGCGAGCGGCCAACAAGCTCGCCGCCGGCGCTTTGCCGCCCGGTGTCGGACGCATTCAGGGAGGCTTTGGTGGCAATGTCTGCGGCGCGCGCACGCGACGATTTCAAGGGCGCTCCAAACCTGCCCGACAAGCAGGTTCTGCTCGACCTGTTCGAGCGCATGGTGCTGTTGCGCCGCTTCGAAAGCATCGCCCAGATCGCCTGCCGCAAGGGCGAAACACCAGGCTTCCTGCATCTCTATATCGGCGAGGAGGCGACGGGCGTCGGCGTCTGCGCGCATCTCAGGCCAACCGACTGGGTCACCTCGACCCATCGCGGCCACGGCCATGCTTTGGCCAAGGGTGCCAATCCCGGCCGGGTGATGGCCGAACTGTTCGGCAAGGTTGACGGCATTTGCGGCGGCCGTGGCGGGACCATGCATCTCTACGACCGCTCGGTCGGTCTGTTCGGCACCAACGGCATCGTCGCCGCCGGCATCGGCCATGCCGTCGGCATCGGCATGAGCGCCCGCCAGCAGGGGCGTGACGACATCGGCGTCGCCTTCTTCGGCGATGGCGCCGCCAACCATGGCGGCTTCCATGAGGCGCTCAACTTCGCCGCCGTGCAGCGGGCGCCGGCGGTGTTCATCTGCGAGAACAACCTCTACGCCACCGCTACGCCGCTCAAGTCCATCACGCTGAACCCGGAGATCGCCACCAAGGCTGCGTCCTACGGCATGCCCGGGGTCGCGGTGGACGGCAACGATGTCTTCGCCGTCTGGCTGGCGATGAAGGAAGCCACCGAACGTGCCCGTTCCGGCAAGGGTCCGACGCTAATCGAGGCCAAGACCTACCGCACCGTCGGCCACCATGAGGGCGATCCGGTCATCGGCACCTATCGGACGCAGGAAGAACTCGACGCCTGGATCAAGCGCGATCCGATCGACATGTTCCGCAAGAAACTGATCGAGGATTACGGCATCGCCGATGCCGAAGCGCTCGCGGCCATCGAGGCACGGATCGAGAAGGTGGTCGAAGAGGCGCTGAGCTTCGCCCGCAACTCGCCCGAGCCCGATCCGGCGACGGTGCGCCTGCATGTCTTTGCCGATCCGATCAATCCGCCCGCCGCGCTACAGCCGCGCGCCATCGGCGAGACGCGCACGCAAGGCTGGCTCGAAGCGGTGCGCGACGGTATCGCCGAGGAAATGCGTGCCAATCCGGCGATCCTCTATTTCGGCGAGGGCACCGGCGAACGTGGCGGCAGTTTCGCCCACACCAAGAATCTCTGGCAGGAATTCGGCGCCGAACGCATGGTCGACACGCCGATCTCCGAACAGGGTTTCACCGCCGCCGCCGTTGGCGCCTCGGCCACCGGCGCGCGCACGGTTTCCGACCTGATGTTTGCCGACTTCGCCTTCGAGACCGCCGGCCAGATTTTTCTGCAGGCAGCCAAGCTGCGCTACATGACCAGCGGCCTGATGAGCGCGCCGATGGTGGTGCGTGTCGGCGCCGGCGCGTTGCGCAGCTCCGGCCCGCATCACAGCGGCATCTATCATCCGGTCTTTGCCCATATGCCGGGCCTCATCGTCTGCGTGCCGTCGACCCCGGCCGACGCCAAGGGCCTGATGAAGACCGCGCTCAGGGCCGGCGACCCCGTCATCATGCTGGAACCAAAGGCACTGTTCGCGTCCAAGGGCGAAGTGCCGGTCGGCGAGCATTTCGTCCCGTTCGGCGTGGCGCGCATTGCGCGAGCCGGCACCGCCATCACCATCGTTGCCGCCGGTCAGATGGTGCAGCGTGCGCTGGAGGCTGCGGAAGCGCTCGCCGCCGAAGGCATCGAGGCGGAAGTGATCGATCCGCGTACCATCATGCCGCTCGACATCGACACCATCGTCGCCAGCGTCAGGAAAACCCATCGCTTGCTCATCGTCGACGAAGCCTGGGCAATGTGCGGTCTGGGTGGCGAGATCGCCCAGGCCATCAACGAACTCGCCTTCGACGAACTCGATGCGCCGCCCGGACGACTGCACACCGCGCCGACCTCGCATCCCTTCGCGCCAGTGCTGGAGCGCGCCATGCTGGTCGACAGCGCGCGCATCGCCCAAGGCGTGCGCGACGTCATCGCAGGCCAGCCGCCGGTGCCGGACCATTGGTATACGGTTGGTCTGAAGAGTGCTGCGCCGGCTAAAGCTGCGCCTGTTCCAGCCAAAGCGGTGCCGGCCGCACCGACCCAGGCGCCCCCTGCCGGCGACGACGAGCCGATCACGATGCCCTTCGGCGATCTCACCGTCAGCGAAGGCACGGTCGTCAAATGGCTGAAGGCGATCGGCGATCCGGTCAAGCAGGGCGAGCTGATCGCCGAGATCGAGACCGACAAGGCCGTGGTCGAGATCGAGGCGCCGGTCAGCGGGACACTCAGCGCCATCGATCAGCCGGTCGGCGCTGTGGTGCCGATGGGCGGCCGCATCGGCGGCATCAAGAAATAGACCATGATCCCGAAAAATGGAATCCGGTTTTCGGACGAGATCATGGTCAACCAATAAGACCGTTACACGTGAAATCCAAAGGACTGGCATGAAGATCCTGTGCGCCAACTGGCAAGCCGCCGACGAGGCCGAACTCGAGCGACAGCATTATCCCGACATCGAATTCATCCTCGCCCGCTCGACCAACGACAGGGCCGCGGCACTCGATCCGGCCATCTGCGAGACCGTCGATGCCGTCATCAACTATTCGCCCACCCACAATGTCGCGGCCGCTCCGACTGCGTTCCCCAAGGCGCGGATCGCGGTGCGCTCCGGCGTCGGCTTCGACAACATCGATACGGCAGGCTGGGGCGCGCGCAAGATACCGGCCTGCAACGTGCCCGACTATGGCACCACCGAGGTCGCCGATCATGCCATCGGCCTGATGCTGGCATTGACGCGCGGCACCTCGGCCTATGGCGCGGAGCTTTCGGGCCATGGCGCCGAAGGCTGGCATTTTTCGAAAGCGCCGTTGGTGCGCAGGCACAAGGGCGCCATTTTCGGGATTGTCGGGCTCGGCCGCATCGGGCTGGCCACCGCGCGCCGAGCCGCTGCCTTCGACATGAAGGTGGTGTTCTATGATCCGCATCTTCTGTCCGGCGTTGATCTATCGACCGGCTATGAGCGTGTCCATTCGCTGGATGAATTGATGGGGCGGGCGGATGTCGTCAGCGTCCACACACCGCTGAGCGAGGAAACCCGCAAGCTGCTCGGCGCCGCCGCCTTCGCTGCCGCCAAGCCAGGCCTTGTCCTGATCAACACCGCGCGCGGCCCGATCGTCGACCTCGATGCGCTCGAAGTGGCGATGCGCGAAGGCACGGTCGCCGGCGCCGGATTGGACGTGCTGCCGAACGAACCCGACGATCTCGATCATGCGCTGCTGGCGGCATGGCGCCGCCACGAGTCGTGGATCGCCAATCGCCTGATCGTCACCCCGCACGCCGCCTTCTACAGCCCGGCATCGATGCGCGACCTCAGGCTGAAATCAATCGAGGTGGTGCATGCCTATCTCGTCGAGGGACGGCTGACCAACTGCGTCAATTCCGAGTTCCTAAAATGAACATGGCGCAGACACCGCGGCTCGCAGTTTCGCCCTATGCGCGTCGCCTGGCGCGCGAGCGGAGCCTGCCGCTCGAGGCACTTCGCGGCAGCGGCCCTGGCGGGCGTATCCTGGCTGCCGATGTACAGGCCTTCGTTCCGGCTGCCGCGCCGATTGTTTCGCCTGATGCAGTCGCCCTCGTAGCCACGCTTTCCCCGGCCGCGCCCCGGATCGCCGCCTTTGCCACGTCTGTCGCCCTCGGTGCGCTGCAAGACCTGCTGGCGGCGCTCGAGAGTTCGGGACATGTGTTCGCTATCGACGACGTGCTGCTGCGCGCTGCCGGTCGAGCATTTGCCGAGATGCCGGAGGCAGCCAGGTTCGGTGGCACTTCCGTGGCGCTGGAGCTGGCGGGCCGGCAAATTGTATTCGCGACAAGCCCTGAGATGCCCTTGACGTCGCTGCGCGCAATGCGGCTTGCGGCATTGGCCGACAATCGCGACGAGGCGGACAAGCCGGCGGCGCTGTCCCTGCGGCTTCTGCCGGCGAGCGACATCCGGCCGGTCACGATGCCTCTCTTGCCGTGCCGTGCCATGCGCCTTTCCGTTTCGCTCGACACGCCAGGCGACCATGCCGAATGCCTGCTGACGGTGGATGCGGCAAGCGTTGATGAGGCCGCCGCTGCCGGGTGGCTGGCGACCCTGAAATCGGCGATCGAACAGCCGCTTCGGCTCTTCGTCTGAGACGGTTGATCGTCTACACCCTTGCCTAGCCTCTTGCGCAGTAAGCTATTATAAAAGCTTCGACACAGGCGTGACGAGGCCCATGGACCATCCCACCATAGACAGTCTTCCCAAGCGTACACTTGGCCGCGCCAACGGCCCGCTTTACCGCCAGCTCGCCGACATTCTGCGCGAGCCGATTGGCAATGGCACCTTCCCTGTCGGCGGCGAACTGCCGAAGGAAGCGACCATCGCCGAGCATTTCGGCGTCAGCCTGATCACCGTGCGCCAGGCGCTGCGTGATCTTGAGGCCGACGGCCTGATCCGCAAACGTTCGGCCAAGCCGGCCGTGGTCGCGGCGCGCAGCCCCTCGGTCAATCTGAGCTGGAAGTTCAAGAACTTCGCCGACATGGCGGCCTTCACCAAGGACGCTGAGCTGACGGTCAAATCCTACCGCAAGGAGGTTTCGCCCGTGCTCCAGCGCCATTTCGGCATGGGCAAGGACGAGGCGGGCTATTGCCTGCGCGGTATCCTGTCGGTGGGCGAGCAGAAGAAGGCTCAGATCACAAGCTACTTCCCGCCTTCTGTCGGAGCCAGGCTGAAGCGAGACGACTTTTCCGACGTGCTGATCTTTCGTTCGGTGCAACGGCATCTCGGCCTGCGGCTCGACGTGGCGCATATCACGGTGCGTGCCGAGATCGCCGACGAGGCCATCGCCGAAGACCTCGGCATCGCGCTTGGCAGTGCGGTCCTGAGTGTGGAGATGCTCTATCAGTCGGCCGACCAGCAGAGCATCGAGTTCACCATCGCGCGTCATCCGGCCGACCTCTTCAGCATCAGCTACGACGCGCCGAACGACTTGGCCTGAACCCGGTCGTCGGCGTTGGCGTCCGCCGATTTCCGGGTCTCGGCCATGGACAGCCTTATAAAATTATAATAGCATCATAGCTAGGATGAAGGCTGCGCGGAGGACCACGATCCAACGTGGATGCGAAGCCTGATCCGACGCTGAGCATTTGCCTGGTGCATGTCACCCAGGATGCGCTGCGGCTCCGGGGCATGCACGGGAACAAGGTCTGTCGATAGGGGGTGTGCCTGGAAGGCACCTGAAGGGCGGCGGCGTTCGCGCGGCCGACACCAAACACGGGAGGAGGAAATCATGAGAGCAGGCGCATTTTTCGCCGGGCTTGCGGTGGTCGCGGCGGCTTGGCTGTCGATCGATGCCGTGCCGGCCAACGCACGGGACAAGAAGCCCTATACCATCTATCTCTCAAACAATTTCGTCGGCAATGATTGGCGCCAGCAGATGCTGCGCAGCGCCGACATCGCGGTCAAGAAGCCGCCGCTTGCCGGTCGCGTCGACCTCAAGGTCGAGGTGGTCGAGACCACGGTCCAGGCGCAGATCAATTCCCTCAACAACATCATTCGCAACAGGCCCGACGCCATCGTCATCGACGCGGGCTCCGGCGAAGCCCTCAACCCGACGATTCAGAAGGCTTGCGATGCCGGCATCTTGATCATCGCCTTCGATCAGATCGTCAGCGCGCCCTGCGCCTACACGATGGAGTCCGACTGGGGCCGGGCGCCCCGCGTCGAGGCCGAGTGGCTGGTCAAGAAGCTCGGCGGCAAGGGCAAGATCCTCGTCGACCGCGGGCTTGCCGGCGCGCCGATCTCCTCCCAGCTGCAGGGTGGTTTTCGAGGAAGTCATCAAGAAATATCCCGGCATTGAAGTGGTCGGCTATTTCAACGGCGACTATGCGCTGGGGCCGGAACAGGCCGGCGTCGCCAGCCTGCTGGCGGCGCACCCGCAAGTCGACGCCATCTTCGTCCAGGGCTACGGCGCTGGAGCGATCAAGGCGCTGCAGGACGCCGGGCGTCCGATCGTTCCCATCACCGGCAGTCCTTTCAACCTGACGACAACGAGCTGCGTTCAGACCCAGGGCGCCCAGTGCATCCTTGCACCCAACCCTGCCTATCTATCGGCCGAGGCCTTGAAACTCGCGGTGGAGATCCTCGACGGAAAGAAGCCGGCGGAGAAGAAGATATTGCTGCGCAATGCCTTCCTCACCACCGATCCGGTCCCGTCGGAATTGTATCCCGATGCGACCATGCAGAAGATCGAGGTCGGCAAGAATGCCTTTCCGGAGATGGCACCGGGCCTGTTTCTTCCGGTTAGCCCGGATTGGGTCGAAATCACCCCGGCCGAGGCCGCCGGCTCGAAATGACGATGTCTGCCGGCGGCGGCGAAAGGGTCGCTCCAGGCCTTTCCAATGCGCCTCGGCTCAAATTGACAAGGCTTATTGGTACCGGTATCATTCACACGCAACGCCCACCAAGATGGCGAAGTCCGTCACCGGCCGATGCAGGAAACACCAAGGAGGAGAGATCATGAAACTGAAGACAGTTTGCGCCGGATTGGCAGCGCTTGCCATCTCCGCAATCGCCGTCGGCACAGCGCCGAGCCGCGCCGAGGACAAGAAGCCCTACACCATCTATCTCTCGAACAATTTCGTCGGCAACGACTGGCGCCAGCAGATGGAGCGTGTCGCCACCGTCTCGGTCAACAAAGGGCCGCTGAAGGGCCGCGTCGACCTCAAGATCGAGAATGTCGAGAACACCGTCCAGGCGCAGATCAACTCGCTGAACAACATCATCCGCCAGAAGCCGGATGCCATCCTCGTCGATGCCGGCTCGGACTCGGCCTTGAACCCGACCATCAAGAAGGCCTGCGACGCCGGCATCGTCGTCATCAGCTTCGACCAGGTGGTGACCGAACCCTGCGCCTATGCCGTCGCTTCCGACTGGGACCGCATCCCTTCCGTCATGGCCGAGTGGATGGCCACGCAGCTTGGCGGCAAGGGCAACATCATCCTCGACCGCGGCCTCGCCGGTGCGCCGATCTCGGCGCAGCTGCAAGGGGGCTATGAGAAGGTTCTGGCCAAATATCCCGACATCAAGGTCGTCGGCTACTACAACGGCAACTATGCGCTCGGGCCGGAGCAGTCCGGCGTGGCGGCACTGTTGGCGGCCAATCCGAAGATCGACGGCATCATGACGCAAGGCTATGGTTCGGGCGCCATCCAGGCGCTGAAGGATGCCGGCCGGCCGATCGTCCCGGTCGTCGGCTTCTCCTACAATGTCGCCGCCGTGACCTGCGCGCAGACGCAAGGCGCCAAGTGCATCCTTGGCTCCAACCCGGCCTATCTCTCCTCGGAAGCGATCAAGCTGGCGGTCGACATTCTCGACACCGGCAAGAAGCCAGCCGAGCGTTCCGTCTCGGTCAAGGGCGATTTCGTCACCACCGACCCCTTCGAGTCCAAGCTTTATCCGGGCACCAAGATGATCAAGATCGCGATCGGCGAAAATGCCTTCCCCGATCAGGCGCCCGGCCTGACGCTGCCGATCACGCCCGACTGGGTCGAGATCACCGCTGCGGAAGCCGCCGGTACCAAGTAACATCCGGTACCACGACCCTGTCTCCCGGCATCGCGAGATGTCGGGAGAGCTTTTCGAAGGCGCAAGCATGGACCTCGTCACCGTCAAAGGCCTGTCCAAACGCTATGGCGGCATCGTCGCGCTGAGCGAGGCGACATTCAGCGCCCGCGCCGGCGAGGTGCACGCGCTGCTCGGCGAGAATGGCGCGGGCAAGAGCACCTTCATCCAGATACTGTCGGGCGCCGTACAGCACGATGGCGGCTCGATCCTGGTCGATGGCCAGGAGTATCGCCCGGCCAATCCGGATGCGGCGCAGGCGCTTGGCATCGCCGCCGTCTTCCAGGAATTGTCGCTGATCCCCGATCTCAGCGTCGAACAGAACATCTGGTTCCGCCATGAGCCGCGCACGCTGTTGCGCACGGTAAATCGCGGCGAAATGCGGCGCAAGACACTGGCGCTGCTGGAAAAGTACAATTTCCCGGCACTGCGCCCCGACCAGGAACTGCGGCGGCTGACATTGGCCGAACGGCAGATCGTCGAGATCGCCAAGGGCCTGGCCAAGGACCCGCGCATCCTCATCCTCGACGAAGCGACCTCGTCGCTGCCGGCGCGGGAAGCCGAGTGGCTGCTCAAGCTCACCCGGCAGCTCGCCGCCGAAGGCCGGCTGGTCGTCTTCATCTCGCACCGCATGGCCGAGGTGCGCGCCATCGCCGACCGGCTGACCATTTTTCGCAATGGCAGTACCGTCGCCGCGCATGAGGCCGATGCCGTCTCCGACAATGAGATCGTCACCCAGATGATCGGCCGGCATCTCGACCGGCTCTATCCCGAGCGCGTGCCGACAGCGACCGACCGCATCGCTCTGGGGGTAAAAGGGTTTTCCAGCGGCAGCCGGCTCTCCGGAGTCGATTTTGCCTTGCGCGAAGGCGAAGTGCTCGGCGTCGGCGGCCTGCAGGGTCATGGCCAGCGCGAACTGTTCCAGGCACTGTTCGGCGCCACCAGGGCGAGCGGCACGATCGAATTGTGGGGCAGGCCGGTCTCGATCAACAATCCGCGCCAGGCGCTGACCGGCAAGGACGGTATCGCCTTGGTGCCAGAGGACCGGCGCGGGCAGGGCCTGCTGCTGACCAAGAGCGTGCGCGAGAATTTGACGCTGTCGGTCATCAAGCGCTTTACCGAAAACGGCTTGCTGAGCCGGCAAAAGGAGGCCGCGCTGGTCAAGGAGATGGTCGATTTCCTGCGCATCAAGGCCGGCACGCCGGAACAGCTGGCGGGCACTTTGTCCGGCGGCAACCAGCAGAAGGTGATCTTCGGCAAGATGCTTCTGACCGAAGCGCGTGTGCTGTTGCTCTACGATCCGACGCGCGGCGTCGATGTCGGCACCAAGGGCGAAATCTTCCAGCTGATGCGCGACCTCGCCGCCAAGGGCTATGCCATCCTGTTCCATTCCAGCGACATGCCGGAGCTCGTCCATGTCGCCGACCGCGTGCTGGTCATGCGCAACGGTCGCATTGCCGCGACGCTGGAGGGAGATCACATTTCGGAGGAGGAAATCCTGCGCGCCGCCATGCTTGAAACCAGGGCGGCCTGAGGCATGGTGATGTCCGTGGAGCAGACTGTGGAGATGGCGCAGGGGCCGGCCGAAACGAAGCTCACCAAGCCGGCCATCGACTGGCGCGGCCGCTTGCTCGACCGGGCGCCGTTCCTGGTCGCCTGCCTGATGCTGGCCTTGATTGTCGGTATCTATGGCGGTCTGCAATCCGGCGTCTTCTCGCTGGACGAGCTCAACCTCGACACGGCGGCGGCGATGACGCTGATGCTGGCGGCGACCGGGCAGACTATCGTTCTGGTGCGTGGCGGCATTGATCTGTCGATCGGCGGCATGATCAGCCTCGGCACGGTGATCGCGGCAACGCGCTTCACCGATGATCCGTCGACCACGGCACTTTGGGCGCTGATCATCCTGGCGCTCGGCTTCCTCATCGGCGCGCTCAACGGCCTGCTGATCTCGCTGCTGAAGCTGCAGCCCTTCCTGGTCACGCTCGCCAGCTGGTCGATCCTCAACGGCATTGCCATGATCACCCTGCCGACCGACGGCGGCAGCGTTCCCGGCTGGTGGGTCGGCTTCGCCTCCGCGCAGCTCTTCGGTTCGACCAGCCCGGTCTGGATGCTGCTGACGCTGCTGTTGTTCTGGTGGTGGTTCCGCGCGACGCGTGTCGGCATCGCCATCCAGGCGACCGGCTCCAACGAGAAGTCAGCCTTCCTGTCCGGTGTCTCGATCACGAGGGTCAACCTCGTCACCTATGGCCTGTCCGGCCTGTTCGCGGCGGGTGCGGCGCTGTTCCTGGTGACGCAGACCGGCGCCGGCTCGCCCACCATCGGCAAGGATTACATCCTGCCCTCGGTGGCGGCGGCGGTCATCGGCGGCGTCAGCCTGTTCGGCGGCCGCGGCCATCTCGCCGGCACGCTGATCGGCGCCTTCGTGCTGACCCTGATCGGCAATCTGGTCTTCGTCCTGCACGTGTCGAGCTACTGGCAGCCGGTCGCGTCCGGCGTCATCCTGCTGCTCTCGGTGCTGGCCAGTTCCGTTGCCGAGAAAGCCGCAAGGAACCGCGTCCAATGAGCGCCTTCCTCGCCCGCAATCGCCTCATCGTGCTTGCCTATGCCGGCATGGTGGTACTGCTCCTGGTCACTGCACTGTTCTCGCCGGGCTTCCTCTCGGTTTCCAACATGCGCTCGACCGTCGTGCTCGCCGCCTTCGTCGGCATTGTCGCGCTCGGCCAGACCTTCGTCATCATCGGCGGCGGCATCGATCTGTCGGTGCCCTGGGTGCTGAATTCGGCGGCCATCATCATGGCGCTGTTGTGCGGCGGCCAGGATTTGCCGCTGGTCTGGGTGATGCCGCTGCTGCTCGCCGGCGGTGCCTTCATCGGGCTGATCAACGGCGTCGGCGTCGCCCAGTTCGGCGTGCCGCCGATCATCATGACGCTGGCCACCAACGTCATCCTGCAGGGACTGATCCTGGTGCTGACCGGCGGCTCGCCGACCCCATCGGCGCCAGCCCTGATCCAGTTCCTGTCGGTTGGTCGCATCGGCGGTTTTCCGGTAATTGCGCTGATCTGGCTGGCGCTGACCCTGGTGGCAACGCTGCTGCTCTCCAAGGCGGCGTTCGGCCGCCATCTCTATGCGCTCGGCACCAGCGCCACGGTCGCCGAATTCTCCGGCGTGCCGACGGCGCGCACCACCATCCTCACCTATGTCATCTCAGGCCTGACCGCCGCCTTCGCCGGCATGCTTTTGACCGGCTATTCCGGCCAGGCCTATCTCGGCATGGGCGATGCCTATCTGTTCACCTCGATCGCCGCGGTGGCGATCGGCGGCGCCTCGATCCTCGGCGGCAGCGGCCACTATCTCGGCACCGTCGCCGGCGCCATGGTGCTCACCATCCTCACCGGTCTTTTGCCGGCGCTGAACCTGTCGAGCGGCGCGCTGCTCATCGTCTACGGCGCGGTGATATTGGTCACCGTGTCGATCGGCAGTGAGACCTTCGCGGGTCTCGGTGGCAGGCTGCGCAGGAAGGAGAGCTGACCATGGTCGAAATCACTTGCGTCGTCGATGCCAGGGCCGAACTCGGCGAAGGCACTCTTTGGGACCCGAAGGCCGGTGTGCTGTGGTGGATCGACATCTGGAAGAAGCTGATCCACCGCTACGATCCAGCGACCGGCAAGGACGAGACCTTCGAAACACCGGAATATCTCGGCTGCCTCGGCCTGCGCGAGAAAGGCGGCCTGGTGCTGACCATGACCAACGGCTTCCATTTCTTCGACCCCGCGACCGGCAGGTTCGAGGCGATTGTCGACCCGGAATCCCATATGCCGAAAACCCGCTTCAACGACGGCAAGCCGGACCGCCAGGGTCGCTTCTGGTCCGGCACGATGTTCGAGGTGCCGGGCGAGCCGATCGAATTCATCGGCGCGCTTTATAGGCTCGACCCCGATCTGTCGGTGCACAAGATGATCGACGGTATCGGCTGTTCCAATGGGCTCGCCTGGAGTCCGGATTCGAAAACCATGTATTTCTCCGACAGTCATGCCGGCGCGGTGTGGGCCTATGATTTCGACCCCGCCATTGGCGACATCGAGAACCGCCGCACCTTTATCGACATGACGGCGACCGGCGGCGTTGCCGATGGCGCCACGGTGGACGCCGAGGGCTGCTACTGGGTCACCATCCCGGTGACCAGCAAGGTCTGCCGCTATGACCCTGATGGCGAATTGATGCAGACCGTGGTTCTGCCGACCGACCTGCCGACCTGCTGCGAATTCGGCGGCAAGGATCTCGATATCCTCTATGTCACCTCCGCCGTGCTCAAGCGTCCGGCCAGCCACTTCGTCCGCCAGAAGAATCCAGGCGGATTGTTCGCGCTCGATGTCGGCGTCAAGGGCCTGACCATGCCGGCGTTCAAGGGCTGACAGCGTCGCTCAGGCCACCGGCATGGCGGGTCGCATCTCGGCCTTGGGCGTCGTTCCGGTGACGAAACGATGCCGCCCAAGGTAGCAAGTATGCGAGCCGTCTTTACCGATTGGTCCCGCGTGCGGCGCGGCGAACGCTTTGCAGCAGGATGGCGAGACAGCCGACCAGCAGCAGCGCGCCGCCGAGCAGCGGCGGCAGGGCCAGCAGCTTCACCGCCGCCGCGACGGCGGCCACCAGCACCAGCGCCAGCAGCGCCAGATTGCCGTCGTCGACGAACATGCCGAAGAATTCCCTGGCAACGAGACGGATGGCGTTCATCGGGCGAGCCCTCCAACGGATACGGGATAGGTGCTGCGCAGCCAGCGCACCATGGCAAAGGACGCCAGCGCGACGACGGCGAAGATGGCGAGCAGAGCGAGATCGGCGCCCGGCCAGTCGGCACCGATGCCTTCGCCGGTCCAGAAGATGCCGAAGCTGGTCAGCATCAGCCCGACCACGAATTTCAGCGCATTCTCCGGCACACGCGCCAGCGGCCGGTGGACAGCCAGCCCAATCAGCATCACCAGGATAAACGCTGCCAGCGCGCCCAGGCTGGCGTAGAGCGTCTGCCCGTGCGCCGCGCCGACGGCAATGACGATGAACACCACCTCGACACCTTCGAGCAGCACCGCCTTGAACGAGGCCAGCCCGGCGAGGTAGTCGGCGCGGCGGTCATTGGCCTGCTGGTTGAGGGCGGCGGTCTCCTTGGAGAAGGCTGCCTCCTCGTCATGCAGCGCGATGACGCCGACACTGCGCAGGATGGCTTTTCGCAGCCAGCGCATGCCGAACAGGATCAGCAGCACCCCGACGACGAATTGCAGCGTGGTGATCGGCACCAGCGCCAGCAACGGGCCGAACGCCAGCACCAGCGCCGCCAGCAACGCAAGCGCCAACGCGGCGCCCGTCAGCGCCGGGCGCCAGCTGCGCGTCACCCCGACCGCTAGCACGATGGTGAAGGCTTCGACGACCTCGACGAAAGAGGCGAGAAATGCCGCCGTGACCGTCGAGAGGATGGGCGTCAGCGTCTGCATCAAGGCTTCCAGTCTTGTTTCGTTCGCCCCGGATCTTCCGGACGGCTTTCCCGGGGGCCCGGAATCACATGTGTGGTCAGCACCACATAGCGCTCCGGAGGCAGCGGGAAAGCAAGCGCCAATGGGCGGCGCTTCGGGCGTACAAAGCCGAGGCCTGTGGATCCACGCTTAGATCAGATCAGCCCCGACATGTCGGAGAAGGCCATCGCCTTGCGCAGCAGCTCGGCAAAGCGTTCGCCGGCCGCTTCGCGCGGGCCGCTATTGTCGATCGAGGTCACACCAGGGCCGGTCAGGGTCACGTTGGCGCTGCGCGCCAGCCGCGCCAGCACTTCGCCGCGCGACTCGCGGCCGCGCATCGCCAGCCGCTCGGCCAGCACATCGGGCGAAGCGGTGATCTCGACAATGGCCAGATTGGCGTAGCGCTCGCGCAAGGTGGGGATGATCGCGCGGGACACGTTCGCCACTGCGACATGGCCATTGGCGACCGACCAGTCGACATCGGCAGGCAGGCCGTAGCGCAGGCCATGCGCCTCCCAGGAGATGGCGAAGGCGCCGTCGGCCTCGGCCTCGACGAAAGCGGCGTCGGCCAGCGTGTCGTGATCCTCGCTTGCCGCATCGCTCGGCCTGGTGATGACGCGGCGCACGAATTCCAGCCGGGTCTCATCAGCGAAGAGTGTGCGGGCGTAGCCGATCACCGTGTCCTTGCCGGCACCGCTGGGCCCCACGACGGCGACAAACACGCCATGGCGGATCGGGAACGTTTCAGCCGACAGTTCACGCTCGATCAAGGCCGACACCATCATGCGACCCGGCGCCCCTGACGCCAGACGGTGCGCACGACCGGAACATGGTCGTCGACGCGCACGCGCACCAGATCGGCCCGGCGGCCCTGCTCGATGATGCCGCGGTCGGTCAGGCCAACGGCTTCGGCCGGGTTCTTCGAAACCATGGCGACCGCCTGTGGCAGCGAAATCCCTTCGACCATGTCGCCGAGGAAGAAGGCCGACTGGATCAGGCTGAAGGGGATATAGTCCGAAGACAAGATGTCGAGCAGGCCATCGCTGGCCAGCGTGCGGGCCGAGACATTGCCCGAATGAGACGCGCCGCGCATGACGTTGGGTGCGCCCATAAGCACGCCGAGGCCGGCGGCCTTCGAAGCGCGCGCCGCTTCCTCGGTGGTCGGGAATTCGGCGACGCGCACGCCTTGCTCGATCGCCTCGTCGACATGGCCCGATGTGGCGTCGTCATGGCTGGCCAGCACGATGCCGCGCTCATGGCAGGCCGCGGCGATCACCGCGCGGTTCGGTGCCGAATTGCGTGCCGATTCCGCCATCCGCTTCTCGCAGAACAGTTTGAAGTCGCGGTCGGTCAGCTTCAGCTTGCGCTGGTAGTAATAGGCATAGGTTTCGAGATTGACGAATTGGCGCTGGCCGGGCGCATGATCCATCAGCGAGGCCAGCTTGACCCGGTCGTCCTCGTCGAAATTGGCGAAGGCCTGCAGGCAATCCGGCGCCGAAACCTCGCAGCGAAGATGCAGGAAGTGATCGGCCCGCAGACGATCCTGCGCGACGCTGTCCTCGATTGCATCGGCCAGCTTGCGGATATCGGTCGATGTCAGGTCGGCGTCCTCGTCCATGCCGACGCGCAAGGCATCGAGCACGGTGGTGATGCCGGCGGTGGCCACTTGCGCGTCATGGGCAAGCACGGCGGCTATCGGGTTCCAGCGCACCTTCGGCCGCGGCGCGTAATGACCCTCCAGATGGTCGGTGTGCAGCTCGACCAGCCCCGGAATGACATAGTCGCCGCCCATATCCTCGCCGGTCCGGCCAGAACCTGCATCGATGCCGGCGATAAAGCCGTCACGCAGCACCAGCGACCCCTCGACAATCTCGTCGGCAAGCACGATGCGGGCGTTGGAAAGAACGGTCTCGGCGGTCATTTCAGGCAGTCCTCGATTATCTGGCCTTGATTCTTCGGGCAGGCTTTGTTCAGGCGATTTTTCTGGCCGGGCGGCGTCCCAGCGCATGCTGGGAAAGCACCATGAACGGCGCGCCGGGTTCGGGTTCGACAAACAGCGTCAGCGCGTCCACCAGCGCCGGCTGCCGCAGCACATCGGCGAACAGGCTGTCGATTGCTGCGCGCAAACGTGGGCTTTCCTGTGGCCCGGCCCGGCCCGACAGCGTCATGTGGAAGCGGAAGGTCTCGAAGACATAGGGGTAGCCCCATTGGCAGAGATTGCGGAACTCGGCCGGCTTCAGCGAATCCGGGCTGCGCCGCTCGATCTCGGCCTCGGTTAGCGGCGCGCGAAACCGGTCGAAATCGCGCACCACATCGTCGGCGAAACGGTTGAGCGGCGGCAACGGTCCCTCGGGCACCAGCGCGAAGAAGCTGTCGATCTGGCTGACGACGAGGCGCGGGATCGTGACAACAGGCGTCGCTTCGGCAAAATGGTCGAGCCCAGCGCGCAGCGAGGTCTCGGTCTCGTTGGCAGCCAGCCGGAAGGGGGCTTTCAGCGTGGCGTGGAAGCCGTAGCGGCGCGCCGAAGCGGTGTGGAAGGCAACTTCCGCCGCCGAGAGGTCGGCCACGGCCTCGACCGGCCTTGTCGCGGCGCCGAACGGGTCGCGACCCAGCCAGTTGGCGGCGATCCGCGCCAGCGCTTCGTCCTGCCGGGGGGTGAAATAGATGGCGTAACGCATGGGAAGTCCTCGTCAGTCTCGCTGCCATAGGTGATTTCCAGGACGGATTGACGAAGCTTTGACGGGTTTTCGATGGCAAATCGACCTGAGAAGTCCTTAGCCGACGATTTTTCCCAACTGGACCAACGGCTTCACTCGAAAGACATGGGCGCTCAGGCCTTCATCAACCATTCGTGCTCGGGTGCATTGTGGAATTTCCACGTCCGCTTCGGCCCGGCCATGACATTGAGATAATAGAGGTCGTAGCCATGGCAGGCGGCGCAGGGGTGATACCCCTTGGGCACCAGCACGACATCGCCATCCTCGATCGCCATCGCTTCGTCGAGCGCCCGATGGCCATTCGTGTCGGCGTCGGTATAGACGCGCTGGAAGGCAAAGCCCTGCGGCGGGTTGAGGCGATGGTAGTAGGTTTCCTCGAGGTAGGACTCAGCCGGCAGATTGTCCTGGTCATGCTTGTGCGGCGGATAGCTCGACGTGTGGCCGCCCGGCGTGATGACCTCGACCACCAGCAGCGAGTCTGCCGGCTTGCCTTCCGGCAGGATGTTGGTGACGTAGCGCGTGTTGGTGCCCTTGCCGCGCACTTCCTGGCCGAGATCGTCCGGCCCGATCACCCGAACCGGCAAACCACCGCCCAATCCCGGCGCCGAGCAGACCGCGAGCTCCAATTCGGTATCAGCCGTTACCGACCAGTCCGATCCGGCGGGCACATAGACCGACCACGGCTTGCCTTCGAAGGGTGACATGCGTCCGCCGAGCAGGCCAAGATCCTTGCCGCCTGCCTTCGCCGTGCCTTTGCCGGTGACGAAGACCAGGCAGACTTCGCGATCCTCCGTCTTTCCCGAGGCGGTCTCGCCGGGCTTCAGCCGGTGCAGGTCGAAACCGACATAGGTCCAGCCGGCGCTCTTCGGCGTCACATGTGCAACGCGGCCATGGCCCTTGTCGGCTTTGACGAGCAGTTTCGACATCGGGTTACTCCTTCGGTTCGGCCTCGGCCTTGTTCTCATCGGCCGGCTTGTAGAGGTAGAAGAACTGCCAGACGCCATAACCGGCAAAGCCGAGCGCGATGACGCCCCAGAATGGCGTACCGGTGGCGAACTCGATGATCGACCAGATGACGCAGACCGCGACCACGGCGACACGGCGCCAAAGCGGGCGGAAGAACGGGTGCTCGGAATCTTTCATCGGCCCAATCTACAGCAACCTGCCTCGCCGTGAACCCATCGCCTCAGGCATTCGGGAAGCCCTGGGTCTCCACCGTATAGCCGGCAGCTGTCATCACCCGCATCAGCTCCTTGTGGCCGACTTGCGCCATCTTGAGCGGCGGGTTCTTCTTTGGGTCTTGCTCGGCCTCGACCACGAACCAGCCCTCATAGCCATGGTCGGCGAAGCGTTGCACGATGGCGCCGAAATCCAGCGAACCGTCGCCCGGCACGGTGAAGGCGCCGAGCGCCACGGCGTCGAGGAAGGACTGTTTCGTGCGGTCGAGCTTGTCGATCACGCCCATGCGCACATCCTTCACATGGACATGGCTGATGCGCTTGTGGTGGTTGTCGACGGCGCGCAGCACATCGCCGCCGGCAAAGGCCAGGTGTCCGGCGTCGAGCAGCAGCGGAATGCCTTCGCCGGAATGGCGTATGAAGGCATCGAGCTCCGGCTCGGTCTCGACCACGGCCGCCATGTGATGGTGATAGGACAGCGGCATGCCCTGTTCGGCGCACCATTCGCCGAATTCGGTCAGGCGCCTTGCATAGGCCTTCATCTCGTCGCCCGACAGTTTCGGCTTGGTGGCGAGCGGTTTTGAGCGGTCGCCCTGGATCGAACGGCCGACCTCGCCATAGACGATGCAAGGCGCATTGACCGCCTTGAACAGGTCGATCATCGGCTGGATGCGATCCTTGTTCTTGCCCATCTCCTCATCGACCAGCGTGCCGGAAAACCAGCCGCCGCATAGTGTGACGTCGGCTGCCTTCAGGATCGGCAGCATGACGGCGGGATCGTTGGGAAAACGCCGGCCCATCTCCATGCCGGTGAAACCGGCCGAACGCGACTGGCGCAGGCACTCTTCCAGCGACACGTCATCGCTGAGTTCGGCAAGATCGTCGTTCCACCACGCTATGGGGGACATGCCCAGTTTGGCTTTCAAGTCGTCACTCCGGTTTCTTGTTCACCCTCCCCCTTGTGGGGAGGGTCGCTGCGAAGCAGCGGGGAGGGGGTGCGGCGCCAGACCCCCACCCGGACCTTCGGTCCGACCTCCCCACAAGGGGGAGGTAGGGGTCGGCGCTGACTTAGCATCAATCGCCGATGGTCTGCATCTGCCGCTTCTCGTCATAGGCTTTGCGCGCCGCGTTGACCTGCGGCCGTGCCGACACTTCCGGCACCGCCACATCCCACCAATGGCCACCGGCATCGGTGGAGACCAGCGGATCGGTGTCGATGACCAGCACGGTGGTGCGGTCGTTCTTTTGGCCTGCTGCAGGGCGTTTTCCAGCCCGGCGATCGACGGCACTTTCTCTGATATCGCGCCCATGCTCGCCGCATGGGCGGCAAAGTCGATATCGGGCAGGGTCTCGTGGCGTGAATCCTTCAGCAGATTGTTGAAGTTGGCGCCGCCGGTCGCCATCTGCAGCCGGTTGATGCAGCCATAGCCACGGTTGTCGAGCAGCACGATGGTGAGCTTCAAACCGAGCATCACCGAAGTGGCGATCTCGGAATTGAGCATCAGATAGGAACCGTCGCCGATCATGACGACGACCTCTTCGCCGGGCTTGGCCATCTTGGTGCCGAGTCCGCCGGCAATCTCGTAGCCCATCGTCGAGAAGCCGTATTCGGCATGGTAGGAGCCGGGCGCGCCGGCCTGCCAAAGCTTGTGCAGCTCGCCCGGCAGGCCGCCGGCGGCATGCAGCAAGGTCACGCCCGATCCCATGGCGCGCTGCACGGCGCCGATCACCTGCGCGTCCGACGGGAAGGCGGCATTGGTCGACGCCGTCACCTTGGCCGCGTCGGCCTGCCAGGCCTTCTTGCCCTTGGCCGCATTGTCGGTCCAGGCGGCAGGCGCTTTCCAGCTCCCCAACGCCGCGCCAAGTTCGGCAAGCCCTTCGACCGCGTCCGCGACCAGCGGCAGTGCCCGGTGCTTGCCGGCATCGAAAGGCTGCACGTTGAGCCCGATGATGGTCTTGCCGGAATTCTTGAACAGCGCCCATGAGCCGGTGGTGAAATCCTGCAGGCGCGTGCCGATGGCGAGCACCACATCGGCTTCTTCGGCGAGCCGGTTGGCTGCCGACGTGCCGGTGACGCCGACCGCCGCCATGTTGAGTGGATGATCGTCCGGCAGCGAGGATTTGCCGCCTTGCGTCTCGCAGACCGGAATGCCCGCGCTCTCGACGAATTTGGCCAGCGCATCGGAGGCCTGCGAATAGAGAACGCCGCCGCCGGCGATCACCAGCGGCTTCTTCGCGCCCTTGAGCGCCGCAACCGCCGCTGCCAGTTCGCCACGGTCAGGGCGTGGCCGGCGCTGATGCCAGATCCTTTCGGCGAAAAAGCTCTCGGGATAATCATAGGCCTCCGCCTGCACATCCTGGCAGAGCGACAGCGTCACCGGGCCGCACTCGGCCGGATCGGTCAACACAGCCATGGCGCGGTTGAGCGCCGGGATGATTTGTTCCGGGCGCGTGATGCGGTCGAAATAGCGCGACACCGGACGGAAGCAGTCATTGACAGTCGCCGTGCCGTCGGAAAAATCCTCGGCCTGCTGCAGCACCGGATCAGGGATGCGGTTGGCGAAGACGTCGCCCGGCAAAAACAGCACCGGCAGCCGGTTTACATGTGCAAGGGCGGCTGCCGTCACCATGTTGAGCGCGCCGGGGCCGATCGACGAGGTCGCGGCCATGAAGCGGCGGCGGAAATTGGCCTTGGCGTAGGCGATCGCTGCATGCGCCATCGCCTGCTCATTGTGAGCGCGGAAGGTCGGCAGCTCGTCGCGCACCTGGTAGAGCGCCTCGCCGATGCCAGCGACATTGCCGTGGCCGAAGATCGCCCAGACGCCACCGAAGATCGGCATTTTTTTGCCGTCGATCTCGGTCATCTGGCGGCTGAGGAAGCGGGTCAGCGCCTGCGCCATCGTCAGGCGGATTGTCTTGCTCATGGTGTTTTCCTCCGCAGTCCTGTGCCGCGCCTTTATGCTGCTTTACGGCCACGCGCGGCAAGCCACGCCTCGGTCAGCTGTTCGAAGCGCGAGGCCATGTCGGCGACAGCCTCGTCATCCGACATCTTGCCTGCCAGCCACTGTTCGGCCGCGTGGACGAAGATGGTACGGCCGACGGCAAAGCCTTTGACGATCGGTGCCTTGGCGGTAGCGGCAAACGCCGCTTCAAGTTCGTCCTGCGGCGCTTCCAGCCCGAGCAGCACGATGCCACGGCACCAGGGATCGTGCTTCAGGATCACCGCTTCGATCTTGGTCCAGGCGCCGGCTGACGCCTGTGGCTCGAGTTTCCACCAGTCCGGCTTAATGCCGAGCGCATAAAGCTCTTCCAGCGCCCGCGGAATGGTCGTGTCGTCGAGCTTGCCGTGCTTGCCGGCGATGATCTCGACGAGAAGTTCCCGGCCGACTTTCCGTGCCGCCTCAAACAGCGCGCGCAATTTCTGCTGCTGTTCTTCCTTGAGCGCCGCCGGGTCGTCGGGATGGTAGAAGCACAGGCATTTGATGCAGTGATCGACAGGCCATTCGGTGAGTTGCGAGCCGATATCCTGCGAGAATTCGAAGCGCAGCGGCCGCGAGCCCGGCAGTTCCACCGGCCGTCCGAGCCAGGCGAAGGAATGCCTGGCGAATTCGAACATCGCCTCGCGGCCATGTTTCTCGTCGATCAGCATGCCATAGCCGTCACGGCCGGCGGCGACCTTTGCCGCCGCCTTGACCGCCAGCACCTTGAAATCGCGGATGCGCGCCGGATCGGCGCCGGCTTTCACCGCCACGTCCTCGAGCTGCACACGGTGGTCGCAGGCGAGCGCCATCAGCGAGGGGATGTCGCGCCGCCGGGTTGTCGCCCAATGGATGTGGTTGATCGCCTCGTCCTTGCGCAGCGCCCTATATTTGCTGCCGTTCTTGAGGAAGAACTGCAGCTCCTCGAAGGTTGGATATTCCGGCGCGCAGAGCAGCCGCGACACGGCGAAGGCGCCGCAGGCATTGGCCCAGGTCGCCGCCGTCGCATGGTCTTCGCCACCCAGCCAGCCGCGCAGGAAGCCGGACATGAAGGCGTCGCCGGCGCCCAGCACATTGTAGATCTCGATCGGGAAACCCTTGCCGACGACACCGTCTTCCAGATCGTCGCTGATCGGTCCGTCATAGACGATGCAGCCCATGGCGCCGCGCTTGAGCACGATGGTGGCCGACGACAGCGCGCGGATCGTCTTCAGCGCGCTCAGGCAGTCGTCGGCGCCCGAGGCGATCATGATCTCTTCCTCGGTACCGACGATGAGGTCGCAATCGGGCAGGACCGTCTTCAGCTGCGCCGACACCCGGTCCGATTTGACATAGCGCTCGAAGCCCTCGGCGTGGCCGGCGAGGCCCCACAGATTGGGCCGATAGTCGATATCGAAGACAACCTTGCCGCCCTTGGCTTTCATGATGCGGATCGCCTTGCGCTGGGCGGCGTCGCTGTTGGGGCGGGAAAAATGCGTGCCGGTGACGACGATCGAACGCGCCGAAGCGATAAATGCCTCATCGATGTCTTCCGGCGCCAGCGCCATGTCGGCGCAGTCCGAGCGGTAGAAGATCATCGGTGAAACGCCTTCGCTCTCCACCGAAAGCAGCACCAGCGCCGTCAGCCGCTCCTTGTCGGTCTTCAGCCCGTCTGTGTTGACGCCTTCGCGCTTCAGCTGTTCGCGGATGAAGCGGCCCATCTGCTCGTCGCCGACGCGTGTCAGCAGCGCCGAACGCAGGCCGAGCCTCGCCGTGCCAACCGAAATGTTGGCCGGGCAGCCGCCAACCGACTTGGCGAAGGAGGTGATATCTTCCAGCCGCGAGCCGATCTGCTGGCCATAGAGGTCGACCGAAGCGCGACCGATGGTGATGACGTCGAGCGGCGCCTGTTTGGCGTCCACGGCTTCGCTCATTGGAACCTCCCGTCAGTCTTGTTGTCAGGAACAACATTGTTTGGGTAACACGCGCGAGCGGCAGCGTGGTGCCGGGAATATGAAATAATAATTCCAATCCATAGTCAATATGGAATGAGCATTCCCCGGTCTAAAATTGCCTTTGGGATTGCCGATCAGGCTTTGCGCTTGCGGCCCGTATCGCGCCGCTTCTCGCCGACACCGACGGTCAGCGCCATGGCCAGCGCCATCGTCGCCGACAGCGAACGGAAGCCGGCGAAGTCCGCTTCGGCAACCTCGAACCAGACCCTGGCGAATTGCGCAAGCGGCGAAAACGAGCTGTCGGTGATGGCAACGATCGGCACGCCCTGCTCGGAGATGTTGCGGGCTTCCTCGATGGTGGCCGGCGCATAAGGCGAGAAGGAGATGGCGATGACGGCATCCGCCGGCGTGGCGAAGGCGATCATCTCGGCGTTGAGGCCGGCGGCCGATTCGATCAGCTGGTTGCGGATCTTCAGCTTGCCCAGCGCATAGGCGATATAGGTGGCCACCGGGTAGGAGCGGCGCTTGGCTAAGACATAGATGGTCTGCGCCTTCGCGAGCAGCGAAATCGCATCTTCCAGATGCGCATCGTCCAGCGTGCGGGAAATGTCGTTGAGCGAGGTGCTGGCGGCGGCGACGAAGCCGTCGAAGATGGCGCGGTGGCCGGCGCCGCCCTCGGCTTTGACGCGCAGCGCCTGCAGCCGCTCGTCATAGGACGAGTTGCGCTCGCGCAGCCGCTCGCGAAACACCTGCTGCAGGCTGGTGAAGCCGTCGAAACCGAGCTGCTGGGCAAAGCGGATCAAGGTGGAGGGCTGCACGCCGGCCGAAGCGGCGATGCTGGCGGCGGTGCCGAAGGCGATGTCGTCGGGATTGTCCAGCGCGTAGGCGGCGATCTGGGCGATGCGCTTCGGCAGGCTTTCGCGCCGGTCCAGGATGGTGGCGCGCAGCGTCTCGAAGTCGCGAGGTACCCGTTCGTCCATCGTCGGCCCGTCCAAGCTCATCCGTGAAACGCCCTCTCTGCCCCATCATAGCGAGCCTGCGCAAGAACGCCATAAAAAATGAGGCAGACATTCCATTTCAGGAAGAAATGGACTAATTCATCCACGCAGCGCTTCATGTGGTGGAGAAACGGAAAATGGTCGGCGTCGGTCTTATCGGCACGGGTTTCATGGGCAAATGTCACGCCATCGCGTGGAGTGCCGTCGGCGCCGTCTTTCCCGATGTCGCCAAGCCAAGGCTTGTCCATCTCGGCGAGGTCAATGAGGAGCTTGCCCGGCGCAAGGCGAGCGAGTTCGGCTTCGCCAAGGCGTCCGGCGACTGGCGCGCCGTGGTCAATGATCCCGAGGTCGACATCGTCTCGCTGACCACGCCCAACCAGTTCCATCCGGAAATGGCCATCGCGGTTCTCGAGGCCGGCAAACATCTGTGGTGCGAAAAGCCGATGGCGCCGAGCCTCGCCGAGGCCGAGGCCATGGCGGAAGCGGCCAAGAAATCGGGCAAGATCGCGGCGCTGGGCTACAACTACATCCAGAGCCCGGCCATCCGTCACATCGGCGCGCTGCTTGATGAGAAGATCATCGGCGAGGTCAACCATCTGCGCATCGAGATGGACGAGGATTTCATGGCCGATCCCGAGGCGCTGTTCTTCTGGAAGCACGAGGCCGCCTCCGGCTATGGCGCGCTCGACGATTTCGCCGTGCATCCGCTGTCGCTGGTCTCGGCGCTGTTCGGCCGTGTCGCCAGCGTCATCTGCGACATGGCCAAGCCCTATGCCGACCGTAAGCTGGCAACAGGCGGACGCCGCGCGGTCGAGACCTATGATATCGCCAGCGTCTTGATGCATCTGGAAAACGGCATTGCCGGCACGCTTCAGGTCAACCGCTCGGCCTGGGGCCGCAAGGGCCGCATCGCCATCCAGATCTTCGGCTCGAAAGGGTCGATCCTGTTCGACCAGGAGCGGATGAACGAGTTGCAACTTTATCTCACATCCGATCGCCCGACCGAGCAGGGCTACCGCACCATCCTGATCGCGCCGCATCACAAGCCTTACGACGCCTTCCTGCCGGCGCCCGGCCACAATCTCGGCTTCAACGACCTCAAGATCATCGAGTGCCACGAATTGCTGACGCGGCTCGCCGGCAGACCGGCACGGCTGATCGAATTCGCGCAAGGTCTAGAGATCGAGCGCACCGTGCACGCAATGGCACGCTCCTTCCAGGAAAAGCGCTGGGTCGATGTGCGGTAATATCCCTCAGCCACCGACGGCCGGGGTCTCCCAGCCGTCGACCCAGATTTGCCGCAAACGGTCGCCTTCGCCCTTGAACCGTAGTCCCGTCGGCTGGCAATCCTCTGTGCGGTCGCTGCGGAAATTGCGGATCGCCTGGCGCAGCTCGCACCAGGCGACGATGTTGGCGGTTTCGGCATAGTAGATGAGCGCGATCGGGCGGATGAGCCGCTCGGAGGCGCGGCCCATTTCGTCGCGATAGGAAAGATCGAGCTTCTCCTCGTCGCGGATGGCGCGGCGCACCAGCGCCAGGTCGATCGTGCCGGCCGAGGGTGCGGCGAAGCCCCAGGCATGCAGCGCATTGGCTTCGAATGTCTGGCGCAGCGGCGGCGGCACGGCGCCGGCGATCTTGCTGCTGACGCGCTTGGCCGCCTGCTTGAGCTCGTCGTCCCCCGTGCGCTCCAGCAGCGCCAGCGACAGCACAATCGCCTCCATCTCCTCGATCGAAAACATCAGTGGCGGCAGGTCGAAACCGGGGCGCAGGATGTAGCCGATGCCGCGCCCGCCCTCTATCGGCACGCGCATCGCCTGCAGCGCTGCGATGTCGCGATAGATCGAGCGGATTGTCACCTCCAGCTGCTCGGCAATCATGGCCGCCGTCACCGGCTGCCGCGCCAGCCGCAGGATCTGGATGATCTCGAACAGGCGTGACGCCTTGCGCATTTCCTCACCCGGCTCTCATCGCAACTGACACATCATTGTCAGTTGGGTCGACCTATAGGACTGCCTATCGAATTGAAAATCAACAGGTTCCGCTGCGGCTTGGTGGAACGAGGCGATGGGCAACTGACATGGGTTATGCGGAAAATCTCTGGCTTTTCTTTATCCTGCTGTTCGGCATCATCGCCGTTCCGGGTATGGACATGCTGTTCGTGCTGGCCAATGCGCTGACCGGCGGCCGCGACAGGGGCCTGGCCGCGACCGGTGGCATCATGGTTGGCGGCATGGTGCACACGCTGAACGGCGCCATCGGCGTCGGCCTGCTCATGCATTTCGTGCCGATCCTGTTCACGCCGCTGCTGCTGGCCGGCGCCGCCTACATGGCCTTCATCGGCATCACGCTGATGCGCAGCTCCATCACCGTCGGTCATGACGGGCCTGTCGGCAGCCGTTCCGCATGGAAGGCGTTTCGCCAGGGGCTGGTGACCTGCCTGATCAATCCGAAGGCTTATCTGTTCGTGCTCGCCGTCTATCCGCAGTTCCTGAAACCGGACTACGGCCCGATCTGGATGCAAGCGACCGTCATGGGCCTAATGACGGTCATCACGCAGGCCGCGATCTATGGCGGGTTGGCGATATCAGCCGGCCGCAGCCGCAACCTTCTGATCGCCAATCCGCGGGCGACCATCCTTGCTGGCCGGGCGGCCGGGCTCCTGCTTTTTGCGGTCTCGGTGTTCACCGCCTGGGAAGGGCTGAGGCCGGCGTAATTCTCCTTGGCGCCGCCCCTCCCACATAGCCATCCAATCAGGCAGCGCCCTGCCGGTTTTCCAGCATGGCGCGGCGTGCCGACCGGCGCCACTCGACGGCACCGGCAAGGCCGTGCAGCACGGTCTCGGTGGTCGCCCAGTCGATGCAGCCATCGGTGATGCTCTGGCCGTAGACGAGCGGCTTGCCGGGCACCACGTCCTGCCGGCCGGCGACAAGATTGCTCTCGATCATCAGGCCGATGATGCGCTCGTCGCCCGCCGCCACCTGACCCGCCACATCGGCCGCCACCTTGGGCTGGTTCTCCGGCTTCTTGCTCGAGTTGGCGTGGCTGACATCGATCATCAGCCGGGGCGCGACACCGATGCGGGCGAGTTCGGCGCTCGCGGCCTCGACGCTCGCCGCGTCATAATTGGGCTGAACGCCGCCGCGCAGGATGACGTGGCAGTCCTCATTGCCCGTGGTGGTGGCGATGCCGCTGCGTCCGCCCTTGGTCACCGCCATGAAATGGTGCGGCTGGGCGGCCGATTTCACCGCCTCGCCGGCGATCCTGAGATTGCCGTCGGTGCCGTTCTTGAAGCCGACCGGGCAGGACAGGCCCGAGGCCAGTTCGCGATGGATCTGGCTCTCGGTCGTGCGCGCGCCGATGGCGCCCCAGGCGACGAGGTCGGCAATGTATTGCGGCGTGGTCATGTCAAGAAATTCGGTCGCCGCCGGCAGGCCGAGATTGTTGACGGCCGACAGCACGTTGCGCGCCATCCTGAGCCCCTTGTCGATGTTGAAGCTGCCGTCGAGGTCGGGATCGTTGATCAGGCCTTTCCAGCCGACCGTCGTGCGCGGCTTCTCGAAATAAACGCGCATCACGATCTCGAGCCGGTCGGACAGGGTCTCGCGCAGCGCCGCCAGACGGCTGGCATAGTCAACGGCCGCGACCGGATCGTGGATCGAACAGGGGCCGACGACGACAAGCAACCGGTCGTCGGTACCGTTCAAAATGGCGTGGATCGCATTGCGTGAGGCGCTCACGGTGCGCGTCGCCGTCAGCGTGCGCGGGATCTCCCGCATCACCTGGTCCGGCGTGCTCAGTTCTCGGATTTCCTTGACCCGAAGGTCGTCTGTGGTGGTCAACACGGCTTTCTGCTCCTGGTTTAGGAGACCTGCCGGCTGAAACAAAAAAGCCGCCAGGTCTGGCGGCTGTTCGGATCTTGTTGCTGCAATCTTCAGATCGAGCGCAATCCTCCCGCCGCCAGCGAGCTGCTAAAGTACCAATAGGTGGCGGACAGGTGGATCATGCGGCTCATATAGTCGAAGCCGAGGCGTTTGTCACGTGCCTGATGAGGCTACGCATTGTCCCAGTCTGCGATGTGCTCCTGGCCCTGCGGAAACCAGATGCCGCGCCGAAGGAAGTTGGCTCCGCCCATATTGGGCAAGACGTGATTCTGGTCGAGATCGTTCATGTCCTTGATGATCTCGATGCTAATGATTTTCTCGACGGACCCGAAGGCAAGTTCGAAGAGTTGCAGGGCGTCGGCTTCCGACCGAGCGGTGACGCCGACGCCAAGATGGCCGCTCAGCGTGATCCAGTATGGGTGCATCGAACCGAGATTCTACTCGCCAATCACTCCGGCAATGTTCTGGTCGTAGTCGACCAGCGACCCGGTCATGACGCCGGCCTGCGGGCTGATCATGTAGGTGATCAGCCGCGCGAGCTGTGCCGGCTTCACCAGCTGGCCCATCGGTTGCGCGGCTTCGGCCTTTTCCAGCCAGTCGTCCGGCGCGTCGTGCCACTTCTTCTGCACGATCGCCTCGCCCTCCGTGTCCATCCAGCCGGGCAGCACGGCGTTGCAGCGGATGCGGTTCTTTCGATAGGAGCTCGCGACGTTCTTGGTCAGCGTCATCAGCGCGCCCTTGCTGGTCGAATAGGGCGTCAGGAAAGACTGGCCGGCATGCGCCGACATCGACAGCACGTTGACGATCGAGCCCGGCGCCTTGCGCTCCAGGAGATGCGCGACCAGCCCCTGCATCAAGAAAAGGGGCCGCGCACATTGGTGTCGAAGATCTGGTCGAAAAGCTCTTCCGAGGTTTCGACCAGTGAGCCGCGTGCCGAGGTGGCGGCGGCGTTGACCAGCGCGTTGAGGGTGCCGAAATGCGCGAGTGCGGTCGCCACCGCGCGCTTGCAATCGGCCACCTTGGCGACGTCGGCGCTGATGAAGATCGCGTCGACGCCGGACTCCTTGAAGTGAGCGACGGCCTTGTCGCCCTTTTCCTGCGAGCGGCCGATAAGCGCCAGCGCCCGGCAGCCCTCGTCGGCCAGCGCCTCGGCGACGGCAAAGCCGATGCCTTGCGCGCCGCCGGTGACGATGGCGCGTGTTGTCGAATTGCGATCGGCTGATGCACTCATCGCTTTGCTCCTGTGGCTTGGGTCCGGATTCCGCTTCTTACTTGTCGAGACGGACGGTCTTGCCTGTCGTCGCCGACTTCAGCGCCGCATCCGCCAGCTTCAGCGCCACGAGGCCGTCGGCGCCGCTCGGCGCCGCTTTCTTTCCGGACGTCGCGGCGGCGATGAACGAGGCGATCTCGATGGCATAGGCGTCGAGATAGCGCGTCATGAAGAAATCGTGCAGCGGCGGGCGCGTGTAGCCCTTGTCGTTTGCCACTTCGATCGACACCGGCCGCTGGTTTTCGGCAGCGACCATGCCTTTCGAGCCGTGCACCTCGATGCGCTGGTCGTAGCCATAGGTGGCGCGGCGCGAGTTGGAGATGACGGCCTGCTTGCCGGAAGCAGTTTCCAGGATGACGCTGACCGAGTCGAAATCGCCGGCCTCGCCGATTTTTTTGTCCACAAGCACCGAGGCGTGGGCGCTCACGGCAACAGGCTCCTCGCCGAGCAGGAAGCGCGCCATATCGAAATCATGGATGGTCATGTCGCGGAAAATGCCGCCCGAGCGCTTGATGTAGTCGATCGGTGGCGCGCCGGGATCGCGCGAGGTGATGGTGACCATCTCGACCGTGCCGATGGCGCCATCGTCGATCGCCTTGCGCACCGCGGCGAAGTGGGGGTCGAAGCGTCTGTTGAAGCCGACCATCAGCGTCGCCTTGGCCTTCTCGACCACGGCCAGGCACTTCTCCACCCGCTTGACGTTCAGGTCGATCGGCTTCTCGCAGAAGATCGCCTTGCCTGCCTTGGCGAAACGCTCGATCAGATCGGCATGGGTGTCGGTCGGCGTGCAGATGACGACGGCGTCGATGTCTTTGGATTTTTCGATGGCGTCGATGGTGCGCACCTCAGCACCATAGGCTGTCGCCAGTTCCTTTGCCGCCTTCTCGAAGGCATCGGCTACGGCAACCAGTTTGGCCTGCGGGTTGGAGCCGACGGCGCGGGCGTGGACCTTGCCAATACGGCCGGCACCGAGGAGGGCGAAGCGAACAGTCATGGATATTTCCTCTAGGGATGGGTTCGAGAGCGTTGTGTCCGCACCTTCCTGTCAGGGAAAGGTGGCTGGGGTATTTTCTTGGCGCGGCAGATCGTCCCGGAACCGGGCAACCACGCGCCTCAAGCCGCGAGTTCCGCCTCTCCGGTCTTGGCGCCGGTGATGTAGGAGACGATGTCCTGGCCGTCGGTGTTCTCCTTGCGCAGATTGGCGACGATGCGGCCGCGCCGGAACACGACGATGCGATCGCAAAGGTCGAACACCTGGCGCATATTGTGGCTGATCAGGATCAGCGGCTCGCCATTGTCCTTCAGCGTGCGGATGATGTTTTCGACCTGCGCCGTCTCCTGCACACCGAGTGCGGCCGTCGGTTCGTCCATGATGATCAGCTTGGAAGCGAAGGTCGCCGTCCTGGCGATCGCCACGCACTGCCGCTGGCCGCCCGACATGTGGCGGATGGTGTTCGACAGATTGGGGATTTTGACCGCCGTGCGCACCAGTGCTGCTTCGGTCGCCTTGCGCATGTATTTGCGGTCGAGGATCGAGAAGGGTCCCAGATTGAACAGCACCTTTTCGCGGCCGAGGAACAGGTTCGACGGCACGTCGAGGTCGTCGGCCAGTGCCAGGTTCTGGAACACGGTCTCGATGCCCGCGGTGCGGGCCTCGATCGGTCCGGCAAAATTCACTTCCTTGCCGTCGAACCAGATCTGGCCGCTGGTGCGCTGCTCGACAGCGGTGATCTGGCGCACGAAGGTCGACTTGCCGGCGCCGTTGTCGCCCATGATGGCGACATGCTCGCCCTTGCGCAGCTCGAAGTTGGCGCCTTCCAGCGCATGCACGCCGCCATAGCGCTTGGTCAGGTTTTCGGTCTTCAGGACGATGTCTGACATGGTCAAGCCCTCAATGCCCGCAGGCGTTGGCGCCACTGGTCGAGAACGACCGCGCCGACGATGATCACGCCCTTGACCATCTCCTGGTAGTAGGCGTCGAGGCGCAGGAAGGTGAAGCCGGAAATGATGACGCCGAAGATCAGCGAGCCGATCACCGTGCCGATGATCGAGCCGCGGCCGCCCGACAGCGAGACGCCGCCGATGACCGCCATGGCGATGGCGTCGAGTTCGTACATAACGCCCATGCCGGCCTGGGCGGTGAGGTTCTTGGACGAGAGCACCACCGCGGCGAGCGAGGCGAGAATCCCGGCGATGACGTAGACCAGGATCTTGTGGTTGGCGATCTTGATGCCGGACATGCGCGCGGCGTCCTCGTTGGAGCCGATCGCATAACAATGCTTGCCGTAGCGAGTGTAGCTCATGATGAGCTGGAACAGCACGGCCAGCGACAGGAAGATGATGACGGGCATCAGGCCCTTGCCGATCGCCGCGAAACTGTCGGTTGGAAACGAGATCGGCTGCCCCTTGGACCACCATTTGGCGATGCCGCGCGCGGTGACCATCATGCCGAGCGTGGCGATAAAGGGTGGAATGCGCGTGTAGGCGATCAATGAGCCATTGACGAGGCCGGCGAGCAGCCCACAGCCGATCGCCACCAGCAACGGCACGATGACGGGCAGGTCGGTCCAGCCTTGCGCCAGGAACATCGCCTTCGGGTTGGGATTGCCGTTGACGGTTGCCACCTGGGCGAAACTCATGGCGATCATGGCGGTCGCGCCGACGATCGAACCGGAAGACAGGTCGATGCCGCCGCAAATGATGACTTGCGTCACGCCGATGGCGATGATGCCGACGATCGACACCTGCAGGATGATAATCTGCAGGCGGGCCTCATTGAAGATCCCCGAGACGTCGCTGCGGGTGTTGAACAGGAAACTGTCGCCGAGAAAGATGCGGCCGATCGCTTCGAAGATGACGACGAGAATGACGAGCGCCAGGAAAACGTTGAATTCGGCTGGCCATGCGCGCTTTTTCGCATCGTAGGTGAGCCCTCCGACGCCATGAGATGTCTGTGCCAATCTTCCATCCTCCGTCAGCCGCGGTCGTTCCTCGCGCGTTCAGGCGCTGAGGGAAAGGGGAGCGGCGCTGTCTTTTGCGCGCCGCTCCGTATGTCCGTGGCTCAGTTCTTCTTCATGAACTTGTCAATGTTCGCCGGCGTGACAAGCTGGAACGGGATATAGACCTTGTGTTCGACCTTCTCGCCCTTGGCCAGCTTCAGCGCCGCATCCAGCGCGCCTGCGCCCTGGCCAGCCGCATCCTGGAACACGGTCGCATCAAGGTCGCCCGCCTTCATCGCCACAAGCGCGTCCTGGGTGGCGTCCACACCACCGACGACAACGGTCTTCATGTCGATGTTGGCGGCCTTCATCGCCTGGATGGCGCCGATGGCGCTTTCGTCGTTGTTGGCGATCACGCCATCGAACTTCTTGCCGGTCGACAGCCAGTTTGTCATCAGGTTCTGGGCTTCATCGCGGTTCCAGTTCGAGGTCTGCTTATCGATGATCTTGATGAAGCTGCAATCCGGCGTGGCGATCACGTTGTCGATGTCCTTGGTTCGCTGCACGGCGGCCTGGTTGGAGAGCTCGCCCATGATCACATAGACATTGGCTTCCTTCTTGCCGGCTTCCTTGAACAGGCGGCAGACTTCCTTGGTCTCGAGCGTGCCGGAATCGGCCTCGTTCGAGGCGACGAAGGCCTGGTTGTCGGGCAGCGTGTTCACATTGACCGGCTCGCGGTTGACATAGACGAGCGGGATTTTCGCCGCGGCGGCGGCATCGGACATCGCCTGCGTCGCCGAGGTGTCGACCGGGTTGACGATGATCGCGTCGACGCCCGAAGCGGCGAAGTTCTTGATCTGGTCGAGTTGCTTGGCAACGTCGTTCTGTGCGTCTTCGACCTGCAGTTCGACGCCGCTCATGCCCTTGGCCTGCGCGATCATGCCGTTGCGCAGCACGGTGAGGAAGTTGTCGTCGAACTTGGCCATCGATACGCCGATCTTGGCGGCCATTGCCGATGAACTCATCAGCGCCGCGAAGGCGACGCCCAAAAGCAGTTTCTTCATTGTATCTCTCCTCCACTTTTGGTGTCCGGTTGCACCGATCTATCCGGAATCCCCGATCTCCCCGGGGAATCTCTCCCTGATATCGCTTCGCTCCGTGTGGCATCCCCGCTTGGGCTGGAATGCCGAACCCTCCGTTTGAAACAGATGTTACGGAACGAAAGAACCAAAATGTACAGTTGGTGAAATATTTATTCCATTCCGGCGGAACGTCAAGGGCGATTCCGCAGCCTGCCGCCGGATTTTCGGATCGGTCTGATGGATTCTATCATTCCGGCCGCTGCTCTCGCGCGGGAAAGGCTAGATATTTTCCGGCAGGTAGATGTCGAAGGGCAGGAAGGTCTGGCCAGGCGCGTTGGCCGCGCCGGCTTCGATGGCATGCACCATCCGGTCGACCAGTTCGCGGCAGAGCGCGGCCAGCGGCGTGGAGATCACCATGGTGAGGATGTTGTCGGCGAGTGCGGCGCGCGACTCGGCGTTGATCTCGTTGCAGACGACCACCGGCATATTCACGGGCTTTGCCGCCCGCAGCGCCGAGACCGCGCCTTCCATGCCGCCGCCCGCGACGTAGCAGCCGGCAAGATCCGGATAGCGCGCCAGAAGATCGATCATCGCATCATGGGTCACCTGGTTTGCCTCCAGATTGACCAGCGTTTCCAGCACGCTGAAGTCGGGTGCATGCTCGCGAAAGAAAGAGCGGAAGCCGATCTCGCGCAACTCGTGGCCGTGAAAGCGATGGCTGCCGACGAAGAGGCGACTTTGCCGGGCTGCCGGGCCGCCCTGGCGATCATCCAGGCCGCGGTACGGCCGACCTTGCGGTTATCGAGGCCGACATAGCCCTCGCGGATGCCGGCGGCAAAATCGGACAGCAGCGAGAAGACCGGTTGCCCTCTCGCCTTCAACGCTTCGACCGCCGCCGTCAGGGTCGGATGATCCGGACCGACAACGGCAATGGCCCTCGATTTTGCTGCCAGCCTGCGCATCTGGGCGGCGATCTCGTCTGGGACAAGGGAGCTGGCGAAGTCGATGGTTGCGGCGCCACGAAACCGCTGCGATTGCGAGACCGCCAGTTCGAGCTCCGCTGCGAAATCGCCGTAGAAGACATCGTTGCCTCGCAAAAGCAGGAAGCCGAGCCGGTACTCCGGCAGTTCATGGCGCATCCGCTGCTTGATCAGGCCGGCCGCGTGATAGCCGATCTCGGTCGCGGTCTCGTAGACGCGCCGCGCGGTGTCCTCGCGCACGGGCAGGCGATTGTTGAGCACGCGGTCCACCGTCGCAACGCTGACGCCGGAGATGCGCGCCAGATCGGATATGGTCGGCCGTTTCGCCATGATCGCCCTCGTTCGATTGCTGGACACAGGATACATCGTTCTGATAGGAAATGATAGAAACTATCTTTATGATGTTGAGTCTATCATGAGCAAGCAGTACTTTCAGGCTGGGTAACCGGCATTCGCTTGGGCGAATGCCCCGCCGAGGAGGCAATCATGACCGCTGCGCCGTCCCGGCGTGACTACAGCCTGATCGGCCGCGACGCCAAGCTCGCCGTGGAAAACGGCCTGTCGGCGGCCGAGTGGTATCACACCGATATTCCCCGCAAGCAGATGAAGGAGCTGATGCAGCGCTCCGACGGGCCGGCGATCCGCGACACCGCGATCTGGCTCGCCGCCCTCATCGTCAGCGGTGCCGGCGGCGCCTGGTTCTGGGGCAGCTGGTGGTGCGTGCCGTTCTTCTTCGTCTACGGCGTGCTCTACGGCTCATCGACGGATTCACGCTGGCACGAATGCGGCCACGGCACGGCTTTCCGGACGCAGTGGATGAATGATGCGGTCTATCAGATCGCCTGCTTCATGATCATGCGCAATCCAGTGACCTGGCGCTGGAGCCATACGCGCCATCACACCGACACCATCATCGTCGGCCGCGACCCGGAAATCTCGGTCATGCGGCCGCCGGATCTGGTGCGCGCGCTGCTTGGCTTTGTCGGCATCCTCGATGCCTGGCACGCGATGTCGGACATGCTGCGCAACGCCGCCGGCAACATCAGCGCGGCTGAAAAGACCTTCATTCCCGAGCAGGAGCAGGGCAAGGCGATCCGCATCGCCCGCATCTGGACCGCGATCTATGCCGCAACCATCGCGCTTGCGCTGTATTCCGGCTCGTTGCTGCCCTTGATGCTGGTCGGCCTGCCCAGGCTCTACGGCGCCTGGCATCACGTCATGGTTGGCCTGCTGCAGCATGGCGGCCTTGCCGACAATGTCATCGACCACCGGCTGAACAGCCGCACCGTCTACATGAACCCGATCAGCCGCTTCATCTACTGGAACATGAACTATCACGTCGAGCATCACATGTTCCCGATGGTGCCCTACCATGCGCTGCCGAAGCTACATGCGCTGATCAAGCACGATTTGCCGGCGCCGACGCCGTCGATCCTGGCCGGCTACCGCGAGATGATCCCGGTCTTCCTGCGCCAGCTGCGCAACGAGGACTATTTCCTCAGGCGCGAACTGCCGCCGACCGCCAGGCCGTATCGCGAAGAATTCCACAGCGATGCCGTCGCCGCCGCAGCGGAATGATCGCGGCGAGTCCATTTTAGGCTCTTGATTTTAACGCAATTCCGGACGGAAAACCGCTGCGTACTTTTCCTGAAATTGCTTTGGGAGGACCGAATGAGCGACTGGGTCGAGGCCTGTGCTGCCGACGACATCGATGAAGAGGATGTGATGCGCTTCGATCATGGCGGGCGCACCTTCGCGATCTATCGCAGCCCCGACGACGAATATTTCGCCACGGACGGGCTTTGCACGCATGAGAAGGTGCATCTCGCCGACGGGCTGGTGATGGACGACATCATCGAATGCCCCAAGCACAATGGCCGCTTCAACTACAAGACGGGCGCGGCCCGGGGCGCGCCGGTCTGCGTCAACCTGAAAACCTATCCGGTCAAGGTCGACGCCGGCAAAGTCCTCGTTCAGATCGGGTGATGGATATGGCGCGCGGAATGGTCATCATTGGGGCCGGCGAGTGCGGCGGGAGGGCAGCGCTCACGCTGCGCGATCTTGGCTATGACGGGCCGGTGACCCTGATCGGCGACGAGCCGCATCTGCCCTACGAACGGCCGCCTCTGTCCAAGGAGGCGATGGCCAGCGACGCGCCGGAAATCAAGGCGATCACCAGCGACGCGGTCCTGGTGGAGAAATCGATCCGGCATATCCATTCCCTCCAGGCCGTTGCGATCGATCGTGCGGCGCATACGGTGCGCCTGTCGGACGGTTCGATGCTGCCCTACGACAAGCTCCTGCTGGCGACCGGCTCGACCCCGCGCAAACTGCCGATGCCTGGCCTTGGCGCGCGCTGCGTCTATCTCAGGACTTTCGCTGATGCGCTGGCCATTCGCGCCCATCTCAGCGCCGGCAACCGCATTGCCGTCATCGGCGGCGGCTTCATTGGCCTCGAACTCGCAGCCTCTGCCCGCAAGCTCGGCGCCGCGGTCACCGTCATCGAAGCACAGCCGCGCATCCTGATGCGCGGTGTCCCGGCAGAGATCGCCGAGATCATCCATGAGGCGCATGTCGCCGAAGGCGTCGACATCCTGTGCGGCGACGGCATCGCGTCCATCGCTGACGATGGCAACGAGGTACGCGTGACGCTTGCCGGCGGGCGCGAAATCACAGCCGATCTAGCCATCATCGGCATCGGCGCCGTGCCGGTGACCGGGCTCGCGGCCGAAGCCGGCCTGGCTATCGACAACGGCATTGCGGTCGATGCCGAGCTGCGCAGCAGCGATCCCGACATCTTTGCCGCCGGCGACTGTTGCTCATTCCCGCTTGCCGTCTATGGCGGCCGCCGTGTGCGGCTGGAGGCCTGGCGCAATGCCCAGGAACAGGGCGCGCTCGCGGCTAAAAACATGCTTGGTGCCGGCGAGGCGCATGCGGCGGTGCCGTGGTTCTGGTCGGATCAGTATGGCTTGTCGCTGCAGATCGCAGGCCTTTCGGACGAAGGCAAAAGCACGGTGCGCCGAGATCTCGGCGACGGCGCCTTCATCCTCTTCCATCTGGCCGGGGATGGCAGGCTGGTCGCAGCGAGCGGCATAGGTCCCGGCAATGCGGTCGCCCGCGACATCCGGCTGGCCGAAATGCTGATCGGCAAGCAGGCCAGGCCGGCGGCAGAAGCGCTGGGATCGCAGGCCGTCAAGCTGAAGTCGTTGCTGGCGGCCTGAGGCGCCCTAGAACAGCGCCTTCAGCTCCGGCAGCTTGTCGTTGACCAGCCAGCCGTAATAATTCTCTTCCGGCAATTTTTCCGGCTCGCCGGCGGCGCGGCGCTTGTCGTTTTCCGCCTTCAGCGCATAGGCGCGCTGCTCCGGATTGCCGACATTGTAGAGCGTGGCGGTCAGCCCCGGATTGCCCGAAATGTCGAAACCGGCAATGCTCTTATAGGCATCGATCGATTTCCTGATCGTCGCCGCGACATAAGGCAAGGTCAGATCCGGATCCATGATGGTCTTGTAAACCGAATTGGGGTCGCCGACGTCGAGCTTCGGCAGGCCCGACACCTTGTGCACGAGATCGCTCATCTGCAGTGCCGTCAAAGGGTTGAGCTGGCCGAGCCCAAAAGTCTGGCCGGCATAGTAGGGTTGGAAGAAGGTGGCGCCGAAACGGTCGTCGGGAAAGTCCTCGCCGCCAACATTCTTGCCGCGAAATGAATGGTTCCACACCTGCTCGCGGCATTCCCACAGATCATAGCTGTCGGACATAGCGCATTTCTTGAACTCCGGCCGCTGCACGAAATCGGTGATGTCCTCGCCATCATAGGCGAAGGACAGCTTGCTGGAGAGGTAGGAGATCGCCTTTACGTAATAGGTCTGCAGCCGGTCATAGGCGTCGACATTGTAGGTGTGCTCGCCGACAATGGCGCCGACGATATGCATCGGATCGATGCCATAGGCGGAAGCGGCCTTCTTGATCTTGCCGCGCAGATCGGGGTCGTTCTGCAGCAAGGCATAGACCTTGCGGTATTTTGCCTGGAAGGTGGTGTTGGTCGCCTGCGTGCGCCGGCTCGAGGCGCCGGGAATATCGGGCTGCTCGGCATTGCGGTTTCCCGCCGGCACCAATGTCGCCGCCTCAGCCGCGAACAGCGTCGCCGCCAGCGTCAAGCCGAGAAGGACTGGGATCAGTTTTTTCATGCGCCGCCGCCTGCAAATCTTGCGGGCAAACTACGGTAGTGCTCTGGGTTGAGTCGAGAGCGCCCCTTCACCCGGCAAGACGAAAGGTGGCCAGATGGTACCATCTGGCCACACATGGTTCTATTCGCCGGAATATTGCCTAGGCCGGCGCCGGAATGACCCGCTACCGTCGTTTAAAGGATGAAACGCGACAAATCTGTGTTTCGCGAGAGATCGCCGACATGCTTTTCCACATAGGCGGCGTCGATGGTGACTGATGTGCCGTTGCGGTCGGGCGCATCATACGAAATCTCGTCCAGCACGCGTTCCATCACCGTCTGCAGCCGTCTGGCGCCGATATTCTCGACGCTGGCATTGAGATCGACGGCTATGCCGGCCAGCGAATCGATGGCGTCGTCGGTGAAGGTCAGGTCGACGCCCTCGGTTTTCATCAGCGCGATATACTGCTTGATGAGGCTGGCTTCCGTCTCGGTCAGGATGCGGACGAAATCGTCCTTTTCCAGCGCGCGCAACTCGACGCGGATCGGCAGGCGGCCCTGCAATTCGGGCAAAAGGTCGGACGGCTTCGAGACGTGGAACGCGCCCGAAGCGATGAACAATATGTGATCCGTCTTCAACGGTCCGTATTTGGTCGCCACCGTCGTGCCTTCGACCAGTGGCAGCAGGTCGCGCTGCACGCCTTCGCGCGAAGGCCCGCCGGAAATGTCGGATCTCGCGGCGATCTTGTCGATCTCGTCGAGGAAGACGATGCCGTCATTTTCCGTCGCGTCGAGCGCCCGGCGCACCACCTCGTCCTGGTCGAGCAGCTTGTCGGACTCGTCGCTGACCAGCAGGTCGTAGGACTCTTTCACCGTGGTCTTGCGCGACTTGGTCTTCTTGCCGCCCATCGCCTTCGACAGCATGTCGTTGATGTTGAGCACGCCGATATTGGCGCCCGGCATGCCGGGAATCTCGAAGCCGGGCATACCGCCATTGCCGGTGTCGGCCACTTCGATCTCGATTTCCTTGTCGTCGAGTTCGCCGTCGCGCAGCTTCTTGCGGAAGCTGTCGCGCGTCGCCGGGCTGGCGGTCTTGCCGACCAGCGCTTCCAGCACGCGTTCCTCGGCATTGATGTGGGCACGCGCCTTGACGTCTTCGCGCATCTTTTCGCGCACCAGGCCGATGGCGATCTCGACGAGGTCGCGGATGATCTGCTCGACATCGCGGCCGACATAGCCGACTTCGGTGAACTTGGTCGCCTCGACCTTGACGAAAGGCGCACCGGCGAGCCGCGCCAGGCGGCGTGAGATCTCGGTTTTGCCGACGCCGGTCGGGCCGATCATCAGGATGTTCTTCGGCATCACCTCTTCGCGCATCTGGCCTACCAGCTGTTGGCGGCGCCAGCGGTTGCGCAAGGCGATGGCCACGGCGCGCTTGGCGTCCTTCTGGCCGATGATGAAGCGGTCGAGTTCCGAAACGATTTCGCGGGGAGAAAATGTCGTCATAGCTAAATTCCACTTTGCCACTGCTTGATGGCCTCGAACGGATGCAGCAGCATGATCACGTTGAGTGTCAGATTGTCCCGGATGAGATAGCCGGTACCCAGTTCGAAAAGGATGGCGAGGCTAACGATCACCCATATAGGTAGCCTTCGCGCCATCACAAATCCCAGCACCATGGCCAGTGTGTCGGACACCGAATTGATGATGCTGTCGCCGTAATAGTCGAGCGAAATGGTGCCGGCGCGGTAACGCTCGATGATGAACGGGCTGTTCTCCAGCAGCTCCCAGCCGCCCTCGATCAGGACCGCGAATGCCAGCCGCAAGCCGATCGGCGAACGCGGAAACAGGAACCGTGCCAAGGCATAGAACAGGAAGCCGTGGATGATGTGCGAGAAGGTGTACCAGTCGGCAATGTGCTGGGAATTCTCCGAACTGTTCACCACGCCATGCCAGAGTTTGACGTAGCCGCAGGTGCAGATCGGTGTCCGGCCCATGCCATAGAGCGCCCCGGCCTGGAAGATGAGCAGGCCAAGGACGAGCAGAAGACCCATGCGCCAGCTGTCTTCATAGGCCGAATAGCCATCGTCCGCCCCTGGTTTGCTCATCTGGTTATTCCCCCTCGTCATCATCATCGGCATCGATCGCCATCAGCACGACGTCGCCATAGACCGATTGCCTGCGGTCTATGGCCTGGAATCCGGCTTTTTCATAGGCGCGGATGGCCCTGAGATTGGCCGGATCGGGGTCGATGATGACGCGGGGCACACCTTCCTCGAACAGATCGTCGACGAACTGGCGCACAATCGCCGAGCCATGGCCGATGCCGACCAGCTCCGGCCGGCCGATCGTGAGATCGATGCCGAGTGTGCCGAACGGCTGGTCGGCATAGGGATGGTCGTCTTCCAAATGCGGGTCGTAGCTCTGCAGATAGGCAATCGGCTTGCCGTCGAGTTCGACGATCAGCGGCTCGACCGAAATCGAGTCGATATGATCGCGAATCTCGGCGATTTCCGTCTCCGGATCGTTCCACCACTCGGCGACATGCGGCTCGGCGAGCCAGCCGGCGATCATCGGCAGGTCTTTTCTGTGACCGGCCGAAAATCATAGAGCGCCACCTTCTCAGGCGGCATCGAGCGTTTCGACAATAAAATTGTTGTTGGTGTAGACGCAGATGTCGGAGGCGATCTGCATCGCCTTGCGGGCGATCTCCTCGGCGTCCTTGTCGGTGTCCATCAGCGCCCGCGCCGCGGCCAGCGCGAAATTGCCGCCCGAACCAATGGCCATGACGCCATGTTCGGGTTCGAGCACGTCGCCGGTGCCTGTCAGCGCCAGCGAGACCGACTTGTCGGCCACCAGCATCATCGCCTCCAGCCGACGCAGATAGCGGTCGGTGCGCCAGTCCTTGGCGAGCTCGACGCAGGCGCGCGTCAGCTGGTCGGGATATTGTTCAAGCTTGGCTTCCAGCCGTTCCAGCAGCGTGAAGGCATCTGCGGTGGCGCCGGCGAAACCGGCGATCACATTGCCGCCCTTGCCGATGCGGCGGACTTTGCGGGCATTGCCCTTCATGATGGTCTGGCCAAGGCTGACCTGGCCGTCGCCGGCGATCACCACCTTGTTGCCCTTGCGCACCGTCACGATGGTCGTGGCGTGCATGGTCAGATTATCAGACATTTATTGGCTCCGATTCGCGCGATCCCAAAAGGCGATTGGCGCGGTACGAGTGATTTATCGGCCATATGTATGCATGGGACCCATGATTGCAAACCGCCTTTCCGGCAAGGCCGATACCTCTGTGCGAGGCAACTGGCAATCGCCGGATCATGCTGATAGAAGGCATTCGTTTTCAAGCCCGCGAGCGCTTGAAGCCTGTGAACCGGTCACCATGTGAACCGCTGGGACAAGGATAGAGTGATGGCGCCCCGTTCCGCCGAAGCCAGCCGCAAGACCAAGGAAACCGACATCTCGGTGTCGATCCATGTCGACGGCTCGGGCAAATCCGATATCGCCACGGGCGTTGGCTTCTTCGACCATATGCTGGACCAGCTTTCGCGCCATTCGCTGATCGACATGACGGTCAGGGCCAAGGGCGACCTGCACATAGACGATCACCACACGGTCGAGGACACCGGCATCGCGCTTGGCCAGGCGCTGACCAAGGCGCTGGGTGAGCGGCGCGGCATCATGCGCTATGCCTCGATCGACCTTGCCATGGACGAGACGCTGACACGCGCGGCGATCGACGTGTCTGGCCGGCCGTTCCTTGTCTGGAACGTATCCTTCTCGTCGCCCAAGATCGGCACCTTCGACACCGAACTGGTGCGGGAATTCTTCCAGGCGCTGGCGCAGAATGCCGGCATCACGCTGCATGTCACCAACCATTATGGCGCCAACAACCACCACATCGCCGAAACCTGCTTCAAGGCGGTGGCTCGCGCGCTGCGCGCCGCACTTGAGCACGACCCGCGCCAGCCGGACGCGGTTCCTTCCACCAAGGGATCGTTGAAGGGATAGCGCCATGGCCGCCTATGTCGTGATGGAACCGCCCGGCCGCAGCGAAAAGGTCGACACAACGACCTTTGTCCGCGACGGCTTCACCTGGATCGGTCTGCTGGTGCCGCCGCTATGGCTTGCTTGGCATCGGCTATGGATCGAAGCAGGACTTGCCTTCGTCGTCATGGCCCTGCTTTCGACGCTTGGCGAAACGCTCGGCCTCGGCTTGGCCAGTTCATTGCTGTCGCTGCTCGTTTCGTTCTATGTCGGCCTGGAAGGGCAGGGGTTGCGCATCGCGGCGCTTCGCCGGCGCGGCTGGCATGAATGGGGCGTGGTTCAGGCCGGCCGGCTCGACGACGCCGACATACGCTATGCGCTGGAGGTCGAGGAGCAGGCGGAAGAAACCACGCCCGCGCCGCGCATCGTCCCCGATGCCGCCCTGGCCCGCCCGGCGCAGCCCGGCATCGCGCTGGGCTTGACCCACATCCCGGGAAGACCCTGACATGCGGGTAGCAATTATCGACTACGGCTCGGGCAATCTGCGCTCGGCCACCAAGGCCTTCGAGCGCGCCGCGCGCGAAGCCGGCATAGCGGCCGAGATCGACCTGACGGCGGATGCCGACCGGGTGCGCACGGCCGACCGTATCGTCCTGCCCGGCGTCGGCGCCTATGCCGACTGCGCGGCAGGCTTGCGCGCCGTCGACGGCATGTGGGAAGCGGTCGAGGAGGTCGCTATTGCTAGGGGCCGGCCTTTCCTCGGCATCTGCGTCGGCATGCAGCTGATGTCCGAGCGCGGCCTGGAAAAGACCATCACCCATGGCTTTGGCTGGATATCGGGCGACGTCAAGGAGATCACGCCCGCCGATCCGGCGCTGAAAATTCCGCAGATCGGCTGGAACACGATCGAGCTCAGGCGCCAGCACCCGCTGTTTGCCGGCATTCCGACCGGCGCAGCGGGGCTGCACGCCTATTTCGTCCATTCCTACCATCTCGACGCAAGGAAGCCGGACGAGATTCTGGCTGAAGCCGACTATGGCGGCCCGGTGACGGCGACAGTCGCCCGCGACAATCTCGTCGGCACGCAGTTCCATCCGGAGAAGAGCCAGGCGCTGGGCCTGGCGCTCATCACCAATTTCCTCCGTTGGAGGCCCTAGAGCATGAGCAAGAAGGGCGCCTGAATCGTGATCCTGTTTCCCGCCATCGACCTGAAGGACGGCAAATGCGTGCGCCTGAAGCACGGCGACATGGCAACCGCGACCATCTACAACGATGATCCCGCCGCGCAGGCAAAAGCCTTCGAGGACCAAGGCTTCGAATGGCTGCATGTCGTGGACCTCAACGGCGCCTTCAAGGGCCAGAGCGTCAACAGCGCGGCGGTTGGCGCCATCCTCAAGGCGACGAAGAACCCGGTGCAGCTCGGCGGTGGCATCCGCACGCTGGAACAGATCGAGGACTGGCTCGACCGAGGGCTGGCCCGCGTCATCCTCGGCACGGTGGCGGTGCGCGATCCCGAGCTGGTCAGGCAGGCCTGCAAGGCTTTCCCAGGCAAGGTGGCCGTCGGCATCGACGCCAAGGGCGGCAAGGTGGCGGTCGAGGGCTGGGCCGAGGCGTCGAGCCTCGGCGTCATCGAACTGGCGAGGAAATTCGAGGGCGCCGGCGTCGCCGCCATCATCTACACCGACATCGATCGCGACGGCGTGCTGACCGGCATCAACTGGGACTCAACCATTGACCTCGCCGAGGCCGTATCGATCCCGGTCATCGCGTCGGGCGGCCTTGCCTCGATCGCCGACATCGTGCGCATGACCATGCCCGACGCGCAGAAGCTCGAAGGCGCCATCTCGGGCCGCGCGCTCTATGACGGCCGCATCGACCCGGCCGAGGCATTGGCGATCCTGCGGGGCCGGCCGGTGGCGGAGGCGAAATCGTGAAAATCACCCTCATCCTCGCCTCCTATGACAGCGGCCACTATCATGGCGGCATGGGCCAGGGCCCGGATGCGCTGATCGCAGGCGGCCTCGTCGATGCCCTGACCATGGCCGGCCACGATGTCGCGGTTGAGGATATCGGCAGGGTCGGTGCCGAGCAGGAGCGCGAGATCGCCACCGGCTTTGCCGTCTGCAACGCGGTCTCCGGCGAGGTCCGCATTGCCATCGACAGGGGGCGGTTCCCCATCGTGCTGGCCGGAAACTGCCTGACATCAGCCGGCGCGGTCGCCGGCGAGGGCGCCGATGCGATCATCTGGGCCGATCAGCACGGTGACCTCAACACGCCCGAGACCTCCACATACGGCTTTCTCGACGGCATGGCGCTGGCGACGGTGCTTGGCCTGTGCTGGCGCCCGATGGCAGGGGCCGTTCCCGGCTTCAAGCCGATCGATCCGTCACGCTGCGTGCTCGTCAACGCCCGTGATCTCGATCCGGCCGAGGAGCAGCTCCTCAAGACCTTGCCCGTGATCCGCACCGAATGTACCGGGGTCGTGCAAGCGACGCAAAAGCTGCAGGCCGCAGGCGCCAAAAGCGTGCACATGCACCTCGATCTCGACGTGCACGACCCCAAGGATCTGCAGGCCAACCGCTATGTCACGTCAGGCGGGCCGAACCCGGAACAGTTGCGCGACGCGGCCTGCGCCATGGCACTGGCGGTGCCGGTCGTCGGCATCACCGTTTCCGCCTACGATCCGGCTTTCGATGCCCAGGCTGACGTGCCGCCGCTGGTTGGCAAGCTGCTCAACGATCTCATCGCCACGATAGAGGGCCGCTGATGCTGAAAGCCCGCGTCATCCCGTGCCTCGACGTCAAGGACGGCCGTGTCGTCAAGGGCGTCAACTTCGTCGACCTCATCGACGCCGGCGACCCGGTCGAGGCGGCCAAGGCCTATGACGCCGCAGGTGCCGACGAGCTTTGCTTCCTCGACATAACGGCTTCATCGGACAACCGTGAAACCATCTTCGATGTCATCGCCCGCACCGCCGAACAGTGCTTCATGCCGCTGACTGTCGGCGGCGGCGTGCGCCAGGTCGCCGACATCAGGAAGCTACTTTTGGCCGGCGCCGACAAGGTGTCGATCAACACGGCTGCGGTGAAGAACCCGGATTTCGTCGCCGAAGCCGCCGACAAGTTCGGCAACCAGTGCATCGTCGTCGCCATCGACGCCAAGAAGGTCTCCGGCGCCGGCGAGGCCGACCGCTGGGAGATCTTCACCCATGGCGGGCGCGAGAAGACCGGCATAGACGCGGTCGAATTCGCCCGCAAAATGGTCGATCGCGGCGCCGGCGAGATCCTGTTGACCTCGATGGACCGCGACGGCACCAAGGCCGGCTACGACATCGCGCTGACACGTGCGATCGCCGATGCGGTGCGTGCGCCGGTCATCGCGTCGGGCGGCGTCGGCACGCTGGATCACCTGGTCGAAGGCATTCGCGACGGCCATGCCGGCGCGGTGCTGGCGGCCTCGATCTTCCATTTCGGCACCTACACCATAGCACAGGCCAAGGCGCATATGGCCGAGGCCGGGCTGCCGATGCGGCTGGACTCCTCGGGCGTTCGGCCCTAGAGCCTGTCCGGCTAAGAAAAGGGCCCTAGGCGCCATGGCTGAATTTTCGTTCTCCGACCTGGAGACAATCATCAGGGACCGTGCCCAATCCGGCGATCCGGACTCTTGGACAGCGAAACTGTTCGCCCGCGGCATCGACAAGGCGGCCCAGAAGCTCGGCGAGGAGGCGATCGAGACCGTGATTGCCGCCGTCAAGGGCGACAAACAGGGCCTCGTTTCCGAAAGTGCCGATCTTATATATCATTGGCTCGTCGTTCTCGGCCTCTCGGGTGTTCCGTTGAGCGACGTGCTCAAGGAACTCGAAGGCCGCACCGGCCGTTCGGGCATCGCCGAGAAGGCGTCACGGCCCAAGGGCTGACCGCGAGGGAGGGCAGGTATCTCGATGGATCAGCTCGCGCCAACCGAGAAATATTCCCCCTTTCGTTTCTTTTCGGCCGAGCAATGGTCGCGATTCCGCGCCGACACGCCGCTGACGCTAAGCGAGGACGAATTCCGCCGCCTGCGATCGCTCAACGATCCGGTCGACCTCGAGGAGGTCAAGCGCATCTATCTGTCGCTGTCGCGGCTCTTGTCCGCCCATGTCGAGGCGAGCCAGCTTCTGTTCCGGCAGCGCCAGGCCTTCTTCAACGCCGTCGACATCGTCAAGACGCCGTTCATCATCGGCATTGCCGGCTCCGTCGCGGTCGGCAAATCGACCACCGCACGCGTGCTGAAGGAGCTTCTGGCGCGCTGGCCATCGAGCCCCAAGGTCGATCTAATCACCACCGACGGTTTTCTGCTGCCCAATGAGGTTCTGCGCCGCGAAAACCTGATGGAACGCAAGGGTTTTCCTGACAGCTATGATGTCGGGGCGCTGCTGCGCTTCCTTTCGGGCATCAAGTCGGCGCTGCCCGATGTCCGCGCGCCGGTCTATTCGCATCTCACCTATGACGTCATTCCCGGCGAGTTCGTCACCATCGACCGGCCTGATATTCTGATCTTCGAAGGCATTAATGTCCTGCAGCCGGGCAAGCTGCCACAGGACGGCAAGATCGTGCCCTTCCTGTCCGACTTTTTCGACTTCGCCATCTATATCGATGCCGACGAGAAGCTGATCCACGAATGGTACATCTCGCGCTTCATGCGGTTGCGCGAGACCGCTTTCCGCAATCCGGACTCCTTCTTCCACCGCTATTCGCAGCTTTCGGAGGATTCGGCGCGCGCCATCGCCGAAGGCCTGTGGACCAACATCAATCTGAAGAATTTGCGCGAAAACATCCTGCCGACGCGGGCCCGCGCCGATCTCATTCTGCGAAAGGGCGCCGACCACCTGATCGAGGAAGTAGCGCTGCGCAAGCTCTAGATGGCACTGAGTGGCGGGCTCGTCGCGACGAGCCTGCCACCGTCAAATCCGGCAGAGCGCCTCAGCCATTGGCGAACGGCACGGCGACATAGATCTGGCCACCGTCGCGTTCGACCAGCAGCAGCACCGACTTGCGGCCGGATCTGCTGGCCTGCGCGATCGCCTGCGTGACCTGCTTGGCGCTCTTCACTGGGGCCTGGTTGACGGCAACGATGATATCGCCGGGCTGGATGCCGGCAGCGGCCGCCGCCTTGTCGGGATTGACGCGCGCAACCACCGCGCCACGCTCGTTGTCGGCGAGGTTCATCTGCTGGCGAATGTCTGATGTGAGGTCCATCAGGCCAAGGCCGATCGCCGGCGCGCGGGAGCCCTGTTCGGTGCTCGGCGTATCGGAACTATCAGTCGATGCCGTCTTCACATCGTCGCTGTTTTGCCCGACATCGACGGAAATCTGCATGGCCTTGCCCTTGCGCCAGACATCCAGCGTCTCCTTGGCGCCGGGCGCGACATCGGCGACGGCGCGCGACAGATCCTTGGGATCCTTCACGTCCTGTCCGGCGAAGCCGGTGATGACATCGCCAGTTTCGACGCCGGCACTCGCCGCGGGCGAACTGTCATTGACCTTGGAAACCAGCGCGCCGCCGGCATGATCGAGCCCGATGGCGCTTGCCACGTCAGGCGTCACCAGCTGGATCTCGACGCCGAGATAGCCGTACTGGATGGAACCGTCCTTCATCAGCTTGGCGACGACCTTCTGCGCCTGGTCCGACGGGATGGCGAAGCCGACGCCGACACTGCCGCCATTGGGCGAATAGATCGCCGTGTTGATGCCGACGACATTGCCGTTCACATCCACCAGCGGGCCGCCGGAATTGCCATGGTTGATCGGCGCGTCGATCTGGATGAAATCGTCGAACGGCCCGCTATGCAGGTCGCGGCCGCGTGCAGACACGATGCCTGCCGTCACAGTGGTGCCGATGCCGAACGGATTGCCGATCGCCAGCACCTGGTCGCCGGTCATCAGCCGGTCGGAATCGCCCCATTTGACCGTCGGCAAGGGCTTGTCGGTCTTGATCTTGAGCACGGCGAGATCGTTCTTGGCGTCGCGGCCGACGAGCTTGGCGGGAAGTTCGGTGCCGTCATCGAGCGTCACCTTGATCGAGGAGGCGCCGTCGACGACGTGATTGTTGGTGACGATGGTGCCGTCGGCACCAATGATGAAGCCCGAACCGAGCGCTTCGGCTCGTTGCGCCTGCTGTGGCGGTGTCTGCGGAGCGGGCATGCCCTGGTCACCGAAGAATTGACGGAAATACTGGTCGAACGGCGAGTTGCCGAGAGGCGCTCCGTCGTCGTCATTTGCCGGCTGCGCTTTCATGATCGTTGTGACCGTCACCACCGCCGGCTTGTCGGCCGCTACGATCGGCGCAAAGGAGCCGTTGGGGGCGGTGATACCGGCGACAGGGGTCTGGGTCGTCGCGACAACGTTGCTCACGCCTGTGTTGCCGGCACTTTGAGCAAATGAAACGACGAAGGGGGAGATGATGAGGGCGGCGCCCAGCAATGCGGCGACGCGATGTCTGCGAAGAATGTTTGGGGATGACATGGTCGTTGTCCGTGCGAGACATTAGGTTCGGCGCCGTGGCCTGTCTGGGAGCGGCCCATTCGGCGTACCGGCCGTCGCGGCCGCCTGTCTCGCTTCATGCGGCGGCCGTTCGGGTCGATGAAACCGGAATCTAGGACGCGGATGCGGGCAAATTAGGTTTTTTCGATTATATTACAAAGATTTAATTCTTTTTGAGCGGATGGACGTCCCACATTCGCGTGACCGCTTCCGGCAGCGTGAAGGCCCCGCTAAGCTCAGATGCTGCCGGTCTGGTCGATGTAAGCCTTTGCAATCTCACGCATACGCTTGCCGTCGAAGCTCGGTCCGTGACCGCCATGGCCGATGCGGATCGGCAGGTCGAGCAGGCGTCGCATGGTGCTGACATAGGCGGCACGGTCGGAATCCGGCAGCGAGTCGATCAGCGTGTCGTCGTAGATGGCGTCGCCGCTGAAAAACAGCCCGTCGGCCTCGTCGAACAATGCGATCGAATCCGGCGAATGCCCGGGCAGATGCAGGACGCGGAATTGCCGGTCGCCGAGATCGATCACGTCGCCCTCGTCAAGCGCCCGTGTCAGCGGTGCCGATGGGATCTTGTAGTCGGCTGCCTTCCAGCCCGGCACCGGCAGTTTCGAAACGGCGCCTTCGAGATCATGGAACATGTAGGCGTAGGTCGCCGCCTTATCCATGCTTTCGAACTGCGCGGCGCTCATCTTTGGGCCCGCCCGCCACGGAAATTCGTGCAGCGAGCCGACATGGTCGAGATGGATGTGGGTGGCGACGACCAGCAGCGGCTTGCCCTGCGGCGTCTCGATCTCCGGCGCCAGCGGACAGATCCCCATGCCGGTGTCGACCAGGAGGTCCGCGTCGCGGCCGCGCAGATGCCAGATGTTGGCGCGCACATACTCATGCACGAACGGCTCGGTCAGCATCGTCGTCCAGTCGTCGACGATGCTCTTGCTGAACCATTCCGGCATCAGGTGTGAGCCTGACATTAGACGAAAGGCTTCCCGACCTTGTACTTTTCCGGCACCAGCCGCTTGAGATAGGCCATGCCGGCTTCCGACAGCTGGTTGACGTCGGGCTTCATGAAATCGTCAGGCATGTGGCGGGTCTTGCCGGCCACATTTTTCAGCGGCACCTTCTTCAGCACGGTCTTTGTGCCATCATATTGCAGCGCAACCGAGCCGCCGCCCTGTTCGGCGACAGAGACCGCGAAGGCGCCGGCATCGAAGGCCTCCTGCGCGTCGACGGCGTTGATGGCGCCGACATAGCCGCGCGGCATGTAGCCGAGCGCGTCGACGCGGGCCCGCTTGCCCGGCAGGCCTTCGGCCAGCGCGCGTTCGAGTGCGGCCGGCAGGTCGCTGCCCGACAGCTTGACGTTGCCATGCGCGTCGCGCTCGAGCTTTTCCGGCGGCACCAGGCTTTCGACCAGCGCCTTGCCGTCGGCGGTGCTCACCCCTTCCGACACGGCGACGATGCAGCGCTTGTGGCGGTCGAGCGTGGCGCGCACGTCGTCGATGAAGCCGGCGGCGGAGAACGGCCGCTCCGGCACGTAGACAAGATGCGGGCCGCTGTCGGGGTCGAGCTGCCAGGCGGCCGCCGCCGCCGTGAGAAAACCGGCATGCCGGCCCATGACGATGCCGACATAGATGCCGGGCAAAGCGCGGAAATCGAGGTCGACGGAGAGGAAGGCGCCGGCGACGAACTCGGCCGCCGAGATGAAGCCCGGCGTGTGGTCGTTTTCCTCAAGATCATTGTCGATCGTCTTCGGCGCATGGACGAAAGCGATGGAGCCGCCGGCGGCATCGGTCAGGATCTGCTGCGTGCCCGACGTGTCGTTGCCGCCGATATAGATGAAGGCGTCGGCGCCGGCCTTCTTCAGCCCGTTGAGGATCACGTCGCAATAGGCGGCATCCGGTTTGTCGCGCGTCGAGCCGAGTGCTGCACTCGGCGTTCCGGCAATCAGCCGCAGCCGGTCTTCCGGAATGGCGGAGAGGTCGACATAGTTGCCGTCACGGACACCGCGCACGCCATGGATGGAGCCTAGCACCTTGGCGCCGGGATGCCGTTTGCGGATCTCCAGCGTGGCGCCGACCACAGTCTGGTTGATGACGGCGGTCGGGCCGCCACCTTGCGCGATAACAAAAGTTCCGGCCATTCCTGACGTCTCCCGAGCGATGGTTTTCAAGGCACCTTGGCCTGTCTTTCGCTATCGCGCAACGGGAGAGTCTGGCGGCCGCGAACTGCGGCCGCCATCACATGACGACGACCGGGTTTTTCTTCGAAACGCGGCTGTAGAGGTCGATGATGTCCTGGTTGATCAGGCGCACGCAGCCCGACGACATCGCCTGTCCGATGCTCCACCATTCGGGCGAGCCATGGATGCGGTAGCCGGTGTCCTTGCCGTCCTGGTAGATGTAGAGCGCACGCGCCCCGAGCGGGTTGGTGAGGCCGCCTGGCTGGCCGCCCTGCCACTTCACCAGTTCGGGCTTGCGCTGGATCATCTCCGGCGGCGGCGTCCAGGTCGGCCATTCCCGTCCATACTGGATGTTGGCGCGGCCGGACCAGCGGAAGCCGTCCTTGCCGATACCGACGCCGTAGCGGATGGCGTCGCCGCCCGGCTGGACGAGATAGAGCATGCGCTCCTTGAGATGGACGACGATGGTGCCGGGCGCCTCGCCGGTCGTGTCGACGACGATCTGGCGGCGGAATTCCGGCTTGACCTTGAGGTATGGCACCTCAGGCACGTTGAAGCCGTTGTCGGTCAAAGCGGCATACATCACATCGGCGCCGGTGATGTTCTTGTCGACGCTGATCGCCGGCCGCATCGGCGGCACGGAGCCGGTGACCGTATTGTCGAGCTCCAGCGCCGGCATGCCGCCATCACCCGAGGTCGAGCAGCCGGCGGCGCTGAGCAGCGCCAGCGCGCCTGCCCCGGACAGGACGGCGCGGCGGGAAACATGATGATCGGTATCGATTGCGTCGCCGTTTCGTGGCGGCGTCAGACCTTGCGGCAACTCACGCATATACCCAAACCCTACGCTGTCGGCGGGAAGCACGGTCCGGCCGGATAGCGGGCATTTTCATCATTCATGGTTGATAAAGCGTGAACGCCTTGCGCCGCCTGCATTTGCATGCTGCCTGGCGGCATCAGGCCGTGCTGGCGATCGCCAACCGAGCGCTCCTGCACAAAAAGACCCAGCTCGGGTCATAATCCCGGCACCGGCCTCTCCTACCCATCGGGCGATCAGCGAGGGGCCTGCATGTGCAAGACGTTAAAAACCGACATCACGCTTTTTGCCGCTGCCATTGTCGCGGCCGCCTTGGTTCTCGGTGCCGATGTCAGCCTCGCCGATATCATGAGCACGCTGGGCGGCGCGAACTGACGCCGACCGGCCGTTGGCGCAACTGATAGCGCGGCAATTCAGGAAAAAGTGCGCGGCGGTTTCCGTCCGAAATTGCGTAAAAACTAAAATCACGCCCCTTTACATTCTCCCAGGGCTCAGGATTTATCCTTTTCCTTAACCCAAGGGAGACAGACATGTCCTTCGAAAACTGGGCCGCTTTCGCCGCCGCGTCGACCATCCTCCTCATCATTCCGGGGCCGACCATCCTGCTGGTCGTGTCCTATGCGCTTGGCCAGGGCTGGCGCACCGCTTTGCCGATGGCGGTTGGCGTGGCGCTTGGCGACTTCACCGCCATGACCTTGTCGATGCTCGGCATCGGCGCGCTGCTCGCCGCTTCGGCGACCGTTTTCACCGTCCTGAAGCTGATTGGCGCCGGCTATCTGATCTATCTCGGCGTAAAGCTGTTCCGCGCCGGCGGCGCGCTGAAGGCAGAACCCCGCACCGATGCGGTGTCTTCCGCCAAGATGATGGCGCATGCCTGGCTGGTCACCGCGCTCAATCCCAAAAGCATCACCTTCTTCGTCGCCTTCCTGCCGCAGTTCCTCGACCGGCATGCCGATTTCTGGACGCAGATGCTCATCTTCGAGACAACTTTCCTGGCGCTCGCCTTTGCCAATGCCTTCGGCTATGCGCTGATCGCGGCGCGCGCCCGCAATGTCGTGCGCAATCCCAAGGCGATCCGCATCTTCAACCGCACCGGCGGCACGCTGCTGGTCGGCGCCGGCATCGCGACGGTGGCGATGCGTTCGGGTAATTAGCCGGCCTGTCTTCCATCAGAAACCGGTTTCCGGTTTCGGATGGTGGTTCACCACTTCACGCTGATACCCAGATTGCCCTCCAGGATGCGGCGTTTGTCGCCGCCGAGATTGGTGGTGTAGTCGCCGGTGGCGAAGATGCTGACCTTGTCGGTCACCTCAGCGACGAGGCCACCGCCAAACTCGAACGAGGTCGATCGGCCCTCGGTCGAGATGTCGGTGGTGTCGAAGCTGACACGGTCGGTGCCGCCGAAATCATGCCAGATGTTGGCCTTCAGGTAGGGCTGCAGCGTGATGCCGTTGAAAGTGGTCTCGCCTTGCAGCCGCGCACCCAGCCGGCCGCTGACGCTGTCGTCGGTGCCGAAGGAAACGGACGAGAAGCGGTCGTTGGTGTCGTTGAGCGACAGATGCTGCCAGACCAGTTGCGCCTGCGGTTCGAGCGTCCAGCCCTGCGCCAGCGCTAGGGGATAGCCGCCTTCCAGCGATGCGGTGACGCCGGTTCCACCGACATCGATGCCGATGTCGCGCGACGATGTCGCGTCGCCGCCGAAGAAGGTGGCCATCAGCACACCGTCAAGGTACCAGCCGCCCTGGCCGATCCGCGTCCAGTAACCGCCGATGCTGGCGCCGCTGACGTCGAGGCTGCCGACTGACAGATCGTTCCATCCCAGCGCCTGGCCGCGCACATCGCCCTTCATGCTGGCATAGGCGATGAACAGGCCGGCGCGATCGATTCCGCCTGAGGCGGTCTCGCGTCCGAACACGTCGAAGCCCGCCTGGAGGCCGAACAGCGTGCCGTCGAAGGAGGGCGACACCGTTCCCGACCAGCCCATTTTGGCGTCCTGGCCATAAATGCGGCCCCAGACCGGCGACAGTTCCGGGTCGGACAGCAGGCTCTGCTCGCCACGCCGTTCGTGGAAGGTGCCGAGCGTCGTCATCGCCAGATGCTCGGCCACAGGCGGCAAGGCCGAATAGACCGGCACCTCGATGCGGTAGAGCGGGATCACGGCTGCCTGCACCGCGGTCGCTCCGGGCGTCGGCGGCGTCGGCTGGACCGGTGGCGGGCCCGGCAGCGTCGGCACCGGCAATACCGGCGCTGCGGTCGGCACCACCGGCGGAGGTGGCGGCGGATCTGCGGGTGGCGCCGGTGGTGGTGGCGGTGGCGGCTCGGGTTCCGGGTCGCTGGCCTGCACCGGTGGTGTCGGATCGACCGGCGGGGTGTTGATGTCGCCCTCGGTCGGCGGCGGTGTCGGCGGCAGTTCGGAGGGCGGCGGTGGCGGCGGCTCGGCCGCCGGCGGCTCAGGTTCCGGCGGTGGCGTGGGTTCGAGCGCCGGCGGGGCTGGTGCGGGTGTCGCCGGTGTGGTCAGCGTCGAGCGCAGGTACCAGTTCTCGTCGCTGCCGGCGCTGACGCCGCCCTTGAACAGATAATATTCGAAGGCGCCGGCGGCGACCGGGGCGTCGAGTGCGAAGGTGGTGGCGCCTGAAGTGGCGCCGTTGACCGCCTGGACGACCATGATGCCGTCCTGCGTGGTCGAGGCACCCGCGCCGCCGACATTGACCACGGAAATGCCGGTCGAGCCGGACGCCGTCCCGCCCGACAGCACCAGCCGGTCCGAGGCGGAGGAATCGTCACCGAGCACGGTCTGGACAAGCAGCAGGCCGCCGGCGCCGACATAATTGCCCGAGATCGTCAGCCTGTCGGTCGCGCCCGTGCTGCCGTTGGTCAGGTCGATCCGCCCGGCATTGGTGACCTGCGCCAGTTGGCCTGCCGTGAAGGCCTGGATCGTGGCGTTGAAGCCCCCACCAAAGAGCGTGCTGGATGCATCGACGCTGAGCGAGCCCGTGCCGGTGCCGCTGTCGCCGAGCTTGAGAATGCCGTCGAGCATTAGTTCTGTATCGTTGGTGGCGTCGATCGTCTCCCAGTTCTGCACCCGGCTGATTCCGTCCAGCTTGACGTTGTCGAAGGTCAGCGCATCGGCACCGAGACCGCCATTCAGGGCATCCGTGCCGCCGAGATTGGCGTTGGTGAGGTTGCTGAGTTTGGCGGTGTCGTTGTCGGCGCCGAGATCGACCGCGCCATAGATGATGCCGCCGCCATTCCAGACGAAACTGTCGGAACCAAAGCTCATCAGCACATCGCCGCCGATCGTGCCGCCTGATATCGTCACGCTGTCATTGCCGCCGCTGACGCTGATGTTGCCGCCGATCGTGCCGCCCGACAGGATGATGGTGTCCTGGTCGAAGCCGGTGACGAGGTTGCGGTCGATGGTGCCGCCGGACATGTTGAAATAGTTCTTGTCGAGCTTCATGTTGACCCGGCCGATGCGACCGCCGGTCATCACGGCGTTATCGCCATCGTCGAAGAAATCGACGATGCGCCCGCCCGTCATGGTGAACGTGTCCAGCCCGTCGCCCTGGTTGAGCGATCCGACCTGGCCGCCGCTCATGTTGAAGTCGTCGATGCCGGCGCCCTGCTGGACATTGCCGGCGACAGTGCCGCCACCGATGGTGAAGAAATCCGTGCCGCCACCCTGGTCGACGGTGCCGGTGATGGTGCCGGACTGCATGTTGATGCGGTCCGTGCCGACGCCAAAGGTGACGTTGCCGCTCACCTGGCCGGTGCCGCCGGCGGGAAAGGTCAGCGTGTTGTCGCCGCTGGTGTCGGTAAGGCTGCCGCCCGAATCGCCGCCATCGCAGGTGAAGGTGGTATTCCCCGCCGACGGAACCAGCACGCAGGCCGCCAGGGCTGCGGAATTCGGCAGCAACGCCAGCGCTGTAGTTGCAAGTAAGCTAATAAACCATGGATGGATTTGCCGCGGTTTTCGTCGCAACAAAGAAATCGACTCACCAACGTATTCCGAACAGCCGTTCGGACGCTGTATTTCAAAATGCCGCATCGCGTCCCCTCTCAGATCGCGATTACAAGCCCTTCGCCGCGCCGCAATGAAGCCACAATTCGTTCGATTTTACAAAGCCTAATCTGTCCGTCATGGTTGATGAACTGAGAAATCTACTGAAATAGACACGCGTAGTGCATGGTTGGCGTGTCTGTGGCCCATGCTTTAAGATCGCCTTGGACCGAGGGCATCGTGCCCGCAACGCGCTGGTCAAGGGACATTGCATGCCAATCAAGGACACATTCGGCCTGGCATTTTCGGGTGCGACGGAAGCGGGGTTCACGCCCTACAGCGAGGCGGTCCGCCAATTGCAGTGCTTCATCGGCGATCCCGTAGCCTCCGTCGACCGTGCCATCGCGGAAAATCCCGGTTTCGTCATGGCGCATGTCTTCAAGGGCTATCTCTTTGGCCTTGCCACCGAGCGGGAGGCGACGGCGTTGGCCAGGGCCTGCCATGAGGCGGCATTGCCGCTTGCCGCGACGACGCGCGAAGCGGCGCATGTCTTAGCCCTCGGCCACCTCGCCAACGGGCGCTGGCATGACGCTGCTAGGATTCTTGAGGATATCGCGATCGAGAACCCGCTCGACGCGGTGGCGCTGCAGGTCGGACACCAGATCGACTTCTTCACCGGCAATGCCCGCATGTTGCGCGACCGCATCGCCCGCGCCTTGCCGTCATGGCAGAACGGGATGCCCGGCTACCACGCCATCCTCGGCATGCAGGCCTTCGGGCTGGAGGAAATGGGCGACTATAACAGGGCTGAAAAGCTTGGCCGCATGGCCGTCGAGATCGAACCGCGCGACGGCTGGGCGCAGCATGCCGTGGCGCATGTCATGGAAATGCAAAGCCGGCAAAGGGATGGCATCGCCTGGATGCGCGCCAATCCCGAAGCCTGGACGAAGGAAAGCTTCCTGCAGGTGCATAATTGGTGGCATCTGGCGCTGTTCCACTACGATCTCGGCGAGACCGACCAGGTGCTGGCGCTCTATGACGGACCGATCTACGGCACGCCATCGACGATGGCGCTCAACATGGTCGATGCGTCGGCAATCCTGTGGCGGCTGCATCTCGGCGGCGTCGATGTCGGTGACCGCTGGACCGCGCTCGCCGCCAAGTGGCCCAAGGCCGGCGCCGGCGACTACGCCTTCAACGATGCGCACGCGATGATGGCCTTCGTCGGCGCCGGCCTTGACGCTCCGGCCCGCACCTTGCTCGAGGCGCAGCGCGAGGCGATGCGTGGCGACGACGACAACGCTGCCTTTACCCGGGATGTCGGCCATCCCTTAACGCTCGCCATCAAGGCATTCGGCGAGGGCAACTACACCGAGGCCGTGCATCTGATCCGACCGATCCGGGGGATCGCGCACCGCTTCGGTGGCAGCCACGCACAGCGCGATGTCATCGACCTGACGCTGATGGAAACTGCCTTGCGGGCCGGTGACGGTGCGCTCGCCAGGGCGCTCACGGCCGAGCGTTCGATGGCGCGGCCGGACAGTCCGCTGTCGGCGCTCTTTGCGCGACGCGCGGCCGATTTGTCAGAGAATTGACCCGGAGCGGATCTTGCCTTAAAAACTGGCTCGGCCAGATTTTTTCGGGATCCGAAAAAATAAGGACGTGGGAGGAAAACATGTATCTCGGCCTCGACCTGGGCACGTCGGGCGTCAAGGCGCTGCTGATCGATGCCGGACAGACTGTAGTCGGCTCCGGCCATGGCACACTTGATGTTTCGCGGCCACATCCCGGCTGGTCCGAGCAGGATCCGTCGCACTGGATACGCGCCTGCGAAGATGCGATCGCCGAACTCAGGGCTTCCCACCCCGCGCAGTTCGCGGCGGTGAAAGGCATCGGCCTGTCGGGCCAGATGCACGGCGCGACCTTGCTCGATGCGGCTGACAAGGTGCTGCGCCCATGCATCCTGTGGAACGACACGCGCAGCCATGTCGAGGCGGCCGCACTCGACGCCGATCCGCGCTTTCGCGCGCTGACCGGCAACATCGTCTTTCCCGGCTTCACCGCGCCAAAGCTCGCTTGGGTGAAGACAACGAGCCCGCTGTCTTCACCAAGGTGGCGAAAGTCCTGCTGCCCAAGGATTTCCTGCGGCTTTGGCTGACCGGCGAACACATTTCGGAAATGTCCGACTCGGCCGGCACCTCCTGGCTCGATGTCGGCAAGCGCCGCTGGTCGCCGGACCTGCTCGCCGCCACCTCGCTCGACGAGAGCCAAATGCCGTCGCTGGTCGAGGGCACTGAGAAGGCCGGCGGGCTGCGTGCCGAGCTGGCGTCGAAATGGGGCGTCGAGGCCGGCATACCGGTTGCCGGTGGCGCCGGCGACAATGCGGCTTCCGCCTGCGGCATGGGCACGGTCGGCGCCGGCCATGCCTTTGTCTCGCTGGGCACCTCGGGCGTGCTGTTTGCCGCCAACGCGTCCTACCTGCCCAACCCGGCAAGTGCGGTCCACACTTTCTGTCATGCGCTGCCCAATACGTGGCACCAGATGGGCGTCATCCTGTCGGCGACCGATTCGCTCAACTGGCTGTCGGAGATCACGGGCAAAGGCGCAGGCGACCTGACATCGGAACTCGGCGACACGCTGAAGGCGCCGACCGGCGTGTCCTTCTTGCCCTATCTCTCGGGCGAGCGCACGCCGCACAATGATTCCGCCATTCGCGGTTCCTTCACCGGGCTGGCGCATGAGTCGAGCCGCGCGGTGCTGACGCAGGCTGTGCTTGAAGGCGTCGCCTTCGCCTTCCGCGACAGTCTCGAAGCCCTGAAGACAGCCGGCACCACATTGACCCGCGTTACGGCAATTGGCGGCGGTTCGCGCTCGCGCTATTGGCTGAAATCGATCGCCACCGCGCTTCAAGTGCCTGTGGATATTCCCGCCGATGGCGATTTCGGCGCCGCCTTCGGCGCGGCCAGGCTCGGCCTGATCGCGGCGACGAGTGCTGATCCGCTCGCCGTGTGCATGGCGCCGAGAACGGATGCGACGATTGAACCGGATGCCGGGCTCGGTGGCGCCTATGCGGACGCCTATCACCGCTACCGGGCGCTGTATCCGGCGATCCGGGGCGCCACGGCGTGAGCGGGTTCTCGCCCACGCCGCGGCACGGCAACTCACTGCGCCGGCACCTTGTCGAGAAACCCGGTGACGTTCTTCAGGCGACCGTTCTCGATGATGCCGATATCGGTGCCTTCGATGACCGAAGGGACGCCCTCCGGACCGAGATTCCAGGAGAAGCGGATCTTGTCGGCGAACCCGTCCGGCGTGCCCTTCAGCGAGAACCGGAAGCCGGCAAAGCGTTGCTGCACACCGTCGATCAGCGCCGCGACGCCGTCATGGCCGTCGCCCTGCATCAGCGGATCGCGATAGCTGACATCTTCGGTGAAGGTGGCCTTCAGCAAGTCGGCGCGGCGGCTGGCGTCGCTTTCGTTCCAGGCGGTGATGTAGCCCTCGGCGATTGCGTTGAGGTCGGTCATGGTCTGTCTCCTTTGTTTGTTGACATCAGCCTTTTCGACCAGCCCAAGAGCGAAACCAATTACGCCTGAGGTAATCAGGGCGAACTATTCGAGAGAGGACAGAAATCATGAGCAGCGGATTTTTCGGCGACATCCAGAAGATCAAATATGAGGGGCCGGATTCGACCAATCCGCTGGCCTACCGCTTCTACAATCCGGATGAGGTGGTGGCCGGCAAGCGGCTGGAAGACCATCTGCGCTTCGCCGTCGCCTACTGGCATTCCTTCGCCTGGCCGGGTGGCGACCCCTTCGGCGGCCAGACCTTCGACCGCCCCTGGTTCCCCAAGGCCGGCGGCATCGACACGATGGAACTGGCGAAGCTCAAGGCCGACGTTGCGTTCGAGATGTTCTCGCTGCTCGGCGCACCCTATTTCTGCTTCCACGACGCCGATGTGCGGCCCGAGGGTAAGGACTTTTCCGAAAGTGCTGCCCGCCTCGACGAGATCGCGGATTACTTCGCCGGCAAGATGAAGCAGACCGGCGTCAAGCTGTTGTGGGGTACGGCGAACCTGTTCTCCAATCGCCGCTTCATGTCAGGCGCCGCCACCAATCCCGATCCGGATGTCTTTGCCTATGCGGCGGCGACAGTGAAGAGCTGTATCGACGTCACCAAGCGGCTGAAGGGCGAGAATTATGTGCTGTGGGGCGGACGCGAGGGCTATGAGACGCTGCTCAACACCGACCTTGCCCGCGAGCAGGAACAGGCCGGCCGCTTCCTCAGCCTCGTCGTCGACTACAAGCACAAGATCGGCTTCAAGGGCACGATCCTGATCGAGCCGAAGCCGCAGGAGCCGACAAAGCATCAGTACGATTACGACGTCGCCACGGTTTATGGCTTCCTCAAGCGCTTCGGCCTGGAGAATGAAGTAAAACTCAACATTGAGCAGGGCCATGCCATCCTGGCCGGCCATTCCTTCGAGCACGAACTGGCGCTGGCCAATGCGCTCGGCGTCTTCGGTTCGATCGACATGAACCGCAACGACTACCAGTCGGGCTGGGACACCGACCAGTTCCCCAACAACGTGCCGGAAATGGCGCTGGCCTACTACCAGGTCCTGCAGGCCGGTGGCTTCAAGACCGGTGGCACCAATTTCGACGCCAAGCTGCGTCGCCAGTCGCTCGACCCGCAGGACCTGCTGATCGGCCATATCGGCGGCATGGATTCCTGTGCACGCGGTCTCAAGGCCGCGGCCCGCATGGTCGAGGACAAGGCGCTGTCGGCGCCGCTGGCTGAGCGCTATGCCGGCTGGAACAGCACTGAGGCCAAGGCGATGCTGTCGGGCAAGCGCTCGCTGGAGGACATCGCCGAGCGCGTGGTGAAGAAGAAGATCGAGCCGCAGCCGCGCTCCGGCCGCCAGGAATTGCTGGAAAACATCGTCAACCGTTACGTCTGAGGGCGGAAGCCGATTCGTATTGCTCGAGGGGCGGCGGGATAACACTCCTGCCGCCTTGGAACGGCCTTGCGCCAAGGGGCGCATCCGGCGACAAGGTTTTGCCCCTTCACGCCCCTCAATCACCTCGCTCTTGCCTTCAAACTGCCGTCACGTATCTCGTATAAGAGAGACCTGTGGCGGGTGAAAAGGAAGGAGGCGAACCGATATGCAGCACGAACGCGAAATCGACGCCCTACTCTCATCTGGCGAGACCGGATCGATCATCGACCGGCTGATGGCGCTGCCGCGGCCGACCGACGACGTGAAAAACGAATGGGATCGCGCCGTCAGCAACCGCTTTGAAGTCCGGCTGGTGAGACAGATGCGCTCACAGATCGACGCTGGCAGCGATCGCCAGAACGCGGCGTGAGCGCTGAAGCAATTCCAGGAAAAGTGTGAAGCGGTTTTCCGTCTGGAAATTGCGACAATACAAAAGATCGACCTAACCCCGACGAAGCCTGACCGGGGCTTCGCCGAACGCTCTTGAAAACGCTCTGGAAAATGCCGCGGCGGACGAGAAGCCTGTCCGCCCGGCAATATCCGCCATGGCCACGCGCGTGTCGACCACCAGGCGGCGCGCGGCCCCCAGCCGCAGCCTGAGATAATAGGCGCCCGGCGTCTCGCCGATCGACTTGCGAAAGATGCTTTCCAGTGTCCGCGCCGTCACGCCGGCACGCTTGGCGATGGCTTCTATGGTCAGCGGTTGGTCGACATGCGCTTCCATCAGCCGGATGGCCTGCGCCAGGCGTGGATCGTAGCCGTCGAGCCGGCCAAGTGAGACCAGCGGCTGCGCATCAGTCGCCACGCGCGCCTGATCGTAGATGAACGCGCTTGCCACATCGAGCGCCACGGCCATGCCGAGCCGGGTGCGAATCAGGTGGAGCATCAGGTCCAGGGTCGGCGACGCTCCGCCCGTGGTGAAGACCGGCCCATCGATGATGTAGCGATCGGGGCGCACGTCGACACCGGGAAAGGTCGACGAAAAATCCTCCATGTCTTCCCAATGGGTGGTGGCACTGCGGCCTTCAAGCAAACCGGCGCGCGCCACCAGCCATGTGCCCGCCTCGACGCCGCCGCAGGCGCGGGCCGACCGCGCCGCCCGGCGCAGGCCGGCGAGCAAGGCCGACGTGGCGTAGTTCTGCGTCCCGAAACCCGCGACCACGACCAGGACGTCGGTCGGTTCCGTCGCATCGAACCGGCCGCTCACCGCTATGGGCAGGCCGCATGTCGTGACCGGCGCCTCCCCCGTCACCGAAACCAGTTTGAAGTCGAACAGCGTTTCGCCGGCGATGCGGTTGGCGGCACGCAGCGGATCGACGGTGCACGCCACGCACATAATGGATGCCCCGGAAAACACCAAGAGCGTCACCTTGAGCGGCGACTGCTCAGAGCGAAAGATTGTCATCTTTTCGTTTTTAATCATACCGCCTTCGTAAAACGTAAAACAGTTCCTCGCAAGTCGCGCAATGTTGTGCCTCTGTTTCGATTGGGAGGAGAATTCCATGCCGCTTGCGATGAACCGTGAGGTCTTCATTACCTGTGCTGTGACCGGATCCGGCGGTTCGCAGGATCGCAGCCCGCATGTACCGCGCTCGCCCAAGCAGATCGCCGATTCGGCCATCGACGCGGCCAAGGCCGGTGCGGCGATCGTTCACTGCCATGTCCGCGATCCCGAGACCGGCAAGCCCCGCCGCGACGTGCATCTCTACCGCGAAGTCACCGAGCGCATCCGTGACGCGAACGTCGACGTCATCCTGAACCTCACCGCTGGCATGGGCGGCGACATGGTGTTCGGCTCGCCGGAAGCGCCGCTGCCGCTCAACGAAAAGGGCACCGACATGGGCGGCGCCACCAACCGCATGGAACATGTGCGCCAGTGCCTGCCGGAAATCTGCACGCTCGATTGCGGCACCATGAACTTCGCCGAAGCCGACTATGTCATGACCAACACGCCCGGCATGCTGCGTGCCATGGGCGGCATGATGACGGCGCTCGGCGTCAAGCCGGAGATCGAGGCCTTCGACACCGGCCATCTCTGGTTCGCCAAGCAATTGGTCGAGGAGAAGGTGCTCAACCCCGATGCGCTGGTGCAGCTCTGCATGGGCGTGCCGTGGGGCGCGCCTGACGATCTCAACACCTTCATGGCCATGGTCAACAATGTGCCGTCGACCTGGAACTGGTCTGCCTTCGCCATCGGCCGCAACCAGATGGCCTATGCGGCGGCGGCGGTGCTCGCCGGCGGCAATGTCCGCGTTGGGTTGGAAGACAATCTGTGGCTCGACAAGGGCGTGCTGGCCACCAACGCGCAACTGGTCGAGCGCGCCGCCAGCATTGTCACCAATCTCGGCGCCAGGATCCTGGGGCCGGAGGAAGTGCGGAAGAAGCTCAATTTGACCAAGCGGGCGCCGATCGCAGCCGCGGCGTAAAACGGGAGCGCACCATGGCTACCGTCAAATTCACCGCGATGAAGGATGGCGACAAGGACGATTACGAGTTCCTGACCGCCCATGAAATCGACTATGCCGCCAAAACCGGCGAGCGGCTGCTCGACGCGCTGGTGCAGCTCGATGAAGGCCTGTCGGGCTACAAGATCACTCGGCTCGGCCATTCGCTGCAGGCGGCGACACGCGCCTGGCGCGACGGCGCCGACACCGACTGGATCGCCTGCGCGCTGCTGCACGATATCGGCGACATCTACGCGCCCTACAATCACGACGAATACGCCGCTTCGATCCTGAAACCCTTCGTGCGCGAGCAATGCACCTGGGTGGTGGAAAAGCATGGTGACTTCCAGCGCCTCTATTACGCCCACCATCTCGGCGGCAACCGCCATGCCCGCGACCGCTTCGCAGGCCATGCCTTTTTCGACGATTGCGACCAGTTTTGCGAACGCTGGGACCAGTCGAGCTTCGATCCCGACTACGAGACGCTGCCGATCGAGTTCTTCCGGCCCTTCGTGATCGAGGTCTTTGCCCGCAAGGCTTACGACCCAGCCGTGATCCGCGCCGGCGAGCGCGTGCCTCTCCTAGATCCCACTACAGCCAAGACAAGAACCGGAGCTTCCCCATGAGCATCATCAACAAGGCGGCCGCCATTGGCGGCGGTGTCATCGGCGCCGGCTGGGTGGCGCGGCTGCTGCTCAACGGCATCGACGTGTCGATCTTCGATCCCGATCCGGAAGCCTCGCGCAAGGTCTCGGAAGTGATGAAGGGCGCGCGCCGCACTTACAAGCAGATGGTGCCCGGCGGCCTGCCGAAAGAGGGCAAGCTGACCTTCGCCAAGACCATTGCCGAGGCGGTTGCGGACGCGGACTTCATCCAGGAAAGCGTGCCGGAACGGCTCGACCTCAAGCACAAGGTGCTGGCCGAGATCGACGCCCATGCGCCGGCCAACGCCATTGTCGGCTCGTCGACCTCCGGCATCAAGCCGACGGATATGCAGGTGGCGATGAAGAAGCATCCAGAGCGGCTGGTCGTCGGCCATCCGTTCAACCCGGTCTACCTCTTGCCGCTGGTCGAAATCGTCGGCGGCGATCAGACCTTTCCCGAGGCGATCGAGGTCGCCAAGGAGATCTACGCCGCGATCGGTATGAAGCCGGTCGTCATCCGCAAGGAGATCGAAGCCTTCGTCGGTGACCGCCTGCTCGAAGCCGCCTGGCGCGAGGCGCTGTGGCTGATCAAGGACGGCATCTGCACCGTCGAGGAGCTCGACGACATCATGCGCTACGGCTTCGGCCTGCGCTGGGCGCAGATGGGCATGTTCCAGGTCTATCGCGTCGCCGGCGGCGAGGCCGGCATGCGCCACTTCATGGCGCAGTTCGGGCCGTGCCTGAAATGGCCGTGGACCAAGCTGATGGACGTGCCGGAATTCAACGACGAGCTGGTCGACCTGATCGCCACCCAGTCGGACGACCAGGCGCATGGCCTGTCGATCCGCGAACTCGAAAAGATCCGCGACGACAATCTGGTCGCGATCATGGATGCGCTGTCGAAGCAGAACAAGGGCAAGGGCTGGGGTGCCGGCGCCCTGCACAAAGACTATACCAAGCAGCTTGCCAAGCTGGCGGCAAAGAAGCCGACGGCCTCCAAGGCTGCCGAGAAGGCCAAGGCCTCCAAGCCGGTGAAGAAGGCGGAAAAGCCGGCAAAGGGCGGCAAAGCGAAGAAGAGCAAGAAAGGCTGAGCCATGGATTTCGGTCTTTCGGAGGAACAAAAACTCATCGTCGGGACGACGCGCGCCTTCGTCGAGAATGAGCTCTACCCGCATGAGCGCGAGGTCGAGCGCACCGGCGTGCTGCGCCGCGAGCTAATCGAGGAGATCAAGGCCAAGGCGATCGAAGCCGGCCTCTATGCCGCCAACATGCCGGCCGATGTCGGCGGTGCGGGCCTGGATACAGTGACCTGGCTGCTCTACGAAAAGAACTCGGCCGCGCCAATTACGCGCTGCACTGGACCTGCGTCGCGCGTCCCTCCAACATCCTGCTCGCCGGCACGCCGGAGCAGCGTGAAAAATATCTGTTTCCCTGCATCCGTGGCGAGAAGTGGGACTGCCTGGCGATGACCGAGCCGGGCGCAGGTTCCGACCTGCGCGGCATGAAGGCGTCAGCCGTGCAGGACGGCGACGACTGGGTGCTGAACGGCACCAAGCACTTTATCTCCCACGCCGATCTCGCCGATTTCGCCATCGTCTTCATGGCGTCGGGCGAAGAGGATTCGCCGCGCGGCAAGCGCAAGAAGATCACCGCCTTCTTCGTCGACAAGGGCACCAAAGGCTTTACCGTCCGTGACGGCTACCGCAATGTCTCGCATCGCGGCTACACCAATGCCATCCTCGAATTCGACGATTGCCGGCTGCCGGCGAGCCAGGTGCTGGGCGAAGTGCATAAGGGCTTCGACGTCGCCAATTCCTGGCTTGGCGCCACCCGCCTGCAGGTCGGCGCCACCTGTCTCGGCCGCGCCGAGCGGGCGCTGGGCCACGCCGTCGAATACGCCGCGCAGCGCCAGCAGTTCGGCCAGCAGATTGGCAAGTTCCAGGGCGTGTCGTTCAAGCTCGCCGACATGGCGACGGAATTGAAGGCCGCCGACCTGATGGTGTTCGAAGCCGGCTGGAAGTACGATCAGGGCACCGTCACCGATCAGGACATGGCCATGGCCAAGCTGAAGGCCACCGAAATGCTGGCTTACGTTGCCGACGAAGCGATCCAGATCCATGGCGGCATGGGGCTGATGGACGACTTGCCGCTGGAGCGCATCTGGCGCGACGCCCGCGTCGAGCGCATCTGGGAAGGCACGTCGGAGATTCAGCGACATATTATTTCGCGGGCGCTGCTGCGTCCGTTCGGAGCTTAGAGCATGATGCGCCAAAGCCGGGATTCGGTTTTCTCGGACAAACGAGATCGTTTGTCCTGAGATCGCGCTCAAACGAAAAGATGACCATGCATAAACTTGAACGTCTCCTGCGCCCGAAATCGATCGCCGTCTTCGGTGGCGTGCAGGCCGCCGCCGTCGTCGCGCAATCGATCAAGATGGGTTTTGCCGGCGAAATCTGGCCGGTACATCCGACCAAAGACGAGGTTGCCGGACGCAAGGCCTACCGCTCCGTCGCCGATCTGCCCGGCGCGCCTGATGCTGCCTTTGTCGGCGTCAACCGGCATCTGACCATCGAGGTGGTCAAGGCGCTGGCCGAACGCGGCGCCGGCGGCGCCGTCTGCTTCGCCGCCGGCTTCCTCGAGACCGAGGCTTATGACGACGATGGCGAACGGCTGCAGGCCGAACTGGTCGCGGCTGCCGGCGAGATGCCGATCATCGGGCCGAACTGCTATGGCTTGATCAACTATGCCGACGGCGCGCTTTTGTGGCCGGACCAGCATGGCGGCATCAGGCTTGACGAAGGTGGCAAGGGTGTCGCCATCATCACCCAGTCGTCCAACATCGCCATCAACATGACGATGCAGAAACGCGGCCTGCCGATCGCCTTCCTGATGACCGCCGGCAATCAGGCGCAGACCGGCCTGTCCGAAATGGCGCTCGGCCTGATCGAGGACGATCGTGTCACATCGCTCGGCCTGCACATTGAGGCTTTTCGACTCCGTAGCCGGCTTCGAACGATTGGCCGCCAGGGCGCGCGAGCTAAAAAAACCGATCATCGCCATGAAGGTAGGGCGTTCCGAGCAGGCGCGGCAGGCGACGGTGTCGCATACCGCCTCGCTCGCCGGTTCGGATGCGGCCTCTGGCGCCTTCCTCAGGCGGCTCGGCATTGCCCGCGTCGATTCCATCCCGGCCTTCATCGAGGCGCTGAAGCTGCTGCATATCACCGGTCCGCTGCCCGGTTATCGCCTGTCGTCGATGAGCTGTTCGGGCGGCGAGGCGTCCGTCATGGCCGACAGCGCCGAAGGCCGTTGGGTCAACTTCCCGGTTCTGACGGACGCCCATCGCGCACACGTGAAATCGACGCTCGGGCCGCTGGTCGCGGTCGCCAACCCGCTCGACTACCACACCTTCATCTGGAACAACGAGCCGGCGATGACCGCCACCTTCACCGCCATGGTGTCGGGTGGGTTCGACCTCAATATGCTCGTGCTCGACTTTCCGCGCCCCGACCGCTGCTCGGTCACCGACTGGTGGGCAACGCTGCGCGCCTTCGAATCGTCGCTGAAGACCAACAAGGCGCATGGCGCCATCGTCTCCTCGCTGCCGGAAAACCTGCCGGAGGAATACACCGCCGAGCTGATGGCGCGCGGCATGGTGCCGTTGTTCGGCATTTCCGAGGCGATGGATGCCGCAGGCGCGGCAGCCTTCATCGGCTGGGCCTGGCGCGAGCCGCAGGCGCAGCCGGTCGACACCTCTGCAGCCGGCGCCGCCGGCGGCGATCATATCACGCCCGACGAAGCCGAGGCCAAGGCGGGGCTGATCAAGGCCGGGCTGCCAGTGCCGAAAGGTGAGCGTGCCGGCAATGCGGTCGAGGCGGTGATCTCGTCGATGGCGCTCGGCTTTCCTGTCGCGCTGAAGGCGCTGGGTGTCGCCCATAAATCCGAGGTCGGCGCCGTCAGGCTCAATCTCAAGGACGCCGAATCCGTCAGCACGGCGGCGCACGACCTGCTGCCGCTCGGCACCGGCCTCTATGTCGAGCGCATGGTGCGCGATGGTGTCGCCGAGCTGATCGTCGGCTTCACCCGCGATCCGATGTTCGGCGCGGTGATGACGCTCGGTACCGGCGGCGTGCTGGTCGAATTGCTGCGCGACAGCGTCACCTTGATGCTGCCGGCGACCCGCGACGACATCGAGGCGGCTTTGCGTGGTTTGAAGCTGTTCCCGCTGCTCGAAGGTTATCGCGGCCGGCCGAAAGCCGACGTCGCGGCCGCCATCGACGCCATCGCGGGCATTGCCGGCTTCGTGCAGAAGAATGCCGGCGAGATCGAGGAACTCGACATCAACCCGCTGATCGTTTGCGTCGAAGGCAAGGGTGCCTGGATCGCCGATGCGCTGCTGGTGCTGGGAGAGAACAAGAATGTCTGACGTCATTTCGACCCGCCGCGAAGGCTCGATCCTCGAGGTCACGCTCGACCGGCCCAAGGCCAACGCCATTGACCTCAAGACCTCGCGGCTGATGGGCGAGACCTTCAAGGCGTTCCGCGACGATCCGGAATTGCGCGTCGCCATCGTCAAGACGTCAGGCGACAAGTTCTTCTGCGCTGGCTGGGACCTGAAGGCGGCGGCCGGCGGAGACGCAGTCGACGGCGACTATGGCGTCGGCGGCTTTGCCGGTTTGCAGGAACTGCGCGACTTGAACAAGCCGGTCATCGCCTGCGTCAACGGCATGGCGGTCGGCGGCGGCTTCGAGCTGGCGCTGTCCTGCGACCTCATCTACGCCTCCGATCATTCCTCCTTCGCGCTGCCCGAAATCCGCGCCGGCACGCTGGCCGACGCGGCGACGATCAAGCTGCCGAAGCGCATTCCCTATCATGTCGCGATGGACCTCCTGCTCACCGGCCGCTGGATGGATGTCGCGGAAGCGCATCGCTGGGGCCTGGTCAACGAGGTGCTGCCCAAGGAAAAGCTCGACGACCGCGTCTGGGAGATCGCCCGCCTGCTCGCCAGCGGCCCGCCGCTGGTCTTCGCCGCCATCAAGGAGACCGCGCGGGTGGCCGAAGCTCTGACCTTCCAGGATGCGATGAACCGGGTGACGCGCCGCCAGCTGGCTACGGTCGATGCGCTGTATGGGTCGGAAGACAATATGGAAGGTTTCCGCGCCTTCGCCGAAAAGCGCGACCCGGTGTGGAAGGGGAAATGAGCCACTTTACCCTCCCCTCGATGGGGAGGGTCGGACCGCAGGTCCGGGTGGGGTGAAGCGCCGGCACCCCCACCCGCCGCTCCGCGGCGACCTCCCTCATTAAGGGGAAGGTAAAGGAGTTCCATGACCGACTACACAAAGCTCATCGACGCCGAGACCTGGGCCTTCATCGAGCGGACCAATTCCTACTATCCGCCCGATACGATCGACTACACGATCGCGCAGCAGCGCGAAATCTATGACCGCATGTGCCGGGAGTTCTTTGCCGGCTATCCCGGGGGCGTGACGGTCGAAACCTCAACCATTGCAACGCCCACGCACGATATCCCGATCCGAATCTACCGAAGCGCCCCGCAACCGGCGGCGACGGTGCTCTACATCCATGGCGGCGGCTTCATCCTTGGCGGGCTGGACAGCCATGACGATGTCTGCGCCGAGCTCTGCGCCCGCACCGGCTATGAGGTTGTCTCGGTCGACTACCGGCTGGCGCCGGAGCATCTGCATCCCGCCGCCTTCGACGACGCGGTGAGTGCCTTCGCATGGGCTGCGTCCACCCGCGATCGCCCCATCCTGCTCTGCGGCGACAGCGCCGGCGGCAATCTCTGCGCCGCAATTGCTCACGCCACGCGCGGCCAGGCGAAGCGGCCGGTCGGCCAGGTGCTGATCTATCCCGGCCTCGGCGGCGACCGCTCAAAGGGCTCCTATGTCCGACATGCCGAAGCGCCGATGCTGACCATGCGCGATCTCGAATTCTACAAGCATATCCGCACCGGTGGCGCGGACCGGACCGGCGACGTAACACTCTCGCCACTGGCCGACACCAACTTCGCCAATTTGCCGCCGACGGTGCTGATCACCGCCGAGTGCGACCCGCTGTCTTCAGATGGCGAGACCTATCGCGACCGGATCATCGCGGCAGGCGGGCGCGCCACCTGGTTCGAGGAACCGGGTCTGGTGCACGGCTATCTCAGGGCCCGGCACACGGTCGGACGCGCCCGCGAAAGTTTCACGCGGATCGTCGACGCGGTGGGAGCCCTGGGGAAGGGCACCTGGCGGTGGTGAGCGGGTTCGCGTCTCACTATGGGCCACGGTAACGCCGTTTCACGCCACCGAACGTGCCGCCGCTCGACCCGCGCTGCGGCCTGAAAGATGCAACCGCCGAGGAACGTGCCTTCCAGCGCCGCATAGCCATGCACGCCGCCGCCACCGAATCCGGCCGCTTCGCCGGCGGCATAGAGCCCCGGCACCGGCTGGCCATAGGCGCCCAGCACGCGGCTGTCGAGATCGGTCTCCAGGCCGCCCAGCGTTTTGCGCGTCAGGATGTTGAGGCGCACGGCGATCAGCGGGCCGTTTGCCGGGTCGAGCATCTTGTGCGGCTTGGCCGTGCGTATCAGCCTGTCACCGAGATAGGCGCGCGCGCCGCGCAACGCGGTGATCTGCATGTCCTTGGAGAACGGATTGTCGAGCTGCCTGTCGCGGGCGCGGATTTCTCGCTCGACCTCAGCGACATCGAGCAGCGGCTCGCCGCCCGCGAGCGCATTCATGCGGGCCACCAAGGTCGAAAGATCGGCCTCGACAATGAAATCCTCGCCCTTCTCCATGAAGGCTTTCACCGGACCGGGAATGCCTGATGTCGCGCGGCCCAGCACCTGCCACCAGCTCTTGTTCGTCAGGTCGGGATTCTGTTCGGAGCCCGACAGGGCGAACTCCTTCTGGATGATTTTCCTGGTCAGGATGAACCAGGAATAGTCGAAGCCGGTGCTCATGATGTGGCTGAGCGTGCCCAGCGTATCGAAGCCGGGATAGAGCGGCACCGGCAGGCGTTTTCCCCTGGCATCGAGCCAGAGTGAGGACGGGCCGGGCAGGATGCGGATCGCATGGTCGGTCCAGATCGGCGCCCAGTTCTTGATGCCCTCGACATAGTGCCACATGCGGTCGCGGTTGATGATCGAACCACCGGCGGCCTCGGTGATCGCCAGCATGCGACCGTCGACATGGTCGGGCACGCCGGTGATCATGCGCTTCGGCGGGGCACCCAGCCGCTTGGGCCAGTTTTCCCGCACCAGCTGGTGGTTGGCGCCAATGCCGCCGGAGGCGACGATGACCGCTTGCGCGTGCAGTTCGAAATCGCCTGAGATGTCGCGCGAACTCTTGTGGCCGCGTTCGACCGTGCTCGGCTCAAGGATGTCGCCGCGCACGCCGGCTATGACAGCGCCCGTCCGCGTCAGTTCATTGACCCTGTGGCGGAACTTGAAGTCGATCAGTCCGCGCTTTTGCGCCTCGCGCACGCGCAAGACAAAAGGTTCAACCACGCCGGGTCCGGTACCCCAGGTAATGTGGAATCTGGGCACCGAATTGCCGTGGCCGATGGCGTTGCCGCCGCCACGCTCGGCCCAGCCGACGACAGGAAAGAATTTCAGGCCGCGCTCGATCAGCCAGGAACGTTTCTCGCCGGCGGCGAAGCCGACATAGGCCTCAGCCCATTTGCGCGGCCAGAAATCCTCCGGCCGGTCGAAAGCGGCGGTGCCCATCCAGTCCTCGAGCGCCAGATCATGCGAATCGCGGATGCACAAGCGCCGCTGCTCGGGCGAATCGACGAGGAAAAGCCCGCCGAACGACCAGAACGCCTGGCCGCCCAGCGACTGTTCCGGTTCCTGGTCGACGATGATGATTTTCTTGCCGGCCTCGGCAAGCTCGGCGGCGGCAACCAGCCCTGCCAGGCCGGCGCCGACAATGATCACGTCCGCATTGTCAGCCATCTTTCCTCCCAGAATTAGCCGGCTATTAATGCAAAGACTTAGACGGCCTCCCAGCCGTCCTTGCCGCCGGCGCGGAAGATGGCGTCGATGACCTTCTGGTTGAGCACGGATTCCTCCAGCGTGAAGACGCGCTCCTTGCCGCCCTGCGCCGCGCGCGCGAAGGTTTCGACCTCCAGCCGGTACTGCTGCGTGCCGGGAAAGCGGAACACCTGCGCTTCGGTGTGGTTCTGGTTGTGCAGTTCGACGCGGTGATGATCGTAGAGCCCGGCGTTGAACGGGGAAAAGACCTCGATGAAGCCCTTCTCGCCGTGGAACACCATCACCTGGCGCGCCGCCATCTGCGTCGACAAATAGAAGGACAGTTCGAAATCGCCGAAATCGGCGCGGATCGAGGAGTAGATGTCGGTGCCGAATGTCTTGTCGCGCTCGATCGTCGCCTGCACGCGCAGCGGCTCCTTGCCGGTCGAAAATCGCGTCGATACCGTCGGATAGACGCCGATGTCGGGCAGCGCGCCGCCGCCGAGGTCGAGCTGGTTGCGCATATTGTTGGGGTCGACATTGTAGTAGGAGAACGCGCCCTGCACATGGCGCAGCCGGCCGATGGCGCCGCTGGCGATGAGGTCGCGCACCTTGATCCATTGCGGGTGGTAGATGACCATGAAGGCTTCGCAGACCAGCACCTTTCTGGCGTCGCGCAGCTTGATCAGGGGGGCAATATCCTTGGCGTCGAGCGCGAGAGGCTTCTCGACCAGCACATGTTTTCCCGCTTCAATGGCTTTCGCCGTCCACTCGACATGCTGCGAGGTCGGCAGCGGGATATAGACGCCGTCGACTTCTTTGGAAGCGAGCAGTTCCTCGTAGGAGCCAAAGGCATGGCGGGCGCCGAAACGGTCGGCCAAGGCCTTGGCCTTCGACAGGTCGCGGCTGGCGATCGCCGACAGCACGCCGTTCTCCGCCTCGACGATTGCCGGCAACAACTGCTCGCGACCGATCTTGGCCGTCGACAACACACCCCATCGGAACATTACGTATCTCCATCAACGATTGCAGGCGACGAGGTTTGCCCGAAATCGATAGAAAAGCCAATGCGGAGTGCCGTAGCAACTAGCCCCGCTTGCCCGTCAGCGTCATGTCGAAGTCGACGACGTTGGAATAAAGCGGCGTGCCGACATCCATGCCGTAGCGTGACCGCAGCACCTTGCCGGTGACATGGAATTTGATCGTGCCGCCCTTCAACCCGTCGAGTTCGGCGGTGAATTTTTCCGGAAACGTCTTGCCGCGCGCCGTCAGCCTGCCGGTGACGAGAGCTGATGTGTCGCCGGTGCGGGTCACGCTGGTCGAGCGGAACTGGATCTCCGGGCTGTTGGCCGCATCGAACACCGCGTCGGAGCGCAGGAAGGCGTCGATGCGGCTCTGGCCGGTGCCGACGCTTTCCGGATAGATGGTAAGGTCGACCTTCGAGCGCCCGACATCACCATTGTCGATGCGGATCGTGCCCTTGAAGCGGGCAAAGGCGCCATCGAAGCCGCCACCGCCGGCCTTGCCTATGGTGAAACGGATGCTGGAGCCTGCCGGGCTGACCGAGTAGCTGCCGGCGGCGTCGCTCAACGCCACGGCCGCGGCTGCGGGCACGGCAAGGCATGCGGCAAAAGCCGCGAATCCAAGGATGCGCGCATGCATGGGATTGTTCCTTTCCTGGAGGCAACGCTTGTTCGCGTCCTCACCCCCACAAACGCGCAGCGCCTCCGCTCTATTCCCCGCCTGACGAAGGTGTGATTATACGCCTGAGCACGCTGTCGCGCAGCAGGAAGTGGTGGCGCAGCGCGGCTGCCACATGCAGCGCGACGAGCGCGATGCCGGCATAGGCAAGATACCAGTGCGCCGCTGCCCAGAAGCTTTCGGCGGCATCGGATTCAGCGAGCGGCAGGTTGGGCATCACGAACAGGTTGAACGGCATGGTCGGGATTTCCAGCGTCGAAACCGAAACCAGCGCCCAGCCCGACAAGGGCAAGGCGATCTGGAAGGCATAGAGCGCCAGATGCGCGAGCGGCGCCGTACGCCGCTCCAGAACGCCGACCGAAGGCGGCAAGGGCGGCGCCGCATTGCCGAGCCGCCAGGCAATGCGCAGGATGATGAGGCCAAGCAGCAGAAAGCCCAGGGATTTGTGCAGCTGGATCAGCTCGAAAGCGGTGCGCTGGCTGGTCAGCCGCACCATGATGAAGCCGAGGGCGAACTGGCCGATGAAGATGATCCCGATCAGCCAGTGGAGGAGGATCGTCGCCCAGCCGTAGCGGGTTGGCGTGTTGGTGATTGACTGCATGGGAGACAAACGTTGCTGGGCCTCGCTTTCTTCCACCCTCCCCAAGGCCCACAAGGGGGGAGGGTGGTCGCGCTTCAACCACTCACCTTGAAAAAGTCCACGAACGCCCTCAGCGCCGGGCGCATCTGCCGGCGGCTGGGATAGTAGACGAAGAAGCCCTCGAAGGCCGGGCACCAGTCCTCCAGCACGCGGATCAGCCTGCCATCGGCCAGCGGCGCGCGGACATAGGGCTCGAAGACGAAGGCAAGACCAGCGCCGTCGACCGCCGCCTGCGCGATCAGATGGTCCTCGTCGAGGATCAGCGGGCCTTGGGCGGCGATTTCGATTTCCTCGCCATCCTTTTCGAATTCCCAACGGTAGAGGATCCCGCTGGAGAAGCGGAAGCGGATGCAGCGATGATCGGCAAGATCGCGCGGATGATGCGGTCTCGGCATGGCCGCGAAATAGGACGGCGCGCCGACCACCGCGCCGCGCATGTCCGGCCCGATACGCACCGCGATCATGTCGCGCTGCAGGCTCTCGCCAAGCCGCACGCCGGCATCGAAACCGCCTGCCACCACATCGGTGAAGCGATCCTCGATGACGATCTCCAGCACGATGTCGGGATAGGCCGATGCAAAGGCGCCAAGCCGCGGCGTCAGCACCAGATGCGCTGCCGTGCGCGGCACGCTGAGCCGCAGGTTCCCGGCCGGCCGGTCGCGCGCTTCGACCGCCGTCTCCAGCGCCAGATCGATCTCCGATAGCGCCGGCCGTAGCCGTTCGAGCAGTTGCGCGCCTTCTTCCGTCGGCGCGACGCTGCGGGTGCTGCGCGCCAGCAGCCGCACGCCAAGCCGCGCTTCCAGGCTGGACACCGCATGGCTGACCGCCGATGGCGCGATGGCCAATTCCCTGGCCGCGCCGCGAAAACTGCCGCATTGGGCGACGGTTGCCAGCACGGCCAGTTGGGAGAGATGCGCTCGGTTCATTGATCTATTTCTTAGAACGACCCGTGCAAAGATGAGCCGATTATCGAGCATAATGCAAGGCACTACATCAGCGGCATCACAACAAGGAGACGCGTGATGCAAAACCGCAAGCTAGGAACTGAACTGAACGTCTATCCCGTCGGCCTCGGCTGCATGGGCATGAGTTTCGCCTATGGCGGCCAGCCGGAGGCAGAGGCGATCTCCACGTTGCACCGCGCCGTTGAGATCGGCGTCAACTTCTTCGACACGGCGGAAGTCTATGGCCCCTACGAGAACGAGATCTTGCTCGGCAAGGCACTGAAGTCGGTGCGTGATAAGGTGACGATCGCCACCAAATTCGGCTTCAAGATTCTGGAGGAAGGCACCGGCCTCGACCGCATGGCTGGCGTCGACAGCCGCCCCGAGCACGTCAAGGCGGTGGCCGAAGCCTCGCTGAAGCGGCTGGGCACCGATGTCATCGACCTCTACTACCAGCACCGGGTCGATCCCAACGTGCCGATCGAGGACACGGTCGGCGCCATGGCCGAGTTGGTGCGCGAGGGCAAGGTGCGCGCGCTCGGCCTGTCAGAGGCGAGCGCCGCGACCATCCGCCGGGCGCATGCCGTGCACCCGATCGCGGCCGTGCAGAGCGAATACTCGCTGTGGAGCCGCGACCCGGAAGACGACGTGCTCGCCGTCTGCCGCGAACTCGGCATCGGCTTCGTGCCCTACAGCCCGCTCGGCCGAGGCCTTTTGACGGGGGCGATTGCCAGGCCCGAAACGCTCGACGATGGCGACTGGCGCCGCACCTTGCCGCGCTTCCAGGCCGAGGCCATGGAAGCCAATGCCAAGGTTGTCGCCACGCTGGAAAGGATGGCGGCCGAAAAGGGCGTGACCTCGGCGCAGCTGGCGCTGGCCTGGGTGCTGCACCAAGGCGATTTCATCGTGCCAATCCCCGGCGCGCGGAAAATTCGCCATCTCGAGCAGAACACGGCGGCGGCCGGGATCGAGCTGAATGCGGCCGAAGTGGCGGCGATTGGTGACGCGCTTTCGCCGGATAAGGTGATGGGCAAACGCTATACGGAGGAGTTGCTGGCGCTGGTGAATGGGTAGGCAATGGGGCGCTTCGGCGCCCCATTTTGTTGAGACGCCAACGCGAGGCGCCCCCCTCTGTCCCTGCCGGACATCTCCCCCACAAGGGGGGAGATTGAATGTCGTCGCGGCTTTCGCCAATCACCAGCGCTTGAAGGAAGGGCGGCACGGCCAAGCTGCCAATCTCCCTCCTTGTGGGGGAGATGGCCGGCAGGCCAGAGGGGGGCGCCTCGCGCCTACTTCTCTACCACGGCACCACCTCAATCTCAGGCCAGTTCTCCTTTGCCCGCTTCCCCTTCGCCTCATGGGTCCGCTGGTTGTCCATCACCCGGTTCGGCGTGATGCGGAACGAGAAGACATCGTCGAGACCGAACGGCGCCACCAGCTCCAATTGCCTGTCAGCATCGTATCGCACCCCAACCGCATGCGTCTTCGAGGCGAAATGGCTGACGGATTTGCTGGAACTCGCATAGCGCGGGCACGGCTGCCCGAATTTCTGCGGATACCACAGATGCACCCGCGCCTGGTTGCGCACCTCGACCGGCAGCGCCAGCCCCTCGAAATGCCGTGCTGCCCGGCGAATGACAGCGTCCTCGGCCTCATAGGACAGGTCGCTGTCGTCAAAATAGAACATGTCGACATCCTTGATGCCGTAACCTGACGGCTTGCCGGTCAGATGGTTCCAGACGCTGTTGTAAAGCGCGCCGGAAACCACCAGCCAGTCCGGCAGAGCCAGCGTGCGGGCACGCGCCAGCGCGTCGCGCACCAGCGGGTCCATCAACACGATGTCGAGAAACGCCGCGCGTTGTGCTTCGAACGGCAGCCCGGAATAGCGCAGATGCTCCATCGCCCTTTGGAGGACGATTCGCCATCTGCCCGCAAGTTTCGGAGCAATTCCAGGAAAAGTGTAAGACGGTTTTCCGTCCGGAATTACGTCAAAACAGAAAGTTCTACCCGCGCAGCACGCCACCCGTCTGCTTGCCGACATGCTCGACGATGCGCTTGGCCAGCGCCTCGAAATCCTCGTCGGTCAGCGTCTTTTCGACCGGCTGGATCGACACTTCGATGGCGATCGATTTCTTGTCAGCGCCGAGCGACGTGCCCTCGAAGATGTCGAACACCGAAACCGCAGTGATCAGCTTCTTGTCGGCGGCCAACGCCGCGCGGACCAGCGTGCCGGCCTCGACGCCTCTGTCGACGACGAAGGCGAAGTCGCGCTTCACCGCCTGGAAGGCGGAGAGCTCCAGCTTCGGCTTGGTTTTCGTCGGCTTGGCCTTCGGCTCGGGCACGGCATCGACGAACACTTCGAAACCGCACAGCGGACCGGAAACATCGAGCCCTTCCATCGTCTTCGGATGGAATTCGCCGAACGTGCCGAGCACGGTCTTCGGCCCGAGCTTGATCGTGCCGGAACGGCCGGGATGGTACCAGGCCGGGCCGCCAGCCTCGATCTGCAGCCGGTCGACCGGCGCGCCGCAGGCTTCGAGGGCGGCAATCGCGTCGGCCTTGGCGTCGAACACGCCGACCGGGCCCGAATTGCCGGCCCAGTTGCGGCCTGAGCCGTCGAGCTTGGCGGTGCCGCGGCGCACGCCGGCGGCGACGCGCCGCTGCTGGTCGGCGCCGTCGCCTTCATAGGTGCCCGAGACCTCGAACAGCGCCACGTCGCCAATGCCCTTGTCGGCATTGCGCTGCGCGGCGGCGATCAGCCCCGGCAGTAGCGACGACCGCATGTCGGACATGTCGGCGGCGATCGGGTTGGCAAGCTTCAGCGCCGTCTGGCCGCCGCCGAACAGTTCGGCGTGCTTGGCCGGGATGAACGACCAGGTAACGGCCTCCATCATGCCGCGTACGGCAAGCGCCCGCTTGGCCGTGCGGGTGCGGACCTGCAGCGTGGTCAGGATCTTGGAATTGACCGCGTCATGCGCGCCGAGCGGCTGCGGGGCGATATTGTCGACGCCGTGGATGCGCATCACCTCCTCGACGAGGTCGGCCTTGCCGTCGACGTCCGGTCGCCAGGAAGGCACCTTCACCTTGACGATGTCGCCCGAGCCCTGCGGCTCGAAGCCGAGGCGGGTGAGGATGTCGAGGCTTTCCGCCTTCGGCACCTCGATGCCCGTCAGCCGCTTCACTTCCGACAGCGGGAAGGACACAATCTTCGGCTTGTGCCCGGCATAGCCGGCCACTTCCATTTCGGTCGGCGTTCCACCGCAGAAATCGAGCACCAATTTGGTCGCGAGTTCGACGCCCGGCACCATGAATTCGGGGTCGACGCCGCGCTCGAAGCGGTAGCGGGCGTCGGTGATGATGCCAAGCGCACGGCCGGTGCGGGCGGTTGCGATCGGGTCCCACAGCGCCGATTCGATCAGCACGTCGGTGGTGCTCTCATCGCAGCCCGAATGTTCGCCGCCCATGATGCCGGCGATCGATTCGACGCCATTGTCGTCGGCAATCACGCACATCTCCGGCGTCAGCGTGTATTCACGGCCGTCCAGCGCCAGCACTTTTTCGCCGTCCCTGGCACGGCGCACCACGAGGTTGCCGGCCACCTTCGCGGCGTCGAACACATGCAGCGGCCGGCCGCGGTCGAAAGTGACATAGTTGGTGATGTCGACCAGGGCGCTGATCGGGCGCAAACCAATGGCGATCAAGCGCTGCTGCAACCATTTTGGTGACGCGCCGTTCTTGACGCCCCTCACCATCGTCAGCGCGAAGCCGGGGCAGAGTTCCGGCGCCTCGATCGTGACCTTCAAGGGGCACAGCCCCTCGCCGACATGTGGCATGATCGCACCACCCACCAGCCGTCCGAGCCCGCTCGCGGCGAGATCCCTGGCAATGCCGTAGACGCTCGTGGCATCGGGCCGGTTCGGCGTCAGATTGATCTCGATGACCGGATCGTCGAGATGCGCATAGGACGCAAAGCTGGTGCCGACCGGCGCGTCGGCCGGCAGGTCGATGATGCCGTTGTGCTCGTCGGACAGTTCCAGTTCGCGCTCGGAACACATCATGCCATGGCTCTCGACACCACGGATCTTGCCGACCGTCAGCGTCACGTCGATGCCTGGCACATAGGTGCCGGGCGCGGCGAAGGCGCCGATCAGGCCGGCGCGGGCGTTCGGCGCACCGCAGACGACCTGTACGGGGGGCTTGCCGTCGCCGGTATCGACGGTGAGCACGCGCAGCCGGTCGGCATCCGGGTGCTGCACCGCCGTCAGCACCTTGGCGATGACGAAGGGTTTCAGGCTCGACTTGTCGTCGACATGCTCGACTTCGAGACCGATCGACGTCAGCCGTTCGACGATCTCGTTGAGCGAGGCGTCGGTCTCGAGATGATCCTTGAGCCAGGAGAGAGTGAATTTCATGGGAATGTTCCGTCTGGTCTTTTGACGCTTGATTTCAGATGTCTCGGCAAGTCGTCGGAGATATGCAGGAAAGGCAGCTGCTCGCTGACATAGGCATGGTGCGTCGGCCTGAAATCGGCCGGCATGTCCATGGCGCCGAGCATGAAGTAGATGTCGTCCTCCAGCCGCTCGTCGACATAGGCGATGGGCGAGCCGCAGACGCCGCAGAAGGAGCGCGTCACCGGCCCGTTCTCGTACATCTTCAGCGCCTTGCCGGTGAAAGCCACCTGGTCGACCAGAAAGCCGACAAAGGCCGATACCGGCGCGCCGCTCGCCCGCCGGCAATCGCCGCAATGGCAATAGCTGACGTGATGCGGCTCAGCCGAAGCTTCGAACCGCACGGCGCCGCAGCGGCAGCCGCCAATGTGGGGCGCTGTCATGCGCTCAACCCGCCGAACAACGTCGGCATGTCGAGTGGCCTGAAACCGTAATGCGACAGCCAGCGCACATCCGCGTCGAAGAAGGCGCGCAGGTCCGGCATGCCGTATTTCAGCATGGCGATGCGGTCGATGCCCATGCCCCAGGCAAAGCCCTGATACTCGTCGGGATCGAGGCCGCCGGCGCGCAGCACGTTGGGATGCACCATGCCGCAGCCGAGGATCTCCATCCAGTCGGAGCCTTCGCCGAAGCGCACTTCGCCGGGCCGCGAGCGGTCGCATTGGATGTCGACCTCGAGGCTTGGCTCGGTGAACGGGAAGAAGGACGGACGGAAGCGCATCTTGACCGAGGGCACCTCGAAGAAGGCCTTGCAGAACTCCTCCAGCACCCACTTCATGTTGGCGACGTTCGCTGTCTTGTCGATCACCAGCCCCTCGACCTGATGGAACATCGGCGAGTGGGTGGCGTCCGAATCCTGCCGATAAGTCTTGCCCGGAATGACGATGCGGATCGGCGGCTTCTGCTTCTCCATGGTGCGGATCTGCACCGGTGAGGTGTGGGTGCGCAAAAGCTTGCGCTCGCCCTTCTCGTCCGGCTGGAAGAAGAAGGTGTCGTGCATCTCGCGCGCCGGATGGCCTTCGGGGAAATTCAGCGCGGTGAAATTGTAATAGTCGGTCTCGATGTCCGGACCTTCGGCGATGGCGAAGCCGAGATCGCCGAAGATCGCCGCGATCTCGTCAATGACCTGGCTGATCGGATGGATGCGGCCGCGCTCGGCCGGCGACTGCCGCACCGGCAGCGTCACGTCGACTTTTTCCGCGGCCAGCCGCGCGGCGATCGCCACATCCCTGAGTTCGGCCTTACGGGCCGTCAGCGCCTCGGTCACACGGTTCTTGAGGCCGTTGATGGCCGGGCCCTTGAGCTGGCGCTCCTCGGCGGTCATGGCGCCAAGCGTCTTCAGCATCTCGGACACGGTGCCCTTCTTGCCGAATGCGGCGATGCGCACGGCCTCGATGGCCGGCTCGTCGGCGGCCGATGCGATGTCGGCCAGAAGGGAGCTTTCAAGCGTATCCAGGCCAGTGGTTGCGTCGTTCACGGTCAAACTCGCTACGTTGGAAATCTGCGCTAACGTGAAAGTCACGTTCAAGTTGATGTCAGGCATAAGAAAAACCCGCGCCAGCCGTGCCAGCGCGGGTTCCCCATAATCAGAATTGCGAATGCTTGGGAAGCGCTGGTCTTAGGCGACAGCGCTTTCAAAAGCGTTCGGCGTGGTGTTCTTCAGATATTCGAGCGCGACCTTGGCCTTGGCCACGAGCGCGGCGAAAGCCTGCGGCTCATGGATGGCCATGTCGGACAGGATCTTGCGATCGATCTCGATGCCGGCCTTGTTGAGACCATCGATGAAGCGGCCATAGGTCAGGCCGTGCTCGTGGGTCGCGGCGTTGATGCGCTGGATCCACAGCGCGCGGAACGAGCGCTTGCGGTTCTTGCGGTCGCGATAAGCGTACTGCAGCGACTTTTCCACCGCCTGCTTGGCGATGCGGATGGTGTTCTTGCGACGGCCGTAGAAGCCCTTGGCGGCTTTCAGGACCTTCTTGTGCTTGGCGTGCGAGGTGACGCCTCTCTTTACGCGTGCCATGTCATGATCTCCTTAAAAGCAATTCCAGGTGCCTGCGGCTTTCCGTTCGGAATTGCGTAAAACTACTGCGTGTCCAGACCGAATGCCTTAGAGGCCGTTCGGCAGAAAATTCTTGATGACCTTCTTGCCATCCGGTTCAGCCAGAACCATCGTGCCGCGGGCATTTCGAATGAACTTGTTGGAACGCTTGATCATGCCGTGACGCTTGCCGGCCGCAGCCGACAGGACTTTACCCGTACCTGTGATCTTGAACCGCTTCTTGGCGGCCGATTTGGTCTTCATCTTGGGCATTTTGCTACTCCGTCTAGTTGGCGCACTATCGCGCTTCTTGTTCGCTCCGGGCCGACCAAAGCCCGAAAAGCAAATGAAACCGCCACGGCATGCCCTGCCGGGCGGTTTTCTTGAACGGCGGTCCTATACGTCAAAGACGGCGACTGTGCAACACCTCAAGGTCGTGCGTGTCGTAAGCAGATGAGTTGTCCGGATTAGGTAGCACATGAGTTGTCCGGTTTTATCGTCAGCCCGCTGGAGGCTGAGGATGAGACGGACGGCATGGCTACAGGGCCGGAGAATGCAGAAGTTTCGGGACGTTTTGAGCCGTTGGAATGGCGGCGATCTTTCGATGCTGGAGGCTGGTGAGTTGTTGGGGATGTCGGAGCGGCAATTCCGGCGTTACCGCGACCGCTATGAAGAGGCTGGGGAAGCTGGGTTGCTCGATCGACGGTTAGGCAAGCTTTCGACCCGTCGGGTGCCTGCGGAAGCGATCGAGGAGATGCTGGAGCTTTATCGTCATCGCTACCTTGGCTGGAATGTGAAGCATTTCCACGAGCACCTGCTGCGCGATCACAACTTCAGCTGGGGCTATACCTTCATCAAGACGCAGCTTCACGCGGCAGGCTTGGTTGAACGGGCCAAGCGGCGCGGTGCTCACCGGCGCAAGCGCGAAAGGAAGCCGTGCGAGGGGATGATGCTGCATCAGGATGGCAGCCGGCATGCCTGGTTGGACAGCCAGCCTATGCTCGACCTGATCGTGACGATGGACGACGCGACGAGCACGATCTATTCGGCCTTCCTGATTGGGGAGGAAGGCACGGCGTCGAGCTTTCAGGGACTTCTGGAGACCTTTGTCGCCAAGGGATTGCCGTCAAGCCTCTACACCGATCGTGGCAGCCATTATTTCGTCACGCTCAAGGCCGGCGAGGCGGTCGACAAGAGCCGGCTGACCCAAGTCGGACGGGCGCTGCGGCATCTGGGCATCGAGCATATCCCGGCCTATTCGCCCGAAGCCAGGGGGCGCTCCGAGCGGATGTTCGCGACCTTGCAGGATCGGTTGCCCAAGGAACTGGCCCTGGCCGGCATTGCGGATATCCAGGCCGCCAACCGCTTCATCGCACAGACCTATCTGCCGGCTCACAATGCCCGCTTCGCCAGGCCGGCCGCGGTTGAAGACAGCGCCTTTGTTGCCGTCGACCCGCAGCAACTGTCCCAGATCCTGTGCATCGAGGAGGAGCGCGTCGTTGCCCGCGACAACACGGTCGCCTTCGCGCGACTGCGATTGCAGCTGCCGCACAGCCCGATCCGACATCACTTCGTCAAAGCCACGGTCAAGATCAGGCACTATCCGGATGGGACGCTTGCGGTCTTCCATGGGCCGCGCCGCATTGCTCGATACACGCCGGACGGCACCGCAATCGAAGAAACTTGCCGCATCAGGCAAGCCGCGTGAACCGCTTCGACGCAAAACAGAAGCGGACAAATAATGTGCTACCAAACCGGACAACTTGATTAGCTACCGACACACCTCAAGGTCGTGCGAAGCGCTGAGGTGCTCATGACCCTTTCCGTACAAAATTGGTTCTGCCTATCGACTCGCCGGGAATCTTCAAGGGAGTTATACCGCCCCCGGCCGCAAGGAACCTCTCGCGCGGCCAACTGAGCCAGGGCAGGATCGGTTCAACTTTCCCGAATGCCGTTTTTTCATCGGTAATTTCGAGCACGACACGCACCAGAGAAATGCCAGGACCAAATGTCGCCGAAAGATTGTGCGGATCCACCTTGCGTATCGTCTTCGGATTGCTGGTATCTGTGAAGGTGACGAGCACCGGATAACGATCGCGAGGCACGTCCTTTGCGCCCCGAAAGCGCATGATAGCGGGTAAAAGCCCCTCGTAGTCGCCGCGGCTGTATCCCAGTTTGTCATCGAGAGTGTATTGGGCAATGTATGTGGTCTCTTCGCCGATCAGCGCGAAGAGCTTGCCTCTTGTCCGAGGTCAACCACCGTCGCCTCTCCTTTGTAGCCTGACGGATAGACGTCAAACGCATTGGCTTCCTGCCACCAGATGTGAGATACGGCCGAGCCGGAAACCACCTTGCCGTCGACAAGAACCTCGACGGTCAGCTTCTGGTTCCACTGCCACACGTCGGCGAAGAGGCCGCAAGAGGTGAGGAACAGTGCAGAGACCAAGGCTAGGACAAGCGAAGGTCTGGCCGCAGATACGGAAGTAACCACCCAATTGCTCGACGTCATGCATTCCTCGCGGCCTTGCTCGCCGCGATTATTGCTACACTAGCACTGTGGCCAGACCGTTAAGCCGTCGAAGCTGTGGGTTGCGGTTGTTCTGCCTATCAACGTCTAAGGCAGCGTGAACCAGACCGGCAGCATGCCCGACTGCTGCGCACCGTCGATGAGTTCGAAGGCCGGCAGCGCGACCAGGAACACCAGCCCGTCGAGCAGCGTGGTCAATAACAGGCGCGGCTTGAAGCTGCCTGTATCGCCCTCCTGGTAGAGGGAAAGCTTCGGGAAGAAGCGCGGCACCTTGTCCAAATAGGCCTGATAGGGCGCGCCGAGCGCTTCCTTGAGAAATTTCTCTTCGCGCAGGATGACAATATGGAAGGCCCCCGCGCACAGCAGCGCGAACAGGATGATGCCCGAGAACGAGCCGATCTGCGCGCCGACGCCGGCCGCGGCCACCGTCGAGAACACATAGAGCGGGTTGCGGGTGATCGAATAGGGTCCGCCCGTCACCACCTCGGAGGATTTGCGCCCGCCTATATAGAGCGTCGCCCAAAGCCGCCCGACGATGCCGAGGAAGATCAGCAGCACGCCGAACATCTCGATCGTCTCATGCACCGGCGTTTCGGGTGGGAAGGTCGATTGGCCGAACAGCAGCGCCAGAAACAGCAGCACCACGAGCACGGCAAGCACCAGCCGACGCATCTGCTGGTAATTGCCCAGCCCGTATTTGAGTTCTTTGTCCAAGGGGAATCCGATCGTCGAGGAGCCTATTGCATGTCGCCCAAAAGTGGCCCCGGTTTTGGGAAGACGACGTGCATAAAAACAAAGCCGGCGATCGCAGCTGTGGCCGAGAAACAGGCGTCCCGCCGATCGTCGGGACGCCCTGTAGCACAATTCAGGCGAAATTGGAGCGCGACGGCGGCGCCTAACCTTAACGTGATCCAGGCTCTGAAAAAGTGTCCCACGGTTCTGCCGTGGGAACCTGCGACAATCGGGAAGCTGAGCAGACGACGCCCGGCGAAGCGAGCGGAGTCTGCTTAGCGCGGCGCCAGCACCATCATCATCTGGCGGCCTTCGAGCTTCGGCTCCGCTTCGACTTTGGCGATGGTCGCCACTTCTTCGCGCACCTTGTTCAGAAGCTGCATGCCGAGTTCCATATGCGCCATCTCGCGGCCACGGAAGCGCAGCGTCAGCTTGACCTTGTCGCCTTCCTCGAAGAAGCGCCTGACGGCCTTCATCTTGGTCTCGTAGTCATGGCTGTCGATGTTCGGGCGCATCTTGATCTCCTTGATCTCGATGACCTTCTGATTCTTGCGCGCCTCGGCCGCCTTCTTCTGGTTGGCGTATTTCAACTTGCCGAGATCGAGGATCTTTACGACGGGGGGCACCGCATTGGGCGATATCTCAACGAGATCGAGCCCCGCCTCTTCGGCGAGCAGCAATGCGTCGTTGATGGAAACATCGCCGCGGTTCTGGCCTTCGGCGTCGATAAGCTGGACCCGGGGAACCCGGATGTCACGGTTGGAGCGCGGCCCATCCTTGGTCGGCGCCGCTGCTTTGAAAGGTCTGCGAATGGTCGTGGTCTCCTTGGCCGTTTCGTTCAGGATTTGTCAGTCTTGATGCGTGGACGCGCCAATGTGGTGAGCGCGCGGGCGGAGTCAATAGCACAGCATTGATAGAAAATCACCCTGATCACCGCCTGCACCAAACAAAGAAGCAGCGCGAGCACTTTTCGCCACGCCTCTGGCTGTGCCACAAGAACGCCGTGCCAGAAGAGGGGCCCGAGGAAAAAGCCATGACCGCCACGCCCCCGACCTTCTCCCCCCAACCTTTCTCAATGTCGATGGATCGCGCATCGCGCTGCGCCATAGCGCCGGTTTGACGCCGGGCATTGTCTGGCTCGGCGGCTACAAGTCGGACATGCTGGGCACGAAAGCGCAGACGCTGTCGGACTGGGCGGCAAAAGAGGGCCGCGCCTTCCTGCGCCATGACTATTCCGGCCATGGCGAATCCGGCGGCGCCTTTGCCGACGGCACGATTTCGACATGGCTTTCGCAAAGCCTTGCCGTGTTCCGGAAGTTTGCCAAGGGCCATCAGATCCTGGTCGGCTCCTCAATGGGCGCCTGGATCGCGCTGCGCATGGTGCAGGAATTGCGCAAGGCGGGCGACACCAATGTCGTCGGCCTGGTGCTGCTGGCGCCGGCGCCGGATTTTACCTCTGAGCTGGTCGAACCGGCGCTGACCGCCGCGCAGAAGCGCGCCCTCGCCGAAAAGGGGTTCTTCGCCGAGCCGTCGGACTATTCCGCGGAACCTTACATCTACACGCGCGCGCTGATCGAGGACGGGCGAGCCAACCGGGTGATGACCGGGCCGATCGACACCCATTGCCCGGTCCACATCGTGCAGGGCCTGGCCGATCCGGACGTGCCGTCGAGCCACGCTCTGAAACTGGTCAGCCTGCTGCCGGCCGACGATGTCACGCTGTCGCTCATTCCCGACGGCGATCACCGCCTGTCGCGGCCGCAGGATCTCGACATGCTGGTGCGGGCGGTCGGCGACATGGCCGGGCGGGGCAGGTGACGATGCGCCTTTCCATTCCGATCTCGGCCTTCGTCGCGGCCATCGTCGGCTTCGGCGGTACGCTGGCCATCGTCATTGCCGCCGCCCACGCGGTCGGCGCGACGCAAATTCAGACGGCGAGTTGGGTGACGACCATTTGCCTGGCCATGGCGATCGAGAGCCTGTGGCTGTCCTGGCGCACGAAAATGCCTGTCATCACCGCCTGGTCGACGCCGGGTCTGGCGCTGATGGCAGCCTCGACCGGCTTTTCGATCGGCGAGGCCGTCGCCGCCTTCATCGTCACCGCCATCCTGTTGATCGCCACCGGCCTATTCCGGCCGTTGACGCAATTGATCTCCAGGATACCGCCCTCGGTCGCCTCAGGCATGCTGGCCGGCATTGTCGTCACCTTCGCCCTCAATGCGGTCAAGACCATTCCCGTCGATCCCTGGCTGATCCTGCCTCTGATCGCGGCCTTCTTCTTGATCCGCCTGTTCCACCCGGCGCTGTCGGTGCTGTCGGTGCTGATCGGCGGCGGTCTGGCCGCGTTTCTCACCGGCCGTGTCGGTGGCCTGCCGACGCCGGAATTGTCGACGCTGACGCTGATCGCGCCTGATTTCACCGCCAAGGCATTGATCGGCCTGGCGCTGCCGCTCTATCTCGTCACCATGGCCTCGCAAAACCTGTCGGGCCTCGCGGTGCTGCGCGCCGCCGGCTACCACCCGGAGCCCGGCCCGCTGATCGGCGTCACCGGCCTGTTTTCCCTGCTGTCGGCGCCGTTCGGCGGCTCGACCACCAACCTGGCGGCGATTTCGGCGGCGATCTGCACCGGGCCGGACGTCCATCCCGACCCCGCCGAGCGCTGGAAGACCGGGCCGTTCTATGCGCTCGCCTATCTCATCTTCGCGATTTTCGGCGCCTCGCTGGTGGCGATCTTCGCCGTCCTGCCGCAGAGCCTGATCGTGCTGGTGGCAGGGCTTGCGCTGATGGCGTCGCTCGCCAATGCGCTGGCGATCGCGCTGAAGGACGAGGCCGACCGCATGGCCGCCACCGTCACCTTCGTCGTCACCGCTTCGGGGCTGACCCTGTTCGGCGTCGGTGCCGCATTCTGGGGGCTGATTGCCGGGTTGGTCATGCTTTTCCTCGACAGGCTCAAAAAGCGATAATCATTTCAGACCCTTGTCCGGTTTTGGCGGACCTTGTCTTGAATCGCCGTTTTTGCCTTCCCATTTCGATTCCACGCAGCCAGTCTTGGCTGTCTCCAACCGAAGGAATGGGAGAAAATGAACACATCTGCATTGATCCGCCCGGCCTGGACGCCGGCAACCATCGCGTTGATGGTGATCGGCTTCATGGTGTTCTGGCCGCTCGGCTTCGCCATGCTTGCCTACATCATCTGGGGCGACCGGCTCGACGGCTTCAAGCGTGACGTCAACCGCGCGACCGACGGCATCTTCGCCGGCTGCCGCCGCGGTTCAGACAAGGCTGCGCGCTGGGGCAATGGCTCCGCCCGCACCGGCAACGTCGCTTTCGACGACTGGCGCGAAAAGGAGCTTGAGCGCCTCGCCGAGGAACGTCGCAAGCTCGACGACATGCTGACCGAGTTCGACGACTATGCCCGCGAACTGCGTCGCGCCAAGGACCAGGACGAGTTCGACCGCTTCATGGCGAAGCGCAACAAGTCGACCGCGCCGGCGAAGACCGATCCGAGCACCGGCACGACCCCCACCAAGCGTGGCAAGGGCTCGAATCTGCTTGACGACTGAGGCCGAGCGACAGGCCCGATCGTGAAAAAAACGGCGTCGCTTGAGCGGCGCCGTTTCTTTTTGTTCTAGTCGTTTTTCTCGAATCGCGTATCGTCCCGCCATGACCATCGGATTCTTTCGCAATCTGACGAAGCCCAAGGCCACGCCCGTCGTGGAGCGCGAATATTGCGTCGCCGGCCGCACCCTGCCGCTCAAGATCGTCGAGAGCGCCAGGGCACGGCGCCTGACGCTGCGCATCGATTCCGGCGGCCAGGGCCTGCGCATCACCGTGCCACCCGGCCTGCGCCGCGGCGAGGTGGACAGGTTCCTCGACCGCCATCAGGACTGGCTGGAGCAGCGCCTGGCCAAGGTGCCGACGCGCCCGCAGGTGCGGCCGGGCATCAAGATCCCGATCCGCGGCGTGCCGCACCGCATCGTCCATGAGCCGTCAAAGCGCGGCACCGTCACCGTGTCGCGCGACGAGCGTGGGCCACTGCTGATCGTCCATGGCGACCGGATACACCTGCCGCGCCGCATCGCCGACTTCTTGAAGCGCGAGGCCAAGAAGGAGATCGAGAAGCTGGTGATCAAACACACCGAGGCGCTCGGCAAGCGTGCCAAGGCGATCCGCTACAAGGACACGTCCAGCCGCTGGGGCTCGTGCACCTCCGAGGGCAATCTGTCCTTTTCCTGGCGCATCATGATGGCGCCACAGCCGGTCATCAACTACCTCGTCGCGCATGAAGTGGCGCATCTCAAGGAGATGAACCACGGCCCGAAATTCTGGAAACTGTGCGAAAAACTCTGCCCCGACACCGACCGCTGCAAGGATTGGCTGAAGCGCAATGGCGGCGCGCTGCAGGCGATCGTGTTTGAGTAGTCAGTCGTCATTCGCCGCATTGAGCTCTTCCGGCCGCAAGCCTTCATCGCCATGATGCGGCCAGGGCAAGAAATTCCGGTCGAAGTCATCGCCGCCGAAATAATCCAGCGCCCGGTGTGCTTCGGCGCCGTTGAAGGCGGCCTTGTCCATCAGATGCGCGATGACCTCGCGCGCCTGCGCGACCTTCTGCTTGAGTTCGGCAACCGTTCTGTCGGCCATGATCGTTCTCCCGCCCGGCATGCTGTCATTCGAATCCCGTCCATCAATAGGTAGCGCCTTTGGCGTTGCCGGCAAACAGCATGCTTTTTCTCGACTCTGTCGCGATTTCATGTCAATTCCCGCGCCATGGCGCTCGACATCAAAATCTGCGGCTTGAAGACCGACCAGGCAATGGCCGCGGCCTTGGCCGGCGGCGCCAGCCATGTCGGCTTTATTTTCTTCGCGAAAAGCCCGCGTTATGTCGAGCCGGCGGAAGCCGGACGGCTGCGTGAAGCGGCGCGGGGCAAGGCCTTGGCGGTTGCTGTCACGGTCGACGCCAGCGACGCCTTCCTGGACGAGATCGTCACGGCCATGCAACCCGATATGTTGCAGTTGCACGGTTCGGAAACACCCGAACGGGTGGCCGAACTAAAGGACCGTTACGGCTTGCCGGCGATGAAGGCATTGCCGCTCAGCGAGGCTGCCGACCTCGACCGGATCAAGCCGCTCATCGGCGTTGCCGACCGGTTCCTGTTCGATGCCAAGCCACCGAAGGGCTCACAGTTACCGGGTGGCAATGGCGTCGCCTTCGACTGGCGCATCCTTGCCGGCCTTGACGCCGGCGTCGATTACATGCTTTCCGGTGGGCTCAACGCCGCCAATATCGGCGATGCCCTTCGGCTTGCGAACCCGCCCGGAATAGACATTTCGTCCGGTGTGGAAAGCGCGCCGGGCGTCAAGGATCCGGCGCTGATCGAACAGTTTTTCCGGGCCGTCCGGGCAGCACGTGACGACCGCGCCGCCTGAGTGGGCTTAACCAGAGCATGTCCCGGAAAAGTGGAATCCGGTTTTCCGATAAGGACATGCTCAAGAACTAGATAGGCAGCATGTCCCGGAAAAATGGGAACGGTTTTCCGACAAGGACATGCTCAAAACATAAGATTTAGGAGATCGGCGATGGACCAGCCGGCGACGCCCAATTCCTTCCGCACCGGACCCGATGAACAGGGCATGTTCGGCATTTTCGGCGGTCGTTTCGTAGCCGAAACGCTGATGCCGCTGATCCTCGACCTGGAGCGGCACTGGAACGAGGTCAAGAACGATCCGGATTTCCGGGCTGAGCTGACCGATCTTTCGACCCACTATGCCGGGCGGCCGTCCAAGCTCTATTTCGCCGAAGGCCTGACCAAGCATCTTCGTGAGGTTTCCTCGGCGAAGGGCCTCGGGGGCGGCGCAAAGGTCTATTTCAAGCGCGAGGATCTGAACCACACCGGCTCGCACAAGATCAACAACTGCCTCGGCCAGATCCTGCTGGCCAAGCGCATGGGCAAGAAGCGCATCATCGCCGAGACCGGCGCCGGCCAGCATGGTGTGGCGTCCGCCACCGTCGCTGCCCGCTTCGGCTTTCCCTGCGTCGTCTATATGGGCGCCACCGACGTTGCCCGCCAAAGCCCCAACGTGTTCCGCATGAAGCTGCTCGGTGCCGAAGTGCGGCCGGTCACTGCCGGCCACGGCACGCTGAAGGACGCCATGAACGAGGCGTTGCGCGACTGGGTCACCAATGTCGAGGACACCTATTACCTGATCGGCACCGCCGCCGGCCCGCACCCCTATCCGGAGCTGGTGCGCGATTTCCAGTCGGTCATAGGCACCGAGGCGCGCGCGCAGATCCTCGAACAGGAAGGCCGGCTGCCCGACACCATCATCGCCGCTGTCGGCGGTGGCTCGAATGCCATCGGCCTGTTCCATCCCTTCCTTGATGACAAGGAGGTCAAGATCATCGGCATCGAGGCCGGCGGGCGTGGCCTCGACGGCATCGAGCATTGCGCCTCGATGAATGCCGGTTCGCCCGGCGTGCTGCACGGCAACCGCACCTATCTCCTGCAGAACTCCGACGGCCAGATCATGGACGGCCATTCGATCTCGGCCGGCCTCGACTATCCCGGCGTCGGCCCGGAACATTCCTGGCTGCGCGACTCAGGCCGCGTCGAATATGTGCCGATCCTCGACGACGAGGCACTGGAAGCCTTCAAGCTGACGACGCGCGTCGAAGGCATCATTCCGGCGCTCGAATCGGCGCACGCCATCGCGCACGCGGTGAAGATCGTACCCGCCATGGACAAGGACCAGATTGTCATCGTCAACCTGTCCGGCCGGGGCGACAAGGACGTGCACACAGTGGCCTCGATGCTGGGCATGGAGATCTAGGCCCTTTGGACAGTTTCGACTTGGGAGTTGATTATGAGCAAAATTTGTCCAAAGGGCCAGACATGACGACCCGCATCGACCGCCGCATGGCGAAGCTGAAGACCGAAGGCCGCCCGGCACTCGTCACCTATTTCATGGGCGGCGACCCCGACTACGACACGTCTTTGTCGATCATGAAGGCGCTTCCCGGCGCCGGCTCCGACATCATCGAACTCGGCATGCCGTTTTCCGATCCGATGGCAGATGGCCCAGCGATCCAGGCGGCGGGCCTGCGGGCGCTGAAAGGCGGCCAGACGCTGGTCAAGACGCTGAAGATGGCGTCCGAGTTCCGCGCCGGTGACAATGAAACGCCGATCGTGCTGATGGGCTACTACAACCCGATCTACATCTACGGCGTCGACCGCTTCCTGAAAGACGCTCTGGCCAGCGGCATCGATGGGCTGATCGTCGTCGACCTGCCGCCGGAGATGGACGAGGAACTCTGCATTCCGGCTCTGAAAGCCGGCATCAACTTCATCCGCCTGGCGACGCCGACCACCGACGACAAGCGGCTGCCGAAAGTGCTGCAGAACACGTCGGGCTTCGTCTACTACGTGTCGATGACCGGCATCACCGGCTCGGCGCTGGCCGACACCGGCAAGGTGGCGGCGGCGGTCAACCGTATCAAGGGCCACACCGACCTGCCGGTCTGCGTCGGTTTCGGCGTCAAGACCGCCGAGCAGGCGCGTGTCATCGGCGCCAATGCCGATGGCGTCGTCGTCGGCACGGCAATCGTCAATGCGGTCGCCAATGTGCTGGGGCCGAAGGGCGAAAAGACCGCCGACCCGGCCGAGGCCGTTGCCACGCTTGTCAGCGGCCTGGCGCAAGGCGTGCGCTCGGCCCGCCTTGCTGCTGCCGAATAGTTTTCCTACCTCTTTACCCAACTCTTCGTCAGGACAGGAGCCGAAGCGATGAACTGGATCACCAATTACGTTCGCCCGAAGATCAATTCGATGCTCGGCCGGCGCACCGACATGCCCGAGAATCTCTGGATCAAGGATCCGGAGACCGGCGAAATGGTGTTCCACAAGGATTTGGAATCCAACCAGTTCGTCATCCCGTCGTCCGGCCACCACATGAAGATCTCGGCCAAGGAGCGGCTGAAATTCTTTTTCGATGACGGCAAGTACGAGACCCTGGACAATCCCAAGGTCATGCAGGATCCGCTGAAATTCCGTGACGAGAAGCGCTATGTCGACCGGCTGAAGGATGCCAAGGCCAAGACCGGCCTCGAAGACGCGATCATCAACGCACTGGGCACCGTCGAGGGCCTGCCGGTGGTGGTAACAGTGCAGGACTTCGCCTTCATGGGCGGCTCGCTCGGCATGGCGGCGGGCGACGCCATCGTGCATGGTTTCGAAGTCGCCTTGCAGCGCAAGCGGCCGCTGATCCTGTTCGCCGCCTCCGGCGGCGCCCGCATGCAGGAAGGTATTTGTCCCTCATGCAGCTGCCGCGCACCACGGTCGGCGTCGACCGGCTGAAGGAAGCCGGTCTTCCCTATATCGTCGTGCTGACCAATCCGACCACCGGTGGCGTCACCGCTTCCTACGCCATGCTGGGCGACGTGCACATTGCGGAGCCTGGCGCGCTGATCGGCTTTGCCGGCCCGCGCGTCATCGAGCAGACCATCCGTGAAAAACTGCCAGATGGCTTCCAGCGCTCCGAATATCTGATGGAGCACGGCATGGTCGACATGGTGGTGTCCAGGCTGGAGATGCGGGCCACGATCGCGCGCCTGCTGAAGATGCTGCTCAAGATGCCGGAGGCGGAAAAACCGCTGGAGCCGGAAATCCTGCCGCCGTCGGTGATCCCTGCTGAAGCCAGGCCGCAGGCCTGACGCGACACTGTGCATGTCGCCCAAAAGTGACCTCGGTTTTGGGAAAACGACATGCACAAAACACGACTTTGACCGCCGCGAACAGTGATTGCGTCATGTCCATGGCGCGCTGTAGCCTTTTGATTGCCATGGCCATTCCGGAATTGATTCTGGTCCCCGGGCCGTGCGCCAGGATTCTGTCATGACAACGCTCGCTGCCGACCGCGAAATCGAAGCCCTCATGGCGCTTCATCCGAAAGGTTTTGACCTTTCGCTCGACCGCATCACGCGGCTCTTGGAGCGGCTGGGCAATCCGCAGGACTTGCTGCCGCCGGTCATTCATATTGCCGGCACCAACGGCAAGGGCTCCTGCGCCGCCTTTTCCCGCGCGCTGCTTGAAGCCGCTGGCCACCTTGTCCATGTCCACACCTCGCCGCATCTGGTGAACTGGGCCGAGCGCTACCGGCTGGCCGCCGAAGGCGGCGGCAAACTGGTCGACGATGAGACCTTCGCCGAGGCTATTGCCCGTGTCGCCAAGGCCAATGACGGCCAGAAGATCACCGTCTTCGAAATCCTCACCGCCGTCACCTTCATCCTGTTTTCCGAACATCCGGCCGAAGCCGCCATCATCGAGGTCGGTCTCGGCGGCCGCTTCGACGCCACCAATGTTGTCGCCAGGCCCGCCGTGTCCGTCATCATGCCGGTATCGATGGACCACGAAGCCTATCTCGGCGACCGCGTCGAACTGATCGCGGCCGAAAAAGCCGGCATCATGAAGCGCGGCTGCCCGGTGGTCATCGGCGCGCAGGAGAGCGAGACGGCGCTGCAGGTGCTGATCGAGACCGCCGAGCGGTTGGAATGCCCGACCTTCGTCTACGGCCAGGATTTCCTCGCTTTCGAGGAAAACGGCCGCATGGTCTACCAGGACGAGGACGGCCTGATGGACCTGCCGCCGCCGCGCCTGCCTGGGCGCCATCAGTTCGCCAATGCGGCGGCAGCGATCGCCGCGGTCAAGGCGGCCGGCTTCGAGATCAGCCATCGCGCCGCCGAGAAGGCGATGACTAGTGTCGCCTGGCCTGGCCGCATGCAGAAGCTGGCACAGGGCCGGCTGGCGGAGCTGGCGCCGAAGGGCGCCGACATCTGGCTCGACGGCGGCCACAATCCGGGCGCCGGCGTGGTCATCGCCGAAGCGCTGGCCGAGCAGGAGGAAAGAACCCGCGCCCGCTCTTCCTCATCTCGGGCATGATCAACACCAAGGATCAGAGCGGCTATTTCCGCGCCTTCAAGGGCCTCGTCCGGCATGTCTACACCGTGCCGGTGAGCCTGAGCGATGCCGGCGTGCCGAACGACGAACTGGCGATCCGCGCCACGGACGCCGGGCTGACTGCCGAGCCGGTGAGTTCCGTCGCCAACGCACTGATGCTACTGCGAGACACCTGGGATGGCCCGGCGCCGCGCATCCTGATCGGCGGGTCGCTCTATCTGGCCGGGGCGGTGCTGGCCGAGAACGGCACGCCGCCGACCTAGAGCAATTCCAGGAAAAGTGTGAGCGGTTTTCCGTCCGGAATTGCGTCAAAACAAAGAGTTAGAGCGGTTCGCCGTTTCCATGAAACGGTGAAACGCTCTAAACGCTTGACGACCAACGCAGGGAGCCTGTGATGATCAAGGTAAAGCAGCTCGCCCATGTCTGCATTTTCGCGCATGATCTGGAAGCGACGCGAAGCTTCTACCGCGATGTGCTCGGGCTGGACACGCGGTTCAATTTTCTGCGCGACGGCAGGATTTTTGGCTTCTACCTCGATTGCGGCGGCCGCAGCCATGTCGAGGTGTTCCAGAAGGATGCCACCACCTACAGCGAGCTCAACCAGATCAACCATTTCTGCCTGGAAGTCGAAGGCATCGACGCCGCGATCGCTCATATCAAGTCAAAGGGCATCGACGTGACCGCCAAGAAGCACGCGTGCGACGACACCTTTCAGGCCTGGATCCGCGAGCCCAACGGCGTGAAGATCGAGCTGTTCGAGTACACCGACAAAAGCGCGCAGTTCATCGGCGGTGACCGGATCGCCGACTGGTGACTAGAGCAATTCCAGGAAAAGTGTGAGCGGTTTTTGGAGTGCGCCCCTCGGAGCGGACAGGATCAAGCGGCAGTTTTGACCATCTTCCGGGCGTGTTGGTCTTCGAACTGTTGCGGGCTGAGATAGCCGAGCGCTGAATGCAATCGGCGGGTGTTGTAGACCTCATCAATGAAGCGGGGAAGGTCCTCAGCGACGTCGGTGAAGGTTTCATAGGCCATCGGATAGATGGCTTCGACCTTCATCGTCTTCATGAAGCTTTCCGCTTTGGCATTATCGTAGGGATTGCCGCGCCGACCCATCGATCCAATAAGATCGTGCTCGGCGAGAAGATTGCGATAGAGGAGCGCGGCATATTGCGCCCCTCGATCCGAGTGATGGACGCAGCCCGGCGGCGGCTTTCGCCGTTCGATTGCCGCCTTCAATGCTGCAACGGTCAAGCGCGCGTCGATCGAACGGCCGATGGCGTAACCAACGACCTTGCGGGACCAGGCATCCAAGATGACCGCGACGTAGACGAAGCCTGCCGCAATCGCCACGTAGGTTATGTCGCTTACCCAAAGCCGGTTCGGGCCATCGAGTGTCACGTCCTTCGCCAGGTTCGGGAAGATCGGCAATTCATGATTGCTGTCCGTGGTGGCGATGAAGCGTCGCCTGATCCTGGGCTGCAGATCATGCTCGCGCATCAATCGTCTGATCTTCTTGTGGTTCACGACAATGCCGCTCTGCCGCAGCGCCGCCTGCATGCGGCGATAGCCGTAGGCTTCGAAGCTGTCGGAGATCTCACCCATCGTCTCGACGAGCGCTGTGTCATCCACGGCGGTTTCGGGCTGATCGTAGTAGGTTGATCGCGCGATCCCCATCAGCCGGCATCCTTCAGCGATGGAGACACCGCGGGGCGGTGATCACGGATGTAGGCCCGCTTCTGGGACGTGGTGCGCTTTTCAGAGCCCCCTTTAGAAACTCGATTTCCAAGGCTTGCCGGCCTACCAGCCGCTCCAGCGCGGCGATCCGAGCCTCATAGGTCTGCATCGTCTCGGCCGCCGCTACATCCTCGTCGAAGGCGCCGGCCTCGTATTTCTGGACCCAGATACGGATCAGGTTACGCGCTAGTTCGTGCCGCCTGGCCAGACCATGAAGCGTCTCGCCGGAGAGGAACTCTTGCACTACCTGACGTTTGAACTCGATGCTGTGCGCGCGATGTGCAGTCATGGCTTCCATCTTTCGAAAGCCCGGCTTCCAAGTCAATTCTGCTTAGTCAAGCTGTCCGCTCCGAAGGGCGCATTCCATTTCCCGGGAAGAGCGCGTAGCGCTTTCCCTTTGGGAATTGCGTCAAAACAAAGAGTTAGAGCGGTTCGCCGTTTCCATGAAACGGTGAAACGCTATCGACATGCTCTAGAGCGGTTCGCGTTTTGTCTGAATCGGGATTCCCAAGACTGAGCAAATCAGATTCGATGTTCTGACCGTTGGAGGTCGGGACAGATGGCCAAGCCTTATTCGATGGATTTGCGGGAACGGGCGTTGGCTCGCCTTGAAGAAGGCGAGACGAGCCGAGAGGTGGCCGCGGCACTGAAGGTGGCAGTTTCGAGCGTGATCAAGTGGGCGGCGCGCAAGCGTCGGCTGGGCAGTGCGGCACCCGGCAAGATGGGCGGTCATCGACCCTATCTGATTGACGGGGAGCATCGTGCCTTCGTCCTGAGCGAGGTCGAGCGGGATGCCAACATAACGCTTCATGAATTGACGGCCGCACTGGCTGACCGGGGTCTCATCATCCACCCTGCCAGCGTCGGTCGCTTCCTGCATCGCGAGGGCAAGAGTTTTAAAAAAAACCGTTCTGCCGGCTGAGCAACTCAAGCCAAAGCTGATGCGTCGGCGGACGCAATGGATGCGCTATCAGACCCGCATTGACCCAACGCGCCTGGTCTTCCTGGATGAAACGTGGGTCAAGACCAACATGGCGCCGTTGCGCGGCTGGGGTGTGCGCGGCAAGCGGCTGATGGCTCACGCGCCATATGGTCATTGGAAGACGATGACCTTCATCGCCGCACTGCGGCATGATCGGGTAGAGGCGCCTTGGGTCATTGACGGACCCATCAATGCGCAGGCCTTCCGTGTCTATGTCGAAACCGAACTCATCAAGACCCTGAAGCCGGGTGACATCGTCATTCTCGACAATCTCGGATCTCACAAGGGCCAAGCCGTCCGCGACATCGTCAGGGCCGCCGGTGCGCGGCTCTTCTTCCTGCCGCCTTACAGTCCAGATCTCAATCCAATCGAGAAGCTCTTCGCCAAGCTCAAGCACTGCATGCGACGTGCCGCCAAGCGAAGCATCCAGGCCGTACACAGCGCCATCGCCAGCACCCTCGACGTCGTCACCTCAAATGAATGTAACAACTACATCGAAAGCGCCGGATACAAGTCAACCTAAATGCGAACCGCTCTAGAAATCCCAAGGCGAGATCAGCTCAAGCTTGGCCGGAGCGAAGTCGTTGAGATTGCGCGTTGCCAGCCGGCCTCCATTCACGCGCGCTATCGCCGCGATCATGCCATCGGGAGCCGACATGCCGCGACCTTGGCGCGTCGCGGCGCCCATGATCTCGCCGTAAGCCAAGGCAGCCTCTTCCGTCAGTCCAAAAATCCGGCCGGCAAATCGATGCCGCCATCGGGAAAGTCCCTGTTCCAGCCGATCCGCACGCTCGTCGGGTCGAATCTTTTGAATACCGAAGGCGATTTCAGCAATTGTCACTGTGGGAAGGGCCAGTTCGGCGTCATTGCGCACAAGCCACGCCAGCACGGCTGGATCCGGCGCCTTCTTAAGAGACTCCGAAATCACGTTGGTATCGACGAAAATCAAAGCTCAATTCCTGGATGAACCTCGCGACCCCCGCGAATAACTTTCTCCAGATCGATGTCGACGCCACTGCTTGCGGTCAGGCTGGCATAGAAGGTTGAGGCGGGTTCGCGGCCAGCTTCCCGGATCTCGTAGGATTCAAGCGCGCGTTCGACCACGTCGGCGATCGAGCGGTTCTCGCGACGAGCAAGCCTATGAGCCAGTTCACGTGCTTTCGCGCTGCGGACTGAGAGCTGTGGTTCGGCCATTTCAAATTCCCTTTTGGAGAGATATAGACCGATGCGTGTCTGCCATCAAGATGGCAGATGATGGCGCGCCATCCCCGTGATGGGTTTCCAGCACACCATCAGCGTTCAACGGCGCATTACTTCAGCTCGATCTCGATGAACGCGTATTCGCCGTCATTGGCGCTGACGACGTCGTGTTCGACGCCCTCCTTGCGGAAATAGGGCGCCCCTTTCTTCATCTCGGCAAAGGTTTCGCCGTCCTTGGTAACCAGCTTCAGCTTGCCGTCCATCAGCGGCACCACGACATAGTCGTGGCCGTGGCGATGCCAGCCGGTATTGTCGCCCGGCTGGAAGCGGTACTCGGTGACGATGACGCGCTCATTGTCGATGAAGACGGTGGCCTTGGCGGATCCGGTCATGTCGCTCTCCCTGTTTCTGCTGCCAGCAGAAGACATGGCGTGCCCCGATGTGAGGGCCAGAGTGGGTTAGCGATGACGCCAACAAAAAGCCCGGCGCGATGGCCGGGCTTTTGATATCGGGAAGTTCAGTTGGATCAAAGGCTGCCATTGATCCAGTGCGACAACGCGGTCTTCGGCGCGGCGCCGACCTTCATGTCTGCCACTTCGCCGCCCTTGAAGATCATCAGCGTCGGGATTGAGCGCACGCCGAACTGCGCGGCAAGCTCAGGGTTCTCGTCGATGTTGAGCTTGGCGATCTTAACCTTGCCGCCGAGCTCGTTGGCGATCTCTTCCAGCGACGGGCCGATCATCTTGCACGGGCCGCACCATTCAGCCCAGAAATCCACCACGACCGGCTCTTTGGCGTTGAGCACGTCGGCCTGGAAATTGTTCTTGTCGACCTTGACGGTAGCACCCATGCGGAAAATTCCTTTCGAGAGTTCTTTGTCGCACCAAATGTGGTGGCTGTCGCGCCCTTCTTCAAGCAGGTCTTGTGTCACGCTCCTGTGAGTCGGGCAAGGGCGTCATCCATGGCCCGGGCCGGCAGTTCGATCAGCCGTGGCGCTTCGGTGAACAAGAGGGCCGCCTTGACATCCCGCCCGGGATACAGCGGCTTGAGCAGGGCGCGATAGAGCGCCAGCTGCAGCAGATAGGCCGGCGGAACCTCGGCCAGAGAGGCGGGCGCCGGCCGGTTGGTCTTGTAGTCGACGATCGAAACCGTGTCCGCCGTCACCGCCAGCCGGTCGATCTTGCCGGAAATCGAGCGCATTTTGCCCCTGACTTCCAGGCTGCCCATGATCGCCACCTCGGCACGCGAGGACGGCGCGAACAATTGGCCGAGGCGCGAGTCGGCCAGGATGGTCGTGACCGACGCCAGGGCCTTTTCCCGCTCTGACGCGGGCCAATCTGCACCGACCCGCGCCAGGTAACGCTCAGCCGCGTCATGGCGAACATCCTCGGCAATGCCGGGCAACATCTGCAGCAATTTGTGCAGGGCGAGCCCACGCAAGACGGCAAAGCCTGGCTCGGCATCGGCGTCCAGCACTGGCGAAGCCTTGTCGACGACCGCTTCCTTGCCTTCGTCGATCAGCGCCGAGGCGCCGGAAGGCGACAGCGGCCGCGGCAGGTCCTCGAAGGGCGGCAAGAGCCGGAACAGGGTTCCCGGCAACGGACCGAAAGCATCGGCCTGCCGCGCCTGTTCGCCGGCGCTCGGCGCGACCGGCGGCAGTTTGGTGACATGGAAACGGTGCACCGGCTCGCCGCCGGCGGGATGCGCACGCTGTTCGCTTTCCGTCGCGCCGGTCAATGCGCGGCTGACGATCGAATGCCAGGTGCCGGTGTTCGGCGCCCGCTTGCCGTGATAGCCGCAGACGATCAGCCGGTCCTCGGCGCGGGTCATGCCGACATAGAGCAGACGGCGGTATTCGTCGTCGGCAAGTTCCCGTGCCCGCGCCGCCGCCGCCTTCGAAAAGCCGTTGGCGACATCGCTGGCCGAACGCCAGAGATAGCCCTTGCCGTCAAAGTTTCGGCCCGAGCCGTTGAAAGGCATCAGCCGCGGCAGATGCTGGTCGCTGAACGGGGCGGAGCCGCCATCGACCAGGAACACCACCGGCGCCTCCAGGCCCTTGGCGGCGTGCACGGTCATGACGCGGACCTCGTCGCGCGTCTGGTCCATCTCGCGCTTGATCTCGGGGCCGGCATTTTCCAGCGTCGACAGGAAGGCTTCCAGCCCGGGCAGGCCGGTCCGTTCCTCGGCCAGGCAGAAACTCAGGAATTCATCAAGAATATCGCCGGCTTCCGGACCGAGTCGCGCGATCATTTTTCGCCGCACGCCGTCACGCGCCAAGAGGCCGGCATAGAACTCGAACACCGGCTTGAAAGCGGCCTCATCAGCCCAGAGATCAAGCTGGGTGACGACCTTAGCGAGGGCTTCGCTTTCGCTGGCCTGCTGGCGCAGCGACGCGGCCAGCGACAGGCCGGGCGGCCTCTGCGCGGCGAGGGTGAACAGCGCCTCCTCCGGCAGGTCGAAGATCGGGCTGCGCAGCACGGCGGCGAGCGACAGATCGTCCTGCGGCTGGATCAGCAAATGACCGAGCGCGATCAGGTCCTTGACGGCGATATGGCCTGGCAGGCTCAGCCGGTCGGCGCCGGCGACCGGAATGTCGCGGCGCTTGAGCGCCCGCGTCAGCGCGTGGACAAAACTGTCGCGTTTGCGCACCAGCACCAGCACGTCGCCCGGCCGCAGCCGCTTGCCGCGGCCCTCGATGATTTCGCCCTTGCCGATCCAGCCGGCAATGGTGGCCGCCACATTTTCGGCAACGCGCACCGCCGGCGCATGGGCGTGGTCGATCGCCTGCGTCCAGTCGTCGGGCTCGTCGACCACATCGGCGCCGATCGACGGCCAGACCTCGACATAGCCCGGCGCATCGGTGCGGATCGCCTTATGGTTCAGTGGATCGGGGTCATGGCTGATGCCGCGCCGCACGATCGGGTCGGCAAAGACGCGGTCGACGGCGGCGAGCACATCGTCGGTCGAGCGGAACGACCAGGTCAGCTTGAGGTCGGCGAAGGACGCCTCGGCATCGCGGACCCGTCCGGCAAACAGCAGCCGGCTGTCGGCGAAGGAGTCCGGCGCGGCTCCCTGGAAGGAATAGATCGACTGCTTCTCGTCGCCGACGGCGAAGACCGTGCGGTGGACCCGGTCGCGTGCGCCGAAGCCGGCAAAAAATTCCTCCGCCAGCCGCTTCACCACTTCCCATTGATCCGGACTGGTGTCCTGCGCCTCGTCGAGCAGGATGTGGTCGATGCCCTGGTCGAGCTTGTATTGCACCCAGGGGCCGGCATCGGGCCGCGCCAGCAGGTTGACGGTGCGGGTGATCAAATCGTTGAAGTCGAGAAAGCCGCGGCCGCGCTTCAGCACTTCGTAGCGGGCGATCAGCCAGTCGGCGATGGTCAGCGCCGCGCGTGTACCTTCCAGCATGCGAAACAGCGCCAGCCGGTCGACGGTTTCAATGATGGCTTTAGCCGCCGAGACATAGCGCTCGGCCAGATCGGGCAGTCGGTCGGTCAGAGCCTTCTTGAAGGCCTTTGCCGGGTCGTAAGGATCGCCATCGGTCTTGAGGAAGGCTCTGGCGAGCAGTTGCAGGCGGCGAACAGGATCGCTCTCGGCAAAGGCCTGACGCGCATAAGGCAGGATGTTGTTCAGCACCGATCTGGCGTCGGTGGATTCGGCGGCCTGGGCAAAGCCGGCAAAATAGTCGGGCAGGAAGCCAGGCAGCGGCCAAACCGATGCTGCTATCCCTTCGGCGGTCTGGCCAGGGCGGAAATGGAACTCATCGAACAAAGGCTGGAAGCCGTCGCGCCCGACCGCGTCCAGGAAATGACGCAACCCGTCGCGCTTGCGCACGATTTCGCCGAGCAGGGCATCGAGCCGGCTTCGCCGCCGCGCTCCAGCACGGTGGCGAAGCCGTCGGCCAGATCTGGGTTGCCAGCAGCCGTGCCGGAAATCATCTCGCGGCGCGCGGCGGCGAAAAGCGATGCCTCCATCTGGCCGTCGAGCATCTCGAAATGGGCCGGGATGTTGGCCTCCAGCGGGAACTGGTGGAGCACGGATTCGCAGAAGGCATGGATGGTCTGGATCTTCAGCCCGCCCGGCGTTTCCAGCGCCTCGGCGAACAGGCGCCGCGCCCGGCGCATGGTGTCACGGTCAGGCCGCCGCCCTTCGAGCGCCTCGATCTTCGCCGCCAGATCGGCATCGCCGAGCACCGTCCAGTCCGACAGCGTGGAAAAGACCCGGTTCGACATGTTGGCGGCGGCGGCGCGCGTATAGGTCAGGCACAGGATCTTCGAGGGATCTGTGCCGTTGAGCAGCAGCCGGATGACGCGCTGGGCCAGCACATGGGTCTTGCCGGAGCCGGCATTGGCCGACACCCAGGCCGAATTCTGGGGGTCGGCGGCGCGGGCCTGGCTGTTGGCGGTGTCGCTCGGGATGGGATAGGCCTTCTTCATGCCTCCCCTCCCTCGTCGCCGGCATCGCCGCCGGCCGACCATTCGAGCACCCGGGCGAGATGGTCGTAGTCGCCATCGGTCTCGCCTTCGCGAAACGGCAGCGCGCGAGAGAGATAGCCGGTCGCCGGATCGGCATAGTGGATCAAAAGCTTTTCCAGCCGCGCCCAGGCCTCTTCGGCAAGATCGGCGGCGGTCCTTGGTTGGCGGTTGTGTTCAAGGATGGACTCCTCGAACACCTCGCCATTTGGCTTCAGCCGCACGAACGCCAGTTGCGACGGTTCGCGCGCGCCCAAATCCTTGAAGGCGCCGCGCCTCAGCAGCGCGCCTTCCAGCGCCAGCTGTGGCGCCAGCAGCGTGTGCGCCTGCGCTTTGGAGGGCGAAGAACCGGTTTTGTAGTCCAAAATATCGGCCATGCCGCCGGCCAGCAGATCGACGCGGTCGGCATAACCGGACAGCGTTACGCCGGACTGGCCGACAACCGTCTTTCCCGCCCTTTCCTCGGCATGGCGCCGGACCACGGCATCGGCACGCGTGCGCTCCCATTCGATGATGTTGGCGGCGAGTTTTTCGAAGCGCGGCCACCATACCGCCTCGACATCGGCCGGAAGGGCGGCTTCGGCAAAGCAAGCGCGGCCGGCGGCAATGAGGCCGGCCAGTGCGTCGGGCGCGCGCGGATCGGCAACGCGCGACGAGAACAGGTGCAGGATCGCGTGGAACAGCGTGCCGCGCTCGGCGGCACCGGGGTCGCGGATCAGCGGATCGAGCGGCATCAGGCCCAGAATCCGCCTTGCATAGACGGCATAGGGGTCGCGGCGCAACGTCTCGATCTCGGTGACCGAGAAATGCGTCGGGCGCACCGCCAATGGCGGCTTCGGCTGCGGCCGCGGCGCGAAATCCTGCTTCGGTCCGGTGTCGAGCGCGCGTGCCCAGGCGAGCAGCTCGTCGCCGCGCCTTCGCAGCGCTGCCGCCTGATCGCTGCCGATGAAGGTCAAGAGGCGCTGAAGCCAGCGCGATGGCACCGCAGGTGCGTCGCCGGATCGCGCCGAACGGGCCAATACGACGTGTCTCGCGCCCATGGCCATCTGGAAATCGTGCGCGGCAAGGCCGATGCGCCGCTCCGGCGGTTCGAGATCGATGCCGGTCTTCATTAGCCGCGACATGAAGCGGTCGCTCTCCGGCTTGCGCGGCCACACACCTTCGTTGAGCCCGCCAATGATCAGCGTGTCGACATCCTGCAGCCGCGCCTCCAGCGCGCCCCAGATGGCGATGTTCCGGTCTGTGCCTTGCGCCGGCTTGACCGTTTCGGGTGCGATCAGCGCGTCCATCACGTCGGGCCATTCGCTGGCCGCCAACGACAGCGGGGCCGAAGCGGCGACCAGCCCGCGCAGCAATTCGGCGAGCTTTTCGCCGGCGTCGCCGGCATAGAGCTCGCCCAGGCCGCTATCGGCGGAACGACCGAGATTTTCCAGGGCCACGACGCTGGCTTTGACCAGCGCGGCAAGGTCGGCATCCGTCTGGACGCGAAACGCCGAAAGCGGCGCCAGCGCTTGGGTGAGACGTGCGAGCAAACTCCGCGCATCTTCGATGGAGCGCACTGTGAGACGGGAAAACCAGAAGGGCGGCCGGCTGTCGTCGCCCAGGCCCGTTAGTCGAGCCTCGAACAATTCCGGCAGCGAAACTATGTCTGGACGGCCGGTGCCGCCGCGCAGCGCCACCAGTTCGACCAGTTCCGCAGCGTGGCGCACAGCGGCGCGTTCGAGGCCGAGGCCGAGCAGGGGATGCTTGAGCAGCGATAGCAGGCCGACAGGATCACCCGGCCGGAACACCGCTTCCAGCGCCAGCCGGAGCAGGCTGGCCGCCGGGCTGTTGGCGAGCGGCGTGCCGCCGGAATCATCGGCGACGACGCCAAAGCGCTTGAGTTCGACTGAGACACGCCGTGCCAGCGCACGGTCGCCGGTGACCAGAGCCGCCCTCTGGCCGGGCTGTTCGACAGCCTGCTTGAGCGCGACGGCAATGGCAACCGCTTCATCGCGCTCGCTGGCGGCTTCCAGCAGCGTAACCTCGGCGAAGGCGCTGGCAATATCGGACGCCGAAAACCCGCTGCGCGTCTCGGCCCACAATTCGGTGGTCTCAGCCGGCCTCAGCGCCTCGCCGACAAGCGCGGCGCGTCGCGCCAGCCGCGGCTCGGGCGGGCCGAGTTCCTCGACATCGCCGCGCAGCACGCCGATCTTGCCGATCAGCTTGGCCAGGCCATATTGCGGGTGGCCAAGCACCGCAGGGCGCGCCCCGGGAGCGACAAGCGCCTGGAAGGACCCTTCGTCTAGCGTCCGCTCGAGCCCGGGCAGTACGATGGCGCCGCCGGGCAAGCGGGCGATGGCGGCAAGCAGTTCCGCCGTGGCCGGGATGGAGCCGGTCGACCCTGCGGCGATGACCGGTCCGGCCGGCGGATTGTGCCGCAGCCGTGCCGCCTCGGAGCGGATCAGCGCGCTGCGATGCGCGGCCGGATTGGAGCGGTCGCTCTCGCTCAGGAATTTCGGCCAGGCCTCGGTGACGATGCCGAGGAATTCGAGCGTCACCTGCCACCAGCCGGCCAGGTTGCCGGTCACCAGGCCTTCAAGCTTCGCCCAGTCGGTGCCTTCCGTCTCGATCTCATCCATCAGCCCGGCGAGATCGCGCGCCAGCCAGATCGCGTCGGCGGTGGAGGCGGGGATGACGATTTCCTCGGCGAAGAGCTTCGCCACATGCTCCGGCAGCCGGCGTTTCCACGCGCGTACCAGTGGCGTCAGCAGCAGCAGGCGTTCGGTTGCGGAAATCGGTGGCGCGAGATCGATCGCCGCCGCCGGCTCGGCGTCGAACGCGGCCTCATCCTCGTCGAACTCGCCGAGCGGACGGATGACCGGCAGGATCGCCGAACCGCCGCCGCCGCGTGCCGTCAAACTGTCGACGAAGACACCGCGCAAGGCGCGCGCGGCGCGGCGCGTCGGCACATAGATGGTGACGTCGGCTAAGCTGAGCGGATCGCCATCGAAACGAAACCCGGGGACAAGGTGGCCGGCCAGCAGCGCCTCGGCCAGCGTCGGCAGAAACGGCGCTCCGGGGGGGATAGAGAAAACGCGGCTCGAGCCGCTCATTGCGACTCGGTTAGCGCGCCGGCAACCGCTGCTTCCGCCTGCGGGATGGCATCGGGCGTGCCGACGGTGATCCAGTGGCCGTGCATCGGCATGCCGAACAGCCGGCCGGCGGCAATAGCTCTATCGAAATAGGCGTTGAGCGAATGCGGTTCGACCGATGCGCCCTTGAACAGGCGCGGATGGATGATCGCCGCTCCGGCATAGATCAGGCCAGCCGGATCGCCCTTTGAACGCCGCAAGGCACCATCCGGCGCAACCAGGAAGTCGGTTGACCCGCAGTGTCCTGTCGCCTGATGGAGATCCGCCAGCATCAGCAGAATATCCATTTTCGCGGCGTCCCATGCAAGGGCGAGGCGGCCGAGATTGAGCGGACCATGGTCGATCCAGAACGTGTCGGCGTTGAGGATGTAGAACGGTTTTTGGCCCAATTCCGGCAGCGCCTTGACGATGCCGCCGGCGGAATCGAGCAGCCGGTCGCTCTCATCGGAAATGATGATGCGGGGCTCGTGGCGCGCCGCGACATGGGCGACGATCTGATCGGGCAGATAATGGACGTTGACCACCGCCTTGGCGACGCCGGCGGCGGCGAGGCTGTCGAGGCCCCAGTCGAGCAAGGTCTTGCCGGCGATCCTGACCAGCGGCTTGGGGATCGTATCGGTGATCGGCCGCATGCGCTTGCCGAACCCGGCGGCGAGCACGATGGCGGTGTCCGGTCTTGCTGTCACAGCGTTCGTTCCTCAAGCAAGCCGTGCGTATTGTAGAAATCCCGCAGGCTGGCAAGCGCCGGGTGGGACAGCGCCCGACGCAGATAGTCGCGGATGCGCGGCAGGTGCTTCAAATAATAAGGTTTACCGTCGCGTTTTTCGAGGCGCACGAAAATGCCGAGGATCTTGGAATTGCGCTGCGCGGCCATGATTGCATAGGCCTCCACGAAGCTTGCTTCGTCGAAAGCGCCGGCTGCATGACGCGCCGCGACATAGGCATCCAGCGTCTGCTTTTCGATCTCAGGCGCTATGGTGACGCGGGCGTCCATGGCGAGCGAAGCGACGTCATAGGCTGAGGGCCCGATCAGAGCGTCCTGGAAGTCGACGATGCCCAGCCGGTCATGGCCGGCGCGCTCGCCACGCCAGATGATGTTCGGCGAATGGAAGTCGCGTAGCATCAGCGTGTATTCGCTGCCTTGCAGCCGGTCGAAAAGCGCGTTCCATTCCCTGGCGTAGCCAATGCGCAGATCGTCGCTGGCCGGGCCGCCCGATATCGCCGGCACATACCAGTCGACCAGCAGATCGGCTTCGATCATCATCGCATCGCGGTCGAAGGGCGGCACGTCGTGGAACCTGCCCGGGCCGGCTTCCAGGTGCTGCCGCCAGGTCTTACCATGCATCATGGCTAGCAGTTCGGCCGCCGCCGCATAGCGCTCGGCCACCGGCTCGCCGTCCTTGCCGAGAAACCCTTCGGAGCCGAGATGTTCGATGAGCAGGAAGCCTTGGTCCTGGTCCTCGGCATGGATTTCCGGAACGCTGACACCGCCGGCCTTCAAGGCGCAGTCGATCGCGATGAAAGCCGAGACCGACTGGGCAGTGTGGGCGATGACCGCATAGGGTTTGCCGCCGCGCACGGGCTGGCCGAGCACTAGCCGCGGCGAGTTCATCAGCACGCGCGGCTCCTGGCCGGCAAGCGTCACGATCTCATAGGAGCGGGCGGAGGCGTCGCCGATGAAATGGCGCCGCCTCGCTTCGCCCCAGCCGGCAGTCTCGAGGAAACCGCGCATCGCCAGCGACCGCGCCGCGCGGTCGAAGGCTGGCCCTTGTCCCGACAGCCGGGCCAGCCGGCCCTCGCCATGCTGGACGAGTTCGATCGAAAGCGTCGTCTTCGGCAGATAGCTTTCGGCCCGCTCAGGCCATTCGACCAGAGCGGCACCTTGCGTCAGCGCTTCGTCGAAGCCGAGTTCGTCGAGCTCGGCTGCCGAGGCCAGGCGGTAGAGGTCGAAATGGTGCACCGGAATGCGCGTGTCGTAGCTCTGCACCAGGGTGAAGGTCGGGCTCGGCACGTCGAGGCCGGCATCGTCCGCCAGCGCTCGGATCAGCGCCCGCGCCAATGTCGATTTGCCGGCGCCGAGATCGCCCTTGAGCGCCAGCACGTCGCCGGCACGCAGGGACAGCGCCAGATCCTCGCCCAGCCGCGAGGTCTGTGTCTCATCCGCGAGCAAACGCTCCAGCACGGGTCCCGTCATCGAGCGCGCTACTCGGCCGCGGCGCGAATGCCCGGCATGTCGGGGAAGGTGCAGATGACGGTGGTGCCCTTGTCCTTGCCGGTTTCGATGCGAACGTGGCCGCCATGCAGTTCGACGAAGCTCTTGACGATCGACAGGCCGAGCCCGGCGCCGCGCCGGCGGCCGCCATTGGTGCGCGGTTCGAAGCGGCGGAACACTGAATCGAGCACATCCGGCGGCATGCCTGGACCGTCGTCATGAACCGAGAACTCCACCCCGTCCGCCAGATGGCGGCAGGCGAGCCGGATGGTGCTGGCTTCCGGTGCGTAATTGGCGGCGTTGCTGAGCAGATTGTAGAGGATCTGCCGGATGCGGGTCTCGTCGCCGTGGAACGTCTTCGGCGCAGCGGCGGCATCGACCTCGAGCCGGATCGAATGTTCCTGCAGCCGGTCGGCGACGAGTTCCGCTGCCGCCGCGATGGTGCGGTCGACATGCACCTCGGAAATGTCGAGCTGCATGATGCCGGCATCGACGGTCGCGAGGTCGAGTATGTCGTTGACGATGGTCAGCAGCACCGAGGAGGATGAGCTGACATGCTCGACATATTCGCGCTGCTTTTGATTCAGTGGTCCGGTCGTCGGCACGGAAAGCAGTTCGGTGAAGCCGATGATGTTGGTCAGCGGCGAACGCAGCTCGTAGGACACGTGCTGGACGAAGTCGTTCTTGAGCTGGTCGGACTTTTCCAGCGCCTCGTTCTTGTCCTTCAGCGCGCGTTCGACATTCACGCTGTCTGTGACGTCGACGAAAGTCATCATCACTTGCCCGTTGGGCAGCGGAATCACGGCGTAGCGCAGCACGATGCCATTGTTGAGCTCGGTCTGGCCGTGGCGTTCGCGGCGTTCGTCGTCGAAACCGGTAATGGCAGCGACGAAGCCGGGCCAGGGGCTGTCGACCGCCTGCCTGTCGCTGAGATCGCGGATCGTCGAGACGTGCACATTGGGCTTGGCGGCTTCCGTGCTCAGGCCCCACAGCGTGGCAAAAGCCGGGTTCGACAGGCGGAGCCGCCCATCGGGGCCGAACACCGCCACGCCTTCGGCGAGATTGTCGAGCGTCTCGCCCTGGACCCGCACCGCGGTGCGATAGCGGCTTTCCAGGTCCATCTTTTCGGTCAGGTTCTCGAACACCCAGGTGACGCCGCCCTTGGGCTGCGGGTTGGCGACGACGCGGATGGTCTTGCCATCAGGCAGATGCCACCAATGTTCCTGCGATTCCACCGCGCGGTAGGCACCGAGCAGGCCTTCCTTCCAGCGGCGCCATTCGGGCTGCTCGGCGATCTTGCCTTCGCTGCGCAGCCGGTCGAGCAAAAGCGCATTGTCGGGCGCGCTGAGCAGGAAGCCAGAGTCCAGGCCCCACAGTTTCTGGAAGGCCTGGTTGAAGAAGCGCAGCTTCTCGTCAGTGTCGAAGATGGCGACGGCGGTGTTGAGCTGGTCGAGCGTGTCGGCATGGCTGCGCACCGTCCGCTCATATTCGCCGCGAATGGTCTCGATGGCGCTGGTGTCGCAGGCAAGCCCGGCCGAACCGTCCGGGCCGGCGAAGTCGGTCACCGCGAAGACGCGGCGGTCGCCTTCGATCACAGTGGAGAGCGATTGCTCGAAGACCGGATGCGATTTGTGCTGGGTGTCGATTGCCTCACGCGCCTGGCCGCCGAGGAATTCCTTGGCGTCGCGGACCGCGGCTTCCGCGCTTTCGGCTTCGACCGCGTCGGCATAGGCCCGGTTGACCCATTTCAGGCGCCCGTGCTCGTCGCGCAGCCATGCCGGCATCTTAAGCGCCTCGAGCAGGCCGATCATCATGTCATGGTCGGCGGCCAGCCGCTGGTTGTCGATCTTCAGCCTGGCCTGGCTGCGCTGGGTCTCGGAAAGCGAGACAAACCGCACCAGTATATGCGCGGCGCTCTTGCGGCCATGCACCTCGAGCGGAGCGCCGGCCTGCGATTCGATGACCAGGTCGAAGGGCCGGGCCTTTTCGCGCAAGCCCGCGATGGCATGCTCGAGCGCCGCCGCCGAGCGCGGCATCAGCCAGCGGCCGAAGGCCAGAAATGCCGCCCGCTCCTCGGGCGCTCCGCTTTCGACCGGCAATGTGCCGATGAGTTCGGGTTTCTTGTTTTCCGAAGCCCAGACGACCACACGCTGGTCGCGCAGATTGAGCAGCGCTTCCGAACGGCGCAGTGCCGCGTTGACGTCGGCGACGCGGCTTCTCAGTTCGACATTTTCCGCCGAGGTACGAGCCCGTTCGCGGATGAGAACGATGGCCGACAGAAGCGCCGCGCCCGTCACGCCGACGAACACCGCAAGCTGCATGACCTCGACTGTGCTGATCGACAGGCCGGCGGTCGCCACGGCGGCGTTCTCGGCATGCGCCACGGCGCTGGCCAGCGGATAGGCAAGTGCTGAACTGGCCAGGAACAGTGCCGCACGGGCACGCCATGAAAGGCGCCCGCCCTGGGTGGCTGAGCCGATCGGCCCCGAATCGTCGTGGCCGCCGGAAACGGCCGATCCCGCTCCGTGCGGGTTTTGCCCCGGCATGTCTTGGTCCTCTCCGCCGCCTGAATGCAAGACCGCCCTGAAACGCGCCTCTCTGATCCCCTCTCGGGCCGGAAGCGTCGCGAATCACCTGACAATAAACCCTCGCCGAATCGCCGTGAAGGCTGATCGCGCGCAAAATAAAGCCGGGCGAAAAGTCAATCGCCCGGCCTCAATATCTGGTAGTAAATTTGGCTTTGGTTAATAGCGGTAGTGTTCCGGCTTGAACGGACCCTGCGGCGTGACGCCGATATAGGCCGCCTGCTCACCCGACAATTCGGTCAGGCGGGCACCGAGCTTGTCGAGGTGCAGGCGCGCGACCTTCTCGTCGAGATGCTTGGGCAGGACATAGACCTGGTTCTGGTACTGCTCGCCCTTGCTGAACAGCTCGATCTGCGCCAGCACCTGGTTGGTGAAAGACGCCGACATGACGAAGCTCGGATGGCCGGTGGCGTTGCCGAGATTGAGCAGGCGGCCTTCCGACAACAGGATCATCCGCTTGCCGTCCGGGAAGGTGATCATGTCGACCTGCGGCTTGACGTTGGTCCACTTCAGATTGCGCAGCGACGCCACCTGGATCTCATTGTCGAAGTGGCCGATATTGCCGACGATCACCATGTCCTTCATCGACCGCATATGGTCGAGGGTGACGACATCCTTGTTGCCGGTGGTGGTGATGACGATGTCGGCGGTCGGAGCCGCGTCTTCCAGCGTGACGACTTCAAAGCCGTCCATAGCCGCCTGCAGCGCGCAGATCGGGTCGACCTCGGTGACCTTGACGCGGGCGCCGGCGCCCTTGAGCGAGGCCGACGAGCCCTTGCCGACGTCGCCATAGCCGCAGACGACCGCGACCTTGCCGGCCATCATCGTGTCGGTGCCGCGACGGATGCCGTCGACCAGCGATTCCTTGCAGCCATACTTGTTGTCGAACTTCGACTTGGTGACGGAATCGTTGACGTTGATGGCGGGGAAGGGCAGCAGGCCCTTCTTCTGCAACTGGTAGAGCCGGTTGACGCCGGTGGTCGTCTCTTCGGTGACGCCGCGGATCGCCGCCTTCTGCTTGGTGAAGAAGCCTGGCGAAGCCTTCAGGCGCTTCTTCACCTGGGCGTAGAAATATTCCTCTTCCTCGCTCTGCGGGTTGGACAGCACATCCTCGCCGGCCTCGGCGCGGGCGCCAATCAGGATGTACATGGTGGCATCGCCGCCATCATCGAGGATCATGTTGGAGAGGCCGCCATCGGTCCACTGGAAGATCCGGTCGGTGTAGTCCCAATACTGTTCGAGGCTCTCGCCCTTGACGGCGAAGACAGGAATGCCGGCCTCGGCGATCGCCGCTGCGGCGTGGTCCTGGGTCGAGAAGATGTTGCAGGAGGCCCAGCGGATGTCGGCGCCGAGCGCCTTCAGCGTCTCGATCAGCACCGCGGTCTGGATGGTCATGTGCAGCGAGCCGGTGATGCGCGCGCCCTTCAGCGGCTTCTTGGCGCCGAATTCCTCGCGGCAGGCCATCAGGCCCGGCATTTCGGTTTCGGCGATATCAAGTTCCTTGCGGCCCCAGCCGGCAAGCGAGATGTCGGCGACCACATAATCCTTGCTACCCGTCATGGCAGTGCTCCGTGCGATTTGATGTGCTTGCGAATTGGTTGCGGATGCGCCCGCGCCGGTCGGCGCGTCGAAGGGCGCGAATTGCCGGCCTGACTAGCAGATCGCTGTCGAGACGACAATGGGATATAAAGAAATCTTTATCCCTGCATGTCTCTCGGACATGCCTGGTCGGCGTTCGGGATCAGCATTCCTCGCCGAAACGGGAGGCGACAAGCTGCTCCAGCGCGTCCATGACCTCGAGCGCCTCCGGCCCGCTGGCGGTGACGCGGATCGAGTACCCCGGGCTGGCGGCCAGCATCATCAGGCCCATGATCGAGGTGCCGCCGACCTTGACGCCGTCCTTCTCGACATGGACCGCGGCGTTGAAGCCGCTGGCGAGCTGGACGAACTTGGCCGAGGCGCGCGCATGCAGGCCGCGCTGGTTGACGATCGGAAACTCCCTGGTGATCGGATCTTTGGCGATCTGGTCCTTTTCCGGGGATAGCGCGTTCATTTGCTGCTCAGAAGCTGGCTGGCGACATTGATGTATTTGCGGCCGGCGGCCTGCGCCTCGTCGAGCGCGGCCGCCATGTTGTCGCCCTTGCGGATCGAGGACAGCTTGATCAGCATCGGCAGGTTCATGCCGGCGATCACCTCGGTGCGGCCGGACTCCATCACCGAAATGGCGAGGTTCGACGGCGTGCCGCCGAACATGTCGGTCAGCACGATGACGCCCGCTCCGGTATCGACACGGGCGACGGCGTCGACGATGTCGCGGCGACGCTGTTCCATATCGTCGTCGGCACCGATCGCCACGGTTTCGAAATTGTCTTGTGGCCCGACGACATGTTCGACGGCATGTCGGAACTCGGTGGCCAGTTGACCGTGCGTTACAAGCACGAGTCCGATCATTCTTTGGTGGCTCCCGTCATCGCCGCTTCACAGGCGCATTTTATGCTCGCCAGCCAATCCAGGCGGCGGGAGCGCTATCTTGTCGACGCGCGGCCCGTTGACAAGCCCAAAATTGCGCCGGCCCATGCCATTTTGACGCATTGCAGCAAAAAACTCTGACCGGATCATAGAAAAGGCATGATCGACAGCCGCGCCATCACGGCGGGCAAGGCAGCCGTGACATTGCGTTCGGCCAGTTCGATCCGCGGCACCGTGCAGCCGATGATCTCGTCGCTGGCGTCCTCCAGGAAGCGTGCGATTTCGCCGGCCGGCAACAGGAGTATATGCAGGTCGACGACGCAGGCCGGTTCGAACGGCAGCTTCCGTGGCCCGAGCCCCGGCACTTCGGCGAGACCTTCTATCGTGGCGGGAGCACGGCACACCAGCCGCCCGGCATGCGCCTCGACGAAAAGCTGATCGTCGCCAATCAGCCGCGCAAACAATCCGCGCTGGCGGCAATGGTCGATAAGCGTCAGCGCCAGCGTCGTCTTGCCCGAACCGGATGCTCCGCTGAAAAGCAGGCCGCGCTCGCCGATTAGGATCGCCGTTGCGTGAATGTTTTCAGGCCGCACGGCCGCACCTAAACATTTGGAATCATGCTTCGGCCGGCAGCGTCACGACGAAGCGCGCGCCCTTGATCTCGCCCGGCTTGGTGCCGGGAATGTTCTCGGCGGTCAGCGTGCCGCCATGGGCCTCGACGATCTGCCTGGAGATCGACAGGCCAAGGCCCGAATTCTGGCCGAACGCCTCGCCGGCAGGCCGGTCGGTGTAGAAGCGTTCGAAGATGCGGTCGATATTGTCGGCGCGGATGCCGGGACCATTGTCGTCGACGGTCAGGATGTTGAACTTGCCGGCGCGCGCCAGGGACAGGCTGATATGGCCATGGTCCTCGGGAACGAAGGAGCGCGCATTCTCGATCAGATTGGTGACGACCTGGCCGATGCGCAGATCGTGGCCGGCGACAAAATAGCCTTTGACGCCTTGCGGCAGCTTGGCGACCTTGAGTTCGATCTCGACCGCTTTCTTGTTGCGCGTGGTCTCGCGCGACACGGCGACGAGGTCGGTGATGAATTTCTTCAGGTCCACTGTGCCGGCATCTTCGCGCGCCAGCTCGGCATCGAGACGGGAGGCGTCGGAAATGTCGGTGATCAACCGGTCCAGCCGCCGGACGTCATGCTGGATGATATCCATCAGCCGGCTGCGCGAATTGTCGTTCTTGGCCAGCGGCAGGGTTTCCACCGCGCTGCGCAGCGATGTCAGCGGGTTCTTCAACTCATGCGACACGTCGGCGGCGAAGCTTTCGATCGCCTCGATGCGTGCATAGAGCGCGTTGGTCATGTCGCGCACGGCGATCGACAGATTGCCGATCTCGTCCTGGCGGTCGGAAAAATCAGGGATTTCCTCGCGGCTCTTGACGCCGCGCCTGACCCGCACCGCCGCCGCCGACAGCCGGCGCAGCGGGTTGGCGATGGTTGAGGCCAAAAGCATCGACAGGATGGCGGTGACGAGTGCCGCGATGCCGAAGACGCGCAGGATCGCCTTGCGCTCGGCGGCGACGATCTTGTCGATGTCGCCGCCTTCGGTCGACAGCATCAAGACGCCGAGAACGGCGCGGAAGCGCTGGATCGGCACCGCCACCGAAACGATCTGCTCGCCCTGTTCGGAGACGCGCACGATGGTCGACGGGCTGCCGGTCAGCGCCTTGACCACTTCCGGAAAAGCCGCGCCATTGCCGCCGGGCTGTTCGTGATAGACAGGCAGATCGGTGTTGCGGAAGAAGTCGAAGATGAATTTCTGGACGCGCTCGACGAGATCAGGCTCTTCCTCCTCGACCGGCGGCAGATCGTAGCGCAGGATCTGGCCGCGCGAATAGAGGTGGCGCGAATCGAGCAGCAGGTTGGCGTCGCGGTCATAGATGCGGGCGCGCGTTCGGGTCGGCGAGATCAGCCGTCGCAGCACCGGCGCGACACGCTCCGGATTGATCGGGAAATCGAGGTTGTCGAGCTGGTCCGAGCCCGGCCCCAGGCTCTCGCCGGCCTGCAGCTCAAGCAGCTTTTCCGGGTCGATGCTGATCGAATCGGTCTCGACCGTCGCCGACGCCGCGATCGCGCCGGCGATGATCTCGCCCTGCGTCATCAGGCTTTCGACGCGGGCATCGATCAGCCCGTCGCGGAAGGTGTTGAGGTAGAGGATGCCGGTGACCAGGACGGCGAGGCCGGCAAGGTTGAGGAACAGGATGCGGCGCGTCAGGCTGGAAAAGATGTGATGGCCGAGGAAGCGGCGCATCGGCACTGTGATCTTCGACACGAAGGACGGCATGATGCGCGACGGCCGCCTGGCGGCGCCCGTCGGTCTTGTTCGCTGTGCTTCCACTGCCATCGAATAGCAGTCCCTGCTTAGTCTTCGGTTCGATGCATGCCGCAGCCCCTGGTCCGGGACCGCCTTTGCTCGACATACATCAAATTACGCTTCGCGGAACCGGTATCCGACTCCGTAAAGGGTTTCGATCATTTCGAAGTCGTCGTCGACGGCCTTGAACTTCTTGCGCAGCCGCTTGATGTGGCTGTCGATCGTGCGGTCGTCGACATAGACCTGCTCATCATAGGCTGAATCCATCAGCGCATCACGGCTTTTTACGACGCCGGGACGCTGCGCCAGCGAATGCAGGATCAGGAATTCGGTGACGGTGAGCGTCACCGGTTCGCCCTTCCAGGTGCAGGTGTGGCGTTCCTGGTCCATGACGAGCTGGCCGCGCTCGAGCGAGCGGGCCTGCTGGCTGGGCGCCTTTGCCGCAGCCTCGCGGGCGCTGGCACGGCGCAGCACGGCGCGCACCCGCTCGACCAGCAGGCGCTGCGAGAACGGTTTGCGGATGAAATCGTCGGCGCCCATCTTGAGGCCGAACAATTCATCGATCTCGTCGTCCTTGGAGGTCAGGAAGATGACCGGCAGGTCGGACTTCTGGCGCATCCGGCGCAAAAGCTCCATGCCGTCCATGCGCGGCATCTTGATGTCGAGGATGGCAAGATTCGGCGGACGTGCCGCCAGGCCTTCCAGCGCGGACGCACCATCCGTGTAGGTCTCGACGCGATATCCCTCGGATTCGAGGGCGATCGACACCGACGTCAGAATGTTGCGGTCGTCATCGACAAGCGCGATTGTTGCCATTTCAAGCGGCTCCCTCATGAGCTGTCCCTTCTTTCGTAGAGAAGGGGCTTTTGCAGGACAAATTAGGTACAAAATGTGGCATAGGCCTTGTCCGCTGTCACGCGCGGGGTGCCGCAGGCCACAATCCTACCTCGACATGGATTGGACGAACGAACAGCGCCAATCCTTTGGGCAACCGTGAAACTTTTCGCATATATAAACGATTTAAACAACTTTCAAAATATTTAAATCGATTAATGATTTGATATCATTTGGCTTTTCTGGTTTTGACCATCTCAGCCTGCGTAGTGGGCGTGCCGGAAAGACGCCGGCAAAGATGCGGAAAATCGTAGAAGGGACACCAATGTCGGAAGTCGGCAAACGCAATCCTGCTTGCCCGATCGATCGTATCGGCCTGAAAACCACCGGCATGGTGCGCTACAATTTTGGTGCGGCCGCCCTCTATGAGGAGGCGATCCGGCGCGGCGAGGCCCGGTTGACCGCGCATGGCGCCCTGGTCGCCGAGACCGGCCAGCACACAGGCCGTTCGCCCAAGGATAAGTTCGTCGTCCGCGACGCCGCCACCGAGCCACATGTCTGGTGGGACAACAACAAGGCAATCTCGCCGGCCCAGTTCGAAACGCTGTTCGCCGATTTCCTTGCCCACGCCGCAGACAGGGATCTCTATGTTCAGGATCTGGTCGGCGGCGCCGATGCCGAGCTGAAACTGCCGACGCGCGTCATCACCGAATTTGCCTGGCACTCGCTGTTCATCCGCAATCTGCTCATCCGCCCGGACAAAGCCGAACTCGAACAGTTCGCGCCTGAGATGACGATCATCGACCTGCCGTCCTTCCGCGCCGATCCCGCCCGCCACGGCAGCCGCACCGAGACCGTGATCGCCGTCGACCTCACCCGCAAGATCGTGCTCATCGGCGGCACCTCCTATGCCGGCGAGATGAAGAAGTCGGTGTTCACCATGCTCAACTATCTCCTGCCGCAAAAGGGCGTCATGCCGATGCATTGCTCGGCCAATGAGGGGCCAGCCGGCGACGCCGCCGTCTTCTTCGGGCTTTCGGGAACCGGCAAGACGACGCTGTCGGCCGATCCGTCGCGCACGCTGATCGGCGACGATGAGCATGGCTGGGGCCCGCACGGCATCTTCAATTTCGAAGGCGGCTGCTACGCCAAGACAATTAAGCTGTCGGCCGAAGCCGAGCCGGAGATTTTTGCTACCACGCAGCGCTTCGGCACGGTGCTGGAAAATGTCGTGCTCGACGCCGACGGCGTGCCGGACTTCAACGACGGCCGCCTCACCGAAAACACACGCTGCGCCTACCCGCTCGACTTCATTCCCAATGCCTCCAAGACCGGGCGCGCCAGTCATCCGAACAACATCATCATGCTGACTGCCGACGCCTTCGGCGTGATGCCGCCGATCGCGCGGCTGACCCCGGCGCAGGCGATGTATCATTTCCTCTCCGGCTACACGGCCAAGGTCGCTGGAACCGAAAAGGGTGTGACCGAGCCCGAGGCGACGTTCTCGACCTGCTTCGGCGCGCCGTTCATGCCGCGCCATCCGTCGGAATACGGCAATCTGCTGCGCGAGCTCATCGCCAGCCACGGCGCCGATTGCTGGCTGGTCAACACCGGCTGGACCGGCGGCGCCTATGGCACGGGCAAGCGCATGCCGATCAAGGCGACGCGCGCTTTACTTGCCGCCGCCCTCGACGGCTCGCTGAAGAACGGCGAGTTCCGCACCGACGCCAATTTCGGCTTCAAGGTGCCGGTGGCCGTGCCTGGCGTCGACGGCGCCATTCTCGATCCGCGCTCGACCTGGGCCGACAAGCCTGCCTATGACCGCCAGGCGGCAAGACTGGTCGGCATGTTCGCCGTCAACTTCGAGAAATTCGAGCCGCATGTCGATGCAACCGTCATGGGTGCGGCGCCGCGCATGCAGGAAGCGGCGGAGTAATAGCCACGCCGCTCAGCACCATTGAAGGCCCGGTTTCGATCGGGCCTTTTCTTTTGACGCCGCCGCGCCATGACTGCGGCATGCCGATCGACGACGACATCATCATATCGGGCGAAGCCGTGATCCACCCGGGCGACCTGCACGAGGATTTCATCCGTTCGTCCGGTCCCGGCGGCCAGAACGTCAACAAGGTGGCGACCGCCGTGCAACTACGCTTCGACGCCGCCAACGCGGCAGGCCTGTCGGAACGCGTGCGCGCGCGCACGATCAAGCTTGCCGGCCAGCGTGCCACCAAGGACGGCGTCATCGTCATCGAGGCCGGACGCTTTCGCACCCAGGAGCAGAACCGCGCCGACGCCCGGGCAAGGCTCACGGCGCTGGTCGCCAAGGCCGCCGAACCGCCACCGCCGCCGCGCAAGAAGACGCGCCCCTCGAAAGGCGCGGTCGAGCGGCGGCTGAAGAGCAAGGCCGGACGCGGCACGATCAAGAAGCTGCGCGGCCGGGTGGAGAACGATTAAGCGCTACGCCAGGCGCGTGCTTGACTGAGTTTGACGAGGGCATTTGCGCGCCCAGGACACGCGCAAACACAGCAGGCCCTACCAGCTGCGCTTCAGCGAAGCCGTGATGTTGCGGCCCTGACCCAGATAGCAGTAGCCGCTGTTGCACACGATGGGACGTTGATCAGCGATGTTGCGGACGGCGAAGGCGGCGCTGACACCTTCATATTTCTTGTCGATGGCGCCGAAATCATAGGACGCCGAGGCATCGAGATAGACCGCGGCATCATTCTTGGCGGTGTTTGACGTGTCGGTATAGGTGGCGCTCTGCACCCTTACACCGGCACCGACCGAAAGGCCCGGGGCGGCACTGCCCTCGTCGAATCTGTAGTTGGCCCAGAGGCTCGCGACATGCGCGGGCGTGACTGCCGGAACCTTGCCGATCTCCGTCGAGCCGGGGGCACCGTCCGTGATCTCGGCGTGATTGTAATTATAGGCGGCGATCACATCCAGCCCGTCCGTAATGGCCGCGCGGGCCTCGAGTTCAAAGCCATTGCTGGTGACTTCGCCGAGCGCCCGGTAGGTGCCCGTGTTGGCGTTGACGACGACCGGCTTGTTCTTCTCGACGAGATGATAGGCGACCGCCGACAGCAGGATGTCGGTTCCCGGCGGTTGATATTTGACCCCCAGCTCGAATTGCTCGCCCTTCGTCGGCTGGAGAATGTCGCCTGACTCGGATCGGTTCGTGACCGGCTCGAACGAGGTCGCATAGCTCGCGAAAGGCGCAACGCCATTGTCGAACAGATAGAGGGCGCCGGCCTGCATGCCGAAGGCATTCTTGTTCAAGCGGTCGGAACCGCCGTTACCGTACTCACGTGTCTGCTCAACCCATGTCTGGCGCCCGCCAAGCGTGAAGCGCCATTTGTCCAGCTCGACCTGATCCAGCGCATAAATGCCGGTCTGACGCAGATCCGCATCGGAAGTGGTGACATTGTAGTCCGGCGTGGACCCGGAAACACCGTAGCTCGGATTGGCGATATCGAAATCGTAGGCCGGATTGACGGGACCCGCCCCATAGCCGAAGGACGAGGTCAGGTTGGTGTAGTCGAGGCCGAGAAGCACCGTATGGGCGAGCGCCCCGGTATCAAACTTAGCTTCGATCTGGTTGTCGGCCTGGAACACGTTCATTTCGTCGCGAATCGAGCTCGCATAGCGATGCGCGACAGTGCCTGTCCAACTGGAGATGGAGAGGTAACGCGACCTCAGATCCAGATGTGAGTATCGAAGATTTTGGCGCACGGTGATGCCATCGCCGAAATCGTGCTCGAACTTGTAGCCGATCTGCTGCTGCCGGATCTTCTGATAGTCGTAGTCCGGATCGCTCTCACGCAGGGCGTGAACCTTTCCCGACGGGTCGGTGATTGCGCCGACATTGGTATCGGTCTCGTCGGCCTGCACCAGCCCGTAGATGGTGAAGGACGTCGCGGCGTTGGGGTTCCAGGTCAGCGACGGCTGCAGGAAATAGCGGTCGTCAGCAATGTCGAAATTGGTGTCGCCGTTTCGCGCCAGGCCGACGATCCGGTAGAGGAACTCGTCGCTGCCTTCGGTGACGGGCCCGCCGAAATCGAAGGCCGCCTGTGCCCTGTCCTTGGTGCCATAGAGCAATTGGACTTCGCGTATCCTGTCCTCGGTCGGCAGCTTGGGCACCTTGTTGACGATGCCGGCCGGCGTTCCCGCGCCATAAAGCACCGATACCGGTCCCTTGATCACCTCGACGCGTTCGAGCGAATAGGGGTCGGTGCGAAAGGTGCCGTAATTGATGTAGGGCTGGCGCAGCCCGTCCTTGTAGTCGCCCAGCGTCGTGGCGTCGTAGCCTCTGATATAAATCTGGTCGAAGCGCGGATCGAAGCCATAGGCGCCGGTGCTGACGCCCGCCGAATAGCGCACCGCCTCGATGATGTCCTGCGCGCCGCGCTCCTCGATCTCCTTGCGCGTCACCACCGAGACGGAGCGGGGCGTTTCGATGAGTGGCGTATCCGTCTTGGTCGCGCCGGAGCTGCGCTTGGCGGCCACCGTCTTGTCGTCATCCCCGGAATTGACCCGGCCGCCCTTGCCGCTGACCGTGATCGGCTCGAGCGTGCCATCTTGTGACTGGGCGGCGGCCTGCTGCGCAAGCGCCTGATGAGCACAAAGCAGCGCCGCCAGGCACGGCGTGGCGAGCAATCCCCGGCACCAGATCCTGCCACCTCTGACCATGTTAGACCCCTCATGAAACGTCACGTCGACATGCCTCGCTCTTTGCCATTCGCTGTCGGCGACCTCTCCCTCTCGCCGGCATCCAGATTGTTGTCTAAAATACTCAAGTTCAAAAACTTGACTATGGAATTCATATTTGTCCGTCAACCGCCTTTCGCGAAAGTGGGCAGCGAATTCACCGCCCATCCTCTCCGTCGACAGCCGCCATCAGACCGCCGACGGCTTTCGGGTCGCCGTTTTCCTTCGATGGTGGCATCTTGCGGGCTCGAACCATCTCAAGGTGCGCTATTCCATGCTTGTTCTGCCCAAGGGCGTCCGCCACATGCCGGCCTATCTCTCCCGCACCGTGCAGGAGGCTCTGGTCGAGGCGGTGAGGGGTATCGTCCAGCAGGCTCCGCTGTTCGTGCCGGCCATGCCGCGCACCGGCAAGGAGATGAGCGTGCGCATGACCAATTGCGGTCCGCTCGGGTGGGTCACCGACAAGGAACGAGGCTATCGCTACCAGCCCATGCATCCGCTGACCGGAGAGCCCTGGCCGCCGATCCCGGAGAGCCTGCTCGATCTCTGGCGGCAGGTATCGGCCTATCCGAATCCGCCGCAGGCCTGCCTGATCAATTTCTACACGGCCGACGCGAAGATGGGCCTGCACCAGGATCGCGACGAGGCCGATTTCTCGGCACCCGTCGTCTCCGTCTCACTGGGCGACGATTGCCTGTTCAGGGTCGGTCAGGCGACGCGCGAGGGCGCCACCAAGTCGTTCAGGCTGAAGAGCGGCGACGTCGTCGTGCTCGGCGGCGAGGGCCGCCTCTGCTTCCACGGCGTCGACCGCATTTACCCATCGACCTCGGCGTTGCTCAAGAACGGCGGCAGGATCAATCTGACGCTGCGGCGGGTGACGAAAGCCGAGTGAGCGAGCTAATGCATATCGCCCAAAAGTGACCTCGGTTTTGGGAGAACGACATGCATAAAAACAAAGATCTAAAGCGCGTCGCATGAATCCGGTTCAACGCGACGCGCTTTAGAACAAATTCCAGGAAAAGTGTGAAACGGCTTTCCCGGGAAAAAGCGCATAGCGCTTTCCCCACAGGAATTGTGTCAAAACAAAGAGTTAGGGAAGATCGCCGTTTCCGTAAAATGGTGAACTGCTCTAATGGGCGTCCGAACGCCGTGCGTAGACTTCAATGTAGTCCCCGCTCGCGATTTCCTCATAGCCTTCCATCAGGGTTTGGAAATCCGCGTTCTGACGCATCCACACGATCCAGATTGGCGGAAAGTCCGCCGTGAGCGACCACGCTGACTTTTTCTTGTTCATCCGATCCATCAGGATGATATCGGGCTTGTTGTCGCGGATCAGGGAATTGACGTAGCGCGTATAATTATCAAGGTCCTGCCGTGCGATGCGCTCGTCTTCGCCTTGATACGTACCCCGCATCAGACCCCAAAGCGCATAGGTGCCGACCCAATCATGAGCATAGGCCGACAGCCAGCGACCATTGCTCATCCTTGTCAGCGGATTGCCGACGGAAAGATCGGAGCTGACCTGAACGATCGATGGCGAGGCGTAACGGCTCTTGATGGCATCGACCAGGCTTTTCTCGGGCAGTTGATAGAACTGGTGGTGCGTCACCGAAAGCGCAGCGACCACGGCCAGCGCGGCTGCGGCATGGAGCTTGACGCTGGCGACCTCGGAGGCGGCCTCCGCATTTGCCAGGCCAAACGCCATTTGCCATCGTGATGCCACGGCCAGCAGCATCGCAAACACCAGCGTAGTCTGGAAAGGATACTGGTGATTGGGCCAGTATTTTCCAAGATACACCATGGAAACAAAGAGGCCGCCGGCACTCACCATCGCCAGCGCGACGTCGTCTCGCCAGACAGATTTGCGCATCTGGAAAACCGCGAAGACGACAAAGATCGCAAAAGTCGGCAATGCGGCGACGATATTTATGTTGGCCCGCAGGCTGACATAGTAGCGCATCAGCACTTGCAGGAAGGCGCCGAGAAACTCGGGGAACCATAGATACACACTGACGAGATAGGCAGCGCAAACCGTGAAGATGACGACGTTTTCAGCCGTCAGGCACGCCATCAGCGAGCGTCTGCGCCAAGCGATAAAGAGGTACGGAAATATGATGCCGGTTGCCCAATGCGGTTTGACCAGAAGCAGCACGCTTCCAGCCAGGCCAACCGCTACGGCAAGGCCGAGAGGAACCGGCGCATGGGCACGGTTTTCAATCCGCCACATCATCAGGAACAGCATCGGCATGAACAACATCGTACCGATATGTTCGCGCTGGCCGAAAACATTCCCAGGCATGATGAGAAGCAAACCCGCCAGCGCGGGATAGATCCATTGCGTCTTCAGATCGACAAAGATTCGGCCGCGTTCGATGACCATCGCCGACAGCGCAATCGAAACGAAGAAGACCAGATAGATGAAGCACTCGATTGCCGATTCCGGCGAGATGCCGAGCCTGTGGGACAGCCACACCGGCCCAATATAGAGGGCCACGGAGAAAGGCGGGTTGGTTTCCAGAATGTCGACATAGAGCTTCTGGCCATCAAGGACCTTTTCGCAGATGACGATGAGCCAGCTGACGTCGGTATTGTCGCCGGCCGTCCACGGCATGAAAAAAGAGAACACCACCACGGCCGCGACAAGCCAGACCGGCGACAAGCTTCCAATCGAAGACGCAAAGCCGGTCGCGGTACTGATGTTTCGGACACTTCCCATGCTCATCGGACCGCCCCAGCAAAGATCATTTTTACGCAGTACGACGAAATCACGGGCGGGTGCACAGCTGCGCCTGCCTGACGTCGCAAGCTAGCCGGGATTGCCTAAAGTGCAGTTAATCGCGCCGTTACAGTCTGCGATGTTCGTCGGCATCGCGTCGAGAACTTGGTTGTCCGTGCAAGACTGTTGCACAGGCCGATCGATGCTTGGTGGGTGCTTCCGTCTTAGCGCAGCGGCGAAAAAATCGCCGAGATCAGATGGAAGGGCAGTGCGCCATAGGCTGCGACTGTCGCATCATCGTCCCATTGGCGGAATTGCCGGGAGGGTCGCGCCTCCAGCGTCACGGCGCGCCTTTCTCCATCAAGCGTCACCTTGCCGCGAAAATGCAGCACCCGTTCCCCGCCGGACCGGCTGATGGCCATGGCGCGCAGGCGCGCAATATGGTCGTCATCGACGTTGATCTCCATCTCGATGCGGCGGCGGACTGGTGGCACACGGATCCTGACCGTGATGTCCAGCATCATCTCGCCTGCCGTTGGCGGGCAAGGTATGGCCTGTGAGAATACCGATGGCGGCAGCGTTTGCGACGGCTCGTTGCGGGCTGGCCTGCCGCGCCAGGCCTTGGCTGGCGGCTCCTGCCGCAGCCGGCCGCTCTTGCGTCGCAGCCGCAACTGCTTGGCAAGGCCACGCGACAACCAGACCAGCCTGCCGAAATCGGTCCGCGGCTTGGCCTGCAGCACCGCCGACCAGCGCGAGAGACCGGTGCGGTCGGCCATGTCAAGCACGCGCCCCAGCACCTTGTCCGGCACCCCCACGCCTGTTTCAAGCGCCAAATAGGAGAGCGCTACAGCAGCGGCAACGGCAAGGCCGCGTCTGGCGACAACATCGAGGAACACATCCCAGTCTACATCGCCGCCGCGAATGGCCACCGCGCAATCGACCAGCCAGTCGCTGTGCGTGTGGGCATCGAGCCCGCCATGCGCGATGGCAAGCGCGATGCGGTCGGCCGGCGACGGCACCAGCACGCCGACGCCGCTGAATTCGGCGCTATCGGCCCGTTGCCAGATGGCCAGGTCGTCTTCCTCGCTTCGCTGCGAACCGTCATAGGCGAGCTGGTGCAGGTCGATGTCGCCGAGATTGCCCTTGAAGAAGTTCATCGAGCGCAGCGACGCCAGCCTTGTCCGCAGATATTGCGGGCTGACACCCGTGGCGATCTGCCAGTCGCCGTCGCGCAGCACGTCGAAGGCCGTTTGCATGTCCTGCGGCCGCACCAATATGTCGATGTCGTGCGCCACCCGGCCGCGCTGTGCCGAGGCGTTCAAGGCAATGCGGCTGGCGCCCTTGATGAGCATCACCTTGCATCCCGCATCGGTCATCGCCTTCAGCGCCGGTTCTGCTTCGCGCATCGCCATACGCGATTTGGTCCACAGCATCTTCTGCAGGCCGACAAGGCGCGGATAAGCGGAATGGCCGGCGAGCTTCCTGCCGAACCTATCGGAGATCGCGGCCAGCAGCCGGTGCTCGCGAAACGAGACATGATCGATATCGTTCTCGTCCAGCCAGCGGCCGGCGCAAGCGGCTGCGGCATCCTCGTCGGGAAGAAGTGCGGCCTTGAGCAACTGGTCTAGTCCGCCCGTCGGCCATGACCAGCCATAGTCCGGGAAGCGACGCTCGATACAGCGGATATCAGCCATCAGCCCGGGCCGGCTTTGTTGCGGGCCCGCCGCAGCATGGCGAGCCGTGCCACTTCGAGATAGCCGCGGCCGCGGGCCGCATCGCGTCCATAGGACAGGCTGCCCGGCCGTATGCGGCGCAGCGCCAGCGCCTCGTCCAGCATGTCGAGGGCAAGGCCCGCCTCGCGCGCCCGGGCGATCCAGTCGATCATTTCGCCACGGCCGCCCGGCGGATCGACGATCGGTCCAACCGTCTTGGCGACCTCGCGGCGGATCATCATGGTGGTCCGCGACCAGCCAGGCACGGCCGTGGCCTCGGGCGCGTCCGGCTGGTCGTTGCGGAAATTCCGCCAGTGACAGAAAACGCCCGCTGTCGCGGGACATCTCTTGAGATGCGCCAGCTGTCTCTCGATCTTGCCCGGCAGCCACAGATCGTCCGCATCGAGCGTCGCGATGAGCGGCGTCGACAACGCGGCGATACCCCTGGTCGTGGCGCTGCCAGGTCCGGCATTTGCCTGGCGCAGCATCTGCACCGGCAGGTCCGTTCCGCCGATCGCTGAAGCCAGGTCGTCGGTCGAACCATCATCGACGATCACCACCAGGTCGGGCCGCACCGTCTGGTTGGCGACAGATCGAAGCGTCTCGGCAATCGTGCCGCGTGCGTTGAATGCTGGAATGACGACGCCGTATCCGCTCATCACATGAACTGCCAGTCAGCGAGATCCTTGAGTTCGAAGATGCCTTCGATCCGCCGCAAGGTCGGATCTGCCTTGCGGCGGGTCATCGACTTGTAGATTGCACGCATGAATTCACGGGACTGGACATCGGTCTGCCGGGTCATGTTGCCGGGATGGCGTCTGTAGTAGAGGGCCACGGTCTCCGGCGTGACATATCTTGGTCCGCTTTCGAAGGTGCGCAGCAGATAGTCGGTGTCCTCCGCCTGATGGAAGGCTTCGTCGAAGACACCGATGCGCTCGACAAGCCGGCGCGTGAAGATCGCCGCCGACAAATGGATGCCGCGAACCGTGATACTGCGGCTGTTGGCGGCAGGCTCCAGGCGCTCGTCGTCGATCTTGTCGACCAGCATCATCCTTGAATAGGTGAGATCCAGATTCGGATCGTTGCGGAAGAGTTCGATATCGGCCGCAAAGCGTCCGACCGGCGAAATGTCGTCCGAATCGAGAAAGGAGACAAGGTCGGTCTCCGGCCCGAGCAATCCCAGCCCGGTGTTGCGCGTCCGGGTCACGCCCATATTGGGTTGTTGAAACAGGCGGATGCAGGGGTTCTCACCCATCAGCGAGCGCACGGCTTCGGCCGATCCATCGGTCGAGCCGTCATCGATGACGATGATGTCGAGATCGGCGGCGTCACGCTGCCTGAGCAGCGAGCGTAGCGCCGGGCCCACAAAGGTCTCGCGGTTATGGACCGGCATGATCACGCTCAGCCTCATATCAGCCCCAAGCCTGGCCTCGATCCGATGACGTACGGCATCACATCATCCACCAATCAGCAGATGGGCTCTTCAGCTCGAAAATACCCTGAACCTCGCGCAGCGATGGGTCGGCCTTGCGCCGTCGCATCGACTTGTGGATTGCACGCAGATGATTGCGGACCCGGCTGTCATGTTCCTTGGTGACATTCCCGTCGTGGCGCCGGTAGTAGATCGCGACGGTGTCCAGCAACTCATAGTTCGGACCCGTTTCGAAAATCCGCAGCAAATAGTCGGTGTCCTCGGCCTGTTCGAACGCCTCGTCGAATTGGCCCGTTCGCTCGACAAGGCTCCTGCGGAACAGGGCAATGCTCAGCGAAATCCCCCGCATCGTCATGGTGCGGCTGTCGACCGCAGGCTCCAGCCTCTCGTCGTCAATCCGGTCGGCCAGCGTCATCAGCGAATAGGTCAACTCCAAGCCGGGGCTCTCGCCGAAACGCGCAAGATCGGTCTTGAAGCGCCCGGCCAGCGAGATGTCGTCGGAATCCAGGAACGAAACGAACTCGGCGTCCGCAGGCAATTGCCTCAGCCCGGCATTGCGAGTCCTGGCGACACCCATATTCTCTTGCCGGAACAGCCGGATGCAGGGGTTCTCGACCATCATCGAACGCACGGCCTCCGCCGAACCGTCGGTCGAGCCGTCGTCGATGACGATGATGTCGAGATCGGCGGCATCGCGCTGGCGCACCAACGAGCGCAAGGCCGGAACGACATAGCGTTCGCGGTTGTAGACAGGCATGATCACGCTCAATTTCACGAAACAACTCGCGTCAGAAAATCCGCAAGAGTGCCGGCGATCTCCTCGGGATGCGTTCCCAGGGACAGACGGTAGCTTGGCAGCTGGCGGGTAAGATCGCCGAAGAAACGGAAGCCGCTTTCGCGCTCCCCCGGCATCTGCATGATGCCCGACGGTGCCAGTGCAATCATGGCGTCTCGACGCGACACTGGCACAATCGAACTCGTCTCGCCACCGCCGATATGTGGCACCACCAGCGCAACGATGTCCAGCGCTGCAGGCACCGGCCGGGGCGCGATGTCGGCAATGTGAAACGTGTGCTTGCCCTGCCAGTTCAAGGGGCTCTCGATCATCAGTCGCTGCTGCAGGCCCAGCCGTGCGAAACCTTGCGGGTCCTGCTTTAGTGTTGAAAACAGCGGCCGCGCGGTCACGCCGCCGGCGAGATCGATCAGCACATAGTCGTCGCCGACGCTGTCGAGCCCGTTGAGCAGGCCGGCGGCGACGGTGCCGGATTTGCCGGCGCCGCCCGCGCCGGCGAGCAGCACGCCCTTGCCATTGGCGCCGAGCGTGCCGGCATGGGTCAGCCGCATGCCGCGCGCCGCATATTCCCAGTGCAGGAAGGCACGCAGCGGTGCTGTCGGCTCCCAGGGCGGAAAAGCATCGGGCGAGGTCATCAGTTGGACGCCAATGCGGCGCTCCGGATCGTAGACCTGCCAGAAATCCAGATCGTGAAAATAGTGGCCACGCAGTTCGGCCCCGGCGAGCCGTTCGGCAAAGCCGTATTCGGTGAAATGCGCGTCGCCCCATCGCGCCGGCTCAGGGATGCCGCCAATGCCGGGATGAACGGTGAAGATGCGGCATGTCGATGGCTCCGCCAGGTCGTCCTCTGCCTCCACGAAGGCGTGGCCGAGCGCCTCGGCGAGCACACCGGGAGCGACATGCGCGATCAACTCCAGCCGGGGCAGGCGGATCGTCCGCGCGGCCGGATAATATGCAGCGGCATCTTCAGCGGCGGTGATGAGATGCCGGGCGTAGTCCGGCAAGGTTTCGAGCGTGACGCGCGGCATCCTGCGCCCTCTATCTCAGACCCACCCGGCTCGTCAGGATGCCTGCTTGACCGCCGGCCAGCCGAGGGGTTCCTCGACCTCGTGGATGGGGTCCACGATGATCAAATCGGCGAGGTCGTCGTGAATGCTCACATGGAGCGGCTCGCTCGTGGCGGCAAGCTCGGCAGGCAACTCGCCCGGCAGCGGTTGCGCCGCCGTTTCCGAAGGCACCAGCAAACCCAGTTCGAGCAATTGCGATATGAAGTGTTCGAGTTCAGCCGCGCCGAGTGTCGAACCGCCGGCGGTCAGCCCGATCAGGGCCTGTGCATCGACCCCGGACGAGAGCGCCTGCCAGACCCCGCTGCCGGAATCGGAAAAGCCGAAATATTTGCCGTTGGCAAGGTTGAGCACCACGGCCTCGCCATCGAAGGATTCGAAGACGATGTCCCTGCTCGCAACCGCATAGGCGTCGCAATCACGTGTCATTGTTGCCCCGCTTCGCAATCCCCGCCCACCCGCAGGATCGCGTCCACTGACAACGCCTGTAAACGCTCGGTTCTTCGTTGGCAAGGCAAGCGGTGCCGGCAAGGCGCCGGCCATTCTGGGACCGGCTGGGAGCGCGAGCCGATCACGCCTCGATTTCGAGCGCCGACAGCGGCTTCGAGCAACAGGCGAGGATGAAGCCGTCATCGATCTCGTGATCGAGGATGCCGCCATTGTGGCTCATCTCGACAGCGCCGGAGACTTTCTTCACCTTGCAGGTTCCGCACAGGCCGAATTCGCAGGCTGCGGGGATCCGCACGCCCGAGGCGCGCGCCGTCTGCAGCACGGTCTGGCCGGCGACGCATTCCGCGTCGACGTCCGAAAGCGCGAAGCGGATCGGTGTTGCGGCTTCGACGGGAACAGCCACACTGTCCGGCGCAGCGAACGGCGCCGGGATTTCCTCCACCATCGGTGCGGCAAAGCTCTCCTGGTGGTATTTCGTCATGTCGAAGCCGGCGGCGTCCAGCATGCCGCGCACGGCGCGCATGAAGGGATCCGGACCGCAGCAGAAGATCTCGCGTTCGCGGAAATCGGGTGCCAGCAGCGGCAGCCGGATGGCGTCGATGCGGCCCATATGGCCGTACCAGCCCTCGCGGCTCGACCGCTCCTCGATCATGAAGCCGAGCGACAGGCCCGGCATATGGCCGCCGAGCAGCTCGAGCTCCTTGCGGAAGATGATCTCTTCGGCGCGCCGGGCGCAATTGACGAAGCCGACGTCAGTCCATGGCGCGCAGTCGTTCAGCCAACGCAGCATCGACATCATCGGCGTCACGCCGGAACCGGCCGAGATGAACAGATATTTGGCCGCCGGGTGGCTGTGCAGCGAAAAATCGCCCGCCGGCCCGTAGGCCTTGACGTGCGACCCGGGCACCAGGTGATCGAACATCCAGCGCGTGCCGATGCTGCCGGCCTGCGCCTTCACCGTCACCGCGATCGAGAACGGCCGCGACGGTGACGACGACAGCGTATAGGTGCGCATCAGCGGCCCGTCCGGCGTCGGCAGTTCCAGCGTCACGAACTGGCCCGGCTTGTAGCGGAACCAGGTCTGGTTGTCGGAGCGGAAGGTGAAGGTCTTGACGTCGGGCGCCTCGTCGCTGACGCCGATCACTTCCAGCACCTGCAGCCTGTCGTTCCAGGGCGCCATCTGGTCGAGATGGCGATAGAGGCCAAGATCCGTCATCGCATTCATCCCTCAACCTCTCAAGCAACGCTGCGCAGCGCCGGCCTGCCGTCGTCGGCAAGGCGCGGGCCGATGAAGCGCGCATACCAGTCGACAAACTGGATCACGCCGCCCTCGTGCAACTCGGAATAGGGGCCGGGCTCATAGGCCGGCGACAGGATGCCGAAGGCGTTCTCCTCGACGATGCGGCGATCCTGGTCGTTGGTCTCGGTCCAGACATGGGTGAGCTCGGCAAGATCGTAGTCGACACCTTCGACCGCATCCTTGTGCACCAGCCATTTGGTCGTCACCGCCGTTTCCGTCGCGCTGATCGGCAGCACGCGGAAGGTGACGGCATGGTCGATGAGGATATGGTTCCAGGTCGTCGGGTAGTGATAGTGCATCAACGTGCCGATGCGGTCGGCCGAGACGCTGTCGGAGAGGTTCTTCTTCACCGCCCGCTTGCCGTTCATCGTGTAGCTGACCGCCTCGCGCAATAGCGGCGCCCTTGTGGCGCGGTATTGCCCGGCCGGGTCGATGCGGAACTTGCTCGGCAGGCCGGCCGCCTCGCATTTGGCCCAGTGCGCCAGCATCTCCGGATCGCTGTCGGCGCCTTGCACGCCGGTCACCGTCGGGGCCTCCGGGAAGGTCTTGCACAGCTCCGGGTGATTGCCCGCGCAATGGTAGCACTCGCGGTTGTTTTCCCAGACGAGCTTCCAGTTGCCCTTCTCGACGATCGTGCTCTCGAAGGCGATCTTTGCTTCGCTCAAGCGGTGCGGCTTGAGATAGGGTTCGATCATCGCCCGCATCGGCGCGAAGTCCGCCGGCTCCTTGGCCAGGCAGATGAAGATGTGGCCGGCCACGCTTTCGCAGGCGACCGGCTTCAGGCCGAACTGGCTCTTGTCGAAACCATCGGCCATCTGGCGGGCAAACAGCAACCTTCCGTCCAGCTCATAGGTCCACTGGTGATAGGGACAGACCAGTTTGGCGGCCATGCCCTTGTCGGTGTTGCAGACGCGGCTGCCGCGATGGCGGCAGGAATTGTGGAAGGCATTGATCTTGCCCTGCTGATCGCGCACCAGCACGACCGGATAGTCGCCGATCTGCACGGTGATGAAACTGCCGGGCTTCGGCAGTTCGCAATCATGGCCGATGAACAGCCAGTCGCGATACCAGATCAGCTCCATGTCGAGCTTGAAGAAATCGGGATCCGTGTAGAAGGGCTGCTCGAGTGAGAAACCCTCTCTGCGGCTGTTCAAGAGCCTCAGCATATCGTTGCGCGCATCCATGTCCTGTCCTCTTCGTTCAAGGACTGACTATGGTGGTGATTGAGGAAGGATCGACCGCACGCCGGCTCGCGCCGGATATGCAGCATCCGCCTCTTGACCGCCCACCGCGATCAGTCGAGTTCAACTATCTCGGGCTGGTTTCCGGGCTCTGGAGTGTCCTTGCGGACGGTCGCGACACCTTCCCAGGCTTTCGCCCAGTGGTCTCCCGTTGCGACTTGAACTCCACCACCGTTGCGGGGGCAGCGCCGGACTTTGACCGGCTTCCCAATTCTCCGCCCCGTCGTCACGAAGCGGCACCTGAGATGGCCTGATCTAATCACGACAGCGTTTGCGACATCGGCATGAAAGCGACATCGCATCCATGTGGCGCGACACGCATGCGAAACGATCGGGTCAAGGCGGCAGTCACGAAAATCGTCGCGGTCACGGCTGTACCTGCTGTCAGAATCGACCCGGAACGGGCGCTAAAAAGGTTAACGGTATCGAAAAGTAACTATTAGCAGATTCTAAAATCGAACCGAACGGTTCGTTTCTGTTGACGGTGCGTGCAGGACGGTGTGAACGCTGAGGCTCCGATACAGTTGGTGATCGCAGCGCTGGTTTGCCTAACAGTTTGATATCAAATACAAAAATATATGGCCAGGAAGGCCTTGGCACAATTTCAAGTGGTGGATTCTTGGTCCACACGGAACAACTTCGTGATTGGAAACGGCTGGCTGGTTTTCCCACATCGGGGCTGTCCGAACGACGCGATTTTAATCCCAAGACACGCCGCTAGACGGACAGAAAAATACTGGAGTGCCCAAAATGAAAAAGATTGTTCTCACTGCCGCTGCCCTTCTGGCCATTTCCGGCAGCGCCTTCGCTGGTAGCGACCACTATGGTTCGAATGCCGCTGCAGCCGCGGCTGTCGACAGCCAGCACACCGCTTCGACCAAGAAGTCGGAACCGGCTGCTCAGGCGCCTGTTCAGGGTGCTGACCGCAACCTCTTCGGCAACAACTAACAGCCGATCCCGGCCAATGGCGGGTTTTTCGCCCGCCGCTCCGGCCGACCTCAAGAAATTCAGGAGACCTAACATGAACAAGTTCATCATTGCTGCCGCCGCCGTTCTGGCCATCTCCGGCAGCGCTTTCGCCGGCAGCGACAACTATGGCTCCACCGGCGCCAACCAGGCTGCCGCTGCTTCGAACGACAGTCCGTACACCGCTTCGATCAAGAAGTCGGCTCCCGCCACTCAGGCGACTGCTCAGCAGGGCGCTGACCGCAACCTTTTCGGCAACAACTAACAACCGGTTCGCAGCGGGACGGCGGGCACACCCGCTGTCCCGGCGAAATCCAGAAATTCAGGAGACTTGAAATGAAGAAGATCATCCTTGCCGCCGCCGCCGTTCTGGCCATCTCCGGCAGTGCCTTCGCCGGCAGTGACAATTATGGCTCCAATGCCGCCAACCAGCCTGCGGCGACCTCGGTTGACAACTCGCGTACGGCTTCGATCCGCGGCAACGGCTCGCCCGTCTACAAGCTGCTCAATTCGTCGGGCGACGCGCAGAAGTCCGCGCCTCAGGGCAGCGACCGGAACCTCTTCGGCAACCACTAGAGCGGTTCGCATTTAGGTTGACTTGTATCCGGCGCTTTCGATGTAGTTGTTACATTCATTTGAGGTGACGACGTCGAGGGTGCTGGCGATGGCGCTGTGTACGGCCTGGATGCTTCGCTTGGCGGCACGTCGCATGCAGTGCTTGAGCTTGGCGAAGAGCTTCTCGATTGGATTGAGATCTGGACTGTAAGGCGGCAGGAAGAAGAGCCGCGCACCGGCGGCCCTGACGATGTCGCGGACGGCTTGGCCCTTGTGAGATCCGAGATTGTCGAGAATGACGATGTCACCCGGCTTCAGGGTCTTGATGAGTTCGGTTTCGACATAGACACGGAAGGCCTGCGCATTGATGGGTCCGTCAATGACCCAAGGCGCCTCTACCCGATCATGCCGCAGTGCGGCGATGAAGGTCATCGTCTTCCAATGACCATATGGCGCGTGAGCCATCAGCCGCTTGCCGCGCACACCCCAGCCGCGCAACGGCGCCATGTTGGTCTTGACCCACGTTTCATCCAGGAAGACCAGGCGCGTTGGGTCAATGCGGGTCTGATAGCGCATCCATTGCGTCCGCCGACGCATCAGCTTTGGCTTGAGTTGCTCAGCCGGCAGAACGGTTTTTTTTAAAACTCTTGCCCTCGCGATGCAGGAAGCCACCGACGCTGGCAGGGTGGATGATGAGACCCCGGTCAGCCAGTGCGGCCGTCAATTCATGAAGCGTTATGTTGGCATCCCGCTCGACCTCGCTCAGGACGAAGGCACGATGCTCCCCGTCAATCAGATAGGGTCGATGACCGCCCATCTTGCCGGGTGCCGCACTGCCCAGCCGACGCTTGCGCGCCGCCCACTTGATCACGCTCGAAACTGCCACCTTCAGTGCCGCGGCCACCTCTCGGCTCGTCTCGCCTTCTTCAAGGCGAGCCAACGCCCGTTCCCGCAAATCCATCGAATAAGGCTTGGCCATCTGTCCCGACCTCCAACGGTCAGAACATCGAATCTGATTTGCTCAGTCTTGGGAATCCCGATTCAGACAAAACGCGAACCGCTCTAACAGCCGAAGCCAACATTCCAAAAAAGAGCGGCGGGCCTGGCCCGCCGCTCTTTTTGTGTCGCCTCGACCCAGCAGGACTCTCGACCCAGCAGAACTGGCGGCCTCAGGCCGCTTTTGCTTCCGGCTTTAGCAGCGCGAAGGAATGTCCGTCCGCATCGAAGATATGCAGGTCTTCGGCATTGGCGCTCAGCCGCAGCGTCGAACCGCGCTTGACCTCGACATTGCCCGGCAGCTTGGTCACCAGCGGCAGGTCGGCACGGCCGATGTCGACATAGACCAGCTGGACCTCGCCGAGCTGCTCGACATAGTCGACCGTTCCCTCGAACAGATAGTCCGCGCCGGTGGCGACCATGAGGTCTTCCGGCCGCACGCCGAAGCTTACCGCCGCACCCTTGGCCGAGGCTGGCGTCGAGATCGGCACGGTCGCCTTGCGCCCGCCAACATGGCTGACGACAGTCGGGTTTCCGGTCTTGTCGATGGTCGCCGGCAGGATGTTCATGGCCGGCGAGCCGATGAACTGGGCAACGAACAGATTGCCGGGCTTCTTGTAGAGGTCCATCGGCGTGCCGACCTGTTCGATATGGCCATCCTTAAGCACCACGATGCGATCGGCCAGTGTCATCGCCTCGACCTGGTCGTGGGTGACGTAGATCATGGTCGTGGCGGGCATCGATTCCTTCAGCTTGGCGATCTCGATGCGGGTGGCGACGCGCAGGGCGGCGTCAAGGTTCGACAGCGGCTCGTCGAACAGGAACACTTTCGGATTGCGCACGATGGCGCGGCCGATGGCGACGCGCTGGCGCTGCCCGCCCGACATCGCCTTGGGCAGCCGGTCGAGATATTTGGTCAATTGCAGGATTTCCGCCGCCTGGCGCACACGCCGGTCGATCTCGGCCTTGTTCTCCTTGCCGATCTTCATCGAGAACGCCATGTTGTCGTAGACCGTCATGTGCGGATAGAGCGCATAGGACTGGAACACCATGGCGATGCCGCGCTTGGACGGCGGCACGTCGTTGACGACCTCACCGGCGATCTTGAGTTCGCCGGAGGTGATTTCCTCGAGCCCGGCGATCGACCGCAGTAAGGTCGACTTGCCGCAGCCCGACGGGCCGACGAAGACGATGAACTCGCCCGATTTGATATCGAGGTCGATGCCGTGGAGAATGTGCAGGTTGCCGTAGGATTTCTTCACTTGTCTCAGATTGACATCGGCCATTGGTTTCCTCCCAGTGATGTCTCAAAAACTCAGTCGATCCGTCCGAACCAGGCGCCGTAACCGCCGAGCTCGACCGAACCGGTGCTTGCCTGCCCGGAAAACCCGTGTCCCGGCAAAGGTTGCAGGGATCGGTTGCCAAGGTCAACCTTGGCCGGCTTGGCACCGAGGTTGAAGACACAGACGACCTGCTCATTGCCGGCGCGGCGCGTGAAGGTGACGGTGTCGCCCTCGCTTTCGATGAAGGTGATGTCGCCCTTGGCCAGAGCCGGATGGGCGCGGCGGAAGGTCAGGAAGCGCCGATAGTGCTCGAGCAGCGAAGCCTGGTCACCCTGCTGGACATTGACCGCCTGCGCCAGATGCTTGGCCGGCACCGGAAGCCAGGGCTTTGCCTGGGAGAAGCCGCCATTCTTGGCGTCGCCATCCCATACCATCGGCGTGCGGCAGCCGTCGCGGCCCTTGAATTCCGGCCAGAAGCGGATGCCATAGGGATCCTGCAGATCCTCGAAACGCAGTTCGGCTTCGCCGAGCCCGAGCTCTTCGCCCTGATAGATGCAGACCGAGCCGCGCAAGGACATCAGCAGCGCCGAGATGACCTTGAGATAGGCGATCAGGTCGGCTTCGCCGGCCGCCCAGCGCGAGGCCGGGCGCATCACGTCGTGGTTGGAAAACGCCCAGCACGACCAGCCGTCGCTGGCGACCTTGCCGAAGGCTTCCAGCACCGAGCGGACCTTGGCCGCGCTGATCTTTTCCGGCGCCAGGAAATCGAAGGAATAGCACATATGCACGCGCTTGCCTCCGGCGGTGTAGGCCGCCACGACTTCCAGCCCGCGCTGTGGATCGCCGACCTCGCCGACAGCGGCGGTCGCCGGATATTCGTCAAGCAGGGCGCGGAAGCGTTCGAGGAAACCGAGGTTTTCCGGTCGGCTCTTGTCGTAGATATGGTCCTGGTAATTGTAGGGATTGACCGCCGGCGCGGTCTGGTCGTTGCGCTCTTCCGGCGGCAGCGGCGGATTGTTCTCCAGGCACTGGCTGTGGAAATAGAAATTGATCGTGTCGAGGCGGAAGCCGTCGACGCCGCGTTCCAGCCAGAAGCGGGTGACATCGAGCAGCGCGTCCTGGACTTCGCGGTTGTGGAAGTTGAGGTCGGGCTGCTCGGCCAGGAAATTATGCAGATAATATTGCTGGCGGCTGGTGTCCCACTGCCAGGCCGAGCCGCCGAAGATCGACAGCCAGTTGTTGGGCGGCGTGCCGTCGGGCCTGGCGTCTGCCCAGACATACCAGTCCGCCTTGGGATTGCTGCGGCTTGACCGGCTTTCCTTGAACCAGGGATGGCTGTCGGCGGTATGCGACAGCACTTCGTCGATCATCACCTTGAGGCCGAGCCTGTGCGCCTCCGCCGTCAGCGCATCGAAATCCGCCAGCGTGCCGAACATCGGATCGACGTCGCAATAGTCCGAGACGTCGTAGCCGAAATCCTTCATAGGCGACTTGAAGAAGGGCGAGATCCAGATGGCGTCCGCGCCGAGTGCGGCGATGTAGGGCAGCCTGCCGATAATGCCCTTGAGGTCGCCGATGCCGTCGCCGTTCGAATCCTGGTAGCTGCGCGGATAGATCTGGTAGATCACCGCGCCTCGCCACCAGTCGCGGTCGATGGCGAGGTCAGGGTTCGAACTGGCTTTCAAAGCGGATTGCATTGTCTCAGCCTCCTTTCACCGAACCGGCAAGCAGCCCGCGGACGAAATAGCGCTGCAGCGAGAAGAACACGATCAGCGGCACGATGATGGTCACGAAGGCCGAGGTCGTCAGGATCTCCCAATCGCCGCCGCGTGAGCCAAGCAGTGCGTTGAGCTTGGCCGTCAGCACGATCTGGTCTGCTTCCGTACCAAGGAAAACCATCGCCACCAAGAGATCGTTCCATACCCACAGGAACTGGAAGATGGCGAAGGAGGCCAGCACCGGGAAGGACAGCGGCAGCACGATCTTGACGAAGATCTCGAAATCGCTGGCGCCGTCGATGCGCGCCGATTCCATGATTTCGCGCGGCAGGCCGGCGATGTAGCTCCTGAGCAGATAGATGGCGAAGGGCAGGCCGAAACCGGTATGCGCCAGCCAGATGCCGAGATAGGTTTTCGACGGTACGCCGAAGAACGTGCCGACGCCGTTGTAGAGTTTCAACAGCGGGATCAGCGACATCTGCAACGGCACCACCAGGAGGCCGATGATCACCGCGATCAGCAGCGCCCTGCCGGGGAAACGCATCCAGGCCAGTGCGTAGGCGGCAAAGGCGGCGATCAGGATCGGAATGACGGTCGCCGGAATGGTGACCGTCAGCGAATTCATGAACGAGCGGCCGATGCCTTCGGAAAACAGCACGGTCTTGTAGTTGTCGGGGGTGAATTTCGGCGGCGCCGACGAGGCATAGTAAACGCGCTGCCCGCGGTCGCCTTCGAACGCCTTGGGCGAAGCCATGACGAAGCTGCCGTCGGCGTTGAGCTGCAAGGTCACGCCGTCGCCGAGATCGGCCGACGTGCCGGCGGGATACTGGGTCGGTGCAGCCGACTTGACGCCGAAGGCGCTGATGTTGCGCTTGGCGCCGTCGCCGAAGATGTTGCCCTCGAGGACGAACTTGCCGTCCTTCTGGACTTGCGTCGAGGCGGCGGGCAGGCGGCCGGCTTCGGTCTGGGTGGAACTGGAGAAGGAGTTCCACCAGCCCGAGGCGATGATCTGGTCCTTGACGCGCAGCGAGGAGACCAGGATGCCCAGCGTTGGGATGGTCCAGATCGTAACGAAGACCAGCACCGCTATGTGGACGCCGAAGCGGCTGGCGAAGGACTTTCCGGTCGCGACGGCCATCTCAATGCCCTCCCGTTTCTTTGTTGGCCTGGCGGATGTTCCAGACCATGATCGGAATGACCGCGATCATGATGATGATGGCGATTGTCGCGCCGCGGCCGAAATCGCCGCCGCCGCGGAACATCCAGTCGAACATCAGATTGGCCAGCACCTGGCTGTTCCACTGGCCGTTGGTCATGGTCAGCACGATGTCGAACACTTTCAGCACCAGGATGGTGATCGTGGTCCAGACCACGGCGATGGTGCCCCAGATCTGCGGCACCATGATCTTCCAGAAGATCTGGAACGGATTGGCGCCGTCGATGACGGCGGCTTCCAGCGTCTCTTCCGGAATGCCGCGCAGCGCCGAGGACAGGATGACCATGGCAAAGCCGGTCTGGATCCAGATCAGGATGATCATCAGGAAGAAATTGTTCCAGAACGGCAGCGATATCCAGACCTGCGGCTGACCGCCGAAATGCTGGATGACAGCATTCAGAATGCCGATCTGCGTCTGGCCGTCGCCGCGATACTCGTAGATGAATTTCCAGATCACGCTGGCGCCGACGAAGGAGATGGCCAGCGGCAGGAAGATCAGGCTCTTGGCGATCGTGCCCCACCAGATCTTGTCGGTGAGCACGGCAATGATCAGGCCGAGGAAGGTGCAGGCGGCGGGCACGACAGCCAGCCACAGCACGTTGTTGAGGATCGAGTTGCGGAACTCACGGTCGCCGAAGGCCCATTGATAGTTGGCCAGGCCGACGAAGTTGACGCCACCGCGATCGAGGAACGACAGCCGCAGCGTCTCGACCACGGGGTAGATGAGATAGATGGTCAGGATGATCATCGCCGGTCCGACGAACAGCCACGGCCGGACGAGTCCTTGCCGGCGCAGATTGTCGATGGCCGCGGCGCCGGCAACGCCGCGCGACGGGAATATCAGGTCGACCAGTTTGTTGGCGCCCCAGAAATAGGCGACGCAGCCGCCGACGCCGACGATGATGACAAATATGGCCGAGAAAATCTGAGACGCCATGCATTCCTCCCCTACGCATGACCCGGTGAGGCTTGATAACCTCGGGATCAGGCGCCGATTCAGTTGTCGGAGCGCAATCTGCCGCAAAAAACTCACGTGCGGAAATGCGCTTCATGTCGATGCGCTCATGACGAAAAGCTGCGGCGTGGGCCGCTGTGGGATCCGGACGGCAAGGCCCGGATCCACTGCGAGAACTGTGCTCGTTCCCGAATTCGGCCAGCCGCCTACTTGATGGCGTCCCAGCTCTTCTGGATGTCAGTGGCGACATCCTGCGCGGACTTGCCGCCGACCAGGTCGATCATGCCGGTCCAGAACGAACCGGCGCCGATCTTGCCGGGCATCAAGTCGGAGCCGTCGAAGCGGAATGTCGAGGCGTTGGCCAGGATTTCGCCCTGTTTGCGCAGCGCGTCGCTGGCATAGGCATCCTTGTTGACCGACTTGAACGGCGTCACGAAACCGCCCTGGGCCATCCAGATTTCATGGGCAAGCGGCATCTTCAGGAATTCGATGAACGCGCGCGCACCCTTTGAGTCCTTGGTGATCATGGCCAGCGTACCGGCGCCGAGCACGGGCGTGCCGAGTTCGGGCTTGGAGGCATAGGGCGGGAAATAGAAGAAGTCCGCGTCCTGGCCAACCTTGGTGCCCTCGGGGAAGAAGGTCGGGATGAACGACGCCTGCTTGTGCAGATAGCATTTCGGCGGGACCGAGAAGAGGCCCTTCGGGCTGTCGCGGAAATCGGTCGCCGCGACCGCCTTGGCGCCGCCATCCACCATCTTGTCGTTGGTCGCGATCTTGCCGAAGATGTCGATGGCGTTGACCACCGCCGGATCGTTGAACGGAATCTCGTTCTTCACCCATTTGTCGTAGACTTCCCGGCGGCTGCGTGCGCAGCATCAGGTCTTCGACCCAGTCGGTCGCCGGCCAGCCGGTGGCGCCGCCCGAACCGAGCCCGATGCACCATGGCGTGCCGCCATCGGCGATGATCTTCTTCTCGAGGTCGGCGAGTTCTTCCTGCGTCTTCGGAACCGTGTAGCCGGCTTCCTTGAAATTATCCGGCGAGTACCAGACCAGCGATTTCACGTCGGCCTTGTAGGGGAAGGCGAAGAAGCCGGGCTTGCCGTCCTTGTCCTTGAAGGTGCCGAGGTCGACCCAGGACTGGCCGGCGCCGTAATTATCCTTGACCCATTTGGCGGTATCGTCGCCGAGCGGCGTCAACAGGCCCTTCGACGCCAGGTCCTGGATCAGGCCAGGCTGTGGCAGCACGGCGATGTTGGGCGGGCTGCCGGCCTGGGTGTCGATGACGATCTGCTGTTCGTAATTCTCCGACGAGGAGTATTTGATCTCGGCGCCTGTCGCTTCCTGGAAATATTCAAGAACCGTGCGGATCAGACCCTCGTCCTCGCCGCGCCAGGGTCCGAAGATGGTCAGGGTCTCGCCCTTGAGATCGACTTTCTTGAGCTCTTCGTAATTTGCCCAGTTGAAGCGCTTGTCCTCGCCCGGCTTGAACTTCAGTTCGGCATGCGCGGGCGCGCTCAGGGCGAACGTGGCAAACGCAGCGCCCAGCAAAAGCATTTTCTTCATCGGTATTCCCTCCCAGTGGGTCATATACACCGGACGGAACCTCCATTCCGCCCGCCGACGCGGCAGGACTGTGACTCAGTCGCAAGGAAACCGCAACCTTTCGAAGAGTCTTCCAAAGCGCTTTGGCTTTTCCGATCACGCCATTGAATCGAGCGGAAGTCAAGAGGCTCGCTTTAGCTAATCGATTTAATTCTGCGGATTCTGACGCTGAAAAGTGCAGCGCAGCATGCTTTTTTGGCAACGCAACAGCAATTTTTTGTTTCAAACCGGTCCCAACCCTGACTATGGTCGTCCCGGTGCCGTCGCGCCCTAGTGGCGCTTGGGTCGATTCAATTTAAAAGCGCTTTGAGGGAATGGAGACCGTTGTGAACCTCAAGCAGCTCGCGCAAATGCTGGCGCTCTCCCAGACCACGGTAAGCCGGGCACTGAACGGCTACCCGGAGGTCAACGAGGAGACGCGCAGGCGTGTCATGGACGCGGCCAAGCGCCATGGTTATCGCCCCGATCCGAGCGCGCGGCGGCTGGCGACCGGCAAGTCCGGCATGATCGGCTATGTCCTGCCGACGGGCGCGGCCGTCGACATCGATCCGCATTTCGTTGAATTCCTGTCCGGCCTCGGCGACTATGCCCGCTCGCATGAGCTCGACCTCGTTCTGTCGCCGGCCGATGCCGACGACCAGGAGACGACTTACCGGCGCATCGTCGCCAACCGGCAGGTCGATGCCGTCTATATCTCTTCGCCGCGGCCGCAGGACAGTCGGGTGGCGCTGGTCAGCACGCTCGGCATTCCCTTCCTCGTCCATGGCCGCAGCGAGGGCTTCGATTTCGACTATCCCTATCTCGACATCGACAATGAGGGCGCCTTCCACGAGGCGGCGCGGCTGCTGGTGCAGCTCGGCCACCGGCGGCTGGCGCTGATCAACGGCGACGACCGTGAGACCTTCGCCATCCACCGCGAGCGCGGCGTGCGCCGGGCGCTTGCCGCAAGCGGGCTGACCTTGGGCGAACGTCACGTCTGCTCCGTGGTCATGACCGAGGAGAACGGCTATCGCGCCACCAGGCGTCTGCTCGAGGCGGGCGACGCGCCGACGGCGATCGCCTGCTCCAGCCTGATCATGGCGCTGGGCGTCGTGCGCGCGGTGCGCGACCTCGGGCTGACGATTCCCGGCGACGTCTCGCTGATCGCCCATGACGACGTCTTCCCCTGGCTGAAGCCGGAAAATTTTTCCGTGCCGCTGTCGACGACGCGCTCATCGATCCGTCTCGCCGGCGCCCGCGTTGCCGAGCGGCTGGCCGCGCGGATATCGGGACTGGAAGAAGGTGCCCGCGGCGAAGTCTGGCCGGTCGACCTGGTGGTGCGAGGCTCGGTCGCCGGCGCGCCAGCGTAGCTAGGCAGGCTGATAGCGGCAGACAACTACTTCGCCGCTTCCGCCGCCTTGAGGTCCAGCAGCCCATAGCCGAAATCATTGTCGCGCCCTTTCGGGCCGAGATCTTTCGCCGTTGCCGCCAGCGCTTTCTCGATGTCGTTGGCCGAGCGGTCGGGCGAAGCATGGAGGAGATTGGCGATGGCGCCGCTGACGATCGCCGCGGCGAACGAGGTGCCGGTGACGACATCGGAGCCGGCGCCGCTCGGGGCCACCATTTCGACGCCGGGGGCCGAGATGAAGACATAGGCGCCGCGATTGGCTTGCGGCATCAGCCCGTCCTTGGCGTCTGTCGCGGTCACCGCGATGACGCCGTCGAAGGCTGCCGGGTAGCCATAGGGCGCCTTCGGTCCGTTATTGCCGGCGGCGGCGACCAGCACCATGCCGAGCGCGCGGGCATTGCGGCAGGCGGTGCCGAGCAGATCGTTCTTCGGCCCGACGAAGCTCATATTGATGATGCTGACATTCTGCTCCGCCGCCCAGTCGAGCGCCGACAGGATGACGTCCATGGTCGACTTGCCGCCTTCGAAGGCGCGGGCGTGATAGATCCTGGCGCCGGGCGCCATGCCTTCCAGCGCGCCGACGCCGGCGATCAGCCCGTCGACCGAAGTGCCGTGATCGCGCTTTTCGATCGGCACGTCAGGCATGGCGTCGAACTGCGCGGCGATGACGCCGGCCAGCGCCGGATTGGCGTCGTCGATGCCGGTATCGATGACGGCAACCCTGACGTTCTCGCCGCTCGCCTGCTTGGAATCGAGTTCGATGCGGCCGAAGGCATAGTTCACAATGCCCGCGGCCTGCTGCAGTGTATAGATATGGTTGGGCTCGCGCCGCTGTGTGCGGCCATCGGCGGCAAGCTGCGCCAGCACGACGCCGACAGGACGGCCGTCGGGAATACCGAAGCGCACCAATGTGGTGCCGAGCAGGCGGGACTGGCGCTGCGAGCGCACTTGGAGGCCGAAGGAGGCGGCGATCTGCTGCACGGCGCCGGCATCGCCATCGACGGTCACCAGCACCTCGTCGGGCACGAACTCGCCGGCCACCGCGCGCGGCGGCTGAACGGCGATGAGATCGGTCGGTGAGATGATCGGGCCGCCGGCTGGCGGGCCGGCCTGATTGTTGCCGGGTGGCGGCGCCGGTTCTGGTCGTGGCGCCGGCACCGGTGCCGGAGGCGCGACCGGATTGGGAAACAGGTCGACGATCAGAGCGGGAAGAAGACGGCGCCGGCTTGGGCAGGACCCGCACCACCGGCATTATCGTTGGCGCCGCCGCCGTCCTTTGCGCAGTCGGCGCCGGCCGCATTGGTGCCGTTGCGGCAGTCTATTTTCGTCTGGTCGCTTGTGGCGGCATTGGTCTGTGCCGACGCAGGCACGGCGGCGATTGTCATCGCCGCCGCCAAAGCAATTCCAAGAAAAGTGCGTAGCGGTTTTCTCGGGAAAAGCGCAAAGCGCTTTCCCTTGGGAATTGCGTCAAAACAGGAACATTGAGCGGGCCGGTGTTTCCGTGAAACGCCGACCCGCTCAAGGATTGCCGCAAATCGAAGGGCCGCCTCAGCCGCCATCAGCCGGTTTCCTTCCCTCGATCACAGTGTCCGCGAAAGGCTGGGCAGCAATAAGGCTAAGCTGCCTGGCGTAGTCGGCTGCGTTGGCGGCGGGGATGCCAAGCCGGAAGACGCCGTCGGCGGTCGGTCCGCCGATGATTTTCAGCCCGTTGCTGCCGAGGAATGCCGAAATGTCCGACATCTTTGCATCCGGCTTGAACTTGACCAGGGCGAACGGCATTTTCGCCAAGTCGTCTTCTGCCCCGGCAATCTCGAAATCCTTGCCCTTGCCGCCGGGCTGAACCAGGGACTGCACCGCAATCAGCGCCAGCAGGACCGCAGCAGCCGCCCAGGCGACGCCGACCGGCACCGCCATGAAACGGCCCCAGGCCTGCGCCAGCCAGGACGGGCCTGCCGGCTTGCGTGCAGGCCCGGCCTCGGCATCGAGCGCCTTGGCGAAGCGGCTGAGCGCATCGGTCGGCGGGCGGATGGCTTCATTGGCGGCCGACGTGCCGGAGAACTCGGCCTCGGCCTCGCCAAGGGCTGCCATCGCCGCCGGATCGGTCGCCAGCCATTCCTCGACAGCTTCGAGGTCGGAGCCTTCCAGCGAGCCGTTCAGGTAGAACGGCAGCAGCGTTTCCATTTCGTCGCGGCGCGACATCTTTTCAGCGGCGCTCATGGCCACCCCCTGTCGTAACCGGCGGCCTTGAGGGCCTCGCCGAGTTTCTTGCGGGCGTAGAACATCCGGGTCTTGACCGTCGCGACCGGGATGGCGAGCACCTCGCCGATCTCGGTCACCGATTGTCCGTGATAATAGGCAAGATCGATCACCGTGCGGTGTTCTTCGGGCAAGGCGTCGATAAAGCGGCGCAAGGCGGCGGCCTTGTCCTCCTTCATGGTGACGACTTCCGGCGTATCGGCGCTATCGGGCACCGCGGCGGCGGCCTCGTCGTCGATCCAGTCTTCCTTCTTCTTGCGCAGCAGGGACAGCGCCTTGAATCGGGCGATGCCGAGCAGCCATGTCGAGACTTCGGAGCGCCCTTCGAAGCCCGGCGCCTGGCGCCACAGTTCGAGGAACACCTCGTTCGCGATATCGTCAGCCATCATTTCCGATCCCGTCTGGCGCGCCACGAAGCGGTAGACCCGCGCGTGGTGACGCATGAACAGAAGCCGCACGGCGGCACGGTCGCCCTTCGCGACCCGGTCAACAAGCGCGCGATCGGTCTCCGTCGCTGCCGTCATGGCCGGTCGAGCCGCCTGGCTCCTGTCTGCTCTGTCGCTGATCGGTCCAAAAAGGTTCATCCTCCGCCAAGGAATTTGCGGAGGCTAACCGAAGAAAGGAAACGTTGCCAGTGGTGGGTCTTCCCTTCTCCCCTTGTGGGAGAAGGTGGCCTCGCGAAGCGAGGTCGGATGAGGGGTGCGCGAAGGATCTCTGCTTTACAGAAGTAAGCGCTTCAGATCCTTCCATCTTTTCACGCCGCGCTCCGTCACCCACCCCTCAACCGTCTCGGCGCTACGCGCCGATCCACCTTCTCCCACAAGGGGAGAAGGAAGAGCCGCGCTCAACTCAAGAAAGACTTCGCCTTCATCGTCGCCGGCACCGGCACACCCAGCCGGCTCAACACCGTCGGCGCCAACTGCAACTGGTCGAGCAGCACCTCGCCCTCGGGCCCTTTCGCAGGACCGAAATAATACAGCGCGAAATCCTGCATCTCGTCATCATGGCCGCCGTGGTGGCCACGGTCGGTCTGGCCATGATCGGCGGTGACCATCACCTCGTAGCCGGCCGCGATCCAGCCCGGCAGGAAGGCGGCCAGCATGCCGTCCATCGCATAGACGGCATGGTCCATCTCGTGGCAGTCATGGCCGAAGCGATGGCCCATCGAGTCCAGCGTGCAGGTGTGCAGGATGCCGTAGTCGATGCCGTGGCGTTTCGTCAGCATGGTCAGTGTCGCGAACAGGTCGACATCGCTCGGCGTCATCTGGTTGCGGGCGTTGTAGCCGGTCATGGTGTGGAACCGGCCATGCGTGATCGGCCCGCCGGGCTCGTCATATTCCATGTCCTCGACCAGATCGAACGGGTAGGACCGGAAGAATTCCGACCAGTAGGAATGGGTTACCGCCCCGGTCTTGCCGCCGGCCTTGCTGACTTCCGAGAAGATGTCGGGCTGCCCGACGCGAAAGCGGTTCTCGTTGGAAAGGATGCCGTGCACCTGCGGCGACACGCCGGTGTGGATCGAGGCGTAGCAGCAGGCCGAGGTCGACGGCAGCACCGAGCGCATCTTCCAGACCCGCGCTTCGCCCGATTGTACCCAGCCCTCGAGGTTGCCCATCAGCCGGCGCCAGTTCCGGTAGGGCACGCCATCGAGGATGATCAGCAGAAGCTTGGATTTGAGCGCCATGGGCTGCTCCATGATGTCTAGCAGTTAAAACGGGAACGCCGCATGCCGTTTCGGGCACACGGCGTTCTTACACGTGAATCAGACGGGCACGTGAATCAAACAGGCAGGGTTCGGCTAAGCGTTGAGCCAGCACTCGCCGAGCGCATAGCCATCCATCATTTCGCCATTCGGGTTCTTGACGTAGCCGCTGATCTTGTTGGTGGCGGCGGCGTCGATGAACTGGTTGAAGAACGGCACGATCAGGCCGCCTTCGTCGCGCATCAGCACCGCCATGTCATGGTAGATCGCCTTGCGCTTGGCCTGGTCGAGTTCGGCGCGGGCGGTGAACAGCATCTTGTCGAATTCCGGCCGCTTGAAGCGGGTGTCGTTCCAGTCGGCGGTCGAGACATAGCCGGTGGAATACATCTGGTCCTGCGTCGGCCGACCGCCCCAGTAGGAGAGCGAGAAGGGCTGCTTGTTCCAGACTTCCGACCAGTAGCCGTCGCCGGGCTCGCGCTTGATCTCGATCTTGATGCCGGCCTTGGCGGCGCTCTGCTGGTAAAGCTGCGCGGCATCGACGGCGCCGGGGAAAGCGACGTCGGAGGTGCGCAGCAGGATCGAACCGCTATGGCCCGACTTCTTGTAGGCCGCGGCCGCCTTTTCCGGATCGAACTTGCGCTGCTCTATATCGGTGGAAAACAGCGGGTAAGCTTCGTTGATCGGGAAGTCGTTGCCGACCGAACCATAGCCGCGCAGGATCTTTTCCAACAGCTCGTCGCGGTCCATGGCGAGCTTCAGCGCCATTCTGAGGTCATTGTTGTCGAACGGTGCCGTGTCGCAGAACATGTTGAACGGATAGTAGCCACGGCCCGAGAGGTTCTCGATGGTGACACCGGGAATACGCTTGACCAGGTCGACGACCTTCGGCTCGACACGATTGATCATCTGCACCTGGCCACCCTGCAGCGCGGCCAGCCGCGCCGTCGCGTCATTGATGACGACGATCTCGATCTGGTCGGCATGGCCCGCCTTGTCGCCGCGCCAGTAATTTGCGAAGCGCTCGCCGCCATGACGCACACCGGGCTGGTTGACGGTGACCTTGTAGGGACCGGCGCTGATGCCGGCGTTCGGATTGTCCTTGCCGCCATTCGGCTGGATGACGAGGTGGTAGTCGGCCATCAGATAGGGGAAGTCGGCATCGGCGTCGCCCAGCGTGACGACCACTTCCTTGCCATTCGGCTTGATACCTTTGATGTTCTTCAGCACGCCCAGCGCGCCCGACTTCGACTTCTCGTCGGCGTGTCTTTCGAGCGTGGCCGCGACGTCGTCGGCGGTCACCGTCTTGCCATTGTGGAACTCGATGCCGTCGCGCACCTTGATCGTCCAGGTCTTGGCGTCGGCGGAAGCGCCGATCTCCTCGGCGATGAGGTTCTCCACGCCGCCATCCGGCTTGAGGCGAACCAGGAATTCGCCCCACTGCTTGCAGAAACTGAAAGTGACCTGGCTGAGGTTCAGCGCAGGGTCGAGGCTGTTGGTCGACTCGCCGCCCTGCAGGCCGGCCTTGAGGATGCCGCCCTTGACCGGCGTCTGTGCGAAGGCTTTCCCGGCCAGCGTCGTTGCCAGCGCCGCCGACACACCCAGTGCCGCCGTGCGGCCAAGGAAGTCGCGGCGCGATATCCGGCCCTGGCCGGCGAGATCGGCGAGATGGTCGAGTTCAGTCTTCATGTCCTACCCCTTGTTGAAAACAACGTCACGAGCAGCGCCCGTCCGCAAGGACGTGTGGCGCTTTAGTGTTGCATACCGATGACGACAGTCGCCCCGGCCAGCGGTTCGGGTTATTCCTTTGTCTGACGCAATTCCGGAAGGTTCGCACTTCCCCTGGAATTGCTTCAGTTCCCTGCGCTGGCCATGCGCCGCCCCTTGATCGCCTTTTCCAGCCAGCCGATCTCCATCTCGGGAACCGAGGAAAGCAGAAGATCGGTATAGGCATCGAAGGGCGGGGTCAGTACCGTGCTCTTCGGCCCATAGCGCACCACCTCGCCGCGATACATCACCGCGATCGAATCGGCGATCGACTTCACCGTGGCAAGGTCGTGGGTGATGAACAGATAGGCGACGTTCTCCTCCTTCTGCAACTCGAGCAGCAGCTCCAGGATGCCGTGAGCGACCAGCGGGTCGAGCGCCGACGTCACCTCGTCGCAGATGATCAGCTTGGGCTTGGCGGCGAGCGAACGGGCAATGCAGACACGCTGCTTCTGGCCGCCGGAAAGCTCGGCCGGGTAGCGGTCGGAAAAGCCTTTGCCCATCTCGATCTTGTCGAGCAGCTCCGCGACGCGCCGGTCGCGTTCCTTGCCGCGTATGCCGAAATAGAATTCGAGCGGCCGGCCGATGATGGTGCCGACCGTCTGGCGCGGGTTCATCGCCACGTCGGCCATCTGATAGATCATCTGCAACTGGCGCAGATCTTCTTTCGGCCGGTCGGCCAGCCGGTTGGCCAGCGGACGTCCGTCAAAGGTGACGGTGCCTTCCTCTGGCGGCAGCAAACCAGTGATGGCGCGCGCCAGCGTCGACTTTCCGGAGCCGGACTCACCCACCACGGCCAGCGTCTGGCCGGGATAGATGTCGACCGAAACGTTCTTCAGCACCTTGATGTGGCTGCGGCCATAGGCAGCGGTGACATTCTTGACCGACAGGAACGGTGTGGTGCCGGGTTTCTGTTCGGCGTGCTCGATCTCGTGCACCGAGACCAGCGCATTGGTGTATTCCTGGCGCGGTTCCTTGATGATCTGGCGGGTGCCGCCCCATTCGACCAGCCGGCCATGGCGCAGCACCATGATCTCGTCAGAGACCTGGGCGACAACGGCAAGGTCGTGGGTGATATACAGCGCCGCCACATGCGTATCGCGGATGGCATCCTTGATCGCCGCCAGTACGTCGATCTGCGTCGTCACGTCGAGCGCCGTGGTCGGCTCGTCGAAGACGATCAGGTCCGGCTCCGAGCACAGCGCCATTGCCGTCATCACGCGCTGCAGCTGGCCGCCCGAGACCTGGTGCGGAAAGCGCTCGCCGATGGTTTCGGGGTTTGGCAGGCTGAGCTTCTTGAACAGCGCAACGGCGCGCTTCTCGGCCTCGGCGCGTGTCGCCGTGCCGTGCAGCAGAGTGGCTTCCACCACCTGATCCATCAGCTTGTGCGCCGGGTTGAAGGCCGCCGCCGCCGATTGCGCGACATAGCAGACCTCGCGGCCGCGCAGCTTGCGGAAACCTTCCTTCCCACCCTTGAGGATATCGCGGCCGTTTAGGATCACCTCACCACCGGTGATGCGCACGCCGCCGCGGCCATAGCCCATCGACGACAGGCCGATGGTCGACTTGCCGGCGCCGGATTCGCCGATCAGGCCCAGCACCTTGCCCTTTTCCAGCGTCAACGAGACGTCATGCACCAGCACGATGTTCTTCGGCGGCTCGCCGGGCGGGTAGACGGTGGCCTCGATGCGCAAATTGCGGATGTCGAGGAGCAGGCCAGGCTTCGCTTTGCTGTCGGCCATCACCCGCGTCCTCCCTTCAGGCTGGTCGTACGGTTAAGCACCCAGTCGGCGACGAGGTTGACCGAGATCGCCAGCATGGCGATCGCCGCCGCCGGGATCAGTGCCGCCCCGATGCCGAAGACGATGCCGTCCTTGTTTTCCTTGACCATGCCGCCCCAGTCGGCATCCGGTGGCTGCACGCCAAGACCGAGGAAGGACAGCGTCGACAGAAACAGCACCGCATAGATGAAGCGCAGGCCGAGTTCCGAAACCAGCGGCGACAGCGCATTGGGCAGGATTTCGCGGAAGATGATCCAGGCGCTGCCTTCGCCACGCAGCTTGGCGGCTTCGACATAGTCCATGACATTGATGTCGACGGCCACCGCTCGCGACAGGCGATAGACGCGTGTCGAATCGAGAATGCCCATCACCATAATCAGCGTCACCAGGTTGGTCGGAAGCACCGACAACACGACCAGGCCCATGATCAGCGTCGGGATTGACATCAGGAGGTCGACGAGGCGCGACAGGATCGTGTCGAACCAGCCGCCGAACACCGCCGCCGAGAAGCCCAGTATGGCGCCGAGCGAGAACGACAGCGCGGTGGCTAACACCGCGATGAACAGGGTGATGCGGGCGCCGTAGATCATCCGCGACAACAGATCGCGGCCGAGATTGTCGGTGCCCAGCCAATGCGCCGCCGACATAGGCTCCCAGACATCGCCGACGATCTCAGCGTTGTCATGCGGTGAGATCCAGGGTGCGAAGATCGCCGCCAGCACGAACAGTGCCGTCAGGATTATGCCGATCAGCGCGGGGATGGGGATGCGTTTGATATCGAGCATGCCCGCCCCCTATTTCGGATGTCGGAGACGCGGATTGGCGATGATCGCCGCTATGTCCGCAATGATGTTGAGGCTGATGTAGACGGCGGCGAATATCAGGCCGACGGCCTGCACCACCGGCACGTCACGCTTGGTGACGTGATCGACGAGATATTGTCCCATGCCGGGATAGACGAAGATCACCTCGACCACGACGACGCCGACGATCAGATAGGCGAGGTTGAGCATGACGACGTTGATGATCGGCGCGATCGCGTTCGGGAAGGCGTGCTTGCGGATGACGTTGAAGGCCGACAGGCCTTTCAGTTCCGCCGTCTCGACATAGGCCGACTGCATGACATTGAGGATCGCCGCGCGCGTCATGCGCATCATGTGGGCGAGCACCACCAGCGTCAGCGCCGTCGCCGGCAGCGCGATCGCCTGCATCCGCTCACCGAACGGCATGCCGTCATAGACGGTCGAGATGCCGGGAAAGATCTGCCACTTCACGGCGAAGAAGTAGACCAGCACATAGCCGATGAAGAATTCCGGGAAGGAGGTCGACGCGAGCGCCAGTCCAGAGATCAGCTTGTCGACCCAGCCATTGCGGTAACGCACCGCGATCAGGCCGAGGATGATCGCCAGCGGCACGGCCACGATCGCCGCCCAGAAGGCGAGGAACAGCGTGTTCCACAGCCGGCCCTTGATCGAGGTGGCGATATCCTGGCCGCTCGACATGGCCGTGCCAAGGTTGCCGGTCAGCACGCCGCCGAGCCAGTGGAAATACCTGACATAGGCCGGGTCGTTCAGCCCGAGCTGCTCGCGCAGATTGGCGAGCGACTCCGGCGTCGCCGATTGTCCCAGAATGGCTTGCGCGACGTCGCCGGGCAGGATTTGCGTACCGGCGAAGATCAGGACCGAAATGGCCAACAAAAGGAGGACGCCCAGCGCAATGCGCTGGGCAATTAGCTTCAAGATGGGTGAAGACATCTCTGCAAAGCCGGACTCAGGCCTGCAGCCAGCACTTCGCCAGGGCGTAACCGTTCATCAGTTCCTGATGCGGATCGTCCACCCAGCCATCGACCTTGGCGCCGGTGGCGTCGATGAACTGGTTGAACATCGGCAGGATCAGGCCGCCTTCGTCGCGCACCATGACGGCCATGTCGTGGTACATCTGCTTGCGCTTGGCCTCGTCGAGTTCGGCGCGCGCCGCCAGCACCATCTTGTCGAAGTCCGGGCGCTTGAAACGCGTGTCGTTCCAGTCGGCGGTCGACAGATAGGCGGTCGAGTACATCTGGTCCTGGGTCGAGCGTCCGCCCCAATAGGAAGCGCAGAAGGGCTGCTTGTTCCAGACCTCGTTCCAGTAACCGTCGCCGGGCTCGCGCTTGAGCTCGATCTTGATGCCGGCCTTGGCCGCGCTCTGCTGGAAGAGCTGTGAAGCATCGACCGCGCCGGGGAAGGCGACGTCGGAGGTCCTGAGCAGCACGGTGCCGTCATGGCCGGACTTCTTATAGTGGAACTTGGCCTTGTCGGGATCGTACTTGCGCTGCTCGATCTCGGTGAACAGCGGATAGGACGAGTTGATCGGGAAGTCGTTGCCGAGCGAGCCATAGCCGCGCAGCACCTTGGTCAGCATCTCCTCGCGGTCGATCGCGAGCTTCAGCGCCATGCGCAGGTCGTTGTTGTCGAAGGGTGCTGTGTTGCAATGCATGATGAAGACATAGTGGCCCGGACCCGCATGGTTGCGGATGGTGACGCCCGGCACGCGCTTGATCAGGTCGACGATCTTTGGCTCGACGCGGTTGATCATGTTGACCTGGCCGCCCTGCAGGGCCGCCGTGCGCGCCGTGGCGTCGTTGATGACGATGACTTCGATCTGGTCGGCATGGCCCATCTTGTCGCCCTGCCAGTAGTTGGCGAAACGCTCGCCGCCATGGCGTACGCCGGGCTCGTTGGTCTTGACCACGTACGGGCCGGCCGAAATGCCGGCATCGGGCTTGTCCTTGCCGCCATTCGGCTGGACGATCAGGTGATAGTCGCTGAGCAGGTAGGGAAGGTCGGCATTGGCCTCCTTCAACGTCAGCACCACTTCCTTGCCGCTGGCCTTGATGGTCGCGATGCCCTTCATGTAGCCGAGCGCGCCGGATTTCGACTTCTCGTCCGAATGACGCTCCAGCGTGGCGGCCACGTCCTCGGCGGTCACGGTCTTGCCGTTGTGGAATTCGACCCCGTCGCGGATTTTCAGGGTCCAGGTCTTCGCATCGTCCGAGGAGCCGATCTCCTCGGCGATACGGTTCTCGAGCTTGCCGTCCGGCGACAGCTCGACGATCATTTCGCCCCAGCACTTGCCGAAGGCGAACGGCACCTGCGTCATCATCAGCGCCGGATCGAGGCTGTTGGTGGATTCACCGCCGACCAGGCCGGCCTTCAGCGTGCCGCCCTTGACCGGTCCTGCCGCCCGCGCCGCGCTTGAAAGCAGCGAGTTGGCGAAGGGCGCGGCGATGCCGAGCGCTGCCGCCCGACCGAGAAAATCACGACGGCTCAGCTTGCCGGCTGCAACATGCCGGCTAAGGAATTCCAGTTCGTTTGACATTTTGAGTTCCTCACTCTGTTGGTTCGACTCTGCGGTCGATTTTCTTGCTTCTTGTGAGGGGAATAATGACCGTAAGGGAAAGCGGTAAGCAAGACCGAATGCGACATGCCGTGGCGTAAATCGTACGTCGCATTTGGACCAACGGCGTCAGGGCTCAAACAAGCGCGCGCGGAATCTTTTCCTCGAAATTGCGTTCGAAGGCAATTTTTTCGCCCTCATAAGCCTCGATTCTGGCGCTGACGATGAAGTTTTGTTCGTCCGATCGCATCTCGGCCCATGTCTCGGTACGCACCGACCATCCATTTCGCGACAGTGTCTGTGTCCAATGGGTTTTTCCCGTGGCTGACAATGGATTGTCAGGGTGGATCGTCCAGGTCTCGCGGGCGATGCTGCCATTGACCAGGCCGTGGTCGAGATCGCGCACCGCGCCAAAATCATCCGCTATGGAAAGCGTGACGATTCCAGTCTTTTCATCGCGATCGACATGGCGTTCGGAATTGGCGGGCCGAACCGTCTCGGTGGCCCAGGGCGCAGCCCCTTCCGGCTCGGCGAACGTCGCTTCGTTGCCTTTTGCAAGCGGCCGTAGCGGCAAGGCCAGTGTCGCAGCCGACAAGGTCAGCCGCACCGGCTCCGGCGAGGGCCAGATCATTGGCCAATAGGCGTTCGACACGGCGACGCGCAGGCGGTGGCCGGCCGGCACGCGGTAGGCGCATTGATCGAGCACGACGCGCGCCGACACGGTCTCGCCCGGCACCAGCGCCTGCGGGAATTCATGCGAGTCGCGGTGCGTCAGGTTGAGCACGCCGTAGGAGATCAGTTCCGAAGCGCCGTCGGGATGCACGTCGCAGAGCCGCACCGCGATGTTGGCCTGCGGGCGATCGGACGAGAGCGTGACCTGAACTTCCGGCGCACCGACAATGTCGATGGCCTCGGCGAGTTCCGGCTGGTCGAAACACACCGACAGCGCATCGTCGGGACGCTGGTCGCCCGGCAGTTCCGGGCCGAAGGTGAACGGGAAATATTCGCCACCGGCGAGGCCACAATTCTGGGGCGAGGCGACAATGGCCGGCCTGCTGCCTGCGGAGATCAGTTCGACCGTTTGCGTCTTGATGGCGGGCGACGGCCATTGTTGCTCCGCCACCCAGCGACCGGGTCGCTCCGGATGCCAGCGGGCCGGGCGCACGCTGTCCATCACATAGGCGCGGTAAGCGGGATCGTTCTCGACGCCGGTCTTGGCATCCTTCAGCCAGCGGTCCCACCAGCGCAGAGCTTCCTGCAGGAAGCCAATGGCCGGCTGGGGTCCGGCATAATGCGGATATTTGTGGATCCAGGGGCCGACGATGCCCTTGACCGGCGCCTCGATGTTGGTGACGAGGTGCGAGATCGTGTTGCGATAGCCGTCATGCCAGCCGCCGATCGACAGCACGGCCGCCTTGACGGCGGAAAAATCCTCGCAGATCGAGCCACGCTTCCAATAGGCGTCGCGATGCTGGTGCTTCAGCCACAGCGGCGCCAGGAAAGCCTGGTTCTCCAGCCGCGTCAGCCACAGATCGCGCCAGCGGTTGTCGCCGGCAATCAGCGGGTCCGGCGGCCGCGACGAGTAGGACAGCATCGTCGATGCCCAGCCGAAATTCTCGATCAGCAGGCAGCCGCCCTTGTAGTGGATGTCGTCGGCGTAGCGGTCGACGGTCGAGCACAGGCTGATCACGGCCTTCAGCGCCGGCGGCTGCTTGGCCGCGACCTGCAGGCAGTTGAAGCCGCCCCAGGAAATGCCCATCATGCCAACATTGCCATTGCACCAGGGTTGGCTGGCCGCCCAGGCGATGACGTCGCAGGCGTCCTGCAATTCCTGCTCGGAATATTCGTCGTCCATTAGCCCTTCGGAATCGCCATTGCCGCGCATGTCGACGCGGATCGAGGCATAACCGTGCCCGGCAAAATAGGGATGCGTCAGCTGATCGCGAAAAATGGTGCCGTCGCGCTTGCGGTAGGGCAAGTGCTCGAGGATCACAGGCACCGGATCGTCGCCGGCATCCTCCGGCATCCACACCCGCGCCGACAGCCGGCAGCCATCCGGCATGACGATGCCCATATCGGGGAATTCGACGACCTTGCGGGGAAATTCAGTGATGGTTTTCATGGGTGCGCATAACGCCCCGCGTCGCCGCAACTTTCAATCGCCATTCGCGACTGGCGTAGCGAATTATGCGACCTGTGCCGCTACCGCAATTCGTCCAGCAGTTCGGGATGTTTTTCCAGCAACGTCATCAGTTGGATGGTCGGGCCGCTTGGCTCGATCAGGCCTCGTTCATATTTGTCGAAAGCATTTTCGCCGACTTTGAACAGGGATCCTGCCTCGCGCTGTGACAGTTTGAGCTTTGTGCGCATACGGCGGATGGTTGCCGGAGCGGGAACGCCGTCGATCTTTTCCTTGAGGGCGCGAAGAGCCGCTTCGACAGCAATCATGTCGTCCCCAACATGCACCCCCTCGTTCCCGGTGGCCGGATAATAACCCGGAAGGTCGACAATTATGCTCTCGCCCTTATAGGTCACAGTGAATGGACGCACCTGACGCGTCAGGGTTTCTCCGGTTTCGGGGGAAATCATCGTCCTACTTTCATCCCTTGTCGCCATGGTCATTTCTCCTTGAACGACATGACCGTGAACTCGGTCACGACATCCGCCTGGAATTTCACATAGAGGAGCAGGTCACGCGCCGGCACATGGTAGACGTCCTGCCAAACCCGATGATCCGCGAAAGTCGTCATCGACTTCACGAACATCTTGCGTGTCATGTCGCCGATCACCTCGACAATGCCGGCGCGATCGAAACCAAGACCGAGAGCGTCTCGCAGCGCGGATGTTGTGATTGCCAGCGTGTCCACGGACCCCAACGCCGTCTTGATCGCGTCAAGATCGTAGGTGGGCCTGCGTTTCTCCAGACTGCAATATGCCACCATAAAGGTGGCAATTCAAGACGGCTGATCCTAGGGGCTGAAGGCTAGTCTAGCGGGATGTCGTTTTCGCTTTTGCTCGCCTGGTAGGCGCCGGACAGTTCATCGTAGCGTGCCGAGATCTTGCCGATGCGCGTCTCCAGCCGTTCGCGCTCGGCCTCGGGCAGCGCCCGCACCAGCCTGCGGATGGAAAAGCTCTTCCAATAGGCGTTCTCGGCATTGTAGCCGCCGGGGTCGAGGGTGAAGACCTCTTTCAGGATTTTCAGGTCGTGCGGGATGGCAAAACTGTCGCGCGAATCCTCGTGGCTGAAGAGGTAGTAGAAATTGTCGAAGCCGGTCCAGGTGATCGCCGAAAGGCAGAGCGAGCAGGGCTCGTGCGTGGCTATGAACAGCGCGTCCTTGGTGTCGACGCGCTCGGCTTTCGGCATCTCGTAAAACCGCTTCAGGCAATGCACCTCGCCATGCCAGAGCGGGTTTTCGATCTCGTTGTTGGTTTCGGCCAGAACCAGCGAGCGGTCGTCCTTGCGCAGGATCGCTGCGCCGAACAGCTTGTTGCCGTGGGCAACGCCGTCAGCCGTCTTCGGCACGATGTCGTGCTCGATGACGTCGAGCAGGCGGTCGATCAGCGAAATGTCGGTCATTGGAAAAGGGAACCCTTCAGGGAAGGTGGATCTCGTAGGCGTGCGAGAAATGGAACTCTTCGAGGTTCGAGCCGTCGCCGCCGCGGTCGACGATCAGGAAATCCTGGGGCTCGCCGAGCGGCGTCAGCACGCCATGCCAGAGATTGCGCGAATAGTTGATGCCTTGTCCGGGCGCGGTGATGAAGGCGTGCGGCTCGCCCGGCCCCTCCTTGCCGTCATGGCACACGACGACCAGGAACGGGCGCGGCGACAACGGGATGAAAGCCTGGCTGCCGAGGGGGTGACGCTCGACCATGATCAGCTTCAACGGCATCTCATAAGGCGTGCCGCGCACCATCGAGATCAGCACGCGGGCGTTCAGTCCCGCCGCCTCGGCGGTGGCGAGATCGTGGTAGCGTTCGGCCTTGCCGCCATTGATCGGGTAGTGGTTGTCGCCGCCCATGTCGATGACATCGCCGAAGGGGGCAAAGGCCTCGCGGGTCAGCGGCCGCGCAACGATGCGGGTCACCGCGCGCGACTGCCAATGCCCGCCCCGCCGAGCTTGGCGTGCCGGTTGACGTCCTTGTAGAGCAGGTAGCGGAATTTGCCGGGGCCGCCGGCATAGCAGGCCTGCGGGCAGAAGGCGCGCAGCCACATATAGTCCCCGGCTTCGACCTCGACCCAGTCCTGGTTGAGGCGGTACACCGCCTTGCCTTCCAGCACGTAGAGCCCGTGTTCCATGACATGCGTCTCGGCGAAGGGAATGACAGCGCCGGGCTCGAGCGTGACGATGGTCATGTGCATGTCGTGGCGCAAATCGGCGGGATCGACGAAGCGTGTCGTCGCCCAGCGACCCTCTGTGCCGGGCATCGGCGTCGGCGCGATATCCTGTTCATTGGTGAAAAAGGCCTCCGGCGTGTCGAGACCGTCGACCACCTCGTAGGCCTTGCGAATCCAATGGAAGCGGACTGCCGCCTTGCTTTCGTTGCGAACCGTCCAGCCGCTGGCCGGCGGCAGGAAGGCAAAGCCTCCCGGCCGCAAAACATGCTTCTTGCCGGCGAGCAGAATCGTCAGTTCGCCTTCGACCACGAACAGGGCGCCCTCGGCGCCGGCATCGGGTTCCGGCCGGTCGCTGCCGCCGCCGGGCGCGACCTCGACAATGTATTGCGAAAACGTCTCGGCGAAGCCGGACAGCGGCCGCGACAGGATCCAGACGCGGGTCTTGTCCCAGAACGGCAAGGCGCTGGTGACGATGTCCTGCATCACGCCTTTGGGGATGACGGCGTAGGCCTCGGTGAAGACGGCACGGCCTGTCAGCAATTCAGATTGGCCGGGATGGCCGCCATGCGGTGCGTAGTAGGTGCGCTCTGGCATCCTGATCGTATCCATGGGTTCAAACCTATTGCGGTAGCATATCTCTGAGGCGGAGCAGCGCGATGCGCTCGACCTGTTTGCAGGCGGTTTCGAATTCGACGCCGCGGCTGTTGCCAATGCGCGCCTCGAATTCCGCCAGGATTTCCTCCTTGGTCTTGCCCTTCACCGCGATGATGAAGGGGAAGCCGAAAGCGGTGACGTAGGCGGCGTTGAGCTTGGAGAACAGTTCGCGCTCCTTGTCGGTCAGCGCGTCGAGGCCGGCCGAGGCTTGTTCCCGCGTAGACTCCGCCGTCAGCCGCTTGGCCTTGGCCAGCTTGCCGGCAAGGTCGGGATGAGCGTTGAGCACGCCGAGCCGCTCGGTCTCGCTGGCGGAACGGAAGATGCGGCAGAGCGCATTGTGCAGGCCGCCGGCCGTGTCGTGCGCCGGTCCGAGCTCCAGTTCGTAGGCGCGCTCTGCAATCCAAGGCGAATGCTCGAACACGCCGCCGAACGTGTGGACGAAGGTTTCGAATTCCATCTTCGAGGGGCGCAGCGCCGCGGGCTTGTAGGGATGGTTCTCATGCCAGTGTTTGGCGATGTCGATGCGCCGCGCCAGCCAGACCTTGTCGCGCGATTTGACATAGTCGACGAAGCGCTTCAGCGCCGCCACCCGGCCTGGCCGCCCGACGAGGCGGCAATGCAGGCCGATATTCATCATGCGCGGCCGCCCGGCCTGACCCTCGGCATAGAGCGTGTCGAAACTGTCTTTCAGATAGGCGAAGAACTGGTCGCCCGAATTGAAGCCCTGCGGCGTGGCGAAGCGCATGTCGTTGGCGTCGAGCGTATAGGGGATGATGAGCTGCGTGCCGCCGGCATGCTCGAACCAGTAGGGCAGTTCGTCGTCATAGGTGTCGGAGACGTAGTCGAAGCCGCCTTCTTCAGCCACCAGCCGCACCGTGTTGACCGAGGTGCGGCCCGTATACCAGCCGGTCGGGCGCTGGCCGGTCACCTCGTAATGCAGTTTGATCGCCGCTTCGAGGTCACTGCGCTCATCCTCGGCGCTGTGGTCGCGATAGTCGATCCACCGCAACCCGTGCGAGGCGATCTCCCAGCCGGCGTCCTGCATGGCCGTGACCTGGTCGGGTGAACGGGCGAGTGCTGTGGCGACGCCGTAGCAGGTCACCGGCACATGCGACTCGCTGAACAGGCGAAGCAAGCGCCAGAAGCCGGCCCGCGCGCCATATTCGTAGATCGATTCCATGTTCCAGTGGCGCTGCCCCACCCAGGGTGCCGCGCCGACGATCTCCGACAGGAAGGCTTCAGAAGCCTTGTCGCCGTGGAGCACGCAATTCTCGCCGCCCTCTTCGTAATTGACGACGAACTGCACGGCGACATGCGCACCGCCAGGCCATTTCGGATCAGGCGGATTGGCTCCATAGCCGCGCATGTCTCTGATGTAACGCATCGTCTCTCCCGCCGGGCGTCGCCCGAACCATGATCAGGATATCGAAAGGGTGCTTCTCGCATTCCCCGAAAATTTTTGAAAGTGTTTTTGTCGCACTCCGCTCGACCGGGACTTATGCATCGCCTTTAATTGGCGCACAATTCATCACTATTGTTCTGATGTACCTGGATGGGAGGCGGCCAATGGCAGAAACGTCGAAAGCCGATGGCGGGCGCCTGACGACCCACGTGCTGGACACGGCGACCGGCAAGCCGGCGGCCGGTTTGTCGATCGCGCTTTATCATCTCGACGGCGCCGCACGCACGCTTCTGAAGACGGTCGCAACCAATGCCGACGGCCGCTGCGACGCACCACTGCTGGCAGGTAGCGAATTCCGTACCGGCGAATATGAGCTGGTGTTCTCGGCCGGCGACTATCTGCGCGGCCAGGGCACAAAACTGCCCGAGCCGGCTTTCCTTGACAGCGTGCCGATCCGTTTCGGTATGGCCGAGGCGGTGCACTATCATGTACCATTGCTGATCTCGCCCTATGGCTATTCGACCTACAGGGGGAGCTGAGGCATGGCAAAGGTCACGATCCGCAACGAGATCCGCTTCATCCTGAATGGCAGGGATGTCGCGCTGTCCTCGGTGGCCCCAGACGCGACCCTGCTCGACTGGCTGCGGCTCGACCGTTCGCTGCGCGGCACCAAGGAAGGCTGCGCCGAGGGCGATTGCGGCGCCTGCACCGTGCTGGTCGGCAAGCTCTCTGCCGGCGGCCTGGTCTATGACAGTGTCAATGCCTGCATCCGCTTCCTCGGCTCGCTCGACGGCACGCATGTCGTGACCGTAGAACATTTGCGTGGCCAGCCCGGCCAGTTGCATCCCGTCCAGCAGGCGATGGTCGATTTCCATGGCTCGCAATGCGGCTTCTGCACGCCGGGCTTCGTCATGTCGCTCTATGGCCTGTGGATGAAGTCGCCGGACCCATCGAACGCGGCGATCGAAAAGGCCTTGCAAGGCAATCTCTGCCGCTGCACCGGTTACGAGGCGATCATGCGCGCCGCGCACGCTATCTCCAGCTACGGCAAGGCGGCGAAGGACCCGCTGGCCGTGGAGCGCAAGGCGATCACGGCGAGGCTGGAGGCCATGCGGGACGGCGCGCGGGTCGAGATCGGCGCTGGCAAGGCGCGGCTCATCGTGCCGGCCAATGTCGACGATTTCGCCGCCATACTGGACAAGGAGCCCGGCGCCACCATCGTTGCCGGCTCGACCGATGTCGGCCTGTGGGTGACCAAGCATATGCGCGACATCACGCCGGCGATCTTCATCGGTAGTCTCGGCGGGCTGTGCACCGTCGCCGAAGACAAAGGCGTCATCTCGATCGGCGCCGGCGTCACCTACACCGAAGCCTTCTCGACGCTGTCGAAACGCATCCCGGCGCTTGGACCGTTGTTCGACCGTATCGGCGGCGAACAGGTGCGCAACATGGGCACCATCGGCGGCAACATCGCCAACGGCTCGCCGATCGGCGACACGCCGCCGCCCCTGATCGCGCTCGGCGCGCGGCTGACGCTGCGCAGGGGCAAGAAGCGGCGCACGATCCCGCTGGAAACCTTCTTCATCGCCTATGGCAAGCAGGACCTGCAGCCGGGCGAATTCGTCGAGGCCGTACATGTGCCCATGCCGGCCAAGGGAGAAAAATTTGCGGTATACAAGATCACCAAGCGCCGCGACGAGGACATCACCGCCGCCCTCGGTGCCTTCTTCCTGACGCTGGCGAAGGACGGCACGGTCGCCGATGTGCGCATCGCCTATGGCGGCATGGCGGCGACGCCGAAGCGGGCGTCTCTTGTCGAAAAGGCCCTGCTCGGCAAACCCTGGACCGAGGAGACGGTCGAGACGGCGATGGCCGAATACGCCAGGGATTTCACCCCGCTCACCGACATGCGGGCGTCGGCAGAATACCGGGCTCTGTCGGCGAAAAACCTGTTGTTGCGCTTCTTTGTCGAAACCACCGGCACCAGGGCACCCTTCCAGGTGTCCCGCAACGAGGCGGCATGATGAACAAGCACGCCACATCAAATCTCAAGGCCGAGAAGATCGCCGGCGGTGTCGCCACGGATCAGCGGCATGATTCCGCCCACAAGCACGTCAGCGGCACCGCCATCTATATCGACGACATGCCGGAACCGACCGGCACGCTGCATGTCGGCCTAGGCCTATCCAAAGTCGCACATGGTACGCTGAAGAGCGTCGATCTCTCGGCGGTGCGGACAGCACCCGGCGTGGTCGATGTGCTGACCTATGCCGACGTGCCGGGCGAAAACGATGTCTCGCCCAGCAATATGCATGACGACCCGGTGTTCGCCGAAGGCAAGGTGCAGTTCTTCGGCCAGCCGATCTTCGCGGTCGTCGCCGAAACAAGGGACGCGGCGCGCCGTGCCGCGCGCCTGGCCAAGATCGAGTATGACGAAATTCCCGCCATCCTCGGCATCTGGCCGCTGGACCCGATCAAGGACAGGCTGGTTACCACCCCGTTGACCTTGCGCCGTGGCGACGCGGCTGCCGCTATCGCCGCGGCGCCCCGTCGGGTGAAGGGGCGCATGAAGCTTGGTGGACAGGACCACTTCTACCTCGAAGGACAGGTGTCGTTGGCGGTGCCGGGCGAAGACGACGAGGTCACGGTCTATTGCTCGACCCAGGGACCGAGCGAGACCCAGCACCTTGTCTCCCATGTGCTTGGCGTGCCCAGCCATGCGGTGACCGTTGAAGTCCGCCGCATGGGCGGCGGCTTCGGCGGCAAGGAAACACAGGCCAACCAGTGCGCGGCAATCGCAGCGATCGCGGCGAAGAAGCACAAACGGGCCGTGAAGGTCAGGCTCGACCGCGACGAGGATATGACCGCCACCGGCAAGCGGCACGACTTCGCCATCGACTATGAGGTCGGCTTCGACGATGATGGCAACATCCTCGGCGTCGACTTCATGTTCGCACTGAATGCCGGCTTCTCCGCCGACCTGTCAGGTCCGGTCGGCGACCGCGCGCTGTTCCATTGCGACAACGCCTATTTCTATCCGAATGTCCACGCCAAGTCGGCGCCGCTCTACACCAACACCGTCTCCAACACCGCCTTCCGCGGCTTCGGCGGCCCGCAAGGCATGATCGGCGCCGAGCGCGTCATCGACGAGGTCGCCTTCGCTGTCGGCAAGGATCCGCTCGCAATCCGCAAGCTGAATTTTTATGACCCGATGGAGGCGATCGGCTCGCGCTGCGTCACGCCCTACCACCAGAAGGTCGAGGACAACATCATCCAGCGCATCGTCGCCGAGCTCGAGGAAAGCGCCAATTATGCGCGGCGGCGGCGGGAAATATCGGCCTTCAACGCCAACAGCCGTTTCATCAAGCGCGGCCTGGCGCTGACGCCGGTCAAGTTCGGCATCTCCTTTACCAAGACCGAGTCCAACCAGGCCGGCGCGCTGGTGCATGTCTATGCCGACGGTTCGGTGCACATGAACCATGGCGGCACTGAAATGGGCCAGGGCCTGCATCTCAAGGTGGCGCAGGTCGTGGCGGAAGAATTCCAGATCGACCTCGAGCGGGTGAAGATCACCGCCACCACCACCGCCAAGGTGCCGAACACGGCACCGACGGCGGCATCCTCCGGCGCTGACCTCAACGGCATGGCGGCGCAGAACGCCGCGCGCCAGATCCGCAAGCGGCTGACCGATTTCGCCGCCGAAAAGTATCAGGTTCCGGTCGATCAGGTGGTGTTCCTGCCCAATCGCGTCCGCGTCGGCAACCAGGAGGTCAGCTTCAACGATCTGGTCAAGCAGGCCTACATCGCGCGCGTCCAGCTCTCGGCCGCCGGCTTCTACAAGACGCCGAAAATCCATTGGGACCGCAGCAAGGGCCAAGGCCACGCCTTCTACTACTACGCCTATGGCGCGGCCTGTTCGGAAGTGTCCGTCGACACATTGACCGGCGAATATGTCGTCGAGCGCGCCGACATCCTGCATGATTGCGGCCGTTCGCTGAACCGGGCGATCGACATCGGCCAGGTCGAGGGCGGCTTCATCCAGGGCATGGGCTGGCTGACGACGGAGGAACTGTGGTGGGACGACAAGGGCAGGCTGCGCACGCATGCGCCGTCGACCTACAAGATCCCGCTGGCGTCAGACCGCCCAAAAATCTTCAACGTGGCGCTGACTGACTGGTCGCAGGCCTATGAGCCGACCATTCATCGTTCCAAGGCGGTTGGCGAGCCGCCGCTACCGCACGGCATGTCGGTACTGCATGCGCTGTCTGATGCTGTGGCCAGCGTCGCCGACCGCAAGATCTGCCCGCGTCTCGATGCGCCGGCAACGCCGGAACGCGTGCTGATGGCGATCGAGCGGCTGAAGAAAGAGGTCAAGGGCGCCTGAAACGCGCAAAACGTGCAATCCAGGCCGAAAAAGCCTATATTTCCCAATAGGGAATACGAGATATGAACTCGAAAGTGCAAGGCCTGAAAGCCCTTCTTGCCAGCGCCGGCCGGGTTGCCCTGGTCGAAGTCGCCGGCACCAAAGGCTCGACGCCGCGTGAGAAGGGCGCCTTCATGCTCGTCTCACGGGAGGCGATTTTCGGTACCATCGGCGGCGGCCAGCTCGAATATATGGCGATCGACAAGGCCAGGCAGATGCTAGTGTCCGACCCTCCCCACAAGGGGGAGGGTGAAGAGGCCCGCATCGAGGTCGATGAAGTCTGCGCCACGCTCGACGTGCCGCTCGGGCCGGAGATCGGCCAATGCTGTGGCGGGCGCGTCGAAGTCTTGATCCGGCTTGTCGATGCCGCGCTTGCTGCCGAACTGGTTGCGACCGCGGAGGCTGAGGAAGCGCACCTGCCGCATGTCTATATCTTCGGTGGCGGCCATGTCGGCCAGGCGCTGGCCGCAACAATCGCGCTTCTGCCGGTGCACGGCATCGTCATCGAGACGCGGGCCGAGGCGCTGGAAGGCATGCCGGAAACCGTCGAGACGCGGCTGACGCCTATGCCCGAGGCCGAGGTTCGAAACGCGCCCGCCGGCACAGCCTTCGCCATCCTCACCCATGACCATGCGCTGGATTTCCTGATCGTCGCCGAAGCGCTGAAGCGCGACGACGCAGCCTATGTCGGCATGATCGGCTCGAAGACCAAGAAAGCGACGTTCAAGAACTGGTTCCTGAAGTCAGGGGACGGCAAGGAAGCGGAATTTGCCCGCCTCGTCTCGCCCATCGGTGGCGATGCCGTCAAGGACAAGCGCCCACAGGTGATCGCTGTACTTGCCGCAGCCGAGATCGTGACGGCGCTGGTCGTTCACAATGCGGCGTCAAATGCCGACCATCAGGTCCGGCAGCACAAGGTCATGGCCGACTAGCCAAGGCTGCCCGCCCGCTCGTCCATTTTCAATCGCCCTAACCATGCATTTGCGGTATCCACCGGCATCGCGGCATGAGGTGTGGATACATGGACGTTCTGAAAATCGCGGCCTTTTCGGATGGCAACACCGGAGGCAATCCTGCCGGCGTCCTGATCGGCGATGTCTTGCCCGATGCGGCCGAGATGCAACGCCTGGCGGCGGAGGTGGGGTTCTCGGAGACGGCCTTTGCCGCGCCGGACGGAGACAACTGGCGGGTCCGCTATTTCTCGCCGGAAACCGAGGTTCCCTTCTGTGGGCACGCGACGATCGCCTTGGGGGCCGCCCTTGTCCGACGATTTGGCGACGGGATTTTCTCGCTGAAACTCAATCAGGCCAGCATCACCGTAGAAGGGTTCCGTGATGGCGCCAACGTTGCCGCCGCCTTGCAATCGCCGCCGACACGCAGCAAGCCGGCGCCGCCTGAGTTGATTGCCGAGGCGCTGGCGCTGTTCGACTATGCCGCGACCGATCTCCATCCTGCCATTCCGCCCGCGCTGATTCATGGCGGCGCCGACCATCTGATTCTGGCCCTGAAGTCGCGCGAGGCACTGGCTGCCATGCGCTACGAGCTTAAAGCCGGGCAGTCCCTTATGCGGCGCGAAGGGCTGGTGACGATCCTGCTGGCCCATGCCGAAACGCCACGGCTCTTCCACACGCGCAACCCCTTTGCCTCTGGCGGCGTCTATGAGGATCCGGCGACGGGCGCCTCGACGGCCGCCTTTGCCGGCTACCTCCGCGACATCAGATGGCCGCATGGCGGCGCGATCGATGTCGTGCAAGGCGAGGACATGGGCATGCGCTCGCGCCTGCATGCCGATATTCCGGCCGAGACAGGCAGCTCGATCAGGGTTTCAGGCACCGCCCGCATGATGGACGAAGCATAGAAGCCGGCGTCAGGCCGGCCGTTTCAAGCCCAGATGGTCGCGCAGTGTGCGGCCTTCGTATTCCCGGCGAAACCAGCCGCGCCGCTGCAGCTCCGGCACAACCAGCGTGGCAAAGGCGTCGAGTTCGCCGGGGAAGTATGACGGCATCACGTTGAAGCCGTCGGCCGCGCCGCCTTCGAACCGCGCCTGCAACTCGTCGGCGACCTGCGCCGCCGTGCCGACAATGCGCCAATGGCCCCGCGCGCCTGCAAAATGGCGGGCAAGCTGCCGGATGGAAAGGCCGTCGCGGCGCGATTGCTCGACGACCAGCGCCTGCCGGCTTTTCATCCCCTCGCTCTCCGGCAGTTCGGGCAATGGCCCATCGATCGGATAGCGCCCGAGATCGGAGATGCTGAGATAGCTGGACAGCAGCGCCACGCCGACATCGTCGGGGATGAGCGCCTGCAACTCCTCGTGTTTCTCGCGGGCTTCAGCTTCGGTTTCCGCCACCACGGGTGAGACGCCCGGCATGATCTTGATGTCGCCAGGCTCACGCCCATAGGTGGCCAGGCGCCCTTTGAGATCGTCGTAGAAGGCCTTGGCTTCCTCAAACGTCTGCGCCGCCGTGAACACCACATCGGCGGTGCGGGCGGCAAGGTCGCGGCCGACATCCGAGGCGCCGGCCTGAACCATGACCGGCGCGCCCTGCGGCGACCGCGGCAGATCGAGCGGATCGCGCACCGAAAAGCTCTGGCCGTCATGGCCAGGAGACTTGCCCTGCCAAAGCCGGGTGACCACCTCGGCGAATTCGCGCGCCCGCTCATAGCGGTCGGCATGGGGCTTGAGACCCGTCGAGCCGAAATTGGCGGCTTCGATGGGGCTGGCCGAGGTCACCAGGTTCCAGCCGGCCCGGCCGCCGCTCAGATGGTCGAGCGACAAAAAAGTCCGCGCCAGGCCATAAGGCTCGTTGTAGCTTGTCGAGGCCGTCGAAACGAGGCCGATATGGCTGGTCTGGACCGCCAGCGCCGACAGCAGGCTGATCGGCTCGAAGCCGATCGAGCGCGACGTCTGGCTGGCGATGCCGACATTGGCCTCGCGCAGGCCGGCGGCATCCTCGCAGAAGATCATGTCGAACTTCGCCGCTTCCGCCGTGCGCGCCAGCTGGATGTAATGGTCGATGTCGATGCCGGCGGTCACATGTGCCTTCGGGTGACGCCAGGCGGCGATGTGATGGCCCGTCGCCCACAGGAAGGCGCCGAGCTTCATCCGCGCGGTCATTGCTCACCTCCGCCGGCAAGTCCGAGATGCGAGCGCAACGTCGTGCCGCGATAGCTCTCTCGAACCACGCCGCGCTGCCGCAACTCGGGCAGAACGCGATCGGCGAAATCGTCGAGCACCGAACGCTGCGCTGGCAGCCGTATGTTGAAACCGTTGCAGCTCTTTGCACGGAATTGGGTTTCCAGCCTGTCTGCGGTGGCGGCCGGCTTGTCTTCGGCGGTGAGCGAGATATTCATTAGCACCTTCACAGCGTGCGGATCGCGCCCAGCGGCCGTGGCGCGGCGCTTCAGATCGTCAAAGCGTACTTTCGCGCTCTCGACCGATCCGCTCTCCAGCAAAATGACATCGGCGGTGCGGGCGGCAATGTCGAAATCGGCTTCCGTCAGGCCCGACAACACCAGCACCGGCGTATCCTGCGGCGAGCGCGCGACGTTCAATGGCCCGCGTACGGAGAAGAACTCGCCCTTGTGGTCGAGCAGATGCATCTTTTCTGGGGCATGGAATCGGCCGCCGCTCTTGTCGAACAGCAACGCATCCGCATCCCAGCCCTGCCACAGGCCTTGAACGATGCCGATATATTCCTCGCTGCGGCGGCGAAAGTCGGTATCGGAAAACCCTTCCGGCCGGCTGAAATTGGCCGCCTCGCGCGGGCTTTGCGCCATCATCGCATTCCAGCCGGCACGGCCATGGCTGATGATGTCGAGCGAAGCAAAACGGCGCGCCAGATTGTAGGGCTGATGGGCAATGGTCGAGGCTGTGGCGACCAGCCCAATCCTGTTCGTCACTGTCGCCAGGGCGGCCAGCAGCGTCGTGGCCTCGAACGGGCTGCTCGACAGCCCGTCCGCGGTGTCGGAAATCGCGACCATGTCGACGCCAGCCGCTTCTGCCTGTCGCACGAATTTGCTGATCCGGCTGAAATCCAGCACGGCCTCTCCGGTGGCGGCAGCGATGTCGAGCGAAATGGCGAGATGCATCGCACCAACCTAAGTTCGCCGCTGCGCAAGGCAAGCCCGGCGAATGGACCAGAAGGCCGGCACTTGCCGGCCAGCCCCGGTTGCTGCCCGGCCCTACTTACCGGCCAGAATATCCTTGATCAGCCGCTGGCAGCGCTCGGCCATGAAGTCGAGCAAAAGCCGCACCTTGGGGTCCTGCAGCTTCTTGTGCGGATAGACAGCGGCGAACTGCACTGGTGTCGGCGGCGTGTTGGCCAGGATCACTTGCAGCCGCCGGTCGCGGATGAAGGGTTCGACCTCGAAGCGCGGCTTGTTGATGATACCGCGCCCCGACAGTGCCCAGCCGGTCAGCACGTCGCCGTCGTCGGTGTCGTAGGGCCCGTGCACCTCGAATTTCTGCGGCCCGGTCGGGGTCTGCAGCGTCCAGACATATTCGCGCGCGCCGGAATAGCGCAGCATCAGGCAGTCGTGCTTCTTGCCGATCAGCTCTTGCGGCTCCATCGGTTCGCCTCGCGCCTCGAGATATTTCGGCGCCGCCACCAGCACGCGCTCGCATTCCATGATGCCGCGCATCCTGAGGCTGGAATCCTCGATGATGCCGAGCCGGAAGGCGACGTCGATGCCTTCCTTCATGATGTCGACATTGTGGTCCGAGAGCCTCAGCCGCACCTCGATATCGGGATATTTGTCGTGGAAATCGGGAATACCCGAGGCCACCAGCCGGCGACCGAGGCCGAGCGGCGCGGTCACGCGTATGGTACCGCGCGGCTGGCCGGACAGCGCCGATACCGCGGCTTCCGCTTCGGTGATTGCCTCCAGCACCTGCTTGGCGCCGGCGTAAAACACCGTGCCATGCTCGGTCGGCATCAACTGCCGCGTCGTGCGGTTGAACAGCCGCACGCCCAGATGCTTCTCCAACTCCTTGATGCGGTTGGAGGCGACCGCGGGCGAAATGCGCATGTCACGGCCCGCCGCCGACAGATTGCCGAGTTCGACGACGCGGACGAAGACGGCGATGTTGTCGAGATAGGCCATGCAGATTTCGTGGCTCTCATGCGGCTGCGTATAGCCAGCCTAGTATTTTCCATTTTTTTTTGAAAGTCATCGTACACCTCGCCTCTTTCCGTTTGCGTGCGACACCGTAAAGTCGCGTCATCGGCAGGGACGACTTCAATGATGGATTTCGCGATTTTCTGGGACTGGCTGAGCTTCGCCGTGCGGTGGCTGCATGTCATCACCGGCATCGCCTGGATCGGCTCGTCCTTCTATTTCGTCGCGCTCGATCTCGGCCTGCGCCAGCGTCCGGGCATGCCCGTCGGCGCCTTCGGCGAGGAATGGCAGGTGCATGGCGGCGGCTTCTACCACATCCAGAAATATCTGGTGGCGCCGGCCGAGATGCCGGAGCACCTGACCTGGTTCAAATGGGAATCCTACGCCACCTGGCTGTCGGGCTTCGCCATGCTGTGCGTGGTCTACTATGCCGGCGCCGATCTGTTCCTGATCGACCCCAATGTGCTGCCAATGTCGGTCCCGGTCGGTATCCTTTTGTCCATGGCCACGATCGGCGTCGGCTGGGTGGTCTATGATCTGCTCTGCCGCTCGCCGCTCCGCAAAAGCGACACAGGCCTGATGCTGGTGCTTTACTGCGTGCTGGTGTTCATCGCCTGGGGCCTCACGCACCTGTTCACCGGCCGCGCCGCCTTCCTGCATCTGGGCGCCATCACCGCGACGATCATGTCGGCCAACGTCTTCATGGTCATCATTCCCAACCAGAAGATCGTCGTCGCCGACCTCATCGCCGGCCGCAAGCCCGACCCGAAATACGGCAAGATCGCCAAGCAGCGCTCGCTCCACAACAACTATCTGACGCTGCCCGTTTTGTTCCTGATGCTGTCGAACCACTATCCGCTGGCATTCGGCACCGAGTTTAACTGGGTCATCGCCTCTTTGGTGTTCATCATAGGCGTGCTGATCCGGCACTATTTCAACACCGTGCACAAGCGTGCCGGCAACCCGCACTGGACCTGGCTCGGCGCCCTTGTCCTGTTCATCATCATCATCTGGCTGTCGACCGTGCCGAAGGTGCTGACCGGTGAGCCCAAGGCGTCCGCCTCGGCGGACATCTATATCGCCTCCGCCCATTTCCCGGCGGTGCGCGACACCGTGCTCGGCCGTTGCTCGATGTGCCATGCTCAGGAACCGGTCTATGAAGGCATCTATCATGCGCCCAAGGGCGTGATGCTCGACAGTGATGCGGCAATCGCCAACCATGCCCGCGAGATCTATCTGCAGGCCGGCCGCAGCCACGCCATGCCGCCCGCCAATGTCTCGCAGATTACGGACAAGGAACGGGCGCTGCTGGTGGCCTGGTTCGAAGGCGCAGGGAAATAGCATGAATTCGACACTTCTACGCGGCCGCACACTGTCCTTCGTGCGTTGGCCCGAGACCATCGACGACCACTCGGCCTGGCGCTACGAGGAAGATGGCGGCCTTTTGATCCGCGACGGCAAGATCGTTGCTTCGGGCGCCTACCGCGATGTCGAGAAACAGGCCGGTGAGGGTGCCAAAAAAATCGATCACCGGCCGCACCTTTTGCTGCCGGGCTTCATCGATACCCACGTGCATTTCCCGCAAATGCAGGTCATCGCCTCCTATGGCGCCGAACTGCTCGACTGGCTGAACACCTACACCTTCCCGGAAGAGACGAAGTTCGCCAACGCGCAGCATGGCCGCCGCATCGCGCGGCTATTTCTTGACGAGATGGTGCGGCACGGAACCACAACAGTCACCGCCTACTGTTCGGTGCACAAGGCTTCCGCAGAAGCCTTTTTCGCCGAATCGCATGACCGCAACATGCTCAACATCGCCGGCAAGGTGATGATGGACCGCAATGCCCCCGAAGGCGTGCTCGACACGCCGCAATCCGGCTATGACGACACCAAGGCGCTGATCAAGGAGTGGCACGGCAAGGGGCGCCAGCACTACGCCATCACGCCCCGCTTCGCCATCACCTCCTCGCCGGAGCAGATGGAGATGGCCGGCGCGCTGTGCCGAGAACATCCCGGCCTGCACATGCAGACGCATCTGTCGGAAAACCACGCCGAGATCGCCTTCACGCAGCAGCTTTACCCCTGGTCGCGCGACTATACGGATGTCTACGAACATTACGGTCTGCTGGGCAAAAAGAGCCTGTTCGGCCACTGCATCCATCTGTCGGAGCGTGAGGCGGACGCGCTTTCGGAAAGCGGCTCGGTGGCGGTGTTCTGCCCGACCTCGAACCTGTTCCTCGGTTCCGGCCTGTTCGACTACCAGCGCTTCCGGCGTCGGGAAAAGCCGTTGCGCATAGCCGCCGCCACCGATGTCGGCGGCGGCACCAATTACTCCATGCTGCGCACCATGGATGAAGGCTACAAGGTGATCGCGCTGAATGGCGAGAAGCTGAACCCGTTCCAGTCCTTCTGGCAGATCACGCGCGGCAATGCCGAGGCGCTCTCGGTGGCCGACAAGATCGGCACGCTGGATCAGGACACCGATGCCGACATTGTCGTGCTCGATGCCAGGGCGACGCCGGCGATGCGGCTCAGGATGGAAACGGCACAGACGCTGGCGCAGGAATTGTTTCTGCTGCAGACGCTCGGCGACGACCGCGCCGTGCGCGAGGTTTATGTCGCGGGGCGGGCGGCCAAGAGCGACATGGCGATTTAGAGCGCCAGCTGCGTTCATTGCTTGACCCGGCGGCAGCCATCGGTCAAAGCGTGCGGCGAAGTTGACAGGGGAACGACATGGCCGTTGCTGACGACATCGCTCTGATCCGGAAACAGGAAGAGACGCTGGTCTTCCCGGCCTTCGATGAGGCCGTCGCCTTCAAGATCGGTTCGGCGATTCGCAAGCGCGCGATCGCCGAAAACCTGCCCATCATCGTCGACATCAGGCTGTGGGACCGGCCGCTGTTCTATGCGGCCTTTCCAGGGTCGAATGCTTCCAACCCCGACTGGGCGCGGCGCAAGATCAATGTGGTCAGGCGGTTTCTCAGAAGCACCTACCGCATGGTGCTGGAACAGCAGCGCCCTGACCGCGCCTTCAAGCTTGGCGAGGGCCTCGACATCTCGGACTACGTGCTCGCCGGCGGCGGCTTTCCGGTCACCGTCAAGGGTGCCGGCGTTATCGGCGTGATCGCGGTTTCAGGCCTGCCGGAGCGCGAGGATCATGGCGTGGTGGTCGATGCGCTGTGCGATTATCTCGGCATAGACAAGCACGGGCTGTCATTGTCCAGGGAAGCCGAATGACCGTGCTCGATCCCAGGGCCTTCCTTACCTCGATCTTCGACGCTGCCGTCACCGCCGCCGATCCGGAGCGGACGATCAGGGATCATCTGCCGGCCAAGCCGAAGGGTCGCACAATCGTCATTGGGGCGGGAAAAGGTTCGGCGCAGATGGCGGCGGCGTTCGAGAAGGTCTGGGACGGGCCGATTGAAGGGCTGGTCGTCACCCGCTACGGCTATGGCGCCAAATGCGAGCGCATCGAGATCATCGAGGCCGCGCATCCGGTGCCGGACGCTGCCGGGCTCGAGGCCTCGCGCCGTCTGCTCGCCAAGGTCCAGGGTCTCACCGAGGACGATCTCGTCGTGGCGCTTATCTCCGGCGGCGGCTCGGCGCTGCTGCCCTCACCGGCCGCCGGCCTGACGCTGGCCGACGAGATCGCCGTCAACGAGGCGCTGCTTGCCTCCGGCGCGCCGATCGCGGCGATGAACACCATCCGCAAGCATCTTTCCACCATCAAGGGCGGCCGGCTGGCCGCCGCCTCCTGGCCGGCCAAGGTGGTGTCGCTGGTTGTGTCAGACATTCCCGGCGACAACCCGGCCCTTGTCGCCTCCGGCCCGACGGTTCCCGACACCGGCAGCCGCGAAGACGCACTGGCCTCGATATCGGCCTACGGCATGAAGCTGCCGGCCTCGGTGATGGCGCATATCAATTCTCCGGCGGCCGATGCGCCAAATCCCGGAGATGAGCGCTTCTCGCGCAACGAGGTGCATCTGATCGCCTCCGCCGGCGTGTCGCTGGAGGCGGCGGCCGTCGAAGCGAAACGGCAAGGCATCGAGGCTGTCATCCTCTCCGATGCTATCGAGGGCGAAGCGCGCGAAGTCGGCGGCGTCCACGCTGCCATCGCGCGCGAAGTGGCGACGCGCAACCGGCCTTTTTCGAAGCCGGTGCTGATCTTGTCTGGCGGTGAAACGACGGTGACCTTGCGCGCCAAAGGCAAGGGCGGCCGCAACTCTGAATTCCTGCTTGCCTTCGCCATCGGCATCACCGGCGCGGAAAATATTCATGCGCTGGCCGCCGACACGGACGGCATCGACGGTTCGGAAAACAATGCCGGTGCCTTCGCCGATGGCTCGACCGTATCGCGCATGCGCGCGGCGGGTGTGGACGCCAAGGCGATGCTGGCCGGTAACAATGCATGGACGGCGTTCAACGCGGTTGGCGATCTGTTTGTGCCCGGACCTACGGGCACGAATGTCAATGATTTGAGGGCGATTCTGATCCGATAGGCGACCGGTCAGCCAGCCATCAACCGCCTCACCTCTCTCATATCCTGCAAAAAACGCTCGCGCTCGGCTTCCTTCTCCGCAGGCTCCTGAATGCGCAGGATGAAGGACGGATGGATGGTGATGAAAACCCTCAGCCCATCCTCACGCTCGATCACTTGGCCGCCCATCTTTGTCACCGGGATCGCCTTGCCGAGCAGCGACAACGCAGCCGTTGCGCCGAGCGCCACGGCAAGCTCCGGCTTGATCAGCGCGAATTCCTTGTCGATCCACCAGCGGCAGGCCTGGACCTCGCCGGCATTCGGCTTGGAATGGATGCGTCGCTTACCGCGCGGCTCGAATTTGAAGTGTTTCACCGCGTTGGTGACGTAGACTTTCTGGCGATCGACGCCCGCATCGTCCAGTATCGCATCGAACACTTTGCCCGCAGGGCCGACAAAAGGTTTGCCGGCGAGATCCTCCTGATCGCCGGGCTGTTCGCCGACGAAGATGACCTTGGCATTGTTAGGCCCTTCGCCGAACACGGTCTGCGTCGCATCGCGCCATAACGGGCAACGACGGCAACCTTTTGCGGCCTCGCGCAACTCGGAAATGCTGCTCGCGTCATCACCCTGCAGCGTCTCTGCGGGCTGCTTCGGCCAGTGCCTGGACTGCACCTTGGCGTGGTGCGGAGCGGGCGTTGTCGGCATTCTGGCGATCATCTCCTTGGCGGCCTTATCTGCTCCTGCGATCAGCTCTGGAATGAGCGAGGCCTCGGGAAGGTTCCGCCAATATTTCTTCGGCATCTCCTTCTGCATGGCCTTCACCTTCAGCCGTGCCGGATTGAAGATGTTCTCGAAATAGGTGCGCCACAGCGCCTCGGTATCGTCCTCGGCTGGCGCGTCGCCCTTGGCGGCGCCCGGCCCGATCGTCAGTCTTTCGCCGTCCCAGTCGGCCGACGCATAAGGAGTCAGGATCGTCCAGCGCATACCGGTGAAGCGCCTGACGAAGAAATCCGCATTGCGCTCGACGATGAAATGGTCGGGCTCGAACCAGGCGACATAGCGCTCCTCGCAGCCATCGCTGATTTTTCGGAAGCGGACGAAGGCATGCATCTTGTGGCTGTCGCGCCGTACCGCCTTTTCCATCGCCTCGAGCCGCCTGGTATCTGGATCCGACGCGATCGCCAGCAGCTTGGGCTCGCTGCGCAATCGCCACAGCAGCCGGTAGAGAAAGGCGAACCGGCTGGGGTCGGAATGGCAGAAAGCGGTTTCGGCGCGCTCGATGAAGTCGCGCGGCACCACGAGCTGCGCGCCCGCAGGCGCAGCCGGCAAATCGCTCGGCCGGCGGTCAGAACCGGCCGCGACATGCCAGCTAATGTCTTCTGGTCTGACCTCGTTCAGCACCAGCCGCCGCGCTGCATCACGCCAGCCGGCAAAATCGGTCTCGCTGTCGAGCATGACACTAAACCGGGCAAGATTGAGCTCAGCCGGCCGCATGGTCAAAACAATGACAGCTGTTCGCAGGAGCGCATGATCTTGTCGCGCAAGCCCTGCTTATCGGTGAGCGTTCCCGGCGACCAACCCTCCGCCACGATGAACGGCCTGAGCTTGGCGATCGACTGGCAAATCCGCCCGACATCTTCGAGCCGCAGCCGCCGGTGGCGGCGTGTCTCCAGGATTTTCGCCACCACCTTGGTGCCGAGACCGGGAACGCGCAGCAGGGATTCGCGGTCGGCGCGGTTGATGTCGACGGGAAACTGTCCCCTGTTGCGCAGCGCCCAGGCGAGTTTGGGGTCGATGGCAAGGTCGAGCATGCCATCGCCGCTACCCGCCAGGATCTCCGGTTGCGAAAATCCGTAAAACCGCATCAGCCAGTCGGCCTGATAAAGCCGGTGTTCGCGCATGAGCGGCGGCTTCTGCAGCGGCAGCGACGACGACGAATCCGGGATCGGGCTGAAGGCCGAATAATAGACGCGCCGCAGATGGTAGCTGCCATAGAGCCGCGCGCTGGTGTGCAATATGCCGTCGTCGGATGTCTTGTCGGCGCCGACGATCATCTGCGTCGACTGGCCACCCGGCGCAAAGCGTTCGCGCTTTTTGGTCCTCAGCGTCGGCTCGGCCTTTTCCTCCATCTTCTGGCGCAGCGTGGCCATGGAAAGACGGATCGTTTCCGGCTTCTTCTCCGGCGCCAGCTTTTTCACGCCTTCGTCGGTCGGCAGTTCGACATTGATCGACAGCCGGTCGGCATAGAGGCCGGCCTTTTCGACCAGTTCCGCCGAGCTTTCCGGAATGGTTTTCAGATGAATATAGCCGGAGAATTTTTCCTCCAGCCGCAGCCGTCGCGCCACCTCGACCATCTCGCCCATGGTTTCATCGGGCGAACGGATGACGCCTGACGACAGGAACAGGCCCTCGATATAGTTGCGCCGGTAGAAATCCATCGTCAGCTTCACCACCTCGTCGATGCTGAAGCGGGCGCGCCTTACATTCGAGGACGAGCGGTTGATGCAATAGCTGCAATCGTAGATGCAGAAATTGGTGAGCAGGATTTTCAAGAGCGAAATGCAGCGGCCGTCCGGTGCATAGGAATGGCAGATGCCCATGCCTTCGGTGGAACCGATGCCGCCTGACATCAGCCAATCCTTCTTCGCCGAGCCGGATGAGGCGCAGGAGGCGTCATATTTGGCGGCGTCGGACAGGATCGCCAGCTTTTCACGGACGGTGAGAGCGCTCATTTGTTCATGATATGTTCTGAACAGCTGCCGCGCTACCTCATTTGGCATAGGCGGCGAAAAAAGTGATCGCCGCCTACCATAAGGTCGTCAAACCTCGTGCAGATAGAGATGATAATCCAGTTCGCTGACCGTGCGTGCCACGCGCAGATATTCAGACTGTTTGATCGCCACGAAGGTGCGGTGCAGGTCTTCGCCAAGCGCGCCTTTCAGGAAGCTGGACGCCTTGGCCGCCTCGATCGCCGCGCGCCAATCAGCCGGCATTGTCGTGCGCGTGACGGCAGCCTCATAGCCGTTGCCGGTCGTTTCGGGGCCAGGATCGAGCCCTTCATCGAGGCCTTTGATGATGCCGGCGAGCACTGTCGCGGCGATCAGATAGGGATTGGCGTCGACGCCCGACGGCCGATGCTCGATGCGACGGTTCTTCGCGTCGCCCGCCGGTACGCGCAGCGCCACCGAACGGTTGTTGACGCCCCAGGTCGGCGCCACCGGCGCATAGGACTGCGAGACGAAGCGCCGCCAGGAATTGGCGTGCGGCGCAAACACCAGCATCGATTCCGCCATCGTCTGGATCAGCCCGCCAAGCCCTTGCAACAGGGGTAGCGACCAGCTCTCGCCGCCGGCTTCGGCAAAGACGTTACGGCCGGCTCTGTCCTGCAGCGAGACGTGGAAATGCATGCCCGAGCCGGCATATTTCTCGATCGGTTTGGCCATGAAGCAGGCGGTGACGCCATGGCGGCGCGCCTGCGCCCGCACCAGCCGCTTCAGCATGACGAGGTCGTCGGCCGCCCGCATCACATCCTTGCGGTAGTTCAGCGTCAGCTCGTACTGGCCCGGCGCATATTCGGATATCACCGTCTCGGCCGGAATGCCTTGCGCCTTGGCGGCGGCATAGATGTCGGAGAACAGCGGCTCCATGCCGTGCAGGTGGTCGACGGAATAGACCTCCGTCTTGCCCGAGACACGGCCATCGAGCACCGCGCGCGCCGGCTGCACCTTGCCCTCGGCGTCGCGCTCATTGGCCAGCAGGAAAAATTCGAGTTCAAAGGCGCCGGCCGGGTAAAGCCCCTTGGCCGCCAATATCTCGACCTGCCGGGCCAGCGCCAGCCGCGGGTCCGACGACATGGGCTGGCCGTCGAGGTGATACATCGCCATCAGCACCTGGCCGCGCGGCGGGTTGGTGCCGTAGAGCGGCACCAATGTGCCGGGAATCGGCCATGCCCGGAGATCGCCGTCGCCGGTCGTCCAGATCAGACCGGTCTCGTGCACGTCCTCACCGGTGATGTCGAGGCCGAGGATCGAGATCGGCATATGCCGCCCGCCCTCGAAAATGCTCTTCAACTCGTGGCGGCGCACGATCTTGCCGCGGCCGACGCCATTGGCGTCGGTCAGCACGATATCGAAGGCCTCGATCTCGGGATGGGCGTCGAGAAAAGCTTGCGCCTCGGTGGGCGAAGACCCCGAAGGGGAGGTCACAATGGCATTGTCCATGGCCGCTTGTCTCATGCCGCAAGCTTTGCCGCAACCGCGGCGAAGGCGCTGATCAGCCGGTTGACCTGGGCGCCTGACGTCGCAGGCGAGATCAGCATCATGTTGTGGAAGGGCGCGATCAGCACGCCGCGATTGACCAGCGCGACATGGATGGCGGCTTCCAGTTCCGGCGCATGCGCGGTCTCGGCTTCGGCGCCGTTGCGCAACGGGCCGGGTGCGCAGATGAATTCGACGCGGGCGCCGACACGCGCGACATGCCAGGGCAGACGATAGCGGTCGATCACCCCGGTTAGCCCGGCATCCAGACGCCGCGCCAGATGGTCCATGCGGTCATAATTTTCCTCGGTCATCACCTCTTCGAGCGTGGCGCGCATGGTGGCGAATTGCAGCGGGTTGGCCGACAGTGTCGTGCCCATGCCGGAATAGCCGGGCTCCTTTGTCCTGTTGTAGTCGGCATAGCGCGAGGCGACTTCATCGCTCATGCCCACACACTTGCCGGCACGCCGCCGGCGATCGGCTTGCCCAGCACGAAGAAGTCCGGGTCGAGCCCGTATTTCCTGGTGTAGCCGCCGGGGCCGGTCGAGATCGTGTGCGTCTCGTCGATCAGGAGCAGCGTGCCGGTCTCGCGCGTCGACTTTCGCAGCGCGTCATGGAAGCCGGGGTCGGCCAGCACCATGCAGGAATTGGTCAGCACCGGCTCGGCGATGACGCAAGCAACGTCCCCGTCCTTGAGCGCTGCTTCCAACGCAGCGACGTCGTTGAACTCGATCACCTTGGCCGTGCGGGTCAGGTCGCGGAACTCGCCCGCCAGTCCCGGCCGGTTGACGGGCTTGCCGTCGATCAGCCGCACCATCGTCTCGTCGACCGAGCCGTGGTAGCAGCCATTGAAGACCAGGATCTTTTCACGACCGGTGACGGCACGGGCCACGCGCAACGCAAAGCGGTTGGCGTCGGTCGCCGTCGTCGCGATCTGCCAGAACGGCAGGCCGAAGCGCTGCTGCAGCAGCGGCCCGATGGCAAGCGCGTCTTCCGAGGGCAGCATATAGGTCAGGCCGCGTCCGGCCTGGCGGCGGATCGCGCGCGCCACCGGCGGCGGCGAATGGCCGAACATCGAGCCGGTGTCGCCAAGGCAGAAATCGTCGAGCCTGTTGCCGTCTATGTCGGTGATCGCAGCGCCTTTGGCGCTGTCGACCAGGATCGGAAACGGCGTCGGCCAGTCGTTCATCCAGTGCATCGGCACGCCGCCGAAGAAACCGGGCAGGCCGTTGCCGACCTTGGCTTGCGATTTCGGCCGTGCCTTGCGGAAGGCCGCCCCTTCGGTTTCGCGCAATTGTGCGATGCGGTCACGGCCGATGCCGCCGATGGTCTTTGAACTGTCGCTGCTGTGCATGGAAACCCCTCTCGTCCGTACCTCTTAGCCAATCCATGTCCGCAATCGCAATTGGCCGCGCGTCTGCCCTGCATTGGCTCAGCCTTTGGCGGCGGCGCTTGACCGTGCTGCCGAAGTCGGCGCCAATATGAGTGGGAATTGAGGAGGGGGACAAAAATGCGGACAATCATCTGTGTGGCAATGCTTCTGGTGTCGGCCAGCACCGCCTTCGCCTCGGGCGGCATCTGGTGCAATGTCGACGATACGGCGGTGACATTCGACGTCGGCGCCGGCGTCACCAGAGGCATGGGCGGCCCGACCTTCAACTTTCGCGGCGATCTCGAAATCAAGGCGAGGCCGGCTGGCGATGGACTGCGCAAAACGGTGTTCGAGAATTCCAACCTGACCCAGTACTGGCTGGACGACAAGGAGTTGCGGCTGAACATCTACCGCGAGCACGAGGTGGCAAACGCCTTCAATTCGGTCGAACTGACGATCCTGACAAAGGCCAGCGACGAAGGCGTCTATGACGGGCAGTACACGCTTGCCGTCTATGACAATGCGGCCGACACGGACAAGGATGGCAAGCCGGCGGAGTTGACGGGCAAGGTGTCGTGCGGGGCCGAGTAGGCTTGCCGGTCGTTGTGTCAGTCTGCCTGCATCGAGGCGATGGCGCGCCGCATCAGGTCGAGAAACACCAGCCGTTCGTCCTCGCTGAAGCCGGTCAGCGCCACCTCGTTCTGTGAACGCGCGGCCTGTGTCGCCGGCTCGCGCAGGCCAACGGCTTTCGCTGTGAGATGGATCGACTGCGAGCGTCCGTCTTCTGGATGCAGGCGTCGCTCGATCAAGCCGTCACGCTCCATGCGGATCAGCGTGTTGGCCATCGTCGCCTGTTCCACGTTGAGACGCTGCACGAGTTCGCGTTGCGTCAGGCCATCCTCATCCCACAGCGCCAGCAGCGTCATGAACTGGGCGGGCGCCAGGCCGAGCGGCCGGATGCGCTGCTGCAGCCCGTTGGCAAACAACCGCGCCATGTGGTTGGCCAGGAATCCGGCGGATCGTTCCTTCTGAAATGCCATGCCTGTCAGATAACAGTTGAATAGCATGCTATGCAATGATATATAGCTTGCTATGGAGATGAAGATGAAAACCAGGATTCATGCAGCGGCGGGCGCCGTCGCGCTCATCGCGGTTTCGGCCTTCTGGCTGTCGACGGCCACGGTTGAGCTGCTCGGCGACACGACCGCGATCGCAATGGTCAAGAACTGCGTGCTGGCCGGCATGGCGGTGCTCATACCGGCGATGATCATCGCCGGCGCGTCGGGCTTTTCGCTTAGCAAGGGCTGGAAGAGCCCGGTCGTGGCACGCAAAGCGCGGCGCATGCGCATCATCGCCGCCAACGGATTGCTGGTGCTCGTGCCCTCGGCCTTCCTGCTCAGCAGCTTTGCCACGGCCGGTCGCTTCGACAGCCTTTTCACGATCGTCCAGGCGATCGAACTGGTAGCCGGCGCAACGAATATCGCATTGCTGTCGCTTAACATGCGCGATGGGCTGTCGCTGCGGCGCAAGCCTGTTCGGCTGGCCGCGCGGGCGCGGTGAGTTCAGGCCGTGATGTCGATGATGCCACAGTCGCCGGCGGCGCTGCCGAAGGCGATGCGGCGTTCTTCCTTGTCCCACATCATCGAGGTGATCGCGCCCTTGCCCTGCCGGCGCAGCAGCACTTCCTTGGCATCGGCGAAGCGCGCGGCGATCACCATGCCGTCCTCGTAGCCGATCGCCACGACGTCCTGGCTTGGATGGCAGGCGACTGAGGTCACCATCGTGTTGCCGCGCGTGCCAAGCTCCAGCGGCGCCTTGCCCATCGGCCCGTCCTTGCCGGAAAACGGCCAGACGATCGCCGCCGGGGCGCCGGAACTCGCCAGCCATTTGCCTTTGACGCTCCATGACAGGCTTTTCACCTTGCCGGGATAGCCGGTCATGCGCATGTGCTTGCCGTCGGCGAGCTTCCAGCCATGAAGCGCATTTTCCTGCATGGTGGTGACAAGGAAAGCACCGTCCGGTGAAAAGGTGATGCCGGTGTGCGCGCCGGCCCATTCGAGTTCCACCGGCTTGCCCTCGGCGGCGGGGAAATGCAGCGTCGCGCCATTGTAGCGGGCGACGCCGAAGCGCATGCCCTTGGGCGAAAACGCCAGCCCCTCGACCGAACGCGGATGGGTAAATTCCCTTGTCTTTCCGTCGGCGAAGCGCACGAAGGCGGTCTTGCCCGTGGCATAGGCGATGGCGCCTTGCGGCCCGGCGGCGACGCTGGTGATCCACTTTTTCCCGGCGCTCGCCAGTTCGCTGAGATCGCCGCCGACTTTCACGGCAAACACCTTGCCGTCCTCGCCGCCGGTGATCAGCCGGTCGTTGGCTGAATCATGGAACGCCGCGAGCAGCCCGTCATTGGGCTGCACCGTCTTGTGGCCATTGTCGAGCCGATGGATGGCACCATCGGCCAGCGCGAAATGTGGCACGTCGCCGAGGAAAACGGCGGCAACGCAATGGCCTTCGAGGTCGAGAGGGGCGACTGTGGGCATCAGAACCATTCCAATGAAATTTGTCGCCAACCCCGGGAAGCCGCCAGCGCGGCCAGGTGTGGCGCCAACCTTCTCCCCTTGTGGGAGAAGGTGGATCGGCGCGTAGCGCCGAGACGGATGAGGGGTGGGTGACGGATCGCCGTCATTGCCAAGCTGGAACACCCCTCATCCGACCTCGCTTCGCGAGGCCACCTTCTCCCAAAAGGGGAGAAGGAAGAAGGGGCAGCGCTAGCGCCATAAAGTCAGGAAATCAAGCCGCCTGGCAGGCGTCAAAGCTCTTCTTCAGCCGCTCGGCGTCGAGTTCGCGGCCGATGAACACCAGCCGGCTCTCATGCTTCTCGCCGTCCTTCCAGGCGCGCTGGTGGTCGCCCTCGATGATCATGTGCACGCCCTGGATGACATAGCGCTCATCGTCGCCCTTGAGCGCGATGATGCCTTTCAGCCGCAGGATGTTCGGGCCTTCCATCTGGGTGATCTTCTCGATCCACGGGAAGAACTTTTTCGGGTCCATCTCGCCGCCGCGCAGCGACACCGACTGCACCGTCACGTCATGGATGTCGGACGGATGCGCATGGTCGTGGTGATGATGGTCATGCCCGTCATGATCATGGTGATCGTGGCCGTCATGGTCGTGATCGTGATCGTGGTCGTGATGATGGTGATCGTCATGCGCCTCGAGGAAATGCGGATCGTTTTCCAGCGCCCGCGACAGGTCGAAGGCGCCGCGGTCGAGCACTTCCGACAGCGCAACGCCGGCGCGGGTGGTGCGGTGGATCCTTGCCGCCGGATTGATGGCGCGGATCGTCGCCTCGACCTTGGCGAGTTCTTCCGGCGTGACCAGATCGGTCTTGTTGAGCACAACGACGTCGGCAAAGGCGATCTGGTCCTCGGCTTCCTTGGAATCCTTGAGCCTGAGCGGCAGATGCTTGGCATCGACCAGCGCCACCACCGCGTCGAGCTTGGTCTTGGAGCGCACGTCGTCATCCATGAAGAAGGTCTGCGCCACTGGCACCGGATCGGCGAGGCCGGTGGTTTCGACCACGATGGCGTCGAAGCGGCCGGGCCGGCGCATCAGGCCCTCGACGACGCGGATGAGGTCGCCGCGCACCGTGCAGCAGACGCAGCCATTGTTCATCTCGTAGATTTCCTCATCGGATTCCACGATCAGGTCGTTGTCGATGCCGATTTCGCCGAATTCATTGACGATGACCGCATAGCGCTTGCCGTGGTTCTCCGACAGGATGCGGTTGAGCAGCGTCGTCTTGCCGGCGCCGAGATAGCCGGTGAGAACGGTTACGGGAATCTGCGTCTGTGCATCGGTCATGGCTTGCCTCGAAATGACTGGGGCCCTGAAATCCAGGCCGCGAAAAAAGGGATTGTCGGCTCCATATAGGATGTGTGCGGGGCTTTTGCACGGGCAAACCAATGGGCCAAAGCGGCCGGCCGAGCTTGTCCCATGGTTATGGCAACGGAAAGCTTCGCTTCTTCGGCGACGAGACGATAAGGAGGGTGTGTTGTCCGGGGCTGCCGGCGGCAGGCCGCGCCCCGCGCCGTGGTTGCTGTGAATCCGGCGCTCCGAAAACTCGTTTGTCATCTAACTGAAATAAACATCTGGCATCACCACGGCGGACACCGCAATGCTTGCCGGCAAAGCTGTTTGGAGCGCCGGAATCTTTTCGATCGTCGATTGCCAACCGGCCGGCTGCGTCTATGCTGCACGCACCGGTTCGGCCGAAGAGGGATGACCATGGCCAAGGCGGACAAGACTGCAACAATGAGCCGGCTGCATTCAGCGGCAAGGCTGGCAAGAACCGCGCTGGCGGCCCGGCTTCTGGCGCACGGCTTCTATGCCGGCCAGGATCAGATCATGCTGGCGCTCGACCGCGAGGACGGCCAGACGCCTGGCAATCTTGCCGGCCGCCTCGGTGTGCGCCCACCCACCATCACCAAGACCATCAACCGGCTGCAGGCGCAGGGTTTTCTGGAAAAGCGCGCCTCCGAGGCCGATGCCCGGCAGGCGCACATCTTCCTCACCGATACCGGCCGCGAAACCATTCGCGCCATCGAGAAGTCGGTGAAGAAGACTGAAAAGCAGGCGTTGAAAGGCCTCGACAAGAAGGACCAGAAGGCGCTGTTCAAGCTGCTGGCCCGCATCGAGGCCAACCTCTCCAACGAGGAGCTGGTGCTGATCGACGACGACGCCGAGTCGGACGACTGATCAGGCCGCTGCCGGGATTGAGTCCCGGATCAGCGAGGACCAGCGCCCCGGCGTCATGCCGAACGCCTTCTTGAATTGCCTGTTGAAATGGCTCTGGTCGGTGAACGGCCTCGACCGCGATCTGCGCCAGGGGCTCGCCGGCGGCGATCATCCGCCGCGCGCGCTGAAGCCGGCGCATCACCAGGAAACGATGTGGACTGGTCGAGAAGGCGGCGCGGAAATGCCTCGATAAGGCATAGCGGTCGAGCCCGGTGACGGCTTCCAGTTCGCCGGAGCGCACAGGGCGCGTTGCATTCTCAGTCAGATAGTCCCGCGCCAGCGCCGCCGCCCGCCACGCCGTCCTCGCCATCGGTTTCGCCGGCTGACCGGCATGCCGTGCCAGGCTTTGCATCAGTTGCGTGAGAAAATCGTCGACGAACAGCTCGTCGAGTTCCTGTTGCAACGGCCCCAGCGCCGAAAGCAGCGTGGCGCAAAAGGCGTCGTCCTTCACAACGGCATCCCTGACGAAGGGCAGCGATGCGCCGCCAAGGCAGTCCAGCATCAGCGAGGGGTCGAGATAGAGCATCCTGTAGCGCAAGCCGTCCTCGCTGCCGGCGCCGCCATCATGCAATTCGTCGGGATGCAGCACGATGATCTGGCCGGGCAGGCTTAGCCGCGTCGCGCCGCGATAGCGAAAGGTCTGCACGCCCTGCAGCGTCACCCCGATCGCGTAGGTGTCATGACGATGCAAATCGAAGGCGCTGCCGTGAAAGCGCGCTTCGATCCGCTCCATGCCCGCAGGGTCGGGAGCCGAGATGATGCAGTTTTCCGCCGCATCGGTGCACAAACGTCCAAGACCCTCGAAGGCCTGGCGGCCTAGATCGTGCGACATCGTCTCCTTCAGCCCCGACATCGGGGCGCAACCTCGAATGGCCCATTTTTCATGTTCGATACGAAATTTGCAATCGTGCTGCGGGAAGACTTGCCCGTCTGGCAGAAGCTCAACGTCACCGCCTTCCTGACCAGCGGCATCGTCGCGCAGTTTCCCGACATCATCGGCGAGCCATATCGCGACCGATCCGGCAATCTCTACAATCCGCTGTCGATCCAGCCGGTCATCGTGCTGTCGGCCGACCAGGCGACGCTGGCCACCATCCACCGGCGCGCGCTGGAGCGCGGCGTGACGACCTCGCTCTATGTCGAGGAGATGTTTTCCACCGGCTTCGACGCCGCCAACCGCGCCGTTTTCGCGCAATTCGCGCCGGAAGACGCCAAGGTGGTCGGCATCGCCCTGCGTGCCGAGAAGAAGGTGGTCGACAAGATCACCAAGGGCGCCCGTATGCATACATAAGGATTTCAACCAGCTCGCTGCCGCCGATCGAGATGAGCGGCATACAGTGCCGCCGACAATGCGAGTGCCGCAGATATCAGCATCGTGACCAACAGCGCAGGGATTGACCTTGCCAGGAACAGGCCGGCGATGGCGGCTATGAGTGCCCCGCCGCCGATCCGCATTGCGGCGGCCAGTCCTGCGGCGGTGCCGACCAGGTCCTGTCGTACCGACAAGGCGCCGCTGTTGGCGGCAGGCATGGTCAATCCATTGCCGACGCCAATGAACAGGCAAGGTCCAAAGAAGGCCAGGATGTGCGTGATGCCAAAGCATGACAGGACCAGACCGACCAACAGGCCGGCGCAGGTCAGGAGGCGCGCAAGAACGAGTATGGCGCCCAGTGACGTCTTCGAGGCGTAACGCCCGGCCAGATAGCTGCCGAGAATGAAGCCGGTCGGAACCAGTCCCATGTAGAAGCCGAGCTTCGCGCTTGATCCACCGAGCGCGTCACCGACGACCAATGGGGCTCCGCCCAGGAACACATAAAGCACCCCCATCGAGGCGGCCATGCACAGTGTGTAGGCCCAAAACCGCGCCGAACCCAGGAGCACCCGATAGGAGGCAAGGTAGTTCCTGTTCGATCTCGGCAATGGAATTCTTCTGATCTCGCGCATGGACAGGGCGAAGGCAGTTATCCCGAGGATCGCAAAGACAACGAAGCTTGAGCGCCATCCGAACAATTCGTCCAGCGACCCGCCAAACAAAGGACCGACCATGGGCGCCAGCGCCCACCCCATGGCGAGATAACCGAATTTGCTGGCGGCTTCGCGCTCGTCCGATGTCTCCTTAACGATGACCAGAGCGACCGAATAGCAGGGGCCGATGCACGCCTGCATCGCGCGAAACAGAAGAAAAGTGCCGATATTGGGAGCCAGAGCGCAGCCGATGGACGCCGCGACAAAGATCGAGAGAGATATCAAGACGACCGGCCTGCGCCCAAATCGGTCCGATAGTGTGCCTCCGATGGCCTCTATGACGGCGGTGATGATCGCAAAGCCGGCAACCGACAGATTGACCAATGCGAAATCGGCTCGGAACGTTGCGGCAATGTTCGGCAGCGACGGCAAAATCATGTTCACCGGCAACACGGCAAGAGCCGAAAGCAGGATAAGGGTAATTAGCCGGGGTGGAGCAACGGGTTTGGTGATGACCGTTGTCTCGAGCATGTCCGTGCCCGGACTCCGAATGGGGTTATCGTTCGCCATGATCTCGCTCGCCTTGTCGGTGGATTGAAGGGAGGGTCTGACGGGGCGGCTAAATTCCGGGCATAAAAAAGGCCCCGTCAGGAGCCTGCTTACCGCGCATGGGTGCTTTCGCCGGATGGTTACACCATCCTGCCCATGCGCTCCCTTACGACGATCAAAGCCGTTGCGATGTTCATGGCACCAGAGCTAGGCGCAAAAGGTGCATATCGTCAAGGCAGCACGCTCTCGACGTCGATCGGCAACAGAGCCATGCATGTGGCCTGCTGGAGCACCTCCAGGAACAAGTGTGAAACGGTGAATTGATCTAAGCCTGTCGGAGCGTCTTGTTGTGCCAGGCGCTTTTGGCTTGCCGGCAAGCGACAATTCCCGCAAAGGTGGGCTCCAGCCCAGCTTTCCCCGGCCTGCACGTGAATGCTTCCAAAAGATATGTCGAAAGCGCGACGCCGCCGGTGGCGATCCTGTGCATGCTCACCACCTACGTCTTCTTCACCTTCCTCGACACCTCAAGCAAATATCTCGTCGTGGCCGGCGTTTCCGCGCTGATCGTCGCCTGGGTGCGCTTTGCCGTGCATGTCTTGCTGGTCGGCACACTCCTGCGGAGCTGGCGCGATCCGATGCGGTTTCGCCCGGTCAACCTGCCGGCGCATGTGTTGCGCGGTGTGTTCCTGTTCGGCTCGACTATGTGCAACATCCTGGCCCTGCGCTCGCTGCAGCTGGCCGAGACGACGTCGATTTACTTCTTCGGCCCGATGGTGATCACCGCACTTGCCGGCCCGCTGCTCGGCGAATGGGCCGGTTGGCGGCGCTGGCTGGCTATCCTGGCCGCCTTCGCCGGGGTCCTGATCATCACAAGGCCAGGTGTCGGCGTCTTCGGCATCGGCCATCTCTTCGCGCTCGGCTCGATGCTGTCGAACTGCTTCTATGTCATCATGACGCGCCGCATGTCGTCGACCGAGACGCCGGAAAGCCTGATCCTGTTTTCGGCGCTGGCGCCGGCGGTGCTGCTTCTGCCCATGCTGCCGTTTTCCTTCTCGCTGCCGCATGATGGCTGGCACTGGTTCGTGCTGCTCATGCTTGGTGTGTTCGGCGGTGTCGGGCACTGGCTGCTGGTGCAGGCCTATCGGCTGGCGACGACCACGGCGCTCGCCCCCTATCCCTATTCGCAGATGGTGTGGATGATCATTTCCGGCTGGATCGTCTTCAAGCAGTTCCCGGATCGCTGGACGCTGGTCGGCGCCGCCATCATCGTCGCCAGCGGGCTCTATATCGTCCACCGCGAGCACCGGCTTCGGCTGCAGAGCCGCGCGGCCTCCGATGTCGAGGCCGAAGCGCTGGCAAAAAAACTTTGATTTGCCCCCGATCGGTGGCATAACGCCGCCTTTAAACTGTTTAGGTCGCAATTCAGCTCGTTCGGGGAGCGCAAGGCGCTGGCACAAAAAATCAAGCTTTCGACGATCGCCGATGCGCTCGGCGTGTCCACGGCCACCGTGTCGCTGGCGCTGCGCGACAGCCCGCTGGTTGCCGGCTCGACGCGCGACCGCATCAAGGAACATGCACGCGCCATCGGCTATATCTACAACCGCCGCGCCGCCAGCCTGCGCACCTCGCGCTCGGGCATTGTCGGTGTCGTCGTCCACGACATTATGAATCCGTTCTTCGCCGAGATATTGCGCTCAATCGAAAGCGAGCTCGATCGCAGCCGGCAGACCTTCATCCTGTCCAACCACTACGACCAGCTCGAAAAGCAGCGCACCTTCATCGACACGCTGCTGCAGCTCGGCGCCGACGGCGTCATCATGTCGCCGGCCATTGGCACTCCGGCAGCGGACATTTTGATGGCCGAGGAGAACGGCCTGCCGGCGGTGCTGATTGCCCGCACCGTCGAGGGCGCCGACGTGCCGGTGTTTCGCGGCGACGATTCCTATGGCACCGGGCTTGCCACCAACCATCTGATCTCGCTTGGCCACAAGCGCATCGCCATGATCGGTGGCACCGACCAGACTTCGACCGGCCGCGACCGCTACCAGGGCTATGTCAACGCCATGGAGGCGGCAGGGCTTGAAGTCAGGCCGTCCTGGCGCATCGCCGGGCCGCGCACCAAGCAGGCCGGTTTCGAGGCCGCCGGGCAGTTCCTGGCGCTGAAGGACAGACCGACCGCGGCCTGCTGCTGGAACGATCTCGTCGCCATCGGCCTGATGAACGGCATTGCGCGCGCCGGCCTGGTGCCAGGCATCGACATCTCCGTTACAGGCTATGACGATCTCGAGGAGGCGGCGATCGCCACACCGGCGCTGACCACCGTCTGGAACGGCCAGCGCGAGGTCGGCCGCCGCGCCGCCAGCGCGCTGCTCGACAAGCTCAATGGGCAGACGGTGCGGCCCTCGCAGGAATTGATCAAGCCGGAACTGCATGTGCGCCAGTCGACCGGCAAGCCGGTGGAGCGGGCATGACCGAGGCCGAACAGCTGCAAGCCGTTACCATTCTGGTGCCGGCCGACTTCAGCGATCATGCCGTCAGGCGTATCGACCGGACCTTCAACCAGGTCAGGATCGAGCGCGCCGATCCGGCGCTGGTCACCGACGAGATGCGCCGCACGGTGCGTGGCATTGCCTCGTTCGCCGGCATCAGCGCGGCGATGATGGACGCGCTGCCCAATCTCGAACTTATCGCTTCCTTCGGCGTCGGCTATGACTCGGTCGATGTCGGCCATGCCGCGGCGAAGAACATCATGGTCACCAACACGCCTGACGTCCTGACCGAGGAGGTCGCCGACACCGCGATCGGGCTGCTGATCAACACGATCCGTGACCTGCCACGCGCGGAAAACTGGCTGCGCGACGGCAACTGGCTGCGCAAGGGCAACTATCCGCTGAGCCGGCTGACCTTGCGCGCGCGCCGAGTCGGCATTTTCGGCATGGGCCGTATCGGCCAGGCCATTGCCCGGCGGCTGGAGGCGTTCGGCCTGCCGGTCGCCTATCACAACCGGCGTCGGGTCGACGGTCTTTCCTACGAGTACCACGCGACGCTGAAGGGCCTCGCCGAAGCGGTCGATACGCTGATTTCGGTGGCGCCTGGTGGTGCTTCGACGCAGAAGGCGGTCAATGCCGAGATCCTGTCGGCGCTCGGCGCCAACGGCGTCTTCGTCAATATCGGCCGCGGCAGCACGGTCGACGAGGCAGCCCTCGCGGCGGCCCTTGCCGACGGTACCATCGCCGCCGCCGGGCTCGATGTCTTCGCCGACGAACCGAACGTGCCCAAGGCGCTGCTCGACGCGCCCAACACTTCGCTGTTGCCGCATGTCGGCTCGGCCTCGGAGCACACGCGCCGCGCCATGGCGGATCTGTGCGTCGACAATCTGGTGTCCTGGTTCACCGAGCGTCGGCCGCTGACACCGGTGCTGGAGACGGCGCATGTGAAGGCTCCCGACTGAGTGACCGTTTGCCACACTTATTAACGCCAGCTTAACCCTTTGGAATCATTGTTCATCCTGAGCGTGTGCATGGATGAAGAACGATGAGAGTGCTTTCCGCCTTTGTTGCAATCGCCGCCCTGTTTGGCGGCGTTCAACTGTTTCATGACGGCAATGGGGAAAGCCTCGCCAACGAGGCCACGTCGTCCAACACCTACAGGCTGGTCGCCAATGGCGATGAGGCGGCCTGCGCGGTGAGCCGCGGGGCCGAAATTTCGGATGGCTTGTCCCTGCTTACCGTCGCTCCGACATGCCGTCGTCTGCTGCCTGGCATAGAACGGGCAAAGTTTTGGCGTGAGCAGAATGACGGCACGGTGGCATTCAGCGCCAACGGTGTCGATCCGATCGTCACCTTCGCCGTGGCTGATGGCGACGGTTACGAATCCTACGCGCCGACCACGCCCTTGCTTTCGCTGGCGGACGACAGGAAGACGGACGACTGATTACTCCGCGGCGGCCCGCGCGCCGGCCTTCGCGGCAGCGTGCAGGCGCACGGCATCGCCGAAGGCGCGGAAGATCTTGGCCGAGTTGCTGTCCGAGTTGACCCAGTACTCCGGATGCCATTGCACGCCGACGGCGAAGGCGCGGGCGCCCTTGACCGAAACCGCTTCGACCGTGCCGTCAGTGGCGACAGCCTCGATCTCGAGCCTCGACCCCAGCCGGTCGATCGCCTGGCGATGCAACGAATTGACCTTGATGTCGCCGGCGCCGAACACGCCGGCGAGGCAGCTGCCCGGCTTGATCGAAATCGTCTGGTGGATGGCGAAGCGCTCATCCTGTTTGTCGCTCACTGGTGCGCGGTGGTCGAGCGAACCCTCGCGCTCCTGGATCTCGGTGCCCAGCGTGCCGCCGAGCGCGACGTTCAATTCCTGGATGCCGCGGCAAATGGCGAGCAGCGGCACGCCGCGCTCGATCGCCCGGCGGATCAGCGGCAGCGTGGTGGCGTCGCGCGCCGGATCATAGGGACCGTTGGCTTCGCTGGCATCGCCACCGTAGAGCGAGGGGTGCACGTTGGATTTCGAACCGGTGACCATGACGCCGTCGACGGAAGACAGCAGTTCGTCGAAGTCGAGCCTGTCGCCGAACGACGGCACCAGCAGCGGGAACACGCCCGCACCAGTGATCGCGGCTTCCAGATATTGCTGCGGGGCGGCATGCCAGGTGTAGTTGTCGAACTGACGGACGTCGGTCGATATGGCGACGAGCGGCTGCTGCATTTTGGCTCTGGTTTCCATCTGGCAAGGGATATCCTGCCTTCAAAATAGGCGATCCGCTGTGGTTTTTCCATGGCAAGTTTCAGCGTGTCGCATGGGCCACCAAATCCCCTGTTAGACTATAGTTGCAGGGTCGCATGGCTTGGTTACCAAATCCGGCCGCCGTGCTGGACTAGACGTCTCGCCCGTGTATTGTTTCGGCCAACCGATGCGGGAGCCCGAGGATTTCCCGAGTGTCGGTCTGTTGATCCAAAAGGGAGGAACTGCATGGATCGTCGTTCATTCATTCGCAAGGCCGGCGTGACCGGCGTCGGCGCCGCGGCGGCGGCGGCAACGCTTGCCGCCCCGGCAATCGCCCAGTCCAATCCCAAGGTGACATGGCGGCTTGCGTCGTCCTTCCCGAAATCGCTCGACACCATCTATGGCGGTGCCGAGGTGTTCTCCAAGATGCTGTCGGAAGCCACCGACGGCAATTTCCAGATCCAGGTCTTTGCCGCGGGCGAACTGGTGCCTGGCCTGCAGGCCGCGGACGCCACCACAGCCGGTACGGTCGAGGCCTGCCACACGGTGGCATATTATTACTGGGGCAAGGACCCGACATGGGCACTCGGCGCGGCGGTTCCCTTCTCGCTCAACGCGCGCGGCATGAATGCCTGGCACTACCATGGCGGCGGCATCGACCTGTTCAACGAGTTCCTCGCTACGCAAGGTCTTTCGGCCTGCCGGGCGGCAACACCGGCGTGCAGATGGGCGGTTGGTTCCGCAAGGAGATCAACACCGTCGCCGACCTCTCCGGCCTCAAGATGCGGATCGGCGGCTTCGCCGGCAAGGTGGTGCAGAAGCTCGGTGTCGTGCCGCAGCAGATCGCCGGCGGCGACATCTATCCGGCGCTGGAGAAAGGCACCATCGACGCCGCTGAATGGGTCGGCCCCTATGACGACGAGAAGCTCGGCTTCTACAAGGTCGCGCCCTATTACTACTATCCCGGCTGGTGGGAAGGTGGCCCGACCGTCCATTTGATGTTCAACAAAGCGAAATACGAGGAACTTTCGCCGGCTTACAAGTCGCTGCTGCGCACCGCGGCGCAAGCTGCCGACGCCGACATGCTGCAGAAATACGATTATGTGAACCCTCCAGCGGTGAAACGGCTGGTAGCCGGCGGCGCCAAACTGCGTCCGTTCAGCCAGGAGATTATGGCCGCCTGCTTTGAGAAGGCCAACGAGGTCTATGCCGAAATGGAGGCCTCGAACGCGCCGTTCAAGAAGATCTGGGAATCGATCAAGGGCTTCCGCAAGGAGCACTATCTCTGGGCGCAGGTGGCCGAGTACAATTACGACACCTTCATGATGGTCCAGCAGCGCAACGGCAAGCTGTAAAACTATCCCATCGCATTCGTTGAAAGACCCCGGGCGACACGCCCGGGGTTCTTCTTTTCAGGCCTGCAAGGAACTGACCTCGATCAGTATTCCGCCAGGCGCAAGGCAGTAGAAGCTCGTCGAGTCGACACCGCCACGCGTCAGATCCTGCGCCTCACCCGGCGCGAAGCCCGCTTCGGCAAGTTCAGCCTGCTTGGCGTGTACAAGGTCCGGGTTGCCGATGAAGAAGCCGACGTGAAAGCTGTCCGGGTAAGCGGCGGGTTCTCCCTTGCCTGGCGTCATCAGGTTGAGGGAAAACCCATCGGCTCCGCGCAGGATCGCGAAGGCTTGCTTGCCGCGCATGGCGACGAGTTCGAAGCCGAAATGGCTGGTGAAGAAGCCGGCAAGAGCCGCGACTTCTGATGTGGTGAGGTTGAGGTGGTTCAGTTTCATGGTCTTTGTCCTGTCACGGTTGAAACGCGGACAGGCTTGGCTGCAGACCGAGAACCGGCGGGACCGTAATATCAGGAAAATCCGGACATGGCCCAACCGGCCCGCGGGCTTTCGCCTCGCTTGCCGGCCGCGGGTTCTCCCGCATATTCATGCGGCGAACAGGCCTCCGCTCGAAAAACAGGAACGGAGGAGACCAGACTACCGAACCGGTCATGTCTTTTTCGGCGCTGGCTGAATAGCCGATCGGCGGTGTGGCGGCAAGCGGCCGGGGCGCGGCTGGCCTTGGCTCAGGGCCGGCTCGGCACCACCAGCACCTTGACCTCCCCGGGCGCCGGCGGATTGGCGATCACATCAGCCGCCTCTTCGAGCGGCACCTGCCTGGAGATCAGCCGGTCGATCTCGATCGCACCCGACGCGATCAGCTCGGCGGCACGGCGATGCGTATAGGGGTTGAGGAACGAGCCGACCACCTTCAATTCGCGAAACAGCAGGTCGAACGGCTCGAATTCAGCCTTCATGCTTTGTGGCGTCACGCCGACGATGACGACCGTGCCGCCGGCTCTCGCCAGCCGCATCGACTGCTCGACGGTGTCGCGCACGCCGGCGCATTCGAACACCACGTCGGCGCCGCCGGGTATCAGGCCCACAGGCCCGGCGATGGCATCGATGACATCGACGGCGGTGGGATCGACCGTCGCTGTCGCGCCGAGTTCCTCGGCAAGCGCGCGCCGAGAAGCCTGCCTGGTCGACAGGATGATGGTGGTGGCGCCGGCCAGCCGCGCCAATTGCACGGTGAGCAGGCCGATCACGCCGCCGCCCAGCACGATCACCGAGCTGCCCGGCTTGATCTGCGCAAGGTCGACGCCATGCAGGCAGCAGCCAAGCGGCTCGCAGAAGGCGCCATGCGTCGGCGGCAAGTCGGCGGGCAGGATGAAGGCCTGCTTCTGCGGCAGCACGACATACTCGGCAAAGCCGCCATCGCGGTGGATGCCGATGGCATTGAGATTGCGGCAGAGATTGACCCGGCCGGCATGGCAATGCGGGCATCGCCCGCAGGCGATGTTGGGATCGCCGGTGACACGGTCGCCGACGGCAAAGCCGGAGACAGCGTTGCCGACCGCCTCGATGATGCCCGAAAATTCATGTCCGGGCGTCACCGGCGGCCGGCAGGGAAATTCGCCATGGAAGAGGTGGCGGTCGGTGCCACAGACGCCGCTGGCCTCGATCCGCACCAGAAGATCGTCCGGGCCGGGGACGGGTTTGTCGACCTCGCGCAGCGCAATGCTGCCCACCGCCTCCAGCCGTACCGCTTTCATGGCGTCGTTCCCATCAGTTGAAGCTCGGCGGCTGCGACAAGTCCGGCGCTGGTGTCGTCGGCTTGGCCGGCGGCGCATCGCCGAAGTTTGGCGGCTGCGACAGGTCCGGCGTGCCGGGCGCGGCCGGTGCGCTGCCACCATTGGCAGGGGCCGTGCCAGCAGCCGGCGGTGTACCGAGCGGCGACAAGCCGGGCACCTCCGGCACCTTGTAGTCGATCGTGCCCGGATCGATCGCCGTGCCCTTGTAGCGCATCACCATTTGCGGGAAGGTGATGGTCAGCCCGATCATCACCACCTGGATCAGGACGAAAGGCACCGCGCCCCGAATAGATCTGGCCGGTCGTCACCGGCGCGATCTGTTTGCCGGTGAGGCGGTCGAGATAGGGCACGCGCGCGGCGACCGAGCGCAGGTAGAACAGCGCGAAGCCGAAGGGCGGATGCATGAAGCTGGTCTGCATGTTGACGCCGAGCAGCACGCCGAACCAGATCAGGTCGATGCCGAGCTTGTCGGCCGCCGGCGCCAGCAGCGGCACGATGATGAAGGCCAGCTCAAAGAAATCGAGGAAGAAGGCCAGGAAGAAGACGAGGATGTTGACGCCGATCAGGAAGCCGACTTCGCCACCTGGCAGCGAGATCAAAAGGTGTTCGACCCAGATGTGGCCGTTGACGCCGTAGAAGGTCAGCGAGAACACGCGCGCGCCGATCAGGATGAACAGCACGAAGGACGACAGCCGCGTCGTCGAGGTCAGTGCCTGCTTGATCACGTCCAGCGACAGCCGACCTTTTGCCGCTGCCATGATCAAGGCGCCGACGGAGCCCATGGCGCCGCCCTCGGTCGGCGTGGCGATGCCGAGGAAGATGGTGCCAAGCACCAGGAAGATCAGCGCCAGCGGCGGGATCAGCACGATGACCACCTGCTGCGCCAGCCTGGACATCATGTTGAAGTTCAGGCGTTTGTCGGCAATTGCCACGATGTAGATGAAGAGCACCCCTACGGAGGCGCCGAGAATGTCGGCATTGTCGCCATGGGTTGGGGCGAGATAGCGATACGCGGCATAGGAGATGGCCACCGCCACCACCAGCGCCACCAGCAGCGACAGAACGCCGTGGCCGAGCGTGCGGGCCTCGAGCGGCAGAGCCGGCACCGACTTCGGCCGGACGATCGACATGATCAGGATGTAGAGCGCGTAGAGGCCGGTCAGCACCAGGCCCGGGATCAGAGCGCCGGCATACATGTCGCCGACCGAGCGGCCGAGCTGGTCGGCAAGCACGATCAGCACCAGCGATGGCGGGATGATCTGGGCGAGCGTGCCGGACGCCGCGATGACACCGGCAGCCAGCCGGCGGTCGTAGCCGTAGCGCAACATGATCGGCAGCGAGATCAGACCCATGGCGATGACGGATGCCGCCACCACGCCGGTGGTCGCCGCCAGCAGCGCGCCGACGAAGATCACTGCGTAGGCGAGGCCGCCGCGGATCGGCCCGAACAGCTGGCCGATCGTGTCGAGCAGGTCCTCGGCCATGCCGGATCGTTCGAGCACGATGCCCATGAAGGTGAAGAACGGAATGGCCAGCAGCGTGTCGTTCGACATCACCCTGCTGCCGTAGAAATTATCCGGCAGTGCGTGCAGAAGCGGCCAGGCGAGGTTGATCGATCCACCAGAATAGGGCGAGAGGAGCACGCCGATGAAGAAGAACATCAAGCCGTTGGCGGCCAGCGAGAAGGCCACGGGGTAGCCGATCAGCAGGAAGATGATCAGCGAGGCGAACATGATCGGCGCCATGTTCTGGGCGATGAATTCCATCATGAGCGCACCTCGTCGGCCAGTGCCTTGGCTTCGAGTTCGGCTTGCTCATGTGCCGATATGAACGGATTGGGGTCGTCCATGTCGCCGCGCATGATGGCGATTTTCTTGATGATTTCGGAAATGCCCTGCAGCGCGAGCAGGAAAAAGCCGACCAGCAGGATGGCCTTGGCCGGCCAGATGATGAGCCCGCCGGAGTTGTTGGACATCTCGCCGCTGCGGAACGACAGGGATACGTAGGGAACGAAATAGAACACCATCAGCGTCACGAACGGCATCAGGAAGAGGAGATGGCCGAGAAGGTCGATCCAGTGCTGCACGCGGCGTGAAAACAGACCGTAGACGATGTCGATGCGGATATGCTCGTTCTGCTTCAGCGTATAGGCGGCAGCCAGCATGAAGGCGGCGCCGAACAGGTACCATTGCAGCTCCAGCCAGGCATTCGACGAAATGTCGAAGACCTTGCGGATGACGGCGTTGGCCGCGCTCACCAGGATCGCCAGCAGGATCAGCCAGGATACCGATTTGCCGATGAATTCATTGAGGCGGTCGATGCCCCGTGACAGAGCGAGCGGCCCTTCCATGCAGTCCTCCCTTGTGCCGATGGCGTGCCGGCTCCCCCTGCCGTCACGCCGCGTGGCCCAACGGTATGCCGCGCGTGGCCGGACGGGTCAACACGGACCGAAGCAGCAAAACGGTATCGGATGAAGGGCGGGGCCGGACAAGGGCGGTCTGCCCCGGCGTCATGCAACCAAAGTCTGATGGGTTCAGACGACCTTGCCGGTGTCGCGGCCGGCGCCGATCAGGATCAGCATGGCCACCAGGAACAGATACATCCACGCGTCGCGCCATTCGAGCGGGAAATAGCCGGCCCACAGTGATTCGGCCATGCCGAAGGCGGCCGCGCCAAGTGCTGCCCGTGGCGGCGAGAGATAGCCGCCGACCGCCGTCACGAACAGGATCTTCAGGCCGTAGACAAGGCCAGAACCGAAGCTGACATTGCCATAGTAGAGGCTGGCCATGACACCGGCCAGCGCAGCGCAGAAGCCGCCGAGCAGCACGGCATGCCGGAACACGTGACGCACATCGACGCCGCACAGGGCTGCGGCGCGTGGGTCATCGGAGACAGCGCGCCAGCAGCGACCGAAGTTGGAGCGGGCAAATGCAGAGGTGGCGAGTGCAACCGCTGCCAGCACCACCGCGCAGTCGAGCACCTGGATCAGCGTCAGCGTCGCCTTGAAGCCGGAGCCTTCGGCGAAAACGATGGGCTGTGCCAGCATTGGCGGCAGCCACAGATCATGCGTGTCGGCCGCGATGCGGCTTGCTTCCGACAAGACGATCAGGATGCCGAGCGTGGTCACCACGATGGCATTGGGCGAGCGGTCGGCCAACGGTTCGAAGACGCTGCGCGACAGGACATGGCTGATCAGCGCGGCATAAAGGAATGCCGCGACGACGCCGAACAGCACCGACGCCAACAGTGTCAGCCACAACGCCTGATAGCCGAAGGCGACGCTCAGGATCATTGCCTGCCCGCAGAAGGCAAACAGCGCGCCATAGGCGAGGTTGGTGCGGTGCAGGATGCCGTTGATCAGCACGTAGCCGAAGGCGAGCAGCGCATAGAGCGCGCCCGAATGCAGCCCGTTCAGCACCTGCTGGAAAAAATAGAGCATGCTCAACAACACCAGAAGCATCTCGCCCAACCGCAGCGGCCTGGGACGACGGAATGCTCGAGACAAAGGCGACGATACCGTGCGCATCGGAGGTTTGCATCGCCGAATCTAACTTGTCAAATGCGATTTATCGGTTAGATTTTGCGGCATGACGGTTGCCTGGACCCCACACCGCTTCACCGGCGGCCTGCTCGCGCTCGACACGGCGAACACCGTGGTGCTGCGCGGCGATCCGAAGCGCACATTCGACCGTTTCGATGATCCCGTCGAAATCGCCCGCTTCGCCGATGCGGCTAGCGGCTTTCGCGCCGCCGAGCTCGGCGACCGGCGGCTGACCGTATCTTCGCCCACGGCAATCGCGCCCGTCGTGCTGTCGATCCGCGAGACGACCGACCGGCTGTTTCGCGGCGCTGTGTCGAAGGGCGCTGTCGCCACCGCCGACCTGCCGAATTCCTGCGCGCCTGTGCCGAGGGGCTGGCCGGCAGCCGGACCGAGATCGGCGCGCCGGGAAGACCGTTCGGCGATCCCCTGGCGCCGATCCCCTTCGAGGCGGCGCTGGCGGTTTCGGCCCTGTCGCTGCTGCGCGACGACACCGTCGCGAGGCTCAGGATCTGTCCAAACTGCACCTGGCTGTTCGTCGACAGAAGCCGCAATTCCAGCCGCCTTTGGTGCGACATGGCCGTGTGCGGCAACCGGCAGAAGGCAAGTCGTCACTATCGTCGCCGCCGCATGGCGGCCCATGAGGTCAAGGATGTTTAGAGGATTTTCCCGTTCGATCGTTGTCGGCGCCGCGCTGATCGCCGCCGTCGCGCTCGGCGCCTGCCGCGACACCGGTAAGGACAGAGAGGGCAAGCTGTTCGAGGTTTCCGGCAAGATATTCGTCTTCAACTACCGTCTCGCCAGGGCGACCTATGTCGTGACGCTGCGCCCCTTGCAGCCGATGGGCGAGGGCCAGGTGGCGGTTGCCAGCTTCCAGAACCCTGCCGGCGGCGCACCGTTGGTGGTCGAGCAGAAAGTCTGGCCGAAGCTCGACAAGGTGAGCCTGGAGAGCCCGGCGCTGACCTGCATCGTCAAGAACAAGCCCTACGCCATCGCCATCAGCATCAAGGGCGCTGATGGCGCGGTCCTGCAGAAGATCGACACCACACTGATGTCGACGGAAGACCAGTCGATCCTGCCCGACCGGCCGCTGGTCGTCGACCAGCTCTACACGGCCAATCCCGACCTCGCCGGCCATCCCGACGGCAAGCTGCCGGGCGAACCGAAGCCGGACTGCTCGAAAGCCGGCTGACACCTTCCAGCAGCGTCGATTCCCGCCGGAATTTTCGTACGCCGCAGCAATGTCGGCGTGTGGTTTCATGCGTGGTCCGGCGCCCATCCGACTGTTTGTTGCGCGTTGCCTGGCCTCTGCGATTTTGTTTGACCTGCCTTGCAAGGGGAGAAAGGATGCGTCATCCGATCCCGACGTTGGCCGCTTCCCCGTGCGGCCTTCGCAGAGGAAATGCCTGATGACGCTGCATGATGTCGCGCTCGACGACAAGTTCGATCTTGGAAAGGAGCGCATCTTCCTGTCCGGCGCGCAGGCGGTTATCCGCATGCTCCTGATGCAGCGCGAGCGCGACCGTCGCGCCGGCCTGAACACGGCCGGCTTCGTCTCCGGCTATCGCGGCTCGCCGCTTGGCGGCCTCGATATGCAGCTGTGGAAGGCGAAGAAGCAGCTCGCCGGGGCCGATATCGTCTTCCAGCCCGGCCTCAACGAGGAGCTTGCCGCAACCGCCTGCTGGGGATCGCAGCAGACGGAACTGCTGGGCGAGGGCACCCATGATGGCGTCTTTTCGGTCTGGTACGGCAAGGGGCCGGGCGTCGATCGTTCGGGCGACGTGTTCCGCCACGCCAATCTTGCCGGCTCGTCCAAGCATGGCGGTGTGCTCGCCCTGATGGGCGATGACCATATGGCCGAATCCTCGACCAATGCGCACGCCACCGAATTCCTCTTCGTCGACACCATGGTGCCGATCCTCAACCCGGCCGGCGTCCAGGAGATCATCGACTACGGCCTCTACGGCTTTGCCATGTCGCGTTTCGCCGGCACCTGGGCGGCGATCAAATGCGTCAAGGACAACATCGAATCGACAGCCTCGGTCGATGCCTCGCTCGAACGGCTCAACATCGTCGTGCCGGAGTTCGACATGCCGCCGGGCGGCCTCAACATCCGCCACGAGATCGACATGCTCGGCCAGGAGGAGCGGCTGCACGAGTACAAGCGCGCCGCGGCCTCCGCCTTCATCCATGCCAATGGGTTGAATCACATCGTCTATTCGGGCGGCCGCAACCCCAAGCTCGGCATCATCACGCTGGGCAAGAGCTATCTCGATGTCCGCCAGGCGCTGGAGGATATCGGCATCGATGAGGCCGCCGCCAACCGCATCGGCGTGCGGCTGTTCAAGGTCGGCTGCCCCTGGCCGCTCGACCTCCACCACATCGCCGACTTTGCCCGTGGCCTCGACACCATCGTTGTCGTCGAGGAGAAACGCTCGCTGATCGAGGTGCAGCTGCGCGAAAGCCTTTATGGCACCGCCTCGCAGCCAGTCATCGTCGGCAAGAAGGATGAGCGCGGCGACTGGCTGTTCCCGGCCAAGGGCGCGCTTGACCCCAACGAGATCGCCATCGCCCTCGGCGAGCGGATCGTCAAAACCATCGGCCCGTCGGAAGAGATTTCGGCGCGGGTGGCGAAACTGCGCCAGTTCCAGGCGATGCTGGCGGACGCCACCGACATCGGTTCGCGCACGCCGTTCTTCTGCTCGGGCTGTCCGCACAATTCCTCGACCAAGGTGCCCGACGGCTCGATCGCCGCCGCCGGCATCGGCTGCCATTTCATGGCGCTGTGGATGGACCGCAACACGCTGGGCTTCACGGCGATGGGCGGCGAGGGCGCGCAATGGGTCGGCCAGGCGCCGTTCTCCAAGCGCGATCACATCTTCCAGAATCTCGGCGACGGCACCTACAACCATTCCGGCACGCTGGCGATCCGCTTTGCCCTGTCGAGCGAAGCCAACATCACCTACAAGATCCTCTACAACGACGCAGTGGCGATGACCGGCGGCCAGCCGCATGAGGGCGGCCTGACGGTGGATATGATCGCCAGGCAGGTGCGGGCCGAGGGCGTCGACCGCATCGCCATCGTCACCGACGAGCCCGACAAATATGCCGGCAAGGCAGAATTTCCGGCCGGCGCCACAATCCATCATCGCGACGACCTCGATCTCGTCCAGCGCGAACTGCGCGACGTCAAGGGCGTATCGATCCTGCTTTACGACCAGACCTGTGCGGCCGAAAAACGCCGGCGCCGCAAGCGCGGCACCTTTCCCGATCCCGACAAGCGCGTCTTCATCAACGAACTGGTCTGCGAAGGCTGCGGCGATTGCGGCGTGCAGTCGAACTGCGTCTCGATCCAACCGGTCGAGACCGAGTTCGGCCGCAAGCGCAAGATCGACCAGTCGAGCTGCAACAAGGACTTCTCCTGCGTCAACGGCTTCTGCCCGTCCTTCGTCACCGTGCACGGCGCCAAGATCCGCAAGGCCGAAGGCCTTGCCGGCAAGGCCGATCCGCTCGAGGGCGTGCCGACACCGGCCGAGTTCCCGCTTGGCGAGCAAGGCTGGGCGGCGATCATCGACGGTGTCGGCGGCACCGGTGTCGTCACCGTCGGTGCCGTGCTCGGCATGGCGGCTCACCTCGAGGACAAGGGCTGCGGCATGATCGACATGGCCGGCCTCGCCCAGAAGGGCGGCTCGGTGTTCACCCATGTCCGCATCGCCCGCACGCCGGACGACATCCATGCCATCCGCGTTTCGGCCGGCAAGGCCGACCTCGTGCTTGGCTGCGATCTCGTCGTGTCGGGCGCCAAGAAGGTGCTGACGGCGGTGCGCGAGGGCCATACGATCTTCCTCGCCAACACCGCCGAGATAATGCCCGGCGAGTTTGCCCGTTCGGCCGATTTCTCCTTGCCGATAGAGCGCCTGAAGAAAGCGATCCGGGCCGCTGCCGGCGACGACAAGGCGCATTTCTTCGACGCCACCCGCACCGCCACATCGCTGTTCGGCAATTCGCTTGGCGCCAACATGTTCATGCTCGGCTTTGCCTTCCAGCATGGCGGCCTGCCCCTTTCAGCAGAAGCCGTTGAAAAGGCTATCGAATTGAACGGCGAAGCGGTGGCGATGAACATCGCCGCCTTCCGCTGGGGCCGCCGCGCCGCGCACCAGCCGGATTTCGTGCGTGGCCTCGTCGCCCAGCCGGGCAAGGCGGGACAGACCGACCCGATCGCACAGACGCTGGACGAGATCATTGCCCGCCGTGTCGCCTTCCTGACCGCTTACCAGAACGCCGCTTACAGCAAGCGCTATGCCGACAGGTTGGCGCTGCTGCGCGCTGCCGAGGCCAAGGCCGTGCCCGGCTCGACAGCCGTGACCGAGGCGGCGGCCAGGAACCTCTTCAAGCTGATGGCGATCAAGGACGAATACGAGGTGGCGCGGCTCTACACCGACGGGTCCTTCGCCGCCGAGCTTGGAAAGCAGTTCCAGAGCTACGAAAAACTCGAATTCCATCTCGCTCCGCCAATCATGGGCCGTCGCGGCAATGACGGAAGCCCTCGGAAATCAAGCTTCGGCCCGTGGATGATGAAGGGTTTTCGCGTGCTGGCGGCGCTGAAGGGCCTGCGCGGCACCGTTTTCGACCTGTTCGGCTACACCGCCGAACGGCGCATGGAACGGCAGCTTTTGGCACAATATGAGGGCGATCTTGAGCTCGTCGCCAGGTCGCTGGCGCCGGGCAAGGCCGATGCGGCGATCGCTCTCGTCTCGCTCCCCGCGCTCATCCGCGGTTATGGCCATGTCCGGCAGGCCAGTGCGCAAAAGGCCGCGGGCGAGCGCCAAAGGCTGCTCGGGCGCCTGTCAAGCACGCCGACGCGGGCGGAACTTCAGGCCGCCGAATGATGGATACGCCTTGTTTACCTGAAGCTTGATTTTCCAGATCCGCCCTGCATTTGCAGGCCCTGGCAACCCAGCCGAAATCACTGTTCTAAGCCTTTCTTAAGGCGCGTGTGACATGACAAGGCTTAGCGTTGGGCCGACAATATGGGCAGAACAAAAACCGAAAACATCCCCGCGGATGTTTATATCCAGTTTGTGCGGTCGTTGTTCGACAACGCCCACATGCTGGTGATCGGCGGCGTATGCTACTGGATCCTCGGATTCATGATCTACCTGCGTACGCACAACCCTTTGTTTCTGGGCTTTTCTTTTGGTCTGCTGTCCATCAGCCTTTTCCGCTACTCCGGCATTCGCGGTTTCCGAAAGGCGGGCGGCGTAATCGCCAATGTCGAAGAGGCGCGGCGGTGGGAGCGCACCTATATCCTCAAGGGCAGCCTCCAGGGCCTCGGCTTGGGCGCGCTGTGTTTCATATCGATCTATGTATATCCCGATCCGTTTGCCGAACTGGCCGCGACGTCGCTGGCCATCGCCACCTTGGTGACGGTTGTTGGCCGGAACTACGGCTCTCCGCTCATGGTGCGGATTTTTTCCGTGACCTTCATTGGTCCGGCGGCACTTGCACTCTTGCTGCGCATGGATCTCCCCTCGGTCGTTCTCGGGTTGATGATCATCCCGTTGACGTTCATCACGATCAACAGTGCCGACCACGTCCGCAACGTGCTTTTCTCGGCTGTCATCGGCCACAAGGAAGCGCGGAAGCTCGCGCACAGGTTCGACCGCGCCCTCAACACCATGTCGCACGGCCTTGTCATGCTCGGCCCCAATGGCCGGGTGGTGGTGGCCAATGCCGAGGCTGCCCATCTGATGTCGCTCAAGTCCGCGAATGCGCTGCTCGGGCGGTCGATCCATGGTCTCCTCATGCGCGGCGTTGCCGGCGGCATGCTGGCGCCGAAGGACTGCCGCTATATCGAGGCTCAGCTGACGCGTGCTCTGCGCGAGGGCCGCGACCGCAAGGTGCTCGTTTCCCTCGCCAACGGCCAGCATTACGAATTCTCGGCCCGCGAAGGCAGCCAGGAACTCGGTGTCATCACCTTCGAGGACGTGACGGCGCGTGTCGAAGCGGAAGACAAGATCCGCTTCATGGCGCGCTATGACAATCTCACCGGCCTGCCCAATCGCGCCTATTTCCACGAGCTGATCGGCGAGGCGATGGCGTCAGGCGACCGCGACCGTTTTTGTGGCCTTGCCGTGCTCGACCTCGACGATTTCAAGAGCGTCAACGACACGCTCGGCCATCCGATCGGCGACGGGTTGATCTACGCGGTCGCCGAGCGTCTTGCCGCCGTTGCCGGTCAAGGCATCACCGTGAGCCGCTTCGGCGGCGACGAATTCATGGTCTTCTTCGACCGCATCGAGGACGAGAGCCATCTGACCACGCAGATCGACGAGATCTTTGCGGCGCTGCAGGGCGAGGTGGACGTCGCCGGCCATGGGCTGCGCATCCAGGCCAGCGGCGGCGCCGTGTTGTCGCGGGTCAGGGACAGCGATGTCGACGCCATGATCGTCAAGGCGGATCTGGCGCTCTACAAGGCCAAGGAGCTGGGCAAGAACGGCTGGCGGCTGTTCGAGGCGGCGATGGACGCGGCATTCCGCAACCGGCAGCTGATGAAGGCGGATCTGCGCAGCGCTGTGGAAAGCAAGGAATTGCGCGTGGTCTATCAGCCGATCGTGGCGATGAGCACCATGCGCATCGCCAGCTGCGAGGCGCTATGCCGCTGGGATCATCCCGATCTCGGGCCGATTTCGCCCGGTATTTTCATTCCGCTGGCCGAGGAAATGGGCATCATTTCCGAGATCAGCACTTTCGTGCTGCAGGCAGCCTGCACCGAATGCGCCAAATGGCCTGACCAGACCAGCGTCTCGGTCAACCTCTCGGCCAAGGATTTCCGCAACCGCGACGTCATCGAGAAGGTTCGCGATGCGCTGGCGAATTCCGGCCTCGCCGCCGGCCGGCTGGAGATCGAGGTCACCGAAACGGCGCTGCTCGACGACAAATCTTTGACGCGCCAGTATATCGAGGAACTGAAGCAGCTCGGTGTGCGCATCGCGCTCGACGATTTCGGCACCGGCTATTCGAGCCTGAGCTACCTCCACAAGCTGCCGCTCGACAAGATCAAGATCGACCGCTCGTTCCTGATGGACGTCACCCAGAACAATCGTTCGCTGGAACTGCTCAAGGGCATTGTCAGCCTGTCGCGGCCACTCGGGCTTTCGGTGACCGTGGAAGGCGTCGAGACCTTCGAACAGCTCAAGATCCTGGCTTTGCAGGTCAAGCCGGATCTCGTGCAAGGCTTCCTCTTCGGCGCCGCGCTGAGTGCGTCGGGTATAGAGACGATGTCGAATGTCACCTGGCCATTCGCCGCGGACCTACGTCTCACCGGCAAACGAACAGCCAATTCCGGCAAACGGACAGCCAGTCAATTGTCGTGATTTCGAAGGTCGCTTGAGGGTGGTTCCGCCGCTTTGTCGGGCGTTCCAGGTTGCGGGCGATGCACAACGTTGCGTTGATGACCGGGAACGGGTCGGACGCGAGGCCAAGCTCGACAGGCGGCGTCATTGACGGTCATTCTTTCAAATATATAAAAGCAAAAACAAGGGGTTACGACGCACTCAGCAACTGCCGAACGCAAGCGCTGCAGCTCAATCGAACGCCCGGCTGTTAAGGTTAACAGAAAGTAAACCAGCGCTATCCAAATTTCAGCTTGTGTCTCATTTCAGCTCGAATAGCCTATTCATAGGCGGAATTTCGAGGACAGATGATGGATGCTGCAACGGCTGCAAGGAATGCGTCTGGCGTGGTCAGGGCAGCCGGCGATTCGGTGCTGAACCGATCGATGATGCAACTGCTGGAGCATGTCGACTATCGCCTCATTACCGGAGGCGAGGATTTGGAGGCGATTTACCGGCTTCGCTACAAATCCTATCTGCGCTCAGGCATGTGCGGCCCAATCGCCGGCGGGATGTTCGAGGATCGCTGGGACAATCTGCCCAATTCCTACCGGTTCGGTGTCTATTTCTATGGCGAGTTGGTCAGCACGATCCGCTTCCATTACATTTCTCGCGAGCACCCGAATTCGCCCTCGGTCGATGCCTATCCGGAAATACTGATCGAGCGACTTGCCCGCGGAGAAACCTTTATCGACGGAACCCGGTTTGCAACCGATCCCGATAGCGCGCCGGCGCCCGGAGTGCTGCCGTTCCTGACCCTCAGGCTTGCCATGGTGGCCTCGCTCTATTTTGGCCAGGACTCGGTGCTGACGCCGGTCAAGGTCGAGCATTCCAATTTTTATTCGCGTTATTTCAATGCCGTACAGCGGACCGAGGCTAAAGAATTTCCAGGCGTTCTTACCCGGATCGCCTTGTTCGAAATCCCTGCCGGCGAAAATATGCGCCTGACGCTCGAACGGTTCCCATTCTTCAGGTCGACGCCGACGGAGCAGCGGCTGATGTTCGCCAATCCGGCCATCAACCGGCTGACACCCTTGTCCATCGTGCCGACAGCGAAATATTATCGCGCCGCCGCCTGAGGCTACGCGATTTTTGACGAGCCTCGGGAGCTTTCCGGCCAGATCCGCGTTTTGATGACGGCGGCGTACCGCCGTTCCGTCTCGTCATCATGCCAACTGATCTGCCCCGAAGGACCCCGACATGCACATCTCCCAGCTCGCGCTCACGCCGCTTATCTCGCTGATCGCCGGCGTGCTGATCCTCATCATGCCACGGCTGCTGAACTACATCGTCGCGCTCTATCTGATCGTCGTTGGACTGCTCGGGCTCTTCCCGCACCTCGCCGGCTGAGACCGCCGGGCAGGCCTGGCGCAAGCCGCCCCTCACAGGGACGGCCGGCAGTTTCAATTTTCCCTTGAGGCAGTTGTCCGCCCCAATGCGGCAATAGCGCCATTGCTCTCGGCCCGGCTTTTCGCTATGTGCCTGAAAGATGTCTTCGAAGGGGTATTCCTATGGCTGATCACTCGCCGACCGGTCCTGTCGAACTGGGCGCGAAGATGGACTATGCCGAACATGACCGCACCTATGCGGGCTTTCTCGCGCTGGCCAAATACGGATCACTTTTCTGCGGCGCGTTGCTCATCGCGATGGCTTTCGGCTTCTTCGCGGCCGGTTTCTTCTCGGCGACCATCCTGTTCATCCTGATCATAGCCGTCGGCGCCTTCATTCTGCGATAGACCTTCCAAAACCCCGTTGCCATTGACGTCGCCGGAGATTCCGGCCGACACTTTGCGCAAACAGGTTCCAGCCGAAAGGATCATGCGGTGGGACAGACGGTTTTCATCCCTCGTGAGCTTGATGCGAACGAGCCGCGTGTCGCGGCCTCGCCCGATACGGTCAAGCGGCTGGCGGGGCTTGGTTTCGATGTGATTGTCGAAACCGGCGCCGGCACGAGGTCGCGTATCCCCGACGAAGAGTTTGCCAAGGCGGGTGCCGCGATCGGCAAGGCCGCAGATGTCGCCAAGGCCGATGTCGTGCTCAAGGTGCGCCGGCCGACGGATGCCGAGCTGAAAGGCTACAAAGCCGGTGCAGCGGTGATCGCCATCATGGATCCCTATGGCAATGACGCGGCGGTCGCGGCGCTCGCGAAGGCCGGTGTCACCGCCTTCTCGATGGAGTTCATGCCACGCATTACCCGCGCGCAATCGATGGACGTGCTGTCCAGCCAGGCTAACCTTGCCGGCTACCAGGCGGTGATCGACGGTGCCTCGGAATATGACCGGGCCTTGCCGATGATGATGACGGCGGCCGGCACGGTGCCGGCGGCGAAAGTCTTCATCATGGGCGTCGGCGTCGCCGGCCTGCAGGCGATCGCCACGGCGCGTCGTCTTGGTGCCGTTGTCACCGCCACCGACGTGCGCCCCGCCGCCAAGGAACAGGTCGCCTCGCTCGGCGCGAAATTCCTGGCCGTCGAGGACGACGAGTTCAAGGCCGCCGAAACCGCCGGCGGCTATGCCAAGGAAATGTCCAAGGAATACCAGGCCAAGCAGGCGGCGCTCACCGCCGAGCACATCGCCAAGCAGGACATCGTCATCACCACGGCGCTGATCCCCGGCCGCCCGGCGCCGAAGCTGGTCTCGGCGTCGATGGTCGCGTCGATGAAGCCGGGTTCGGTGCTCGTCGATCTCGCGGTAGAGCGTGGCGGCAATGTCGAGGGTGCTGAGCCGGGCAAGGTCGTCACCACGGCCAACAATGTAAAGATCGTCGGCCATCTCAACGTACCGGGCCGTGTCGCCGCATCCGCCTCGCTGCTCTACGCCAAGAACCTGTTCGCTTTCCTTGAGACGCTGGTCGACAAGACGACGAAGACGCTCGCCATCAGCCGCGACGACGATCTGGTCAAGGCGACGATGCTGACCGACGGTGGCAAGGTCGTGCATCCGGCCTTCGCCAAGGCCGACCAGCAGCCCCATGTCGAGCCGGCAGCGATCCCGGCCACGACCATGGTCGCCGACGCCTCGGCCGAGCCGGCTGCTGCAAAGAAAGCCGCGACCAAGAAAACCGCCGCATCCAAGTCGCCCTCGCCCAAGTCGAAAGGGACCGCGTGATGGATCAGACCCTGCAGAAAGCCCTCGACCAGCTCGACCAGGCAAGCGCTGCCGTTAAGCTTGCGGTGCAGAACCTGGCCAATGCTCCAGGCGGTGCCGAGGCGGCGGGTGATGCCGCGCACGCACTTTCCGGCGGCGCCATCGATCCCTTCGTCTTCCGCTTCGCCATCTTCGTGCTGGCGATCTTCGTCGGCTACTATGTCGTCTGGTCGGTGACCCCCGCTTTGCACACGCCGCTGATGGCCGTCACCAACGCCATCTCCTCGGTCATCGTCGTCGGTGCGTTGCTTGCCGTCGGCATCGCCGCTTCCGGTGTTGCCGCCGGCTTCGGCTTCGTCGCGCTGATGCTGGTGTCGGTCAACATCTTCGGCGGCTTCCTGGTCACCCAGCGCATGCTGGCCATGTACAAGAAGAAGGACAAGTAGAGCGCCATGAACGCCAACTTCGCGTCCTTCCTCTATCTGGTTTCCGGCGTCCTGTTCATCATGGCGCTGCGCGGCCTGTCGCATCCGACCACCAGCCGCCAGGGCAATCTGTACGGCATGATCGGCATGGGCATTGCCATCGCCACCACGCTGGCGCTGGCGACCCCGTCGGCCGGCCGCTTCGGCCTCATCGTGCTTGGCCTCGCCATCGGCGGCGGTGTCGGCGCCGTCACCGCGCGCCGCATCGCCATGACCTCGATGCCGCAACTGGTCGCCGCCTTCCACTCGCTGGTCGGCCTCGCCGCCGTCATGGTGGCGGCTGCCGCCATCTACGCGCCGGAAAGTTTTGGCATTGGCACGAATGGAGATATCCACGCCCAGGCCCTGATCGAGATGAGCTTGGGCGTCGCCATCGGCGCCATCACCTTCACCGGCTCTGTCATCGCCTTCCTCAAGCTCGATGGCCGCATGTCCGGCAAGCCGATCATGATCGGCGGCCGCCACTTCATCAACGCCGCGCTTGGCATCGCCCTGATCGTTTTGATCATCTTGCTCGTCACCACCGAGTCAAAACTGGTGTTCTGGCTGATTGTCGCCGCCTCGCTGGTGCTTGGCATCCTCCTGATCATCCCGATCGGCGGCGCCGACATGCCGGTCGTCGTCTCGATGCTGAATTCCTACTCGGGCTGGGCCGCCGCAGCACTTGGCTTCACGCTCGGCAATCTGGCGCTGATCATCACCGGTGCGCTGGTCGGCTCGTCCGGTGCGATCCTGTCCTACATCATGTGCAAAGGCATGAACCGAAGCTTCATCTCGGTCATCCTTGGCGGCTTCGGCGGCGAGACGGCGGCAGCGGCGGATGATGGCATCGAGCGCACCGTCAAGCAGGGCTCGGCCGACGACGCCGCCTATCTGATGATGAACGCGCAGAAGGTCATTATCGTGCCGGGCTACGGCATGGCGGTCGCGCAGGCGCAGCACGCGTTGCGCGAAATGGCCGACAAGCTCAAGGCCAATGGCGTCGATGTGAAATACGCCATCCACCCGGTCGCCGGCCGCATGCCTGGTCACATGAACGTGCTGCTGGCCGAAGCCAATGTGCCCTATGACGAAGTGTTCGAACTCGAGGACATCAATTCCGAATTCGCGCAGGCCGATGTCGCCTATGTCATCGGCGCCAACGACGTCACCAACCCGTCCGCGCGGGATGACAAGAGCTCACCCATCTACGGCATGCCGATCCTCGACGTCGACAAGGCCCGCACCTGCCTGTTCGTCAAGCGCTCGCTCGGCTCCGGCTATGCCGGCATCGACAACACGCTGTTCTACAAGGACGGCACCATGATGCTGCTCGGCGACGCCAAGAAGATGACCGAAGAGATCGTCAAGGCCATGGATCACTGATCTGGCCGATTGGCGGAAACGGCAAAGAGCCGGCTTTGAAGCCGGGCTCTTTCATTTCTGGCGCAAGCCTGGGTTCAGCGGGTGGTCAGGAAAACCGCTTCCTCTTCGTCGCGCTGCCTGCCGCCGAGAGCGGCCGCGGCACTGGCGATGAAGGCGCCGATGACCAGCGACAAGGCGCCGAGCAGGGCAAACGTCGCGCTGCCTTTCCGGGCTGTGTCGGCGGCCTGCTTGGCCTTGACCTTGGCGTCCTCGACCTTGGCGACCAGGGCATCGACACGCGCCTTGGCGTCGCCCGCGGACAGCCCGGTGCGGGCAGCAACCAGTTGCGACAGATAGGTCTTGTCGTCGGCGGAAATCTCGCCCGCCGCCGCACTGGCGATCAGGATGCGCGAGGCCTCTCCGACTGCGGCAGCATCACCGTCAGAATTGGCAGCCGCAAGCTTGGCCGGATCGGCCGGACGGAACAGCGAATCCACCAGATAGGAGGTCGCATTGTCGGCCGATGCGCTGCCGATCTTGGCCGAGACACCAGCCGATGCACCCGTGGCGGCGCCCGATGCTACGGTTGAGACAGCCTGTACACCTGAGCCCAGGGCTGCGGATAGCGCCGAGCCGAGGACGCCGACGACAAGCAGCGTTGCCAACGCCCAGGCAAGGAAGCCATGAGCGGTGTCGCGGAAATACACTTCGTCAGTGTGGATGCCGACCCATTTGGTGCGCAGGCGTCCGGCAAGGTAGCCGCCGACGCCGGAGGACAGCCATTGCACGACGACCAGCCAGATCGCGGTCGACACCGCGAAGGTGGTGATCGATGCGCCGGACCCCGACCATGGCGAAACCATGCTGAGCCCAAGCCCGGAGCCGAGCAGCATGAGGATGAAGGTCAGCGTCGAAGCCGCGAAAGCGCCGGCAATGATCGGTCCCCAGCTGACGGCTGTAGCGGAGGCTTCTTCTGAAGCGGATAGGTCGATAGCCGATATGGTGGGCTGCATCAACGCCCCTACCGTACGAACAGCATGATGAGAATGATGATTGGGATCGGAATACCGAGCAACCAGAGCAAAATGCCACGTCCCATGAAGGCCTCCTGTGAGAAACTATGATCGATGTTGTCACAATGTCCCGAGAGGACTTCCGTTCCGGCAGGCTATAAAATGATTTTGTTTGCCGGCGAGGGAACAATTCGAAGCACCGCTTCGCACCAATGTCTCAAGCGATCATGTTGTTGTGATTTGACCCCCAGGTCGAGTCGGGCAAAAGCGGAAATCCGGACGAATTTTCTTCGAAGTGCCTTGCCGAGCAGGAAGACAAATGACTCCAAGGAAATTCCAGGAGAAGCAAAAAGCAAGAGCCCAGCGGATTTGGGCTCCTGTCCGCGGGCTGCGCCCAGCAATTTTAGTCGGCCTGGTCTCGCTCTATTGCCTGTTCCCCTGGGGCACGACCCTTGCCACTGCAGCCGGTGCGCCGATCGGCGCGACATCGGCCAGTTCGGCTGCCGAAGACACCGCGCATCCTTCCTCCGTAGGCTTTGAAGCCGTTCGCGTTCCCAATGGCGGCGAGCCGCCGCTGGCTGCCGGCATCTGGTACCCGACTTCAGCCGAGCCGCGCGATGTGCCGCTGGAATTCTTCAAGCAGCGCGTGGCACCTTCCGGCCCGGTAGAAGGCCGTGCGCTGCCGCTCATCGTGATCTCGCATGGCGGCGGCGGATCCTATGCCGGCCATTATGATACGGCGATCGCCTTGGCGAGAGCCGGCTTCGTCGTCGCCGCGGTCAGCCATGCCGGCGATACCTACGACGACCAGAGCAAGGTGCTGATGCTATGGCGCCGGCCCGCCCAACTGAGCCGGCTGATCGATTTCATGCTGACGGACTGGCAGGGACATGCAGACATCGATCCGCAGCGCATCGGTGCCTTCGGATTCTCCAATGGCGGCTTCACCGTGCTCGTTGAAGCGGGCGGAATACCCGATCTCGGCAGGATCGATCCATACTGCGCGGCAAATCCCCAGCACGATCTTTGCACCACGCTGGCGAAAGCGGGGGTCCATTCCGTTGCCGAAGCGCCCCAGCCACCTCCGGATGCGTGGAAGCCTGATCTGCGGATCCGCGCCATCGCAGCCGCCGCGCCGGCGTTCGGCTTCACCTTCGACCGCGCCGGCCTCGCTTCGGTTCAAATCCCGGTGCTGTTATGGCGCGCCGCCAACGATCAGCATCAACCAGACCCCTGGTAGGAAGAACACATCCGTTCGGCACTGCCCCGACCGCCGGAGTATCATGTCGAACCCCTGGCGGGTCACTACGCGTTCTTGCCGGCATGCGGCGCTAAACGGCGCGCCGCCGCTCCCACGGTTTGCGTCGACGCACCCGGCTTCGATCGGGCCGCGTTTCATCAGCGCCTCAACGCCGCCCTGGCAAGCTTCTTCACCGCATCGCTGCAGTCTCAAAGCGCGTCGCACTGAAACGGTTTCAGCCGTCGCGCATTAAGCTCTTGTGCATCTCGTTCGCCCAAAACCGCCGCACGGTTTTGGGCGACAAGCGTCAAATATCCAGATTGGCGACCGACAGTGCATTGTCCTGGATGAATTCGCGCCGTGGCTCGACCTCGTCGCCCATCAGCCGCGAGAACAGGCTGTCGGCATCGGTCGCGTCGTTGACCTTGACCTGCAGCAGCGAACGCACATTCGGATCGAGCGTGGTTTCCCAGAGCTGCTCGGCATTCATCTCGCCGAGACCTTTGTAGCGCTGCATGGTCAGGCCCTTGCGGCCGGTCGCAAAGACGGCGTTGAGCAGCGCCAGCGGGCCCGAGACGGTTTCGGACACATCCTTGCGGCGCAGCACCGGCGGCGTCCCGTAGACCTCGCTCAGGCGCTGTGCGTAGCGGTCGAGCTGGCGGGCGTCGGCAGAATTGATCAGCCCCATGTCGAGATGGGCGTATTCCTGACGCTGCGCACGGTGCGCTCGAAGACATAGCCGCCGCTGCCGTCATTCGAGGTCGACATGCGGCCGGTCCAGCCGCGCTCGGTGTCCTCGGCGATGATGTCGAGACGTTGTGCAATCCGTTCCGCCATGGCGTTGGCGCGGCCAAGATCGCCGAAGACCTCGGGATTGAGCCCGCCGGCGATCGCGGCCTGTTCGACCACGCCTCTGTTGTAGCGCGTATGCAGGCCGTTGATGAGCTGGCGCACAGCCAGCGCATCGTCCACCGCACCGCGCAGATCCTGCCCGGTCCGCACTTCCCCCGAACCCATCGTCAGCGAAGCTTCCTCCAACCCGGATTCGATCAGGAACTCCTCGAAGGCGCTTTCGTTCTTGATGTATTGCGAGCTCTTGCCGCGCGTCACTTTGTAGAGCGGTGGCTGGGCGATGTAGAGATGGCCGCGCTCGATCAGTTCGGGCATCTGCCGGAAGAAGAAGGTGAGCAGCAAGGTTCTGATATGGGCGCCGTCGACGTCGGCGTCGGTCATCAGGATGATCTTGTGATAGCGCAGCTTGTCGGCGTTGAACTCGTCCTTGCCGATCGAGGTGCCGAGCGCGGTGATCAGCGTGCCGATCATGTCGGAGCCGAGCATGCGGTCGAAGCGCGCCCGCTCGACATTGAGGATCTTGCCGCGCAACGGCAAATGGCCTGGTTCTGGCGCGAACGGCCGCCCTTGGCCGAGCCACCGGCCGAGTCACCCTCGACGATGAAGATTTCCGATTTCGCCGGATCGCGTTCCTGGCAGTCGGCCAGCTTCCCCGGCAAGGACGTGACGCCGAGCGAGCTCTTGCGGGTGATGTCGCGCGCCTTGCGCGCCGCTTCACGCGCCGCCGCGGCCTGGATCACCTTGTCGATGACCACCTTGCCTTCGGTCGGATGCTCTTCCAGCCAGGTGCCGAGCGCCTCGTTGACAAGCCCCTCGACCACCGGACGGACCTCCGACGAAACCAGCTTGTCCTTGGTCTGCGAGGAGAATTTCGGGTCGGGAACCTTGACCGACAGCACCGCCGTCAGCCCTTCGCGGCAATCGTCGCCGATCAGCGAGACCTTTTCCTTCTTGGTCAGGCCCGAGGATTCGCCATAGCCGGTGATCTGGCGCGTCAGCGCGCCACGGAAGCCGGCCAGATGGGTGCCGCCATCACGCTGCGGGATGTTGTTGGTGAAGGCCAGCACGTTCTCGTGATAGCTGTCGTTCCACCACATCGCCACTTCGACGGTGATGCCGTCGCGCTCGGCCTTGATGGCAATCGGCTTCTCGATCAGCGGTTTCTTGACCCGATCGAGATATTTGACGAACTCTTCCAGGCCGCCATCATAGTGCAGTTCATGCCGCACAATGTCGGCGTGGCGGGCATCGGTCAGAATGATGCGGACACCGGAATTGAGGAAGGCGAGCTCGCGCAGCCGGTGCTCCAGCGTGCCGAAATCGAACTCGACCATGGTGAAGGTCTCGGCCGACGGGAAGAAGGTGATCGAGCTGCCGCTGCGGCCCTCATAGGTGCCCGGCTGCTTGTCCTGCTCGTAGCTGCCGGTCGCCTTCAACGGCGCATCGGCATTGCCGTGCGTGAAGCTCATCTCGAAGATCTGGCCGTTGCGTCGGATCTTCAGCTTCAGCCAGGCCGAAAGAGCGTTGACCACCGAGACGCCGACACCATGCAGGCCGCCCGACACCTTGTAGGAATTCTGGTCGAATTTGCCGCCGGCATGCAGCTGCGTCATGATCACTTCAGCCGCGGAAATGCCTTCGCCGGTGTGGATATCGGTCGGAATGCCGCGGCCATTGTCGATCACCGTCACAGAACCATCGGGGTTGAGCGTCACCGTGACGAGGTCGGCGTGGCCGGCCAAGGCCTCGTCGATGGCGTTGTCGACCACCTCATAGACCATGTGATGCAGGCCGGAACCGTCGTCAGTGTCGCCGATATACATTCCGGGGCGTTTGCGGACGGCGTCCAACCCCTTCAAAACCTTGATGGAATCGGCGCCGTATTCGGCTTCTGCGCCGTTTGTGTTCTCGGTCTGGTCGCTCATGAAAACCTGTTGTCTAGATGCCGCTTTTACAGCGCGAAAAATCGGCCCCGAATCGCGCGTCTGATATCGACTAGATATAGGCGCTAAAGGCGGTTTTTCCAAGGTTTGCGGGCATTTCCGGGCCGAATCCCGGGCTGGCAGCCGGCTATTTTTTTTGAGCCCCGAATTTGGTGAGAAGGTCGCGCAAATATTTGATCGTGGATTTGTCCCGGGGCGCCAGCCGGCCGGTGCGGTCGAGTTCCAGCGTCAGGTTCAGCGCCTTGGTCAGCACCGCCTTCGGATCCTTCGCCACATAGGCATAGTTGATGTAGGCCTGTACCAGATCAAACTGCCAGATCGCATTGTTCGGATCGGACTGGGCGAGTTTCTGGCGGATGCCGAGGCTGGCTTCGAAGGCCTTCTTGGATCCCTCGAAGTGGCGCTGCTTGGTCTCCAGCATGCCGATTTCCGACAGCGTGATCGACAGGTCGCGCTGCCAGTCGGAATTGGCCGGGTCGAGCTTGGCCAACCGATCGGCAATGGCAAAACTGTCCCGATAGTTTTGCAGTGCGCCGCTGACATCGCCCTGGGCATCAAGCACACCGGCAACCTTTTCCAGGCAGACCGACAGGTCGCGCTGCCATTCGGTGTTGCCAGGATCATCAGCGGCAAGTTCACGCGCCACGGCCAGCGCTTGCCGATAGGAAGCCAGCGCTGGCGGCCAGTTCTCCTGGTCGTTGAGCGCGTTGCCGATCTTGGCGTAACTGATCGACAGGTCGCGCTTCAAGTCGGTATCGTTGGGGTCACGGCGCACCAGCTCTTCGGCGATCGCCTGGCTCTTGGTGTAGGCCACGAGTGCAGCGGCGGCGTCGCCGCGCTGACGCAGCAGGTCACCGATCCTATCGTGGCTGACTGAGACAGCGCGCTGGCGCTCAAGGTCATCGGGTTTGTTCTCCGCCAGCACGAGCCGAATTCTCAGGCTCTCTTCAAAGGCCGTCTGGGCGCCGTCCAGCTGTCCGGCGGTCCGGGCAAGGTCGCCGATTTCATCATAGGTTATGGTCAGGTCGCGCAGCAGATAGGCGCTGTTCGGCTCGGCATCTGCCAAACGCTGCTTGATCGACAGGCTTTGTTGATAGGCCTGGGCCGCCGCCCCCACATCGCCTTGCGTCGCCAGCACATTGCCGATCTTGTCATTGGCCATGGCAAGATCACCGAGCCAGTCTTTCTTGTCCGGCACGCTTGCGGTCAGGTCCTGCAGCATGTCCCTGGCCGCCTCATAATGTTCCAGCGAGGTTGGCAGGTCGCCTTGTGCCATCTCAGTGTTGGCGAGCTTGATATGGGCGATGGCGAGATCGCGCTTGACGCTGGGGTCGGTTTCCTGACGCGACCGCTGCTCGAGGTTGGCCAACAGGGCGGTAAAGGCACGGCCGGCCGCCTCGACATTGCCCACCGTCGTATAGAGGATACCGAGTTCCTCCAGCGTGCGGCTCTGGCGGTCGGCCTGTTCCAGGTTGAGTGAGGTCTGCCCGGCCTCGCCATACAGCGCCAGCACCGATTCATAGTCACCAATGGCCGTGGCGTAGTCGAGGTCGGCGCGCGCCGCGCCGCCGGAGAGGAAGCGCGTCGCGGCCTCGGACAGGGTTCGGCTGACGAAATTGACCTTAAGCGCCTGACGCGAAGCATTGTCGATGTCGGCGGCGTTGGCGAGAAGGGCGCGGGCGCCATCGAACGCGCCCAGCGACAGCTGCTCCTCGGCTTGCCGGCGCAGTTCCGTCACCTGGGGATCGTCGGAGGCGAGCGTCTTCATTTCGCTGCGCACCTTGACGAAAGCGTCGGCCGCCTCGCGCAGCCGGGCGTTCAGGCTGTCGGCAGAGAGATGGCTGGTGTCGGTCCCGATCAGCGCGCCATAGAGCGGCGCCAGCGGCATGTCGGCATCGCTGGCGATCTGCTCGACCTCGCCGCGCATTTCCGGCGTCACATCGGCCATGGCCAGCAGCAGCCGTTCGCGCTCCGGCAGCTGTTCCTTCGCCGCGGTCGCAAGAACAGCTTCGGCAGGCCGCTTTCGACATAGGGCAGCTGCTTGCCGCGGGAGAGGTCATAGACCTCTTGCTGCACCAAGGTCAGCACCGAGCGGATTTCGAGCCCGTCGGTGCCGAGATATTTGGTCAGCGCCGTCGTGAACGGCGAGTTCTGGCCGGTGCCGTCGGCGGCCGTTTCGCCGGGTGCGGCCGAGAAAGCGAACAGGATGTTTTCCGCCCGCCCGACGCGGCCGAGGCCCGGCTTGACCTTGTCGGCGATATCCTTCGCCAGCGAGGTCGCGCCGCGCCCGTCGCCACTGCCTCCCGAGAACGGATCGCTGCGGCAGGCGTCAAGCACGATCAGCCCGACCTTGGCGGTGGCGGCGACCGCATCGCGTACCTCTTCCAGCGGCAGGCTGGTCTTGTCCATCTGGTCAAGAGAGGACGCATCGGCATCGACCGGCAACAGCCGGTTGTCGCCCGAGATTTCGACGCCGTGGCCGGAGAAATAGACCAGCGCCACATCGGCGCCCTTGGCATCGGCGCGGAAATCGTCGAGCGCACGGCGCATGCGCCGGAGGTCACGGTTGGTTTCGAGGACAACTTCGAAGCCGAGCTTCTTCAGCGCCGCTTGCATCACCTCGCCGTCATGGATGGGATTGGCCAAGGGCCGGACCAGCCGGTAGTCGTCTTCGGCCATGACCAATGCCACGCGCCGTTCCGCCACCGCGGTGGCGGTGGTCGCAATCATCAGCAGCAAGGCAAACAGCAAACGCAAGTCGAACCGCCCCCGGCTCAGTCGTTTGCCGACCATTCCATCTCTTTATGGCGCGAGCAAGCCGGGGCGGGACCGGCTCTTTCATTTGGCCGGGGTATCCAGCAGCTTCAGCCGCTTGCGCAATTCATCCGGAATCCAGGCGTCCGCGGGCGATAGGATGCCGGCCTGCTGCATGTCGGAGGCGATCTTGAGGGCCGCCGTCAAATTCGAACGGACATCGAGACCCATCTCGGCCATTTTGAAATGGCCGATGACCATATCGCGCAGCCACATCGAATTGTCCGGATCGATGGCGGAGAAGCGCTCGGAGATATCGAGCGACTGCTGGTAGAATTGCGTGGCGAGATCCTTGTTGCCCGATCTTGCCAGGAGATCGCCGATCTTGCCGCAATTGATCGCCAGATCGCGTTGCCAGAGGCTGTTGCTGGCGTCGTTTCCAGTCAGGGCGAGAGATGCGTCGAGTGCTGATTTGTAGGCGGTCAGCGCCGCTCCCGGCTCGCCATTCGCCAGATGTGCGTCGCCCAGCTTGCTGTAGTTGATTTCGAGATCACGCAGCCATCGCGTGTTGCTCTGGTCGGTCTTGACCAGCGATTCCCAGATGTGATTGGCCTCGTTGAACGCGGCCAGAGCCTCTGCATTTGCCTGCAGCATCAGCTGCGCGTCGCCGATGCTGTCATGAAGGATCGCGATATCGCGCTGGCCTTCGAGATTTTCCGGATCGGCGCTGGCAAGGGCCGAACTCAGGCTCAGGCCGGCCTGATAGGAAACGATGGCGTTCTTGTATTCGCCCAAGATCTGCAAGCTGTCGCCGATCTTGGTGTAGGAGACGCACAGATCGCGCTGCCAGGAGAGATTGGCTGGATCCAGCTCCGTCAGCTTGCGCCATATCGCAAAGCCCGAACTGAAGGCGTCGAGCGCGTGGCTGTAATCGCCCGCCATGATCAGCACGTCGCCGATCGAGTCGTGGGCCACGCCCAGCCGGCGCTGCCAGTTGATGTTGTCGGGGTCAAGTCCGACCACCCGTTTGGAAACCTCCAGCGCCTTCTGGTAATAGGGCATGGCGTCCTTGAGATTGCCCTGGGAGCGCATGACGTAGCCGATCCGGTCATAGGCAAAGGAAAGATCGCTCTGCCATTCGAGTTCGGTCGGGGCCGCGGCGGCCACCTTCTCGGCGATATCAGCCGCCTGGTAATCGGCAAGGCCATCGGCGAGCTTGCCCTGGGCGACGGCGGTATCGCCCATCTTGTCCAGGCTGAGCGAAACGTCCCGCTGCCAGAAAACGTTCTTCGGATCGGTGCCGGAGCGCCTTGTCGATCCTTCATTCCATTCCTTGTAGGTCCTGGCGGCGTCATCCAGCCTGCCTAGCGTCGTGTAGACATCGCCGAGCCGGGCAAGCGTGAGAAGCTGCTGCAGGCGGTCGTCCGCCGGAATGTCCTCGCCATTGACCTCGCGATAGAGCGCTGTCGCCTTCTCATAGCCATCCGCGGCCAATTGATATCTGAGCAAAGCACTTGCCGCGCCGCCTTCCAGCGAATGGGTTGCCGCTTCCGAAAGCGTGCGTTCGACATAATTGGCCTTGAGCCGCTGGCGTGAATCCTTGTCGATTCCGGCGGCCTCGGCGAGCTTGGCGCGAGCGGCATCGAAAGCGCCGAGCGAGAGCTGCCGTTCCGCCTCTTGGCGCAACTGCGTCACCTCCGGGTCGCCCGAGGCCAGCGTGGTCATTTCCCGCTGCACCTTGACGAAGGCATCCGCGGCTTCCCTGAGCTTGGCCGAGCGTTGCTCGGGACCGAGCACGGCAAGGTTCTTCGACAACAGCGCGCCATAGAGCGGCGCCAGCGGCATGTCGGCATCGCTAGCGATCTGCTCGACCTCGCCGCGCATTTCCGGCGTCACATCGGCCATGGCCAGCAGCAGCCGTTCGCGCTCCGGCAGCTGCTCCTTGGCTGCAGCAGCGAAGAACAGCTTCGGCAGTCCGCTCTCGACATAGGGTAGCTGTTTGCCCCGCGACAGGTCGTAGACCTCCTGCTGCACCAGCGTCAGCACCGAGCGGATTTCGAGCCCGTCGGTGCCGAGATATTTGGTCAGCGCCGTCGTGAACGGCGAGTTCTGGCCGGTACCGTCGGCCGCCGTCTCGCCGGGTGCGGCCGAAAAGGCAAACAGGATGTTTTCCGCGCGGCCGACGCGGCCGAGGCCCGGCTTGACCTTGTCGGCGATATCCTTCGCCAGCGAGGTCGCGCCGCGCCCGTCGCCACCGCCGCCCGAGAACGGATCGCTGCGGCAGGCATCGAGCACGATCAGCCCGACCTTGGCGGTGGCGGCGACCGCGGCGCGCACTTCCTCCAGTGGCAGGCTGGTCTTGTCCAGCTGATCGAGCGAGGAGGCGTCGGCATCGACGGGCAGCAGCCGGTTGTCGCCGGAGATTTCGACGCCATGGCCGGAGAAATAGACCAGGGCCACATCGGCGCCCTTGGCATCGTCGCGAAAATCGTCGAGCGCGCGCCGCATGCGCCGCAGATCGCGGTCGGTTTCAAGCACCACCTCGAAACCGAGCTTCTTCAGCGCCGCTTGCATCGCCTCGCCGTCATGGATGGGATTGGCCAAGGGCCGCACCAGCCGGTAGTCGTCCTCGGCCATGACCAATGCCACGCGCCGTTCCGCCACCGCGGTGGCGGTGACCGACAAGAACAGCAGCAAGGCAAGCAGCAAACGCACGTCGAACCGCCCCCGGCTCAGTCGCGTGCTGACAATTCCACCTCTTTATGGCGCGAGCAAGCCGCGCATTTGGCCAGAATCGGTTCCTTCAAGCAGCGCGCAGCGGTTTCAACGCCTCGCTCCAGCGCAACAACTCGTCCAGCATGGCCTTGGCACCGCCGGTCACCTGTTCGCTGGCGCTGAAGGCGCCGTTTTCGTCGAGCAGTTTCTGGTACATCGGCAGCGCGACGCCCTCGGGGATCGGCATGATCCCCACCGCGGCCAGCAGCGGCTTCAGCGCCTGCGCCGCGCGCAGGCCGCCAGAAACACCGCCATAGCTGAAAATGGCGGCGGGCTTGTATTTCCATTCTCGCAGCAGGTAGTCGACGGCGTTGACGATCGCAGGGGCCGCGAAATAATTGTACTCCGGCGCCACGAAGACGAAGGCGTCGGCGGCGTCGATCGCCTTCGACCAGGCCTTGGTGTGGTCGTTCTGATAATTGCCAAGCCTTGGATGATGCGGCTCGTCCAGCACCGGCAGGTGGAACGCGGCAATGTCGGTCAGCACCGGGTCGAATTTCCCGTGTTCGCGCGCGAACGTCTCCAGCCATTCGGCAAAAACCGGGCCGGCGCGGCCGGGCCGCGTGCTGCCGATGATGATGTTCAACTGGTGCTTCAAGGGTGGGCTCCTTTATCAGGCGGTATCTGTTGGTGACTGTCACTAAGGCAGAGCGTCCCGGCGGACAAGGCGGGACATCTGGCGCAGCGGTCACGATCGGATGAACCGACCGTCTGCTTCGTGCCGCGAATTGCCTGCCGTTCGGTCACATGGACGCCCGGATCACCAGCCACTACATTAACAGAGCAGCGGAGCACTTCATGGACACTCAGCCCGCCCCCTTCGTTCCACCCGCACCGAAGCCGCGCACGTCGCCGCCTTCGACGCTGGAGATGATCCGCATCGTCTACCGCAACCCGCTCGAACTGTGGGCGAGCCGACCTACAACGAACCCTGGATATCGGTGAATGGCGTTGGCGGGCATCTGGTCATCGCCAACGATCCCGGCCTCATCCGCCATGTGCTGGTCGACAACGCCAAGAACTACAAGATGGCGACGGTGCGCCAGAAGATCCTGCGGCCGATCCTGCGCGATGGCCTGCTGACCGCCGAGGGCGAGGTGTGGAAGCGGTCGCGCAAGGCGATGGCGCCGGTGTTCACGCCGCGCCACATCTTCGGCTTTGCCCAGCCGATGCTGAAGCGCACGCTGGAGTTTGTCACCCGCTACGAGGACGGCGGCACATCAGACATCGCCCATGACATGACGCTGCTCACCTACGACATTCTGGCCGAGACGCTGTTCTCCGGCGAGATCGCGGGCGAGCCGGGCAGTTTCGCCAATGAGATCGACCGCTTGTTCGAGACCATGGGCCGTGTCGATCCGCTCGATCTGCTGCGCGCGCCCGACTGGCTGCCGCGGCTCACCCGCATCCGTGGCCGCAAGACCATGGCCTATTTCCGCAAGATCGTCACCGACACCGTCAAGATGCGCGAGGAGCGTTTCAAGCGTGATCCCGATGGCGTGCCGCAGGATTTCCTGACGCTGCTGCTCAAGGCCGAAGGCCCCGACGGGCTGACGCGCTCGGAAGTCGAGGACAACATCATCACCTTCATCGGCGCCGGCCATGAGACCACCGCGCGGGCGCTGGGCTGGACGCTCTATTGCCTGGCCGAATCGCCGTGGGAGCGTAACCGCGTCGAGCAGGAGATCGACGAGGTGCTGGCGCGCGAGCCCGATCCGACGAAATGGCTCGACGCCATGCCGTTGACCCGCGCGGCTTTCGACGAGGCGCTCCGGCTCTACCCGCCGGCGCCCTCGATCAACCGCGAGCCGATCGTTCCGGAGACCTGGAAGGATCTTTATATCCCCAAGCACGCGGCCGTGCTGGTCATGCCCTGGGTCGTCCATCGCCACAGGAAGCTGTGGGACAGGCCCGATGCCTTCCTGCCCGAGCGCTTCCACCCGGGGAACCGCGAAAAAATCGATCGCTTCCAGTATCTGCCGTTCGGCGCCGGCCCGCGCGTCTGTATCGGCGCCAGTTTCGCCATGCAGGAGGCGATCATCGCGCTCGCCATCCTGTTGTCGCGCTTCCGCTTCGATACGACCGCCGAGACCAAGCCCTGGCCAGTGCAGAAATTGACGACGCAGCCGCAAGGCGGGTTGCCGATGCAGGTCACATCGCGACAACGTTGAAGGGCAAGGCTCTTCTGGAAATTATGCCGCGGGCTTGCGCTGCTGGAACTGGCCGGCGGCGCGGAAGCGCCAGAGGTAGCTCGGCAGGATCGTCGCGATCGATTGCGGCTGAATGCCGAGCCCGGCGAGTGTTCGGTTGGCCTTAGCGGCGGCTTCCGAAACGATGTTGTGCTCGCGCAGCTGCATCACCTGGTCCTTGGTCAGCAACGGATTGGGCAACAGGCCGAGGATCGAGGCCTGGATGTTGGCCACCCACCACGGCACCGGCACCAAGAGGCGCTTGCGCTCGATCACGGCGAGCAGCTCTTCCATGCACTCCTTGAAGGTGAGCACATTGGGGCCGCCGAGCTCGTAGATCTGGCCGCCACCGATCTTGCCGTCGACCGAGCGCGCCACCGCTTCGGCGACGTCGCCGACATAGACCGGCTGGAACTTGGTCTGGCCGCCACCGATCAGCGGCAGCGCTGGCGAATAGCGCGCCATGTTGGCGAAGCGGTTGAAGAAGCTGTCTTCTGGTCCGAAATTGATCGACGGCCGAAAGATCACGGCATCGGCGATCGTCTCCAGAACGGCCTTCTCGCCAAGCGCCTTGGTGCGCGCGTAATCCGATTCGGAGCCCAGATCAGCGCCAAGTGCTGAAATATGGGTGAGCCCGGCGCCAACCGAGCGCGCTGCCTCGGCCACGGCGCGGGCGCCGAAGTCGTGCACGGTGTTGAATTTCTGCCGGCCGGTCTCATGCAGGATGGCGACGAGATTGACGACATGGTCGGCACCTTGCACGGCGCGGTCGACCGACCAGCGCACCCGCACATTGGCCTGCACCGGCTGGATCTGGCCGACATTGCCGAGCGGTTGCAAATGGCCGGCAAGGTCGGGCCGCCGGCAGGCGACCCGGATGCGGTAGCCACGCTTGGCCAGCGCGCGCACGACATGGCGGCCGACAAAGCCAGAACCGCCAAAGACGACGACGAGCTTTGGGGTCTGCAGGATTTCGGTCATGGCTGGCTCCGGCGCACGTTCCAGATGGCTTGGCTGAAGCCGTTTCATAGTCGGTTTTGCGCCAAAGGCAAAGGGTGACGCGTCGTCGCGTCACCCCTCTTCAAAGCTTGTTAGAACGCCTTGCCGATGCGGGCGTCGACCGAGTGACTGTTGCCGCCGCGAATGACGAAGAAGAGCAGGATCGCGGCCCACAAAAGCGACTTTTTCGGCGCCCGAAAAACCCTGGCCCATAGTGACCCAATGGAACCAGACGGTCACCAGCAACACAAACAGGCCGGCAAAAGCGGCCGGGCGCGTCAAAAACCCGATGGCGATGAAAATGCCGCCGAAAAACTCGGTGCAGGCCAAAAGCAACGACCAGAAGGCGCCGGGATAGAAGCCGAGGCCTTCGACCATCTCGGCGGCGCCGAAGGGATTGGTGATCTTCTGCGAGCCATGGATGGTGAGGAACGCGCCGGCGACGACGCGCAGCACGGTTTCGCCGGCGTCATGCAGCGACGAATACAGGCGGCCGAGCGCCGGAATGATCAGTCTGCCGCGGGAAGCGTCGGTGGTTACGGACATCGTACTCCTGTCTGGTTGAATATCTCCTCGCAAACGCCCGATGGCTCCCGTCAAGTCAAGTTAACAAAAGTTAACTTTCACGATCATGTTTATGTGTGCAGGACGAAACGCAGAAAACCCCGCCGAAACGGGGTTTTCCGGGTGCGGTTCATGTCGAAACCAGGGTCCAACGAGGCGGCCTGACCTGAGACGGTATCAGCGTGGCGTGAGACGCCCGCCCCAGCCCTGGACGCATCCGACAGAAGACACCGACCGGGCAAACCCAACCCGGACAGCTATTCGTCGTCGTGGCGCGCGGGAAGGTTCACCGAGGCGCGGAAAAAATCTATTCAGGCCGAATAGCGCTCGGCGAATTCGGAAATGCGCTGCACCACCGCCTTGGGCGCGTTGATGCCGCGCGCCTGCGCCTTCTCGGCGGCTTCCGCCCGGGCACGGCCCGGCACATGCACGCCATAGCGGCGGCGCAAGCGGTCGAGCTGGTCCTTCATCCGCTGCTCGAAATCCGGGTCGAGCAGCTTGGGCTCGATGGCCAGCACGAACAGGCCGGTCCCGGGGCTGTCCGGCCCGCCGCTGAACCAGGGCGCATCGAGCGACCAGTTGGCCCCGGAAATGCCCGCCGCCAGCACTTCGACCATCAGCGCGATGTTGGCGCCGCGCTGGCCGCCAAAGGCAAGCATGGCGCCCTTCATGGCGGCGGCCGGGTCGGTGGTCGGGTTGCCGCTGGCGTCCAGCGCCCAGCCTTCGGGGATTTTCTTGCCGTCCTCGGCCGCCTTGCGGATGTTGACGAAGGCGGTGGCGCTCGACGACTGGTCGATGACCAGCGGCGCGCCGTCGGCGGCAGGCGCGGCAAACGACATCGGGTTGGTGCAATAGACCGGCTTGACCGAGCCCGAGCCGGCAAGCACCGCCGGGCCGTTGGTCGCGGCGAACGACACCAGCCCTTGTGCGGCCAGCCTGCCGGTGAAATAGCCGAGCGCGCCGCACGTATAGGCGTTCTTCTGCGAGAAGATGGCGACGCCGAACAGTTTTGCCGCCTTGGCAAGATCGTCGATCGTCCGGTCGAAGCCGGTATGCGCCAGTCCGCCGCGTGCGTCGGAGAGATAGATCGCCAGCGCCGGCCTGGTGATCACCGGATCGGCATTGCCGTCGATGCGCCCGGCTTCCAGCGCTTCGAGATAATCGATGAAATGTGACAGGCCGACGGTCGAAAGCCCTTCCGCCTCCGCGGCGATGATCGAGGCGGTGAGCGATTGCGCCGCCTCCTCATTGGCGCCGGCGCCGAGTGCCGCCATCCGGCACAATCCTGTTGCCTGGTCGAGACTGAGTTGCATCGCAATAGGTTCCTAAGTGAGTAGCGAATAGGGAGTAGCGAGTAGGGGAATAGCGAGGCGCCCCTATTCGCTACTCACTACTCGCTATTCACCACGTCTTCCTAGCCGACCTTGACCGGAATCCGCGCCTCGATCCGGCTGAGGGCCAGGACCAGAATGCCGGTGATCGCCATATAGATCAACGCCAGCAGCAGCAAGGGCTCGTAGGTGAGGTAGGTGTCCTGCCGCACCTTGCCGGCGACGGCGAAGATGTCGATCACGCTGATCGTCGCCACCAGCGGCGTCGACTTCAACTGCAACACGGTCTCGCCGGTCAGCGTCGGCAGCGCCCGGTAGAAGGCCTGCGGCAGCCAGATGCGCCGGAAGATCTTCCAGCGGCTCATGCCGAAGGCGCGGGCGGCCTCCAGCTGTCCCTTGGGCACGCCGGCAAAGGCGCCGCGCATCACTTCGCCCTCGTAACCGGCGAAGGACAGGGTCAGAGCCAGAACGCCATACGGCCAGGCCTGTCTGAGATAGGGCCACATCCAGGAGTCGCGGATCCATGGATATTGCGGAAACAGCGAGCCCAGCCCGTAATAGAGCAGCCATAATTGCAACAGCAGCGGCGTACCGCGGATGATGGTACAGAAGACTTTCGCCGGTGCCGCAACCCAGATTGAACCGGCGGCCTGCGCCAGCCCGACCGGCACGGCGATCAGGAAGCCGAGCGCGCAGGTGACGGCCAGGATCCACAGGGCGCGCCAGATGCCCATCAGGCCCATTTCCCAATATTGCGGCAGCCAGTCCCAGCGCATGAAAAAGGCGGCCGACAGCACCAGCCCGAGCGCGATCAGGATGAGGACGATGCGATGCGGCTGCAGCCAGAGCGAGGCGCGCGCCGCCGTGTTGATGATGGCTGCTTCGCCCGCCATCAGCGTGCCTCCTTGATCGAAGGCATGCCGCGCCGCGCCCATTTCTCGGCGCGGCCAAGCAGGAAGTTCGAAAACAACGTAACCGCGAGATAGAGCACGCCGGCGGCGAGATAGAATATCAGATAGGCCTTGGTAACGCCTGCCGCCTGCCTCGTCGCAAGCGTCAGCTCGAAGAAGCCGACGACGGCCAGCAGCGCGGTGTCCTTGGTCGCGATCAGCCACAGATTGGCAAGACCTGGAATGGCAAAGGGCAGCATCGCCGGCAGCGTGATGCGCCGCAGGAGAAGGCCGGGAGACATGCCGAAGGCGCGGGCGGCTTCGATCTGGCCCTGCGGGATGGCCAGGATCGCGCCGCGCATGACCTCCGTCGAATAGGCGCCCTGACAGAAGCCGAGCACGGCTATGCCGGCCACCAGCCCGCTAATATCGACACGCTGGTAACCGATCGCGGTCAGCACCTGGTTTATCAGGTCGGTGCCGGCATAATAGAGCAGCAGGATCAGCACCAGTTCCGGCACGGCGCGCACCACGGTGGTGTAGACCGCGAGCAGGTCGCGCACGACCGGTCCGCCGTAAAGCTTGCCATAGGCACCGCAGATCCCGATGAGCAGGCCGACGATCGTGGCGCCAACGGCAATCTCCAGCGAATGCAGCAGCCCGAGCATGAGTGTGCCGCCCCAGCCGACGGGCGCGGGCGAGAGGAGTTCGATGATGCCGGCCGCCGAGGCCGGAAGGAATGCGTCGATCAGCTTTGCCCCCGGATTGCTGGCTCTATCCGCCGACGCCAGTGGCCGGCGGCAAGCATGCGTGGGAAGCCGGAGAGCACGACCTGACGTCGTGCCTCCGGCTGATGCGAGGGTCGTCAGTTCGACTGCGCGTCGGCACCGTAGATGTCGAAATCGAAGTACTTCTTCGAGATTTCGTCATATTTGCCGTTGGCGCGGATCGCCTTGATGCCGGCGTTGATCTTTCCCTTCAGCTCGGTGTCTTCCTTGCGCACGCCAGCGCCGACGCCCGGTCCGAGCACCTCGAGATCCGGAGCCACCATGCCCTTCAGGTCGCAGCAGGCCTTGCCCTGGTCCGACTTGAGGAATTCGCCGAGCGCGATGGAATCGGCCTGCACCGCGTCGAGACGGCCGGCGGCGAGATCCTGGTTGGCCTCGTCCTGCGTCTGGTATTCCTTGATCTCGGACGCCGTGGCGCCGAAGTGCTTCTTGGCGTAGACGGCGTGCACGGTCGACACCTGGACGCCGAGTACCTTGCCCTTGAGGTCGTCAGGCGAGGCGCCGAACTTTTGATCCTTCGGTCCGATGATCGCCGTCGGCGTGTTGTAGTACTTGTCGGAGAAGTCGATCGTCTTCTTGCGTTCGTCGGTGATCGACATCGACGAGACGATGAGGTCGATTTTCTTGGTGGTCAGCGCCGGGATGATGCCGTCCCAGGCAACGGGCGTGATGACACAGTCGAGTTTCTCCTCGGCGCACACGGCGTCGATGAACTCGATCTCCCAGCCGACCCATTTGCCGGAAGCGTCCGGCGAGGTGAAGGGCGGATACGGCTCGGCGGCGACGCCGATCTTGACCGGATCGGCCTTGGCCACGCCCATGGCGGCGACGCCGAGCAGCAGCGCCGCGGCGAATGTCTTCAGCACAGTCTTCATTTCAAACTCCCAGTTTGTTGTTCGTTCCCGGTTTTCTTCCGTCCCGGCCTGTCCCTAGCCGATGTTGCGGATGAACTGTTTCAGCCTTTCGGATTTCGGTGCGCCGAAGATCTGCTCCGGCGGGCCTTCTTCCTCGACCAGCCCGTTGTAGAGATAGACGACGTGGGTCGCGACCTCGCGGGCAAACTTCATCTCGTGGGTGACCAGCACCATGGTGCGGCCTTCGCGCGCCAGATCGCCGATCACCTTCAGCACCTCGCCGACCAGTTCCGGGTCGAGCGCCGAGGTCGGCTCGTCGAACAGCATGACGCGCGGATTGATGGCAAGCGCGCGGGCGATCGCGGCGCGCTGCTGCTGGCCGCCCGACAGATAGGCGGGATAGACGTCGCGTTTTTCGGCAAGCCCGACGCGCACAAGCAGCTTTTCGGCCTGGGCGATCGCCTCGTCGCGCTTGACGCCGAGCACATGCACGGGAACCTCGATGACGTTTTCGATCAGCGTCATGTGGCTCCACAGGTTGAAGTTCTGGAACACCATGCCGAGCTTGGAGCGGATGCGCTCGATCTGCCTGCGGTCGGCGGGAATGGTGTGGCCGTGACTATCGGCCTTCAGTTTGATCTCTTCGCCGTTGACGCGAATGATGCCGCTGGTCGGGTTTTCCAGGCAGTTGATGCAGCGCAGCAGCGTCGATTTGCCCGAGCCCGAGCCGCCGATGATGGCGATCACCTCGCCATCGCGCGCCGACAGCGACACGCCCTTCAGCACATGCAACTGGCCGAATTTCTTGTGCAGGTTTTCGACATGGATGGCTTCGGCAGCGCCGTCCTGCGCCTTGCCTGATTGGACCGCGGCAGCTTCCACCGCGCTCACCGGGTGACCTCTGTATGGTCGGCGGCAGTTCGTCGAACGTCCATTCGGCTAATCAACATATACGCTGTACTGCCCCGCTCCAGACTTCAGCATGGACCCAACGGCGCGAGCCCGTCAATCCCACTCATTACGGCACTTGCGAGCTTGTTGTGCAAGTGTATAAATAGCCTCTCATGAAATTTTCTCGATTTTTTTCAGCTAAAAAGGGCTCCGATGAGCGCTTTCGGATCACAGTCCATGGCGGCGCCGCTGCGACGCGTGCTGATGCGGTCGGCGGCCAACGCCATGCGCAACGCCGACAAAGCTGCCTGGCACTATGGCCCAGGATTCAATCCGGCGAAAGCAGCATCGCAGCATGCGCTCCTTGCTGAACTGGTGGCGGCTTCCGGTGCCGAAATCGAATGGATCGAGGACAAGGCCGATGGCCTTTCGGATTCGGTGTTCACGCACGACCCGTCGCTGATGACCGACCGCGGCGCGCTGATTCTGTCCATGGGCAAGCCTTTGCGCGCCAGCGAGCCCTCGCTGCATGAGGAAACCTACACAAGGCTGGGCATTCCGATCCTCGGTCGCGTCGAGGCGCCTGGCCAGGTCGAAGGCGGTGATTGTGTCTGGCTGGACGCCCGCACGCTGGTGATCGGGCGCGGTGTCCGCTCCAACCAGGAAGGCATCCAGCAGGTCTCCAGCCTGCTGACGCCGCTGGGCGTTTCCGTCTACGGCTTTGACCTGCCGCTATGGCAGGGCGAAGAGGCATGCCTGCATCTGATGTCGGTGATCAGCCCGCTGGCCGACGACCTCGCTTTGGTCTATTCGCCGCTTTTGCCGGCCCCGTTCTATCAGATGCTGAAAGCGCGCAACATCCGGCTGGTCGAAGGCGACGCCGACGAGTTCGCGGCTTCCAACGGCCTCAGCCTGAATGTGCTGCCGACCAGCCCACACAAGGTCATTGCCGTTGCGGGCTTTCCAAAAACCAAGGCCGCGATGGAAGCCGCCGGCTGCACGGTCGAAATCTTCGAGGCGGATGCGCTCTGCATCGCCTGCGAGGGTGGGCCGACATGCCTGACGCGGCCGATCCTGCGCCAATGAATGCGCCAACCCGCCGCAGGTTCCGCCGCGAGGGCGAAGAGCGGCGGCGGCAGGATCTGATCGAGGCCACTCTGGACAGCGTGGCGGAACATGGCCTGCAGGGCGCCACCTTGCGCACCATCGCATTGCGTGCCGGCGTCACCGCCGGGCTGATCCGGCACTATTTCCCCGGCAAGGAAGAACTGCTGCAGGAAGCCTATGCGGCGCTCATGGACCGCATGACCGAGCAGGCGAAAGCGGCGTTGGTCATGGAAGATGCCTCACCGCGCCAGCGCCTTGCGGCTTTCGTCACCGCCAACCTCAACGTGCCGATCATCGACGCGCGGGTGTTTTCACTCTGGGCAACCTTCATCGGCCGTGCCGGTGCGGATCCGAGCCTGGCTCGCGCCCACCGCGAAGGCTACCTTGGCTTTCGCAATGAGGTGGAAGCGGTTGTGACCGAGGTGCTTGCCGCCGAACGGCGCACGCCGGACGCAAGCCAATTGCGCCACCATGCCATCGCGATCAATGCGATCATCGACGGACTCTGGATTGAAGGCTGCCTGGCCGGCGAGATGTTCTCGCCCGGCGAATTGGCGGCGATTGGCATCAAGACTGTCGAGGCCGAACTAGGCCTCGCGCCGCTAAAGCAATTCCAGGAAAAGTGACATGCGGTTTTCCGTCCGGAATTGCGTTGAAAACAAAGGGACCGAGCCGATCACTGTTCCGAACAGTGATCGGCTCTAAGGGAGGAGAACCAATGACAACACTCGGCGAAGCCCTCATCACGCTGCTCGAAGCGCATGGCGTCGACACCGTCTTCGGCATTCCAGGCGTCCACACGGTCGAGCTCTACCGAGGCCTGGCGCGCTCGAAAATCCGCCATGTCACGCCGCGCCACGAACAGGGCGCCGGCTTCATGGCCGACGGTTATGCCCGTGCCAGCGGCAGACCGGGCGTCGCCTTCGTCATCACCGGACCGGGGCTGACCAATACCATCACCGCCATGGGTCAGGCGCGCGCCGATTCGGTGCCGATGCTGGTCATATCCGGCGTCAACGCCATGCCGACGCTGGGCAAGGGGCTGGGCTTCCTGCACGAGCTGCCGGACCAGCGGGGCATGATGGAGAAGGTGGCGCTGCTGTCGCTACGCGTCACCCAGGCCAACGAATTGCCGGGCGCGCTGGCGCAGGCCTTCGCGCTGTTTTCATCCTCGCGGCCCGGCCCGGTGCACATCGAGATCCCGACCGATGTCATGGTCATACCGGCTGACGATATCGCGGCGCTGCTGAGCAATTCGGCCCCGCCGGCGCCGAACGGTGCGGCAATAGCAAGTGCAGCCAAACTCATCGCCACTGCCCGCCATCCGCTGATCCTGGCCGGCGGCGGCGCCAAGCGGGCCGAGGCGGCGCTGCGGCGGCTGGCCGAGGCCCTCGGCGCGCCGGTCGTCGAGACCACCAATGCGCGCGGTCTGCTACACCGCCACCCGCTCTGCGTACCGGCAAGCCCAAGCCTGAAGGCGGTTCGTGCCCTGATGGCCGAGGCCGATCTGGTGATTGCCGCCGGTACCGAATTCGGCCCGACCGACTATGACGGCTATGGCGACGGTGGCTTTGTGCTGCCTTCCAACCTGATTCGCATCGACATCGGCGCCGATCAGCTCGCGCGCCGCCCGGTGACGGTTGGCATCCAGGCCGACTGCGCCGAGGCAATCGAAGCCTTGCTGGCGGCGATCGGCCCCGCCCATGCCGCCGCGCCGGACGGTGAGGCACGTGCCGCCGCGGCACGGAAGGCGGCATTCGCCGAGCTCAGCCCGGCCTATGTGGCGCAGGTGCATGCCGTGGAAACGATCCGCGATGCTTTGCCGGGCGCCATCATCGTCGGCGACTCGACACAGCCGATCTACGCCGCGAACCTCTACTATGACCACGATCGACCGGCCGGCTGGTTCAACGCCGCCACCGGCTTCGGCGCGCTTGGTTACGGCCCGCCGGCGGCAATCGGCGCCGCCCTTGCCATGCCCGACGTGCCGGTCGTCTGCCTGACCGGCGACGGCGGCTTCCAGTTCACATTGCCGGAACTGGGTGTCGCACTTGATTCCGACGCGCCGGTCATCTTCGTGGTCTGGAACAACAGGGGCTATCGCGAGATCGAAACCTCGATGCTCGATGTCGGCGTCGAACCTGTCGGGGTCTCGCCGGCGCCGCCGGATTTCTGCAAGCTGGCCGAAGCCTATGGCATATCAGCCGAACGGCTGGCCGAGATCGGCGCCTTGCCACAGGCGCTGAAGCGCGCCCGGGCAACGGGATTGCCCTGCGTCATCGAAATCACGGTCGATTGAAGCCTGCAGGCCAGCGTTGATTGTCCAACCTGCATCGGACGCTTTGCCGGCTCGGCTGTGCCGCGACAGCCACATGGCTGACGGCATATGCGTTCTGACGCATGCAAAGACGCGACAGCTGCCATGTCGAGATATCAGTTGAGTGATCGCCGGAAAGGCGCGACGCTTCGCGTCGGCGGGGCACAACAAGCGACAAAATCATAAAAACACGACAGGAGCGGTCCAGGATGACGGAAACACTTCAAGGCAGGCATATCGTTGTGACCGGTGGAACCGGCGCGCTCGGCGGTGCAGTGGTTGGCCGGCTGCTGGAACAGGGCGCGATCTGCCATGTGCCGAACGCGCACGCCGCGGCACCCCAGCATTTTCCTTTCGCCGCGCACGAGAATGTCAAGCTGGCGCACAATGTCGACCTGTCGGACTCCGCCAAGGTTGAAAGTTTCTATGCCCAGGTTCCTGCCTTGTGGGGATCGATCCATCTGGCCGGCGGTTTCGCCATGGCGCCGGTGGAAAAGATCGAATCGGCGTCCTTTGCCGAGATGATGGACACCAACGCCCGCACCACCTTCCTGTGCAGCCGCGCCGCAATCCGTTCGATGCTGACATCGGGCACATCAGGCCGCATCGTCAACGTCACCGCACGCGCGGGTCTTGATCCCAGGCGCGGTGCCGGCATGGTCGCCTACACGGCCAGCAAGGCGGCGGTCGCGGCCATGACGGTGGCGATGGCCGAAGAGCTCAAGGCCAAGGGCATCCTGGTCAATGCCGTGGCGCCGTCGACGCTCGACACGCCGGCAAACCGCGCCGACATGCCGGATGCCGATTTCACCAAATGGGTCAGCCTCGAAGCGGCGGCCGAGGCCATCGCCTATCTCGCCTCGCCCGCCAACCAGGCGATGAGCGGAACGCTGGTGCCGCTCTACGGCCGGGCATAGCTCAGCGTCCGTCGACCTGGCTTTCGCCAGAAGTCGACCTGGCTTCCAAAGAAAAACCCCGCCGGATCGCTCCGGCGGGGTTTTGTTTTCGAGATGACGCGAAGGGTTTCGCGTTGCGAAGGACTTAGTTGCCCTGCTTCTTCAGCGCGGCACCCAGGATATCGCCCAGCGAAGCGCCGGAGTCGGTCGAGCCGTACTGGGCGACCGCTTCCTTCTCTTCGGCGATTTCCAGCGCCTTGATCGAGACCTGCAGCTTGCGGGTCTTCTTGTCGAAGGCGATGACGCGGGCATCGACCTTCTGGCCGACGGTGAAGCGCTCGGGGCGCTGCTCGTCGCGGTCACGGCTCAGATCGGAGCGCTTGATGAAGGTCTCGATGCCGCTGTCGACCAGCCGCACTTCCAGACCGCCATCCTTGACGCCGATGACTTCGCAGGTGACGACGGCGTTCTTGCGCAGTTCGCCCGAAGTCGCTGCTTCGCCGACCGTGTCGCGGGCCAGCTGCTTGATACCGAGCGAGATGCGCTCCTTCTCGATGTCGACGTCGAGCACCTGCGCCTTGACCATGTCGCCGCGATTGTACTCTTCGATGACCTGCTCGCCCGGACGGGTCCAGTCGAGGTCGGAGAGGTGCACCATGCCGTCCACGTCGCCTTCGAGGCCGATGAACAGGCCGAACTCGGTCTTGTTCTTGACCTCGCCCTCGACCTGGCTGCCGACCGGATGGCTGCGCGCGAACGCTTCCCACGGGTTTTCCAGCGTCTGCTTGAGACCGAGCGAAATGCGGCGCTTGGCCGGATCGACCTCGAGCACGACAACGTCGACTTCCTGCGTCGTCGACAGGATCTTGCCGGGATGCACGTTCTTCTTGGTCCACGACATTTCCGAAACGTGGATGAGGCCTTCGATGCCCGGCTCCAGCTCGACGAACGCGCCGTAGTCGGTGATGTTGGTGACGGTGCCCTTGATCTTCTTGCCGATCGGGAACTTGGTGCCGATCTCCGACCACGGATCGCTCTCGAGCTGCTTCATGCCGAGCGAGATGCGGTGGGTTTCCTGGTTGATGCGGATGATCTGCACCTTGACCGTCTGACCGATGTTGAGGATTTCGGTCGGATGGTTGACGCGGCGCCATGCCATGTCGGTGACATGCAGCAGGCCGTCGATGCCGCCGAGGTCGACGAACGCACCGTAATCGGTGATGTTCTTGACGACGCCTTCGACAACCTGGCCTTCTTCGAGGTTCTGCACGATTTCCGAACGCTGTTCGGCGCGGCTCTCTTCGAGCACGGTGCGGCGCGACACCACGATGTTGCCGCGGCGGCGATCCATCTTGAGGATCTCGAAGGGCTGCGGGTTGTGCATCAGCGGGGAGACGTCGCGGATCGGGCGGATATCGACCTGGCTGCGCGGCAGGAAGGCCACGGCGCCGTCGAGGTCGACGGTGAAGCCGCCCTTGACCTGGTTGAAGATGACGCCTTCGACGCGCTCACCCTTGGTGAACTTCTCTTCGAGACGGACCCAGCTCTCTTCGCGGCGGGCCTTTTCGCGGGAAAGCATCGCTTCGCCAAGCGCGTTCTCGATGCGCTCGACATAGACTTCGACGGTGTCACCGACCTTGAGGGTGGTGTCCTTGCCCTTGACGCCGAATTCCTTCAGCGGCACGCGGCCTTCGACCTTGAGGCCGACGTCGATGATGGCCATGTCTTTTTCAATGGCGGTGATGATGCCCTTGACGACCTGGCCTTCGCCGGAATGGCCGGCGGTAAAAGATTCTTCGAGCAGGCTCGCGAAATCATCGCGAGTGGGATTTGCAGCTGACATATTTTCTCCTGGAGTGCCCCGCATCTCTGAGCGGGACGGGCGCCGTGGGTTAGCGTTGCGTTGGCCTGCCGGCGTTCCGGGCTTTAAAAGCCCTGGGCCGCTTTAAAGCGGCAATTCCGGCGCATGAAGAATGCTGGCAGGCTGGTTCGTGCCCGATATGGGTATTTTCTTCGTTTCCGGCAACGGAAATGCGGGAGAAAACCCGGATCAGGCCTTGTTTCTCTTGGCCATGACCTCGTCGATGATCGCCATGGCTGCGAGAAACGCGGCTTCTATAGCCATTTCGCTGGTATCAAGCAAGTGCGCGTCGGCGGCCGGCTTCAAGGGTGAGTCGGCGCGGCCCATGTCGCGCTCGTCGCGGCGCACGATGTCGGCGAGGATTTCGGTGAAATTGGCGGTGCCGCCGATGCTTTCGATCTCGGCCAGCCGGCGCCTGGCGCGCACCTCCGCGCTCGCCGTCACATAGAGTTTGATGTCGGCATCAGGGCAGACGACAGTGCCGATGTCGCGCCCGTCCAGCACCGCGCCCGGCGGCGTCCTGGCAAATGCGCGCTGCTTTTCGACCAGGATGCGCCGCACGGTCGGATAAACCGCGACCTTCGAGGCAGCCTCGCCAACGGCATGCGCCGACAAGACTCCTCGGTCGAGCTTGGCCAGATCGACCTGGCGGGCGGCGGTTTCGGCCGCCGAGACATTGTCGAGCGGCAGCGCGTGCTGGATCAGCGCGTAGGCCACCGCACGATAGGTGAGGCCGGTGTCGAGCAGGTTCAGCCGGTAGTGGTCGGCGAGACGCCGGGCGAGCGTGCCTTTGCCTGCGCCGGCGGGTCCGTCGATGGCGATGGTGATATGCGAGCTCATGTGGGGTCTCGCTTCAAGCGCTTTGCTCCATTGATGTTCGAAATCCGCCGCTGTGACCTCGGAAGCCTCGAACTGGCTGTCTGCGATTATCTCTTCGAGATCAGGGAAGCCCTCGGTAGAATTTCTTGTTCCCCCGACTTCGATATCCTCCGATCCATCGATGGCGTTGCCGCGAATGGCGAAACCAACGGATCCATCGGTATAGAATTCTATGGTCCGGTTCTGGAAACTGTCGTCTGCGACTTCATACCAGAGGTGGGACGGCTCCTCCGGTATGTCATGTTTCCAATGGACGTAAACGTATCTCACTCGATCTCCGCGCCCAGCCCCTTCATCAATCCCATGAACTCCGGAAAACTCGTCGCGATCATCGCCTGGTCGTCGATGGTCACCGGCTTTTCCGTCGCTAATCCCATGACGAGAAAACTCATGGCGATGCGGTGGTCGAGATGCGTCTGCACGGTGGTATCCAGGCCGTTGGGATGCCTACCCAGCCCCTTGCCGCCGGGTTTGCCGCGCACGGTGAGCGACGCCTCGCCCTCGGTGCAGTCGACGCCATTGAGCTTCAGCCCGTTGGCGACAGCCGACAGCCGGTCGGATTCCTTCACCCGCAATTCTTCCAGGCCTTGCATCAGCGTCTCGCCTTCGGCGAAGCTCGCGGCGACAGCCAGCACCGGATACTCGTCGATCATCGACGGCGCCCGTTCGGGCGGCACGGTGACGCCCTTGAGCTCTGAATAACGCACGCGCAGGTCGGCGACATCCTCGCCGCCGGCATTGCGCGGGTTCAAAATGTCGATCTTGCCGCCCATCTCCTGCAGCGTCAGAAGCAGCCCGGTGCGGGTAGGATTCATCAGGACGTTCTCGATGACAATGTCCGAACCCGGCACGATCAGTGCCGCGACCAGCGGGAAGCCGGCCGAGGATGGGTCGCCCGGTACCGCGATCGTCTGGCCGGTCAGCTTGCCCTGGCCTTCGATGAAGATGTGGCGCACACCGCGTTCGTCGGTCTCGACCGACAGGTTGGCGCCAAAACCCTTGAGCATCTTTTCGGTGTGGTCGCGCGTCATCACCGGTTCGATGACCGTGGTGATGCCCGGCGTGTTGAGGCCGGCGAGCAGCACCGCCGACTTCACCTGCGCCGAGGCCATCGGCACGCGGTAGGTGATCGGGGCGGCATGCTCGGGGCCATGCAGTGTGATCGGCATGCGGTCGCCGGGCGTCGCCTTCAGCACCTGTACGCCCATCTGGCGCAGCGGCTCGAGCACACGGCCCATCGGCCGGCCCGACAGCGAAGCGTCGCCGATGAAGGTCGTCTCCATGTCATAAGTACCGACAAGGCCCATGGTCAGCCGCGAGCCAGTGCCGGCATTGCCGAAGTCGAGCGGCCCTTCCGGCTGCAAGAGCGCACCGTTGCCGGTGCCGCGGATCACCCATTCGGCGCCGCGCTTTTCGATATGCGCGCCCATCGCCTTCATGGCTGCGCCCGTGCGCATCACGTCCTCGCCTTCGAGCAGGCCGGTGATACGGGTTTCGCCGGAGGCGAGGCCGCCGAACATGAAGGAACGATGCGAGATCGACTTGTCGCCCGGCACGCGGGCGGTGCCGGAAAGGGCTTGAGATTTACGGGCGGTGGCCGGCTTGGCAGCGGCGGCGTGAGACATGGAATTTCCCTGGACGGAATGCCGGCGGGCCGGCGCTTTTCATTTGTTGCGGCGGTCTCGTATCACGCCGGGGCGAAATGGTCATCCCCATGGTCGTCACTTGGCGCGAGGCCTTTCAGGACTTGGTTTTGTGACGCCGGCTTTTGGCTTTGACAGCGCCGCAAACAGTGGTTAAGGGGACCACTCTTTTATTCACGAGGCTTGCCGTGGCAAAAACCGAACTTGGCACAAAGCGTATCGACCCCGAGACGGGTCGAAAATTCTACGACCTGAACAAGGACCCGATCGTCTCGCCCTACACCGGCAAGACCTATCCGCGTTCCTATTTCGAGGAAGGCAAGATCGCCGCCCTCGAGGAGGAAGAGGAAGTGGCCGAGAAGGAAGTGGACGCCGAGGACGAAGAGGGCGTTGAAGTCGTCTCGCTCGAAGAGGCCGACGAGGACGTCAAGGGTGACGACCTGCCGGATCTCGGCGATGACGAGGACGTTGATCTCGGCGACGAAGAGGATGACACCTTCCTTGCCGACGAAGAAGAAGAAGACGACGACGTTGCCGACATGATCGGCGTCGGCGACGACGACGACGAGGTCTGATCGACCCGGGACGCCAACGTTTGCAGGCTTTCTCGGCCTGTGAACAAAAAGCCGATATTCAAGGCTTGATATCTTGGAAAGGCGGGGTTAGAAGCCGCCTGCACTAACGGCGCGGTGTTCCAACCCGCGCTGATCTCTTCGCCGGAAACGGCGCCGGCTGACTGCCGGGAGTGGGGCCATAGCTCAGTTGGGAGAGCGCTTGAATGGCATTCAAGAGGTCGTCGGTTCGATTCCGATTGGCTCCACCAAACAGTCTCTTCGGGTCTGCCAACGACAAGCGTCAGCGGGCCTGCCCTGCGCCAAATCCTCGAAGAAACGCCGCCAGTGACAGCCCAGGCCTCGGCGAGGGGTAACCGCCCTCCTGGACGATCAGGGTGGTGGGTCGCGACAAGATACCCTGTCCCGGACACATGAAGACGCGCATCGCAGTCCTCCGCTCCTGGATCGTCATCGGGCCGCGATCGAACGCAGTGCTGCGGATTTGCCTGGAACAATCGTGATGTCGTCACCCGCGCCACGCCGGCTTCGGCCATGAAAGAAAGCGATCCACGATGCGGCCGGGTCGATCTCTGGTACGTGCCCGCTCGACGACTTCGGCGTGGACGATCAGGCCGCCTGCCTGCGGCTCCTGAGTAGGCCTGAGCGTGATCGGCATGACGCCTTCAAGTCCGAGCCTGCCCGGCTTCAGCATCTCGCGGTTCGCGGCCTGGTCAGGACCACCCTGTCGCGCTACCGCGCTATCGCCCCGGAACACTGGCGCTTTGACGCCAACCGGCACGGCCGCCCCTTCATCGACGATAGGCTGGGCGTCAGTGGCCTCCACTTCAGCCTGTCCCACACGCATGGCCTGGTGGCTTGCGCGATTGCCACTTTCGCGGAGTTCGGCGTCGACGCCGAGCCGCGCGACCGCGATGTCGGTCTCGCCGAACTGGCCCCGGCGGTCCTTTCACCCCGGGAACGCGCGCGCTTCGAGACCATGAGCGGGCAGGCGAGACAGGATTTCTTCTTCACGCTGTGGACGCTCAAGGAAGCCTATGTGAAAGCGCGCGGCATTGGCCTCTCCTTGCCGGTGAAGAAGCTTGAACTGGACCTGGAGGTTTCTCCGCCCATTGCCCATTTCGGCGACGAGATCGATGACGATGCCTCGCGTTGGGCGTTCCGCAGCCTGCGTCTGACGGACCGGCACATTGTCGGCATCGCGGCCGCCGTGCCCGATGGCGAGCTCGAGATCGTGCCGAGGCGGACACGCGCCATCAATCCGCCTTTGCATGTCTGATCGGATCCAGTGCGGCCGGCTTCAGCCGAGCAGCTCGGCGGCGACTTCGAGCGTGTTGCGGAACGACGTTTCGATGTGGTGCTCCATCGCCTGCGCGGCGCCTTCGGCGTCGTGGCGCTTCAGTGCGTCGAGAATGGCGCCGTGCTGTTCGATCGTCTGTTCGCCATAGCCGGGCTTCGGGATGACGAGGTAGCGGCCCCGATCCATCTGCGCCTTGGAGATGTCGACGGCGCGCCAGATTTTCGGCAGGCCGCAGATTTCGGCGATGGTGCGGTGAAAGACGTCGTCGAGCTGGATCGCGGTGGCATATCTGCCGCGCGATATGGCAAGCCGGTGCGCCGCCATATTGTCCTCCAGAAGTTCGCCGGCCGATGGCGTGAATTTGACGGCCGCGCGCCTGGCGCTCTCCATCTCCAGGGCGCGGCGGATGACATAGGCTTCTTCCAGGTCGACGCGGTTGATCGGCGCGACATAGGTGCCGGTCTGCGCCAGGATGGTGACGAGGCCCTCGTCACTGATGCGCTTGACCGCTTCGCGCACCGGTGTGCGCGAGACGCCGAGGGCTTCGGCGATGGCCACCTCGTTGATGACTTCCCCCGGCTTCATCTGGCCGATGACAATCAGATTGCGGATCTTGTGATAGATCTGATCGCGCAGCGGAAACGCCCGATTGAGCGTCGAAGGATCCAGGTCCATGGCAAATCCACGTCTTCGTTCACCAGAATGATCAGATTATATTGGAATGCCTGATGTTCGATAGACCGGCTCAACGAGGTGGAAGCGCACTTGATCTGGCCGCGTTGCGACCCGGGCCCTCGGAATCTCCCGACGTGACTGTGGGGGACCGCTGCGGCGATCCTGCGGAGAGAATTTCCAATTTCACCGGAGGAATTGGAATAAACTAACTCTACAGAGTTTATAGAATAAGCAAAGTGTGCGAGCGATCTGGTTTTCCCGGACAGGACTCCGCCATGCCCGCCCCTCTGCCCCCGCTTTCAACCCTGTCAGGCCGCCGCCGCGGCATTGCGGGAGGCCGGCCGTGACCAAGGACGTTCCCGACCTCATCAAGGTTCTGTGGTTTCTGCCGACGCATGGCGACAGCCGTTATCTCGGCACCGCCGAGGGCGGCAGATCGGTCGATCTGCCCTATCTGACGCAAGTGGCGAAGGCGGCCGACACGCTGGGTTATTATGGCGTGCTGCTGCCGACCGGCCGGTCGTGCGAGGATTCCTGGGTGATTGCCTCGGCGCTGGTGCCGCAGACCGAGCGGCTGCGCTTCCTGGTCGCCGTGCGGCCTGGCCTGCAGTCGCCGACGCTCGCCGCGCGCATGACCGCCACGCTCGACCGCATCTCCAACGGGCGCCTGCTCATTAATGTCGTCACCGGCGGCGATCCGCTGGAGAACAAGGGCGACGGCATTTTCCTCTCGCATGCCGAGCGCTACGAGGTGACGCAGGAATTCCTGCGAATCTACAAGCGCGTGCTGAGCGGCGAGACGGTCGAGCACGAGGGCAAGCATTTCCACATCGAGGACGGCAGGCTGCTGTTCCCGCCGGTGCAGACGCCCTATCCGCCGCTCTATTTCGGCGGCTCGTCCGATGCCGGGTCGACAGTGGCGGCGCAGGAGATCGACAAATATCTGACCTGGGGCGAACCGCCCGCCGATGTCGAGCGCAAGCTCGATACCGTGCGCGAACTGGCCGAAAAGGCCGGCCGCAAACTCTCCTTCGGCATTCGCCTGCATGTCATCGCACGGGAAACCACCGAGGAGGCCTGGGCCGCCGCCGACAGGCTGATCAGCCGGCTCGACGACGCGACCATCGCATCGGCCCAGAAAGTCTTTGCCCGCATGGATTCGGTTGGTCAGGCGCGCATGAGCGCGCTGCATGGCGGCGACCGCGCCAAACTCGAGATCGCGCCCAATCTTTGGGCCGGTGTCGGCCTGGTGCGCGGCGGCGCGGGGACGGCCTTGGTTGGCGACCCCGACACCATTGCCGAGCGGATCGACGAATACCGGCGCCTCGGCATCGACACCTTCATCCTGTCCGGCTACCCGCATCTGGAGGAAGCCTATCGTTTCGGCGAACTCGTACTGCCGAAGCTGCCGACAGATCATCCGGTCAAAGCCGCCGGCTCGTCGGTCAACACCGGCCCGTTCGGCGAGACCATCGCCGGCGACCACCGGCCGAAGTCGCTCGCCAGCGCCTCGTGAACGCGCTGCCTCCGGCCCGCCGCTTCCGCGTCGCCATCATCGGCGGCGGCTTTTCCGGCGCGGCTGTGGCCTGGCATCTGGCGCGGGCGCCGGAGCGCTCGTCGATCTCGGTGATCGAGCCACGCCCGGCGCTCGGCGGCGGCCTGGCCTATTCCAGCGAAGAGCCATCGCACCGGGTCAATGTTCCGGCTGTCAGAATGAGCATGGCTCCCGACGACCAGCAGCATTTTGCGCGCTGGTTGGCTAGCAGTGGCGAACTTGAGCACGACGCGGATGCGCTCTGGAAGAGCGGCGACGCCTATCCCGCCGGCGTGTGTTCGGCCGCTACGTTACCGAGCACCTCGCGCCGTATTTGGCTTCAGGCGCGGTCCGCCACGTCGAAGGTCAGGCCACGCAGGTAATACGCGATGGTGCCGGCTGGACCGTCCAGACCTCCGCCGGACCTGTCGCCGCCGACATCGTCATCCTCGCCGCGACACATCCTGCGCCCGCAATCCCGACAGCGCTTGCCTCGCTGGCCGAAGCGCCGGGCTTCATCGCCGATCCCTACGCCGCGTCGGCACTTGCCGGGATCGGTCCGGAAGCCTCGGTGCTGATCGTCGGCTCCGGGCTGACTTCGGCCGACATGGTCGCCGAGCTTGATCGCCGTGGCCATCGCGGCCGCATCCTGGCGCTGTCGCGCCGCGGGCTGCGCTCGCGCGGTCATCCCGATGTCCGGGGCGAACCCTTTGGGGACTTCGCATCATCGCCGGCCACATCGGCGCTTGGCTTGCTGAAGAGCATCCGCGCGACGCTGGTGTCGGCGCGCGAGGCCAATGTCAACTGGCAGTCCGTCTTCGACCAGCTGCGCCTGCAGGGGCCGGTGCTGTGGGCCGCCCTTGCTCCGCCGGAACGGGCAAGGCTGGTCGGCCAGTTGCGTGTGTTCTGGGATGTCCATCGCTTCAGGATCGCCCCGCAAATTGCTTCCGTGCTCGACCGCCGCCAGGCCGCCGGCACCTTCGACACCATCGCCGCCAGGCTTGTCGCGTCGAACGATGAGGGCGAGAGCCTCGCGGTCAGCTTTCAGCGGCGCGGCCAGACGCGGATCGAGACGGTGCGCTTCGATGCCGTCATCAACACGACAGGGCCGGCTCATGGTCAGGCGCTACGGCTCAATCCGGCGCTGCGCTCCCTGGCCGAGGCCGGGCTGATCAAGGTTGACGCCTATGGGCTCGGCATCGCGACCACACTTGATAGCCGTGCCATCGGTCGGGACGACAGGTCGGTCGCCGGGCTTTTCGTCGCCGGTCCGCTGGCGCGAGGCACCTTTGGCGAACTCATGGGCCTGCCGGAGGTCGCCCGCCACGCCCAAATGGTCGCGGGAGAGATTGCAAGGCTGGTCGACAGGCTTCCGTCAGTCGAGGCGGTTGGCGCCAATGCCGGGGACGTTGCAGCCGCGCGCTGACAAGCCGAAGCCGGCCTGGCAGGGAAAAATTGGTATTTCCGTCCCAAGCGGGCGCCAAAAACGGAAAATCCTACTTTGTATATATAATCAGTAGACATAATAAATGTTGGCGAAATCCGGCCACGCCGGACCGATCAATGACACGGCCTGAATGGGAGACAGTTCATGACACACGCAGGAACCGACGCGGTCAAGTTCGCCTACTGGGTGCCCAATGTTTCGGGCGGCCTGGTGATTTCCAACATCGAGCAGCGCACCAACCATTCGGCTGAATACAACCGCAAGCTGGCGCAGATCGCCGAGAAAGCCGGCTTCGACTACGCGCTGAGCCAGATCCGTTTCACCGCCGGCTACGGCGCCGACGAACAGCATGAATCGGTGGCCTTCAGCCACGACCTGCTGGCGGCCACCACGACGCTCAAGGTCATCGCGGCGATCCTGCCCGGTCCCTGGAATCCGGCGCTGGCGGCCAAGCAGCTCGCCACCATCAGCTATCTGACCAATGGCCGTGTCGCCATCAACCTCGTCTCCGGCTGGTTCCGCGGTGAGTTCCATGCCATTGGCGAGCATTGGCTCGACCATGACGAGCGCTACCGCCGCTCGGAGGAATTCATCCGTGCGTTGCGTGGAATATGGACGGAAGACAGCTTCACCTTCCGCGGCGATTTCTACCGCTTCAACGAGTACTCTTTGAAGCCGAAACCGCCGCAGCTGCCGAAATCTTCCAGGGCGGTTCGTCGCGCGCCGCTCGCGACATGGCATCGCGCGTTTCGGACTGGTACTTCACCAACGGCAACACGCCGGCCGAGATCGCCAAGCAGGTCGACGACATCAGGGCCAAGGCGAAGGCCAACAACCATTCCGTCAAGGTCGGCGTCAACGCCTTCGCCATCGTCCGCGAGACCGAGGACGAGGCCAAGGCGGTGCTCGCCGAAATCATCGCCAAGGCCAATCCCGAAGCCGTCAACGCTTTCGGACACGAGGTCAAGAATGCCGGCAAGGCCTCACCGGAAGGCGAGGGCAATTGGGCGAAATCCTCCTTTGACGATCTGGTCCAGTACAATGACGGCTTCCGCTCCAACCTGATCGGCACGCCAAGGCAGGTCGCCGAGCGCATCGTCGATCTCAAGCGCGCCGGCGCCGATCTCATCCTGCTCGGCTTCCTGCACTTCCAGGAGGAGGTCGAATATTTCGGCAAGCACGTCATCCCGCTCGTGCGCGAGCTGGAGGACGCCGAGCAGGCGGCATCACTGGCAGCGGAATAGCCCTTTTTAAAAGGCAGGCTGGGCAGTCCGGCCTGCACACCAATGAAGGTTCCCAGGCGCGCTCGATCCATCGAGCGTCAACGAGGCTTTGCGCCTGCTGAAGCAATCGAGGACGATTGGAATGCCGTTGGCCAGTTATGCCCTTGGAATGATGGAGGCCTCGGTCTATGCGCCGGAAGTCTTCGCGCGCGGCCTGCCGTCGGCAGTCCGTCCCGCGCGGCCGTCCGAAGGCAGCGCCGAGCCGACGGGGGCTGTCACGGAAGCCGCTGCTCCGCTGCTCTCGCTTCAGGGCATCGGCCTGTCGTTCGGTGGCGTCGTCGCACTGGCCGATATCGACCTGTCGGTTCTATCAGGCGAAATCCGCGCCATCATCGGCCCGAACGGCGCCGGCAAGAGCTCGCTGATCAACGTCATCAGCGGTGTCTACCGGCCGGACCGTGGCCATGTCCTGCTCGACGGCATCAGCTATGCCCAGGTGCCGACGCAGCGCCTGGCGCATCTCGGCGTCGCCAGGACGTTCCAGAACCTTGCTCTGTTCAAGGGCCTCAGCGTTCTCAACAATGTCGCCTCCGGCCTCGCCTACAAGGTCCGTTCCAATTTCGCCGGCCAGGTGCTCGGCATCGGCCGCTCGCGTGGCGAGCGGCGCGACTCCTTGAGCCGCGCCGACCAGATCCTCGAATTCCTCGATCTTACCGCCGTTCGCGATCGTCTCGCGGGCACGCTGCCCTATGGGCTGCAGAAGCGCGTCGAACTGGCCCGCGCTTTGGTCGCGCAACCGCGCCTGCTTCTGCTCGACGAGCCGATGGCCGGCATGACCGCCAGCGAGAAAGCGAGATGGCGGGTTTCGTGCGCGCCGCGCGCGACCGCTTCGCCACCACCGTCGTGCTGATCGAGCACGATGTCGGCGTCGTCATGGGCCTCTCCGACCGCATCGCCGTTCTCGACTACGGCCGCAAGATCGCCGACGCCACGCCTGACGAAGTCAGGAACGATCAGCGCGTCATCGATGCCTATCTCGGAGTCGCCTCCGACAATGAGGACGGGGCAGGCATATGATCGCCGATTTCGACTACCAGTTCTTCATCGAGGTGCTCGTCGGCGGCCTGCTCTCCGGCGTCATGTACTCGCTGGTCGCGATCGGCTTCGTGCTGATCTACAAGACATCGGGCGTGCTGAATTTCGCACAAGGCGCGCTGCTCTTGTTCGCGGCACTCACCTTCGTCAGTCTGGTCGAGCGCGGTGTTCCCTTCTCCTTGGCGCTGGTGGCCACCTTCGCCGTCATGGTGGCGATCGGCATCGCCATCGAGCGCACGGTGCTGAGGCCGCTCACCAACAAGCCGCCGATCACACTCTTCATGGCAACACTCGGCCTGTCCTACATCATCGAGGGCGCCGCCCAGCTGATCTGGGGCACGCAGGTCCACGGCCTCGACCTCGGTATCGAGGATGTACCGCTGGAAGTCGGCGGCGTGCTGATCAGCCAGTTCGATATTTTCGCCGCGGTGGTTGCGGCCGGCATGGTTCTCTTGCTGTCGCTGTTCTTCCGCTACACCCGCATCGGCCTCTCCTTCCGCGCCGTCGCCGACGACCAGTTCGCCGCCCTTGCTGTCGGTCTGCGGCTGCCGCTGATCTGGGCGACCGTCTGGGCCGCCGCCGGCCTGGTCGCCCTGGTCGCCGGGCTGCTCTGGGGCGCCCGCCTCGGCGTGCAGTTCTCGCTGTCGCTGGTGGTGCTCAAGGCGCTGCCGGTGCTGGTGCTCGGCGGCTTTGATTCCATCCTTGGCGCCATTGTTGGCGGGCTGTTGATCGGCGCCAGCGAGAAGCTCGCCGAGGTCTATATCGGCGACTATTTCGGCGGCGGCATCGAGAGCTGGTTCGCCTATGTCGTAGCCCTCGTCTTCCTCTTGATCCGTCCCTCCGGCCTGTTCGGCCAGAAGCTTGTGGAAAGGGTCTGAGCCATGGCCGCGATTACAAGTGATTTTTCGTCCGCGCCGGTCCTGTCGAAATGGATCGCACCCGTGCTGTTGCTCGCCTTCGCCTATGGTGTCGTGCCGCTGATCGGCTCGAGCTATCTGTTCGAGGCCATACTGCTGCCGTTCCTGGCACTCGGCCTTGCCGGTGTGGGCTTGAACATCCTCACCGGCTATGCCGGCCAGGTTTCGCTGGGCAGCGCCGCCTTCATGGCGGCGGGTGCCTTCGCCGCCTATAATTTCAACCTGAGGATCGAGGGCCTGCCGCTGGTCGGCAGCATCTTTCTGGCCGGCATCGTCGCCGCCGCGATCGGCATCGTCTTCGGCCTGCCCAGCCTGCGGCTGAAAGGCTTCTATCTCGCCGTCTCGACGCTTGCCGCGCAGTTCTTCGTGCAATGGGCGCTGACCAAGTTCAGCTGGTTCTCCAACGACTCGGCGTCCGGCGTTATCGACGCGCCGAAGCTGTCGATTTCAGGCTTCGCTTTCGATGGCGCCGTCGGCCGCTATCTGTTCGCGCTGACCACCGTCAGCATCCTCACCTTCCTCGCCTATCGGCTGGTGTCGTCGCAGACCGGGCGCAATTTCATCGCTATCCGCGACAATGAGACCGCTGCCCGCATCATCGGCATACCGGTGCTGAAGACCAAGCTTCTGGCCTTCGCCATCTCGTCCTTCATCATCGGCGTCGCCGGCGTCATCTGGGCCTTCGCTTATCTGCGGACCGTGGAGCCGGCCGGCTTCGATCTCGACCGCTCGTTCCAGATCCTGTTCATCATCATCATTGGCGGCCTCGCCTCGATCCGTGGCGCGTTCTTCGGCGCCGCCTTGATCGTCGTCTTTCCGCTTGGCTTGTCCCGTCTCGGCGGCTTCCTGCTCGGCGATGTCTTTGACTCGGGCGTGCTCGACATGAGCCAGCGGATCGTGCTTGGCGCCCTCATCATCCTGTTTCTGATCCTTGAACCGGACGGGCTGGCGGCCCTGTGGGACAGGGTCCGAAGACGGCTCCTGTTCGCCTGGCAATCGACCTGAGCCCCGCATTCGCATCTGAAAATGAACCAGAGGCCGAACCAAGACGGCCCATACCGGGAGTATCCTGACAATGACCTTCCTCAGCACAATCAAGGCGGCGGCGCTGTCCGCGGCGATGATCGTGTCGGTGGCCTTGCCCGCCGCCCACGCCGACGAACAATATTTCCCGCTGCAGAGCTATCGCGTCGGACCCTATGCGGCCGGCGGCACCGGCTTCTTCGGCGGCTTCATCGACTATCTCAACCTCATCAACATCCGCGATGGCGGCGTCAATGGCGTCAAGCTGACCTGGGACGAATGCGAGACCCAGTATGAGGTCGAGCGCGGCGTCGAATGCTACGAGCGGCAGAAGAGCCATGCCGGCGCTGCCGCCTGGAACCCGCTTTCGGTCGGCATCGCCTATGCCATGATCGACCGCATCACCGCCGACAAGGTGCCGCTGATCACGGTCAATCACGGCCGCACCGACTCCACCGACGGACGTGTTTTCCCTTACGTCTTCCCGCTGCTGCTCAATCCCTACAGCGAGACATCAGGCATCGTGAACTACATCGCCGCCAAGGAAGGCGGCATCGACAAGCTCAAGGGCAAGAAGATCGTCGTGCTCTATCACGGCTCGCCCTACGGCAAGGAGACCATTCCGATCTATGAATTGCTGGCGCAGAAATACGGCTTCACGGTGCAGCAGATCGAAGTGCCGCATCCCGGCAACGAGCAGCAGTCGCAATGGCTGACCATCCGCCGCGCCAAGCCGGACTTCGTCGTCCTGCGCGGCTGGGGCGTGATGAATCCGGTGGCGCTGAAGACGGCGGTCAAGGTCGGCTATCCAGTCGACCATATCGTCGGCAATGTCTGGTCGAATTCCGAAGAGGACGTCATCCCGGCCGGTGACGCCGCCAAGGGCTACACCGCCATCACCACCCAGGCCTCCGGCAATTCCTATCCGGTGGTGCAGGAGATCGTGAAGACGGTCTACGGCGCCGGTAAGGGCAACCTCGAAGACAAGTCGCGCATCGGCTCGGTCTACCACAATCTCGGCATCGTCAACGGCATCCTCAATGTCGAGGCGATCCGCGTCGCGCAGGAGAAGTTTGGCCACCGCACACTGACCGGCGACGAAGTCCGCTGGGGCTTTGAACACCTCAAGCTCGACCCGGCCAAGGTCGAGGCGCTCGGCGCCAAGGACCTGTTCCACTCGATCAATGTCAGCTGGGACAATCACGAGGGCGAAGGCTACGTGACCTTCCAGCAGTGGGACGGCAAGAAGTGGAACGTCGTCTCCGACTGGATCGCGCCGGACTGGGCGCTGCTGCGGCCGATCATCGAGAAGTCCGCCGAGGCCTATGCCGCCGAGAAGGGCATCAAGCTGCGCACGGCCGATGATGCCAACGCCGTGACCACCAACTGATCAGCCAATGCCGGGGGCCACGGAGAGCTTTCCGTGGCGCCCGGCCCTTTACGGTTCCTCGAACCGCGGAAGAAGAGCCCATGCCGGACAATGACGTCATCCTTGCGGTGGACACGATCCATGCCACCTACAACCACGCCATCACGGCGCTGCATGGCGTCTCCTTCGAGATCCGGCGCGGCGAGATCCTGGCGCTGCTCGGCGCCAACGGCGCCGGCAAGACCACCACGCTGAAGGCGGTCTCCAATCTGCTGCCGGCCGAACGCGGGCAGGTCAACGCCGGCACCATCCGCTATGATGGCTCGGATGTCTCGCGCCGCAAGCCGGGCGATCTCGTGCGCGCCGGCCTGGTTCCAGTGCTGGAAGGCCGCCACTGCTTCAAGAGCCTCACCGTCGAGGAAAACCTGGTCGCCGGCGGCATCGGCCGCAGCGGCCGCCGGGCCGAGATCAATGGCGATCTCGAACGCATCTACGCCTATTTCCCTCGGCTGAAGGAAAAGCGTCGGACATTTTCCGGCCTGACCTCCGGGGGCGAACAGCAGATGACGGCGATCGGCCGGGCGCTGATGTCGCGGCCGCGCCTGCTGGTTCTCGACGAACCGTCGATGGGGCTCGCCCCGCTCATCGTCCAGGACATCTTTCAGACGCTGAGGAAACTGAACCGCGAGACCGGCCTGTCGATCCTGGTCGCTGAGCAGAATTCGGCTGTCGCTCTGCGATATGCCGACCATGCCACGGTGCTCGAAAACGGCGTCTCCGTTCTCTCCGGCGCGGCCGCCGATCTTCGCCAGCGCGAGGATGTGCGCGCCTTCTATCTCGGTCAATCGACCACCGGCCAACAGCCATCGCCGGCTGCCAAACCAGCCCATCTCCATGCCGTTGCCTGAAATCAGATATCAAGGAGCAATGAAATGACCGTCTCGACCGTCAAGACAGACCACGCCTCCGCCGCCGTGCCGCCGGTCGCAAGGCCGTCGGCGCCGGCCCACATCATCAAGGACGACGCCGAGGCGATCGCGGTCGCCCATGCGCTCGCCGTCGAATTCGTCAAGGACTCCTCCAGGCGCGACCGCGAGCGCATCTGGCCGGTTGCCGAACTCGACGCCTTTTCGCAAAGCGGCCTGTGGTCGATCAATGTGCCCAAGGCATTCGGCGGGCCGGAAGTCTCCTACGTGACGCTGGCCAAGGTGATCGAGATCATCTCGGCGGCGGATTCCTCCATCGGCCAGATCGCCCAGAACCATCTCGGCGTCATCGCTGCCATCCGCACCGTCTCCGACGCGGAACAGCAGAAGCTGCTGTTTGCCGAAGCGCTGAAGGGCACGCGGTTCGGCAATGCCTTTTCCGAGTTCGGCTCCAAGCGCGCCGCCGATTTCGAGACCCGTTTCACCGATGCCGGCGACCATGTCGTCGTCAACGGCCGCAAATTCTATTCGTCCGGCGCTTTGCTCGCCCATCTGGTGCCGATCGTGGCGCTCGATGACGAGGGCCGCGCCTGGTATGCGATCGCCGACCGTGGCGCGCCGGGCCTGACCGTCATCGACGACTGGTCGAGCTTCGGCCAGCGCACGACACTGTCCGGCACCGTCATCATCGACAACGTCAAGGTGCCGAAGACGCATCTGGTGCCCGGCTACAAGGGCTATGACAAACCGACTGCCGACGGCGCCATCTTCCAGATCATCCAGGTGGCGGTGGACACCGGCATCGCCCAGGCGGCCATCGACGAAACGGTTCACTTCGTCAGGACCAGAAGCCGCGCCTGGATCGACAGTGGCGTCGACAATACCTGGGACGATCCCTACACCATCCAGGCGGTCGGCGACCTGACGCTGCGCCTGCACGCCGCGCAGGCGCTGCTGGAGAAGGCCGGCCTGGCGATCGACAAGGCGGTGGCCGAGCCGACGGCCGAGACGGTGGCGCATGCGCAGATTGTCACCGCCGAGGCGAAAATCCTGTCGACCGAGATCGCGATTGCCGCGACCAACAAGCTGTTCGAACTGGCCGGCACGCGCTCGACTCTGGCAGAGCACAATCTCGACAGGCATTGGCGCAATGCCCGCACCCACACGCTGCACGATCCGGTACGCTGGAAGTACGCGATCCTCGGAAAGTATTTCCTCAACGGAGAAAATCCGCCGCTGCACGCCTGGAGCTGATTTCCCCGTCGGCGGGCCAGATAGCCCGCCACTTCAAACTTCGACATCCAAGAGGCCCACTGCCATGTCAAACCCCACAGTCGTCGGTTTTTCCGGCAACATCACCCGGCCGTCAAAGACGCGCGCCTTCGTCGAACTCGTCACCAGGAACATTGCCGCGCGCCATGGCCTGTCGGCCAGCACCTACGATATCGAGGATGTCGGCCCATCGCTGGGCACGGCACGGTGGGCGCGCGACCTCGACAGCCAGGCGCAGCCGATCCTGGCCCAGATCCTCGCGGCTGATGTGCTGGTGGTTGGTTCGCCGACCTACAAGGGCAGCTACACCGGTCTGTTCAAGCACTTCTTCGACCTGATCGATCCGGCGGCGTTGCGGGGAAAGCCCATCGTGCTGACCGCGACCGGTGGCGGCGAACGCCACGCCTTGATCGTCGAACATCAGTTGCGGCCGCTGTTCGGCTTCTTCGAGGCTTTTGCCCTGCCGACCGCCGTCTACGCCACCGACAAGGATTTCACCGACGGCGTGCTACGCTCCGAGGCGATCCTGAAGCGCGCGGCGCAGGCGGTGGACGAGGTTGGCTTCGTGCTGGCCAACCGCGCGGCAGGCCGGATCGCCGCCGAATAGCAACCGATCGAAATCCGCACGGGCGGCACCCTCGCTTACGTGCAATTTACGACCGCCCGTTACAAAGTTCCTGTCTGATTCGTCCGGGACAGGAACACCATGAGCAAAGCCCTCACGACCTTCGCACTCGTCGCCGTGCTGACCGCTTTGCTCATGGCGCTGAGCCTTGCGGTGGCCAGGCACGGCTATCCCTATGGCGCGATCGGCGTCAGGCGCCTCGACGGCATTGCCGATGCCGGAACCTTCATTCCGCTGGCCGCCGTCTTTTTCTTCAGCGCGCTGTTGATGATGATCCTGCCGATCAGGGCGGCCAGCATCATCCTCACCCATTGCGCCGACGCGATTTTCTGGACGGTGATCGTGCTGTTCGCCACCATCGTCGGCGGCCTCCTCGCCCGATGGGCCTTCGGCCAGGGCAGCGCAATGCTCACATTGCTGAACTGGCGGTTCCTGTTTGCCGTGGCGGTCGTCGGTTGCCACTTCGTCATGAACGAGCTGCGCCGCAACGTGCTGTTGCGCAGCCTGTTCTTCGTGATCTTCGCCGCCGCGACGCTGGCCTGCCTGTTCTGGTCGTTCACGCTCTAAAAGCGGAATAGTCGTCCGCCCGCACTCTCTGTTGGCGAGGTGACGGAAGGCTGCACGGCTTGTTGTTGCGCATCCCGCATGCCTCAAACGGGGCGGGAGGATGAGACCTGTCGGGCGCTCGCTCCGGCTGGATGAATTGCGCAAATTTACAATCTGCGCGGCCGCCGTTCCAATAGTCTGGCTCCATCGAAAAAGAACAAGGAGCTGCGAGAATGCACCGCCGCGAATTTGCCAAAAGCCTCATCGCGGCAGCTCTTCTCGGCGGTCTCACCGATCGCAGCGCCGTCTCACAGGAGAATACGACCATGGCCAAGCCGATGCCGTTCAAAATCGCCATTTCCGATGACCAGCTCGCCGATCTCAAGGCGCGCCTGCGCCACACCCGCTGGCCGGATGAACCCGCCGGAGCAGGATGGATGACTGGCACGAACCTCGACTACATGAAGAAGCTGACCGACTACTGGCTCCATGACTATGATTGGCGAAAGGCCGAAGCCAGCCTGAACGCATTGCCGAACTACAAGGTTGATATCGAGGGGATCGACCTGCATTTCGTCCATCAGCCGTCGAGAAGAAGGACGCCACGGCAATCCTTCTGCTGCATGGCTGGCCGGACAGTTTCTATCGCTACCACAAGGTCGTGGATGCGCTGGCGGAGGAATTTCACGTCGTCGTGCCGTCCATTCCAGGGACCGGCTTCTCCGGCAGGACGGCGCTCCCCGCCGACAAGGTGGCCGACATTTTTGCCCACCTGATGAATGACGTGCTGGGTTACTCCAGCTTCATCGTGGCTGGCGGTGATCTGGGTCGGTGATCGCCATGTCGCTGGCGCAGCGCCATCCGGACAAGCTTATCGGCTCCCACCTGACCGATGTGGGCTACCCGGACCAGACCACGGATTTTGGCGCCCTCAGCGGGCTGGAGCAGGGTTACGCCGGGGCGATCCAGCAATGGTTCTTCATGCATGGCGCCTTCAACCTGGTCCAGGCGACAAAGCCGCAAAGCCTCGCCTTCGCCATGAACGACTCGCCCGTCGGCCTAGCCGCATGGATCATGAGCTTCATGGCCGGGATGGGGGTCGGCGACGAGGCCGATGCCAGATTTGGTCGCGACGCGCTCTTGACCAACATCATGATCTACTGGCTGACGGAAACGGCGGCCTCGTCTTTCCGCATTTACAATCAAAACGCGATGCAGCCGCCGACCATCAAGGGAAAGAACACGGGGGTGCCGGTGGCGGTGGCGACTGAGGTGCCGATCCCGGGCGGCGTTCGCTTGCCGTGTGAATGGGCGGACCGCCAGACCTCGGGAAATGTCGTGCAATTTCACGATATGGAAAAGGCGGGCCATTTCGCCGCCTGGGAAGATCCCGCGTTCTATGTCGAAGACATCAAGCAATTCGCGGCGCTTGTCGCGAAATAGCGCAGCCATGAACCTCCGATGCCGAGCGAACCTCGCCCGGCATCAGATCTTGTGAACAGCATCGAGGTTTGAGGGCAGGGAACCCATGATCTTCTTTATGGATTTGATCATGTGCGGTTGATCCGTATAGCCAAGATCGAAAGCCACGGCTGCGGCGCTATCGCCTGCTTTCAGGCGCCGAACCGCCTCCTGCGCGCGGCGGATCAACTGGAAATCCTTCTGCGTAATACCGGTGGTGTTTTTGAAATGCTGTCGCACCGAGCGTTTGGAGGCGGCCTTGGGCCTCTCGGTGAAGGCCCTCGCCACGACGTCGTCGGACGCAAGCAGCCCCGCCGCGATCATCTCATCGACAAGAGCTTCGGCGTTCAGGAATGTCGGCAAAGGCAGCTTCACGCCGCCCAATGAAAACTCGTCTTCCTCCACATCCAGAAAACGGACCGCCGCGCCGGTCCGCACCTCCTTGTCACGCGCAAGATAGACATGGGCGGCAAATGAGATGACGACCGAGTGCTCGCCCTCGACATATGGCACGTCGACAGGCTCGGTTGCCTGACCGCTCAAGAACACCACGGATCTTCCGTCCGGCGCGACGCTGCGGAGCAGATCCCACGAGCCGTCCGGGGTGGCTTTGTAAATCCCGTCGCTCAAACATACGGTTTGCCAGACGGTGTCGATCCAGGGATGGAGGGATGACCGGCTCGTGTGCTTTTGGACCATGATCGGCAATTGCTCCGGCAAAACTGCGACGTCGATTCATGAATGGAGATTACACAGTCGAACCCTTGCGCGACGGCGTCCAGCCCTTGCGAGCGACTTGCGCAAGAGAAGCTCTCTGAGACCGGGGGCGGTAGTCCGCCGGGGATGTCGGCGCTGTCGTGGCCGGCTAATCCTGCGATCCGGCGGCGATGTTGGCGGCGGCCGTTTCCATCCATGTCCAGAGATAGGTGGCGAGGCCACGGTCGAGATGGATGCGCAAGCTGCCCTGATAGCGGTACACGATGGCGCTGATACCGGCGAAGGACAGTGCCGCGCTGGCGCTCGCCTGATTTGGATCGAGCGTTGTCCCGCGTGCGATGAAGGCCCCAAGCGCCGGCCCTTCTACCTCGAACACCTGCAATCCGGCGCTGATCTCCGTCACGGCGAATCCCTCGGGGAACCACCCCGTGGCCATGCCGATGGGCGTGGTGGACACGGCGAGCAGGCGGTCGCGCGCGATGCGGACCGAATAGCGTATGCCTTCCGCCAGGCCGAATGCGCCAACGGCCGTTCCATCGAAGCCGGATGCCTCGGCCCATGCCGCCAGGTCGCCGCTGACCAGACGCTGGTGCAGCCCGGTAACCGCGCCTATCTTGAGTCCCGGTACTTCGATCGTGGCGTTCCGCCAGTCCGGTGCGACGGACCATTTTTCCGCGAGGTCACGCATGGAGCCGCTCCCCTGCCGGGTCGAAGGCGCAAGGGGCGGCAATCGTTGCCGTGCGGACCTTGCCGAGATGCTGGATTTCGATCGTCTCGCCGTGGCGTGCCGCGCCACGCTCGATCAGGCCGAGCGCGATCGGTCGGCCAAGCGTCGGGCTCTGATAGCTCGACGTGACAAAACCCTGGCTGTGCAGCTTGCCATCGACCCGTCGGATGCCATGCGCGCCAGTCGGCAGCGGCGCTCCGCCTTGCGGCACCGTCAGCCCGACAAGCTGCAGGCGGTCCCCACGCGACGCCTCCTCGGTGAACAACGAGCGGCGGCCGACATATTCGGTCTGGCGTTTGGCGCGCGGGCCCTCGCTACCAAGGTCGTGTGGCAGCGTGGTGCCGTCCGTGTCCTTGCCGATGACGATGAAGCCTTTCTCGGCGCGCAGGATCATCAGCGCTTCGAGGCCAATGATGACGGCATCGAATGCCTGCCCGGCCTGACGCAGATGCGCCCACAAGGGCTCGGCGCGATCGGCGCGGATGGACACCTCATAGCTCCTGTCGCCGGTGAAGCTGACGCGCGCGACGCGGACCGCGTCGCCGCCATAGCTGCCGTGGCCGACCGCCATATGCGGCAGCTCGGCATCGTCGAGCGAGAGGCCAAGATCGACTGTTTCCAGCAGCTTCCGGGCGTTCGGTCCAGAAACGGTCAGCGTCGCCATGTCCGCTGTGGCGTTGTGGATATAGACGGCGTCACGGCCGAAACGGTCCTGGCGCCATTCCTCCAGCCGGGCGTGCACGGCAGCAACATGCGAGGACGAGCACGAGACGACGAAGCGATGCTCGTCCAGCCGCACCAGCACGCCGTCATCGAAGACCACGCCGTTCTCCGACAGCATGAAACCGTAGCGGCAACGGCCCGGCTTCAGCGTCGACATGGTGTTGTAGTAGAGGAAATCGACGAATTCGGCCGCCTTGGGCCCGATCACCTCGATCTTGCCCAGCGTCGAACCGTCGAACAGCGCGACCGACCGGCGCGCGCGCAACGCTTCGTCCTGGATGGCGCGATCCGCGTCGGCGTCGCGGCCACCATAATGAGCCGGCCGCAGCCAGCCGCCATATTCCTGGAAGACGGCGCCGCTGTCGCGATGCACATTCTCCAGCGGCAGCCGCCGCACCGGCGCCATCAACTCGCCAACGCGCGCGCCGGCAAAGCTTGCCAGCGGCACCGGTGTGAACGGCGGGCGATAGGTGGTGGTGCCGACCTCCGGCACCGTGCGGCCGGTAATCCCGGCCATCAGCGCCAGGCCGGGCAGGTTGGAGGTCTTGCCCTGGTCGGTCGCCATGCCGAGCGTCGTGTAGCGCTTCAGGTGCTCGACCGAGACGAAGTTTTCGCGCGCCGCCAGCTCGACGTCCTTTACCGTCACATCGTTCTGATAGTCGATCCAGATGCGCCCCTTCGAACCGGGCACCGGCCACGCAGCCGCTATGCCGCTCGTCGCCTCAGGTCCGGTGCTGCGCGGCAGAGTTGCCTTCGTCTCGCCAAGCGATGCGACAGCTTTCTTCGAGCCGGCGAACACCTCCGACAGGGAGACCGCGCCGGCTGCAGCGCCGGCAACGGCAATGCCGTCGACCGGATCGCCCGGCACGAAGGCGGCGCTTGCCTCGCTCCAGGAGAGCTTGCCCTTGGCCTGGCCGAACAGATGAATGGTCGGCGTCCAGCCGCCCGAGACCAGCACGCAATCGGCATCGAGCTTTGTGCGGTCATCCAGCGTCACACCCTCGACGCGCAGCCTGCCCTTGGCCGCGGCAAGCGCCCGCCCTTTGACCAGCCGCACCTTGGTGGTGGGCATGCCGTCACGCCTGATGTCGACCAGCGTGACGTCGGCGCCGGCCTCGGCGACCGCCTCCGCCACTTCATAGGCGCTGTCATTGTTGGTCGCGACGACGAAGCGGCGGCCGACGAGCACCGCGTGGCGCCTGAGATAGGCGAGTGCCGCATCCGCCGACAGGATGCCCGGCAGGTCATTGTTGGCGAAGGGCAGCGGCCTCTCGATCGCGCCGGTCGCCAGCACGGTCTGGCGTGGCCGGACACGCAACAGCGTGTCACGCCGGCCATCGAAATGACGCTGGTTCAGCCCGACCAGATTGTGGTCGTAGATGCCGAAGGCGGTGGTCGCAGGCAGGATCAGGTGGCCGCCGGCGACGACTTCGGCAACCGTCTCGTCGATCCACACGGCCGCCGGCTTGCCATCGATCTCGCCGGCGCGGTGGCCGAGCGATCCACCCGGCTTTTGCTGGTCATCGACCAACGTGACGGAAAGGCCTGCGCCGGCCGCCAGTTTTGCTGCCGCCAGCCCGGCCGGGCCAGCGCCCACCACCAGCACGTCGCAATGGTGGTTGAGCTGGTCTGCAGTGCCCGGCGAGGTCCAGTCCGTGTCGACCTTGCCCAGCCCGGCCATGGCGCGGATGCGTGGCTCGAACATGTGCCAGTCCGGCCACATGAAGGTCTTGTAGTAGAACGCCGCCGGAATGAAGCGCGAAAAGCGGTCGAGAAAGGCGTTGCGATCGGTAAGCGCGCTCGGCGTCGCATTGACGCTCTTCGCCACCAGCCCGTCGCGCGCCGGCTCGGTCGTGGCGCGCGTGTTCGGCGTCGCCTGTGGGCCGCCGACATCGACCAGTGCGTTCGGCTCCTCGACACCGGCGCCCCAGATGCCGCGCGGCCGGTGGTACTTGAAGCTGCGGCCGACGACCGCGACATCATTGGCGAGCAGGGCCGAGGCGATGGTGTCGCCGGCAAAGCCTTCGACCGTTGCGCCGTCGAAGCTGAAGCGGAGCGGCCGCGAGCGGTCGATGGCGCTGCCGCCGGTGGTGAGGCGCGAGGCGGTCACGCCGCGTGCTCCCCGCCAAGGGCGGTCGACGACAGCACCTTGTGCGTAACGGTGTCACGCTCCATAACGAAGAACTCGCCGCAAGCCATATGCACCCAGATTTCGCGCGCCGTGCCCTTCGGATTGCCGCGCAGGTAGAGATATCCGGCCCAGCGCTCGATCGGCACCTCGGCGCCATCGGGCCGGGCATTGCCGGCATCGCCGCCATAGTGGAATTCGGTCTCGTCGCGCGGACCACAGAACGGGCATGGGAAGAGCTGCATAAGATCCTCTAATGCGCGATGCCGGAGCCGGCCGCTTCGTCGATCAGCCGCCCGCTGGCGAAGCGATCCAGATCAAAGGGACGGCTGATGTCATTGTGCTTGCCGGTCGCCAGCAGGTTCGCCAGCAGCGTGCCGCCGGCGGGACTGGCCTTGAAGCCGCCCGTGCCCCAGCCGCAATTGAGGAACAGATTGGGCAGCGGCGAGGGACCGACGATCGGCGAGGAATCCGGTACGACGTCGACAATGCCCGCCCATTGCCGCATCAGCTTCAGCTGGCCGAAGATCGGGAACATCTCCAGCAGGCCGGCAATCACTGTTTCAAGCGTCGGCAGATTGCCGCGCTGCGCGTATGAAGGAATACGGTCGAGCCCGCCGCCGATGACGATCTCGCCCTTGTCGGACTGGCTGACATAGACGCCGCAGCCGGGCGACAGCACCACCGTGTCGAGGATCGGCTTGACCGGCTCAGAGACGCAGGCCTGCAGCGCATAGGAATTGATCGGCAGCCGGAAGCCGGCCTTGGCCGCCAGCACCGAGGAGTGCCCGGCCACCGCCATGCCGATGCGGTCGGCGCGGATCGCGCCGCGCGTCGTCTGCACGCCACGGCAGCGGCCGCCTTCGATAATGAAATCGGTGATCTCGCAATTCTGGATGATGTCGACGCCGAGCCGGCTCGCCGCCCGCGCATAACCCCAGGCGACCGCGTCGTGGCGCGCGGTTCCGGCCCGGCCCTGCCAGATGCCGCCGAACACGGGAAAACGCGCATCCGGGGAGAAATTGTAGATCGGCGCAACGCGGCGCACATCCTCTGGTGAAAACAGCTCCGCATCGATGCCGTTGATCTGCATGGCATTGACGGTGCGCGCGCCGATCTCCATTTCGGCGGTCGAGTGGCATAGATTGACCATGCCGCGCTGCGACAGCATGACGTTGTAGTTCAAGTCCTTGGACAGGCCTTCATAGAGCCGGTGCGCCAGCCCGTAGAGTTCGACGCTTTCCGGATAGTAGTAATTGGAGCGCACCACGGTGGTGTTGCGGCCGGTGTTGCCGCCACCGATCCAGCCCTTTTCCAGCACCGCGACGCGGTTGATGCCGTGATTCTTGGCCAGGTAATAGGCCGTCGCCAACCCATGGCCGCCGCCGCCGATGATGATCGCGTCATAAGACGGCTTCGGCTCGGGCGAGCGCCATGCCTGCTTCCAGCCGGTCTGACCGGCCAGGCCCTCCTTGAACAGCGACAGGGCGGAATAGCGTCGGGTCATGGCATGTCTTCCGCAGGGATGGCAGCGCTTCTTCCGGTCATGCCCGCATCGCCTTGCCCGTTGGATCGTAAGGCGACGAAGCGATGACGCGCGCATTTCTTTCGACGCCGACGATATGGGTTGTCAACTCGGTATCGATACCGGCCGCATCGCGATCGACAAGCGCCATGGCAAGGCTCTTGCCGACCGTATGGCCATAGCCGCCGAGGTGACGAAGCCGGCAAGCTTGCCTCTGCTCCAGATCGGCTCGTAGCCGCTGGCGTCGGCATCCAAGGCGTCGATTTCGAGCGTCACCAGCGTGCGCTTGGCGCCGGCTTTCCGGTCTTTCAGCGCTGCCTCCCGGCCGATGAAGTCCCCTTGTCGAATGCAATCCAGCGGTCCATGCCGGTTTCATCAGGCGTATAGTCTTGTGTGAACTCTCGCGACCAGATGCCAAAACTCTTTTCAAGCCGCAGAGAGTTCACAGCGCCGAAGCCGTATTCGGTGACGCCGAGGTCGCTTCCTGCCGAAAGCAGCGCGCGGCGCAACCCGGCGTGCTCGTTGGCCTGGCAATGGATCTCGTAGCCGAGTTCGCCGATGACCGACAGCCGCCCGACCTTGGCCCGAACCAGGCCGACATCGAGCGTCTTGCAGGCGAGGAAGCCGAAGGCTTCATGCGAAACATCCTGGTGCGTCAGCCGTTCCAGCAGACGGCGCGCATTGGGGCCGGCGAGCGAAAAGCCGACGACCGCGTCCGAAATGTCGCACACATTGACGCCGTCGGCGAGATGCGGCTCGAACCAACGCATATGCCATTGGCGAAGATAATAGGACCCCATGATCCACCAGGAGCCGTCGCCCCAGTTGAAGACGGTGAGGTCGCCTTTGAGCTTGCCGTTCTCGCCCAGCATCGGCGCAAGTTTCGCGCGGCCTGGCTTGGGCAGCGCGCAGGCGAGCAGCCGGTCGAGCCAGGCCTGCGCCTGCGGCCCGGAGACCTCGTAGCGCGAGAAGGCGGTGATATCGAGCAGGCCGACGCCTTCGCGCACCTTGCGGCATTCCTGGCCGACGATGTCGAAGGCGTTGGACCGCTTCAGCGTCGGTGTCTCGACGAACCCCAGCGGCGCGAAATAGAGCGGCACTTCCATGCCCCAGGAACTGCCCCAGTGGGCGCCGGCCGCCTCCATGGCGTCATGCGCGCCTGATGTCTTCAAGGGTCGTCCCGCCGGCAACTGCTCGTTGGGATAGCTCATGACGAAGCGGCGCGAATAGAATTGCCCGGTCGTCTGCTTGATGTATTCGCGGTTGGAAGCGAAGTCGCCATAGCGGGCGATGTCCATGCCATAGACGTCGGCTTCCGGCTCGCCATGGATCATCCATTCGGCAAGCGACTTGCCGACGCCACCGCCTTGCAGGAAGCCGGCCATGACGCCGCAAGCCACCCAGTAATTGGGAACGCCGCGCACCGGGCCGACCAGCGGATTGCCGTCCGGCGAGAAGGTGAAGGCGCCGTTGACCCAGCGCTTGATGCCGGCCGTCTCCAGGCAGGGATAGCGGCTGAAGCCAAGCGCCAGCTCGTTGGCGATGCGGTCGGTGTCTTCCTGGATCAGCTCGATGCCGTAGTCCCACGGCGCGCCATCCATGTTCCAGTGCTTGTGGTTGATTTCGTAGATGCCGAGCAGCAGGCCCTTCTGCTCCTGGCGCATATAGGTGAAGCCTTCGAGGTCGACGATCAGTGGCAGTTCGCGGTCGAGCGCCTGGATCTCGGGTAGCGCCTCGGTGACGAGGTAGTGATGCTCCATCGGCGACACCGGCAGGTCGATACCGGCCATCCGGCCGACCTGCTTGGCCCACAATCCGCCGGCATTGACGACATGCTCGGCAATGACGGCGCCTTTCTGGGTCACCACGTCCCAGCTGCCGTCGGCGCGGCGGTTGAGTTCCAGCACACGGTTGTGTTCGATGATCTCTGCGCCGCGTTTCCTTGCCGCCTTGGCATAGGCGTGGACGACGCCCGAGGGGTCGATATGGCCTTCGCGCGCGGCGTAGAGGCCGCCCAGCATGCCGTCGGTGTTGAGGATCGGACAGCGCTGCCTGATCTCATCGACGCCAACCAGATGGACGTCGTCTATGCCCATGGTTTGAAAGATGCGGTAGGAGGCCTTAAGCCATTCCCAGCGCTCTGGCGCCGAGGCGACCGAAATGCCGCCGGTCATGTGCATGCCGATATTCTGGCCCGATTCCTTCTCGACCTCCGACACAAGGTCGATCGTGTAGGCCTGCAGCGCGGCGATGTTGGGGTCGGCGTTCAACGCATGGAAGCCGCCGGCCGCATGCCAGCTCGACCCAGCGGTCAGCACCTCGCGTTCGATCAGCGCGACATCGCTCCAGCCGAATTTCGCCAGGTGATAGAGCACCGAGGCCCCAACCACGCCGCCGCCGATAACGACCGCCCTGTATTGCGATTTCATCCTGTCGCACTCCGTCAGGTTCTGACGACGCACCTTATCGGCATTGTACACATGTGTCTAGTAAGCTGCGAAGCTGATCCGGAGCAAGCTGGCTATGGGATTTAAGAAAAGCGGTAGGGCCGAGGCGGCCGCTGCCTGGCGTCTACCGTTTGCCGGAAAGCGTCTTCTCGACGTAGCGCGCGAAGTCCTCGACATCTTCCGCCGGAGGCTCCTGGCCGGTGAAGCTGCGCAGATAGGACGCGACCTGGGCCAGGCGGGTGCTCATCGGCTCGTTGAGCTCGAGCGAGTAATAGCCGATCTGCATGAAATAGAGCACGCGGGCCCGCACGAACGCATCTTCGTCCTCATAGCCATGGCGCTTGAACATGTCGCGTATGGCATTGACGCGCTCTTCGTCGGCCTCGTCGAGCGCGCGCCGGATGGTGGGCGAGCGCCGGGCCCAGGCCCTGATCGCGAAATCCAGCCGCGGATCGAACAGCTTCTCGTCGACCCAGCATTCGAAAATGCTCATCACGCCGCGGATGACGGTCGCGGAAGGCCGGCTGGCGCGCTCGACGATGAATTTTGTGTTGGTCTGCCGCCAGTGATCCAGCAACTGGTCGAGCAGATCCTGGCGGCTCTTGAAATACCAGTAGAAGCTGGAGCGCGAGACGTCGAGCTGCTGGCCAAGCGTCAGCACGCGGACGCGTTCGACGCCGTCCGAGATCAGCGTTTCAAGCGCCAGCTTCAGCCAGTCTTCGCGCGTGGCCTTGATGTTGCCGGTGGCGCCGGCGCGCTGGGTCGTCGTTTCGAGAGCTGCCATCGGCACGACGCATGACACGCCGTATCGGGCAAATCAAGGCTATGGACACTGCTGTACAAGGCAATTCGCCTGGGCCTGCGAGACGCTCTGCGGATATTAGCCGGGTTGGCTGCCGATGGGGCTCTGCCGCATCGTCCTGTTGGTGTAACGGCTCGCCTGGGGATTTTTGTCGCGGCTGTTCGGCCAGTGCGTGCTTTCCCGCAAGGCATTTGTCTGGCAAATACCAATTCAGACAGATGCCGCCGCGCGGCCAACCAGCAGGAAAGACCAGGACATGGCGCAGTTTCGAAAGAACCTCATCGATGGCGAATGGGTTGGCGATGCCGGCTCCCGCAACATCAACCCTTCGGACACCGGCGATGTCGTCGGCGAATATGCCTCGGCAGGTGTCGAACAGGCCAAGCAGGCCATCGCGGCCGCCAAGGCAGCATTTCCCGCGTGGTCGCGCTCCGGTCCATTGGCGCGCCATGCGGTGCTGAAGAAGGCGTCCGACGAGATCATGGCGCGCAAGGACGAGATCGGTCGCAATCTGGCGCGCGAGGAAGGCAAGACGCTGGCCGAGGGCATCGGCGAGACCATTCGCGCCGCCCAGATATTCGATTTCTTCGCCGGCGAAACATTGCGGCTGTCGGGAGAAGTCGTGCCAAGCGTGCGGCCGGGCGTGGGAGTCGAGATCACCCGTGAAGCGGTCGGCGTGGTCGGCATCATCACGCCGTGGAATTTCCCCATTGCCATTCCGGCCTGGAAAATCGCGCCGGCGCTGGCCCACGGCAACACCATCGTCTTCAAGCCGGCGGAGCTCGTTCCCGAGAGCGCGTGGTCGATCGTCGACATCCTGCACCGCGCCGGCCTGCCTAAGGGCGTGCTCAACCTCGTCATGGGCAAGGGCTCGGTGGTCGGCCAGGCGATGCTCGACAGCCCCGATGTCAACGCCATCACCTTCACCGGCTCGGTCGGCACGGGAAAGCGCGTCGCCGCGGCAAGTGTCGAGCATATGCGCAAGTTCCAGCTCGAAATGGGCGGCAAGAACCCGCTGGTCGTGCTTGACGACGCCGATCTTGCGGTCGCCGTCGATTGTGCGCTCAATGGTGCCTTCTTCTCGACCGGCCAGCGTTGCACAGCCTCGTCCAGGCTGATCGTCACCGACGGCATCCACGACCGTTTCGTCGATGCGCTCAAGGACCGTATGGGCAAGCTGGTGATCGGCGATGCGCTCGACGCGCAGACCCAGATCGGCCCGGTCGTCGACGCCACCCAGCTGAAGCAGGATGAGGATTATATCGCCATCGGCGTCAGGGAAGGCGCCACGCTCGCCTTCGGCGGCGAGCGGCTCGACCGCAAGACACCGGGCTTTTACCTCAGCCCGGCGCTGTTGACCGAGGCCACCAACGCCATGCGCAGCTCGCGCGAGGAGATCTTTGGGCCCGTCGCCAGCGTCATCCGCGTCAAGGACTACGATGAGGCGCTTTCCGTCGCCAACGACACGCCGTTCGGGTTGACCTCGGGCATCTGCACCTCGAGCCTCAAGCATGCCACTCACTTCAAGCGCAATTCCGAGGCCGGCATGGTGATGGTCAACCTGCCGACGGCGGGCGTCGATTTCCATGTTCCCTTCGGTGGCCGCAAGGGCTCGAGCTTTGGCCCGCGCGAACAGGGCCGTTATGCCATGGAGTTCTACACCACGGTGAAGACCGCCTATACATTCGCAGGCTGATCGGACGCCGGCGCATCGGTCCGGCGAACCTTCACCTCTGAACCGGTATGAGACAACGACATTGCAGGATCTGACCTGGCTCAACCCGCCGCCGCATCACGCCATCGACGGCGATGCGGTGCGCGTGCGCACCGGCAAGGAGACCGATTTCTGGCGCGAGACCTTATACGGTTTCTGGCGCGACAACGGCCATTTCCTGCATCGGCCGGTCGAGGGCGATTTCACCGCCGAAGTCACCGTCAAGGGCGACTACAAGGTGCTCTACGACCAGGCCGGGCTGATGGTCCGGCTCAGCGAAATGCACTGGATCAAGGCCGGCATCGAATACACCGACGGCCTTGCCTATTTCTCCGTCGTCGTCACCAACGACACGTCGGACTGGTCGCTGGTAGCCATTCATGCCGATCCTAACGGCGTGAAGATCCGCCTGACCCGTCATGGCGAGGCGATCCGCGTCCAGTATCTCGATGCTTCGGACGGCCACTGGAAGCCGGTGCGGCTCGCCTATTTCCCGATCTCGAAGACGGTCGATGTCGGCATGATGTGCTGTTCGCCACAGCGCGAGGGTTTCGAGGTTACATTCTCCGGATTTTCGGTCGGCCCGCCGATTTCACGGGAGTTGCACGACTGACGCTTGGCGACGTCTGCGGCCGCAGGTCTATCTGGAGCCGCTTAGAGCGTTTCACCGTTTCATGGAAACGGCGAACCACTCCAACTCTCTTGACGCAATTCCAGACGGAAAACCGCTCACACTTTTCCTGGAATTGCTTTAGGCAAGAACTCCGGCTGGCTGCCACTTCACCATGGCACGTGTAGTATCTCCAGCTTCGGCAAACCGACCGGCCGGATGCCGAGATCGTTGGCGAGCACGCCGAAAGCTTCGGTCTCGATCAGGTCGCGGTAGGGAATTTCGGGGAAGCGAAGGCCGCCGCGATGCAGAGCGGCATCCACCAGAAGCATGGTCCCACCGACCGCATCGAGGCCGATGATGTCGAGATGCCTGACATCACTGAGATGATAGCGATATGGCGTCTGCAGGGGAGGCTGGTGCAGACCGCCGCGTATCTCGCGATAATAGCGATAATCCCTGGTCTGCCGTCGGATAACGAAGCTGTTAAGGTCGAAGCTGCTGCCGCCGGCGATCTTCACACAGTTGGGCACCGCGATGCGATGCCGCGTGGCAATCAGCCGGTTCAGCACATCGCCGGGAAAGCGCCAGACGTCGATATCGATCCACAACGCCCAGTCGTCGTCTTCCTTCAGCCCGTGATCGATCAGGTGATTTCGCACCTTGGCAATCGCGCCGCGCCGGGCTCGTTGCATCCTCGGCTTTGCCCGTTTCGCCCTGTCGAACCTGATGCCGACCTGTTTTTGTAGCAGCACAATGTCACGATATTTGCCGGCTAATTGTGCGATTGCGGCCTGCAAGCGCTCCCAGCTTCCATCCAGACTGTCGCCTTCGCAGAAGACCAGCTTGATCCTGTCCTTGGGGTAGTCGAGCCCGTCCAGCGTATCGAGGAATGGTTGGATGAGGTCGGCGGCATCGCGAAGCGGGACCAGGATGGCAATGTTGCCGCCTGAAGGCGGCGGCGCCGACAGGACGGCCTTGTCGACGACGGCTTTCGCCACCGCCTCATCCAGATAGGCGCCGCGCGTCAGGAGATAGCGGAGTCGGTAGGCCCGGTTGCGGAGCTTGGTCGTCCATTTCGGCGGCGCCTCCGGGATCCACCATGTGCCGGCCCAGTGATGGATCGAAAGTGCTGCCGTATCGTCGCCGGCCTCACGCTCCGTGCTGCCGTCCGACGTCACCGGCGTGAACAGGCCGGAGGGGTGAATGGCAAAGGTCGCCTGATCGCTGTAGGCGAGTTGCGCCGAGGTCAACAGGCAAGGACCGGTCGCGTCGAGCACGTCCTTGGCGCCGGCGAGCCCAGGCATCATGGACAGGAGATGCAACCAGAACGGATGTCTGGGCGGGCTCGCCATTGTCCCATTGAAGAGGAGGTAGGGCAGGCCACGAAAATCCGCCTGGAGGGCCGCATGCGAAGCCGGCTCTTTGCACAGCACGACACGGGTCTCGTCCATGATCGGATCGAAGGGGGCGACGCATTCGCAGTCGATGTCGGCGTAGACGCCGCCAAAATGATGCAGCAGCATGTAGCGGGCAGCATCTGACCGCTTCACGCCATTCGTATAGTTGCAGAACATCGGCAGGAAATCAGGGTAGTGCCCGGCCACGAATTCGAGCAGCATCCGGTCGCTCCAGAACATCACCGTCCAGTGCGGGTTGTGCCGCTTCCAGCTGTCGGCATAGGCCTGGAAACGCGCGGGAATGGTGTCGCTCTTCCATGTCTGGTGCAGGATTGCTGGAATCATACGGCGGCGCCGTTTGGTCCAAGCCCGTCACGAACGGCGTCGTGGATCGCTTGCGGGCCGAACCTGGCCCATACCGCCTGATGCGCGCGAAGGCGCTGCCGCGCCCTGCGTTGGGGGTCGAGACAGAGTCCGATGGCCATCTCGGCCAGCGTTTCGTCAGTGTCAGACAGCAGCACCTCGTCGTTTTCGACCAGGTCCAGGCCTTCGGCCGCGATCGGCGTGGCGATCACCGGCACGCCCGAGGCCATTGCTTCCAGGATCTTGATGCGTGTGCCGCCGCCCGCCGTCAGCGGGACGATGGTGAGATGCGCGCTGGACAAGAGCGGCGCGACATCAGCGGGATCTTCAATGAGCTCCACACCAGGCAATCTGGCCAATGCCTGCACCTCCGGTTTCGGTGTGCGTCCAGCCAGGACAAGCCTGGCATCCGGCAGGGCGTTTCGGATACGGGGCAATATGACACTGGCCAATCGCTGCGCGGCATCGACGTTCGGCGGATAGGCGAGATGGCCGATGAACGCGATCACCGGAAAGCCGTTGCTAGTCGACGGCTCGGCAGGCAGCTGCCCGGAACCCTCGACGGCTTGCGGAATTCCGTTCGGAACGATGTCGATCGGGATCTTGTGCCGGGAAAGCATCATCAGCTTCTGGCGATCCAGGTTCGAGCAGACCCATACCTTGTCGACAAGGGACAGCGCTTTTCTTTCAAGGTACCGGACGCTGAATGCCGCGGCGGATCGCTGGCACTGAGACGCCTGATCTGTCCGGCCAGGTCGGACTCGACATTGTGCATGTCGAGAATAAGCTGCTCGGCCAGCGGCCGCAGGGGCCGCAGCAGCTTGAACAGGCCGACGCCCTCGACAATGATGGTGTCCGGGCGGAATTCACGGGCCAGCGTCTCAAGCCGCGTCAGGGCGGAACGCGGTATGCGACTCTCCGCCCTTGAGCGCCACCAACCGATCGAGGCCGTGCGAGGCTCGCCCTCGATCGACAGGCCCTCGACGCGGATTAGCGGACCGGGAGCCTTCTTGGCTATCTTCGGCCGCACCGAAACGAGGCAGACCGGTCCGAACCTGGCGGCCGCTTCGGCGTTGCGGTAGTTTCTCAGATCCGAACCTGATGCTGCGGGAAAGGCCGGGTCGTGCGACACGATCAGCGTACGTTTCTGGGCCTGCACGGGGACAGCCGGTTGCGTGCCTGCGCCGTTCGATGCGGACGCCGGGGGCGTTGCGTCAGGCAGGGGGTCCGATTCAGATGGCATGATAACGATTCCGTGACCACAAACAGCGGAGCCACCTTGTTTAGCTGAACAAGGCTTTCGTCAAGCAGTGCCTGCTTTTGAATATTTCCGTCCCGAGCTCTCGGCGGGCGGCCAGGCTCATCGTCTGGACCAGGCCAGCCAGCGCGCCGCCAAACGCCTGCGCAAGGAGGTGAAACGGGTTCGCCTGTAGGCGTCACCCGCCATCTTGATGCCTTGTGCCTGTGTCGGGAAGGGATGGATAACATCGGCCAGGGCATGCAATCCCATGCCCGACCGGATGGCGAGCGTCACCGCATTGATCATCTCGCCGGCATGGCTGGCGACGACCGTCGCCCCCAGTATGCGGTCGGATCCCTCCCGGACATGGATCTTGACGAACCCTTCCTCCTCGCCGTCCATCACGGCGCGGGCGACATCATGCATCAACACCGTATAGGTCTTGACCGGAATGCCGTTCCGGCGTGCCTCGATCGGATAGAGCCCGACATGGGCGATCTCCGGATCGGTATAAGTGCACCAGGGCACGACGAGTTCACTGAGCCTTTCGCGCCCGCGAAACAGGGCATTGCGCACGACAATGCGCGCCGTCGCTTCGGCGGTATGAGTGAACTTGTATTCGAGACACACATCGCCCGCCGCGTAGATGTGCGGATTTGTGGTTCTCAGGTGATCGTCCACCTTGATGCCCTTGGTGTCATACGCCACCCCGGCCTCCTCGAGGCCGAGACCCCTGACATTCGGCGAACGGCCGACGCCGGTGATGATCTCGTCGACGGAGATCGTCGTCGTGTCGCCGTCCCGCACAAGGTCGGCGAGCTTCTTGCCGCCTTCCCTGCGCACCGCCACCACTTCGGTGTTCAGGCGCACCTCGACCCCCTCGCGCGCCAGCGCGTCCGAAAGGATCTGCGCGGCGTCGCGTTCCTCGCCGGGAAGGAACATCGGATCGCTCTGCGCCAGGATCACCTTCGCCCCGAGCAGGCAAAAGGCCTGCGCCGTCTCGCAGCCAAGCGGCCCGCCGCCGATGACCAGGAGCCGCTCAGGGCATTTTGTGAGGTTGAACATGCTCTCATTGTCGAGATAGCCGGCCTCGGCAAGTCCAGGGATCGCCGGCCCGCTCGGATGCGCACCGGTCGCGACCAGGGCTTTCTTGAAACGCAGCGTCTTATCGGCCACCGCCACCGTGTCCGGTCCGCCAAAGCGCGCCTCGCCGAAATAGAGGTCGATGCCTTCGGCCGCGATGGCCGAGGCAGAATCGATGCGGCTGAGCCGCTGCCGGATCTGCCGCATCCGCATCATGGCCCGCTCGAAGTCGACGTGAAGACGCTCCGGCGTGTCGCCGCCGAAATTCTCGGCATCGCGCATGTCGGCATAGAGCCTGGCCGTGCGGATGATTGCCTTCGACGGGACGCCGCCGACATTGACGCAGGCGCCGCCGATCAGCCCGCGCTCAATCAGCGCGACCTTCGCGCCAAGACTCGCGGCGTCACGCGCCGCGGTCAACCCGGCCGGTCCGGCGCCGATGACGACAAGATTGTACTGGCCGTCGGGGGCCGGGTTCTTCCAGTGCGGCGGATGCGCGGCTCGGATCAGGTCGACGTCGTTGCGGTCGACAGGGAAGGTGGTGGCCTTTGTCCGTTCACGCGACATCGCCGTCCCCTGTCGCCTGGGACAGCCAGCCGCCGGTGAAGCCGGCCTTGCCCAGGCCGCGGCGGATGTGGGGATTGGAGCGCATCAGCTCCCAGATCAGGCGCGAGCGGTGGTTCTCGATCATCATCACCACGATGCCCTGGTCCAGCCCGTAATGGCCTTCCGACACCCAGCCGTTGCGGCCGAATTTTCGCCGGTTGGCCAAGGTCGGATTGAAGCCGCTCGGCAGGCGGAAATTGTCGATCACTTCGGGGTAGCGGTCGCCGAGATGGCGCATGGCAGCCAGGCAGATGTCAGGTGCGAAGGGCAGCGAAGCCGGATAGGACCATGGCGCGATCGTCCCGTCATCCGGCCCGAACGGTGCGCCGCGCGCGGCATAGCCGGAAAACCGGTGCCTCCGTCGTTCCACGCTGGCGCGGAAGCCGCCCGGCCCATCGCCGGCGGAGAGCCCCCAAAGGTTCTCGCCATAGCCGTCAAAGCCATAGGGGTTATGGCGGGCATAGTCGCGCTGCAGGTAGGTCGAGCGGCGGCTGTTTTCGAAATAGTCGGAATTCTTCTCGCGCATGAAGGCGTCGCGGATGCCGGCGAAATCGATCCAGGCATGCGAGAACTGATGCATGAACAGCGGCCCGCCATAGAGCACGTCATGGCCGTAGATGTTTTCCCACTGGTAAGTCGCCGTCCAGGCCTCATAGCTGTCGTTGGAGGTCGGGCTGTCGGGCGAGGCCATCGACAGTACGTAGAGGATGGTCGCCTCGTTGTACCCCTCCCAGCCATAGTGGAGGAAGCCGCTCTTCGGCTTCCAGCCTTGCCGCAAGGTCGGAGTGCTGCCTTGCGCCCAGCGCCAGTCGACGCGCCGATAGAGCGCTTCGGCCAGTTGCCGGATTTCGGCTTCCTGTTCATTCTCGCCTGAGAAATAGGCGCCGGCCACCAGCATGCCTGATATCAGCAAGGCGGTATCGACCATCGACAGCTCGCAGCGCCAGACGCGCAGCCCGGTCCGCATGTCGAGGAAGTGGTAGTAGAAACCCTTGTGGCCGGTGACGTCGTCGCCGCCGCCTTGCGGGCTGGCCGAGAAACGCAGCGCCGCAAGCGTCAGCTCCACCGCCGCCGCGCGCGTCATCCAGCCGCGCTCGACGCCGATCGGATAGCAGGACAGGGCAAAACCGACGACGGCGATGCTGGCTGGCGAGTTCGGCCGCGACGTGTCGGCGACCAGGCCGTTGTCGGGGTTCACATTTTCCAGGAAATAGCCGAAGGCGGCGCGCTGGTAGCGGTCCAGAAGCTCGTCATCGGACAGTGCGGCGGGATCTGCTTCAGGCAAGCGATGCAAACTCCAGCCGGATGGTCGCGGCTCCTGTCGATCGCGAGGCCCCGGTACGGCGGCCATGGGGCATCACCAAACTGTCTCGTCGTGTCATGGCTTTCCCGCAAACCCTGTTGTGTCACCGCCCATTCAGACGTCAGCGACTTACGCCTGTCCAGTTCCGATCGTTGCATCGTCACGCGGAATTGTAGTTGCACGGGCCAATGTGGGGATGTTCCGGCCCGGGTCAATACGTGGCGCGGCCGCCGGAAACGTCGAAGACGGCGGCCGTCGTGAACGAACATTCCTCCGAGACGATCCAGCAGATCAGCGCCGCGACCTCTTCGACCTCGCCGAAGCGAGCCATCGGTATCTTGGACAGCATGAAGTCGATGTGCTCCTGGCTCATCTGCTTGAAGATCGCCGTGCGCACGGCCGCCGGCGTCACGCAGTTCACCGTCACCTTGGTCTTGGCCAGTTCCTTGCCGAGCGACTTGGTCAGGCCGATCACCGCGGCTTTTGACGTGCTGTAGGCGGAGGCGTTGGGATTGCCTTCCTTGCCGGCGATCGAGGCGATGTTGACGATGCGGCCATAGTTGCGCTCGAGCATGTGCGGCACCAGCGCCTTGTTGCAGTAGAAGACGCCGTTGATGTTGATGTCGATAACCCTTTGCCAATCCTCGACCGAATAGGCCCAGGTCGTCATGTTCGGCCCGGTGATGGCAGCGCTGGTGACCAGGATGTCGACGCCGCCAAGGGTTTCGATGGTCGACCGGGCAGCGCTTTCGACGGTTGCTGCGTCGGCAACGTCCACCATCACCCCATGCAGCCCGGGAACAACGGCTTTCGCCTGTTCGATCTGGGCCGGATCGCGATCCCAGACGCTGACGCGTCCGCCTTCCTCGACAATCCTTTGCGCAACCGCCAGGCCGATGCCGGAGGCCCCGCCGGTGATGACCGCCGACCTGCCGGCAAAGCGTCCCGCGAAGTTCGGCATGTGGTCTTCCTCCCAATCGGCGGCGAATGTGAAGTCAACGGCAACCAAGTTCAAGGCGGCATCGCAGTCGCCGAACGGGATATTGGTAGGCCAGCAGAGGGAGGCCGCTACCGGTGCTGGAAAAACTGCAAAAAAAGCTCCCGTTCGGTGGTTATGTCGAGCTTTTCATAGATGCGCCGGCGGTGGTTCTTGACAGTGCCGACGGTGATGCCGAGCCGCTCGGCGATGTTCGCTGTCGGATGTCCAGCGAGGATCAACTGGACGAGTTCCCGCTCGCGCAGCGACAGTTCCGGCCACAGGCTCACCGGGATGGTCGGCTCCTGGCGCGGCGAAGCGCCGGGACCGGTCGGCGCCGAGGTGCGGAAGAACTCGCGTCCGCGCGCCTTGATATCGAGTGCGTGCAGCGCCTCGAACACCGGCAGGCGCTCGTCCAGGAGAGCGATCTCGCTGTCCTTGAACGAACTGGTCGAGCGGTCGAGGAAGATACCCAGGCACCAGTCGCCGCCATCGGCCAGCATGATGCCGACCTCGTCGCAGATTTCCGACTGCGCCAGGAAGCCGGCTATGTACTGGCCGCGCTTGGCTTCTTCGTCCGCCAGTCCCTTGAGTGGCAGGATGCCAAGACGGCGCTCGCGTCGCCACGAGGCGTAGAACGGGTCGAAGACGTAGTAATTGTCGAGATAGCGCCGCACCATCTCGTCCGAGAAACGCCGGTGCTTGACGAATTCCGGCGTCTTGGTCGCCGAGTAGCGGGTGACCGTAACCAAATCATGCGCAATGTCGGCGCCGATCAGGTCGATCAGGCAGTCGACATGCCGGTCGGTGCCGGTGGCCGCGATCGCCTTGGCCAGCGGCGCCCAGATATTGCCCATGCGCATGTCCTTTTCTCGGCGAACCGCGCCTGCCCGTCATTGTGTCTTTTGGCATATGGCGCGATCCGACCCCGAGAATCTAGCCTGCGGTCATTCTCGAAGAGGGAAAGCGACCCGTGGACCAGATCACTACAAACCCCATTGTCATCGGCATCGACGCCGGCGGCACCATGACCGATACGATCCTTGTCGATCAGGACGGCCACTTCAAGATCGGCAAGTCGGCAACCACGCCGAAGAACGAAGCCGAGGGCTTCCTGGCATCGGCCGAGGACGCGGCGGATGCCTGGGGTATCTCGCTGGAATCGCTGTTTTCCGGCGTCAATGTCGTGCTCTATTCCGGCACCGGCATGCTCAACACGCTGCTGTCGCGCACCGGCCGTCGCCTCGGCCTGATCACCACCAAGGGCCTGGAAGACATGATCCTGATGGCCGCGGCCTGCAGGCCTGGGCCGACTATTCCTATGCCGATCGCCTGCATGCGGTGACCCATCACCATCCCGATCCGCTGGTGCCGCGCCGCCGCACCCATGGCGTCACCGAGCGTATCGACCAGTTCGGCGACATCGTGCTGCCGCTCTATGAGCATGAGGTCGCGGCTGCGGCCAAAAAGCTGATCGCCGACAAGGTCGAGGGCATCTGCATCATGACGATCTTCTCGCACGTCAATCCGGTGCACGAGAAACGCATCGCCGAGATCTGCCGCGAGGAGATCGACAAGGTCGGCGCCGAGATCACTGTCTACACCAGCCACGAGGTCCGCCCGGTCATCCGCGAGCAGTCGCGGCTGAACTCGGTGCTGATCGAGGCCTACGCCACCTCGCGCGGCCGCAAGCAGCTTAGGGGTATCGAGGACATCTCGAAGAAATACGGCTTCAAATATGGCGTGCAGACGCTGCTCTCCTTCGGCGGCCTGACCTCGATCAATCACCCGCGCCTGCACGAAACCATGATCTCCGGCCCGATCGGCGGCATCCTGGGCGCGGCCTATGTCGGCAAGCTGATCGGCAACGATTCGCTGATCTGCTCGGATATGGGCGGCACCTCCTTCGACATGGGCGTTATCACCCGTGGCCAGACGCGGATCGAGAACGAGCCGCTGATGGACCGCTTCAAGCTCAATGTGCCGACGCTGCATCTCGATACGATCGGCGCCGGCGCCGGCATGATCCTCAAGGTCGACCCGCTGACCAAGAAGGTCTCGCTCGGGCCGGAAAGTGCAGGCTCCGATCCCGGCCCGATCTGCTTCGCCAAGGGCGGCACCGAACCAACCATCGCCGACTGCGACGCCATCCTCGGCCGCCTCAATCCATATTATTTCCTCGGCGGCAAGGTCGTGTTGCAGGTCGAGAAGGCGAGGGCGGCCTTCGAGGAAAAATGCTCGCGCCTGCTTGGCGTCGGTGTCGAGGAAGCCGCCGAAGGCATGATCGACATGCTGGAGGCCGACGCCAACAACGCCTTGCGCCGCGTCATCTCCGGCCAGGGCATCCACCCCTCCGAATTCACGCTGCTGTCCTATGGCGGTTCGGGTCCGCTGCATCTGGCCGGCTGCTCCAGGGGCATCGGCTTCAAGGACATCATCACCTTCCAGTTCGCCGCCGCCTTCTCGGCCTTCGGCTGCACCACCGCCGATTTCATGCGCCGGCATTCGGTGTCGACGCAGCACGACATCGGTGCCCGCGCCAGCGACGACGAGCTGGTCGCCTTCGGCAAGAAGGTCACCAATGTCTGGGACGATCTCACCAGGGCGGCGGTCGACGAAATGATCGTGGACGGTCATGCGCGCGACAAGATCAAGACCGTGCCGTTCCTGATGATGCGCTACACCGGCCAGCTTGAGGACGTCGAGGTGATGGCGCCGCTGTCGGCCATTCAATCGGCCGACGACATGCGCAGGGTTATCGACGAGTTCGAAGCGGTCTACGCCAAGGTCAACCATCGCGTCTCGCGCTATGGCGAAGCCGGCTTCTCGATCACCGAGCTGGGCTTGATCGCCACCGCCGACAAGGTCAAGCCGGTGCTCTTGAAGCGCCCGCTCGGCAAGGCGGACCCGTCCGCCGCGCACAAGGGTGTGCGCGAGGCCTATATCGGCGGGCGCTGGCACAAGGCCAATCTCTACGAGATGGATCGTCTGCAGCCCGGACACGAGGTCATCGGCCCGGCCATCATCGAACATCCCGCCACCACGCTCGTCGTTCATCCGCAGGACCGTGTCCATGTCGATGAATGGACGCTGCTGCACTACACCCACGCTTGAGAAGGGCGAACGCCATGCTGGACAAACCCGCCTCCGCGCTCCGCCTCCGCGAAAGGCTGATCGAATCTGAACGGCTCATGGAGGAGACCGGCTGCTATGACGGCATCACCGAACTCACGCTGCGCAACCAGGATCCGCTGAAGTTCGAAACACTGCACACCAAGCTGCGCGCCTATTGCGTCTCGGCGCGCGAAATGGCCCGCCGCATCTCGGCTTCGCCCGGCGTGCGTGAAGTCGGCGAAATGGTCGTCGCCATCTACACGCCGGAAGGCGACGCCATCGCGCTCTCCAACGGCATCATGGTGCATGTGCACACGATGAGCCGCTTCATCAAATGGATGATCCGCAACGGCTACGAGGAAAACCCCTGCATCCGCGACGGCGACATCTTCGCCAACAACGATGCCTTCATCGGCACCGTGCAGGTGCCCGATGTGATGGACGTGGTGCCGATCTTCCATGAAGGCAAGCTGGTCGGCTGGGCGGGCGCGGTCTGTCACGAACTTGAGGCCGGCGGCATCACCCCCGGCGGCGACGTGGCCCTTGCCCAGGAGCGCTTCACCGAAGGCCTGTTCGTCTGCGCCGAAAAGGTCGGCGAGAACGACGAGATCCGTCGCGACTATGTCATCCGCTGCGAGCGCAATCTGCGCATGCCGATCTACTGGGTGCTCGACGAGAAGGCCAAGGTCGCCTCCTGCATCGACATGCGCGAAAGCGTTAAGGCGCTGATCGACGAGATCGGCCTCGACTACTGGATGAAAGTGTCGAAGGAATTCATCGAGGAAGGCCGCCGCGCGCAGCTCGCTCGCACGCGCCAGCTCACCGTGCCCGGCATCTATCGCGGCCACACTTTTTACGGCCACGTCACCGCTGGCAAGCCAGGCTATCAGCCGCTCGGCGATCCCGACTGGCTCTACAACATGCCGATCGAGATGGAGATCACCACCGACGGCAAGATCATCATGGATTTCGAGGGCACGCAGCCCTGGGGCTACCATTCGATGAACTGCACCCCGGCCGGCATGGATGGCGGCATGTTCGTCACCCTGACCCAGCACATGAACTTCGAAGGCCTGGTCAATGACGGCGCCTGGATGGCGACCGAGCTGAAACTGCCGCACGGCACCTGGACCAACCCCGACAACGAGATGGTGGCGACCGCCACCTCATGGGCCTTGCTGCTGCCGGCCTATGGCGTGTTCCAGCGGCTGTTGTCACGCTCCTTCATCGGACGCGGCTTCGTCGAGGAAGCCTTCGTCGGCCAGGTCAACAGCCCGATGATCGAGATGGGCGGCACCAGCCAGTACGGCAAGCTGTTCGGCATGGCGCATTTCGAATGCGCTGCCGCCGGCTCCGGCGCGCTGGCGATCAAGGACGGGCTCGATACCGCCTATGTCGGCTGGAACCCGGAATCCGACATGGGCAATATCGAGGTATGGGAACAGAACATGCCGATGCTCTATATCGGCCGCTCGATCGTTCCCAATTCCGGCGGCGCCGGCAAATATCGCGGCGGCTGCTCCTTCGTCTCGACCTGGCTGGTCTCGAAGACCGACCATCTGCGGCTGGTTACATCGGAACATTCCTCCCGCGTGTTCGACAATGGCGGCATGTGCGGCGGCTATCCGGCGCCGACCTGCCAGAAGCACCGCGCGGTGCGCAACTCCAACATCTTCGAACTCGCCGAAAAACGAGCGCCGCTGGCGCACCACACTGGCACCAACCCGCATCGCTCCGAACTCGAACTGCGGCTGCAGGGCGAGCATGTGACGATGGAAGGGCCCTACATCACCGCCCCGCACAAGACCGGCGACGTCTTCACCCATTCCTACAATGGCGGCGGCGGTTATGGCGACGTGCTGGAGCGCGATCCGCTCAAGACGGCTTTGGATGTCGAGAACGGCTATCTGACCAAGGAAGCGGCCGAGGGCATCTTCGGCATCATGCTGGATGAGGACGAGGACGGCTATCCCGTCGCCAACATCGAGGCCACCAAGCGCCACCGCACCGAGATGCGCGCCAGGCGGCTTGCGCAGGCAAAGCCGGTCTCCGAGTGGATCGCCACCGAGCGCAGCCGTGTCGAAAAGGCCGACTTCGCCCCCGAGGTGAAGAAAATGTATGCCAGCGCGATCAAGCTGTCGTCGCGCTTCACCACGGAATTCAGCGATTTCTGGAGTGTCGACGCCAGATCGATCTTCACGCCGGGAGCAAAGCCATGACCTCGTACAGCAAGGAAGTCATCGCCGATCTGGTCGCGGGCACGCTGCCCTGGCCGCAGACGCGCCGCGTCATGAGCGCCTACAAGGATGACGACCGCTTCTTCAAATATGTCGCCGTGCTGCAGGACCGCGTCGGTTGGAAGGATCCGATCCTGCTGCCGGTCTCGGATCACCTGTTCATCTGCCAGAGCGGCGATGAGCGGGTGACACGCTGCGAGTGCGGCCATTCCTTCGGCGACTATCGCAAGAACTGGAAGCTCAAGGCTTCGATCATCGTGCGCAACACCGAGGAATCGCTGCGCGAAATCTATCCCAACAGCGATATACCCGATCCGCAGTGGATGGAGATCCGCGAATTCATCTGCCCTCAGTGCGGCACCATGCATGAGGTCGAAGCGGCAGCACCCGGCTATCCCATCGTGCATGATTTCCAGCCGGATCTCGAAGGCTTCTATCGCGAATGGCTGGGCAAGCCGCTCTAGGAGAAGGTGAACCGCGTCGACAAATACTCCGGAACCTGATTGCCTGCCCCAACCATTGGAGAAGCACGCGATGACAAACCTTGCTGGGCGCGGTGCAATCGTCACCGGCGGCTTTTCGGGCATGGGCTTCGCCATTGCCACCGCCTTGGCTGAAGCCGGCGCCAATGTCGCCGTCGGCTCCTACATCGCGCCTGCCGGCGCCGACAGATCCGATGCCGCCTATTATCCCGGCGTCGACGAAATCGGCCGCGTGCGCGCGGCCCTGTCGGCCCATGGCACCAGGGTGCACGCTGCTCACCTCGATGTCCGTGACAGCGAGGTCACCAACCGTTTCGTGGCGGAAGCCGAAGCCGCCATCGGTCCTGCCGATATCCTGGTCAACGCGGCCGGCACCACCGCCGAGCAACCGGTCTGCGGACATTCCGACGCGCTGTGGGACAAGATCGTCGACACCAACCTGACCGGCGCCTTCCGCGCCACCCGTGCCGTGCTTTCCGGCATGATCGAACGCGGCTGGGGCCGCATCGTCAACATCGGCTCGACCGCCGCCTCCGTCGGCTGGAAGGACAATCCGGCCTATTGCGCTTCCAAGGCGGGGCTCCTTGGCCTGACCCGTTGCGTGGCTCTGGAAGGGGCTGCCCACGGCGTTACCTGCGTCATGATCAGCCCGACCTGGGTCGAGACCGAACTCATGCGCCGCAATGTGGCGCAGGTCGTCGAGCGCGAGGGCAAGGGGCGCACCGCGGAGGAAGCAATGGCCGAGATCGCCAAGGGCAACCCGCAGCAGCGCATGCTGCAGCCGCAGGAGATCGCCGCGCTGGCCGTGTTCCTGTGCTCGGACCTGGCTAAGGGCATCACCATGGAAAACATCCAGATCACCGGCGGAGCGTTGTGGTAGCGTTCTCGTCGTTGACCCAGGCGGCCGTGGCGGGGCGGGCCACCGGCTGATCTCTCCCCGTTCGCGTTCCTGTAAGACAAGGTGACCGGATTTGCCATTGAGCATGCGGTGCGATAGGTTATATTGCACTGCACAATGGAGATGCCGTTTATTGCACGCCCCTGTTTGCGGATATGCCGGCCGGCTTGTGGCCTGCCGGGCCTGGGTTGCGTCGGCGGGACTCTGAGATGAAAATTCCAAAGTCCCTGCTGGTCGATCCCGAGAAGAACTCGGTCTATGGCGCCTTCGCCGTGGCCGTCTCGATCTGGGCGTTCTCCTATTCGGTCATTTTCGGCCAGGTGCTGATCCTGGCCTACTACGCCGTCTGGCTGCCGCTCATCCTGGTCGATTACCGGCGCTTCCTGCGGCAGCTGTCCAGCGCCTGGCTGCCGCTGCTGTTCGCGGCCTATATCTGTTTTTCCATCTTCTGGTCGCAGGCGCCCGGCGTTACCGCCAGAACGGCGGTCCAGTACCTGTCCACATCGCCTGCGCCTATGTCGCGGCGCGCACCGTCAGCGTGCGCACCCTGACGCTCGGCGCCCTGATCGGGATCTTCTTCGTCATGCTCTATTCGCTCAAGGTCGGGGCCTATTCCGAGGACGTCCTTGACGGCACCTACAATTTCGTCGGCGCCTTCGCCTCCAAGAACCAGATCGGCTTTGTCGGCTCGCTCGGCATCTATTTCTCCGTGGTGTTCCTTGTTTTTCTGCGGCGTGGCCGGCTGAGCTTCATGTTGACGGTGCCCGTCGTGCTGTTGTCGGCCTATGTGCTGGCCGTCTCGCATTCTGCCACGTCGATGGCCTCGATACCGGCGGTTCTGGCGTTGATTACGCTTCTTGCCATGAGCAAGCTTTTGTCACGGCGTTACCGCCGGGTGATCTTCCTGGTCGGCGCCGGCCTGATCGTCGTGGTGGCCGTTGTTGCGCTCAATCTCGGGCTCATGGACTTCGTGCTTGGCATTTTCGGCAAGGATTCGACGCTGACCGGGCGGACCTATCTGTGGGAGCAGGGCTGGAACGCCGCACAGCGTTCGCCGATCCTCGGCGTCGGCTATGCCGCCTATTGGGTGCAGGGTTTTGCCGAGGCCGAGCGGCTGTGGAACGAATTCTACATCACCACCCGCACCGGCTTCCATTTCCACAACACCTATGTCGAGGCGCTTGTCGAGCTCGGCTTCACCGGGGCGGTGATGATCTCGTTGATCATGCTGCGCACGCTTTACGGCCATGTCTCGACGGTGATCTTCAAGGCATGGCAGGCCGAATCGGTGGTGCTCTTCGGCGTGATGGTGCTGCTGCTCATCCGCTCCTTCGTCGAGGTCGAGGTCCTCAACCCCTACATCATGGGCTCCTTCCTGATGTATTTCAGCTACTTCAAGCTGGCGCGGCTGCCGGTCGCCCGCACGCGCTGGTCGCCAGCCTTCGACCCGGCGAATGCGGCAAGGGGCGAGCCAGCCTGGCCCCGGCATGCCGGCCGCCCGGCGGCTGCCGACCCGACATGAGCCCAGACAAAGTCGCCCAAAAACGTATAGGCCCTCTGGGTAATGACATTCTCCTGAACTCCTTCGAAGGCGCCGTGCTTTATCGTTTCGCGGCCTGAAATCGCACATAGCAAAACCTCCGCCAGGCGGGCCTGGCGGAGGTTGAAATTCTCTGCGCTATGGATCGAAATGCTGGATCGCGCCGAAGTCCGGGCCTTACTGGCTGGCCAATGGCGCCAGCTTGACCTTGATCACGTCGCCGGGCAGCACCGGTGTGTCTTCCTTGGCGGCGATTTCGCTGGTCTTGCCGTCGACATTGCGCACCAGCGAATAGAGCAGGGTAGGCTGCTGGTCGCTGGTGATGGCGGCCGTCGTCGCGGGATCGCTGGCCTGGGCGATCAGGCCTTTCTGCATATTCACCTTCAGCGCGGCCTCGTTCAAATCGGCCTCGGTCTGCTGCCGGTCGGCGGCGAGGGTCGAGCTCAATGTGTTCTGGGCATCGATGGCGTCCTGTGTCGCCTTGCTGATCGCCTGCTTGGCGGTGAGGATGGCTGTCTCATAGTCGAGGATCTTGCCCTGCAGGTCGGTGACGGATTGCTGCGAATCCAGAAGCCTGGCATTGGCGACCAGACCCTTCTGCGCCAGCGGACCGATGCTGGCGAGCTGCTGCTGCGCCAGGTCGACCTGCTTTTGCTGGTTGACGATCTTCTTCTGCAGCGATTCGATTTCGGACTGCAGGACACCCTTGAGATCGTCGAGCGCCTCGAGCTTCAGCTTCAGCGCCTTCTGATCTGCCGTCAGGATCGTCATCTCGTCGGCGACGATGGTCGGCAGTCGTGGATCGCCCTCGACCTCCTTGGGCGCCTCGAAGCTCGCCTTGCCGGCCAGATCGGCATCGATGCGGGCACGCCGGACGAGCAGCCGGACGCGCTGGTCGTCGGAGATATCGAAATTACCCTTGGCGGTAACCAGATCCTTGCCGAGCTGGGGGCCATAATCGGTGCTGCGCCTCATGCCGCCGGCGACGCTGATCGCTTTCAGCACCGTCAGATCGGGCACATAGGGAAACTGGCCGGGGTTCTGCACTTCGCCCGAGATGTAGAAGGGCCGGAACTGCGCCATCTCGACCGAAGCTTCGGGCTTGTCCGACAGGGCAAGCTTGCGCTGCAGCGCCTCGCCGATCGCCGCCGCGACTTCCGCCGTGGTCTTGCCGGCCGCCGGCAGCTCGCCGACGAACGGCACCGACAGCGTTCCGCCCGGGCCGACCGTGTATTCGCCGTTCACGGCCGACCAGTCGCGGAACGTGCCCTCGACGGTCTGCCATTCGGCGATGCGGATGGTCAGCTTGTCCTGCGAGCCGAGATGGTATTCACCTGATATGGCGACCTGGGGAAGAAAAGCCAGCGACATCGCGAGGCAGGTGGCCATAAGCCGAGAGCGGCCGGAAAAGCGGCCGCTGCCAAAGGCTTCGAACATATCTGTTTTCAACTGAACGTTCCGATCCGTTTTAGCCCCATCGCCCGATGAGCTTGCCGCCGGATGCCTGGTGCCGGCGGCCGGTCAGTAAGAGCCGCGTGACATCCAGACGGCCGGCACGGTCTTGATGATGATTCGCACGTCGCCGAACAGCGACCAGTTCTCGACATAATGGCGGTCGAAGGCGACGCGGCTGTCGTAAGAGACGTCGTTGCGGCCACTGACTTGCCACAGGCCGGTCAGACCGGGCCGCGACTTCAGATAGTAGACGGCGGCGCTGCCGTAGATTTCCAGCTCGTCGCGCACCACCGGGCGAGGCCCGACAAGGCTCATATCGCCCTGCAGGATGTTGATGATCTGCGGCAGTTCATCGAGGCTGAGCTTCCGCAGCACCGCGCCGACACGGGTGACGCGCGGGTCGTTCTTCAGCTTGCGGGTCGCAATCCATTCCGCATTGGCGTCCGGATTGGTGGCGAGATAGGCGGCCAGCACCTTGTCGCCGTCCGGAACCATGGTGCGGAATTTCAGGCACGGAAAAATCCGTCCGCCGCGACCGATTCGCCGATGACCGTAGAAAATCGATCCACCGTCGGAAAATTTGACCAGCAGCGCTATCATGATGAACAGCGGGCTAAGAGCGATCAGACCAACCAGTGAGCCGGCAATATCGAAGCTGCGCTTGATGAGGCCGCCGATCGGCGGCGGAAAATCGGTGTCAGCCTGCGAAAAGCCCGCCGTGGCCGACTTGGCAATATCCCTCATGCGGAAACTCCATGCGTTGAACGAATGGTTCACCACACGATACCAAAAAAATGCTGCAGCGCAACACACAATTTCCCGGGCCGTTGAAATAGTCGCGTCATGAATTGACTAAATAATAAGCTAGCAATGCACATTTTTCAGGATGCTTAGCACATTTGTGACAAGAAATGGGCAAGCGGAAAAAAATGCGGATCTTTTTGGGGCGATTTTTGGGCAAGGCGTTCTCGATGGCCGGGAACGGTACATATTAGTGCTTTAGGAAGGGGCGAAGTTCGCGACTATTAACATAAAATACTACACAATATTGTGAGTTGTACTGAAAAGGGCCGGTGGCTGCAGGTTGAGTGAATTGCGGTGGTGTGCGTTGCAGCATGACAGAGTCGATCGCGCAAGCTCAATCAAAAATATGTGCGGTTGCCCTTGCCGCCTCCTGCTCGCCTTAATAGAATTGCAAATTATACCTGTCAGAGTGGCGACAGGTTGAAAGGCCGGAAGCAACCGGTCGATAGCGGGCACCTTTACAAGCCCGCAGAACAAGGGACGGCGCTCGGGTGGGGCTATCGTTTGATATAACCCGGGCCGGTTTATGGGCTGTTGGGTATGTCGCTTCCAAAATTCATCGTTGGGATGATTTTCGCTCTCGCAATCGTTGTTGCCTGGTCCTGGCTCGGCGGCGCTTCGCTGGGCACGACGTTGTTGCGTGTCATCATTTGCGCCGTGATCATCCAGGCCGGCTATTTCGTGCTCGTCTATACCATGATCGCAAGGAGTGCGCCGACGCCGGCTGACAGGCTGCGTGAAGCCGAGAGAAAGCTGAACTCGCCTGACGTGACCGAAGGCGAGAAGCTGGGCAGCGCCCGGCGCAGCCTGCATTAGGTCTTCGTCGGAAAGGATCGGATCTCAGGCCACATTGGCAGGTTCGGTTTCCGACTGTTCTCCGGACAGCATCCTCGACAGCCGGCTCGCCGGCTTTGCCTTCAGCCGCTGATACTGTCCGACTTCCACGACACGGCCGTCTTCCATCGCCACAACCCAGTCGGCGAAAGCGATCATCGAGGGCCGGTGGGCGATGGTCAGGATGGTCATCGTGCCGCGCAATCCGTCGATCGACCTGGCGATCAGCGACTGGTTCTGCCAGTCGAGCGCGCTGGTCGCCTCGTCGAGGATGAGCAGCGACGGCTTGCGCAGCAGCGCACGCGCCAACGCGATGCGCTGACGCTCGCCGCCTGAGAGGCGCACGCCGCGGTCGCCGACGATCGTGTCGAGCCGCTGGTCGAGCCTTTCGACGAATTCGCCGGCATGCGCGGCGCGCAGCGCGGTCCACAGATCGTCGTCGCTGGCCTTTGGCGCGGCCAGACGCAGGTTCGCCGCGATCGTGTCATGCAGCAGGAACACGTCCTGCGGCACATAGGCCACCTGATCGCGCCAGCGCCGGCGATTGCTGGCATCGATCTCGACGCCGTCGACGAGGATCTTGCCGGCGGTCGGTTCGAGCAGACCGAGCAGCATGTCGGCGATCGTGCTTTTGCCCGATCCCGAGGGGCCGATCAGGGCGGTCACCTTGCCGGCTGGCAGGCCGAAGGTGATGTCGCTCACCACCGTCTTGCCGGTGCCGTCGTCGTAGCCGAAGGAGACACCGCGAATGTTCAGCCCTGTATCGAGCGACAGTTTGTCGGCATTCCCAGCGTCGGCATGGCCCGGCTCGCGCTCGGCGTCGAAACGGGCCTGCAGGCCGCGCATGGCCGTATAGGCGGGCAGGTTGATCAGCACCTGCTGGGCCTGCGTCTGCATGTCCATGAAGCGCGGTGCGATGCGCATGAAGACCAGCAGCAGCACGACAATTTCGGCCAGCGACAGGTTGAAGCGGACCAGCGCCACATAGATGAACAGGCTGAGGCCCACGACGCTCGCCACCTGGAACACCGCGGTGCCGATCGAGCTGTTGCTGACATAGTCGATGTTGTCGGCCTTCATCTTTTCCAGCGTCGCCTGCAACTGCGCGAAATAGCTGGTCTCGACATTCAGGCTCTTGGCCACCTTGATGCCGCCGAGGAATTCCGAAACCGTCCGGTACTGATCCTGGCGATTGCTGGTCAGGACCCGGCCAAAGGCGGTGGCGCGTGCCCGAAACGGCTGCAGCACCACGAACATCACGATGCCGATGACGATGGCAAACGCCGTCATGACCGGTGAGATGAACATCGAGATCACGAGATAGCCCACCAAAAGCACCGATATCTGTACCAGCATCAGCAGCGAGAAGGCGGCGCCCTGGACGCGATCGATGTCGCCGGTCAGGGCATGGTCGAGATCGGAGCTGCGCATGCGCGAGAACACGCCCCAGCGCGCCTTGCCGATGCTCTCGAACAGGTTCATGCGCAAACGGTTGATGAAATCAAAGAGAAGCCTCGCCATGTAGACCGACTTGAAGCGGTTGAACGCGGCCTGCACGGCAACGAGCGCGACCAGCGCGCACAGCACCGTCGTCAGCTGCAGCGTTCCGTCCGGCACCAGCCAGCGCACAAAATCATTGTTCGGCAACCGCACCGCGAAATCCTGGTCGGCGCGCCCGACCAGGTGCAGCAGCGGCACAAGCAGCAGGATCGAGATGCCTTCCGTCAGGCTGCCGAGCATCAGGAACAGCAGCGCCGACCAGGTCCGCCGCCCGCCGATCTGGGCAATGACGGCGCCGAACGCGGCGACATCGCGAAACAGCGACAGACGAAGGATTGAGGACTTCGACATGATTGCGCTCACCGCGGCCGGCGGTTGGCCGCCAGACCCCCGGCCACCGGATCCTGGGCCGCCAGATCGGTTTCGATCAGCTCCACCGCCTCGCCAATCCTGTCGAGCCCGGTTGGAACTTCCAGCCGGAACACGCCGACATGGTTAGCGATTGCTGAACATTGGCGAAAATGCAGCGCTGCGAAATCGCCGGACAGCGCCGCGCGGCCGAACCGCGTCACATAGGAGAATTTGATGATCGCCGGCAAGGCCGCGATGCCGGGCAACGCCGTGACCGCGGCTTTTTGGCCACGCTCGAGGACATAGATCCTGGTCGCCGGCACTGTGCCGCCGGAGAAGGCGCCGTGCAGGCGATGCTGCATCTTCTCGATCTGCGGATGCACTTGCGGCCGCACCTCTGCCTGGCCAAGCGAAATCGCGGCCGCGGCATCGGCGGCAAGCTTGATCTGGGGAAAGCCCGCAACGATCATCGGCGCGTCCGGTTTGGCAAGATCCAGCGCCACGACATCGTCGGTAAGCAGATCATGACCGGCCCGGATCAGCGCGCTCGCCGTCGTCGATTTGCCGGCGCCCTTGTCACCCATGAAGATGGCGCCCCTGCCGGCCACTGCAATGGCGCTGGCATGCAGGACGAGCAGGCCGCGCCGGTGCAGCAGCAGCGCCATCACCGGCCCGAGCAGCGGGAAGGCAAGCAGCGCGTCGTCGACGCCGGGCGCCGGCTCGATGTCGATGCGGCTGAAATCGCTGATCAGGAAGGCGCCGACGGCATGCCATGCCAGATATTGCCGGTCGGGCTCGAAGCGGAAGATTGTCGCGGTCTCGGGCGAAGGCTTCGGCATGTCGATCGTGCCGATCGCGATCAGGATATCCGCCGCCGCCGGCTCCGCCGGCTCCAGCTCGGGCAATGCCACGTCGGACGCGATGATCAAGCCATAGGCCCGGTAGTAACGTCGCTCCCGCATCATCCCGCCATGAGGAGCAGGATCACCAGGATATGCGGCGAGCGGCTGGGTGCGGGGCATTATGCGGGGCTCCCGGCGTGCTGGACCTGCCGCAGCCACAGGGACAACGAAGCCGAACGCCAGACATACTGGACATCGAGGGGGGCCGCCTGATCGGGTTGGCTGAGCAGCCGCGCATAGGCGGCGTTCACTAGTGGCAGGTTGACATAGGGCGCGATGCGGCCGGCATCCGAAACCAGCAGCTGTTCCAGCAGGTCGCGGTGGTTGCGCACCATGCCATTGACCAGATTGGCGGTGAAATCGATCTTGGTGCGTCGCCACTGGACCGCCGCCGGCAGGATGCCCTCCATGGCGCGGCGCAGCACGTAGCGGCCAAAGCCATGGCTGAGTTTTTCCTCGCCCGGCAGCGCCAGGCAGAATTCGACCAGCGGTTTGTCCCAGAAGGGATAACGCGGCTCCACGCCGAAATTGGCGGCCGCCTTGTCAAGCACCTCGAAAGAGTGCGGCACATAGCCATTCGACAGGATCCAGCGATGGCTGAGCGCGTCGCTGGCCTGGACGCCGGGCGGCATGTAGCCGGCCCGGTGGAAGCGGTCGATGAGCTCGGTGCGCCTGGCCAGATCCGGATTGATCAGGTCGCGCCAGCTGCGGCCGCGCTGCGTGGGCTTGCGTATCCTGTTCAGCACACGGTTCGCCAGCTGTCTCGCCCTGGCGATCCGCCATGCCGGTCCGTAAAGGGTCAGGAACTGGAAATAGAGGCCGAGCGTGCTGTCGCCATAGGTGTTGGAGGCGCTGCGGACCTCGCGCCAAAGGTCCAGCCACCTGCCGCCATTGGCAAGCTCGTGCAGATGGCCATGTCCCTGGGAAACGACCTCGTCGCCGCCATGGCCGTCGAGCAGCACCTTGATGCCCTTGGCGCCCGCCGTCCGGTAGATGCCGCGGGTCAGCGTCAGTCCCGGCGCTAGGAAGGTGCCTTCCTGCTCCTCCAGCACCCGTTCGAACTCGGCGAAGGGCGCATAATTGCCGACAGGGATCAGTGTCGGGTCGGTCTTCTGCTGATCGAGCACCGCATCGATGAAGGCGCGCTCGTCCATCGGCGAGCCTTTCTCGAAAATCAGCGAAAAGGTCGGCAGCTTCGGTTTCCGCTCGGCGGCATTCTGCAGGCTGGCGACGCAGGCGATCGACGAGGAATCAAGGCCGCCGCTCAGCATCGCGCCGATCGACGGGCTTCCGCGCATGCGATTGCGCACCGATTGCGCGAAGAGATGGGCGAATTCCTCCGCCGCATCTGACCGAACTGGCCGCATCGACGGCTCGATCTGCCAATATCGGCGCAGCACCACCTGTTGCGTGGTGACAGTCAAGCTGTGACGCGCCGGCAGGCTGAAGATATCGCTGTAGGGGGTGGATTGTGGGTCGTCGGGAAGTCCAGCCAGGAATCCCGAAATGCGGTGCTCGCTGATGCGCCCACCGATCCCGTCAAGGCCAAGCATCGGCCCGATCTCGGAGGCAAAGGCAAAACGCCAGTCCGCCGCGTGATAGTAGAACGGCTTGACCCCGAAATGGTCGCGCGCGCAGAACAACAGCTGCCGCTCGGCGTCCCAGATGGCAAAGGCGAAATCGCCCTGCAGGTGCACCGGGCAGGATTCGCCCCAGCGCAGATAGGCCCGCATCACCAAAGTCGCGTCCGCGACCGACTTGTCCCTGATGCCGAGCTTTGCCATCAACTCGTCGCGATTGTCCAGCCGGCAATCGGCGGTGATGGCGAGCTTGCCGCCGGCCATGGTCAGCGGGCCGGGGCCGGCTTCATCCGTGGTGTTGAGCCATGCGTGGCCAAGCGCGATGCCATTGTCCAGCCACCACGAATTCCCGTCGGGGCCGCGATGGCGCATGCGTGCCAGCATCTGCTGGATGTCGCTCGCCCCGTCCGCCGCCGGCGGTCCCTGTCGCAGCAGGATGCCGGCCACGCCGCTCATCGGCTGCCGTGGTCGACCAGATGCGCAAAGCCGTCGACGGAGCCGCCAAGCACGACATGGTTGTCGCTGATCAGCCAGGCATGCGCCTTCAACTGCTCGCCCGTGCCGCGTTCGATGCCGAAGCGGATGTTGGAGGCATTGCCCTGGCGCGCGAGAATGTATTGGCCGAAAGCGCCTGGGTAAGGCAGGTGGCGCGCGGCACGAACCGCGCGGCTGCGGCAACCCCCCAGGCAACGAGCCGCAGTTCGCCCATGCTGGCGCACTGGCGCGCATTGAGCCGGGTCACCATGCCGCGAACACGGTTGTAGGAGAACAATGTCAGTCCCAGCCGGACGGTCGCGACCACCAGCAGGCAATGGCAGAGGAAAAGTACTTCCGAGCCGCTCAGGGACAGAACCCTGGCCAAGTTCCGGCTGGGCCGGCGTTTCGCAGGCCTCGGTCTTTGGTCCATCGCAGGTCTTTGCCGCGAGATCATGGCCTTTTGCGGAGCCTGCCTAGACAAGTGCCTCATGCTGCAGCCTCACAAGTCCATTTTCGGCCAGGCCTTTCAGCAGCGCGTCGACGTCGGCCTTGCAGCGCTCGGCGTCGACATTGTAGCGCTCAAGCACGGCGCCGCGGATATCGGCGACAGACTTCGGCTCCTGGATCAGCTCCCAGATGAACGCGCCGACGCCGTTGAGACTGTAATAGATATTGGATTTCAGGTTGAGCAGCGCGAGGCCATCGCCAAATTCGCAAGCCACGGCATCCCCAGTGGCAGTTACGCAATCGCGCTCGGATGGGTTCCAGTTCATGCCAAAACCTCGTTTACACACACGATCTACGCGTCGTCAGTTAAAAAGGGAAAGTCGGGGATTTTCATCCCCGGCTCCATTTATGTTATTGAATCCCGGAGGCCCAACGTCACTCCTCCAGGATCAGGCTAGTCTCAGGAGAACGTCAGGTCGCCAATTGGGGTGTGCGCGGGAAACGACGCGTCGATTGCCGTGCTGCCACCGCCGCCCTGGGTGATGGTCTCAATGGAACCATGTACCGTCAGGCTTGGCGTTTCGTACTCGTGCTTTTCAACATTCTGTTCCATTTTACTCTCCAATGAGGACTGGAAACGGCCTGTCGAGTGCCGTCAGCACTTTCATGCTGCGGTGCAATAGCTGCATGGCAGCATTTATGAGTCAAGCCTCATTTACCCCCGGTTAATCAATTACGGGTTGCGGACGTCACCATGCGTGTGCAACTGCTCAAAATTCCACCTTCTTGCTCCTGAAAACAAGTGCGATCAGGCATTGGCTGCTGATTCTTTAAGCAATTGATTTTGCTTGCATAAAAAGGTTATATTGGTGACGCTTTTTTAGGCATCGCTAAAAAGATGGATTTTTGTTAGTCGACCCGTAGATATGGCCAGCCAAGACGCCTCGATGGAGCCGGAATCCCAATCGTATGCTGCACGGTGTTCGCAAAGGTCGGCAAACGCTCTGGTTGCAAAATTTCGCACTGCGAAAGGAAAGACTTTACGGCGCCGAAGTTTTTGAGGATGCTTTGCTTCGCACTTGCAGCATACGCGTCGCGCAAACCGCATTTTGGAGATCATGCGCTTAATGGCCTTGCCGGAAAGTTCCTATGAACGACTGCGCGCCGCCGACTGCGCCGACGAGATTGCCTATGTGCAGGCCTGCCTGCGGTTGTATTTCTCTGGCGCGGCGGCCTCGGCCGTCGATGTGTCGACGCCGGACCTTTCCGCCACCGCCGTCGCCGACATCGCCAGGCTGAACAAGGTCGCCATCTTCGTTCTGAAGGCGTTGTCGCGCGCCCCGGCGGGCGAAAGGCCGGTAGAGCTTTTCCAGTGGCTCGATACCTATCGCCGGCGGACGGTTTCGATGAATGCCGCCTGCCTCATGGATTCGATGGCCATCCACCAGGCGCTGCGCGACAGGCAGATCGATTTCGTCTTTCTGAAAGGTCCGTTCCAGCAGCATCTGCTCTACGACGACCATTTCATGAAGCCTTCGGGCGATGTCGACATACTGGTTTCCCCGGCCGGGTTCGCGAGAGCGCGCGATGCGCTGCGCTCGATCGGCTACGAGGTTGCTGGCAAGTCACGTTCCGTCTGGTGGGTCCGTTTTCTTGGCGAACAGCACATGATCCGCGGCAACGGGCCGTCCACGGTCGATCTTCACTATCGGCTCCAGCAGCCCGGCTCGCCCAGTCCGCGCGATGCCGACGGGTTCCTGCGGCGCAAACGGCTGGTCGAGATCACCGGGACCGAAGTGCCGTTCACCTCGGTCGCCGACACGCTGATGCTGTCCTGCATCAGCGTCGCCAAGGCACTCTTCAACCGCGAACCCTGCGCCGGCTATGTCTGCGATATCAGGGCCAGCGCCAACCGTCTCGACGAGGCCGATCAGCAGCGTGTGCTCGATGCGGCGGTGAGCCAGGGGCTGGACGATACGCTGCTGCTCGGCCTGCGCGCCGCCGATGTGCTGCTGGGCGGCACCGGCACGCTTTTGTCGGAGCGGGCCAAGCCGATCCTGTCGCGCATCGGCAATGAGGACCTGCTCAACATGGTCATCGCGCCATGGTTGTCGTCCTTGCGATGGCCGCAGCGGCGCACGGTGTTGTGGGAATTGTGCGGCAGGGCTCCCGTCCGCTACCTGGCCGAAGCCGGCTGGGCAGCGTCGGCGGACATCAGCCGCCGTATCTTCGAGCGGCCGGCCAGTCCGTGATGGCTGTCGCGTCGCAATACGTACAGGGCGAGGGCATATCGGAACCTGTGCAAGAGGCAAAACCCATGTCGATGACGAAATCCGAGGTCTGCGTGATCATCGCGGCCAAAAATGCGGGCGCACGATCGCGGTCGCCATCGCATCCGCGTTGCGCGAGCCTGAGGTGGCGGAGGTCGTCGTCGTCGACGACGGCTCGACCGACAATACGGCCGAGATCGCCCGTTCCGCCGACGACGGCAGCGGCCGGCTTAAGGTCATGCGCCTTGACGTCAATCGCGGCCCCTCCTTCGCCCGCAATGCCGCGATCGCCGGGTCGAAAGCGCCTTTCATCAGCATTCTGGACGCCGACGACTTCTTCCTCGAGGGCCGGTTCCGCAACCTGTTTGCCGCCTCCGATTGGGATTTCGCGGCCGACAACATCATGCTCATCAGGGATGATGCGACGAGCGACGCAACCAAGATCGTCGCCCCCGATTTTGCCGCCGATCCGGAATTCCTCGACTTCGAGCGCTTCGTCGAAGGCAACATCTCCAGGCGCCGCGTGCAGAGAGGCGAGCTTGGCTTCCTGAAGCCGGTGATCAGCCGCGCCTTCCTCGACCGGCACCGATTGCGCTACGACGAGAGCCTGCGGCTGGGCGAGGATTATGAGCTCTACGCCCGCGCGGTCGCCTTGGGAGCCCGGTTCAAGGTCATCCGCTCCTGCGGCTACGGCGCCATTGTGCGCGCCGATTCGCTGAGCGGTCGCCACAAGACGCAGGACCTGAAACGGCTGGCCGACGCCGATCTGGCGCTGCTGGCGATCGACAGCCTGCCGGAAGGCTCCAAGGCGGTGCTGCGGCGGCACGAGCGGCATGTCCGCAACAAATACCGGCTGCGCAATTTCCTCGACGTGAAGGCCGAGCGTGGGCTGGCTTCGGCGGCGGCCTATGCCTTCGCCAGCCAATCCAACCTGGTTCCCATCGTCCACGGCGTGGCTTCCGACAAGCTCGAGGCGCTGTTTCGGCGTGTTGGCCTTGTCTCCGGGCACAAGCATGTGCCGCCGCTGCGTTTCCTGATGGCCGGGACCAGCGCGGGCAAGGAGCGGTAAGGGACTGGGAATGCCCGGTTCACCCGCCAACGGCACACTCACCGCGCAAAGCATTTCCACCGGATTTATGAGTTTACGAATTGGGTGGTTGCCTCTCGGCTCCAGGGATGGCAGTCTATGTTGCGGTGCAGCAAAACGAACGACCAACCGAACTGGCCCCCGATCGGATTGGTCCGAAGTCTCTCCCATCGGTGGAGTTGGACGATGCGGTACACGTTTTTCAGCCCCGGTTGCGGGGATCGGCCAGTAGCCCGGCATGCAAGCCGGCGATGACAGGAATTTAAGCCATGGCCTCGATATTCGGCTTCAGATCAAGGGATCCGGCCCGCGACCGGCAGGCCGACATTGCGCGCCTCGACCGGCTGGCGAAGCTGTTCGAGCAGATTGCAGCCGAGATCGAGGCCGAGAAGACCGGCCTGGAGAGCCGCTATCGAAAGACGGCGACCAACGCCGCCTTTCTCGTCGAAGCCATGGAGAACGGCTCCGCTTCTGACAGGCGCTCATCCGAGGTTAGCGCGCTGACGCAGTCGATCCTGAATTGCGAGCGCCGCATCGCGGCGCTGTCGCGCCAGAACGGCATGATGAAGGAACTCCGCCATTCGCTGGATTTGGTCTTCGACGAGGATGGGGCGTCCGATTCGGCTACCACGGTCGATTTCGCAAGGCCCGCGGGCGCCGGTCGGGCGTGACGATGAGGGCGTGGGGCTACTTCAAAGGCATGATGCAAGCTTCAAAGGTATGATGCAGACAGGAGAGGGAATTCGGGAGGGTCAAAGAGAAGGCCAAGGTTGGCCCGTTTGGAAGCGGTTCAAACGTCGACTTTGGGTTGGGGACGCACAGCACAAAGGTAAGTTTGGTATGAATTCGGATCCGAAAACCACGTCCACGACAGCAATTGACGCAACGTCCTTCTCGCATGAGACCCGGCAAGCCGACCTGAGGCGGTTGGGCTTGATCGGCGGGCTGTTGCTGACTGCTCTCGGCAGCCTCTTTGCGGCTCCCGCCCATGCGCAGGATATCCAGTCCGCCCCCTCTTTCGTCGATGATTTCAAAAGCTTCGATCGCTCGCGCTGGTATGTTTCCGACGGCTGGAACAACGGCAGCCATCAGAATTGCACGTGGTCGAAGGGACTTGTCGCACTTTCCGACGGCGTGCTGTCGCTTGGCTTCGAAAAGCAGAAGCTGAAGGATCGCGAGTTCGCCTGCGGCGAGATCCAGACCAAGCAGCGCTTCGGCTACGGCACCTACGAGGCGCGGCTGAAGACCGACACCGGTCCCGGCCTCAACGCGGCTTTCTTTTCCTATATCGGCCCGTCCGATAAGCAGCCCTGGGACGAAATCGACTTCGAGATCCTGACCAAGGACACCTCCAAGGTGCAGGTCAACGCCTATATCGCCGGTAAGGGCAAGAACGAGAAGCTGATCGAGGTGCCGGGTGGCACCGACAAGGCCTTCAACGACTACGCCTTCGTCTGGCAGAAGGACAGTTTGCGCTGGTACGTCAATGGCGAGCTGGTGAACACCATCACCGATCCGGCGAAGCTGCCCAGCCATGCGCAGAAGATCTTCTTCAGCCTTTGGGGCAGCGACACCATGAAAGGCTGGATGGGCGCGTTCGCGGATCCGGGCCGCAAGCTTTCGCTGCAGGTCGAACGCGTCGCCTTCACCGCGCTCGGCGATCCCTGCCAGTTTCCGGAATCGCTCGTATGCAGCGTAAAAGAGTTGGGAAAGACGAATTGAACCGGCCGGAGCAAAAATGGTTCGCGGCCATGAACAGGAATGAAACCGAATGAACTTGACGGTGTTTGGAATTGGCTATGTCGGCCTCGTGCAGGCGGCGGTGCTTGCCGAGGTCGGTCACCAGGTTGTTTGCGTCGATATCGACGAAAACAAGGTGGAGCGCCTCAACCAGGGCTTCGTCCCGATCTTCGAGCCAGGCCTCGAAAGCATCGTCAGGGAAAATCACGCCGCCGGCCGCATCAAATTCACCACCGATGCGGCCGCCGCTGTCCGGCATGGTGAAATCCAGATGATCGCGGTCGGCACGCCGCCCGGCGAGGACGGTTCGGCCGACCTCAAATACGTGCTGGCGGTCGCCGAGACCATCGGCCGCGAAATGGACAGCGCCAAGATCGTCGTCGGCAAGTCGACCGTGCCGGTCGGCACTTGCGAAAAGGTGAAGGCCAGGATCGCCGAGACGCTGAAGAAGAGAGGGCGCGAGGACCTCAGCTTCGATGTCGCCTCCAACCCGGAATTCCTCAAGGAAGGCTCGGCCGTCGCCGACTGCATGAAGCCGGACCGTATCATCGTCGGCACCTCGAGCGAGGAGACCGAGGCGGTGATGCGCGAGCTCTACGCGCCCTTCAACCGCAACCACGAAAAGATGATCGTGATGGACGTGCGCAGCGCCGAATTCACGAAATATGCCGCCAACTGCATGCTGGCGACCAAGATCAGCTTCATGAACGAGATGGCCAATCTGGCCGAGCAACTCGGCGCCGACATCGAGGAGGTGCGCAAAGGCATCGGCAGCGATCCGCGCATCGGCTACCACTTCATCTATCCGGGTCTCGGCTATGGGGGCTCGTGCTTTCCCAAGGACGTCCGCGCCCTGATCAAGACCGCCGAGGGCGTCAAATTCGACGCCAAGCTGCTGCGCGCCGTCGAGGAGCGCAACAACGACCAGAAATCCGTGCTGTTCGACAAGGTGAACCGCTACTTCAAGGGCAGTCTCAAGGGCAAGACCTTCGCGCTTTGGGGCCTGGCCTTCAAGCCCAACACCGACGACATGCGCGAGGCGCCGGCGCGTGTCTTGATGGAAGCGCTGTGGAAGGCCGGCGCGACCGTGCAGGCCTATGATCCCGAGGCGATGCAGGAATGCCAGGCCATCTACGGCCTGCGCGACGATCTGATGCTGTGCGGCACCAAGGAAGCGGCCCTGCGCGGCGCCGATGCGCTGCTCATCGCCACCGAATGGAAGAGTTTTCGAGCCCCGTCCTTCGATGCGCTGAAGGATGCGTTAACCACGCCGGTCATCTTCGACGGCCGCAACCTCTACGACCCCAAGGTCGTGGCGCGCCATGGCATCGAATACCACTCGATCGGCAGAATGGCGGCATGAGAGCCGCGCAGAGCCGCAAGCTCAATCTTGCGGGCGCGCCCGGCGCGGAAAGGAGTTGTGGCTGATGGTGCTGGACGTAAAGCCCGAGCAAATCACCAGGGATCATTTCGATGTTGTCGCGATCGGTTCCGGCTTTGGCTCGGCCTTCTTCCTGCACGAGTTCGCCAAGCGGCGTAAGGCGCGCATCTTGGTCCTGGAATGGGGCCGGCACAACACGCATGAATGGCAGCTCGGCCAGAACGCCAACACCGACATCGATGACGAGACGACCTACAAGACCGACAATGCAGACAAGCCGTGGAATTACACGATCGGGCTGGGTGGCGGCACCAACTGCTGGTTCGCGCAGACGCCTCGGTTCCACCCCAACGACTTCAGGCTGAAAAGCACCTACGGCATCGGCAATGACTGGCCGATCAGCTATGACGATGTCGAGCCGTTCTACTGCGACGCCGAAGAGATCATGTCGATCTCGGGTGATCCCGACATGGCGGCGATGCTGCCGCGCTCGAAACCGTTTCCGCAACCGCCGCATCGCATGTCGACGCCGGACAAGATGATGAAGGCGGCCCAGCCCGACCAGCATTTCGTCATGCCGACCGCGCGGGCGAGGGTGCCGACCGCGCAGCGCAGCTCGTGCTGTGCCAATCTGCGCTGCTGGCTGTGTCCGGCTGACGCCAAATTCACCGTCAACAACGGCTTGATACATGTCTTCGAGCATCCCGACGTCTCAGTCTGCCTCGGTGCGGAAGTGCGCAGGCTCGACCATGTCGGCGGCACGGTCCGTTCGGTCACCTTCGTCCATGATGGCAAGGAATATCAGGTCAGCGGCGATCTCTTCATCCTTGGCGCCAATGCCATCCAGAGCGCCGCGATCATGCTGCGATCCGGCCTGGGAGACGAATTCGTCGGGCGCGGCCTGCACGAATCCTATGGCTGGAATTTCGAGGTCTATCTCGACGGCGTCGACAATTTCGACGGCAGCACCATCACCACCGGCCTGAATTTCGGCCTCTATGACGGTCCGCACCGGTCCGAGCATGCGGCGGCACTGGTCTATTTCGAAAACCGCTGGCAGCACGGGATGCGCGCCGAGAAGGGGCGGTTGCGCCAGACGCTGCCGCTCGTCGTGGTCACTGAAAACCTGCTCGATCACGAGAATTTCGTCACCCTCGACGAGGACGACAATGCGTTTGTCTCCTTCAAGGCACCGTCGGACTACGCGGTCAAGGGCATGGCCCGGGCGCTGGATAAATTGCCTGGGCTGCTTGCCCCGCTGCCGGTCGAACGGCTCTTCGACCGCGGCATCCGGCCAACGGAATCGCATGTCCAGGGCACGCTTAGGATGGGCACCGGCCCCGCCGATTCGGTCATCGACAGCAACATGATCCATCACCGGTTGAGAAACCTGGTTGTCGTCGGCACCAGCACCTATCCGAGCTGCTCTTGCGCCAACCCAAGCCTGACCGCGGCGGCTTTGTCGCTTCGGGCGGCGAGCCGGATCGCGTGAGGGGAGCGGGCCGATGATCGAAGTCACACGGCGCTCGGCATTGGCCATCCTGGCAGGTGGTGTCGCCTCGACGGGCGTAGCCTATGCCGCCGTCTCCTCGTTTTCGGACGAGGATCTGGTCCGCGTCACGCTGGAAAAATATTTCGGCAGGCTGAACATGCGCATCGAGCATCTGCAGCAGTTCGTGCTGGAGTTCCGCAACCGGAATCCGTGGGTCTTTCCAAGCGAGAAATTGAGCGATGCCGTCACTCTGGTGGAGGAGCTCAAATTGGGCGCGGCGCGTCGCCTCCTGCCCCAGCAGAAGCGGGAAGATCTCTTACAGTTCGACCGCTGGGTCATCGCGGAGTTTCATATGCTGACGGACTACGCCTGGCGCAGTTCGCCTGACGATCCGATCCGGTTCACCGGATGGCACTCCTGCACCAACCCGTTCGCGACGCTTGACCCGCCACAGAGCGCGTGAGGCGCAAATGGCCCCTGATCAGACGAACCAGAATATCAGAATGCGACAAGGATCCGGTTCATGAAAGTCCTCTTTGCCAGCGGCAACGGCTATCCGCCCGAGTTCGGCGGCGGCGTCCAGTCCAGCACGCATCATCTGGCGCAGCAGCTGATCGAACATGGCCATGAAGCGTCGGTGCTCGCCGCTCTGTTCGGCGACGGCATGTTCGGCCTCAAGGCGCGCGCCAAGATGAAACTCTTGCGGCAACCCGCGGTCGTCGACAGCGTTCCCGGTTATCCGGTGATCAGGACATGGTTTCCCTGGGAAGCAGCAGGGTTTGCCGTCAGGAGACAGAAGCCTGACGTCGCGGTGGTCCAGTGCCACAAGTCGGTTCCGCTCGGCAAAGCGCTGGAGGCTGAGGGTGTGCCACTGGTCGTCTATCTCAGAAATGTCGAGTTTCATGAACTGGGCGGTGACCTGCGCGAATTGCGCTCGGCGCTCTACATCGCCAATTCCGAATTCACCGCGCGCACCTACAGCAGGGAATTCGGTATCGAGGCGACGGTGATCCCGCCGACCATCAACCCGACGCAGTACAGCACGCCGACCACGGGCCAGTTCGTCACCCTGATCAACCCCTATGAGGAAAAGGGTTTTGAGCTGGCGGTGCGCATTGCCGGCGCTTGCCCGGAAATCCCGTTCCTGTTCGTCGAAAGCTGGAAGCTGGAGGACGACCATCGCGCGCGCATCGAAGAGACGATCAGGCCACTCGGCAATGTCACGCTGGAGAGCCGCACCAACGACATGAAGACAGTCTATGGCCGCACCAGGATCCTGCTTGCGCCCTCGAAATGGGAGGAGGCCTGGGGCCGTGTGGCGTCAGAGGCCCATTGCAGCGGCATTCCGGTCGTCGGCTCGCGGCGCGGCGGCCTGCCTGAAGCGATCGGCCCTGGCGGCGCGGTGCTCGACTACGACGCGCCGCTCATCGACTGGGTCGCGGCCGTCAGGCAGCTGTGGAACGACAACAAGGAATACGAGCGGGTTTCAAGCCTCGCGCGCGGCTTTGCGGGGCGCCCGGAGCTCGATCCCGACCGCCAGTTCGTCACCTTCTTCTCGATACTGGACAGGGCGGTGCAGCAACGCGCGCGCCAAGCGGCCTGAAGGGCACGCCGCCGCGCACGTAAATGGCGATGCCGATCAGGCCGGGCGCTTGACCCGGCTTTTCAGCGTCTCGTAGCCGCGCGCGCCAAGCAGGGCGCGGGCCAAGGCTTTGGCGGCGCCCTTGCGGCCTTCCTGCGAGTTGACCTGCCGCAGCCTGGCCGGCAGGTTGCGCGCCGCCTGGCCGAGCGCCGGCAGCGACAGCGCATCGGGAAAGCTGACGATGTGCGTTTCGACGCACAGCACCGGCTTGCCCGACAGCTCCGTGATCTTCAGCGCCTGCGCATGCTCGCTTTCGATGAACAGGATGGCGTTGGATTTGCGGTAGAAATCGGCCTTGAAGCTGCCATGCGCGCCAAGCCGCTGGCGCTCCGCCTTGCTCGGCAGGTCGAGCATGATCAGTTGGTCGTATTTGATCTCGTGCTTGGCCAGCCAGGCCTCGGTCAGCGCGCGATATTTCTCCAGCCGGCTGGTGACCAGCCAGCCGATCCTGTGGGTCGGGGCATGAAGCGGCCGCGCTTCGCTAAGGAATTTCTCATAGGCCGGACCGTCGTCGTTTTCCGCTTCGGTCGGATCCAGGCACAGCACGCCATCGATGTCGACGCAGCATTGCGCCAGGAATTTGTGGTGCATGAAATTCCACTGGAACATGCGCGGATGCAGGACCACTTCGAAGACGAGGTCGGTTTCCGGGTGCTTCGGCTCCAGGCCGAACACCGCGGCATAGGTGAAATCGCCCTCGATGCCGGCAGCCTCGATACGGGCACGGGCATCGCGCATGGCATTGCCGCCGGCGATGCTGTCGTCGATGACCAGCACCTTGCGCATGTCCGAGACCTTGCGGTCGAGCGCGGCGCGGCGCTTGGTGATGCCTGATGTATAGACCCGGCCTTCCAGGAAGGAGTCCAGGTCGGTCATCGGAATGTTCGCCGCAAGGCTGACCAGCGTCGCCGCCAGCACGCCGCTTCTGGGAACGCCGACCACCAGGTCGATGTCGCGCGGCAGCCGGTGAAGGTTGCCGACGATCGTGTCGTTCATGTCGGAGATCGATCGGTAGTGCATGAATCAGACCTGATGTTCGTGTGGATGTGGATGGCTCGAAAAAGGCGCCGAAATTATTGTGCCTCGCGCGGCGTTGCCGCCGGCTGTCTTGCCGGCAGCATTTTCAGGGCCTCGCGCAAGGCCTCGCGGCCGGATGCGAAGGCCAGCGCGATGACAATGGTGATGAGATAGGCAAGAATGGCGCCGCTGGCCAGGGCGATGACATGCTGCTGCGGCAGCATCGGCTTGATCAGCCAGACCGCCGCCAGCGCCAGATGCGCACCGAGCACGAACGGCGTTGCGGCGCGCAGCACGTGGCTGGCCTGCAGCGGTCCGCTTTTGCCGACATAGAGCCACAGGAACGGCGTGCGCAGATATTCGCTGACCGCATAGGCGATCGCCACGCCGAGCGCGCCATAGGGCAGGCCAATCGCGAAAGCGAGCACCGAGGTTACGGCGGTGATGATGCCCCAGCGCATGAAGTCGCCGGAGCGGCCCTGGCTGACGAAAAGCCAGCCCGCCGGGTTGTTGAGCGGTTGCAGCAGCCCGGCAAAGCCGAGCGCCAGGAAGATCGCGGCGCTTGCGCGCCACTGCTCGCCGAGCACGAAGGGGATCAGCACATCCGACATGGCGGTGGCGAAGGCGACACCGGGCAGCGCCACCAAAAGGATCAGCGGCATCACGCGCAGATAGGCGCTGCGGTAGCGGTCCGGCTCGTCCTTCAGCCTGGACAGCGCCGGCACCATGACCTTCGACAGCGGATTGGTGATCTGGCTGAGCGGGAACAGAAGCAGCTTGTAGGCGCGGTCATAGAGGCCGAGTTGCTGCTCACCCCAATATTTGCCGATAAGCACATTGTCGAGGTTGCGGGCAAAGAAATTGGCGAAGTTGAAGCCGGTGATGCCGGCGCCGAAATTGATCAGTTCGCCAATGCCCGCGACCTTGCGCGGCAGGCCGGGCCGCCAGCGCGAGCTTGCCCAATAGCATAGCGTCGGCAGCACGGCACCGGTCAGTGTGCCGGCAAACAGCGCCCAGTAGGAACGGTCGATGAAGGTCCAGGCGATCGACACAGTCAGCCCGGCGATGGCGCTGGCGACATCGATGGTCGCCAGGCGGCCGAACTGCATGCGCCGCGTCAAAAGCGCCAGATGCTGGGCGCCGAGCCCATAGGCCATGATCTGCAGCCCGAACGCGGCGACCAGCCCGGCCACGCGCGGCTCGCCGTAGAAGGCGGCGACCAGCGGTGCCGCACCTGCAAGCACGCAGGCCAGGATGGCGCTGACGGCGACATTGATCCAGAAGAGGTAGTTCACCTCCTCATGCCGGATGCCCGATTTCTGGATCGTCGCCTGGGTCAGGCCGAAATCCTGGAACAGCGCGATGAAGGCCAGCACCGGCGCGCACATCGCCACCACACCGAAATCCTGCGGCGACAAGAGCCGCGACAGCACGATGACGGATATGATCTGTGTCGCGACCCGCACCGATTGCGACATGGCGGTCACCACCGCGCCGCGCCCGACCGATTTGCGCAGCGAGCCTTCTGGCGGATCGAATGGGTTGGCTTCCAAATTCAGGATTCCTGATTTTTGCGCGGATTTCCGACACTCTGAAAATCCACGACCGCCGCCAACCCCAAACTACGGCAATAATTTTGCAGTGCAACACAAAATGTCCATATCTGCGCCAAAAATGTTGCGATGCAGCAAGAGCTGTACTAGCATCCCTTTGGGTGGGGTCAAACAGCGGTCGAGTTTTCATGCTGCATGTCTTGTACCTGGTGCACGATGTTTCCGATCCGGCGGTTCGCCGACGGATCACAATGCTCAGGACAGGCGGCGCCCGGGTTACCCTGGCGGGCTTCCGCCGCACCGCGACGCCGATTGCCGATATAGAAGGATTGCAGCCGATCGACCTTGGCGCGACGCGTGATGGCCGATTCGCCCAGCGCCTGACGGCGGTGGCGAAAGCGGCGGTTTCGATAGGCTCGAAGCTGAGGGGCATGCCGCGGCCCGACCTCATCATCGCGCGCAATCTGGAAATGCTGGCGCTTGCTCGTCGCGCCAGGTCGACTTTCGGCGCCACGGTGCCGATCGTCTATGAATGCCTCGACATCCACCGTCTGGTGCTCCGCGACGATGTCCTGGGCAAGGCACTGCGCGCCACGGAGCGCCATCTGGCGCGAGACGTGAAGCTGCTGGTGACCAGTTCGCCCGCTTTTATCGCCAATTATTTCAAACCCTTCCGCCAGGTCGCCGCCCCTGTCGAGCTGGTCGAGAACAAATATTTCGAGGCGGCGGCGATCTTGCCCGGCGAGCGTGAGGCGGTGGCAGCGCCTGTCGCCCCGCCATGGCGGATCGGCTGGTTCGGCGCGCTGCGCTGCCGCCGCTCGCTCAAACTGCTGGCCGATTTCACGCGCCACATGGATGGACGTTTCGAAGTCGTGCTGCGCGGTCGTCCGGCGCTCTCCGAATTCCCGGATTTCCATGCCTTCGTCGATGCCGAGCCCTTTCTGTCGTTTCGCGGACCCTACCGTAACCCGGAGGACATGGCGGCGATCTACCAGGACGTCCATTTCTCCTGGGCGATCGATTTCTTCGAAGAGGGACAGAATTCGGAATGGCTGCTGCCCAACCGCCTCTATGAAGGCTGCCGCTTCGGCGCGGTGCCGATCTCGATGGGCCATACGGAAACGGGACGGTTCCTCAGCCAGCAGGACATCGGCATCCTGTTACCCAAGGCGACGCCTGACGCGATCGAATCAGCACTCGGCAAGATGGAGGAGCACCGCTTCGGCAAGCTGAAAGCGCGCGTGCTTGCACACAATCCGAGGACGTGGAGCTACGATCGCAGCGACTGCAGCGCACTGGTCGAAAAACTGCGCCGCCTGACGACCGTGCGCGAACCCCTGGCGACTGGGGCCCTGGCATAGGATGGACATCGCCCGATGACACAAGCGCTTCCCTCCAGCCTGATCGTGATCCCCTGCCTGAACGAGGCAGCCCATATCGGTGCGCTGCTCGGCCAGCTCTGCCCGGCGGCTGAAAGGCTCGGTGCCCGGATCGTCGTCGCCGATGGCGGCAGCACCGACGGCACGCTGGCCATTGTCGAGCAGGTCGCCGCCAAGGATCCGCGCGTTATCTTGCTTCACAACAAGCGGCGCATCCAGAGCGCGGCGATCAATCTCGCCGTCGGCACGTTCGGTGAAGGCGCGGAGTATCTGATCCGCATCGACGCGCATGGCGGCTATCCCGACGACTACTGCGACCGGCTGCTTGAGGAAGCGCTAGCCACGGGTGCCGATTCGGTGGTGGTTTCGATGCTGACCAGCGGCAGCGGCGCCGTGCAGAAATCGGTTGCGGCGGCGCAGAATTCGAAACTCGGCACCGGAGGCTCCAAGCATCGCCACCTCTCCGCCGGAGAGTGGGTCGACCACGGCCATCACGCGCTGATGCGGATATCGGCCTTCGGCGCAGTCGGTGGCTATGACGAAACCTTCAGCCACAATGAGGATGCCGAGCTCGACTACCGGCTGCGGCAGGCCGGCTACAGGATCTGGATGAGCGGCAAGACGCAGATGGTCTATTACCCGCGCGCCTCGCTCAAAGGTCTCTATTTCCAGTATCTCGGCTATGGCCGCGGCCGCGCCAAGAATGTGCTGAAGCACCGCGTCATCCCGAAGGTCCGGCAGATGGTGCCGCTGGCGGTCTTCCCGGTGGTTCTGCTGGCGGCCTTCTCCTTCGTGCACTGGATCGCGGCGGTGCCGCTGCTGATCTGGGCTGCGGTGTGCCTGGGCTACGGCCTGCTGGCGGCCATTCGCCAGCGCAATGCCGATATCGCACTGGCCGGTGTCTCTGCCATGGTCATGCATTTCGGCTGGTCCGTCGGCTTCTGGCTGCAGCTTCTTGGCCTCGGCGCGCGACGTGGGGTGGCGTGATGGCGGTTCAGGCCAGGAACCGCAGCATCGACATCGGCGTGTGCACGTTCCGCCGGACGGAACTGGCCGACACGCTGCGCTCGCTCGCCGCCATGGAGATGCCTGAAGGCTTCGATATCAGCGTCATTGTCGCCGACAATGACGACACGCCGAGCGCGCAGGCGCTGGTGACGGCACTGTCGCAGGAGTTGAAATTGCCGGTCCGCTATCGGCATGCGCCCGCGCGCAACATCTCGGTCGCCCGCAACGCTTGCCTCGATGCCAGCGAGGCGGATTTCCTCGCCTTCATCGACGACGACGAGACTGCCTCCGCCCGTTGGCTGGCCGAACTGGTGGCGACGGCCGAGGAAATTGGTGCAACAGCCGTGCTCGGCCCGGTGCGGGCGCTTTATCGCCCGGATGCGCCCGAATGGATGCGGCGCGGCGATTTTCACTCGACCTTGCCGGTCTGGGTGCGCGGGCGAGATTCGCACCGGCTACACCTGCAACGTCCTGCTGCGCATGGGATCGGACAGCCTGCGCGGCCGTCGCTTCAGCCTGGCGCGCGGTCAGACCGGCGGCGAGGACACCGAATTCTTCGATCAGATGGTCAAGGCCGGGGGCCGCATCGCCTTCGCTCAAGACGCCTGGGTGGAGGAAGTTGTGCCGCGCTCGAGGGCCGCGTTCGACTGGCTCGGCCGCCGCCGTTTTCGCGTCGGCCAGACGCATGGTCACCTCCTGGGCAGCAATACGCGAGGCATCGGGCTGATCAAGCATGTTGGCCTCGCCTCCGCAAAGGCAGCCTTTTGTTTCGCCGCCGCACTTCCCGTCGTCGCCAGCCCGGTGCGCAGGAACCGCAGCGTGCTGCGCGGCATCATGCATATCGGCGTCGTCAGCGGCCTTGTCGGCGTCCGCGAAATCCGCCTCTACGGCCAATCCTCACCTGGGGAAGGAGGCAAGCGTGCAGCCTGACGTCTCCTTCGTTCCCGACGTTTCCGTTGTGATCGCGGCCTACAATGCAGAGGCGACGCTCGACCGGGCGATTGCCAGCGCCATTGCGCAGAAGGGTGTCAGCGTCGAGATCATCGTCGTCGACGATCAGTCGCGCGACGCCACGCTCGATGTGGCTCGGGCCTATCCCGGGGACATCGTGCGCGTCGTCGCCCTGGCCAACAATCGCGGTCCCGGCGGCGCTCGAAATGCCGGGCTCGACGTCGCCCGCGGCAGGTGGATCGCGGTTCTCGATTCCGACGACGCCGTCTTTCCCGGCCGTCTCGCCGCCATGATCGACCGCGCCGAAAAGGCCGATGCCCAGATCGCCGTCGACAATCTCCAGGTCGTCCGCGAGGACGGTGTGGTCGAGGATGCGATGTTCCCGCGGCAGTATCTGGAAGGCCTGCGCGAGATTTCGCTGGCCACCTACATCGCCGGCAACATCGTCTTCGAATCGAAGTTCAACCTCGGCTACCTCAAGCCGATCTTCCAGCGCCGGTTCCTGGACGAGAACCGGCTTCGCTATGACGAGAAACTGAGGATCGGCGAGGACTACATCCTGTTTGCCGAGGCGCTCGCCAAGGGCGGCAGATGCGTGGTCGAGCCGGAAATCGGCTACGCCTATCATATTCGCAGCGGCTCCATCTCGCGTGTGCTTGAGCTTCATCATGTCGAAGCAATGCGCAAGGCGGATGCCGTATTCGCTCAAACCCATCGGATGGACGAGGCAGCCCAGGCGGCCTTTGTCCGGCGCGGCCGCAGCCTGCGCAAGGCAGCCTCCTTCCTGGCGATGGTTCAGCACATCAAGGCGCGGTCCCCGCTCAAGGCGATCCGGACGGCGCTCAGCGACCCGGCGGCGGTCAGGCATATGGGGATGCCGATTGCCGTGCGGTTGCGACGAGTAGCGGCACAGTTTGCCGTGGGGGCGGGGAGGTGAAGATGCAGGCACATGGAGGGATTTTTCGTGGCCTGTGAAGGAACTGCAGTCGATCTCCTCAGAAGGAATTTGCGATGAAGAAAATCAGGAAGGCCGTGATACCGGTGGCGGGGCTTGGAACACGGTTCCTGCCGGCGACCAAGTCGATGCCGAAGGAAATGCTCCCCGTCGTCGACAGGCCTGTCGTGCAATATGCGGTGGATGAGGCCTTCGAAGCCGGCATCGAGCACATCGTGTTCGTGACCGGCCGCAACAAGGCGGTCATCGAGGACTATTTCGACCTGCATCCGGAATTGATCGGAACCCTGGAGCAGACCGGCAAGAAGACCCAGCTGGAGGCGCTCGAAAGCATGCTGCCGGTGGCCGGCGCCACCTCCTTCATCCGCCAGCAATCGCCGCAGGGCCTCGGCCACGCCGTCTGGTGCGCCCGCGAGGTCATCGGCAACGAGCCTTTCGCCCTGCTTTTGCCTGACATGGTCTCCTTCGGCGGGCGCGGATGTCTCGCGGAGACCGTTGACCTTTATGAGCGCACCGGCGGCAACGTCATCGCTGTCGAACGTTGCGATCCGAGCGAGACCAACAAATACGGCATCGTCGGCCGCGGCGCCGACATTGGCGGTGGTTTCGAGGTCACGGCCATGGTTGAAAAGCCAGCCCCGGCCAACGCGCCGTCCAACTTCTACATCAACGGCCGCTACATCCTGCAGCCCGAGATCTTCGCGCTGCTGGGCAATCAGCAGCGCGGCGCCGGCAACGAGATCCAGCTGACGGATGCCATGGTCCGCCTGTCGAAGGACCAGCCATTCTTCGCCCAGCCTTTCCTGGGCCGCATGTTCGATTGCGGGTCCAAGGAAGGCTTCATCCAGGCCAACATCGCCTTCGCGCTGGCGCGCAACGACATGAAGGGCCCGGTTTTCGAGATGCTTCAGGAGTTCGTCCGGTCGCATGAACGCCAGGAAGAAGCCGCATAATGCCCATCTTTCGGGAGTATTGCCGGATGGCTGGCGGCGAGGGGCCGACAGGCCCCCGCCGTCTGGCATGAAGCTTGCGTTGCTTCTTGGCAATGCTCCCGACCGTTGAGGCGCGCCTGCAAGCCAAAGCATGATCCCGGAAGTTTCGGAAAAGATCATGCCCAAACAAAGAGATAGAGCCTCAACCCGATGATCGGGAACGCAACAGGCTCTGGGATTGGACCGACGATGAATTATGCCAATTTTCCTCTCGACAAGAGGATGCCACTGCCGAATTCGGACGCAGCAAATGGCGACGACTTCATCGATATCGAGCGGCTGCTCGGTATGGCTGCGCGGCAGGTCAAGGTGGTTGCCGTGTGTGCCGCCATCGGTCTTTTCCTGGGCATGCTCTATCTGCAGACAACGCCGCCCAAATATGTGTCGGTCTCAAGCGTGCTGATCGACGAGGGCCTGAACAAGATCGTCGACGACATTTCGGCGGCGTCGACGACCATGCAGACCGATAGCGCCATTCTGAGCCAGATCGAGATCCTGACCTCGACGCGGCTTGCCGCGGTGGTCGTCGACAAGCTCAAACTCGACCAGAACGAAGCGTTCATGAATCCGCCGCAGTCGGCGCTTGCCCGGGGCGTCGGCCTGATCCGCGGCCTGATCCAGTATGTCCACCCCAGCGCGCCCATGCCGGGCATGGGTGACTTCAGCAAGCTCGACCCCGCAACGCGCGATGCGATGATTGCCGCGGCGGGCCGCGACTACGCCATCCTCAAGCTGCAGAACGAGATCCGGGCGGATCGCGTCGGACGAAGCTACGTCATCGCGCTTGGCTATCAGGCGACGGACCCGGGACTGGCGAAAGCCATCACCAAAGCCTATGCCGACGCCTATCTTGCCGATCAGCTCGATGCCAGCTTCGACGCCACCGAGCGTGCGGCGGTCTGGCTGCAGGGCCGGCTGACGGAACTGCGCGAAAGCTCGCAGCAGGCATCGCTGGCAGTCGAGAAATTCAGGGCCGAACACGGCCTGTCCGCCAACAGCGATGGCCAGCTGATGAGCGACAAGCAGCTTGCCGACCTCAACGCTCAGCTCATCGTGGCGCAGGCCGACACGGCGCGCGCCAGCGCCCGCTACCAGCAATACAAGTCGATTGTCGAAGGTGGCTCGGACAACGCCTTCAAGGATGCTGCCATATCGGCCGACCAGCCGAGCAGCTCGGTCATTTCGGCGCTCAAGACCCGCTACCTCACCGTCGCCAAGCGGCAGCAGGATGTCGAGGCGAATTTCGGTCCCGATCATCCTCAAGCCGTGGCGCTTGCCAAGGAAAAGGCCGACATATCGGCGCAGATTTTCGGCGAGCTGAAGCAGCTCACCGAAAGCTATCGCAACGAGTATGAGGTGGCGCAGGCCCGCGAGACCGCGCTCAGGGCCAATGTCGCCGCAGCACAGGGCAAGAGTTCCATCGACAACCAGTCGCAGGTCCAGTTGCGCGATCTCGACCAGAAGGCGACAGCGCTCACCACGCTCTATCAGACGTTCCTCGGCCGCTACGAGGAGGCCGCGCAGCAGCAATCCTTCCCGGTCGGCAAGATCCGCATCATCTCGGATGCCTCGACGCCGCTCTCCGCCTCGAGCCCGCGCACCATCATCGTGCTCGGACTGTCGCTCGTGCTCGGCGTGCTGATGGGCGCCGGCTTCGGCGGCCTCAACGAATTCAACGAGCGGTTCTTCCGGACCGGCGAGGAGGTCCGCGACCGCGTCGGCCTCAAATTCCTCGGATACCTGCCGACCGTCGGCAGCAGACCCGCCAAGGAGGACAAGCCGGCCGAGGCTCAGCCGGATGCCAAGGCAGCCAGGTCGCCGGCCGCCATCGAAAGGCGCGCGCGCATGCGGGTCAGCATCGACGCTCCGGCATCGATGTTCGCCGAAACGCTGCGCAGCGCCAAGATCGCCTTCGATGTCGTGATGGAAGGGCAAGGCAGCCGAGTCGTCGGCGTCATCTCGGTGCTTCCCGGCGAAGGCAAGTCGACGGTCGCGGCCAATCTCGCCGGGCTGCTTGCCGCCAATGGCGCCAGGACGCTGCTCATCGACGGTGACTTGCGCAATCCGGGCCTCAGCCGCAGCCTCGGCATGGAGGCCGAGCAGGGCCTGATGGAGGCCGTGGTCAACGGCCAGACCTGGCAATCGGTCGGCAAGATCGACCGGCAGACCAAGCTCGCCATCATCCCCGCCGTGCTGCGCGGCAACTTTTCGCACACCAGCGAGCTCTTGTCCTCAGCCGGAATGCGGCGCTTCATCGAGAACGCCAAGGAGACCTTCGAATACATCGTCGTCGATCTGCCGCCGCTCGGGCCGGTGGTCGACGCCAAGGCCTTCGCCCCGTTGGTCGATGGCTTCGTGCTGGTCACCGAATGGGGCCGCACGCCACGCGCCATGGTGCGGTCGATGCTGGAATCCGAACCCTACGTCGCCAACAAGATCGTCGGCGCGGTACTGAACAAGGTCGACCTGAAGAAGCTCGCCAGATACGGATCGTTCGGCGCTTCGGAGAAATTCTTCGACAAATATTCGACCTACTATCTCGACAAGTCCGAAGTGCGCAGCAAGGCAGCGGTCTAGGCAGCGGCTACCCGGATTTCCGCCTTGACGGAATTGGCGATGAAGCACTGTTCATGCGCCAAGGCTGGAATCCCGGCGACCTGCCGGGGCGTCAGTCGCGCGATACGGACAGTCCCGTGAGAAGCGGCGCGTAGGCGGCGAGCCTGCGGGATACGAACTCGGTGAAGAGCCGCACGCGCTTCGTCTTGCGTGTCTCGCCCTGCGTGAGAAGCCAAACCGTTCCGTACATGTGCAGGTCGGCGCCCGGCACCCTCACCAGCAGGGGGTCGGCATCGCCAATGAAGCATGGCAGTGTCGTCATCCCGAGCCCCTGCCGCACCGCGACGATCTGCGCCTCGCCGTCCGTGACCCTGAACGGAACTTCGGCGGTGCGAACCTCACCCTCACTGGCCCATTGCGGGATTCCATGAATGCTTATGACGATCCACCGGATGGGGTCAGGCGCGCCCGCACGCCATGCGGCCAGTCGATCCCGGGACATGTAGACGCCGCCGAACAGCTCCGGCCCCTTCAGGCCGTGAAGATTGAGCGGCAGGGTTTTGCGGTCGTAGACGACGCGGATCGCCACGTCGGCCTCTCGGTTGGTCAGATTTGCCAGCTCGCCGGACGACAGGATTTCTATCTCGATATCCGGATGCAGACGCGCGAAATCGGCGAAGTCCGGCATGAGCAGGTTTGTCGCGAGGGTCGGTGCCAGCGTCACGCGCAGAAGCCCGCGCACGCTCTGGTCGCGACCGAAGACGCGCGTCTCCAGCTGGAGCGACGACGCTTCCATCTGGTCCGCGAGCTCGAGGACCTCCTCGCCCGCAGCCGTCAGGCGGTAGCCCGAAGGCAGCTTTTCGAACATGTGCGCCCCGAGGCGTTCCTCGAGCTGGGCGATGCGTCGCAGCACAGTTGAATGATTCACCCCGAGGCGCGTGGCGGCAGCCCGCACCGAGCCTCCGCGCGCGACGGCGAGAAAGTAGCGAACGTCATCCCAGTCGATCATGGTGCAATCCCGCACCGCGCGGTGCGCCTTCCAAAGCCCGTGTCCAACACATCGAACAGCATCTCGTATGTGGGTGGCGCGGGGCGGTTATCATAGCCCATGCCAACAAGCGCGGCCTAATCCTAAATGGCGGAACCTTATCGTCGCGGCTGCCGTTAATAGCCGTACCGGATCGATTTCGCACCACCGATGTGCGCGCTTCCTCACTCAACGCCTGACCTCAGCAGACCCATCTTCAAGGTCTCGGGGCTTTCCCGAATGACCAAGGCGGAAGCCTGGAAGGATGCACGTCATGACCAGATTGAATGGAAAGACCGCCGTCATCACCGGCGGCGCCACCGGCATCGGCCGCGCCGCGGCAAAGCGATTCATCGAGGAGGGCGCCTTCGTCTTCATTTTCGGCCGCCGACAGGAAGCGCTCGACGCCGCTGTGGCGGACCTCGGGCCCAATGCCCGCGCGGTGAAAGGCTCGGTCTCGGATGAGGCCGACCTCGACCGGCTCTACGCGGCGGTGAAGGCCGAGCGCGGAAGCCTCGACATCGTCTTCGCCAATGCCGGGGCCGGAGGCCCGCTTCCGCTCGGCCGGATCACCGCCGAGCACATTGACGAAACCTTCGACACCAATGTGAAGGGTACGATTTTCACGGTCCAGAAGGCGTTGCCGCTGATGGGCCCGGGCGCTTCGATCATCCTGACCGGATCGAGCGCCGGCACCACAGGCGCCCCGGGTTTCACTGCCTACAGCGCGAGCAAGGCGGCAGTGCGCAATCTTGCGCGGACCTGGGCGGAGGACCTGAAGGGCACCGGCATCCGGGTCAACGTGTTGTCGCCCGGGGCGACGGCGACCGAACTCGCCAAGGAAGCGCTGGGCGAGGAGGGCCAGAAGGCCTACGGCGCGATGACTCCGCTCCAGCGCATGGCCGATCCCGCGGAGATCGCGGCGGTGGCGGCCTTTCTCGCATCGTCGGACAGCAGCTTCATGACCGCCAGTGAGGTCGCCGTCGACGGCGGCCTGGCACAACTCTGACCCCGGCGAGGGCCACGCTTCTCAAACTTTACGAAAACCAAAACACACGACCAAAGGCGAAAGATTATGAAAAAACTCGAAGGTAAGGTTGCAGTCATCACAGGCGGAAGCAGCGGGATTGGCTTGGCGACGGCCAAGCGCTTTGTAGAAGAAGGTGCACACGTCGTAATCACTGGGCGACGAGAGAAAGAGCTGAAGGAGGCCGCAGCTTTCATCACGAGAAACGTTACGACGGTCGTCGGCGACGTGTCGCGCTTGGAAGATCTGGACCGGCTCTATGCCATCGTGAAAGAGAAACATGGTCACATCGACGTTCTCTTCGCGAACGCCGGCGCAGGGACAATCGCACCGCTCGCAGCAGCTACTGAGGCCCACTTCGATCAGACCTTCGACGTGAACGTGAAGGGGCTGTTCTTCACGGTGCAGAAGGCCCTTCCCCTCTTCAAAGACGGCGGTTCGATTATTCTGAATTCTTCGGTTTCGAACGTGTTGGGGTTGCCGGGGTTTAGCACATACGCCGCGAGTAAGGCGGCAGTGCGCAACTTCTCGCGCGCTTGGACTCTAGAGCTGAAAGACCGCAAAATCCGAGTGAATACGATGAGCCCCGGAGCCATCGAGACCCCCGCCTTGGAGACAACGGCGGGCCTTACCCCTGAGCAAGCCGAGCAAGCGGTCGCCCAGTTTGCTTCACAGATCCCCATGGGTCGCAGGGGCAAACCTGAGGAAATCGCGGCTGCTGTCACGTTCCTCGCCTCCGATGATAGTTCTTACATCACCGGTGTGGATCTCGCCGTTGATGGAGGCATGGCGCAGGTTTGAGCCCGGCGCGGTCCTGTGGCTGGCCCTTCAGCCCCGCCAGTAGTGTGATCCCGCTTCTCAAACTTTAGTTCCAACACAAGATTAGGAGAAACATTGTGAGCTATTCAATTATCGGCTTCGGCAATATCGGCAAGGCCGTGGCCAAGGCGTTTGCCCGCAAGGGCATCGACGTGTCCGTTGCAACCACGCGCGACCCGGAAAGCTTTGCAGCCGATGCCGCCGCGATTGGGCCCACGATCATTCCCAAAACGCTGGCGGACGCGGTCAAGGCGGACATCATCTTTTTGGCTGTTCGTTTCGAGTCGCACCCGGATGTCGCGAAGGCGCTCGCCACCTGGCAGGGGAAGACCATCGTCGATATGACAAATGCCTACGGCGTGCCTCCTGAAAAACTGGGGGGACAGCCTTCTTCCAAGTTCGTTGCACAGGCATTTTCTGGTGCAAAACTGGTCAAGGGCTTCAACCATCTGGTCGCTGCCGTCCTTGATCAGGATCCGGCCCTACATGGTGGCAGAAGAGTCGTATTTCTGGCGAGCGACGATGACGCTGCCGCAGCGGAGATTGCTGCGCTCGCGGAAAAGCTCGGTTTCTCGCCGATCAAACTTGGCGGGCTGTCGGAAGGTGGGCTGCTGGTCCAGGCGCGCGGAAATAGCTGGGGTCAACTGATCTTTAAGGACCTGGCCAAGTTCGACGGATGAGCACGACGTGCCAACAGGCAGGCCCACGATGCCCGGATCGGGTCGGGTAAGATCCGACCCAAGCGAAATGGAGAAATTCCCATGAGTATCGAGAAGAACATCCAGACCGTGAAGGACTTCTTCGCCGCGATCGGCAGCGGCGACAAGGAGGCTCTGCTGGCCCTGGTCGCCGAAGACATCGAGTGGATCATCCCGGGCGAGGACTGGCCGCTGGCCGGAACGCGCCACGGACACGCCGGGCTGGCGGATTTGCTTGAGACGGCATCCAAGTCGATAGAAACGTCCACCGAACCCCGGGAATTCGTAGCGCAGGGAGACCGGGTGCTGGTCGTCGGCTTCGCCAGGGGGAAGATCAAAGCCACGAACAAGACGTTCGAGGACGACTGGATCTTCGCCATCACCGTCCGGGACGGCAGACTGACCACCATCCGGGAATACGTCGACACGCAAGCGCTGGCCCGGGCCTCGCGGATGGACGCGTCCGGGCCTGCGGAGCGCTGGCCCTCTGCGGCCATCGGTTCGGGGTAGACGGTGGATCAGCCGAAAATCGCCCCATTGTACGCCGCGCGCTCGTCTAATGCCCAACCGTAAAGGAGATTCCGATGTACGACCAATCCAAGCTATCCGAGTTGATCCGGTTCGCACGTGTAGATGCGGGCTCCACAGTCATTGACGTCTACCCCGGCGACGGCGATTGGACGCGCCTGTTCTCCGACGTCGTAGGTCCCGAAGGTCGGGTCTACAGCTTCGTGCCGGCCGAAGTCGCCGACTTCAAGAACGATCCGGTTGGCCGCATGCGGACGCTCGCGAAGGAGCCGGGCCGAGAGAATGTCGAAGCCGTCTCGGCGGACCTCGTCGCGATGCCGGAGGTCACGCAGCCAGCGGATGTCCTGTGGCTGCACCTGTTCTACCACGACCTCCACACCGCGCTGATTCAGAAGAAGGGTGCGACGGCGGCCGACTTCAATCGAGCTGTCTACAAGCGGCTGAAGCCCGGTGGGTCCTACGTCATCGTCGACCACGCCGCCGCCGCTGGGTCGGGCACGAGCGACACCCAGGCGCTGCATCGGATCGACCCTGCCTCCGTTCGCGAGGAGGTGGAGGCGGCCGGCTTCGTACTGGACGCGGAAAGCACAACGCTCGCGAACAAGGACGATCCGCGCTCGATCAAGGTCTTCGATCCCTCGATCAAAGGCGAGACCGATCGCTTCGCCTATCGGTTCGTGAAGCCCTGACACGTTCCGGCGCCGAATTCATGTCGACCTCCATGATGGCAGCGTCAATGGATCTTTCCGTGAAGAGCTGGAGGTCGGCTACCAGACAGCAGGCGTGGCGGCGCCATCGCCTGATCAGGTTTTGCACGGCCTGGAGGCCGACGCCCCGGACCTGATGCCGGCAGGAACGAACACGAATTTCCTCAACCGGACGATGGCGTCTTAAGCGGCCTTGAGCCGGTAGCGGAAGACGGTGTGGTCGAGCAGCAGCCGGATGCGCGGTTCGGCCTCGGTGGCCACCAGCCAGCTTACCGCGATCATCGTCGCGGAGACCATCGCCATCGACAGGAGATAAGGCAGCCCGGCACGGACCATCGGCCCGAGCATGGCAGCGCCGACGACGTCGTGGATCAGGTAGAGCGGATAGGTCATCAGGCCGATCCGGCGCCAGCCGCTCCAGCTGAGGTCGAGCCGCAGCGACCATGCCATCAAGGCAATCGCGACGAGGAAGATCAGGATTGGCGGTGCATAGGGCATCACCGCATTGACCTTGACGCTGTGGAGGTCGACGGAACTGGCGATCTGCAGCACACCGCCGCCGAGGAACAGCAGGCAGAAGGCAACGCGCGAGGGCGTCAGCGCCTTGAACCGCATCAGCCAGAGCAGCACGCCGACGGCGAAGAAGCAGCCGTGGTGCACCAGGGTAAGCTGCAGCCAGCGCGTCTCGGCGAAGTCGGCCCAGCCGAGCGGATAATAGAGGCACCAGAACAGCGTGCTGACCAGGCCAATGGCGATGGCGACCACCTCCATCAGATGGAAGCGGCCAAGCTGCAGCAGGACCCAGACGATGGCGTAGAAGGCGATCTCGATGCCGAGTGTCCAGTAGACGCTGTCGACCCAGGGACCATAGGGCACGAACAGGCCGGTGCGGACCAGCCGGACCGCCGCATCGGTCGGCCAGCTCAGGCCGATCAGAAGAAGCAGCACAGCTGTGACCGGTGCGCAAATCCAGACGGCCGGCGCCAGTCGCTTCACTCTGGCTTCGAAGAACCGCAGCGGCGTCGATTTTTCGGCGCTGAAGGCGATGACGAAACCGCTGATGACGAAGAAGATCTCGACGCCAACCCAGCCTGACCCGACCCAGGCGCCTATACCAGGCTGCGGGGGAACACCACCCGTGGCCTGCGCCGAGATGCCATCGGGATAAGCCCACACCCAGAAGCCATAGTGGTAGACCATCACAAGCACGGCGGCGAGAAACCGCAATATGTCGACGCCGCCAAACGTAATTTTCTGCTGAGCCATACCGCACCGTCGGATGGCCCCCGCCCTCACTGTAGGGTGGCTTGCTGCATTGCACAATAAAAGTATTGCTTGCCGGTCAGGATTGGCCAACCGGCAAGGGAAGGTTGCGCGGAACCACTTGCCGCATTGACCTCAAACGCCGATCCCGCGCGCCCTCATCGCTGCGGTGATCTCGTCGAGGATGGCCGGGTCGTCGATGGTCGCCGGCATGGTCCACGCTTCCTTGTCGGCGATCTTCTGCATGGTGCCGCGCAGGATCTTTCCCGAGCGCGTCTTGGGCAGGCGCTTGATCGTCACCACGGTCTTGAAGGCGGCGACCGGGCCGATGCGCTCGCGCACCAGCGCGACCACCTCCTTTTCGATGACGCCGCCGTCGCGCACGACACCGGCGTTCAGCACCACGAAGCCCAATGGAATTTGCCCCTTCATAGCATCGGCGATGCCGACGACGGCGCATTCGGCGACATCGGGATGGGCGGCCAGCACCTCTTCCATGGCGCCGGTCGACAGCCGGTGGCCGGCGACGTTGATGATGTCGTCGGTGCGGGCCATGACATAGAGATACCCGTCCTCGTCGAGCATGCCGGCATCGGCCGTCTTGTAGAAGCCGGGGAACTCCTCGAGATAGGCTTGGCGGAAGCGCTGGTCGGCGTTCCACAGCGTCGGCAGGCAGCCGGCCGGCAGCGGCAGCTTGACCACGACATTGCCCAGCGTCCCGCGCGGCACCTCGTGGCCGGCATCGTCGAGCACGCGGATGTCATAGCCGGGCATCGGCACGCCGGGCGAACCGTATTTCACCGGCAGCAGGCCGAGCCCGGCGGGGTTGATGGTCATCGGCGAACCGGTCTCGGTCTGCCACCAATGGTCGACCACCGGCACGTTGAGCTTCTGCTCCGCCCATTTGATGGTTTCGGGGTCGGCGCGCTCGCCGGCGAGGAACAGGGTGCGGAATTTCGACAGATCGTATCTGGGAACGAACTCGCCCTTGGGATCCTGCCCCTTGATGGCGCGGAAGGCAGTCGGCGCGGTGAACAGCGCGACGACGCCATGGTCCGAGATCACCCGCCAATAGGTGCCGGCGTCGGGCGTGCCGATCGGCTTGCCTTCGAACAGGATGCTGGTGCAGCCATGCAGCAGCGGGCCGTAGACGATGTAGGAATGGCCGACCACCCAGCCGACATCGGACGCCGCCCAGAACACTTCGCCCGGCCTGACGCCGAACTCGTTTTCCATCGTCCATTTCAGCGCGACCATGTGGCCGCCATTGTCGCGCACGATGCCCTTGGGCTGGCCGGTCGTGCCTGAGGTGTAGATGATGTAGAGCGGGTCGGTGGCGAGCACCGGCACGCAGTCGACATTGGCGCCGGCCGCCCGCTCGCGCGCGACGGCATCGGCATAGTCGATGTCGAAATGCTCCTTCAAATCGCAGCGCATCTGGTCACGCTGCAGGATCAGGCAGGCATCCGGCTTGTGACGGGACATCTCGATCGCTTTGTCGAGCAACGGCTTGTAGGCAACGATCCGGCCCGGCTCCAGGCCGCAGGAGGCCGAGATGATCAGCTTCGGCTTGGCGTCGTCGATGCGGGTGGCCAATTCATGTGAGGCAAAGCCGCCGAAGACGACCGAATGCACGGTGCCGATGCGGGCGCAGGCGAGCATGGCTATGGCCGCCTCCGCCACCATCGGCATGTAGATGATGACGCGGTCGCCCTTTGCGACACCCCGGTTCTTCAGCACCGAGGTCAGCGCCACCACTTCGCGCTTCAGCTCGGCATAGGTGAATTTCTTCACCGTTCCGGTGATGGCGCTGTCATGGATCAGCGCGATCTGGTCGGCGCGCCCGCCGGCGACATGCCGGTCGATGGCGTTGTAGCAGGTGTTGCAGGTCGCGCCGGTGAACCAGCGGCCATAGACGCCCGCTGTGGCATCGAACACCTTGTCCCAGGGCGAATACCAGTCGATGGCGCCGGCCGCGTCCGCCCAGAATTGTTCCGGGTCGCGTTTCCAGCCGTCATAGACCTCGTGGTAGCGTGAAGCCATCCGTAACCTCCCCAGGAACCGTTTGCCGTCTTTGCCAACAGCCTATGCTGTTTTTTCCGGCGCTGTCTTCCCTGATTTTCGTCTGAGCCGGTCCCGGCTTGACCCCTGACGTCCCGTATCGTGAAGTGACGTCGTCTCGGCGGAGGATATGAACAATGCGCCATCCAGCGCCAATCATGGCAAAACCGGTGTTTGCGCTGACGATCGGCGCGGTGCTCGCCATCTCAACCGCAACTGCTCTGGCCGGAGACGCCGCGGCAAGGCGCATCATCGGCTTTTCGCCCGATGGCAGCTATTTCGCCTTCGAGCAATATGGTGAGCTTGATGGCGGCGCCTCGGCTTCCGGTTATTCCGAGATCGATATCATCGACACCCGCAGCGATGAATTCGTCGGCGGCAAGCCAATCCTGATCGTCGACGAATCCGAGGACGCGACGCTGACCCTCGAACAGGCGAGGGCGCAAGCGGCTGCCAAAGCGGCACCAATCTTGGCCAAATACGCTATCGCAGCGCGCGGCAAGCAGACTGCCTCCGACAAATTCACTTTTCCCGGCGAGATCGTCGGCTACAACGACATTTCGCGCCTCGAGCAGGTGTCGCAGAAATGGCTTTCGCCGCTCTACGACGAGACGGATGTTTCGACGATCCAGCTGGACGAGATCCTGGCCAACAGCACGGTCGATTGTTCAGGGAGTTTCGACGACACCCAGCAGGGCGACCAGGCACTTCAAGGCAACAAGACGCTTCAAGGGGATAAGACTGGCAAGGCGCTCGGCTTCCGGCTGACGCTGCAGGGCCAGGACGGCAAGCCGTTCAAGACCTTGCATGAGGACAAGGCCGTGCCGGGATCGAGAAACTGCCCGACTTCCTACAGCCTGTCGGAATCCTATGAGTACACACCTCCCGGCAAACCGGCAGTGATCGCCGTGCTGGTTCAGCGCTTCAGTCAGGGCTTTGAAGGACGCGACCGCCGCTTCATCGCCGTGACCGGGCAACCTCACTGACCAACCGATAGCCGTCTAACGAACGGCATTCATTGGACAAAATGTCGACTGCACTAGATCGGCAGGGCCACAAGCATGAGGCCTACGCCGCCGAAGATCAAAATGGCTGCCGCCAGGGTTTTCCGATGACGTTCGAAAGTCGTCGGAGCCCGCTCCCAGTTGTAACGCATACGCTATCTCCCCAAAACCCCGGGAGTCCTTACCTTACTTAGGGGAAGGAACGCAACTGTCCGGCCCGTCAACACACTTGCCTGGGGCGTCATCGCGACGACTATTTCTGGGACGGTTTTCGGCCGGGAGCAGTTGAGGCCGCATTCTGCGATCGGCAGGACTCCGTCGCAAAGGCAAAGCAACGTGGGCCATCTCCCCCGGCCGGCCGATAGACAGCGCCCCACCACCGCGCTATCTCATTTCGGGGTTCTTGCAGGCTTGTCGGGGTTGGCGATGGAAATTGTCTCTGGAACGATTTTGCGGCTGGCGGACGATGCCTCGGTTCAGCATGTCGGCGACGGTGCGGTCGTGCTTCTGGCGCGCAGCGGCCAGCTCTATACCTGCAACGGCACGACCGAAGCCTTCCTCGACAAGGTCGATGGCGCGCGCAGCCTCGATCAGATCGTCGGCCTGCTTTGCCAGGAGTTCGAGGTCGACAAGGATACGCTCGACGAGGATATGGCGGCATTGGCCGCCGATCTGGTCTCGGAAGGTATTCTTGCCGCCCCAGGCGCTTGATGGCTGACAATCCGCTCCTGCGTGCCCTGTTTCGCTGCCATCTCTGGGCAAGCGCCCGGCTGATGCCGGCCTTGATCGCCAGGCGCAGCTTTGAGGACGTGCTGAAATGGGCGCCGCTTGCCTCCTCGACGCCCTATCGCGGCTTGCCCGCCGCCTACATCGTCGCCCGCGTCAACCGCACTGTGCGCCATCCCTGGTTGATGCGCGACCGCAGATGCCTGCGCGAAGGCCTGCTCGGCCATCGTTTCCTGCGCCTCGCCGGCTTCGATCCGGAGCTGCGTTTTGGCGTCGATCCGAAGTCGCTGCAGACGCCACGCGTCTCGGCGCATTGCTGGGTCTGCCTAGACGGCAGGCCGGTGGTCAGTGACAGCCTTCCGGGCATGGTTGAGATCTATCGCCACCACGCCGATGCCTCGAAGGCGCGCCCCGCTTGACCAGGCCTTCAGCGTGTTACGGTCTCAACGGTCAAATCCTCGGCATATCGGCCGAACGCCCCGAACTGTGGCAGGATTTCGACAGGATGCTGGGCATCCTGCGCATCGAAGGTGCTGTCGAGCCGGGCTTTCGCCTCGATATCACCGAGGCGGATGTTCTGGACGAGGCACCCGGAGGATCGCTCGTCTTCGACGGCGACATACCCGAAGACGGCTACTGCCGGATGATCACCGAGGGCGGCATCACCCATCTCGTCTTTCCCGGGCGCCAGACCGTTGCCATCAATGATGAGGGACGGTGGGCTGAACTCCGGGTTCGCCCTGGTGCGAAAGCCACCTGGACGCCGTCGATGCTGGTGCTGGATGCCGCACTCGACGCCGGCGGCCAGCATATGCTGCACACCGCCGGGCTGACACTGCCGGGGCACGATGCCGTCGTGCTGATCCACGCGCCGAGTGGCACCGGCAAGACGACGACGTCGCTGGCGCTGGCAACGCAAGGCTTTGGCCTTTGCTCCGACGATGCCATGATCCTGAACGTCGCTTCGGGCAAGCCCCTGGCCTGGGGCCTGCCGCGCCACGTCAAGATCCACCAGAAGACTGCCGAAATGATCCCGCAGGTTGCGCCCTGCCTCGGCCCTGTATGGGACAGGAATGGCGAACAGGCCGTCTCGCTGGAACGGTTGAGCGAAATTGTCCGCATCGAAAGCCCGGTCGCCAGGCCGGTGGCGGCCCTGCTGCATCTGGCGCGGTCCGCAGACAGTGAGACCCGGCTCGTGCCCATGGCCCGGACCGACGCGATGGTGGCGCTGGCGATGGACAATGTCCGCACCGGCTTGACCGGCCTCTTGCCGCTGCAGAAGCGCCGGCTGGCGACGATCGGCAGACTGGTGTCCTCGGTGCTGACATTCACGCTGGAAGTGGGCGCGCACCCGGCCGATGCGGCGGCGCTGATAGGCGCCACATTGGCCAGGCAGGACTGAACCGGAGGTTCAGGCGGCGTACGGCCTGGCCTTGGCCAGACGCTGTATCCAGCGGAAGGCATCGCGGCGCAGGCGCGAGCCGATCTTCTCGCGGGAATTGACCCGGAGCAGCGTGGTTGTCGTGATCAACCGCTTGGCGAGCCGTATCGAAAGGTCTGGTTTGATCCGGCCGGCGAGCTCGAGCGCGTGGGCCTCGCCGAACAGCTCGCCGGTCACGTTGAGCACGATCGCCAATTCGAGCTCGATGCCTGTCACGCGGGCGGCGTCGAGCAGGCGGGTTTCTGATTCCGACGATTGTAGCGCCCGCACCCCTTGCAGCACGTCGACGCAAAGCTGCAGGCGATGGAACTTGTGGCCGCCGGCGGCGTGCACGATGGCGATCGTCAGAAGCGCCGCCGGCGTGTCCGTCGCTTCGCCGTCGATGATGCCCAGTTTGCGGAACCCCAGCGACAGGCGCCGCCGCATCCCGGTGTCATGCACCAGGTCGCCATGCAGTTCGACCAGCAGGCTGGAATTCTCCTTTTCCAGCCATTTGAATTCCTGCAGCTGGTAGGATTCGGCCTCGTCGCTACCGAGCACGAAGCCGCATGCCGCGATCACCTGGTTTGCCCGTGCAAGGTTGGCGGGCTCGATCAGGATGTCGATGTCGGTGAACGGCCGGTCGGAAACGTTGCGGTAGAGCTTTCGCGCGAAGACCGGTCCCTTGACGATCCGCGCCGGAATGCCTTGCGCCGCTATCCCCTTCATGATGCGGTCGCCATGATATTGCAGCAGCATCGACTGGCCGGTGGCGATCGTCGCCTTGTCGCGCAGATCGTCCAGTCTCTCCCGCAAACCGGCGTCCGACGGCAGATGCGCGTCGCCACGCTCCTGCAATTTGCGCAGCATGATCGGCAGGACGCCGTGGAATTCGGCATTGTCCAGCAGCGCTGATAGAGCCTTTGCCGACAATTCTTCGCCGACTGCCGCAGCCTCCGGATCGGCGAAACGCAGCAGCAGTCTTTCTTCGGCGCAGGTGAGGGACGGCAGCATCAACCAGGACAAATGTTATCGCTAAATGAATTGTCCGGGATGGTCGCAGAAAAGCGCGGCCGAAGCCAGCGTCACATGCCCCAGCGCAAGGTCGCCGTGTGGACAGGCGCGTCCCACCAACCGGTCATTTCGTCATCGAGCATGGTCAGCGTGATAGAGCAGCCGGCCATGTCGAGCGAGGTGACATAGCTGCCGACCAGCGAGCGGGTTACCGTCACGCCGCGCTTGTCGAAAATTTTGCGCGCGCTGTTGTACATCAGATAGAGCTCCATCAGCGGCGTGCCGCCGAAGCCGTTGACGAACAGCAGCGCCGGGCCTTTCGCTCTGTCGCCGAGATCGCCCAGGATGGCGGTACATATCTCTTCCGCGATCGCATCGGCACTCTTCAACGTGTCGCGGCGGCGGCCGGGCTCGCCATGGATGCCGACACCGAATTCCATCTCGCCGTCGCCGATGTCGAAGGTCGGTTTGCCGGCGGCAGGCACGGTGCCACTGGTCAGTGCCACACCCATCGAGCGGGTCGCGGCGTTGGCGCGTTCGCCCAGCGTCTTCAGCACCGGCAGTGCCAGGCCATGCTCAGCCGCCGCGCCGACGATCTTTTCCACCACCAGCGTGCCGGCGACGCCGCGCCGGCCGGTCGTATAGGACGAATTCTCGACGGCGACATCGTCATTGGTCACCACCTGCAGGACGCCATCGGACATTTCCGCCGCCATGTCGAAATTCATCACATCGCCCTCGTAATTCTTGACGATGAACAGGCAGCCGGCGCCGGTGTCGACGGCCTGCGCCGCCGCCAGCATCTGGTCCGGCGTCGGTGAGGTGAACACCTGGCCGGGGCAGGCGGCATCCAGCATGCCATGGCCGACAAAGCCGCCATGCAGCGGCTCGTGGCCGGAGCCGCCGCCGGAGATCAGCGCCACCTTGCCCGGCCGCAAGGTCCTGCGGCGGACGAATTTGTGCTCCTCGCCAAGCACGAGGATATCGGCATGCGCGGCCACGAAACCGTCGAGGCTCTCGGTCAGCACTGTGTCCACCGCGTTCATAAATTTCTTCATGGCGTCCTCCCAAACAGCCCGGCAAGAATGGTCAGCCGCCACCCTTGCCGGCGATGCTGGTGATCTTCTGGATGAATTCGTTGATCGCCCGGTCGAGCGCCGCGTTCTGCTTGTCGTCGCCGAAATCGGGCACGACGAGTGACACATGCCGCGTCTTGCGCATGCCCGCCGCGATCGACATTTTTCCCGGATGCGCCTGATGGTAGGCGGCGAGGAACTGATCCCGCTCGGCCGGGCTGAAATGGCAGACAGAAAAAATAGCCGGCAAATGCTTCGACGGAATCGGAACCGTATAGGCCGGGCTTGAAATCTGCGTCACGAAGCTGCGGTGCTTGCCAAGCGCGTCGGCAAGGCGCTGGCGCATGCCGGACGGGCGCTGGTCGATGACCTGCGACAGGATCGTCTTGTAGGCGCGTATCGCCTCTTCGGAGCCGGGTTCGGGTTTGATGTCGACCATGCCAGCCCTACACCGAAACATCTGAAATGGCCGCCTTGGCCATGGCGAGTTGCGCCGGCGCGACGGACAGATCGCGCAAGCCCGCTTCGAGCAGCGAAGGGATCGCGGCCGGGTCGCCGCCGGCATCGCCGCACAGGCTGACGGGAATGCCGTTTTCCTGTCCGAAGGCGGTGATCGAGCCGATCAGCCGCAGCACCGCCGGATGGCGGACCGAATTTAAATGGGCGACAGCAGCGTTGTCCCGCGCGGCCGCCATCACATATTGCGTCAAATCGTTGGAGCCGATCGAGAAGAAGGCGACGCCGGCAAATGCCTCCGGCGCGATGGCCACCGACGGCACCTCGACCATGATGCCGAGCGGCGGCATCTTGTGGGCGACGCCGCGCGCGGCAAGGGCGGCCTGTTCCTCGGCGAACAGAGCGGCTGCGCGCTCATACTCATCGGCCATGGCGATCATCGGAAACATGACCCTGAGATTGCCGTGTGGCGCGGCGCGCAGCAATGCCCTGATCTGTACGCGAAAAATGTCGAGCCGCGCCAGCGACAGCCTGATGCCGCGCAGGCCGAGGAACGGATTGCCCTCCTCCACGGTGAAGCCCGGCACCGGCTTGTCGCCGCCGGCGTCGACGGTGCGGATCGTCACCGGTTTGTCGCCGGCCCAATCCAGCACCTTGCGATAGGCGCGATACTGCGTCTCCTCATTCGGCAACGTCTTGCCGAACAGGAATTCTGTGCGCATCAGGCCGACCCCGTCGCACGTCGCGATGTCGATGCCGTCGACATCGGACGGGTCGGCGATGTTGACCTGCACGCGCACCACCGTGCCGGCCCTGGTCACCGCTGGCCGCGCCAAAAAACGCTGTGCCTTGCCCTGGCGGGTGGCGAAGGAAGAGGACGACTGCCGGAACGATCCGATCTCCGCCGGCGACGGCGCCAGGACGATGCTGCCGTGCTCGGCGTCGAGCAGCGCCATGCCGGCAAGACTGGCAAGCGGTTCGCGCAGCCCTACCACCATCGGCACGCCACGCGAGCGCGCCAGCATGGCGACATGGCTGGCCGCGCTGCCCGCCTTCAGCGCGATGCCGCCGCCATGGCTCCAGTCGGTTTCGAGAAAGCGCGTCGGCGCGATGTCCTCGCCGCAGAGGATGGCACCGGAAGGCGCGGCGCGGTCTCCGTCCTCGGTCAGGGCGCGCAGCACCTGGTCCCTGATGTCGCGCAAATCCGTGGCGCGGGCGCGGAAATAGTCCTGGTCGGAGGCCTCGTAGCCGGCGATCTCGGCATCGAGTGCCTGCCGCCAGGCCACGTCGGCGGTCCGCCCGGAAGCGATCGATGCGAAGGCCGGGCCGCTCAGCGCGTCGTCCTCCAACATGGCGATGTGGAATTCGAGTATGCCGGCGGCATCGCTGTCGGTGGCCTCCACCATGGCGGTAAGCCGGCTCACCGCCTTGCCGATCGCGGCTTGCAGCGCCGTCTTCTCTTCAGCAGCTGTGGCTTTGCCTGCGTAGACGGCTGGCGGCCGGTCGAGGTTGAACAGCGGCCCCTCGGCATAGCCGGCCGAGGCCGGAACACCCTCAATCCGCATGGCCCGCATTCCCCGCGGGCCGGCGAACGCGCGCGCCAGCCTCACGCCGAGCGGACATGACCGGCGTCCTCGTCGAAATCGCGCTGCACCAGGTCGATCAGTGCGCGCACCGCATCATCGGCGCCGTTGCCGCTGGCCCTGATGTGCAGCACCGTGCCCTTCGGCGCCTTGGCCGCCATCACCTTGACGATGCTCTTGGCGTCGAACCATGGCCCGTTGGCGGCAAGCGCGATTTCCACGTCGGCGGCAAACGTCTTGGCCAGCTTGGTGAACTTCACCGACGGACGCGCGTGCAGGCCCACATCGTGGGTGATCAGGACGGTCGCTTCGGCGGCTGCGGACATTTTCAGAAATCCCGTTCACTCACGACGGCGACAATTCGTGCGCCGTCGCCACCACTTCCTTCAGCGAGGCGCCGCCGGAGGATTCGGTCGCGGCCATCACCGCGCCCTCGACGATCGGCGCGTTGCAGACGATGATCTTCTGCGCACGCGGCTCGCCGATCATCTCCACCGCCATTTCCGAGTTGGTCTCGGCGCCGCCGAGATCGACAAGGATGGCGACGCCGGCTTCCGACCACGCCTTGTCGATGGCGCCCATGATCGCCTCGACGCTGGTGCCGAGTCCGCCATGGCCGTTTCCGCCGCACCATGCAAGCGGCACTTCGTCGCCCACCATCTGGCGTACCATGTCGGCCGTGCCCTCCGCGACCAGCGGCGAATGCGACACGATCACGATCCCGACATTGCTCATGCGCTTTCCCCGATCGCTTGCCCCACCGCGCGCACCAGCAGCGCGGTCGAGCGCGCGCCGGCATCCATATGACCGATCGAGCGGTCGCCGAGGAACGAGGCGCGGCCGCGCAGCGCCTTCATCGGCACGGTCGCCTCGGCGGCAGCGTCGGCAATGTCGGCGATCTCCGCCGCCGTCTTTCCGCCAGCCAGGGCGTCATGCACCGGCTGCAGCACATCGAGCATGGTTTTTTGTCCGATCTGCGACTTGCCGCGCGCGGCCACCGCTTCGATCGCCTTGCCGAAGGCCGCCGTCAGCTTGTCGCGATCGGGGTCCGCCGCAATCTCCTTGCCGAGCGCCATGAACAGCGTGCCGAAGAGTGGGCCGGAAGCACCGCCCACCGTCATCACCAGCTTGGTGCCGATCGCCCTCAGGGCGTCGGGCAGCGGCTTTGCGGCGAACGCGTCAGCATCGGCCCGCACGGCCTCGAAGCCGCGCTTCATGTTCAGCCCATGGTCGCCGTCGCCAATCGCCTGGTCGAGCGCCGTCAATTCCTCGGCGTGCGCGGCAACCGTATCGGCGGCCACCGCGATCAGCCTGGCAAGGTTCAACGCCGCCATGTCGCCCAAAATCCCGGTTTCCAGTCTGCCGGCAGTAGCGAAAGAACGGTCATTCGACAACTGGTGCATGCGTCAGGCCGAGACAAGCAGCGTGGCGGCGGCCGCGAACACCTCGGCCACCGCATGGGCGCCGGGGTCGACCACGCCTTGCAGTTTGGTGCCGACATAGGCGGACCGTCCGGCCTTCGCCTTCTCCATGGCGGACGTGGCTTGAGCGCCGCGCCGGGCGGCTGTTGCTGCCTCCTCCAGGCCATTGGCGTCGAGCGCTTTCAGCGCGGGCTCCAGCGCATCGACCATGGTGCGATCGCCCGGTTTGGCGCCGCCGTAGAAAGTCATCCGCTCAAGCCCGGCAAGCAGTGCCTTGGACAAGCTGGCCCCGCCGCCGAGGGCCTGTGCCGCCGCAGTGAAGAAGATCGACAGCAGCACGCCGCTCGAGCCGCCCATCGACGCGCTCAATATGTCGCCGATTGCGCCAAGGGTTGCCGCCGGACTGGCCAATGGCAGGGCATCAAGCCGTTCCAGGATGCTGCGCGCGCCGGTCGCCACCGTTGAGCCGGTGTCGCCGTCGCCGGCTTTGGCGTCCAACCCGTTCAATGCAGCTTCAAGTGAAATCAGTTTTTCGCAGACCGTGACGATGAGGCGCCTGGTGCCGGCATCCTGGCTGGCCGTGTCTACAGCACTTTGTCCGGCGGCTTTCGCCATCGGCACGATGACAGGTGCCGCGACCGGTTTGGCCGGCATCCAGGCGTGCGGGCCGACCGGTGCGAGCAGGGCGGCCTCACGCGCCGCATCGAGCCGTATCAGCGACAGCGAGAAGCCGTTCATGTTGAGCGCCGTCATCAGCGGCCCGGGGCCGATCGCCAGCTTGACGGTCCTGGCCAGCGGCGAGGCGAGCACCGCATTGGCAACCAGCGACATTTCGAGCGGCGGCACCGCGCCGAGATTGTTGATCAGCAAGGCATGGCTGGCCTGGGGATCGAGCCGCGCCGCCAGGCGCTCGGCCATGATCGCGACCAACCGGTCCGCACTCTGCACCGCGATGCGCTCGACGCCGGGCTCGCCATGGATGCCAAGGCCAAGCTCGCCATCATTCTCGCCGAACCGGTCCTCGCGCGGCTGGCCGGGGATCGAGCAGGACGACAGCGACATGCCGAGCGAGACGATGTCCTTCGCCGCCGCCCGCGCCGCCACTGCGATGTCGGCCAGATCATGGCCGGCCTCCGACAGATGGCCTGATATCTTGTGGACGAACAGGGTGCCGGCAACGCCGCGCGGCTGGGCGATGTCGGGCAGCGCGATGTCATCGGCGACAATCACCATCTCGACGCGAAACCCCTCGGCGCGCGCCTTCTCGGCGGCCAGGCCGAAATTGAGCCGGTCGCCGGTATAGTTCTTGACAATCAGCAGGCAGCCGGCCGGGCCGGTGACCGCGCGAATGGCCGCCAGCACCGCTTCGACGCTTGGCGAGGCGAAGATCTCGCCGGAGACCGCCGCCGTCAGCATGCCCTTGCCGACAAAGCCGGCATGCGAAGGCTCGTGCCCGGCGCCACCGCCGGAAACGACGCTGACCTCCGTCTTGTCCCAGTCGGCGCGCAGCACGACTTTGATCTCGGGATAGCCGTCGAGGCGCGCGAGCTCGCCGGAGCCAATGGTGCGCAACAGGCCGTCCAGAGCCTCGCTGACGATCGTTTCCCTGCGGTTGAAAAAGTGCTTCATCGAATTCGTCCCGTATTCGCGATCGTCAATCAGAAGCGGCGTTGCCCCTTGCAGGGGAAACACCGAAGCCGTTCACATCAATCTTTGTCCATCGGCGCCGAAATAGAGCGGCGAGCGGTAGCGGATCATCACCTTGTCGCCTTGCGCCAGATCGGTGTCCGGGTCGGTCAGCGTCACCAGCTTCTTCGGCCCCACCGTCACATGCAGGTGGTTCTGGTCGCCGAGATGTTCGACCCAGTCGACGACGCCGTCGGCATGACCATTCCTGGCTTTCTCGATCGTCAGATGTTCGGTGCGTGCGCCGATCGTCCTGGTGCCGGCAGGCGCGCCGCCATCGGGCAGCAGGCCGGTCGGCAGAAGATTGATCGCCGGCTGGCCGAGCCTTGCCGCGACATGCAGGTTTGCCGGCTCCGAATAGATCGTCCGCGGCGACCCGATCTGCACCAGCACGCCGTCGGCGAGGATGCCAATACGGTCGGCCATGGTCATCGCCTCGATCTGATCATGCGTGACATAGAGCATGGTGGCGCCGAGTTCGGACTGGATGCGCTTCAGCTCGAGCCGCAAATCCGCCCGCAGCTTGGCGTCGAGCGACGACAGCGGCTCGTCCATCAGATAGATGGCCGGCTTGCGCACCAGGGCCCGGCCGATGGCGACGCGCTGCATTTCGCCGCCCGACAGCTTGGTCGAACGGTTGGCGAGCTTGTGATGGATGCGTACCATCTTCGCCACCTCCTCGACCCGCCGGCGGATCTGGTCTTCCGGGATTTTGCGTGCCGGCGAGCGCAGCGGGAAGGCGAGATTGTCGTAGACCGACAGATGCGGATAGAGCGAGTACTGCTGGAACACGAAGGCCGTGTCGCGCTCGGCCGGCGACAGCGTCGTGGCGTTGTGGCCGCCGATCTCGATCGTGCCGGCATCCGGCCGCTCCAGCCCGGCGATCAGCCGCAGCGTCGTCGTCTTGCCGGCCCCGGTCGGCCCGAGCAGCACGACGAATTCGCCGTCCGCTATATGCAGGTCGAGACCGTTGACGGCGACATGCTCGCCAAAGCTCTTGGTCACGTTCTTGATGTGTACGTCAGCCATGCTGCGCTCTCCCCAGAGAGGCGGTGTCGTGGACCGCGGTTCTCACCGCGCGGCCCGATCCCTTGTCGAACAGCGACAGCCGCGCGCTATTCAGGGCCAGGCCGACATGGTCGCCGGCATTGAGCCGGATTTCGGCCGGCACCCGCGCCTTGATGATGCCGTCCGCGGTTTCCACCGCGACGATCTGCGTGGTGCCGAGATATTCAGTGCCGTAAATGGCGCCGCGCAGCTTCGAGGCATCGTCGAAGCGGATGTGTTCTGGCCGAATGCCAAGCGCCATGTCGGCAGGAGCGATATCCTCGCGCACCTCCGGCACCGCGACCTTCGCGCCCTGGACGACAATCTCCTTCGCACCCTTGGCGAGCCCACCGCCAAAGCCCAGAAAGTTCATAGGCGGCGAGCCGATGAAGTCGGCGACGAACATGGTTGCGGGACGGTCATAGATCTCACGTGGCGTGCCGAACTGTTCGATGACGCCGTGGTTCATGACAGCGATCTTGTCGGCCATCGACATCGCTTCCATCTGGTCGTGCGTGACATAGACCGTGGTGGCGTGGATGCGGTTGTGCAGTTCGCGCAGCTCGTGGACCATGAGGTCGCGGAATTCTGTGTCCAGCGTGCCGAGCGGCTCGTCCATCAGGAAGCATTTTGGCCGCCGCACAATGGCGCGGCCGAGCGCCACGCGCTGACGGTCGCCGCCGGCAAGGCCTGACACGGATTTGTTGAGCAGATGGTCGATTCGCAAAAGCTTCGCCGTCTCCTCGACGCGGGTGCGGATTTCGGCCGACGGCATGCCTTGTGCCAAGAGCGGAAAGCCGATGTTCTTACGCACATTCATGTGCGGATAGAGCGCGAACAGCTGGAACACGAAAGCGATGTCGCGCTCGCGTGCCCGCAGCATGGTGACGTCCTCGCCTCCGAGCAGGATCTCGCCACCCGTCGGCAGTTCGAGCCCTGCGATCATGCGCAAGGTCGTTGTCTTGCCGCAGCCCGACGGGCCGAGCATGACGAAGAACTCGCCATCCTCGACGACGAAGTTGGAATCCTGCACGGCGACGAAATCGCCGAAGGCCTTTCTCAGATGCTGAACACGGATCTCGGCCATGATTATTCCGGGAATTTCGAGACGATGATGAACATCACGGTGCCGGCAAGCATCGTGATGAAGGAATAGGTGTAGAGCGCCAGCGCGAAGGGCTGGAACAGCATCAGGAAGCCGATGGCGATCAGCGCCGTGGCGATGTTTTCCATCAGCCCGCGCCTTGCCCAACGGGGCCAAGATGATTTCCTGGAGATGGCGGGGCGCGTCATGCGTAGCTCCCTTCCTTCTCCCCGTTTAAGGGGAGAGATAGTTGCCTGGTGGTTCCCCCACTCCGTCGCTGCTTCGCAGCGCCACCTCTCCCCCCTCCGGAGGGAGAGGAAGGGAGCCTGGCTGAATGAAGTTCGCGCCCTTCCTCTACCCCGTCGATCGGGGGAGAGGTGTCGAGCGAAGCTCGACGGAGTGGGGGTCGACTTATTCCGACACCAATCATTTGCGCACCGCACCGAAGGTGATGCCGCGCAGCAATTGCTTGCGAAGCAGGATGGTGAAAACCAGGATCGGCACCAGGAAGATCGTCGTGCCGGCCGCCACCGCCGGCCAGTCCTGGCCGCCCTCGCCGATGATGGTCGGGATGAACGGCGGCGCGGTCTGCGCCGTGCCCGAGGTCAGGAGTGCCGCGAAGGCATATTCGTTCCAGGCGAAGATCAGGCAGAAGATGGCGGTCGCCGCGATGCCGGTGGTCGCCTGCGGCAGCACCGTGCGCCAGAAGGCCTGTAGCCTGGTATAGCCGTCGATCATCGCCGCTTCTTCATATTCGCGCGGGATCTCGTCGATGAAGCCCTTGAGCAGCCACACGGCCAGCGACACGTTGACCGCCGTGTAGAGCAGGATCATGCCGAGCGCCGTGTCCGACAGGCCAAGCTCGCGGTACATCAGGTAGATGGGAATGGCGACCGCGATCGGCGGCATGAAACGCGTCGACAGGATGAAGAACAGAAGGTCGTCGGCCAGCGGCACCTTGAAGCGCGAGAAACCATAGGCCGACAACGTGCCGAGAAAGACGGCGCAGAAGGTCGAGCCGAAGGCGATGATCAGCGAATTGACAAAGCGCGGCAGGAAGTTCGACGGGCCGGCGATCACCATGTTGCGCTTGCGCACGGTCTCGTCGCAGAAGCCGGTCGCTGGCCCCAGCGAGTTGATGTATTCCGGCGTCTGCCGCGTCCGGGTCGTGAACAGATTGCAATAGCCCTCGATGCTCGGCTGGAACACGATTTTTGGCGGATAGGCGATCGAATCCGGCGGCGTCTTGAAGCTGGTGGCGAAGATCCACAAGAGCGGCACGATCGAGATCAGCGCATAGGCGATGATGATCGCGCCGGCGATGCGCTTCGAATTCGCTGACGGTGCGACGACCGAATGGGCAGTGGTCAGGCTCATCTCTGCTTCACCTTGTTGAGCGCCTTGACGTAGATGTTGGCGAGGCCGAACACCGCGACGAACAGGATGATGGCGAAGGCCGAGGAATAGCCGGTGCGCCAGCTCTCGAAAGCCTGCCGCTTCAGCGTGATGGACGCTACTTCGGTGGTCGAGCCAGGCCCGCCGCCGGTGAGCAGGTTGACCATGTCGAACATCTTGAAGTTCTCGATGCCGCGAAACAGCACCGCCAGCATGATGAAGGGCAGCGCCATGGGCAGCGTGATCGACCAGAACTGCCGCCAGTTGGAGGCGCGGTCGACCTCGGCCGCCTCATAGATGTATTCGGGGATGGAGCGCAGCCCGGCGAGGCAGATCAGCATCACGTAGGGCGTCCACATCCAGGTATCGACGATGATGATCGACCACGGCGCCAGCGACACGTTGGAGAGCATCTGGATGCTTGTCGGCGGAATGCCGCTGACGAACGAGATGACATAGGAGAACAGGCCGATCTGCGGCTCGTAGAGGAAGCGCCAGAAATTGCCGACCACTGCCGGCGACAGCATCATCGGCACCAGGATCAGCGTCGTCCAGAAGGCGTGGCCGCGGAACTTCCGGTCGATCAGCCAGGCCAGCGTGAAGCCGATCAGCGTCTGCAACAGGATGGTCCAGAACACGAAATGCGCCGTCGTCTGCATGGCGATCCAGATGTCCTGGTCGCCGAGGATGCGCTGGTAGTTGGCAAAGCCGAGATTCTTCACCACTTCGTTCGGCCGGTTGGCCCGGTAATTGGTGAACGACAGATAGATCGCCCAGAACAGCGGGAAGATGTTGATGGCGAGCAGCAACAGGATCGTCGGCGAGATGAACAGCCAGGCGAGGCCCTTGTCGCTGATGCCACGGACCTTGCGGGCCAACGGTTCCGGGGTCGCCCGGGCAACGTTCTCCGCGGTCCGATTGAGCATGGTCAGTCCTGCTTCGGTCACTTGGGTCGTCTCTGTGATGGAATTTATCTGAACTGCGTCCCGTGCCAAGGGCGGCACGGGACGCTTCCGCCTAGCTCGGGAGGAGCCGGTTACATCTTGCCATCGTCTTGGAACACCTGGGTCCAGTCCTTGACCAGGCCGTCGAGTGCATCCTTGGCCGAACCCTGGCCGGCGACGACATAGTCATGGAAGCGCTTCTGCGACGCCTGCAGCAGCGGGGCGTAGCTCGGTTCCGCCCAGAAGTCCTTCACGATGGCCATCGAGTCGAGGAAGGCCTGGGCGTAGGGCTGGCTGGCGGGGAATTTCGGATCCTTCACCACGGCGTTCAGGCAGGAATAGCCGCCAAGCGACCACCACTTGGCCTGCACGTCCTTGTTGGCGAACCACTTGATGTATTTCAGCGCCGCTTCGTGCTTGTCGGAATAGGACACCACCGAGATGCCCTGGCCGCCGAGCTGGGCGAACTGGGCGCCGCCGGGACCCTTGGGATTGACGAAATAGCCGATCTTGTCGCCGCCGACATTCTCGTCCTTCTGCAGGCCGGGCCAGGTGAAGGCGAAATTCATGTGCATCGCCACCTGTCCGGATTTGAAGGCATCGACGCCTTCACCCATGTAGCTGTTCGATGCGCCCGGAGGGGTGCAGCAGTCGTAAAGCGCCTTGTAGAATTCCAGGCCTTTGACCGAGTCGGCCGAATTGACGAAGCCTTCCATCTCGTAGGGCTTCTTCGGGTTCTCATACTGGAAGCCGTAGCTGTAGAGCACGTCCATGGCGCCCATGGTGATGCCTTCCGAGCCACGCTCGGTGTAGATCGAGGCGCCATAGACGGTCTTGCCGTCGATCTGCCGCTTCTGGAAGAATTCGGCGATCTGCTTCAACTGGTCGAAAGTGGCCGGCGGGCCGAGATCCCAGCCATACTTTTCCTTGAATTCCTTCTGCAATTCAGGCTTGGAGAACCAGTCCTTGCGATAGGTCCAGCCGACGACGTCGCCCATCGCCGGCAGCGCCCAGTAGTTCGGCGTGTTCTTCGGCCATTCCGAATAGCCGACCACGGTCGCCGGCACAAAGTCGTCCATGCTGATCTTCTCCTTGTCGAAGAAGTCGTTCAGCTTGACGTAGTGGCCGTTCTCCGCGGCGCCGCCGATCCACTGGCTGTCGCCGATGATCAGATCGCACAATTTGCCGTGCGAGTTCAGCTCGTTGAGGAAACGGTCGGCATAGTTGGTCCACGGCACGAACTCGAATTTCATGCCGATGCCGGTTTGCTTGGTAAAATCCTTGGACAGTTCGACGAGTGCGTTGGCGGGGTCCCAGGCGGCCCAGCAAAGCGTCAGGTCTTCAGCGTGCGCGGCGTTTGAGACGGCTGTCGACGCTGCAATCGCCGAGGCCAGTCCCAACGCCATTTTCAAGCTCGATTTCATGCCTTCCTCCCATTTGCGAAACGCGCCCGGATGACGGTTTCAAGAGCCCTCAACCTCTCTCCTCAGAGGCCCAAACATGGCGGCGCCGGAGCGCGGCAGATGTTTAGTAATTTGTTTAGTAATGCAATTTTTACTAAACAAGGCAAGCGAATTCGTTGCTGCGCCGCAGCATGACGAAACGGGTGATTGAAATCGTTGGGAAATGACCGCCGGATGGTTCCTCCGGCAGTCGCTCAGCCGGCTTCGCTGACGGCGTTCGTGTTTGGCGTCACCGGCCGCACAGGTGGCGCGGGCGGCAACAAGGCACGTATGTCGGCGAAGGGAAATGTCGGCTCGAAGCGAAAGGCCTCGGCCAAAGAACCGGGGACAGCGTTGCATTGACCGGCGCGAAATTCATTCTGGATGCGTGCCCTGTCGACATATTGCTCCGGCCGCTGCGACCGGTGCGCGCGGATCGCCTGTGTTTTGATATCCCGGTAGGCGGAAATGTCGACATAGTGCGTCGGCGAGAACCCGGTGCCGCCCATCGTGTCGGCATGCAGCACCGGAACCGCGAACGAGGCCGCGATACGCACGCCGTCCGACAGCGCCCGGTGGTCGGCGTGATAGTCGTTGGGCGCATGCGTGATCACCAGATCCGGCCCGGTCTCGCGGATCAGCGTTTTCAGCGTACCGATCAGCGCGGCATCGGCCACCAGTCCGCCATCGGGAAAGTCGAGGAAGCGCGGCGCGGCGCCAAGTAGTGCTGCCGCCGCCGTGGCTTCCTCGGACACGGGCAAGAACCGTGGCATCACTCTTGCCACCCTTGGCCCCATCCGCGGCCACGGCAAAAGTCAGTTCTGCGCCTTGCGCCGCATAGGCGGCCATCGTACCGAACATGAAGATCTCGATGTCGTCCGGATGCGCACCGAGCGCCAGTATTTTCAACGACTCTCTCCCCGGAAATGGAAAAACGTGCCGAACGGAATCCTGCTCGCCCTGCTCGCCTATGCAAGCTATTCGGGCAGCGATGCCGTTATCAAGAGCCTGGGCGGACAGTTCACCGTCTTCGAGATCGGCTTCTTCGCCACTTTGTTTGCCGGCTTTTTCCTGTTCTTCACCCGCCCGGTGGGCGAGCGCTGGCGCGATTTCTGGCGCATGAAGCGGCCATGGGCCGTGCAGGCCCGCGCCTGGGCCGGCATCGCGTCCGGCGTGCTCAGCGTCTATGCCTTCACCCACATTCCGCTGGCCGAAGTCTACGCGCTGATCTTCCTGGCGCCGTTGCTGGTCACCATTCTGTCGACCGTCATCCTGAAGGAAAAGGTCGGCCCCTGGCGATGGCTGGCCGTGTTCGCCGGCTTTGCCGGAGTGATGCTGGTGGTGCGGCCTGGGTTCCGCGAATTGAACCTCGGCCATCTTGCCGCCTTCGTGAATGCCTTCCTCGCCGCGACCAGCGTCATTCTCTTGCGGTCACTTGCCCAGCAGGAGAAGCGCACATCGATGCTCGGCGTGCTTGTCGGCTATGGCCTGTTGTTCAACGGGGTCGGCGCCGCCGCCACCTCCTTCACCTTGCCGAATGCCATGCAGTTCGTCTGGCTGGCGATGGCTGGCGCCTTCACCGCGGGCGGACAGTTCATGCAGCTGCTCGCCGCCAAATATGTGCCCGCCAACCGGATCGCGCCGACGCATTATTCGCAGATCGTCTGGGCGGTGATCCTCGGCGCGCTGTTCTTCCAGGAATACCCCGACTGGCTGTCGCTGGTCGGCCTCGCGATCGTCGGTGGGGCCGGCCTGCTGACCATGGTGCGCGAGGAGGTGCGGCTCGGCACCGTGCGCTGGAACCCGTTTGCGCGCACCCGGCTTTGAGACCACGCCGGTTGCACGGCGACCGTTACCGCTGATATTCGGACGCGATGACGACAAGATCCCTGCCGGAGCTTCCGGTCACAGCCGTGCTGCCGGCGCTGGGCGCGGCGCTTGGCGCCGGCAACAGCGCGGTGCTGGTGGCGCCGCCCGGCGCCGGTAAGACGACGCTGGTGCCGCTGGCGCTGCTCGATGCGCCGTGGCTGGGTGCCGGCAAGATCGTGCTGCTCGAGCCGCGCCGGCTCGCTGCCCGCGCCGCCGCCCGTCGCATGGCGCAATTGCTTGATGAGGAGCCGGGCGCGACCGTCGGCTATGCCATGCGCATGGAAAACCGCACTTCGGCGAAAACCAGGATATTGGTCGTCACCGAGGGCGTGCTGGCGCGCATGATCCTCGATGATCCCGAACTGCCCGGCGTCTCGGCGGTGATTTTTGACGAATTCCACGAGCGCTCGCTCGACGGCGATTTCGGCCTGGCGCTGGCGCTCGACGTGCAAGGTGCGTTGCGGCCGGACCTCAGACTGCTGGTGATGTCGGCGACGCTGGATGGTGCCCGTGTCGCCAAACTCCTGTCGGGCGCGCCGGTGATCGAAAGCGAGGGCCGCGCCTTCCCCGTCGATGTCTCCTATGACGAACGGCCGGCCGGCGTCCCGATCGAGGATGCCATGGCCAAGGCGATCCGAGCCGCCCTTGCCGACGAGAGCGGCAGCGTGCTGGCCTTCCTGCCCGGCCAGCGCGAGATCGAGCGCACCGCCGAACGGCTGGCTGGCAAGGTCGGCGCCGACACCGACATCGTCCCGCTCTATGGCCAGCTCGACGGCAAGGCGCAGGACGCCGCGATCAAGCCGGCGCCACCGGGCCGCCGCAAGGTGGTGCTGGCGACGTCGATCGCCGAAACCTCCATCACCATCGACGGCGTGCGCGTCGTCATCGATTCCGGCCTGTCGCGCCTGCCGCGTTATGAGCCGGCCAGCGGCCTGACACGGCTGGAGACGGTGCGCGTCAGCAAGGCATCCGCCGACCAGCGCGCCGGCCGCGCCGGGCGCACGCAGGCCGGCGTCGCTATCCGGCTGTGGCGCGCCGAGCAGACATCAGCACTTCCCGCCTTCACGCCGCCGGAAATCCTTGAGGCCGACCTTTCGGCCTGTTGCTCGATTGTGCCGCCTTCGGCGTCGCCGACCCGACCGGCCTCGCCTTCCTCGATCCACCGCCGGCGCCGGCGCTCAACGAGGCAAGGGTGCTGCTGCGCGCGCTCCATTCCATCGACGAGGCAGGGCGCCTGACGGAAGCCGGCGCGTCGATGCGCAAGCTCGCTCTGCCGGTGCGGCTGGCGCATATGGTCGCCGAGGCTGCGAAGGGCGGCCATGCCTTCGAGGCGGCTATGCTCGCCGTATCGCTCACCGAACGCGGCCTTGGCGGCGATGGCGCCGATCTCGAACGGCGGCTGATGCGCTTTCGCGGGGAAAGATCGCCTCGTGCCACCGCCGCGCGGCAACTGGCTGAGCGGCTGGCCAGGCAGGTGGGCGGGACGAAAACAGCAAAGCTGCACCTGCGGGTTCTCTTCTCATCAACGCCTGGCCGGACCGCGTCGCCAAGGCGCGCGGCGAGCGCGGGCGCTTCGTGCTGGCCAATGGCTCCGGCGCCATGCTCGATGCCGCCGACCCGCTGGCAGGCGAGCCTTTTCTGGTCGTCGCCGACCTGCAGGGCAAGGCGCAGAACGCCCGCATCACGGCCGCCGCAGCAATAAGCGAGGACGACATTCGCGCCGCGCTCACCGACCGGATCGAAACGCGCCGGCAGACGAGCTTCGACCGCGAGCGCCGCGCCGTGCGCGTGCGCGAAACCGTTCGCCTCGGCGCCATCACGCTCGCCGAGCGGATGCTGCCGGCTCCTTCAGGCGCCGATGCCGACCGCGCCATCCTTGACGCCTTGCACGAGCACGGCCTGTCGCTGCTGAGCTGGAGCAAGGAGGCCGAGACGCTGCGCCAGCGGCTGTCCTGGCTGCATCGTGGTCTTGGCGCACCCTGGCCCGATATGTCGGACGAAGCGCTGATCCAGCGCCTCGACGACTGGCTGCTGCCCTTCCTGTCCGGCGCCGCATCCTTGGCCGCCATCGATCCTGGGTCGTCTCGGCCGCCCTGGCCTCGCTCGTGCCGCACGAGCTGCAGCGCAAGGTCGATGCGCTGGCGCCCACACATTTCGACGCCCCGTCCGGCAGCCATGTGCCGATCCGCTATGACGGCGAATGGCCTGTTCTGGCGGTGCGCGTGCAGGAACTGTTCGGGCTCGACCGCCACCCTTCGATCGCCAACGGCACCGTGCCGCTGACACTTGAGCTCCTGTCGCCGGCGCACCGGCCGATCCAGACGACGCGCGACCTGCCCGGCTTCTGGCGCGGCTCCTGGGCCGATGTGCGCGCCGACATGCGCGGGCGCTATCCAAAGCATGTCTGGCCGGAAAATCCGCTGCTTGCCACGGCTACCGCCCGTGCCAAACCGCGCGGGACCTAGCCTTTGCTGGTTTGCGGCTGTAATCCATGGCCATGATCAACGTTTTGCGTTCACCCGATTTCCAGCAGAGCCAGCGGCTGCGCCTCAACACGCTGATCCGGCTGCGCTGGCTGGCCATTGTCGGCCAGAGCGTGGCGGTGCTCGTCGTCGCCTATGGTTTGAAATTCCCGCTGCCGGTCAGCCTGTGCTTTGCGCTGATCGCCTGTTCGGCCTGGATGAACCTGTTCCTGGCCTTCAGGTTTCCGGCGGCGCACCGGCTCACCCCGTTTGCCGCCTTCGGTATCCTGATCTTCGACAGCCTGCAGCTTGCCGGCCTGCTCTACATGACCGGCGGCCTGACCAATCCGTTCTCGCTGCTGATGACCGTGCCTGTGGTCATTTCGGCGACGTCGCTGCCTCTGCGCCTCACCGCTATCCTCGGCGGGCTGGTGATGCTGGCGGCGACCTTGCTGGTGTTCTTCCATCTGCCGTTGCCCTGGTATGAAGGGGCGCCGCTGGCCATGCCCTTCATCTATGTCGCCGGCATGTGGATGGCGGTGCTGTCCTCGATCGCCTTCACCGCCATCTATGCCTTCCGGGTGGCCGCCGAAGCGCGGCTTCTGGCCAATGCGCTTGCCGCCACCGAACTGGTGCTGCAGCGCGAACAGCACCTTTCGGCGCTCGACGGACTGGCGGCGGCCGCCGCGCATGAGCTCGGCACGCCGCTCGCCACCATCACGCTCGTCGCCAAGGAAATGGAAAAGGCCCTCGGCAGCGACCCGAAATATGGTGATGATGTGAAACTGTTGCGTTCGCAGAGCGAGCGCTGCCGCGAAATCCTCAAGCGGCTGACCAGCCTGTCGTCCGAGGGCGAGGCGCATCTGTCCCGTTTGCCGCTGACCTCGCTAGTCGAGGAGGTCACCGCGCCGCATCGCGATTTCGGCATCTCGATCAAGCTTCGTCCGGGCGACCGGACCGGGCCGGAGCCGGTCGGGCGCCGCAATCCGGGCGTCATCTACGGCCTCGGCAATCTGGTCGAGAACGCCGTCGATTTCGCCCGCAAGAGCGTCACCGTGCGCTGGAGCTGGGACGAGGCCGCCGTCACCTTCTCGATCATCGACGACGGCCCCGGCTTCCCACCTGAGATCATCGACCGCATCGGCGAGCCCTATATGTCGACGCGCCAGGGCACCGAGGCCGGCGGTGGCCTGGGGCTCGGCCTGTTCATTGCCAAGACGCTGCTCGAACGCTCGGGTGCCACGCTCGATTTCCGCAATTCGAGCGGCCTGGGCGAGGGCGCCGTGGTGCAGATTTCGTGGCCGCGCAGTGTCTTTCTGAACCCGGAAACCGCCCCGGCCACCATGTTTGACACTGCGTAAATTGGACAATAGCGACGCAAAACTATATCTGCGTAAAATTAAGGCAGCAGGAATTCTTACGACGATGACAGGCGATGAAAATATTGGCGCAATGGTTGAAGGCGAGGACACCTCGCTTCTGATCGTCGATGACGACAAGCCGTTCCTCACGCGTCTCGCCCGCGCTATGGAAACCAGGGGTTTTCTGGTCGAGACCGCCGAGAGCGTCGAGGAGGCCGTGGGCAAGGCCCGCGCCAATCCGCCGGCCTACGCCGTGGTCGACATGCGGCTCGGCGACGGCAATGGCCTCGACGTCGTCGCCGCCATCCGCGAGAAGCGCGAGGATTCCCGCACCATCATCCTGACCGGCTACGGTAACATCGCCACTGCGGTGACGGCCGTGAAGCTTGGCGCCGTCGACTATCTGTCGAAGCCGGCCGATGCCGACGACATCTTCGCTGCCCTCACCCGCACTTCGGGCGAGCGCGCCGCACCGCCGGAAAACCCGATGTCGGCCGACCGCGTGCGCTGGGAGCATATTCAGCGCGTCTATGAAATGTGCGAGCGCAACGTCTCCGAGACCGCGCGCCGGCTCAACATGCACCGCCGCACGCTGCAGCGGATCCTGGCCAAGCGGGCGCCGCGCTGAGACTGTTTGGAAATTCTACTCCGGCGGCCATCTGATGGCGTTTTCTGCGCTTCCGGTGCTCACGGACCCAAATGTCCGCTCCGCTCCGGTTCTCGAAACCACCACCATATGACTCGCCGGAGCGAATTTCGAAACAGTCTCTGAGGCGCTGAAACACGGTCCGATTACTTGCCCGGAGGCCGGAGTTTGAGCATCATCGAGAATGACGCGGCATGACGGAGGCGACATGCAGGATTTGAAGCAGCGGCCGGTATCCGTCTTCCGCGAATTCCTCGACAGCGAGGCGGCCGGCGGCATCGTCCTGATGGTGGCGGCGGCACTCGCCTTGATCGTCGCCAATTCGCCGCTTGCCGAAACCTATTTCGCCATTCTCCACGCCTATCTCGGACCGCTCAGCGTCTCGCACTGGGTCAATGACGGGCTGATGGCGGTGTTCTTCCTGCTCGTCGGGCTGGAGATCAAGCGCGAGATGCTGGACGGCCAACTGTCGACCTGGCCACGCCGCGTCCTGCCCGGCATTGCCGCGGCCGGCGGCATGGTGGTTCCGGCACTGGTCTATGTCTTGATCAATCGCAACAACGGGCCGGCACTCTCCGGGTGGGCGATCCCGACCGCCACCGACATCGCCTTTGCGCTTGGCGTTCTGTCGCTGCTCGGCAGCCGCGTGCCGGCCTCGCTGAAAGTCTTCCTGACCGCGCTCGCCATCATCGATGATCTTGGCGCGGTCATCATCATCGCCATCTTCTACACCAGCGGCCTGTCGCTCGCCTATCTCGGTGCCGCCTTCGCCGTCATTGCGGTGCTTGTCGTGCTCAACCACATGCGGGTGATGACGCTGTTGCCCTATCTCGTGCTCGGCGCAATCCTGTGGGTGCTGGTGCTGAAATCGGGCGTCCACGCGACGCTTGCCGGTGTCGCGCTGGCGCTGACCATTCCGCTCGAACGCTCCGCCGGGATCGGCCATGATCTCGACCATTCGCCGCTGCACCGGCTCGAGCATGGCCTGCACAAAATCGTGCCCTTCGTTGTGATCCCGGTCTTCGGCTTTGCCAATGCCGGCGTTTCGCTCGCCGGCCTGAGTTTTGGCGCGTTGATCGAGCCGTTGACGCTGGGCGTCGCCGCCGGCCTCGTGGTCGGCAAGCTGGTCGGCGTGTTCGGCTCCTCGGCACTTGCCATAAGGCTTGGCCTGGCCGATCTTCCCGCCCATGCCGGCTGGTCGCATATGATCGGCATCTCGCTGCTCTGCGGCATCGGCTTCACCATGAGCCTGTTCATCGGCCTGCTCGCCTTCGCCAGCGATGTCGCCCTGCAGGACGCGGTCAAGGTCGGCATCCTCGCCGGCTCCTTCATCGCCGCCATACTCGGCGCCGCGGTGCTGCTGATGGCGCCGTCCGCGGGTGGGGCGGAAGAGGGTGAGGAGTAGGGCCGGTCAACAAACTTGGGTTCCTCGCCCCCGCAGAGCGGGGGAGAGGTGGCCCGGCGAAGCCGGGACGGAGAGGGGGACGCCCTCGGCGAAGCCAGAGCCGGTGATGGATAGGGTGCTTGGCAGTCTCTGAAGCAACAAACTCTCGGATGCCGCGCAGGCCCCTCTCCGACCCGGCTTTGCCGGGCCCCCTCTCCCCACTTCGTGGGGGGAGGAACTCAGGTTCTGCGAGTTACTCGCTCTCCCCCTGGATCGCCGGCACCGAGACGCCGGCCAGCTCCGCCGCCAGCAGCCGCGAAGCACCGGCGCGCGCGATGCGTAGCATCAGCGCCTTGCGCGTTGCCGCCGCCATGCGGTGCTCCGGCGCCTCGCGCAGGATCTCGGCGCCATAGCCGTCGGAAAGGATGAAGCCGCATCCTTCGGGGAAGATGTCCGCCGGCACGCCGGGATGGGTGGCGAAGAAGAAGCGGTCGGAGTGCAGCTGGTAGTCAGGCCATTTGCGGTCGACCCTGAAATCCTCGATCGAGGATTTGATCTCGATGATCCAGATATCACCCTGCCGGGTCAGCGCCACGAGGTCGGCGCGGCGGCCCGTGGCCAGCGACAATTCAGGCAGCACATGCGCGCCCATTTCCATGAGCAGCCGCTGCACCCCGCGTCGCACCAGCATGGCGCGTTCGGACTGTCGGCCGTCGATGAGGGGATTGATTGCGATAGGGGAAATGATCGGCATGGCAGGCACCATGCCAGATTTTGTTCACGGTTTGAACCCTTTTTACGATCGAGATTATCTGGTTGACAAACCCAAAGTGAAATAGGAATATAATCCTTAAGGCCGATACTGATTTGACTCGCTAACCGATTGTCGGAAGCGTACAGTCCGTGTGTCGCCCGCCTCCAACGGCAAACGGGCGCTTGAAAGAGTCGATCACGCTTTCGCCCAATCGGGAGTATGCGAGATGACCATTCGCGGAACGGCTGACGAAATACAGTTGGCAACACTTACCAGGATTTTGGACGACTATTGCGAGCAAGCAGGCATTGAGGGCTCGCACCCGGCGCGTGAGCATTTGGCACGCCGCTTGATCGCTCTATTCAGCGGCGGCATCGATAGACCGGACGATATCCGGATGGCTCTCGACAGTGCATCGAATGGTTGGCAGACCAATCATATCTGAGGGCTACCCAGCCTAATCCGAATTGCCCAGGTTCACCGGCTGCTGATTTAGCAGCGTAGACAGCGCTGTAATGATCTGAGGCAGGAAGAACGGCTTGGTGATCATCACGCTTTCTGGAACGCCCTCGGCACCCCAATGGATAGCGCTGTCCCCGCTCATGTAGACCACCGGAATGGTTGGAATGGCTTGCCGCAAATGCTTGGCCACCTCCCACCCGGATTGTCCGTTGCCCAACCGTATGTCCGTGATCAGGCCCTTGAACTTACCAGGCTCAGCGTCGAAAGCGGCCAACGCCTGCACCGCATCTGTGACAGCAACGACTTCGAAGCCGGCTTCATGTAGCGCCGTCTCGACATCGAGCAGGATTAGTGGCTCGTCTTCAACGACCAGAACCATCCCGACCATCATTTGTTAAATACCCCGCAAGTTGCGCATCACTACGCGCACAACCCGGTATTGGTTCCGTCTCATTGATTGTCGGAAACGTACGACGCTACCCAGCCGCAGGAGGCCGCACCTGTCCTGTGATATTCCACCGGATGAACGACGCATCCTTCCCGGGACACCCACCGGCTCTCACTGGCGCAAGGAAAGTAGAAACATCTGAGGCGATTGGCATTTCATAACCCTACAGCCGAATGGAGGCCCGTGGGGAACCAGTAGGAGGGAAGTCGAGTTCATCCGGTGGAACGCCACAGGATCGGTGTGCCCCTACGGCTGGGGATCAGTTCGACTCACGCTGGAGAACTCTTTGTCTTTCGAGGAACCGCTTGACGTGTTCCCCCCACTCCGCAGCCGTTGTTTTGTGCTCTTGAGCGTATGTTTCGAAAGCCCTGTGCAGAGCGTCCAGGTCCAAAGCCCAAAACTGCTTGTCTTTATCGTCGTTCAACATAGCGTCACCCAGCCCATTGTGCCGACGGTATGCCCTTCAAATCAAGCCTTCAAGAACCGATCCTGACTTCTTTTGGGTGTATCGGCTCTGTCAAATATTCATCCCGTGGAACAGCACAGGGCAGGTGCTGCCCTTACAACTGAGCAGTCTGTGGACGGGACTTCAGTCTTAATTGAGCTATTTCTAATATGAATATAGTTTGGGCAGTGCGGAGACGATCCCAAAAGCCTGACCCGCAACGACCCGGCACGACCCCACGTCCCCCCGACTGCGAGCGTGCCGGGTCGTTCCTACTGGGTGCGTGGCAAGCGGATTGGCGGACCTGTCGGCACCGTACCTCAGTGGAAACCAGCATGCACTGTCCGACGCGCGCGGCGGACGAACTGGGGGCTTGATCCCTTGCACGGCGACCCTATGTCGGGGCGAACGACTTTCACTCTTCTTTGGAAGACGGCAGGATTTATTTGACGCTCGGGAATGTGCCCGCGGAATGGCCGGCGCAGTTTGCGCTTTGGTCTATAGGGGGCTGCACCGGCCATTGCGGGTGTGGGCTTTTGGGTAGAGTTGTCCCCGCGTCGATCAATCTATATGTATATTAGCAATCACGCAAATAAGACTGAAGTCCCTTGTTCCTCCGGATATGGCTGCATCGAGCAGGCAGTTCAACGGGTCGATTGTCTGCAGTCTCTGGCTTTTCGGGGCGATCCTATGTTTGACAGATATGGTCTAGATCAATGGGCACTGGTCCTGGACAACAGGTTTAGAACCAGCACGCCAGCCAGGATCAGGCCCATGCCAATGAGGCCCGCAGCATCCGGCCTTTGCCCATAGACAATCCAGCCGACCAGCGCGACAAGGACGATGCCGCCGCCCGCCCACACAGCGTAGGCGATGCCGATCGGTATCCGGTCCAAAACCTGCGCGAGGAAGAAGAACGCTGCCGCGTAACCGAGCAGCACCACGATCGACGGGCCAAGCCTGGTGAAGCCCTCCGAGGCTTTCATCGCGCTCGTTGCGATGACTTCGGCGACAATGGCCAGGGCAAGAATGGCATAAGCAGGCACGGCGAACCTCCATCGATTGGGAGGTATCTAATGATCAGAGGCCAATGGCGCCGTCACGTTCACTTTCTCGTGATCTCTATCTGGGCATGGCCCTCAGGCGGACTGTGCAGCGGCCTCATCGCCAGGCGCCGCAGCCCCCGCCATGTCATCCAGGATCGGGCAGTCCGGCCTGTTGTCGCCATGGCAGGCATGGATCAGTTTCTGCAGGGTCGAGCGCATCGACTGCAGCTCGCGCACCTTCTCCTCGATCGCCGTGACATGGGCGGCGGCGATCTCGCGCACGTCGGCACTGGCGCGGCCGCGATCCTGGTAGAGCGCCATCAGCTGGCGGCAATCGTCGATGGAAAAGCCGAGGTTGCGCGCGCGGCGCAGGAAGGCCAGCCGGTGGATGTCGTCGCCGGAGTAATCGCGGTAGCCGTTGGCGGCGCGCGCCGGCGCGATCAGGCCGATCTCCTCATAGTAGCGGATGGTCTTGGCCGGCAGGCCGGACCGCTGGGCTGCATCACCGACGTTCATGACTGATCCTCGATTCCAGGTAACCGTTTGATGTCGCCTCCATTGAATTTCCTACACAATCCGGTGAGGGCTGTTGCTGAAATGCCATAGTGAGACGCTTACCAACATGTAGGGCCACGCATATAGGCATCGTGCGCTTGGCAAGCAAAGCAAATGCCAGCATGAATGATGATCAAGAAAGCGGTCGACTCGTGCCGCTGACATTTGGGCGGGGCTCCGGATCACCACATGCGCATGAAGTCGCTTGCAATAATTGCCGCGTTGGCGCTGTCCACGGCCATCGCCGGTTGCAGCACCATTGGCGGGCAGATCTTCTCCAACGACTACGGCGCCGTGACCGATGCTGGTTACCAACTGCCGCGCATCCCGATTGAAAAAGTGCCGAGGCAGTTCCACCGGCAGGAAGTCAATTACGATACCAAGGAAAAGCCCGGCACCATCATCGTCGATACGCAGAACAAGTTCCTCTACTTCGTCGAGGGCGACGGCTTGGCCATCCGCTACGGCATCGGTGTCGGCCGCGAGGGCTTCGAATGGCATGGTACCGCCCATATCGCGCTGAAGCGCGAATGGCCGACCTGGACGCCGCCGCGTGAAATGATCAGGCGGCAGCCGGAGCTGGCCAAGTTCGCCGATGGCATGGAGCCGGGGCTGAAGAACCCGCTCGGCGCGCGCGCCATGTACCTGTTCAACAAGGGCGGCGACATGGGCTACCGCCTGCACGGCAGCCCGGAATGGAATTCGATCGGCAAGGCGATGTCGTCCGGCTGTATCCGGCTGATGAACCAGGACATCATCGATCTCTACGACCGCACCTCGGTCGGCGCCAAGGTCATCGTGATGTAAGGGCCACGATCCCTCGCGGGATCATGGTCAACGAGAAGACAAGTTTCGTACGCGGACCGTCTAGGCAACAACGGACGTCCCAAACAGAAAACCGGGCAATTCGGCCCGGTTTTTTGTTGTTTGCTCGATGCGACGCCTGCTCGGCGGTCAGGACACCGCCGAGAACGAAGTGGGAACCAAGATTTGGTTGGTGATTGTCTCGGTGATCTGGCCATCACGCTCGGAATCTTCCCGCGCCTGCGTCCAGGCGGGGTCCTTCACGAACGCCGTCCAGCGCTCTTCGCGTTCGGCCAGCGATTCCCATGCCAGCATGTAGGTCAGTTCGTTGTTCGAAGCACCGATCAGCGTGGTAAAGAAACCCGCTTGGCGGATACCGTGCTTTTCCCATAATTTGAGGGTGATCTTGTCGAAGCGATCAAGAAGCGCCGGCAAGCGTCCGGGCAAAGCCCGGTAAACCCGAAGTTCGTAGATCATTTTGGAGTTCCTTCGGATCGATGCGCCGGAAGCGAAGAAAATCGGACCAGATGGTCAGCAGGGTAGGATTATCAAAGGGGCGTCAGGAGACCTGCTCGACCTGCTGTACCTCCGGCACGAAGTGACGCAGGAGGTTCTGGATGCCGTGCTTCAGCGTCGCCGTCGACGACGGGCAACCGGCGCAGGCGCCCTTCATGTGCAGGAACACCGTGCCGTTCTCGAAGCCGCGGAAGGTGATGTCGCCGCCATCCTGGGCCACCGCCGGGCGCACCCTGGTGTCGAGCAGTTCCTTGATGGTGATGACGAGTTCCTCGTCCGCCTTGTCGTAGAATTCGCCGGTCTGGCTGGTCTCGGCGGCCGGGCCGGCCTTGGCCATGACAGGCGCGCCGGACATGAAATGCTCCATGATGGCGCCCAGGATCGCCGGCTTCAGGTGCTGCCAGTCAGGACCGTCCTTGGTCACGGTGATGAAGTCGTAGCCGAAGAAGACGCCGGTGACGCCGGGAATCTCGAACAGCCGGCCGGCCAGCGGCGAGGCCGTTGCCGCACTGTCGGCATCGCGGAAGTCGGCGGTGCCTTCCAGCAGCACTTCCTTGCCGGGCAGGAATTTCAGCGTCGCCGGATTGGGCGTCGATTCGGTCTGGATGAACATGGCCGTCTCCGTGCCCGTTTCGGGCAACTAGTTTGGAATAGTTCTAAATAGGCTCTATCGGCTGGACATTCAAGCGAAACGCGTCGCTGGAAAGGCTAGCTGGCGGAATGTTTTTGCTGGCTGGGGAAGAGAATCCCGGGCGGGCTTCAGGCGAGGCTGTCGATCTCCTCGTCGGACAGATTCTGCGGCACGACCGTGACCGGAATGGGGAAGGCCGCGCCCTTGCCGGCCACGGCGCCGACTAGGGGTCCGGGGCCTTCCTTGCCGGCGCCGGCCGCCAGCACCAGGATGGCGATGTCCTGGTCTTCCTCGATCAGTTTGTGGATCTCTTCCGTCGGCTTGCCTTCGCGCACCACCATTTCCGGCTCGATGCCAAGCTTCTGGCGCACCTTGTTGGCGTGGCCGTCGAGAGCTGCGCGCGCCGTGGCGTTCGCCTCCTCGCGCATGATCTTCTCGACGCCCAGCCAGTGCTGGAAATCGTCCGGCACGATGACATAGAGCAGCACCAGCGTGCCGCTGGTGCTCTGCGCCCGCTTCGAGGCGTAGGCGACGGCGCGCTCGCACTCGGGCGTGTCGTCGATGATCGTCAGGAACTTCCTGCGATGGCCGGCTTCACGGCTGAGGCGTTTGGAGACCATGTCTATCTACTCGATGCGTTTTCGGCCGCAATCTGCCACCCGCGCCAGCCGGCCGCAAGCGGCCGGCCTTGTGCCAGTATGGTGCGGTGCACTGGCGATGCAGATCAGCCTTGCAGCAGGCCGATGATGTCGCGCACGGTTTTCATGGTGGTCTCGGCCAGCACGCCGGCGCGTTCGCCGCCGTCCTTGAGCACCGCGTCGACATAGGCGCGGTCGCCTTCGATGCGGCGCATCTCGCCGGCGATCGGCGCCAGCTTCTCCACCGCGAGGTCGGCCAGCGCCGGCTTGAACACCGAAAACTGCTGGCCACCGAATTCCTTCAGCACGTCGGCCTTCGACATCTCGGCGAGGCCAGCATAGATGCCGACCAGGTTTTCCGCCTCGGGCCGGCTTTCCAGCCCGCCGACTTCGCTCGGCAAGGCTTCCGGATCCGTCTTGGCCTTGCGGATCTTCTTCGAGATGGTGTCGGCATCGTCGGTCAGATTGATGCGCGACAGGTCCGACGGGTCCGACTTCGACATCTTCTTCGACCCGTCGCGCAGGCTCATGATGCGCGCCGCCGGGCCGCCGATGACCGGTTCGGTGATCGGGAAGAAGCCGTTCACCGTCTCCTCGCCGACCTGCATCTCGACGCCGACGCCAAGGCTGGCGATGCGGCCCGAAAAATCATTGTTGAATTTCTGGGCGATGTCGCGGGTCAGCTCCAGATGCTGCTTCTGGTCCTCGCCCACCGGCACATGGGTGGCGCGGTAGAGCAGGATGTCGGCAGCCATCAGCGAGGGGTAGGCGAGCAGGCCCAGCGAGGCATTTTCGCGGTCCTTGCCAGCCTTGTCCTTGAACTGCGTCATCTTGTTCATCCAGCCGATGCGCGCGACGCAGTTGAAGATCCAGGCGAGCTCTGCATGCTGCATCACCCGCGATTGGTTGAAGACGATGTGCTTCTTCGGGTCGATGCCGGAGGCGAGGAAGGCGGCGGTGATCGAGCGCGTCTGGTCGGCAAGGTCGTCATGGACCAGCTGCGCGGTCAGCGAGTGCAGGTCGACGACGCAATAGATGCAGTCGGAGGTGTCCTGCAGGGCGACGAATTTCTTGATGGCGCCGAGATAGTTGCCGAGATGCAGATTGCCGGTCGGCTGGACGCCGGAGAAGACGAGTGGCTTGAAGGCGGACATGGGTTCCTCATGGCTTGTGGAGGGCCGTATAAGCATGATTCCAAAAAGTTGCAGACTTTTTGGAGCCAATCATGCGGCTGGAAACCGCGCGCGGCGAAAGTCTTTCGACGGCGCGCTTATGAACGAACACGACGCTAGGATCAAGACCGCTGTTGCAGTCGGCTGGCCTGGTCTATTCGTCCAGTTCGGCCTCTGCGACCGGTGGTGCTGCTTTGCCCGATCCCCGCTTGACGTTGCGCCGGATCATGCCGAAATCGGCGCCACCGGTGGCAAAGGCGGTGATGAAGTAGAGCAGTGCGCCGCCGGCCACCAGCGCCAGCACCGTCGTCGCCTTGACGACCAGTGGTGAGCCCGGCCCGAGCCTTGCCGCGAAATAATGCTCGGCGAAATACAGCGCCACAGCCATCACAACTGCCGACAGCACCAGCCGGGGAATGCGCTTCAGAAGCGGCACGTCGCGGCCCCAATGGCCGCGCCGGATCAAGACGGCAAGCAGCATCAGCGCGTTGACCCAGCCAGCCACGGCCGAGGCGACCGCAATACCGGGCGCGCCCATCCTGGGAAACAGCGTCAGCGCGGTGGCGACGTTGACCGCCACCGAGATGGCGGCGAAGGTCATTGGCGTGCGCGTGTCCTCGCGGGCGAAATAGCCGGGGGTGAAGGCCTTGATCAGCACGAAGGCCGGCAGGCCGAGGCCGAAGATCGCCAGGATCGCCGCCACAGTCGGCGTCGAATGGTTGGCGGCGAACGCGCCGCGCTCATAGACCAGCCGAACGATCGGCTCCGCCATCACCCACAGCGCCGCCGCCGCCGGCAAAGTCATGAACAGGGTGAACTCGACGGAGCGGTTCTGCAGATTGGCAGCCTCGATGAGATTGCCTGATTTCAGCGCCCGCGACAGTTCCGGCAACAGCACGATCGCCACCGCCACACCGACGACACCGAGCGGCAGCTGATAGACGCGGTCGGCATAGGCGAGCGAGGAGACGGCGCTGTCCTGCGCCGACGCGATCGCCGTGCCGATCAGCTGGTTGATCTGGGTGATGCCGCCGGTGATCGCCGCCGGCAACGCCAGGATCAGCAGGCGCTTGACGTTCGGCGTCATCTTCGGCCGGCGGAAACCGATCGCGATGCCGGCGTTGCGGACCGCCATCCAGACGATGGCGAGTTGCACGAGCCCCGCCGCCAGCACGCCCCAGGACAGGCTGAAGCCGACGGCATGGGCATCCAGCCCGTGATACCAGGCATAGCCAAGCACACTGATCAGGATGATGTTGAGGAACGCCGGCGCGATGGCCGCAGCGAAATAGCGGCGCAGCGAATTCAGCATGCCCGCCATCATGGCGGCGAGCGACATGCAGATGAGGTACGGGAACATGATCGTCGCCAACAGGACGGTCGTCTCGAACTTGCCCGGCGTGTCGGCGAAACCCGGCGCCACCAAGTAGCGCACGATCAGCGGCATCGCCAGTTCCATGGCGATGGTCAGCGCCAAAAGCGCCGAGAACAGCACGCCGAACACTTCCTCCGAAAAGCGCTTGGCGCCGTCGGTGCCGTGCGTTTCGATCTCCTTGGCAAACAGCGGCACGAAGGCGGCGTTGAAGGCGCCTTCGGCGAACAGCCGGCGAAAGGTGTTGGGGAACTGGAAGGCGGCGTTGAAGGCGTCGGCGACCGGTCCGGTGCCGAGTGCTGCCGCCATCAGCATCTCTCGGCCGAAGCCGAGTGCGCGGCTCATCAGCGTGCCGGAAGCGACGGTGGCGAATTTCTTGACGAGGCTCATGCGTTTGGAAACTGCCTGCGGGATTGGAACAGAGGAATGATGGCCGTCACTCGGCGGCGGCCTTGGTCTTACCATTGCGCTCGGGCGTGATGCCTTCGAGCGTCGCCATCAGCCGGTTGCGGATGGTGGCGGTGCGGGCCGGGTTGTCGATCTTCTGGCCGGTGAGGTCGGTGACATAGAAGGTGTCGATGACCTTTTCGCCGAAAGTCGTGATGTGTGCCGAGGCGATGTCGAGTGACAGGTCGGACAGCGTGCCGGTGATCTCCGACAGCAGGCCCGGGCGGTCGAGCCCTTCGACCTCGATGACCGAAAACCGGTTCGACAGCGTGTTGCGGATCTCGGCGCGTGGCGGGATCTTGAACACCTTGGACCCGCGCCTTGGCTTGGTCCGCTTCTCGATCATCTCCGGCAGCCAGCTCTTGCCCGACAGCACGTCTTCGATCAGCCGGCCGACGCGCTCGGCACGCCGGCGCTCGTCCTCGTCACGGTCGAATTCCCGCGAGATCAGGATCGTGTCCAGGGCGCGGCCATCCGACGTGGTGAAGATCTGCGCGTCGACGATGTTGCCGCCGGCGCCGGCGCAGGCCCCGGCAATGACCGAGAGAAGACGGGGATGGTCCTGCGCCAAAACGGTGATCTCGGTCACCGCCTCGAACTGGTGGGTCTTGACCATGGTGGCAAGCTTGTTGCCGGCCGCGTCCGCCTCGCGGATGAATTCGGCGTGGCGAATCTGGTCCGGCAGGTCGACGGCCAGCAGATAGTTCTCATAGTGCAGACCGACATAGCGTTTGCGGGCCTTGTCGGGCCAGTCAGCGAGCGCCTCGGCCAGGCGTTCGCGCGCCGCCGCCGTGCGCTGCGCACGCGACACTTCCGAGAAGCCGCCGGTCAGAAGCAGTTCGGTCTCGTAATAGAGCGTGCGCAGCAGCTGGCCTTTCCAGCCGTTCCAGACACCTGGTCCGACACCCCTGATATCGCATACGGTGAGGATCAAAAGCATCTTCAGCCGCTCGACCGACTGCACGATCGCGGCGAAATCCTCGATCGTCTTGCGGTCGTTGAGATCGCGCGTCTGCGCCGTCATCGACATGACGAGGTGGTTCTCGACCAGCCAGGCGACCGTTTCGGTGTCGGCCGCCGACAGCCCCATATGCGGACAGATGCGCCGTGCGATGCGGGCGCCGGCCTCGGAATGATCTTCCGGCCTGCCCTTGGCGATATCGTGCAGCAAGACGGCGACATAGAGCGCCTCGCGGCTCTTCTTCAGGCCCGGCATCAGCGAATGCGACAACGGATGAACCTTCTCGCCGTCGCCGCGTTCGATTTCTGCCAGCACGCCGATGCAGCGGATCAGGTGCTCGTCGACCGTATAGTGGTGGTACATCGAGAACTGCATCATGGCGACGATCTTGCCGAAATCGGGGATCAGCCGCCCCAGCAGCCCGGCCTCGTTCATGCGCCGCAGATTGAGCTCGGCATTGCGGTCCGAGGTCAATATGTCGAGGAACAGCCGGTTGGCTTCCTCGTCGCGCCGCAGCGACTTGTTGACCAGGCCGAGCGAGCGGGTGAGCAGCTTCAGCGCATCGGGATGGAATTCCAGCCCGTGCTTGTCGGCGAACCAGAACAGTCTCAAAAGATTGACGGGATCGCGTTCGAACACCTGGTCGTCGGCGATGTTGATGCGATGGTTGTCGACGATGAAATCGGAAGTGCCGGCGAGCTTGCGCTTACGGCGCTGGAAGGTGAGGAAGATGCGGTTGAAGCCGGGCACGTGCTTGGCCTGCTCCTCCTCGAGCGCAGCGCAGAAGATGCGGGTCAGGTCGCCGACATCCTTGGCGACGAGGAAGTAGTGCTTCATGAAGCGCTCGACCGCCGACAGGCCGGGATGGGTGGTATAGCCGAGCCGCTCGGCGATCTCGCGCTGGATGTCGAAATGCAGCCGCTCCTCGGCCTTGCCGGTGAGGAAATGCATGTGGCAGCGCACCGCCCACAGGAAGTCCTCGGCTTTCTGGAACTCACGGTACTCGGCCTCGGTGAAGACGCCTTTTTCGACCAGTTCCTCGCCGGTACGCACCCGGTAGAAATACTTGCCGATCCAGAACAGCGTCTGCAGGTCGCGCAGGCCGCCCTTGCCGTCCTTGACGTTGGGCTCGACCAGATAGCGGCTTTCGCCGGCCTTGGCATGGCGCTCGTCGCGCTCGGCGAGCTTGGCCTGGACATATTCCGGGCCGGTCGTGCGCACCACCTCGTGGTCGAAACGCAGCATCAGCTCGTCATAGAGCTTGCGTTCGCCCCACAGGAAGCGGGCTTCCAGGATCGAGGTGCGGATGGTGATGTCGGTGCGCGACAGCCGCAGGCACTCATCGATGTTGCGGGTGGCGTGGCCGACCTTTAAGCCCAGATCCCACAGCATGTAGAGCATGTATTCGACGGTCTGCTCGCCCCATGGCGTCTGCTTGTAGGGCAGCAGGAACAACAGGTCGATGTCGGATCCCGGCGCCAGCGTGCCGCGGCCATAGCCGCCGACCGCGACGACGGCCATGCGTTCGGCCGACGAACGGTTCTTCACCCGGTAGACATGCGTCGCCGCGAAATCGTAGAGCGCCCGGATCAGCTCGTCCATGAGATGCGACAGCCGCTCGGCACAGGCGTTGCCGCCGCCATCTTCCCTCAGCATGGCTTCGGCGATCTTTCGGCCTTCGGCAAGCCGGGCCTTGAGAAGCTGAAGCACACCGGCGCGGGCCGCCGCTCCCGAACCGTCGCCCGCCGTGGCCGTCGTCAGCGCGGTCATCTCGCGGCGCAAGGCTTCGCCGTCGATCAGTTCATCGAGCTTCAGGGAGATTTTCGCCATAGGTATCAGTCGGCCTTGCCATTTGGGCGGCGTCTATAGCGTGTTTTCGCGGCGCTGGGTATGGGGCCTGCTGGTGGCCCGGGAAGCGGTCTAGTCCGATGCCTCGATCGGATCGAGGGGAACGACGATCCGTTGCCGGAATCTGCAGAAATCGGCGATCCACCGTGCGGTTCGCCCGGCTTCTCTGCTGATTCTCACGGCCATCGGCTTCCTCTGCCTCGCCATAACCCCGCTCGCGGTTCGCGCGGCATCGCGTTCCTGGTCAAGCAGGCTTGGCAGCTTTCCGCCGACGAACTGATCCTGTGCGCAGAGAGCCGGAACAAGTTGGTAGATGGTCTTGCCGGCCGACATGATGGGGTTGAAGATGAGATCATCGGTAGCAATGTTGACCTGCGCCGTTGCCTCCAGAAAGTCGCGCGCCGTTCGCCGCGAAAGCAGATATCCCCCGGCCCCCGGATGGCCCTTGCGGAGCCGGACCATGGAAAAGCCATGTCCGGCAGAGGTCCCTCTCCTCTGGATCACGGTTGTGGAGAAGAACGTCTCGAGCTTCACGACATCGGCGTCCGCCGGCACCCAGCTCGTATCGCCCAACAACGCCCCGGCCTTGCTGGAGAAGACCATGTCGTCCTCGAACACGGCGCCGTATGGGGCCTCGTCCTGCGCAATGATCGTCCAGCAGGCTCGATGACTGTGCAGGCAGGCGATTTCACTGCCGGAGAGCGGCCGGATGGCATGTATTGCGTGCTGCGGCTGCAGCATCAGGTCGGGATGTTCCTTGCCATCGATCCCCGCGACGCGTTCGAACCCAATGCCGATGCGGGCGAATTCCTTCGACATGTGGGCAAGCCGCTCGGGAGATCGATCGAGGTTGATGACCAGACGCTTCATTTCACGAGCTATTTGTTCGAAACCCTTGCTTCCACGAAACCGGCGGGAGCCGCCGAGCACCGCGGGAGCCTTCTAGCACAGGCGACGCTATGGTTTGTTGATCTTTCTGACGTGGATATCATGCCGCAATGGGAGAGCCAACAGAGAGCCAGGCTTTAAAAGCCAGCGTGACTTCCCAGGATTGCCGTGACATTGCGCCCGATGTCGGGAACGCCGGATTGAAGACGAGATCATCGGCCACCGCGCTGGCCTGCGCGGTCGCGTAGAGGATGTCGCGCGCCATTTGCCGCGACATGATGTGGCCGCCAGTTGCAGGGCGAGCGGCCAATACCGGGCTAGAAACGAAAAAATCGGAACAGCCCTTGACCTTCCAGTTACTGGAAGCACTACCTCCGCACCAGACAGAGGCACAGAGGCACAGAGGCATTTTGGCATGACGCATCCGGACCATGATCACCACGGCGACCACCATGCGCATGGCGCGCATGGCAGCTGTTGCGCGCCGAAAGGTGTGGATGCGGCGGCCGTTCTGCGCGATCCGGTCTGCGGCATGACCGTGGATCCGGCCGCTGGCAAGCCGACATCGGAGCATGGCGGCCGCCTCTATCATTTCTGCAGTGAAGGTTGCCGCACGAAATTCCAGGCCGAGCCGGAAAAATACATGACGGCCGCCGACCCCGTTTGCGGCATGAGCGTCGACCGCGCCACGGCCAGGCACTTCGTCCGCCATGAAGGCCAGGCCTTCTATTTCTGTTCCGCCGGCTGCAAGGCGAAATTCGAGGCGGCACCGCAAACCTATCTCGGTGACAGGCCGGCGCCGGTGCCGGCGCCCAAGGGCACGCAATACACCTGCCCGATGCATCCAGAAATCGTCCGCGATAAGCCCGGCTCCTGCCCGATCTGTGGCATGGCGCTGGAGCCGATGGGCGTACCATCAGGCGATGAAGGGCCAAATCCCGAGCTGGTCGACTTCACCAGGCGGCTCTGGGGCAGCGCGATCCTGTCGATCCCGCTTCTGATCATCGCCATGGCGCCGATGGTCGGCCTGAGCTTCGAAAATCTGGTCAGCGACCGGACAAAAACTTGGGCGGAGTTGGCGTTGGCAAGCCCGGTGGTGCTCTGGGCTGCCTTTCCTTTCTTTCATCGTGGCTGGGAGTCGGTCCTCAACCGCAGCCCTAACATGTGGACGCTGATTTCGCTCGGCGTCGGTGCGGCCTATCTCTACAGCGTCGTCGCCACACTCTTCCCCGACATCTTCCCGCATCAGTTCCGCAGCCATGGCGGCGCGGTGCCGGTCTATTTCGAGGCCGCCGCCGTCATCGTCGCGCTGGTCTTCCTTGGTCAGGTGCTGGAATTGCGCGCCCGCGAAAAGACCGGATCGGCGATCCGCGCCTTGCTCGATCTGGCGCCGAAGACCGCGCGGCGCATCGGCGAAGACGGTTCCGAGACCGACGTGCCGCTGGACAGCGTCAAGGCCGGTGATCGCCTGCGCATTCGGCCCGGCGATGCCGTGCCGGTCGACGGCACCGTGCTCGAAGGCCGCTCCTCCATCGACGGATCCATGATCACGGGTGAGCCGCTGCCGGTTGAAAAGGCCGAAGGCGACGCCCTGACCGGCGGCACGCTCAACAAAAACGGCTCGCTGATCATGCGCGCCGAACGCATCGGCGCCGAGACCACGCTTGCGCGCATCGTCGAACTCGTCGCCAAGGCACAGCGCTCGCGCGCGCCGATCCAGGGTTTGGCCGACCGCGTTTCCTTCTACTTCGTCCCGGCCGTCGTCCTTGTCGCCATCGTGGCGTTCATTGCCTGGGCTATCTTCGGCCCCGAACCCAGCCTGATCTTCGCCATCGTCTCGGCGGTCTCGGTGCTGATCATCGCCTGTCCCTGTGCGCTCGGCCTCGCCACGCCGATGTCGATCATGACCGCCACCGGGCGCGGCGCGCATGCCGGCGTGCTGATCAAGGAAGCCGCCGCGCTCGAACGCTTCGCCTCCGTCGACACGCTGATCGTCGACAAGACCGGGACCTTGACCGAGGGCCGGCCTAAACTGACGGATGTTGTTGTGGCAAACGGCTTTTCCGAAGACGAATTGCTGGGGCTCGCCGCCAGCCTGGAGAAGGGCTCGGAGCATCCACTGGCCGAGGCTGTCGTCGAAGGCGCTGCTGCGCGCGGTGTAACCGTCACTGACGCCAGCGATTTCGAGGCCGTCACCGGCAAGGGCGTTTCCGGTACGGTGTCGGGCAAGACTGTCGCGCTCGGCAACGCCGCGATGATGCGCGACCTCGGCATCGACGTTTCCGCCGCCTCAGTCAGCGCCGAAGCGCTGCAGGGCGATGGCAAGACGGCAATGTTTGTCGCTGTCCGCGGCAGACTGGCCGGCATCGTCGCCGTCGCCGATCCGGTCAAGGCGACCACCGCCGAGGCGATCAAGGCGCTGCATGACAGCGGCCTCAGGATCATCATGGCGACCGGCGACAATGAGCGCACCGCCAACGCGATCGCCAAAAGCCTCGGCATCGACGAGGTTCGCGCCGGTCTGCTGCCGGAACAGAAGGCGGCCCTGGTCGAGGAACTGCGCGGCAGGGGCGCCGGTGTCGCCATGGCTGGCGACGGCGTCAACGATGCGCCGGCCCTGGCCAGCGCCGATGTCGGCATCGCGATGGGCACCGGCGCCGATGTGGCGGTCGAGAGCGCCGGCATCACCCTGGTCAAGGGCGACCTCAACGGCATCGTGCGGGCTCGAACGCTGGCCCAGGCAACGATCGGCAACATCCGCCAGAACCTGTTCTTCGCCTTCCTCTACAACGTGCTTGGCGTGCCCGTCGCCGCCGGCGTGCTCTATCCGCTCACCGGCATGCTTTTGTCGCCGATGCTGGCGGCGGCGGCGATGAGCCTGTCCTCGGTCTCGGTCATCGCAAACGCATTGCGGCTGCGGACGTTGAAACTCTGATCCAAACCCCCAAATACGAAACCCAATCAACAGGAGACCATGAATGACCTTGGCCAAGAAACTCGTGCTTTTGCTGATGGCGGCCGGAATGCTGCTCGCCGTCTTCCTCGAAAGCGTTCCGGCGCAGAGCGAAGAGATGAAACATGACATGGCCGGCATGGCGATGGGTGCGCAAAGCCCTGCCACCGCTGGCTACAAGAAGGCGATGGACAAGATGCACAAGGACATGATGGTCAAATACACCGGCAATGCCGATGTCGACTTCGTCCGCGGCATGATTCCGCACCATCAGGGCGCCATCGACATGGCCAAGGTCGAGCTTGCCAATGGCAAGGACCCGGAAATCCGCAAGCTTGCCGAAGGCGTCATCGCCGCGCAGGAAGCCGAGATCAAGCAGATGCAGGACTGGCTTGCTGCTCATCCGGTGAAGTGAGCCCTTTCGCGATGGGGAGATTTGGGTGAGAACGCCTCTGGATTTCTCGCCCGCCCTGTGATGCGATCCGGCCTCAAAACGGAGCCTGCCATGCCATCTGCCATCAGAACCACTACGCTGCCCTCTGGCGAAGCCGTTCAGGTGCTCGGCCAGGGCACCTGGAAGATGGGCGAGGATTCGCGCCGACGTGCCGATGAGGTGAACGCTCTCAAACTCGGCCTCGACCTTGGCATCACGCTGATCGACACCGCCGAAATGTATGCCAGCGGCGGCGCCGAGGAGGTGGTGGCCGAAGCCATTGCCGGCCGCCGCGCCGAGGTCTTCGTGGTCTCAAAAGTGCTGCCCTCAAACGCGTCGCGCGCGGGTGTGCAGCGCGCCTGCGAGAACAGCCTGAAGCGCCTGCGCACCGACCGGATCGACCTCTATCTCCTGCATTGGCCGGGCAGCGTGCCTTTGGCCGAGACGGTCGAGGCCTTCGAGGCCTTGAAGAAAGCCGGCAAGATCCGCCATTGGGGCGTCAGCAATTTCGACACCGAGGACATGGAGGATCTGGCCCGCTTGCCCGATGGCGGCAACGTCCAGACCAATCAGGTGCTCTACAATCTGGTCCGGCGCGGCCCCGAGTTCGATCTCGCGCCCTGGAGTCGCAAGCGAGGCATCCCGCTGATGGCCTATTCGCCGGTCGAGCAGAGCGCGTTGGCGCGCAACGGCAGACTTGAAGCCGTGGCCGCCCGCCACAATGCCACCGCGGCACAGATCGCTTTGGCCTGGGTGATGCACCAGGAGGGCGTCATCGCCATTCCGAAAGCCAGCAGCCAGGAGCATGTCCGACAGAATGTCGCCGCACTCGACATCAAGCTTACGCCGCAGGACATCGCCGATCTCGACCGTGGTTTTCCGCCGCCGACACGCAAGCGCGGCCTGGAGATGATCTGATCAGCGATGAAGCTGCCAATCTCCCCCACGAGGGGGGAGATTGGCGGTTTCGGCGCCGCCGCCCGGATGGCAAAACTATTTTCCTGCCAGTCCCTTCAACCGGTAGAGCGCTTCCAGCGCCTCCCTTGGCGTCATCTCGTCGGGATTGATCTCGCCGAGGGCGGCGCCGAGCGCGTCGCTCTTCACCGGCTTCGGCGCTTCCCGCTTCACCGCCACGGAAAACAGCGGCAGGTCGTCGACCAGCCGGTTGGTCTTGCCGGAAACCTCGCCTTCCTCCAACTGGTGCAGCACCTGCTTGGCCCGGTCGACCACAGCTTCCGGCAGGCCGGCGAGCCGCGCCACCTGGACGCCGTAGGAGCGGTCGGCGGCACCCTTGCCGACCTCATGCAGGAAGACGACGTCGCCTTCCCATTCCTTGACCCGCATGGTGACGTTGTGGAGCCGCGCCAGCTTGCCGGCGAGGGACGTCATTTCGTGGAAATGGGTGGCGAAGATCGCCCGGCAGCGGTTCTTCTCGTGCAGATATTCCACTGCCGCCCAGGCGATCGACAGGCCGTCGAAGGTGGCGGTGCCGCGGCCGATCTCGTCGAGGATCACCAGCGCCCGTTCGCCGGCCTGGTTGAGGATCGCCGCCGTCTCGACCATCTCGACCATGAAGGTCGAGCGGCCGCGCGCCAGATCGTCCGAGGCGCCGACCCGCGAGAACAGCCGGTCGACGACGCCGATATGGGCGCTCTGCGCCGGCACGAAGGAGCCGGTCTGGGCCAGGATCGCGATCAGCGCGTTCTGCCGCAGGAACGTCGACTTACCGCCCATGTTCGGGCCGGTCAGCAGCCAGATCGCACCGTTCTTGGCGCTGCCCTCGGGTGAGAGGTCGCAGTCATTGGCAACGAACGGGCCTTCGCCGGAGCGGCGCAAGGCCTGCTCGACCACCGGATGCCGGCCGCCGGAAATCTCGAAGGCGAGGCTCGAATCCACCACCGGCCGGCACCACGCCTCGCTTTCCGAGAGCAGCGCCAGCGCCGCCGACACGTCGATCACGGCGAGCGCATCGGCGCCGGCACGGATCTTTTCCGCCTCGCCGACGGCTTCCACCGTCAGTGCATCGAAGGCCGCCAGTTCGATGCTGAGTGCCCGGTCGGCGGCATTGGCGATCTTGGTCTCGAGCTCGGCAAGCTCGGTCGTGGTGAAGCGCATGGCATTGGCCATGGTCTGGCGATGGATGAAGCGCGCCTTGGCGCCATCGCTGCCGGTCATCACCGCATGGTGGTTGGCGGTCACCTCGATATAGTAACCCAGCACATTGTTGTGCCGGATTTTCAGCGATCGGATACCGGTCTCCTCGATCAGCGAGCGCTCCAGCCCGGCGATGACCTTTCTCGATTCATCACGCAACGCCCGCATCTCGTCGAGTTCCGGGTGGTATCCGCCACGGACGAAGCCACCGTCGCGTTTGAGCAGCGGCAGTTCCTCGCCCAGCGCCTGCGTCAGATGCCGGGCAAGCGCTTGGGGCAGCGCTTGAATGGCGGCCATTGCGCCGGCCAATTCCTGGGGCAGGGCAGTGGCGGCGAAGATGTCGGCGATCGCGCCGGCTGCCTCGAAGCCGGCACGCAACGCGCCGAGGTCGCGCGGACCGCCGCGGTTGAGCGCCAGTCTCGACAAGGCCCGCGGCATGTCGGCGACGCTCTTCAGGCTCGTTCGCACCGCCTGGCACAACCGGGTTTCGGAGCGGAAGAACGACACCGAGTCGAGGCGCGCGCCGATCGCCGCCGGGTCGGTCAGCGGCGCCATCAGCCGGTCGGCGAGCAGCCTGGCGCCGCCGCCGGTCACCGTGCGGTCGATCGCCTTGAACAGCGAACCCTCGCGGCTGCCCGATAGCGTGCGTAAAAGTTCCAGATTGCCGCGCGTCGCCGGATCGATGAACAGCGTCGAGCCCTGCTCCTCGCGCTCGGGCCGCGACAAAGGCGGCCGCTCGGCCTTCTGCGTCTTCTCGACGTAGGCGATGGCGCCCGAGATCGCCGACAGTTCGGCGCGCGAAAACGCGCCAAAACTGTCCGGCGTCGCAATCTCGAAGAAGCGGGCGATGCGTCCGGTGGCCGAGGCCGAATCGAACAGCGACGGCGGCTGCGGGTTGGCGACGCGGCCGAGCACGTCGAATACCGGCCTCAGTTCGGGATCATGGAACACCGGTTCGGCGACGATCAGCTCGCGCGGATCGACACGGAATATGTCGGCGAGCAGCCGGTCGGCGGTGGTCTCGGCAACGCGGAAGGCGCCCGTCGAGATGTCGATCCAGGCAATGGCGAAGCTGTGGTCGCTGCCGCCCTTCACCCGCCCCAGCGCCATCAGGAAACTCGATTCCGACGGCGCCAGCAATTTGTCCTCGGTGATGGTGCCCGGCGTCACCAGCCGCACCACGTCGCGGCGCACCACGGATTTCCCGCCGCGCTTCTTGGCTTCGGCCGGATCCTCGATCTGCTCGCAGACGGCAACGCGAAAACCCTGGCCGATCAGCTTCTGCAGATAATCGTCGGCGGCATGCACCGGCACGCCGCACATCGGGATGTCGTGGCCCTGGTGCTTGCCGCGCTTGGTCAGCACGATGCCCAGCGCCCGGCTTGCTTTTTCGGCATCGTCGAAGAACAGCTCGTAGAAATCGCCCATGCGGTAGAACAGCAGCGAATCCGGGTTCGCCGCCTTGATCTCGATGAACTGCTCCATCATCGGCGTCACGGCAGCCGTGCCGGGCTGCGGCGGCGTCATCACCTCGGGGGCGTCGGGCTCGTTCGGGCTGTGCATGTTCATGGCGGCGCACGCTAGCAGATGTGATCGCGCGGTTTAATGCCGGCGCTTCGAAAAACGGGGGACGACCGAGGCGATCGCCTGCCTGCAATTTCCCGTCCGATCCGCGATTCTGGCGTGCTGGCGGTTTACACGCGGCGGTGTGTGGTCTTAATTCGGACCGAAACAAAGCACCCGCTTCAAGGAGGTGCTGCACCCACCGGCGAGGAAATCAAAAGCATCATGGCCAGGAAAACCGAGAACAGCGGCCCGTCCGTCAGCGCCCAGGAAGCGCTCGAATTCCACGCGATGGGCCGGCCCGGCAAGCTGGAGATCGTTGCGACCAAGCCGATGGCCACCCAACGCGATTTGAGCCTTGCCTATTCGCCGGGCGTCGCCGTTCCGGTGCGCGCCATCGCCGAGGACCCCAGCCGCGCCTTCGACTACACGACGCGCGGCAACATGGTCGCCGTCATCTCCAACGGCACTGCCATCCTTGGTCTCGGCAATCTCGGCGCGCTGGCCTCCAAGCCGGTGATGGAAGGCAAGGCAGTGCTGTTCAAACGCTTCGCCGATGTCGATTCCATCGACCTTGAGGTCGACACCGAGGATGCCGACGAGTTCATCAACTGCGTGCGCTTCCTCGGCCCCTCCTTTGGCGGCATCAACCTCGAGGACATCAAGGCGCCGGAATGCTTCATCATCGAGCAGCGCCTGCGCGAACTAATGGACATCCCGGTCTTCCACGACGACCAGCATGGCACCGCCATCATCTCGGCCGCCGGCCTGATCAACGCTCTGGAGATCACCGGCCGCGACATGAAGACCACGAAAATGGTCTGCAATGGCGCCGGTGCTGCCGGCATCGCCTGCATCGAGCTGATGAAGGCAATGGGCTTCGCCCCCGAAAACATCACCCTGTGCGACACCAAGGGCGTCGTCTACCAGGGCCGCACCGAGGGCATGAACCAGTGGAAGTCGGCGCATGCGGTCAAGACCGACACGCGCAGCCTCGCCGAAGCGCTCGACGGCGCCGACGTCTTCCTCGGCCTCTCGGCCAAGGGCGCGCTGACCACCGCCATGGTGCAGTCGATGGCCAAGAATCCGATCATCTTCGCCATGGCCAATCCCGATCCCGAAATCACGCCGGAGGAAGTGGCCGAGATCCGCACCGATGCCATCATGGCGACCGGCCGTTCGGACTATCCGAACCAGGTCAACAACGTGCTCGGCTTCCCCTACATTTTTCGCGGCGCGCTGGATGTCAGGGCAACCACCATCAACGACGACATGAAGATCGCTGCAGCCCGTGCGCTCGCCGAACTGGCGCGCAAGGACGTGCCCGACGATGTCGCCGCCGCCTATCAGGGCAACCGGCCGAAATTCGGCCCCAACTACATCATCCCGGTGCCGTTCGACCCACGCTTGATCTCGGCCATCCCGCTCGCGGTGGCCAAGGCGGCGATGGAGTCCGGCGTCGCCCGCAAGCCGATCCTCGACCTCGACCGCTATGCGCAGGAACTGTCCGCCCGCCGCGACCCGATCGCCTCCACCCTGCAGCGCATCTACGACCGCGTGCGCCGCCAGCCCAAGCGCATCGTCTTCGCCGAGGGCGAGGAGGAGCAGGTGATGCGCGCCGCCGTCTCCTATGTGAATCAGCGGCTCGGCACCGCCATCCTGCTTGGCCGCGACGACGTCATCAAGGAGAACGCCAAGCACGCCGGCATCGATCTCAACAAGCAAGGCATCGAGATCATCAACGCCCGGCTGTCGCGCCGCAACGGCATCTACACCGACTATCTCTACGAGCGCATGCAGCGCAAAGGCTTCCTGTTCCGCGACTGCCAGCGCCTGATCAACAATGACCGCAACCATTTTGCCGCCTGCATGGTGGCGCTGGGCGACGCCGACGGCATCGTCACCGGCGTGACCCGCAACTATTCCACCGCGCTCGACGACATCCGCCGTGTCATCGACGCCAAGCCCGGCCACCGCGTCATCGGCGTCTCGATCGTGCTCGCGCGAGGCAAGACCGTGCTGGTCGCCGACACCGCCGTGCACGACATGCCGAACGCCGAACAGATCGCCGACATCGCCGAGGAGGCGGCAGGCTTTGCCCGCCGCATGGGCTATGAGCCGAGGCTCGCCATGCTCGCCTACTCCACCTTCGGCCATCCGCAGGGCGAACGCTCCGAGCGCGTCCAGGAAGCCGTGCGCATCCTCGACAAGCGCCGCGTCGATTTCGAATATGACGGCGAGATGGCCGCCGACGTCGCGCTCAACGCCCGCGCCATGGCGCAGTACCCGTTCATCCGCCTCACCGGCCCGGCCAATGTGCTGATCATGCCGGCCTTCCACTCGGCCTCGATCTCGACCAAGATGCTACAGGAACTCGGCGGTTCGACGGTGATCGGCCCGCTGCTGGTCGGACTGAACAAGCCGGTGCAGATTGTTTCGCTGAATGCGAAGGACAGCGACATTGTCAACATGGCGGCGATCGCAGCTTATACGGCGGGGACGTAACGACAGTTCGCGCAAGGAATGAAAAGCCGACGATCTGGGTCTTCGAAAGGCGGTGGCGCTCAAAACGCCGTCGCACCTCACACCCATAAGACATTGATAAGATTCAGCTGATATAGGGAAGCTCTTGCCGACATGCCGCAACGGCATCCACGGCGCGCTCAGACCGCTAAATGGGGGTGCGGCCATGAAGCATGACGGAGTTTCTGTATCCGTGGTTGGCCAGGGGGTCTACCACGACGAGCGGCTGGACGCCTTGCTCAGCATCACCGGCCGCATGGACGGCTATCTCTACCGCTGCCGCAACGACGTGTCCTACACCATGCTCTATATCAGCGACGGTATTTTCACCGTCAGCGGCTATCGGCCGAGCGATTTCATCCACAATGCAGTGCGCGACTATGTCTCGGCCATCCACCCGGATGACCTGCCGTCGGTCTATGCCGCCGTAGATGCCGCGCTCGAGGCGCGCTGCAACTGGAACGTCGACTACCGCATCGTGCCGCGGGCCGGCGAACCGCTCTGGGTCCGCGAGATCGGCGGCGGTGTCTGGGACGAAGCCGGCGAACTCGAATTTCTGGAGGGCTTCGTCGTCGACATCAGCGACCGCAAGGTTGTCGAGGACCTCAACGCCCAGCTGGTCCTCGATCTCAAGACCGCCAACGAGGAACTGTCGGCGCAAAACGCGAGATCGAGGTGGCGAAGCAGCAGAGCGACCATTCGGCCAACCACGATGCCTTGACTGACCTGCCCAACCGGCGTGCCTTCCACAACGAGCTCAAATCGGTCGTCGCCCGCTGCGGCGCCACCGGCGAGGCAGCCGGGCTTCTGTTCATCGACCTCGACCGGTTCAAGGAGGTCAACGACACGCTCGGCCACGAGGCCGGTGATGCGCTGCTGCAGCGCGTCTCGAGCCAGCTTCGCTCGATCCTGCGCAGCGCCGATTTCGTCGCCCGGCTTGGCGGCGACGAGTTCGCCTTCCTGTTCTCGGCCGACACCGATCTGGCACAGCAGAAGGCCGTGCGGGTCGCCGAACGCATCCTGGAAAGGTTGCGGATCAAGGTTCCGACGCCCAATGGCGCCATCCAGGTCCGCTGCACCGTTGGCGTCGCCATGTATCCAGCGGAGGCCGCCGATTCCGAAGCGCTGATCGCGCTCGCCGACCGGCTGATGTATGTCGGAAAGAAGAGTGGCCGAAACCGGCTGGTCACCGCCACGGAAATGGCGCCGCAACAGCCATCGTCCGGGCCTCACCTTCGCAAGTCCGCGTAGCGCTATCGGCGCGAACTTATGTCGACTCCGAAATCCGAGGGTTGACCGCGCCGGCTTCAGCCCGGCGCGAACACCCGCGCCGCTTCGACCACTTCATCGATCTGGTCCTGCCGCAGCAGGTCGATCGGAATGCGGCCGTCGAGTTGCGCCGACGGCCGCGTCAGCCACAGCCATGTCAGTCTCGGATTGCCGATCAGCGTCTGCACGTCGCTTAGGCCCGCGACCGGCCTGCCGTCGACGAATTGCGCCAGCGGGAAGACGTGTTTGCGGCCGCCCTTGCGCAAGGCGATGACGTCGCCGCGCCTTTGCCAGCGGTGCAGGGTCGAGCGGGCGATGCGCAGGTTTTCTTCCAGATAGGTTGAGCCGGCGACACGGCCCGCCCAGTCCTCGATCAGCATCGATTCGAGGTCGTCGGACTGCGGCGATACAGGAAGCGCTTCATCGGCCAACATAGCCGTCGGCAGGTTTGTGGCCCCGGCTTCGCTGCGGCGCGCGGCTTCCGCCGCCAGCGCGCGCACGAATTTCGAGGCAAGGCCGGGAAGGTCGGCGTGGATGGCGTCAATGGCGCGCTGATGCTTCGGCGACAGCAAGGTGACGGCGGACGCTATGCTGCCGGCGATCTTGCCGACCGAGACCACGGTGGACTGGTTTATGGCCTCGTCATAGTGGGCAAGCGCGCGCTCGACATCCTCCGCGACCATCTCCGCGAAGTCGTCCTGTCCAAGACCGGTTGTTTGAAATCTGCTCATGAATCTGTCTTCCGGCCGCGCGCGCTCCTCCCTCAGCCGCGGCCGATTGCTGAATTTCTAGTGCGGAAAACGGAAATTGCGGCGGCAACGGATCACGCCGCCCGACAGCTTGCTGTCTTGCATCTTTCAACACCCCATCTGACTGCGGGCATCCCGAAATGTCAGTCACGGGACGCTCGCGATTTCGTGTAGGAGCGATGTGTGACAGTAACGCGACGGTGAGAAGCGAGGCGCTCTTCCTTCTCCCCCTGTGGGAGAAGGTGGCCTCGCGAAGCGAGGTCGGATGAGGGGTGTTCCAGCTTGGCAATGACGGCACTCCGTCACGCACCCCTCAACCGTCTCGGCGCTGCGCGCCAATTCACCTTCTCCCACAGGGGGAGAAGGGAAAGGCGCCCTACAGCAACCCGGCCTGTTCCGCCTCGCGGCGCAAATTCTGCCTTGGCCTTGGGCCGATCTGCTGGATCACCAGGCCGGCGGCCAGTGAGCCGAGGTCGCCGCAGGTCTTGAGGTCGCGGCCCTGGGTGTAGCCGTGCAGGAAACCGGCGGCGTAGAGATCGCCGGCGCCCGTCGTGTCGACCAGCTCCCGGATCGCGGTGGCCTGGATGACCACGGTCTCGTCGCCGCGCACGATAACCGAGCCTTTTTCAGAACGGGTCACTGCGGCTATTCTGCAGTCCTTGCGGATCTTCGTCAGCGCCTCGTCGAAGGACGATGTCTGGTAGAGCGACTTGATCTCGTGGCTGTTGGCAAAGACGATGTCGACCGTGCCCGAGCGCATCAGCTCGAGGAACTCGTCGCGATAGCGGTCGACGCAGAACGAATCCGACAATGTCATCGACACTTCGCGGCCTGCCGCGTGCGCCAGCCTGGCCGTCTGCCGGATTGCTTCCTTGGCGCGCGGCGGGTCCCACAGATAGCCTTCGAAATAGGTGACCTTGGCGCCCGATGCCTTGTCGGCTTCGACATCCTCGGGCCCAAGCTCGACGCAGGCGCCGAGATAGGTGTTCATCGAGCGCTCGCCATCGGGCGTGACGAAGATCATCGACCGCGCCGTCGGCGGCTCGCCCGCGAGCGGTTTGGTGTCGAAGGCGACGCCTTGCGCATGGATGTCGTGCGCGTAGATTTCGCCCAGCGCATCATTGGAGACCTTGCCGAAGAAGGCGGCGCGTCCGCCGAAGGAGGCGACGCCGGCCGCCGTGTTGCCGGCGCTGCCGCCGGAAGCCTCGATCGCCGGACCCATGCGGCTGTAGAGCAGTTCGGCGCGCTGGGTATCGATGAGGTTCATCGCGCCCTTGATGATGCCGTTGGTTTCGAGGAATTCCTCCTCGCACTGGGCGATGATGTCGACAATGGCATTGCCGATGCAAAGCACGTCATAATCCGGCATCAATGTCTCCGCCAAAAACCCGAGCCGGCTTCTTGCCACGCTGGCCGGGCGCGGGTTTAGCGATTCGCGACGGCTTTGCCTAGGGTATGTTGATATTCAGCTGATGCCGGCCTGGCCCGGACCCTGGAGCGCGACACGTCAGGCGCTACGACAATTCGACCGTAGACGAAGCATTTCTTCGCGGCGTTGCCTAGAAGTCAGGCTTGATCGACCGCATCCGAAGACGGCAGGCCCATGACCGCAAAGAACGACACGACAACCGACCTGGCCTTGCTCGGCGTGCTGGCGGTGCTGTGGGGCGCCTCCTACACCTTCATCAAGATCGGCGTCGAAACGATCCCGCCGGTGGCTTTCATCGCCGCCCGCACCTTGATTGCCGGCGGCATCCTGTTCGCCATCATCCGCTGGCGCGGGCTCGCCATGCCGCACGATGCGGTCACCTGGCGCCGCTTCGCCTTCCAGGCCTGCCTCAACAGCGTCATACCGTTCACGCTGATCGCCGCTGCCGAGCGCTCGGTCGATGCCGGCCTCGCCACCATCCTAAATTCCACCTCGCCGATTTTCACCTTCCTGCTGACGGCGCTCATCACCCGCCACGAGCCGGTCACGGTGCGCAAACTCATCGGTGTCGGCGCCGGCATAGCCGGCATCTGCCTCATCGTCGGCACCGAGGCGCTGGGTGGTCTCGGTCACGAGTTGTGGGCGCAGGTCGCCATCGTCGTGGCAACGATCTGCTATGCCGGTGCCGCCATCTTCGGCCGTGGCTTCAAGGGTCTCGATCCGATGCTGCCGGCGGCCGGTTCGATGCTCTGCGGCGCGGTCATACTGGTGCCGGTCAGCCTGGTTGTCGACCAGCCCTGGACGCTCACGCCGTCGACGGCGTCGATCCTGGCCCTGCTCGGCCTCTCGGTGTTTTCGACGGCGCTCGCCTTCGTCATATATTTCCGCCTCATCCACACGCTGGGTTCCGTCGGCACGACGTCGCAGGCCTATCTGCGCGTGCCGATCGGCGTCGGCATCGGCGCTGTCTTCCTCGGTGAAAGCCTGGGCCGACGGCGTGGCTGGGCATGGCCTTTGTCGTGGTCGGTGTCGCGGCCATGACCATCCCCGTCCGCAAACCGGCCTTCGCGCGGTAGCGATCCGCGCTTGTGCTCGCGACCCGCGCTGCCTATCTCGGGAGCGTCCGCCTTTCGGCGGCGTCCGCTGACCTGGGATTGAAGCACGGTGATTTTCGACGCTGCCCGCACCGCGGCCCTTGAGCTGCTCTCGTCGCCGTTTCGTGCCGTGTTCATCAAGACGCTGGGCCTGACCGTGCTGGCGCTGGTCGCCTTGTGGTTCGGCCTGACCAGCCTTGTCGAGTGGCTGGCTCTGCCATGGCTGCAGGCCTTGTTGCCCGGCATACCGTCCTGGGCCGGCTGGTTGGGCGGCATCGTCGCGGCAATCGCGCTCGCCTTCGGCATGGCGCTGCTCATCGCGCCGGTGACGGCGGTGATTGCCGGCCTGTTCCTCGACGATGTCGCCGAAGTGGTCGAGCGCACCGACTATCCCCGTGACCCGACCGGGCGCGCCATGCCGGCGCTGCGCTCGCTGGTGCTGGCGATAAAATTCTTCGGCGTCGTCATCCTCGGCAACATCGTCGCGCTTCTGCTGCTGCTGGTGCCGGGCATCAACATCGCCGCTTTCTTCATCGTCAACGGCTATCTGCTCGGCCGCGAATTCTTCGAATTCGCCGCCATGCGCTTTCGCCCGGAGGAAGAAGCCAGGGCCTTGCGCAAGCAGTATGCCGGTACGGTTTTCCTAGCCGGGCTGGTCATCGCCGCCTTCCTGGCCGTGCCGCTGCTCAATCTGCTGACGCCGCTCTTCGCCGCAGCCATGATGGTGCATCTGCACAAAGCGATCTCGGCGCGCGAAAGCCGCCGGTAACCGCAAGTCATGCAATAGGCCCGTTAGCCTGAGGATTTGCCGTACAGCGCCTGCAATTTACCGAACGGCATGGCGGCGCGGGTGAAGCCGAACGTGCCGTCCTGCTGGATCTCGCGCGCCGCCGTCTCCAGCATGCCGTAAGCGAAATTGGTCAGCCACGGTCCGAGCGAAATGCGCTTCACACCAGCCATTGCGAGATCGGCGATGGTGAAGCCCGGTTTCGCCATGACGTTGACCGGCTTGCCGACCGCCGAGCAGAGCGTGCGCACCATCTCGACGTCGCCGATGCCCGGCGCATAGAGCACGTCGGCGCCGGCCTTCTCGAAGGCCTGCAGCCGCTTGATGGTGTCGTCGAGATCGGACTTGCCCCAGAGAAAATTCTCGGCGCGCGCGGTGAAGACGAAATCGCGTTTCAGGGCCCGCGCCGCTTCCACCGCCGCCGCCACGCGCTCGACCGCGTGCGAGAAATCATAGATCGGCTTGTCCGGGTCACCGGTGTGGTCCTCGATCGAGCAGCCGGCAAGGCCGGCCGCTTCCGCCGCGAAGATGGTTTCGGCGGCCTGCTCGGCGCTGTCGCCCTTGCCTTTCTCGAGATCGGCCGAAACCGGCAGGTCGGTTGCCGCCGTCACCTCGCGGCAGTGATGGATCATCTGCTCGAAGGTCACCGCGCCGTCAGGCAGGCCGCGCGAAAAGGCAAAGCCGGCGCTGGTCGTCGCCAGCGCCTTGAAACCGAAGGATCCGAGCAGCTTGGTCGTGCCCGGATCCCAGGGATTGGGCATGACGAAGGTCGAGGCATGCAGGTCGCGAAAGATCTTGCCCTTGTCCATGAATGCTCCCCATGACGAGTGTCGGGCGGATGCTATCGCGCCGTCTGCGGCCGGGCAAATAAATGCGCTTGGTTCAGAAGCGTTTCTCGTTCTCTGCTGACAATTTGGCGAGTGCGTCGGAATCCGCGACGTAGCGCGATGTCTTTTTGTTCCAGTGGTATGTGACCGAGATGTCGCGCGACGACGCCTCGGGCGGCGCGTCGTCGCAGCTTTCATCACTGGGCACGGTGCTGTCGGTCACCGTCACCTCGAAGGCGGCATAGGGCTGGCCGTCGGCGATGGACTGGAACGCCACATCCTGCTTGCGGCTGTAGGCGCACAGCCTTTCGTCGAACGTGTAGATCATGTCGATCAGCTCGAACCTGTCGTCGCGGACCATGATCAGCGGCGTGATCACATAGCCCTGGCTCGAATTGAAATGCGTGCTCATGGTGATGAGCATGTCGTCGCCTGCGCCGATCGAAAGCTTGTTCGGTTCGCGGAAATAGGTGCTGCGGTCGACCGCGACATTGGCCGCATCGAGCAGTTTCGGCTTGGCCGTGACGTCGTAGAGCGCCAGTATCGCATAGCCCTCGGCGCTGTCGGGAGAATCGCCGAGGTCGAACAACATCGCCAGCCGGTCCTTGCCGCCGGCCTTGATGGGCAGCACGGCGGCATTGGGAAAACTGGATGCCTCGGGCGGCGAACCGCCGCTATCCGGTCCCGCGATATGGCGCATCTCGATCGGCAGCCCGCCCTTGTAGAAGCCCTGCCCGTCCGAGGCGAGGTCCGGGATGACCGTTCTGGCCAGGTCGAGGTAAGTCACATCGGTGCGGCCAGGCAAGGTGCTGCTGAGTTCGGGAAAGCTCACAGTCTGCGCGCCGGCCCCGGTCCACAGGAGCGGCAGCAGCATCAAAGCAAGGATGAAGCGGAAAAGGTTCGTCGGCATGAGGCCCCCAGGATCAGGCCACTCACGCTAGCACGGGTTTCCGGTTCCGTGCAGCCGTGCTGAGATCAGTGGATCGGCACCAGCCCGGCCAGTTCGCGCATGTCGTCGAACAGGATGCCGCCGGCCTGGATCAAGCCATCGCGGTCGGAATAGGGGTCGCCATGATAGGAAAACACCCGCATGCCGGCGGCAATGCCGGCCTGTGTGCCGGCGACGCTGTCCTCGATCACGATGCAGTCGGCGGGCGCGAAGCCCATGGTCTTGGCTGCGTGCAGGAACAGGTCGGGAAACGGCTTGCCGCGCCCGACCATGATCGCGGAGAACATCGCATGTTCGAACAGCGGCAACAGCCCGGTCTGGCCAAGCGTGATGTGCATCTTCGAAATCCTGGCCGAGGTGGCGACGCAATAGGGGATGCCGGCCGCGCGGACCGCCTCGATGAACTCTCGGACGTAAGGGATTGCCTCGACGCCATGGGAAAACAGGTCCGGCAGGCCGGCATTCCAGCGATCGACGAAATCGGCGCCGAGGCGGACCTCGGTCTGCGCCTCGATCTCCTTCTGCACCGAGGCCATGCTGCGGCCGGAGAAATTCTTGCGGCAATATTCGAAGTTCGTCGGATAGCCGGCGGCTGTCAGCCATTCGGCGAGGCGCCGGTTGGCGAGGTTTTCCGTGTCGACTAGAATGCCGTCGCAGTCGAAGATGACTAACTTTGGAACCTGCATCAGGCGGTGCCGGTCGATCCGAACCCGCCCGAACCACGCGCCGTGCCGCCGGCGAGCGAACGCTCTTCGATGGCCACTTGCGTCACAACAGCGAAAACGATCTGGGCGATGCGCATGCCGCGCGTCACCGCGAAATCCTCGTCGCCGTGATTGATCAGCAGCACCTTCACCTCGCCGCGATAGTCGCTGTCGACCGTTCCCGGTGAATTGAGGACGGTGAGGCCATGCTTGAAAGCAAGGCCGGAGCGCGGCCGGACCTGGCCTTCCATGCCTTCTGGGATTTCCAGGATCAGCCCGGTCGGCACCAGGGCACGTTTTCCCGGCAGGATCAGCAGCGGCCGGTCGTCCGGCACCGCGGCACGCAGATCCATGCCGGCCGCGCCGGCGCTTTCATAGGCGGGGAGGGGAAGTCCTTCGGCATGCGGCAATCTGACGAAGCCGACGGTCGGACCGATGACGGAGGAGTTTTGGAGGGCTGCGCGCATAAAATCGATCCTATCGGCGCGATTGCCGATTCGGTCAATTCGCCCGCACCGCTATCAACGGCTTTCTTTCAGGCATCACTATGACCTGGCCATCGGAACCACCGTCGTCTCCTTGATCTCTTCCATGACGAAGGAGGCCGAAACATCGGACAGCGCCACCTTGGCGATCAGCCGCTGGTAAAGTCGGTCATAGGCCTTCACGTCGGCGACGCGGGCGCGCAGGACATAGTCGAGGTCGCCGGACATGCGGTAGACGCCGGTGATCTCGGGAAAACCGGTCACCGCCGCCCGGAATCTCTGCAGCCAGTCCGGGTCATGGTTGGACGTGCGGATCAGGATGAACACCGAAAGGCCGAGCCCGAGCTTGTCGGCATCGACCAGCGCCACGCGTCCGGTGATGACGCCATCCTCTTCCAGCCGCTTGACGCGCCGCCAGCAGGCGTTGCGCGACAGGGCCACCCGTTCGGACAGCTGGTCGACCGACAGCGTGCCGTCGCGTTGCAATTCGCTCAGCAGTTTTCGGTCGATTTCATCGATGTTCGGCGCCATGTTGGGATGTTTGTCCCATGAAATGACGAAATACAAGGACATTTTGAGACCGATGAACCGGCGAAGCGTGTCAGGATACTCACATCAGAACGCAAGCGCTGAAGGGGACCTCAATGTCGCTCGCAAGCATCTTCACATCTCATCCGGCCAAGGTCGGCGAAACTTATTTCGGCCATATGGCCTTTGCCGCATGGTTCTCCTCGCGCCTGCTGATGGCCGCGGGCGCCGCGCTCGTTCACGCTTTCTTGCCATTTCTCTTCGAGACTACCGCCAGCCGAATCGTCCGCGAGCTGTACGAACGGACGCACAACAGAGGCACACACGCGACCAAGGGGCCTGCGGCTCTTCCGGATCGCGCCTAAAGGACGACAGAAGCGATGTGCCGGTGGGCGGCCTATCTCGGTGAAGCGGTCTTTCTCGAAGACATTCTGACCGCGCCCTGTCACTCGCTGATTGCCCAGAGCCATTGTGCCCAGGAGGCCAAGTCGCCGACCAATGGCGACGGTTTCGGCCTTGCCTGGTATGGCGACCGGCCGGAACCCGGCCTCTATCGCGATATCCTGCCGGCCTGGTCCGATCCCAATCTGAAGAGCCTGTGCCGGCAGATCAAATCCGGCCTGTTCCTCGCCCATGTGCGGGCCTCGACCGGCGGCGCGACCAGTCGCATGAACTGCCATCCCTTCATCTCCGGTCCCTGGTCGTTCATGCATAACGGCCAGATCGGCGGCTTCGAAAAGATCCGCCGCGCGCTGGAGAACTCGCTGTCCGACGCCGTCTTCGACCAGCGCGAAGGCACCACCGATTCCGAGCTGTTTTTTCTCCTGATGATCGACGAGGGATTGGCCGGCGACCCGCAAGGCGCGGTGTCGCGCGCCACCAGCCGCGTGCTCGAAGCCTCGCGCCGCGCCGGCCTCGAACCGGTACTGAAGCTCACCGCCGCCTTTTCGGACGGGCAGGCGCTGCACGCGGTGCGCTATGCCACCGATGCGCATGCGCCGACGCTCTACACCTCCTCCTTGCGCAAGGGCGGCGGCCGCTGCATCGTCTCCGAACCATTCGATCGCGAGGGTGGCGACTGGCAGGCGATCCCGCCATCGAGCTTCGTCACTATGACTGGGGATGGCATGGCCATTCGTCCTTTTCGCGCCCGCATCGGCTAGGCTGGCACTGGCGGTCTAGTTTCAAATTGCGGCAACGCCGCGGGCCAGCGCCCCCCTCTGTCCTGCCGGACGTTTGTCGTTCGGAAAGCCAAGCAATTGGCTTTCCGTCCGCTACGCGGACCACTCCTCAACCCCCACGAGGGGGGAGATTGGATGTCACAACGGCCTTCGCCAATCGCCGACCTTGCAGGACTGAGCGAGGCGCCGAAATGCCAATCTCCCCACTTGTGGGGGAGATGTCCGGCAGGACAGAGGGGGGCGCCGTAGAGTGCCGACCTCAACGGTCGGCACAATTCTGATCAAACGCAGCCAATCTCCCAATGCTCAACTCCGCTTGAAGTCGTGCCGCTGTCCGCCATTTTCCAGGCGAGCGCGGTCAAGCCGGAGCATTTGCCATGGACATCGCTTTCTCCTCGACAACCGAACTTGCTGCCGCGATTCGCAATCGCAAAATCTCCGCCGTCGAAGCACTCGACGCCCATCTGGCGCAGATCGATCGGCACAACGCGGCGATCAACGCCGTCATCTCGCTCGACAGGGAAGGCGCGTACAGCCAAGCCAAAAAAGCCGACGCTGCACTCACGCGCGGCGCCCCCCTCGGACCGCTGCACGGCGTTCCCTTTACCCTAAAGGACACGCACGAAACTGCAGGCATGAAAACCACCGTCGGCTTTCCGCCCTTCGCCGATTATGTCGCCAGCCACGACAGCCCGGTCGTCGCCCGGCTCAAGGCGGCCGGCGGCGTGCTGATGGCCAAGACCAATGTCGCGACCATGCTGTCCGACTGGCAGTCGAACAATCCGCTGTTCGGCCGCACCGGCAATCCCTGGAACCCTGAGCGCACGGCGGGCGGCTCTAGCGGCGGCGCCGCTGCGGCGGTCGCGGCCGGGATGACGCCCTTCGATGTCGGCACCGACATGCAGGCTTCGATCCGCTTGCCCGCCGCCTTCTGCGGTGTCTATGGCCTCAAGCCGACCGAACACCGCGTCTCGCTGGCTGGCGCTTTTCCCGATCCAGGCGGCGCTGCGCGCAGCGTGCGGTTGATGTCGTGTCTCGGGCCGCTGGCGCGCGGCGTGGACGATCTGTCGCTGATCTATCGAATCATCGCCGGGCCGGATGGGCGCGACACCGATCTGGCGCCGGTGCCGGTCGAGACCACGCCGAAGCTCGACCTCAAGGCACTGCGCATAGCCTTCGCGCCGTCCTTCCCCGGCTTCCCGGTGGCGGGCGATATCAGCGTCGCGGTCGAAAATCTCGCAAGGCAGCTGCAATCGGCCGGCGCGATCGTCGAGGAAGCGAGACTGCCGAAGCTCGATCTGCACGACAATCTCGCGCAAGGCGGCGCGCTGATCGGCATGATGATGGAGGCCGCGCAACCCCAGCCGCCGGAGCAGCCGACACCGGTGTCGCGCTGGTTCGAGGCGCTCGCCCGCCGCGACAAATCCGTTCTCGCCTGGGACCGGTTCTTCGACGACTGGGATGCGCTGCTCTGCCCGGTCGCCATGACCACCGCCTTCCCGCATTGCGAGCCGGGCACGCCAATCAAGGTCGACGGCAAGGAGCAAAGCTATTGGATGCTGCCGGCCTATGGCGCCGTCTTCAACTACAGCGGTCACCCGGCACTTGCGATGCCGTGCGGAGAAGATCGCGACGGCCTGCCGATCGGCTTGCAATTGGTCGGCAAGCGCTGGTCGGAGGCGCGACTGCTTGGTGTCGCGGCGGCGATCGAGCCGCTCACCGGCGGCTTTCGCCGTCCGCCGGCTTATTGAGCAAAGCGCGACAACCCATAGGGCGCCAGCAGCGGATCGCGCTCGCCGTCAAGAATTTCCCTTGTGGCGAACAGGCCGACGGCCGGCGCCAGCGTGATGCCGGAATGCATGACCGCGATATAGAGCCCATCCATGCCTTCGGCGCGGCCGATGATCGGAAAGCCGTCGACTGGATTGGGGCGGTAGCCGATGGTGTGGAAATCGAGTTCCAGACCCTCGGCGCCGCGCAATGCTGCCTTCGTGACCGCGAACAGATCGCGCGCCGTCGCCTCAGAGTTCTCGCCGGGATCGCCGCCGGCAAAATCCGAGCCGGCGATGATGCGGCCCTCGGCCGTCTGGCGCATGTGCAGCCTCTCGGCGTGCACCAGCCCATTGAGCAGCTTTTTGTATGGTCGCGAATGGACGATCAGGCCCGGCGGCGTCTCAATCGGCAAGTTGATGCCGGCCGTCGCGGCAATGGCCGGGGCACCGACACCGGCGGCGATCACCACCTCGTCGGCGGCAATCAGCCCATGCGATGTATCCACGCCGGTCGTCCTGCCGTTTGTGACCGCCAGCGCCGAGACCATGCTGGAAATGACCCGCGCACCATGCCGTTCGGCATCCGCCAGCAACACCTTGGCCGTCGCAACCGGCTCGGCCACGCCTTCCTCCGCGACATAAACGGCGAATTCAGGAGGCTCGACGAGGTTGGGCTCGATGTGCGCCGCCCGCTTGGCGTCAACGCGTTCGATGCCGTAGCCCCATGAAGAATGTTCGGCCGCGTAGGCTTCGAGCCGGTCGGCTGGCAGATCCCAGCACAGCCCGCCGCACCAGGCGAGCGGCAGCCCGGGCAGCTCGTTTGCCAGCCGTTTCCATTCGTCCATCGCGCGGGTGCGCAGCCGGAAATAGATTTCCGGGTTGCCCCAGCTGGCGTTGATCCAGGCAAAGGAATTGGGCGTTGCGACGCCGCCAGCTCCGCTTTCGGAAACGACCGTCACCCGCGCGCCTGCCCTGGTCAGATGCCAGGCGATGGAGGCGCCGATGATGCCGGCGCCGACGACGATCACTTGTTTCGTTGCAGCCATGCTTGCTCCTCTGCCTCGATCCCCGAGGCATTCCTCCAAGTGCCATCCCGTTCGTCACTTGCCAACATCGGACACGGCAAAAATATACGCTTGACATCAATACGTACGTACGTATTAATCAACCATGGCTAGACAATCACTCCGCGAAAAACTTCTCGACGCCGGTTTCCAGACCCTCTGGAACTCGGGCTATGCCGCCGCCGGCGTGCGCGACATCGTTGCCGCCGCCGATGCCCGGCCGGGCTCCTTCACCAATCATTTTGCCTCCAAGGAGGCGTTCGCCGGCGAGGTGCTGGACCGCTACTTCGCCTATGTCAGCGGACTGGTCGAAGCGGCCCTCGCACAGGATGGCACGCCGCCCATCGGCAGGCTGCGCCACTACCTCGACGTCATCACCTCGAAGCTCGAGGCGCATGACTGGGCACGCGGCTGCATGATCGGCAATCTCAGCCTTGAGACAGCCGTGCACAGCGAGCCGCTGCGCCTGCAACTCGTCGCCATTTTCGAGCGCTGGCGCCAGCCCTTCGCCGCCTGCATCGCCGAAGGCCAGGCGACTGGCGACATCACTCGAGCGTTCGAGGCGGAAGACCTCGCCGATTTCCTGCTGTCTTCCTGGCAGGGCGCCATGCTGCGCATGAAGGTCGAACGCAGCCCCGTGCCGCTCGAGCGGTTCAAGAGAATCATCTTCAGCACAGTGTTCGCAAAGGAGGCGACCCCATGAACTCGAAAGCCGACGATCAACAGGCCGACCTCGCGGCGAGACGTTTGCAGATTCCCGTGCTCGATTCGACCATGTCCTATGTCGAGGCCGGCACATCCGGCCCGACCGTGCTGTTCCTGCACGGCAACCCGACCTCATCCCATATCTGGCGCAACATCATTCCGCATGTCGCGCCGTTCGGCCGCTGCATCGCGCCTGACCTGATCGGCTATGGCCAGTCCGGCAAGCCCGACATCGACTATCGCTTCTTCGACCAGGTCCGCTATCTCGATGCCTTCCTCGACGCGCTCGATATCAGCGATGTGGTGCTGGTGGCGCAGGATTGGGGCACCGCGCTTGCGTTTCATCTCGCGGCACGGCGGCCGCGGCGCATCCTCGGCCTCGCCTTCATGGAATTCATCCGGCCCTTCGAGCGCTGGGAGGATTTTCACCAGCGCCCGCAAGCCCGCGAAATGTTCAAGGCGCTCCGCACGCCAGGTGTCGGCGAAAAGCTGGTCCTCGAAGACAATGTCTTCGTCGAAAAGGTGCTTCCGGCCTCGGTGCTGCGTACGATGAGCAACGAGGAGATGGCAGCCTACCGGGCGCCGTTCCCAACGCCGCGGTCGCGTAAGCCAGTGCTGCGCCTGCCCCGAGAATTGCCGATCGAAGGGCAGCCCGCCGACGTTGCCGCCATCAGCGAGCACGATCATCGCGCGCTGCGGCTGTCCACCTATCCGAAACTGCTGTTCGCCGGCGATCCCGGCGCGTTGATTTCGCCGCAGGCGGCAAAGGAGTTCGCGGCCGGGCTGAAGAACTGCCGCTTCATCAATCTCGGGCCCGGCGCGCACTATCTGCAGGAGGATCATGCCGACGCGATAGGAGGCGCCATTGCCGGCTGGCTTCCGGAGGTCGTTTTGGCGAACCGGATGGGCGAGTTGGCCTGAGGCAAGCCATGCCGTCCGGCGGCACCCGCGCCGCCGGAGCGGTCGACAGCCCGGCGCTGCGCTGCTAGAAGCCCGGCCTGTCACACGGAAATCCCAGAAGAATGCCTGAAACAATACCAGAGGAAGTGGCGCGCCGCCGCACCTTCGCGATCATCGCGCACCCCGACGCCGGCAAGACGACGCTCACCGAAAAGCTGCTGTTGTTCGGTGGCGCCATCCAGCTTGCCGGCGAGGTCAAGGCCAAGAAGGACAAGATCCAGACCCGTTCCGACTGGATGAAGATCGAGCGCGAGCGCGGCATTTCGGTCGTCACCTCGGTGATGACCTTCGAGTACGAGGACAATGTCTTCAACCTGCTCGACACGCCCGGCCACGAGGACTTCGCCGACGACACCTACCGCACGCTGTCGGCGGTCGACTCGGCCGTTATGGTCATCGACGCCGCCAAGGGCATCGAGCCGCGCACGCTGAAACTGTTCGAGGTCTGTCGGCTGCGCGACATTCCGATCATCACCTTCGTCAACAAGATGGACCGCGAAAGCCGTGATCCGTTCGAGATTTTGGACGAGATCGAGCAGAAGCTGGCGTTGGACACCGCCCCCATCACCTGGCCGATCGGCCGCGGCAGGACATTTTCCGGCACCTATCATCTGGCGCTCAACGCGGTGCGCAAGGGCGACGACGAGAAGGAGCGCACGCCGGTCAACGGTCCCGATTCCAACCGCGTCGCCGGGCTCTTGCCGGAAAACGAGCGCGAGGCCTTCATCGAGGAGCTGGAGCTCGCGCGCGAGGCCTGCCGACCTCTTGATATTGATGCCTTCCGCGAGGGCCACCTGACGCCGGTCTATTTCGGCTCGGCGCTGCGCAATTACGGCGTGCGCGACCTGATCGAAGCGCTCGGCGCCTTCGGCCCGCCGCCGCGCGCGCAGGATGCCGACACCCGCAAGGTCGAGGCGACCGAGGACAAGATGACCTCCTTCGTCTTCAAGATCCAGGCCAACATGGACCCCAACCACCGCGACCGCATCGCTTTCGTGCGCGTCTGCTCGGGCAAGCTCGAGCGCGGCATGAAGGCCAAACTGGTGCGCACGGGCAAGCCGATGAGCCTGTCGGCGCCGCAATTCTTCTTCGCCCGCACCCGCGTCACGGCGGATGAGGCGTTTGCCGGCGACGTCGTCGGCATCCCCAACCACGGCACGCTGCGCATCGGCGACACGCTGACCGAGGGTGAGGAAATCCTGTTCCGTGGCGTGCCGAATTTCGCCCCGGAAATCCTGCGCCGCGTCCGCCTCGGCGACGCGATGAAGGCGAAAAAGCTCAAGGAAGCGCTGCACCAGATGGCCGAAGAAGGCGTCGTCCAGCTGTTCTCGCCCGAGGACGGCTCACCGGCAATTGTCGGCGTCGTCGGCGCCCTGCAGCTCGACGTGTTGAAGGAGCGGCTGAACTTCGAATACACGCTGCCGGTCGAGTTCGAGATGTCACGCTTTTCGGTCTGCCGCTGGATTTCGGCTGACGACAAGGCCGAGACGCTTCGCTTCATCGAGGCACATCGCGGCGACATCGCCAGGGACCTCGACAATGACCCGGTGTTCTTGGCGCAGCACGCCTTCTCGCTGAACTACGAAGCCGAGCGCTGGAAGGCGATCCGCTTCGCCACCATCAAGGACTACCAGGTCCGCGACAAGGCGGCGTAGGCGCTGTTTTCCCTTCTCCCCTTGTGGGAGAAGGTGTCGCCGAAGGCGGCGGATGAGGGGTGTTCCAGGGAATGCCAACGTCTCACTCCGCTGGAACACCCCTCAACCGTCTCGGCGCTGCGCGCCGATCCACCTTCTCCCACAGGGGGAGAAGGGAGGATCGCGCTGCTCTCACCCCTTAGCTGCCGCTTCGATCTTGGCGATGTCGATCTTGCTCATCTGCATCATCGCTGCCATCACCCGGCTAGCCTTGGCCCGGTCCGGATCCAGAAGCAGGCGCGGCAGCTGTTCCGGCACGACTTGCCAGGAGACGCCGAACCTGTCCTTCAGCCAGCTGCATTGCGACGGTTCGCCGCCACCTTCGAGGAGCCTGTCCCAGAAATAATCCACCTCTTCCTGCGTTTTGCAGTCGATCGACTGTGATATCGCCTCGCTGAACTTGAATTGCGGTCCGCCGTTGAGCGCCTGGAACTGCACGCCGTCGAGCTCGAACGTCGTCACCAGCACCTTGCCTTCATCGGCATGGCCTGCGGGCCAACGCATGACGTTCAGCACCTTCGAATTCTTGAAGATGGACACGTAGAAATTCATCGCCTCTTCGGCCTGGTCGTCGAACCACAGGCAGGTGGTGATCTTTTGCATGTCGTGCTCCTCGGGTTGCTCTTTGCTGTTACGGGTGAAACGGCTGACTCCGAGAATGGTGCCATTCCTTGCCGTCTGCCCAAGGACGCTTGTGCGGCTCGCGATCCGACAGCGGCATGCGATTTTTTCGGCGGCTCTCGTTTTTTCGTGGAATCTGGCGCATTGCAAAATTGTGGCCAGACCATACTTGCGCGTCTATAAAGCCAGCGATCCGAATTCAGCTCCGCCGCGCCATTCCTCGGCTGCGGCCAGCCACCAAGGAAAAAACATGCCCGCCTATCGCTCCCGCACCACCACCCATGGCCGCAACATGGCCGGCGCCCGCGGCCTGTGGCGCGCCACCGGGATGAAGGATTCCGATTTCGGCAAGCCGATCATCGCGGTGGTCAACTCGTTCACCCAGTTCGTGCCGGGCCATGTGCATCTGAAGGATCTCGGCCAGCTGGTCGCGCGCGAGATCGAGAAGGCCGGCGGTGTCGCCAAGGAATTCAACACCATCGCCGTCGATGACGGCATCGCCATGGGCCATGACGGCATGCTCTATTCGCTGCCGTCGCGCGAATTGATCGCCGATTCCGTTGAATACATGGTCAATGCGCATTGCGCCGACGCCATGGTCTGCATCTCCAATTGCGACAAGATCACGCCGGGCATGCTGATGGCCTCGCTGCGCCTCAACATCCCGACCGTTTTCGTCTCCGGCGGACCGATGGAAGCTGGCAAGGTGGTGTTGGCCGGCAAGACGCAGGCCCTCGACCTGGTCGACGCCATGGTCGCGGCCGCTGACGACAAGATCTCCGACGAGGACGTCAAGGTCATCGAACGCTCGGCCTGCCCGACCTGCGGCTCCTGCTCGGGCATGTTCACCGCCAATTCCATGAACTGCCTGACCGAGGCGCTTGGCCTGTCGCTGCCGGGCAACGGTTCGACGCTGGCGACGCACGCCGACCGCAAGCGGCTGTTCGTCGAGGCCGGCCACCTCATCGTCGATCTCGCCCAGCGCTATTACGAGCAGGACGACGAGACAGCACTCCCGCGCAGCATCGCCTCGAAAGGCGCTTTCGAGAATGCCATGACGCTCGACATCGCCATGGGCGGCTCGACCAACACGGTGCTGCACATCCTGGCTGCGGCGCATGAGGGCGAGGTCGACTTCACCATGGAAGACATCGACCGGCTGTCGCGGCGCGTGCCCGTGCTCTGCAAGGTGGCTCCGGCCAAGTCCGACGTCCACATGGAAGACGTCCACCGCGCCGGCGGCATCATGGCGATCCTCGGCCAGCTCGACAATGCCGGGCTGCTCAACCGCGACCTGCCGACGGTGCATACGGCGAGCCTCGGCGAGGCGCTCGATCATTGGGATATTTCCCGCACCTCCAGCCAGAATGTCCGCGACTTCTTCCTCGCCGCTCCCGGCGGCGTGCCGACGCAGGTCGCCTTCAGCCAGGACCGTCGCTGGGATGATCTCGACCTCGACCGCGAGAAAGGCGTCATCCGCTCGGCTGAAACACCGTTCTCGAAAGATGGTGGCCTTGCCGTGCTGAAAGGCAATCTGGCGCTCGACGGCTGCATCGTGAAGACGGCCGGCGTCGATGAGTCGATCCTGAAGTTCACCGGCCCGGCGCGGGTGTTCGAAAGCCAGGACGCCTCAGTCAAGGCGATCCTGTCCAACGAGATCAAGGCCGGCGACGTCGTCGTCATCCGCTATGAGGGACCGCGTGGCGGCCCCGGCATGCAGGAAATGCTCTATCCGACCAGCTATCTGAAGTCGAAGGGCCTGGGCAAGGCCTGCGCGCTGGTCACCGATGGCCGCTTCTCCGGCGGCACGTCGGGCCTGTCGATCGGCCATGCGTCGCCGGAAGCCGCCGAAGGCGGCACGATCGGGCTGGTCCAGGAGGGCGACACGATCGAGATCGACATCCCCAACCGCACCATCCGCCTCGCTGTCAGCGACGCCGAACTTGAAGCACGCCGGGCGGCGATGGTGGCCAAGGGCGCCATGGCCTGGAAGCCCGAGGAAAAGCGCAAGCGCAAGGTGACGACTGCGCTGCGCGCCTACGCCGCCTTCGCCACCAGCGCCGACAAGGGCGCGGTGCGGCACGTGCCGGAGTGATCTGCTGAAGCTAGTGGTACTGGCCGTACCAAGGCCATTCCGCATCGGGAAGGTAGGGCCAATCCGCTCGGGTTGGTAGCGATCGCTTTGCGTCCTCCGCCTGTGACGGTGTCAAGAAGATGCCGAAAAGATCATTTCCGCCGTTAAGCGCATAGAACCGCACGTCCGAACTGGCGAGTTGGTCGTTGATGATCTTGAAGAACACGTAGGTGGCTGTGCCCCAGCTTTTGTCTTCGCTACCCGAAATGTCCGGGCCGTATATTACAAGCTCCTGGCCAGCTGCGTGAACCGCATATCGTGTCGCGTACGCGTCGACGCTTTGGTGGATGGCGATCGGGTTTTTCACATACTGCCGAAGCTCAGGTAAAACGTCGTTGTACGCCTTTGCTATCCCTTGCTCAGCGAGGTTTTCTGCGTCGAGATGATGCGCGTTGTCATAATCGATTGCCATGGCTGGAGACTGCACGGCAAAGCTGCCGAGCAAGACGCATCGTAGAAAGGACACGAGTCGAGCACCGCGCATAATCGAGCTCTGTTATGGCATCAGCTGATATTCATAAAGCTTCTGGTAGAGCCCGCCCTGCTTGAGCAACGCACGATGCGGCCCGCTCTCCACCACCTTGCCGCCCTCGAGCACCACGATCGTATCAGCCTGGTGCACGGTCGACAGGCGGTGGGCGATGACGATCGTCGTGCGGCCTTCGGTCAGCTGCTGCAGCGCCTCACGGAACAGCGCTTCGGATTCGGCGTCGAGCGCGCTGGTCGCCTCGTCCAATAGCAGGATTTCGGCGTTGCGCAGCATGGCGCGCGCGATCGAGATGCGCTGGCGCTGGCCGCCCGACAGCAGGCCGCCATTCTCGCCGACATCCGTCTCATAGGCTTTCGCTTGCGCCATGATGAAGTCATGCGCGTTGGCGGCCTTGGCGGCGGCAATCACCTCTTGGTCGGTCGCGCCCTCTCGCCCGAGCCGGATGTTGTGCATGATGGTGCCGGCAAACAGGAACGTGTCCTGGCTGACATAGGCGATCTTTTCCCTGAGCGAGGCGAGCGTTGCATGGGAAATGTCCTGGCCGTCAAGCAGCACCTTGCCGCTCTTCGGGTCATACATGCGCATGATCAGGTTCAGGATCGTCGACTTGCCGCCGCCGGACGGCCCGACCAGCGCCGTCATCTTGCCGGACGCAAGGGTGAGGTCGAACCGGTCTAGAACTGGCGGGCCGTTCTGATAGGCAAAGCTGACGGCGTCGAACCGGATCTCACCCGGTCCGGCCCGAAGCGGCCTCGCGTCCGGCTCCTCGGCCAGCGTCAGCGGCTCGTCGGCGAGCTGGAACATCATGCGTACACCGACGATGCCGCTTTCCAACGATATGCGCACGCGCGCGAGGCGCTTGGCCGGCTCATAGGCTAGCAGCAGCGCCGCGATGAAGGCCATGATGTTGCCAGGCATCTGGCCGCCCTGCAGAACCAGGAAGCCGCTGACCATGACGGCGCCGGCTATCGCCAGCCCGGCCAGCGTCTCCATCACCGGGCTGGTCACCGCTTCGAGGGCAGCGATATTGTTGGCCCGATCCTCGACGTCGGACACTGCCTTGTACATGCGTTTGCGCATCAAGCCTTCGAGGTTGAAGGATTTGACGACGCGCACGCCGATCGCGGTTTCCTGCATCACCTGAATGATCTGGCCGACCGAGCGGAACTCCATTGCGGCGAATTTGCGCACACGCTTCAGGATGCGGTTGACGCCATAGATGGCCAACGGGCCGACGACGAAGCAGATCAGCGACAGCGCCGGCTGCTGCCAAACCATGACCCCAATCAACGCAAGCAGGGTCACCAGATCGCGCACATAGGAGGTCACGATCAGGTCGAGCACGTTGCGTGCCGCCTGGGCATTGTTGGTCATGCGGGTGATCAGGTCGGATGACGAGGTCGAATGGTAGAATTCGATGCCTTGCGCCAGGATTCGGTCGTAGATCTTGCGCTGCCGGTCGGCAATGATGGCGTTGCCGACGCGGCTCATGAAATAGGCCTGGACGAAATTGGCGAGGCCCTTGAGGATGAAAATCCCGGCGACCGCACCGGCAATCATGTTGACGCGATCGATCCGCTTGTCGATCACGAATTCATTGGTGATTTCGCGCAGGATCCAGGCGCTGGCAGCCGTCATGCCGGCCACCACCAGCATCGACACAATGGCCGCGCCATATCCGAACATATGCTGCCGGAAGGACTCTTTGACCAGCCTCACGATAAGGCGCTGGTTCTCCGTCGACCGTTCGTCGCGTTTCAGGAATGGAAAGTTCAAGTTCACACGGGACTTCCATGGTTTGCGAATAGGGCCTTGGGGCCGAAGCCGATCGCTGCGTGGACGAAAGGCGGCTTATAGAGCGAGTTACCGACAGAGGGAACCTTTCGCGGTCGCCTAAAGAAACGGCTGCGGCAAGCTGTCTTTTGCGCCACCATGGCTGGGTGATTCTGGAAATAGGATGACGACAGATGGATTTCGACCTTATCGTTCGTGGCGGCACGCTGCCGGATGGCCGGATTGCCGATATCGGCATCAGCGGCGAGACGATCGCGGCGATCGAGCCCAATCTGCAGGGTTCCGCGCGGACCGAGGTCGATGCAAACGGCAATCTGGTTTCGCCGCCGTTCATCGATCCGCATTTCCATATGGATGCGACGCTGTCCTATGGCATTCCGCGCATCAACGCCTCGGGCACGCTGCTCGAAGGCATTGCGCTATGGGGCGAGCTGAAGCCGCTTTTGACGCATGAGGCGGTGCGCGACCGGGCGCTCGCCTATTGCGATTGGGCGGTGTCGATGGGCCTGCTCGCCATCCGCACCCATGTCGATGTCTGCGACGACCGGCTGTTGGCGGTCGAGGCCCTGCTCGACGTCAAGAAGACGATCGCGCCCAATATCGACCTGCAACTCGTGGCTTTCCCGCAGGACGGCTTCTACCGCTCGCCGAAGGCGCGTGAAAACACCATTCGGGCGCTGGATATGGGCGTCGACATCGTCGGTGGCATCCCGCATTTCGAGCGCACCATGGCCGACGGCACGCGCTCGGTGACCGAGCTTTGCGAGATCGCGGCAAAACGCGGCCTGATGGTCGACCTGCATTGCGACGAGACCGACGACCCGCTGTCGCGCCACATCGAGCAACTGGCCTATGAAACGCAGCGCCTCGGCCTGCAGGGCAGGGCTGCCGGCTCGCATCTCACCTCGATGCATTCGATGGACAATTACTATGTCTCGAAGCTGCTGCCGCTGATTGCCGAGGCCGGCGTTTCGGCCATCCCCAATCCGCTGATCAACATCATGTTGCAGGGCCGTCACGATACCTTCCCGAAGCGCCGCGGCCTGACCCGGGTCAAGGAGATGCAGGCACTGGGCATCCGCGTCGGCTGGGGTCAGGATTGCGTGCTCGATCCCTGGTATTCGCTGGGCACTGCCGACATGCTGGACGTCGCCTTCATGGGCCTGCACGTCGCCCAGATGTCGAGCCCGGCCGACATGGCGCGCTGCTTCGACATGGTCACCAACGTCAATGCCGCCATCATGGGTTTGGACCACCTCGGCCTGGCGGTCGGTAAGCGCGCCAGCCTTGTCGTCCTCGACGCCGGCAATCCGGTCGAGGCCCTGCGCCTGCGCGCCGAGCGCATCTGCGTCATCGCCAGGGGCAAGGTGGTGGCGGAACGGGCAAGGCAGGATACCAGGCTTTCCATCCCTGGCAGGCCGGCGCAGGTGAACCGCAGGCACAAAGCCACGTAGGCCCAGCCGATTCCCGGTTCTGGTCCCGCGATTTCCCGGATTCTTCTCGTCAAAGCCGCTGCTTCCGTCTAGGACGCGGCGTACGCGAGGGAGGAATCGGGATCGGCATGACGCAACCCGTGGCGCAGAATTCCACGATCAGGAACGTGCTTCTGGCCGGCATTCTGCTGATGCTGGCCGGCGACTTCCTGTTTGCGTTGAACGACGCGATGGGCAAGTGGCTGGTCGCCAGCTTCTCCGTCGGCCAGGTGGTGCTGATCCGCTCCATCGGCGCCTTTATCGTGCTTGGCCCGATGATCGCCAATCAGGGCGCCGGCAGACTGTTCCGGATGGAGCGGCCCGGGCTGCAGATCCTGCGCGTGTTGGCGACCACGCTGGACACCGCGCTGTTCTATGCGGCGGTCGTCTATCTGCCGCTTGCCGATGTCATGAGCTTCTACATGGCCGGGCCGATCTATGTGGCGGCGCTGTCGCATTTCCTGCTTGGTGAAAAGGTCGGCTGGCGCCGCTGGGTGGCAATCCTGCTCGGCTTCTGCGGCGTGGTGATCATGCTGAAGCCATCCTCGGCCGCGCTCTCGCTGTCGTCGAGCTTCGCGCTGGTCGGCAGCATAGCCTTTGCCTTCGCCATCATCCTCAACCGACGGCTGCGCGGCACCAGCGATACCAATCTGGTGACATGGCAGACGATTGGCACGCTGCTGGTCGGCGGCGTGCTGACCATCGGCGCCTGGCAGACGCCGTCGGCACTCGATTTCGGTGCCATGCTGCTGCTCGGCATCGTCTCCTGCAGCGCCCATCTGATGATCACGCGGGCGCTCAAACTCGCCCCGGCCTCGACGCTGGCGCCGCTGCACTACACGCTGCTGCTATGGGCGGTGGTGTTCGGGCTGGTGTTCTTCGGCGACGTTCCCAGTACGCGCATCCTGATCGGCTCCGGCATCATCGTTCTGGCCGGCCTGTTCATTTTCCACCGTCAGAAAGTGGTCGAGACGACGGTGCCGCCCGAAAACGTGCCGAAGGGCGTGAACTAAAGCGGTTACAGGAAAGTGTGAAACGGCTTTCCGTCCGCGATTGCAGCCAAACAAAGCATACAGCACGTCACATCGCGCCGTTTCGAAGCGACGCGTTTGGCAGCCGAAGGCTATCATCCGGAGTTGTTTGAGTTTCCGGTCAGAAAGTCCGGTATTTACATAGATACTTTGCTGTGTACGCTGCCGTCCGGGCGCAATACGGGATTGATTCTTGGCCGGAAGAGGCAAGATCAATATCTCAAGAGAATTGCGATAGAGGGGGATAATGGGTAGTTTCTCTATATGGCATTGGCTGATCGTTTTGGTCCTGATCGGCCTGCCATTGGTGTTTGTTCTAAGAGCAGCGCCGGCTGGCGCCAATCGATTCGGAGAAATGCCGCCTCCGATGAGCTTTAGTGAAGCTGTTTCAAGTTTCTTTCGAAACTATGTGAATTTTTCCGGCAGGGCGAGCCGCTCGGAGTTCTGGTATTCATACCTCTTCATTATTATTGTTGGCGTCGTTTCCGTCATAGCTGACGCCATTGTGCAGAATGAAATTATCTCATCCATTTGGAATCTTGCCGCCCTTCTGCCGACACTGGCCATGACCGCCGGCTGCATGACATCAACAGAAGCGGTTGGTATCAACTCCTAGCGTGGTTCATCCCCATCGGGAGCATTGCGCTGATCATTTGGTATTGCAAAAAGTCTGACGATACGGCGACTTTGAGTGAACTGGAGAGGGTTTTCAAATAGGCGCGCGACAAGAGAGCAATTTATTGAAGCGCTTTTAGAACTTAAGTGTTGATTGGATCGCTGGGCTCCGGAACTGCTCTCACATCGAACTGCTCTAGCCCATGCGCACAGCCGCCAGGTGCCGGGAAAATTCCGCCGTCTCCATCAGCGCCTTGCAGCGGGCGAAGCGGCCGTCGGCATAGGCGCGGAAGTCGTCGACCGGGTTGTTGTTGGCGAGCTGGATCAATCCCCATAGAGTCCACAACAGGTCGCACATTGCCTTGTAGATGACGACCCGGCCGCGCTCGGCCGGCTTCGCCTCGCCGCCGAAATAGGCACGCATCAGCTCTTCGTCCTGCTCCGCATCGAATTTGCCTTCCACGCTGAGGTCGCCGAGATCCCAGAGCGGGTCGTTCATCCCCGAATATTCCCAGTCGACGATCCACATCCGCTCGCCCGTATCGAGGAAGTTTTCGCACAGCGGATCGCAATGGCAGGCGACGATGGGGAGCGGATGGGCGGCCAGCGCCGAGCGCACGCCGTCGGCCTCGCGCACCACGTCATGATAGCCGGCGGGCAGGGCGACGTCCTTGCTCGACAGCACCTTGAGATAGTCGTCGATCATCGAAAACAGTTCGAAGCGGAAGGGAAACACCGCACCGGATTTGTGCAGCTTGCGAAAGGCCTCCCCGGCGCGGGCCGGGCTGCCTGGCCGGCTTTTGAATTTTTCCGGTGACATCGTCTCGGCACCGGCGATGAAGCGCGTCACCATCACGCCGGTATCGGCATCGGCATGCAGGACGTCGGGACTGACTCCCGCCTTCGCCGCTTCGCGCGCGGCCACCGCTTCGTTGGCGCGGTTGATGTATTCTTCGGTACCTTTGCCCGGAATGCGCAGGCAGAGATCGCCGGCCCTGAAGACGAGGTTGGTGAGTCCGCCAAGCCGCTCCAGCGGCCCGGTATAGCCGGCCAGAACCGGAATGGCGGCCAGTTTTGCCCGCGCCTCGTCCGTCGCCATGCCGCGCCCCCACGCTGTTATTTCTCACCGCGACGGTTCCACAATTTTCGCCGTTTGGCTATCATTGGATCGAAGGCAACTCGATCAGGCGACAAAGCAGAGATGACGGACGGTAAACACCTGGGCGCGCTCAGCGCTGCCTACGCGGCAAAGCGTCCAGAAGAGGTGGCCGCCCTCTATGACCGCTGGTCGCAGACTTATGACGCCGACATGTCGGCCGCCGGTTATCGTCATCCGACGATCTGCCTGGCGCTGCTGACCCGCCATCTGCCGCGTGGCGCGGCACCGTTGCTCGATGCCGGCGCGGGCACCGGGCTCATCGGCGAATGGCTGGCCATCACTGGCTACCCCAAGGTCGAGGCTCTCGATATTTCGCAAGGCATGCTGGACAAGGCGGCCGCTAAGGGCGTGTATACCGCGCTCCACTGCTTGGCGATGGGCGGGCCATTGCCCTTCGCTGACGGCGCCTATGCCGGGATCATTTCGGCCGGCGTCTTCACCTCGGGCCATGTCGGCACCGAAGGATTGGACGAGCTGATCCGCATCTGCCGGCCTGGCGGGGTGATCGTGCTGACGGTCAAGAACACGCTGTGGGATCAGGGTTTTGGCGCCCGCATCGCCGCGCTCGAAGCGCAAGGCGTCGTCACCCGCGTCGAAGAAACGCGCCCTTACGTCTCGATGCCGGGCGAGGCCGACACCGTGCCCAGCCGCGGCCTTGCCTTGCGGGTGAATTAGGCTTTCACCCGCTCCGCTGCCGGATCGTACATCGGCTCCATATGGATTTTGGCCGGCGTCCGCTCCATCGCGACCACCAGTTCGTAGTCGCCCGAGATGAGGAAATCGTCGCTCACCCCATCGCCGTTGCGCACATAGCCGTAGCCGATGTTCTTGGCCAGCGTGTAGCCGTAACCGCCGCTGGTGAGATAGCCGACCGGCTCGCCATTGCGCAGGATGGTCTCGCGGCCAAGCAGCACGATTTCGGGATTGTCGACCGTGAAGCCGGCAAAGCGTTTCTTCAGAGGTGCTCCGCCGATCGTCTCCAGCGCGCGTCGTCCGACGAAATCGGTGTTTTTCCTGAGCTTGACCGCCCAGCCGAGCCCGGCTTCCTGCGGCGTGTCGTTGGGCGTGATGTCGGAGCCCCAGGCGCGATAGCCTTTTTCCAGCCGCAACGATTCCAGCGCCCGGTAGCCGACCGGGCGGATGCCATGCTTCTCGCCCGCCGCCATCAGCGCGTCGAAGACCTCGCCTGTGGCCGCGATCGGCACGTGCAACTCCCAGCCAAGCTCGCCGACATAGGTGACGCGCAGCGCCCGGATTGTGTGGCCGGCGATGGCGATTTCGCGGACATGGCCGAACGGGAAGCCGCCATTCGACACATCGGCGTCGGTCACCGCAGCGAGCACGTCGCGCGCCCGAGGACCCATCAGTGACAGCGTGCCGAAATCCTCGGTGACGTCGGTCAGCATGGCATCGAGGTCCTCGCCGATATGGTCGCTGATCCACGAGGCATCATGCGTGCGGAAGCCGGTGCCGGTGACGATGTAGAATTTTTCCTCGGCCAGCCGCGCCACGGTCAGGTCGGCCTCGATGCCGCCGCGGGTGTTGAGAAGTTGGGTGTAGGTCAGCCTTCCGACCGGCTTGCTGACATCGTTGGCGCAGATCCAATCCAGTGCCTTGGCCGCATCTGGGCCGCTCAGCTCGTATTTGGCGAAGGATGATTGATCAAAGATGCCGACATGCTCGCGCACATGCCGGTGCTCGTCGCCGACCGCCGAAAACCAGTTCTGCCGGCCCATCGAATAGACGTCCAGCGGCTCGACGCCTTCGGGTGCAAACCAGTTCGGCCGCTCCCAGCCGAGCTTGGAGCCGAACACAGCGCGCTGCTGTTGCAGCCTGTTGTAGAGCGGCGAGACGATGCGTGGCCTGCCTGAGGCATATTCCTCGTGCGGGAAGCCGATCGTGTAATGCTTGCCATAGGCTTCCAGGATACGCTCGCGCACCCATTGCCGGTCGCGGTGCAGGTTGGAAAAGCGCCTGATGTCGACCACCCACAGGTCGAGGGGCGCCTCGCCATCGACCACCCACTGCGCCAGCACCCAGCCGGCGCCGCCGCCGGACGCAATGCCGAAGGCGTTGAAGCCGGCGCCGACGAACATGTTGGCGCATTCGGGCGCTGTGCCGAGAATGAAATTGCCGTCCGGCGTAAAACTTTCCGGCCCGTTGATCATCTGCTTGACGCCGACGGTTTCCAGCGCCGGCACGCGCGCGATCGCCTGTGCCATATGCTGCTCGAAATGGTCGTAGTCGTCGTCGAACAGCCGGAATTCCCAATCGTTGGGCACGTCGCCGCCGGGGAGATCCGTCGCCCATGCCTGCGGGTTCGGCTCATAGCCGCCCATCACCAGCCCGCCGACCTCTTCCTTGAAATAGGTGCGGCGGTCGGGGTCGCGCAGCGTCGGCGCGTCAGTCGCCAGGCCATCGATCTTCTCGGTGATGATGTATTGGTGCTTGACCGGCTGCAGCGGCACGTTGATGCCGGCCATGGCGCCGATCTGGCGCGCCCATTGTCCCCCGCAGTTCACCACCTTGTCGCAGGCAATGTCGCCTTGATCGGTCTTTACCGCCGTGATGCGGCCATTCCTCATCTCGAAGCCGGTGACGCGGACATTCTCGAACAGTTTGGCGCCATGCATGCGCGCGCCCTTGGCCAGCGACTGCGTGATGTCGGAAGGGCTCGCCTGGCCGTCGGTCGGCAGCCAGGAAGCGCCGACGAGATCGCCGGTCTCCATCAGCGGCCACATCGCCTTGACCTCGGCCGGGGACAAAAGATGCATGTCCATGCCGAAGCTTTTCGCCGTTGTCGCCAGCCTTTTGTACTCGGTCCAGCGGTCGGCATTGGTGGCGAGCCGCAGGCAGCCGGTCATCTTCCAGCCGGTGGCAAGGCCGGTTTCGGCCTCCAGCCCCTTGTAGAGGTCGACCGAGTATTTGAGCACCCGGGTGATCGAGGCCGACGAGCGCAATTGCCCGACCAGGCCGGCGGCGTGCCAGGTCGAGCCCGAGGTCAGCTTGCCCTGTTCGAGCAGTACCACGTCGGCCTTGTGGTCGCGCGCCAGATGATAGGCTGTCGAACAGCCGATGATGCCGCCGCCGATGACGACGATCGCGGCCTGGCTGGGCAAAGTCATGATTTCAGGATCCCGTATTTTGTCCGGTAGTTTTCCAGCGCCGCGTCGAGCCGCACCAGGTTTTCCTCGGTGTAGGCGACGTAGTCGATGCCGGGTGCGTCGAGATAGAGTTCCGACACCATGCTCCACATCGCCTCGCGCAGCAGCGAGGCGCATTGCATGGCGGCGTGCGAGCGGCGGATCGCCTCGTCCGGCTCCTTCATGAAATAGGCGGTCAGGAAGGCGAAGGATTCCGCGTCGCTCATGCCCGCATTCGAGGCGACGCCGGCGAGGTCGAACATTGCCGTGTTGAAGCCGGCATATTCGAAATCGATCAGCCACAGCCTGCTGCCGTCGTCGAGAATATTTGCCGGCAAAAGATCATTGTGGCCGAAGACGATCGGCAGCAGTTTCTGCGCCCGCTCCAGTTCGTCAGCCAGCGTCAAAAGGCGGGGTAAGTCGCTGCGCTTGCGGCTGTTGCCTTCCTCGAGCGTGCGCGCATAGTCGCGAATGACGTGGAACACCCAGAACATGAAGCCGGCGCCGGAGATATGGTTGGGCATCTCCCGGTGGAAGCCGCGCATCAGGGCGGCGACGCGGCCAAGATTGGCGCGCACGTCCTCGGCCAGATACGTCCTGGCGCCAAGGAACGCCGTCACCATGATGCCCGGTTCGGCATAATGCACCGCCGGCGCGAAACCGGCGGCATGGGCGGCCCGCGCGGTCATCACTTCGCGCTCGCGGAAGACATGGTGGAACGGATAGTCCTGGCCGAAGCGCACGACATGCCGTCCGGCGGCGTCGCTGACCACATAGTTGGCATTGCTAAGGCCGCCGGGCAGCGGGGCGATCTCGATGGCGCCGGTCCAGCAGGGCAGGGCGCGGATGCGATCTTCGGCAATCACGGAATCATCCCCGGTTTGCTGGGCTTCGACTAAAGCGCGTCGCGTTGAAACGGATCCATGCGCCGCGCTTTAGGTTCTTGTTTTTATGCATGTCGCTCTCCCAAAACCGAGGTCACTTTTTGGCGACATGCATTGGGCGCCATGGACAGCGCAACGACGGCGGGGAGAAACGCAAATAATCTCGTCGGTGCGGGACGCCAGGATTGGTATCCCGCACCGCACCGACGAGCCCCTTGGCCAGGTTTCTGATCCCGGCATCCGCCCCCGCGGATCTGAAAATTCCTTGCGCCAGACACGTTCAAGACGGCCTGGTCAGTGAGTTGCGGCCCTGCCATCACCCTCCCGTCTGCAGCTCCGAACCCTGTTGATGCCTGGATTTCACGCCAGGGTTGCCCGGTTGTCAACAAAAACATGTGACTTTTTTTGGGTGTTTTGCCCGAAAGCAAGGGTAATCCCTTTAAAAGCACTCGAATTACCTTAGAACCGGTCAAAAGGCTAAGTCCGGAAAGACCAAATGGCTCATTCCAAACGCCACGGCGAGATCTTGCGGCTGCTGCAGGAAGAGGGAACCGTCACCATCGCCAGCCTGGCCGACCGGCTGGGTGTTTCGCTCGAAACCGTGCGCCGCGACGTCAAGCCGCTCACCAGTGATGGTTCGGTTCTGAAGATGCATGGCGCCATCGGCCTGCCGTCGATGGTCGGCGAAGCGCCGTTCGAACGGCGCATGCGCGAGAATGCCGATGCCAAGCGCATCATTGCCCGCATGGTCGCCGCCACCATCCGTGACGGCGAATCGGTCATGCTCGACACCGGCACCACCACCTCGTTCCTGGCCAGGGAACTGCTCGGCCACCGGCGGCTGACGGTCGTCACCAACTCGTCCGACATCGCCCGCACGCTGGCCACCATCAATGGCAACAAAGTCTACATGGCCGGGGGCGAACTGCGCAGCGATTCCGGCGCTGCCTTCGGCACTTCGGCCATCGAGTTCGTCAGCCGTTTCTCGGTCAGCCACGCCATCATCTCCACCGGCGCCGTCGATGCGGTGACGGGTGTCATGGACTACGATCTGGAAGAGGCCGAATTCGCCCGCATGGTGCTGTCGCGCGGCCAGCGTTCGCTCGTCATCACCGACCACACCAAATTCGGCCGCCATGGCCTGGTCCAGGTCTGCGGCTTCGATGGCTTTTCCGAACTCGCCACCGACCGCTCGCCGCCGCACGACATAGTCGCCGCGCTGGCACAGGCGGGCGCGCGGCTCAGCATCGCCGGCGGCGAAGCCGGGTTCTGAGCCGATCACCAGCGCCTGGTGGGCGAAGGCGATGTTGTGCATCGATCGCCGCCTGCGGCCATGCCTACGCGGGCACGGCGCGAAAACTCATCCTGAAGCAGGCGCCGCTCGGCTTGCCGTCGAAAATCTCGATTCGTCCGCCATGCAACTGCATGATTTCCTGCACCAGGTTGAGCCCGAGCCCGGCGCCGTGATCCTGCGGGCGCAGCCGGTAGAAGGGCTCGAAGATGCGCTCCCGCTCGGCTGGCGGCACGCCGTCACCCTCGTCCCGCACCTCGATGACAGCGGGAGCGGTGACACTGACGGTGATCTTGCCCGCGCGGCCGCCATGCTCGATGGCGTTCTGGACGATATTGGTCACCGCGCGTTCGATCGCGGTGCGGTCGCCGCTGGCGAAAACCGTTTCCCGTTCCGGCTCGAACGACATTTCATACCCGGCCGAAAACGCCATCGGCGCGAGGTCGACGATGACGCCGCGTGCGATGGCCACGAGATCGACTTTCTCGAAAGGCGAGGTCTGCCGGTCGAGGCGTTGCAGGTCGAGCAGCTGGTCGGTCAGCGTCGAAAGCCGTGCCGCGTCCTGCAGCAGCCGGGCCCGCTCGGGTGTTGCCGGCAGAGAGGCTAGGCGTGTGTTGAGGATGGCCACCGGTGTCCTCAGCTCATGGGCGGCATCAGTCAGGAAGCGCTTGTGGCGCTCATAGCCCTTGTCCAGGCGCGCAAGGGCGGCGTTCACCGCCTTGACCAGCGGCGTCACCTCCATCGGCACGTCCTTCAGCGGCAGCTGCACGCCGCGCTGGTCGATGTCGATGCGTTCGGCCTCGGCGGCCGCATGGCCAAGCCCCGACAGCGCGCCGCGCACCACCCAGGGCGTCGCGAACAGCGTCGCCAGCGCCATCAGTCCCGCCAGCGGCAATATGCCTTGCAGGAAGAATTGCGGCGCCTGTCCAAGCAGGCGCAGCAGCGAAAGCCCACCCCTGGTGCCGGTGAAGATCTGGACATTGCCGGCTGCGGTGTCGGTCCAGCGGATCTTTGCATCCGGCGGCGCGCTCTCGCCGATGGAATTGTCGATACGCGCGTCGCTGATGGTGTCCAGCAGTCCGGCGAAAGGCTGGAAGAGGGCCGGCACCGTGCCTTCCTGCAGCCGCTGCCCCTGCTTGTCGCGGATGATGAACCAGAGGTCGGGGACATCGGATCGCAGCTTCGACAGATCCGAGGTCTCGCGCAGCACAAGCTTGCCGCCCGCGTCGCGCGCCACGGCATCCGCCAGCACGTCCATCGTGCCGTCCTCATAGTCGTGCGGAATGAGGCCGGTGGCGAGCAACGCGCCGAGAATGCCGACGATGATCAGCGTCAAAATCGCGCATTGCAGCAAGGCGATGCGCAGCACCAGGCTCCATTTGAGCGAACGTGGGCGTTTGAGGCTCATCGATTGAGGCTCACGTCGTTTCGCGCAGGAGATAGCCGACGCCGCGAATGCCGTTGATCGTCACGCCGCTGTCCGCATCGGCCAGCTTGCGGCGCAGGCGCGAGACATGGGTGTCGAGCGCATTGGACTGGATCTCGTCGTCGAGGCCGAACACCGCTTCCATCAGCGCCTCACGCTGCACCATGCGGCCGGTGCGCCGCATCAGCGCCTCCAGCACCAGGAGTTCGCGCCGCGGCAGGCTGAGGAGTTCGCCGCGGATCGCAGCCTCGCGATGCCCGACGTCGAGCACCAGATGGCCGGCGCGGATGAATTGCGACTGCAGCGGCGCCGGCCGCCTGAGCAGCGCGCGCAAGCGGGCCAGCAATTCCTCGAAGGCGAATGGCTTTGCCAGATAGTCGTCCGCACCCATGTCCAGCCCGTCGACCTTGTCAGACGTGTCGCCCTTGGCCGTCAGCACCAGCACCGGCGCGGTGTTGTTCGCCGCGCGCAATCTCGGCACCAGCGACAGCCCGTCGCCATCCGGCAACTGGCGGTCGAGCAGGATGGCGTCGTAGCTGTCGACGGCAACGAAGCCCTCCGCCTCCAGCAATGTGCCGGCGTGATCGACCACCATGTCGTGGCGCTTCAGCGCGGCTCGCAGCGCCGAGACCATTTCAGGCTCGTCTTCGACCAGCAAGATACGCATCCACACTCCCCGGCAACCAACACTGCATCGGGCGCTACCGCGCCAACATTGCGCAAACATGGCAAAGCCGAATGGCCCGCGGCCGACAAGGTCTTTCTTTGCGTCCGCCATGTTGCGCAATGTCTATGCAATCCAGTCACGGCAAACAGCGCCGGTCGGCAGGAACCGCCCATGCCGGCGTCAAGGCGTCGGGCCTGAATATGCAGCAACAGGTTCGGGTCCGACGCCGAAACGAAATCAAGCGCCACACCAAACCGGTTGGCGTGCTGTCGTCCGGAATTGAGGTTGGTTATGTCTGCACATGATGCTCTGTCTTTTCTCATGGCGTGGGCTGTTGCGCCGTTCAGGGTCGGCTCCGTCACGCCGTCCAGTTCCAGCCTGGCGGCCTTGATGACGCGCCACATCGGCCCCGAGACAGGCCCTGTGCTGGAGCTCGGTCCAGGAACCGGCCCTTTCACGCGGGCGCTGCTGTCACGCGGGGTGCGGGAGGAGGATCTGACGCTGATCGAATCCGATCCGGATTTCGCGGCACTTCTCAAGCGGCGCTTCCCCACGGCCCGGATCTTCGAAATGGATGCCGCCGGTCTGCGCCATCTGTCGCTATTCCACGGGCCGGTGGTTGGCGCTGCCGTCAGCGGTTTGCCGTTCCGCCTGATTTCGCCGCGCAAGACGCTTGCCATTCTGGAAGGCGTTTTCGCAAACCTTCGCCCCGGCGGGGCGCTCTATCAATCCACGCTCGGCCGCCGCTGCCCGTTCGACCAGTCGCTGCTCGACCGGCTCGATCTCGAGGTCACGCGGGTCGGTCATACCTTTCGCAATTTCCCGCCGGCGACGGTCTATCGCGTCGCCAGGATCAAGACGCTGGGGATTTATGATTGGCGCTTCGCATGACCGGGCCGCTATCGGCCATTCTCGGCTTCGGCCTGTTCGGCGTTTTCTGCCTCGCCTTCACCGAGAAGATCCTGCCGATCCCGCCCTCGCATGTGCTGCTGCTGTTCCTCGGCATGACGGCGGCGCCGGATGTGTCCACACTGGCAATCCTGCTGGCGGTGACGACGCTTGCCTCCTTCACCGGCTGCCTCGTCTGGTATGGGGTTGGTCGCCGGATCGGATTTGATCGTGCCGACAGGCTGATCGAACGGGTCGGCAGATATGTCTTCCTGCGCCCGGCAACCTACCGCAAGCTCGGCCAGGCCTATCGCCGCAATCATGTGCGGGTGTCGCTGCTGGCGCAGTTCATCCCGACGGTGCGCAACTACCTGCCGATCGCGGCCGGCGCGCTTTGTCTGCCGGCTCTGCCCTTCGCGATCGCTACGCTGCTCGGCGCTACGCTGTGGAACTTCGGCTTTCTCGTAACCGGCTATCTCTTGCGCGGCAGCGGCCAGAACTCCTTCACTGTGGGCTTCCGTATCATTGTCATCGTGGTGGCGCTGGAGACGGCCTTCATGCTGGCGCTGCGCTATGGTCCCGCATGGCGGCGGCGCATCAGGCTGATGCTCGGCTGAGCGCACAGGACCCAGTCATGGGATAAGCTCCGCCATCGGCTTTCCTTCGCTCGGCCGGCGGTGTTTAGTCCGGCCATGGCTTTCACCATCCGCCAGTTGCAGTTCTTCATCGCCGTCGCCGAGCAGGGCACGGTGTCGGGCGCGGCACAAAACCTCTCCATCTCGCAATCGTCCGTCACCGAAGCGATCAAGGAACTCGAAAGCGATCTCGGCGTCGAACTGTTCGAGCGTCATCCGCGCGGCCTCAACATCACCCACAAAGGCCACCAGTTCCTGCGTCACGCGACCAAGATCCTCGCCGACGTCTCCGACGCCCGCCGTTCTTTTTCTGGCGAACAGGCGGTGGCGGGTGGCCGGCTGCAACTCGGCGTCACCTCGCTGGTCGCCGGCTATGTGTTGTCGGATCTGCTCTCCCGCTACCGTCGCGCCTATCCGGGCGTCGAGGTCTCGGCCATCGAGGACAATGGCGACTATCTCGAACATCTCCTGATCGGCGGCAAGCTCGACATCGCCGTCATGGTCACCTCCAATTTGCGCGACCGTACCGCGCTGCAATCGGAAATCCTCGAAGTCTCGGCCTACCGCCTGTGGCTGCCGCTCGGCCATCCGCTCGCCAGTGCCGACATCATCAGCATTGGCGATATCGCTGGCGAGCCGCTGATCATGCTGACTGTTGACGAAATCGAGGAGAACACGGGAAAACTGCTGACGGCGATCGGCGCCAAGCCGCATGTCGCCTTCCGCACCCGTTCCGTGGAGGCAGTGCGCAGCCTGGTCGCCACCGGCGCCGGCGTGGCGCTGCTCCCCGACCTCGTCTACCGGCCATGGTCGCTGGAAGGCGACCGCATCGAATCGCGCGATATTTCCGGCTCCTTGCCGGTGGTGCAAGTCGGCATGGTCTGGCGGCGCGGCTCCGGCCTGCCGCAGGCGGCGCGCGACTTCATCGGCCTTGCCCAGTCGCAGCGGACGGTCCGTCGCTAGTGTGGCTGCTCCAGGCTGGCGTGGCCAGTCCTGCGCTTGCGCCTCTTGACGGAAACCGCCTCCGCCTTGAACGGCCCTATCGGAGCAACCTCGAAGCGGCCGGCGCCGGCAAGCCTGACGGCGCGACGGAACGCAGGGCACTCCATCGGCCGGGCGGCTGGACATTGGGCGGCGTGACGCAAAGCCTCTCGGATCGCCGTCAGGCGTTGGATGATTTGGTCCAGTTCCTTCGCCTTGGCATCCAGGCGCCCTCGATCCATTTTCGGCAGGCCGTCGGGCGTCAGCATCGAGGAAATCTCGTCCAGTGCGAATCCACCAGCGCGTCCGAGTGCGATCAAGGCGAGCCGGTCCAGGACGGCAGGGTCGAACAGGCGGCGCTGGCCGCGACGGCCGATCGAGGCGACCAGGCCCTTCTCCTCGTAGTAGCGAAGTGTGGAGGCGGGCACGCCGGTGCGGCGCGACACTTCGGCAATGTCCATATCCTTCATACTTGACCTCAAGTCGGCTTGAACTCGTAGAGTGCTCGCGACGATCGGTGAGAGCAACACGAAAGCGAGGTCCGTTATGCCGCAATCCGCGCCGCCCAACACACGCCAAGCCGCGCTCTGGAACGATGCCAGCGGAAAGGCCTGGGTCGAGATGCAGCCGATCCTCGACGAGATATTGGCACCGTTCGAGCGGCTGGTGGTCGATGCCGGCTATCCCGGGGAAGGGGGCAATGTCCTGGACATCGGCTGCGGTGCCGGCGCCACAACCCTGGCGATGGCGCGCCGCGTCGGCAACGACGGAAATTGTGTGGGGCTCGACATCTCGCAGCCGCTTGTCGCCCTGGCGACGGAGCGCAGGAGGGTGGAAGACGTAGCAAACGCAAGTTTTGACGTGGGCGATGCCCAGGCATATGCGTTCGAATCCGGGCACTTCGACGCTGTTATCTCGCGCTTCGGTGTCATGTTCTTCGACGATCCCGTGGCCGCGTTCACCAACATAAGAAACGCCGCGAGGCGCGGTGGCAAACTCGCCTTTGTTGCCTGGCGCACTCCGCTCGAGAATGATTTCATGACGACCGCCGTGCGAGCGGCTGCGCCTTTTCTGCCGCCCGCACCAGCGCCAGACCCCGATGCGCCGGGTCAGTTTGCCTTTGCCGACGGCGCCAAGGTGAAGCGGATCCTGGAAGCAAGCGGCTGGGCTTCAATCGAAGTCGAACAGGCAGACGTCCCGTGTCGGATCGCTCAACGCGATCTGATGACGTTTGTCACCCGGCTAGGGCCGCTCGGCGCCGCGCTGCGCGAGGTTGACCGGGCAACGGCCGAAAAAATCACCGCGGTGTTGCCGGCTGCGTTCGCGCCTTTCGTTGAGGGCGGTGAGGCTCGCTTCAATGCCGCCTGCTGGCTGGTGACGGCGCTTGCTTAAAGTGGCGTCAAGTGGCGTCTAACTATCGGAAAAACCGATATCGCCTTTCTGATAAATGAATTTGCGAAACCGGAATTTTCCAAGCACCTTCCGTTTCAGGGACCAAGCCGCCATCAGAGCGACATCAAGTCCACAGGACGAACGGATAAGTTTTTCAGTCCGCGCGTGATCTGGCGAAAACCGGAGCGGTTTCGGGGGACATCCGCCAAAATGGGAGATCGATGATGAATTCATTCCTGAAGTCCTGCACGGCGCTGACGGTCGCGCTGACCTTCTCCGGTCAGGCTATCGCCCAGGTCAAGGAACTCGGCAAGGGCGAAGGCCAGGTCAACATCGTTGCCTGGCCGGGCTATATCGAGCGCGGCGAGACCGATAAGGGCTATGACTGGGTCACCGCCTTCGAGAAGGAGAGCGGCTGCAAGGTCAACGTCAAGACCGCCAACACGTCGGACGAGATGGTCTCGCTGATGAACGAGGGTGGCTTCGATCTCGTCACCGCTTCGGGCGATGCCTCGCTGCGCCTGGTCGCCGGCAAGCGCGTGCAGCCGATCAACACCGATCTCATTCCGAGCTGGAAGGCGGTCGACGACCGGCTCAAGGACGCGCCCTGGTTCACCGTCGACAAAGTTCACTACGGCGTCCCCTATCAGTGGGGCCCCAACATCCTGATGTACAACACCGAGGTGTTCAAGGACGCGCCGAAGAGCTGGAACGTCGTCTTCGAGGAGATGAAGCTGCCGGACGGCAAGTCCAACAAGGGCCGCGTCCAGGCCTATGACGGGCCGATCCACATCGCCGACGCCGCCAACTATCTCATGTTCCACAAGCCGGAACTCGGCATCAAGGACCCCTACGAGTTGAACGAGGACCAGTACAAGGCAGCACTCGACCTGCTGCGCGTCCAGCGCACGCTGGTCGGCCGCTACTGGCATGACGCTGCCATCCAGGTCGACGATTTCCAGAACGAAGGCGTCGTCGCCTCCGGTTCGTGGCCGTATCAGGTCAACACGCTGGTTGCCGCCAAGAAGCCGGTTGCCTCGACCGTGCCGGAAGAAGGCGTCACCGGGTGGGCCGACACCACCATGATGGAAGCCGACGCGGCGCACCCGAACTGCGCCTATATGTGGCTCGAGCATTCGCTATCGCCGAAGGTGCAGGGCGATGTCTCGGCCTGGTTCGGATCGCTCCCCGTCGTGCCCGCCGCCTGCAAGGGCAACGAGCTCTTGACCGACGAAGGCTGCAAGACCAACGGCTACGACAATTTCGACAAGATCAAATTCTGGAAGACGCCGGTCTCGAAATGCGTCACCCAGAACGACCAGTGCGTGCCTTATTACCGCTGGGTGTCGGACTATATCGGCGTCATCGGCGGACGGTGATTTTCCTCGCCCTCCCCCTTGTGGGGAGGGTCGACGCGCAGCGTCGGGGTAGGGGGCTGTCCGACATGTCGGCGCCATCACCCCCACCCGCGGCTTCGCCGCGACCTCCCCCATCGAGGGGGAGATGGAGCGGCGCGCGAATTTCGCGATCCTAGCCAGATTTGTAGCTGAGGATGATTTTGATAAACCGGCAACAGACTGACAGCCCATGACCTCTGCCGTCTCATTCCAGAAAGTCTCGCGCCATTTCGGCAGCGTTCGCGCCGTCGATGCGGTCGATCTCGACATTGCGCCGGGCGAGTTCTTCGCCATGCTCGGGCCGTCCGGCTCGGGCAAGACAACATGCCTGCGCCTCATCGCCGGTTTCGAGCAGCCGACGGCGGGTTCCATCTCGATCTTTGGCGAGCGCGCGGAGGGGGTGCCGCCCTACCGCCGCAACGTCAACACCGTGTTCCAGGACTATGCGCTGTTCCCGCATCTCAATGTGCTCGACAACGTCGCCTATGGGCTGATGGTCAAGGGCGTCGGCAAGGCCGAGCGGCACAAGGCGGCCGAGGAAGCGCTGTCGCTAGTCAGGCTGCCTGGCTATGGCGGCCGTCGGCCCGGTCAGCTCTCCGGCGGCCAGCGCCAACGCGTCGCGCTGGCCCGCGCGCTGGTCAACCAGCCCAAGGTGCTGCTGCTCGACGAGCCGCTCGGCGCGCTCGACCTCAAACTGCGCGAGAACATGCAGGAAGAGCTGAAATCGCTGCAGAAGGCGCTCGGCATCACTTTCGTCTTCGTTACCCATGATCAGGGCGAAGCGCTGTCGATGGCCGACCGCGTCGCTGTCTTCAATGACGGCAGGATCATGCAGATCGGCACGCCGGAGGATATCTATCAGCGGCCGAAGACGCCCTTCGTTGCCGATTTCGTTGGCTCCTCCAACGTGCTGCCGCCGGACTTCGTCCAGCGCTATTCCGGCCAGCATCGCTGGGGCAGCTTGCGTCCCGAATCCATTCGCATTGGCCGCGCCGCAAGCGGCGAGGGCGTCGCCGCCCGCCTCGTCTCGACCAACTATCTCGGCGCCACCACCAGGCTGGCGCTCGATGCCGACGGATTGAAGCTGCACGCCGTGGTGCCGGCCGGCACTGTCCTGCCGGCGGAAGGCGAGGCGGTCATGCTCACCTTCAATCGCGAGCACCTGCACCTGATGGATGAGCCGGCATGAGCGTCGACGTCACCATGCCACGCGCCACCGCCCCCGCTATCCTGCCGGGCAGCGGCGGCATGCGCGGTGCGCTGTCGGATCTGTTCTGGCGCCGGCCGCAATTGCTGCTGCTGCTCATGCTTTTGCCGCCGGTGCTGTGGCTCGGCATCGTCTATATCGGCTCGCTGTTCGCGCTCCTGGCGCAAAGCTTTTTCTCCATCGACGAGTATTCCGGCCTCATCAACCGCCAGTTCACGCTGAAGACCTATGGCGACCTGCTCCAGGCCGCCAATCTCGATATCATCCTGCGCACGGTGACGATGGCGGCACTGGTCACGCTGGCCTCGGCCGTCGTCGCCTTCCCGATCGCCTATTACGCGGCGCGCTATGCGCGCGGGCGCTGGAAGGCGCTGTTCTATCTTGGCGTCATGCTGCCGCTTTGGTCGAGCTACCTGGTCAAGATCTATGCCTGGAAGCTGATCCTGGCCAAGGAAGGCATTTTGACCTGGCTGCTCGCCAAATTCCATTTGCTGTGGGTTCTCGATGCCTGGCTGTCGTTGCCGGTCGTCGGCGGCAACTCGCTGTCGGTCTCGTTCACCGGCACCTTCATCGTCTTCGTCTATGTCTGGTTGCCCTTCATGATCCTGCCGGTACAGGCGGCCCTCGAACGCGTGCCCGGCAATCTGGTCGAGGCCTCGTCCGATCTCGGCGCTTCGCCCGGGCAGACGTTCCGCAACGTGCTGTTCCCGCTGGCACTGCCCGGCATCGTCGCCGGCTCGATCTTCACCTTCTCGCTGACGCTTGGCGACTACATCATTCCGCAGATCATCGGCACGTCGCGCCTGTTCATCGGCCAGGCCGTCTATTCGCAGCAAGGCACCGCCGGCAACATCCCGCTCGCCGCCGCCTTCACCGTCGTGCCCATCGTCATCATGGGCTTCTACCTCAGGGGCGCCAAGCGCATGGGGGCCTTCGATGCGCTCTGACCGTGGCCAATCCGCTCCGCTCGGCCTGAAGATCGCTGCCGCCTGCGGCCTGCTGTTCCTGCATCTGCCGATCCTGCTGATCTTCGTCTATGCCTTCACCACCGAGGAGAAGAGCTTCGTCTGGCCGCCGCCCGGGCTGACCACGCAGTGGTTCGCCGTCACCTGGAACCGGCCTGACGTATGGGAGGCGCTGTCGCTGTCGGTGCGCGTCGCCGCTATTTCGACGGCGATCGCGCTGGTGCTCGGCACGCTCTGCGCCGCCGCGGTGTCGCGGACAAAATTCTTTGGCCGCGAGACCATCTCGCTGTTGGTCATCCTGCCGATCGCGCTGCCCGGCATCATCACCGGTATCGCGCTGCGCTCGGCCTTTTCGCTCGCCGACATTCCTTTCTCGTTCTGGACGATCGTGCTCGGCCACGCCACCTTCTGCGTGGTCGTCGTCTACAACAATGCGGTAGCCCGTTTCCGCCGCACCTCCGGCTCGATGATCGAGGCCTCGATGGATCTCGGCGCCGACGGTTTTCAGACCTTCCGCCATGTCGTGCTGCCCAACATCGCCACCGCGCTGCTTGCCGGCGGCATGCTGGCCTTCGCCCTTTCGTTCGATGAGGTCATCGTCACCACCTTCACCGCCGGCCAGCAGCAGACCGTGCCGATCTGGATGCTGGAGGAACTGATTCGCCCGCGTCAGCGCCCGGTCACCAATGTCGTGGCCATGGTCGTCGTGCTGGTGACGCTGCTGCCCATCCTGTTTGCCTATTACCTGACCCGCGACGGCGACCAGATCGCCGGCAGTGGAAAATGAAAACAGCGAATAGGGAGTAGCAAATAGCGAATAAGGGACATCGACGGTCAACCTTATTCGATATTCGCTATTCGCTACTCGCTCCTGATCAAGGAGGAACCCAATGGACACCCAGATGCTGATCGGCTCGAAATTCGAGATCGGCGCCGAGACCGAGGAGCCGATCCTCAATCCGAAGACCGGGGCGACCATTCTCAACCTGCCCGAAGCCAGCCAGGCGCAGATCGAGGCAGCGGTTGCGGCCGCCGAAAAGGCATTCGTCTTGTGGTCGCGCACCACGCCGGCGCAGCGCTCAGGTTATCTCTTGAAGATCGCCGACCGCATCGAGGCCGAGGCCAAAGAGTTCGCCGCTCTCGAGGCTCTGAACTGCGGCAAGCCGATCAATGCCGTGCTCAATGACGAGATCCCGGCCATCGTCGACTGCTATCGCTTTTTCGCCGGCGCGGTGCGTTCGATGCCAGGCGTTGTCGCCGGCGAATATCTGCCTGGTCACACCTCGATGGTCCGGCGCGACCCAATCGGCATCGTCGCCTCGATTGCGCCTTGGAACTACCCGCTGATGATGATGGCCTGGAAGCTGGCCCCGGCGATCGGCGGCGGCAACACCGTCGTCTTCAAGCCGTCGGAACAGACGCCGCTGACGGCGCTGAAGCTGGCGAAAATCCTCGCCGAAATCCTGCCCGAAGGCGTGGTCAATGTCGTGCTTGGGCGTGGCGACAGCGTCGGCAACACGTTGATCAACCACCCCAAGGTCAACATGATCTCGATCACCGGCGACGTCGCCACCGGCAAGAAGGTGCTGCAGGCGGCCGCCAAGTCGGTCAAGCGCACGCATCTTGAGCTTGGCGGCAAGGCGCCGGTCATCGTCTTCGACGACGCCGACCTTGGTGCGGTGGTCAGCGGCCTGCGCGCCTTCGGCTATTACAATGCCGGCCAGGACTGCACCGCCGCCTGCCGCATCTATGCCGGCAAGAAGATCTATGACAAGCTCGTCGCCGATCTCTCCTCGGCGGTCTCGACCATCAAGTACAATCGTTCCGACGACACCGAGAACGAGATCGGCCCGCTGATCTCGCGCCGCCAGCGCGACCGCGTGTCGAGCTTCGTCGAACGCGCCTCGGAGCTGAAACACATCGAGATCACCACCGGCGGCAAGCCGGGCGAGGGCACCGGCTTCTACTATCAGCCGACCGTCGTCGCCGGCGCCTTGCAGGAGGACGAGATCGTGCGCCGCGAAGTCTTCGGCCCGGTCGTCTCGATCACCCGTTTCACGGAAGTCGACGAGGCGGTCAACTGGGCCAATGACAGTGACTACGGCCTGGCGTCATCGGTGTGGACCAAGGACGTCTCGCGCGCCATGGCGACGGCGGCTCGCCTGCAATATGGCTGCACCTGGATCAACACCCATTTCATGCTGACCAACGAGATGCCGCATGGCGGGCTAAAACAGTCCGGCTACGGCAAGGACATGTCGCTCTACGCGCTGGAAGACTATACCGCCGTGCGGCATGTGATGGTGGCGCACGGGTAGCATTTTCCCTTCTCCCCTTGTGGGAGAAGGTGGATCGGCGCTTAGCGCCGAGCCGGATGAGGGGTGTTCCAGCTTGGCGCCAGCTTACCCCTCACCCGGATTGCCAGCCGATTTGTGAAGGACAAATCGGGGCAATCCGACCTCTTCCACAAGGGGAGAGGTAAGATCGCCGCGCAGCCGCTATTCGACGATGCGATAGATATTCCACAGGCTGGAGCCCGACACGACATAGGGCTCCATCTCCTTGCCCCATTTGGCGTGCGCGTCGATCTTGCCGATCTTGGCGAACATCGCCTCCAGCTGGGCCAGGCTCTCGACCTGGTGATGCGACTCGACCGTCGCTTCCCGCGCGCCAATCGATCCGGTCATGATCTGGAATTTCAGCTCGGCGAGGCCGACCTGCGAGCCGATCTCGCGTTCCCATTTCTTCAACAGGTCAAGCACGGTCTGCTTGTGCCGAACTTGGCGTCGATCTGCCATCTGGCGCTGAACATGTCATTCCTCCCAAGGTTGAGTTAGCGGCTGTTTGCCTATTCGTCCCAGGCCTGCACGACGGTCTGCCGCGCGATCTGCCCGTTCTTCAGTTCCAGCATCGCGGCGGCGAACACCTTGGTGCCGTCCGGATAGGCGCAGGCCTGGGTGAAGGCCAGGCTGTTGCCGTCGGCGATCGTGGTGTCGACCTTGTGGGTCATCGCCCGGCTGCAGATATCGTCCCAGAAGGTGGTGATCGCCGCGCGCCCGCGGATTTCGCGCGGCTTGCTCGGCGGGTTGTTGCGGTCGATCACGCGCACCAGCGCGTCATCGGTATAGAAGCTCGACAGCGTCTTGCCGTCGCGGGTCTCGATCGCCTTCTTGATGGCCGCGCCATCCACGGTTTGGGTCTTGGTCAGCATTTCATCCTCCATGGCCCGTCTTCGGGCAGTTGATGTGCGGAAAATCTGCCCGCCGCTTATCGGCGGGCAGTGTCTTTCACTGCGACTTCGCCTTGACGGCCGCGAAGACGTCGTCGGTCTGCTTCTTGAAAGTCGCGAGATCGACCTGGCTGCCGTTGAGCATCGTCGACCAATGGCGCACAATCGCCGCCATCGCGATCGTCTCCTTGATCTCCTCGTCGCTGGCGCCGTTGAGCTTGGCCGCCTCGGTGTGGAAATAGATGCAGTACTGGCAGGGGATCTGCGCGGCGACCGCAAGGCCTATCAGCTCCTTGGTCTTGCCGTCGAGCGCGGTCTTGGGGTTGAGCTGCACCCCCTTGATCTCGGCCCAGGCGCCGGCGATGGCGACGTCAGGCAGTGTCTTGAACATGTCCGGCACTGAGCCGAGCGTCGCCTGGATGTCTTTGTAGGCGGCTGTCGCCGATGCATCCTCGGCCTTTGCGGGAGAGATCGTGAACAGCGCGCCAATGCCTGCCGCGATCACGAATGATCTGACATTCAGTTTTGACTTGAGCATTTCATCCTCCGTTCGCAGCGCCTTCCGGCGGTATCCGCCTGGCCTGCATGGGGGAAATTGATAGCGCTTACATCGGCGCGCCCGCTTCGCCCGAAAGCGCCATGGCTCTCATGGCCCGTCCGGGCCAGCGTGCCTGGCCGAAAATGCCGCTGCTGCCGCTCGCGATGGCAGGTCGAGCTTGAGCAGTATGTTGGCGACGTGGCGCTTGACCGTGTGCTCGCTCAGCCTGAGTTCGGCGGCGATCGCGGCATTGCTTTTGCCATCGGCGATCAGGTTCACCACCTCGCTTTCCCGTGCCGTCAACACGGCGGGTTCCGCTGGCTTGGACTTCGAACGGCAGGCCGGTTCCAGATGCTGCTCCGACGTCGCATGCACCACCGGCAATGGCTCGTCCAGTTCGCCGAGGCTGACGCGGCCAGCGTCGACGAAATGCAGGCCAGACCCCACCGCCAGATCGGCAGCCAGCCGAGAGGCCAGAATGTCGCCACGCCCGGCATGGTTCGCCAACTGCATGGCCACGCGCGCCGTCAGTCCGACCGGCGGGCCGCGCGCTTCGATCTCGCCGACATGGACCCCTTGCGCACTCGCCACCCCGATCTGCTGCGCCGCCTCGCGCAACGTCGCCGCGCAGCGTACGGCGCGCGCCGGCCCGTCGAAGCGCGAGATCATCAATTCGCCATGCGTGCCGACCGCCCGCCCGCCATGGCGCCCGACCAGCAGCCGCCAGCTCTCCTGAAAGCGCTGACTGCGCTCGAGCCACATGCGGTCGCCAAGCTTGGCCGTGTCGGAGATGCGTGTCACCAGCAATGCGGCAAGCACACGCTCCGTGTCCGCCACCGCTGGCTGGCCGGTAAGAAACTCCTCGATCAGATCGGCAACGCGGTCGACATCGCCGGTCCAGACCGGATGGTCGCGCCCTGCGATCTCGACCAGCCGTGCATTCGGGATCTTCTTCGCCAGGAAGCGGCTGGCCTCGGGATCGACACGAACATCGTTGCGGCGATGGATCAGCAGTGTCGGCGCGCTGATCGCGCCAAGGATGTCTCGCACGTCGATCCCGGCATTCATGCGGGCAAGTGCGGCTGCCGCGGTCGGGCTTGCCGACAGGCGCTCGAAACGTGCCCACCATGTTGAAAAGTGGGTATCGTCCACTCGGCCCGGTGCAAAATTCGGCAAGGTCGCGCCGGTGCCCCAGGCCGTTTCGGCCGTAGCGATGAAGGCATCGAGGCGTTCCGGCGACATCACCCATTTGTGGAAATGCGCATAGCCGCCATAGAGCGCCAGCGCCCGCGTCCGCTCCGGATAGGTGGCGGCGAACAGCATCGCCATCGGCGCGCCCTCGGAAGCGCCGAGCAATGCGGCCCGGCCGCTGCCGGCCGCATCCATCACGGCGCGCACATCGTCCATGCGGGTTTCGAGGCTGGGCAGGTGATGGGCATCGACACGGTCGGAGAGACCGGTGCCGCGCTTGTCGAACAGGATCAGCCGTGAGAATGCCGACAGCCGCCTCAAGAGCCTGGTATAGCCCTCGTCTTCCCAATGCAGGTCGAGATTGGAAATGAAGCCCGGGACGAAGACGAGATCAAGCGACCCCTGGCCGACCACCTGATAGGCGATCCGCACCTCGCCACTGCGGGCATATCGGGTCTCGATCGGCCTCACGAGGTTTCTTCCGCCCGGCCTGACGATTTCTGATCATCGACCATAGCAGAGCAGCGTCGATAGCGGCAGCTCAAACTTTAGCGGAAAGGAATGTAAGTCCGCATGGCCGGCTTGCGGCTACTTCTGCGACGCGGCGACGTCGGCCGGGGAGGGCTTGAGTCCGAGTTTGAGATCGGCCTCGGCTGGTGTGATCGGCCGCTTGATCCTGGCCGATGCAGCCACGACGAGTTCGTCGAAGCCTTCGCCGCTGTCCAGCAGTTCGAAGAACTGCCGTCGCATCCTCGGCTCCCAGAACTTGTTGATGTGCTCGGCGACGCCGGCAACCCCTTCCTCGCGCGACTTGGAATGGAAGAAGGCCGCGATCTGGTTGGCCATGCGCACGAGCTTTTCCTTGGTGCTCGTGATGTGATCTTCGTCATGCGACATGCTGGGCAACTCCCAAGACCACCCGATCGGGGTGGGTGAAAACATCGAAATCATCGCCGCGCACCAGCGCCACCAGCGTCATGCCGGCCTCATCGGCCGTGCGGATGGCAAGCGCGGTCGGCGCCGAGACGGCGATGATGAAGGCGGATCCAATCGCCGCCGTCTTCTGCACCATCTCGACCGAAACGCGCGACGTCACCACCACGGCGCCCGATGCACCGTCAATGCCCGCCTTGGCCAGAGCGCCGGCGAGCTTGTCCAGCGCATTGTGGCGGCCGACATCCTCGCGCGCCATGACGACGCCCTTGCCGGGAATATAGAAGCCGGCCGCGTGTACGGCTCCGGTTTCCTGATGCAGCGGCTGCACCTTCGACAGCAGCTTGACGGAGCGGACGATATCGTCGGCACCAAGCGTAAGCTTTGACGCACCAACCGCATCGACGGAACGCATTGCTTCCTCGATGGATTCGATGCCGCACAGCCCGCAGCCGACCGGCCCGGCAAGACGGCGTCGCCGCGCCTCGAAGCGTGTATTGGCTTGGTCCTTCAGCCGGATCTGGATATCGATGCCGGCGCCATGATCCTCGACCTCGATGGCTTCGATCTCGTCAGGCGCAGCGATGATGCCTTCAGTCAGCGAGAAGCCGAGCGCGAAATCCTCGAAGTCGGCCGGGCTCGCCATCATCACCGCATGCGTGGTGCCGGCGAAGGAAAACGCCACCGGCGTCTCCTCCGGCACCATGCGATTGGCAACAGCCGTCGCGCTGGCGCGGTGCGCCAGCCGCGATATCTCGGTCGTTGCTTTGCGGCGCGCGGCCAAGACTACTCCGCTGCCTGCAGCGAGGCGATACGGCGGCTGTTCCTGGCCTGCTCGTCGTACTCGCGCTGCCAGTCCGACGGACCATTGGACGCGCCGACCTGCACCGCCGTCACCTTGTACTCCGGACAGTTGGTTGCCCAGTCGGAGAAATCGGTGGTGATGACGTTGGCCTGCGTGTCCGGATGGTGGAAGGTGGTGTAGACCACGCCCGGCGACACCCTGTCGGTGATCAGCGCCCGCAGCGTCGTCTCGCCGGAGCGGCTGGTCAGCCGCACCCAGTCGCCATCGCGCAGGCCGCGGTTCTCGGCATCGTGCGGATGGATCTCCAGCCGGTCCTCCGAGTGCCACATGACGTTGTCGGTGCGCCGCGTCTGCGCGCCGACATTGTACTGGCTGAGGATGCGGCCCGTGGTCAAAAGCAGCGGGAAGCGCGGCCCGGTCCTCTCGTCCGTTGCCACATATTCGGTGCGGATGAACTTGCCCTTGCCGCGCACGAAACTGTCAATGTGCATGATCGGCGTGCCGAGCGGGGCCTTCTCGTTGCAGGGCCATTGCACCGATCCGACCTGGTCGAGCAGCTCGAAGGAGACATTGGCGAAGCTCGGCGTCGTCTTGGCGATCTCGTCCATGATCTGCGACGGATGCGTGTAGTTCCAGTCGAGCCCGATGGCGCGGGCAAGCTCCTGCGTCGCCTCCCAGTCGGCATAGCGCGCCTTCGGTTCCAGCACCTTGCGCACCATGTTAATGCGGCGCTCGGCATTGGTGAAGGTGCCGTCCTTTTCCAGGAAGGTCGAACCCGGCAGGAAGACATGCGCGTAGTTCGCCGTCTCGTTAAGGAAGAGATCGTGCACGACGACGCATTCCATGGCGGCGAGGCCGCCGGCGACATGCTTGGTGTCCGGGTCGGACTGCAGGATGTCCTCGCCCTGGATGTAGATGCCCTTGAAGGAGCCGTCGACGGCGGCGTCCAGCATGTTGGGGATGCGCAGGCCGGGTTCGTCGTCCAGCTTCACGCCCCAAAGGCTCTCATAGATATCGCGCACGGCTTCGCCGGAGATGTGGCGATAGCCGGGGAGTTCGTGCGGGAAGGAGCCCATGTCGCAAGAGCCCTGCACGTTGTTCTGGCCGCGCAGCGGGTTCACGCCGACGCCCGGCCGGCCGATATTGCCGGTGGCCATTGCGAGGTTGGCGATCGCCATCACCGTGGTCGAGCCCTGGCTGTGCTCGGTGACGCCGAGGCCGTAATAGATCGCGCCATTGCCGCCCTTGGCGTAGAGCCGCGCGGCACCCCGGATCAGCTCCGGGTCGACGCCGGAAAGCTTGCCGACGGTCTCGGGGCTGTTTTCCGGCAAAGCGACGAAGGAGGCCCAGTCCTGGAATTCCGTCCAGTCGCAGCGTTCGCGGATGAAGGCTTCGTCGAAAAGCCCTTCGGTGACAATGACATGCGCCAGTGACGTCAGCACCGCCACGTTGGTGCCGGGCTTCAGCGGCAGGTGATAGTCTGCCTCGACATGCGCCGACTTGACCATCTCGGTGCGGCGCGGATCGAGCACGATCAGCTTGGCGCCCTGGCGCAGCCGCTTCTTCAGCCGCGAGGCGAACACCGGGTGCGCCGAAACCGGATTGGCGCCGATGACGACGGCGACGTCGGTGAATTCGACGGAATCGAAATCCTGCGTGCCGGCCGAGGTGCCGTAAGTCTGGCCGAGACCATAGCCGGTCGGCGAATGGCAGACGCGGGCGCAGGTGTCGACATTGTTGTTGCGGAAGCCCTGCCGCACCAGCTTCTGGACGAGATAGGTCTCCTCATTCGTGCAGCGCGAGGAGGTGATGCCGCCGATCGAGGTGCGGCCGTACTGGTACTGGATCCGGCGGAATTCCTTGGCCGTGTGGGCGATCGCCTCTTCCCAGCTCACCTCGCGCCACGGGTCGGAAATCTTCTCGCGGATCATCGGCGACAGGATGCGGTCCTTGTGGGTGGCGTAGCCATAGGCGAAACGGCCCTTGACGCAGGAATGGCCGTGGTTCGCCTTGCCGTCCTTGTAGGGCATCATGCGGATGACTTCGTCATCCTTCACCTCGGCCTTGAACGAGCAGCCGACGCCGCAATAGGCGCAGGTGGTGACGGCCGAGCGTTCCGGCATGCCCTTCTCGAGCACCGTCTTCTCGCGCAGCGCGTCGGTCGGGCAGGCCTGCACGCAGGCGCCGCAGGACACGCACTCGGAAGCGATGAAATCCTCATGCATGCCGGCGACCATGCGCGATTCGAAACCGCGGCCCTCGATGGTCAGCGCGAAGGTGCCCTGCACCTCCTCGCATGCCCGCACGCAACGCGAGCAGACGATGCACTGCGCCGGATCATAGGTGAAATAGGGATTGGATTCGTCGCGGGCGATATAGTCGACCGCCAGCGAGCCATGGCCGGGCGCAATCCCATCTTCCTTGACGTGGTTGCGGCCCTCGACACCGTAGCGGTTCTCGGTCAGGCCGACGGACTTCGCCACCGTGTCGAATTCGCTGGCGCCGGTGCCGGCCTTCTCGTTCCAGCCGGTCGGATGGTCGGAGACGTAAAGTTCCATGACGCCGCGGCGGATCGCGTCGAGCCGGTCGGACTGCGTGCGCACCACCATGCCTTCGCCGACCGGCGTCGTGCAGGAGGCCGGCGTGCCGCCGCGGCCTTCGATCTCGACCAGGCAGACGCGGCACGAGCCGAAGGAGTCCAGCATGTCGGTGGCGCAGAGCTTCGGGATCTCGACACCGCCTTCCATCGCGGCGCGCATGATCGAGGTGCCTTCCGGCACTGTGATGCTGCGGCCGTCGACGCTCAGCGTGACCTGCTTTTGCGCCAGCGACTCCGGGGTTCCGTAGTCGATCTCTTCGACCAGTGATGGGAAGTCGGCCTTGATGTTCATCTGCCAGCTCCTATTCAGCAGCGACGCGCGCCGGCGCCGGCTTGAAATCTTCGGGGAAATGCGTGATCGAACTCATCACCGGGTAGGGCGTGAAGCCGCCCAGCGCGCACAGCGAACCGAACTTCATCGTGTTGCAGAGGTCGGTGACCAGAGCGAGGTTCTTTTCCGGCTCGATGCCGGCGGCAAGCCTGTCGATGGTCTCGACGCCGCGCGTCGAGCCGATGCGGCAGGGCGTGCACTTGCCGCAGCTTTCGATGGCGCAGAATTCCATGGCAAAGCGCGCCTGCTTCAGCATGTCGGCGGTGTCGTCGAACACGGTGATGCCGGCATGGCCGATCAGGCCATCACGCTTGGCGAATTCTTCGTAGTCGAACGGCGTGTCGAACAGTCCGCGGGGAAAATAGGCGCCCAAGGGACCGCCGACCTGCACCGCCTTGACCGGACGTCCCGTCGCTGTACCGCCGCCAATGTCGTCGACGATCTCGCCCAACGTCAGGCCGAAAGCGGTTTCGAACAGGCCGCCATTCCTGACATTGCCGGCGATCTGGATCGGGATCGTGCCGCGCGAGCGGCCCATGCCGAAATCCTTGTAGAAGGCGGCGCCCTTGTCCATGATGATGGGCACCGAGGCTAGGCTGATGACGTTGTTGATCACCGTCGGCTTGCCGAACAGGCCCTGGATCGCCGGCAGCGGCGGCTTGGCGCGCACCACGCCGCGCTTGCCTTCCAGGCTGTTCAACAGCGAGGTTTCCTCGCCGCAGACATAGGCGCCCGCGCCGACGCGGATTTCCATGTCGAAGGCGTTTGGCGAACCCAGCACATTGACGCCGAGCACGCCGGCCTTGCGGGCGATCTCGACAGCCTTGTTCATCATTGCCACCGCATGCGGATATTCCGAGCGGATATAGACGAAACCCTTGGTCGCACCGGTCGCGACACCGGCGATCGCCATGCCTTCGATCAGCACGAAGGGGTCGCCCTCCATGACCATGCGGTCGGCAAACGTGGCGCTATCGCCTTCGTCGGCGTTGCAGACGATGTATTTGCGCTCGGACGTCGTATCCAGCACCGTCTTCCACTTGATGCCGGTCGGGAAGCCGGCGCCGCCACGGCCGCGCAGGCCTGACTCGGTCACCTGCTTGACGATGTCGGCCGGCGCCATGGCCACGGCGTTCTGCAGGCCCTTGAGCCCGCCGAGTGATTTGTAGGCGTCGAGCGACAGCGGGTCGTTGATGCCGCAGCGGGCGAAGGTCAGCCGGGTCTGCTTGGCCAGGAACGGGATTTTGTCGGGCGCGCCGAGCCAGCGCTTGTGGTGGCCACCGGTAAGGAAGCCGCTGTCGAACAGGCTCTTGACGTCGGACGGCTTGACCGGTCCGTAGGCGACGCGGCCGTTGGCGGTCGCCACTTCGACCATCGGTTCGAGGAAATAGGCGCCGCGTGATCCGTTGCGGACGATCTTGGCCTCGATGCCGCGCTCGGCGAGTTCCGCGCGAACAGCCTTGGCGACCTTTTCGGCACCGAGCGCCAGCGCGCCGGAATCGCCGGGAATGTAGATGCGGGGGATCATGAGCGCACCTCGGCAAGGATCTCGTCGATCTTCTCGTCATCGAGCCGCCCGATCACCTCGCCATCGAGCATCGCCGACGGCGAACAGGCGCAAAGCCCGAGGCAATAGACCGGCTCGAGTGTAACCGATCCGTCGCGGGTGGTCTCGTGGAAACCGATGCCCAGCAACTGCTTGATCTTGGCGGCGACGGCGTCCGAACCCATCGACTGGCAGGCCTCTGCCTGGCAGAGCTTGAGGACATGCCGCCCGGCCGGCCGGGCGCGGAAATCATGATAGAAGGTGACGACGCCGTGCACCTCGGCCCTGGAGAGGTTCAGCCCATCGGCGATGACCGGCAGTGCTGCCTGCGGCACATGGCCGAATTCTTCCTGGATCTCGTGCAGGATCGGCAGCAACGGGCCTTCGAGGCCTTTCAGCTCTTGGATAATCGCCGCCGTGCGCGATGCGATCTCGGTACTTGCAGGCTGCATCGTCATGCAGCGCCCTCCCTGGTCGGTAGCGTTCTAGCGCTAAGTCGTTACAAAAACAGAGGAAACCCGCGAAATCAATAAAGCTGATCCGTTGCTTGATAGAAATCTTCTATCAAGCGCGATCAGCCGCCTTTCTCTACCCTAGCGATGGCTACGGAAATCGTCTGCCAGCGCCATTGCCTCGTCCAGCAGCGCCTGCACCAGCGGCGTGTGCGGCTCGCGCGGCGCGGCCACCAGGCCGACCGTGTGGCTGGCATCGGGCTCGACGATCGGAATGGCCCGGATCGGCTCGGAAAAGCCGAACGTTTCCGCGAGGTTGAGCGGCATGATCGACGACCATTTCCCGGTGCGGATGTGCGAAAACAGCACGATCATCGAGTTGGATTCGAGCGTCGGCCGCACCTGCACGCCGGCCTCGGCCAGATGCTGGTCGATGAGACGGCGGTTCTGCATGTCCGGCGTCAAAAGGCAGAGCGGCAACTGGCTGATCTCGGCCCATGTCACTTTGTCGCGGTCGGAATAGGGGTTGCCGATGGCGGTGATCAGTTGATAGCGCTCGTCATAGAGCGGCACGCTGGTCACCCGCCCAAGCGGCTCATTGTCGAGATAAGTGATGCCGGCGTCGATGTCGAAATTGCCGAGCAGCGACAAGACCTCGATCGAGGTGCGCGACAGTACTGAAAAGGTGACGCCCGGGTGCTTTTCGCGAAACGGCGTCGTCAGCCGCGCCACCATGGCCAGTGCCGTCGGGATGGCGGCAATGCGGATGCGGCCGGAAAGACCGTGGCGCGCCGCGCGCATTTCCTCGCGCATGGTCCTGGAATCACCGACGATGCGGCGCGCCCACACCAGCACCTGCTTGCCCTCCGGCGTCAGCCCCTGGAACCGCGACCCGCGATTGACCAGCATGACGCCGAGCTGCCCCTCCAACTGCTTGATGCCGGCCGACAGCGTCGGCTGAGTGACCCCGCACGCCTCCGCCGCCCGGCCGAAATGCTCTTCCTTGGCCAGCGCGATAAAGAATTCGAGTTTGTCGATCATACCGCGAGCCCTTTCCGCGTGCCAGCAACGTCGCGCCGCTCAGTCACTCGTTAATCATCGTGGATGAGGTGGCCGGTGGTGGCAACAGCCAATAACCAATTGATAATATTTGGCTTGCCATGATGGTCGATGCGGGCATCGCGGCAGGGGCGCCGAAGATAGGTGGTTCGTATGCTCCAGGAAATGCAAGCAGTTTCCGCCGACGATTTGCGCGAGGCCGCGCGGCTCAGGGCCGTCGAACGCTTCGATGTCCTGGACACGCCGCGAGAAGCATCGTTCGACCGCATCACCCGATTGATCAAGACTGTCTTCGATGTCCCGATTGCCATCATCTCGGTCATCGACGGGCACCGCCAATGGTACAAGGCCTGCGAGGGCCTGGCGGTCGATGAAGTCGAACGCAAGGCGACATTCTGCCAGTACACGATCCCTAGGGAAGAGCCGCTGATCGTCGCTGATGCGACGAAGGATCCCCGTTTCGCCGACAATCCCATGGTGAGCAACGATCCCCATATCCGCTTCTATGCGGGCGTGCCTTTGCGAACCCGTGACGGCCACAACATCGGCAGTGTCTGCGCGATCGATTACACGCCGCGCGAATTCACCGACCGCGACATCGCAATCCTCCAGGATTTCGCCGATCTTGCCATGGATGAACTGGAGCTGCGCCAGCATGCCTCCAGCGATGTGCTGACCGGTGTGCTGTCGCGGCGGGCGTTCATCGATCAGGGCGGCAAGGCATTTGCGCTTGCGCAGCGCCAGCGCTTCGACTTCTCCTGCATTGTCTTCGATGTCGACCATTTCAAATCGGTCAACGACAATTTCGGGCATGCCGCGGGCGACAAGGTTCTGAGCGGAGTTGCCCGGCAATGCAGCGGCACCTTGCGGGACGTCGACATATTCGGACGCGTTGGCGGTGAGGAATTCGCGGTGCTTCTCTACGCCGGCCGCAGCGGCGCGCTTGAATCCGCCGAGCGGCTGCGCGGCACCATCGAGGCCATGCGGCTCGCGCATGGCCCACAGGAAATGCGGGTCACGGCGAGCTTCGGGGTTGCCTCGTTCGATCCAGCGACCGGCAGCCTGCAGGAGCTGATCGAGCGTGCTGACGCGGCCATGTACCGCTCTAAGCACGCCGGCCGCAATCGGACCACGGCCTGGAATTCCTCTCAGGGCGATCAGGCGCGGCCACGACGCAGGGTGCTGAAGGCCGGCCAGATCGTCTTCAACGCACGCATGTCGACCATCGACTGTACGGTTCGCAGCCTCGGCGAGGATGGCGCCACCATCGATGTTTCGAACATCGCCGGTATTCCCGGCCAGTTTCTGCTGGCCATCCGGGCGGATCGATTCGAGGCGAAATGCCGGGTCGTCGGCCAGGCCGAAAGACGTCTGGAACTCGCCTTCGAGTGACCGGGGCCGCGGGGGTCCCGCTGACGCGAAGCGCCGAAGCCTATTTGTCGACGAGATTCAGGATATTGCCGTCGGGGTCCTTGAACCAGGCGACCTTCATACCGTGGCCGACATGGATGTCGCCTTCGAGCGTCAGGCCGGGCATCTCATAATGTTCGAAGGCCACGCCCTTCGATTTCAGCGATTTGACGACATTGCCGATCCGTTCGCCGACCGTCCAGGTTAGTGCCGTCGCTTTGTTGGTTCCGGCAAATTGCGACCGGTAGACATTGATGAGCGTGTCGCCGCTTTTGTAGACGACAAGCTCGCCGCCCATGTCGTCGACCTGCTTGAGGCCTAGCGTGCCTTCGTAGAAGGCTTTTGCCTTTGCCAAGTCCTTGACGGCGAGATTGGCCGTTGCGTTGCTGTTTTCGAGCATGACCGTCTCCTTCCCGGATTGTCGTGTCCTCGCTCAGGCAACCGAAATAGGGCGCGCGATCCATTTGACCATCGGCGATCAGCGACAGGAAGCGTCATCCGGCAAAATCCGACAGCATCGGTCGTTTTCCGCGGCACGCCGGGCAAGCCTTTGCGTCACGGCTTGGTTCTCGCCGGAAACTGCACTATCTGGATTGCCAAACGCCGAGGAAAGATCATGTCCGTCACCAAGGAAATCGTCACCGAGCGACTGAAGACGGTCAATGGGCCGGACTTCACCGGCAACATCGTCGACCTCGGCATGGTTTCGGAGATTTTCATCGCCGATTCCAAGGTGTTCTTCTCGATCACTGTTCCCGCCGCCAGGGCGCAGGAAATGGAACCCCTGCGCGCCGCCGCAGAGCGTGTGGTGAAAGCAATTCCCGGCGTCGCCGGCGCCGTCGTCGCGCTGACGGCGGAGAAAAAGGGCGGCGGCATGGAGGCGCCGGTGCCAGTGCGCCCCGCACCCAGGCCGGCACCGCCGCCTGCTGCTGCCGCACCGCGCGCTGCTCCGCATGCCCCCGCATCGCACAGCCAGGGCAAGCGCGGTGTGCCGGGCATCGAGGCGATCATCGCGGTTGCCTCGGGCAAGGGCGGCGTCGGCAAGTCGACCACCGCCGTCAACCTGGCGCTCGGTCTCGCCGCCAATGGCTTGCGGGTCGGCGTGCTTGATGCCGACATTTACGGCCCGTCCATGCCGAAGCTGCTCAATATCCATGGCCGGCCGCAGACGGTTGATGGCAAGATCCTGAAACCGATGGAGAATTACGGCCTCAAGGTGATGTCGATGGGCTTCCTCGTCGACGAGGAGACGCCGATGATTTGGCGCGGGCCGATGGTGATGTCGGCGTTGACGCAGATGCTGCGCGAGGTCGAATGGGGTCGGCTCGACGTGCTCGTCGTCGACATGCCGCCCGGCACTGGCGACGCGCAATTGACCATGGCGCAGCAGGTGCCGCTGGCCGGCGCCGTCATTGTCTCGACGCCGCAGGACCTGGCGCTGATCGATGCCCGCAAAGGGCTGAATATGTTCAAGAAGGTCGACGTGCCGCTGCTCGGCATCGTCGAGAATATGAGCTACTTCATCGCACCGGACACCGGCAAGCGCTATGACATTTTCGGCCATGGCGGCGCGCGCCGCGAGGCTGAACGCCTTGGCGTCACCTTCCTCGGCGAAGTGCCGCTGGAAATGGGCATCCGCGAAAGCTCGGATGCCGGCGCGCCGGTGGTTGTCTCGAAGCCCGATAGCGCCGAGGCGAAAACCTATCGCGACATCGCCGCCAAGGTCTGGGACAGGGTCAATGAAGAACGCAGCGCGGCCGAAGCGGCGGTGCCAAGCATCGTCTTCGAGTGACGCCTTATTTGTTTTTGACGCAATTCCGGACGGAAAACCGCTTCGCACTTTTCCTGGAATTGCTCTAGCGGGACGGTCAGCCGCCGACCTTCTCGCCGAAGCTCGAAAAGAACTGCCCGGCCAGTTTTTTCGACGTCGATTCGATCAGCCGGCTGCCAAGTTGGGCAATCTTGCCGCCGACATCGGCCTTGGCGGCATATTTGAGCACCGTGGCATCCGGCCCATCCTCGGTCAGCGTGACGTCGGCGCCGCCCTTGGCAAAGCCGGCAATGCCACCCTTGCCTTCGCCCTGGATGGTGTAGGAGTGCGGCGGCTTGAGGTTCTTCAGCGTCACTTCGCCGTTAAAGGTCGCCTTGATCGGCCCGATCTTCACCACCACCGTCGCGGTCATTTCGGTCGGTGACTGCATCTCGAGGCTCTGGCAACCGGGAATGGTCGCCTTCAAAACTTCGGGATCGTTCAGCGCTTCCCAGACTTTTTGCAGGGGTGCGGCAATGCGTTCCTCGCCTTCGATCACCAAAGCCATCAAGAACCTCCCAGAAAGAATGGTTTGAAGCCCTAGCGCAGGGGCGCTGTTGTGTCTATCGCACCAAAGTGCGGGTTAGGAACGCGCGTGCCCCTTGCTTGCAGTGACGCGTTGTCATATCGATTTGTCATACAAATACGGAGACCGTGATGGCCGGCGCCCCCACCAAGAAGAAAAAATTCCGCTCGCAGGAGTGGTTCGACAACCCCGACAATCCGGGAATGACCGCGCTGTATCTGGAGCGTTACCTGAATTACGGGCTGACGCGTGCCGAGTTGATGTCGGGCAAGCCGCTGATCGGCATCGCCCAGACCGGCTCGGATCTGTCGCCTTGCAACCGGCACCATATCGAGCTCGCCAAGCGCGTGCGCGAGGGCATCGTTTCGATGGGTGGCATTCCTTTCGAGTTTCCTTGCCATCCGATCCAGGAGACCGGCAAGCGCCCGACCGCAGCACTTGACCGCAATCTTGCCTATCTCGGCCTGGTCGAAGTGCTCTACGGCTATCCGCTCGACGGCGTCGTGCTGACCATCGGCTGCGACAAGACGACCCCGGCGCTTTTGATGGCGGCGGCCACCGTCAACATTCCGGCCATCGCGCTGTCGGTCGGCCCGATGCTCAATGGTTGGCACAAGGGCAAGCGCACCGGGTCCGGCACCATCGTCTGGGAATCGCGCCAACGGCTGTCGGCCGGCGAGATCGACTATGACGAGTTCATGGACATCGTCGCCTCCTCGGCGCCCTCCACCGGCTACTGCAACACCATGGGCACCGCCACCACGATGAATTCGCTGGCCGAAGCGCTCGGCATGCAGCTGCCGGGCTCGGCCGCCATCCCCGCGCCCTACCGCGAGCGCGGCCAGATCGCCTACGAGACGGGAAAACGCATCGTCGACATGGTGCATGAGGATCTGAAGCCGTCCGACATCATGACGCGCAAGGCCTTCGAGAACGCCATCGTCGTCAATTCGGCGATCGGCGGTTCCACCAATGCGCCGATCCATCTCAACGCCATTGCCCGCCATCTCGGCGTGCCGCTCGACAATGACGACTGGCAGAAGATCGGCCTCAAAGTGCCGCTCATCGTCAATCTGCAGCCGACGGGCGAATATCTCGGCGAGGACTACCATCACGCCGGCGGCGTGCCGGCCGTGGTGGCCGAGCTGATGAAGGGCGGGCTGCTGCCGCATCCCGATGCCCTGACCGCCAATGGCAAGTCGATCGGCGACAATTGCAAGGCGGCGGTCGTCGAAAACGCCGACGTCATCCGCAGCGTCGACAAGCCGCTGAAGACCAATGCCGGCTTCATCAACCTCAGCGGCAATCTGTTCGATTCGGCGATCATGAAGACCAGTGGCATCTCGCCGGAGTTCCGCGAGCGCTATCTGTCCAACCCGAAGGACCCGGAAGCCTTCGAAGGCAACGCCATGGTCTTCGACGGGCCGGAGGATTACCACGCCCGCATCGACGATCCGGCGCAAGGCATCGACGAACATACGATCCTGTTCATGCGCGGCGCCGGCCCGGTCGGCTATCCCGGCGGTGCCGAGGTCGTCAACATGCAGCCGCCGGCCTATCTCATCAAGAAGGGCATACATGCTCTGGCCTGCATTGGCGATGGCCGCCAATCGGGCACGTCGGGCTCGCCGTCGATCCTCAACGCCTCGCCGGAAGCCGCCATTGGCGGCGGACTGGCGTTGCTCAAGACCGGCGACCGCGTGCGCATCGACCTGAACAAGGGCACCGCCAACATCCTGGTCAGCGACGACGAGATCGCCAAGCGGCGCGCGGCGCTGCAGAGCGATGGCGGCTATCACTATCCGCAGCACCAGACGCCATGGCAGGAAATCCAGCGTGGCATGGTCGACCAGTTCGACCAGGGAATGGTGCTGAAGCCGGCGGTGAAATACCAGGATGTCGCGCACACCAGAGGCGTGCCCAGGGACAATCACTGATTGCTCCGGAGACAATCGCTGATTGCTCCGGGGATAATCATTGATTATTCCAAGGGATAGTCATCGATTATTCCTGGCGGCAATCACCGATATCGGATCGACCGGCTGACGGCCCTGTGCAATTGGGCCGGCAGCCCTTTTTCGTTTTGAGGTGGCGCGTTCCGGTCACGATCCTTGACAAGCGCGCCCAACAAATCCACGATCATGACCAAGGGGTGCATCGCGACGACCCCGTGAGGCGTCAGCCCAACGTTCGCGTCCAAGCTTCTCTATCAGGAGGTGGACGCCATGCCGTCAACTACCGCTATCACCGTATCGCAACTGTCCCGTCTGGTCGGTCTGCCGGGTGCACCCGCGATCATCGATGTCCGTATCGACGAGGATTTCGACGCCGATCCGCGCCTGCTGCCGGCCTCATGCCGGCGCGATTTCAAAACCGTTTCGACCTGGGCCGCCGAATTTGCCGGCAGGCAAGTCTCCGTCGTCTGTCAGAAAGGCCAGAAACTCTCGCAAGGTGTCGCCGCATGGCTGCGGCACGAGGGAATTTCCGCGGAATCCCTCGAAGGCGGCTTCGAAGCGTGGCGCGACGCAAATGGGCTTTTGGTTCGCACCGAAAAGCTCCCGCCGCGCGATGAAAAAGGCCGCACCGTCTGGGTGACGCGGTCCCGCCCGAAGGTCGACCGCATCGCTTGCCCCTGGCTGATCCGGCGTTTCGTCGATCCGCATGCGGTCTTCCTGTTCGTCGAGGCGGCCGAGGTGGCTGCCGTGGCCGACCGCTTCAAGGCGGTGCCTTTCGACATCGACGCTGCGTTCTGGAGCCATCGCGGCGATCGCTGCACCTTCGATACGATGATCGAGGAATTCGGGCTGGAATCCACAGCGCTCGATCGCCTTGCCGTGATCGTGCGCGCGGCCGACACCGCAAGCCTCGATCTGGTGCCCCAGGCCGCCGGCTTTCTGGCCGCCTCGCTTGGCCTGTCGCGGATGTTTCGCGACGATCTGGAACAGCTGGAAGCAGGCATGCTGCTCTACGATGCGTTCTTCCGCTGGTGCCGTGACGCCACCGAGGAAACGCACAACTGGCCCAGCGCGAGCAAACCGTCATGAGCGCTGTTGCGCCTGCACGTGAGGCGGGGAACCTCGAGGCGCCGGCTGCGCCGACCTTTGCCGAGGCCGTGAAGGTCTGGGCGAAGATCGGACTGCTCAGCTTCGGCGGGCCCGCCGGGCAGATCGCCTTGATGCACAGGGAATTGGTCGAGGAGCGGCGCTGGATCGGCGAACAGCGTTTCCTGCACGCGCTGAACTACTGCATGCTGCTGCCTGGCCCGGAGGCCCAGCAGCTCGCCATCTATATCGGCTGGCTGCTGCACCGGACGGTCGGCGGCCTTGTCGCCGGCATCCTGTTCGTCGTGCCCGGCGCGCTCGTCATGCTCGTCTTGAGCAGCCTCTATATGCTCTATGGCGACATGCCGCTCGTCGAGGCGCTTTTCCTCGGGGTGAAGGCGGCGGTGCTTGCCATCGTCATCGAGGCGGTGATCCGCATCGGACGGCGCGCTCTGAAAAACCCAGCCATGGTGCTGATCGCGGTCGCGGCATTCGTCGCCATCTATGCGTTGAATGTGCCGTTTCCGCTCATCATCCTGCTCGCCGGCCTGACGGGATGGCTGGGAGACCGCATGGTCCCCGGCCTGTTTTCCAGCTCCGCGCATGGCAAGGGCGATGTTGCCGACATCAAGGGAGCGGTCGACCTGATGTTCGAGCGCGGCGAGCTGACACATGTCAAACCGACCAGATGGCATGCGCCGCGCACTATCGCGATCTGGCTGCCGATCTGGCTCGGACCGGTTCTCGTCATCTGGTGGTTCACCGGCGCCAGTGTGTGGACGGAGATAGGCCGGTTCTTCAGCCTGATGGCGGTCGTCACCTTCGGCGGCGCCTATGCGGTGCTGGCCTATGTCGCGCAGGCAGCCGTGCAGTCCTTCGGCTGGCTCGCACCTGGTGAAATGGTCGATGGACTTGGGCTTGCCGAAACCACGCCTGGTCCGCTCATCCTGGTGTTGCAGTTTGTCGGCTTCATCGCCGCGTTCCGCCACGCCGGCTCACTGAACCCGTTGCTTGCCGGATCGCTTGGGGCGCTGCTGACCTTGTGGGTGACGTTCACGCCGTGCTTTTTCTGGATATTCCTCGGCGCGCCTTATATCGAGGCCCTGCGCGGCAACAGGGCCTTGTCGGCAGCGCTCGGCGCGATCACCGCCGCTGTCGTCGGCGTCATCATGAATCTCGCTCTGTGGTTTGCCTTGCACGTGGTTTTCCGCGAGGTGCACGCATTGAGCCTCGGCATGAATGTGCCGGTGGTTTCGTCGATCGACTGGCGTGCCGCGCTGCTTTCCCTGGCCGCTATGATCGCCATCCTGAAGCTGAAGATCGGCATGCTGCCGACGCTCGCCGGGTCGGCCTTGGCTGGTGTCTTATTGTTGGCGGTAAGCGGCTAGATGTCCGCCTGCCTTTGTATTCCGCTTTCCGACCACCTAAGTGGTTGGAAACGGATTGGAACATCATGGCGCAACGACGCTCTTCCCTCGGTTTCCTCGGCATGTTCGGCCGCTCGGGCGATCTGAGGCAGCTCGACACCGCCTTGCGCGGCGCCGACCTGCATCCCGCCCTGGTGCCGGAGGGCGTGAAACTCACCATCGTCAATCTGATGAAGGATCGCTGGCCCGACGAACCGCCGCTACAGGCCTATCCCGATGTGGCGCGGCTGTTCAGCTATTGCATTGCCGGACCGGAAACCTTCGAAAGCGCGCATGGCTTGCAGCAGCGGCAGGACGTGGAACGCCGGATCGAGGACGCGGTGGAAGCCGGCGACAGTTTCGATGCCCAGATCGTGCTGATGGCCCTGCACGCCAAGCTGATCAATGCCGAAGTCGTCGAGCGCTATGGGCTCGGCACGGACTGACCGGAAACGGGCTTATCCGCCCATATTGGCGCGCGGCAGCTTGATCATGTCGCCGAAGCGGGCGCGCAGTTTGTCGTCGAGCAGTTTTGCGACATGGCGCGGGAAGCGTTCGGCAAGGATGCGCTTCTTCTCGATGATCGCGCGCTGCAATATGTCGGGCCGGCCTTTCTCGTTCCATTCCTTCGGCGAAAACCGGTCGCCGACGGCCGGATAGAAATACTCGGTCTGCATCAGCCGCAGCGTCTGCTCGTTGCCGAGATAGTGGCCGGGACCTCTCAGACAGACATCAGCGATGGTGTCGATCGACAGCGCCTCATCGGTCACCTCGATGCCGCGCACGCAGCGCAGGCAGTGGCCGAGCATGTCATTGTCGATGATCAGGCTTTCCAGGCAGAAGCCGAGCAGCGAGGCATGCATGCCGGCCGATTCATAGACGAGGTTGAGCCCGGCCAAGCCGGCCATCACGTCGGTGATGCCTTTTTCGTAGCCGGACTGGATGTCGGGCAGTTTCGAATCCGTCATGCCGGCGGCCGAACCGCCCGGCAGGTCGTAGAATTGCGCCATCTGCGCGCAGGCAGCGGTCAGCACCGCCTGCTCGGCCGAGCCGCCCGACATGGCGCCGGTCCGCAGATCCGACACGAACGGCCAGGTACCGAAGATCGCCGGATGTCCCGGCTTGATGGCGTTGACATAGACCAGACCGGCAAGCACTTCGGCCACCGCTTGCACGACCGCACCGGCAATCGCCGCCGGAGCGGTGGCGCCGGCCTGTCCGGCCGACAAAAGCAGGATCGGGATGCCGCCGTCGACGCAGGCCTCGAGCACGCCGCAGGCGTCCTCGGCGAATTTCATCGGCGGCACGACAAAGCAGTTGGAGTTCGACACGAACGGCCGGGCGCGGAAATTCTCCTCGCCGCCGGCAATGGCATAGAGCATTTCCAGCGCCGGCTGCACGTTCTCGCGCACCGTGAACGAGGTGCCGACATGCTTGGACGTGCCCATCACGCAGGCATAGAGCGTGTTGAAGTCCATTTCGAGCGGATCGGGAATGTCGCGCGGCACCATCGGCCGCTGGAAGAAATGGATGTTGTCGAGCCCGTCGACGATGCGGGCGGCGTCATAGATGTCCTGCAGCAGCGATTCGCGGTATTCGCGCTTCTCGACATCGACCAGATGGACGGCGGCACCCGCCGTACCGTAGTGCACGCGCTTGCCCTGGATCACCATGTCGTGTTTCGGATCCTGGCCGTGCAAGGTGAAATTCCGCGCTGCCTTCTTGATCGTGTCGAGCACCAGCGCGCGCGGGAAACGGATGCGGCCGTCATCGCCATAGGTGGCGCCGGCCTTGGTCAGCGCCTCGATGCAGGAGGGGATGGCATTGGCGAAGCCAACGGTTTCCAGCAGCGTCAGCACCGCCTCGTGGATGCGCTCCTGGTCGTTGCCGCGCAACGGTCCGTAGCTGCCGCCCTCGAGGCCGGCGCGCACCGGCCTGATGTCGTCGGCCAGCGGTGCTGCCCGCATGGCACGGCGCGCTTCGCGTCCACCGGAGCGGCGCGAGCGCTGATCCACTGCTGCTTCCTGCTTTTCAAGAACCACTGACATGGAGGCACTCCACCTTTTCTCGGAAACAGGGCGGCGGTTGGTCCACCATCGGCTGTTTCTTCCCCTTTGTGCCACGACTATGCCGCCGGCATTGGCACAGACTATGAGCCAGCCGGTCCGGTTGCATATGCCAGAGCTAAAGAAGTCGGAGCCGCACGTGTGCGGCTCCGGTCAATGGATAGAGCGCGTGGATCAGGCCGCTGCCGGTCTGCGGCCGGCGGCGGTGGCCAGTTCGCGGATACCGGGCTCGATATGCTGCAGCGCGATCGAGGAAATGCCCAACCGCATGAAACGCGAAGGCTTTTCGGTGCGGTCGAAGAAGCGGTCTCCCGGCTCGATGATGACGCTGCGCGAGGCGGCGGCCTCGGCCAAACCGCGGGAATCGGTACCGCGTGGCCCTTCGAGCCAGAGCGACGTGCCGCCGGCCGAGTCGGTCGAGCGCCATTCCGGCAGGAAAGCGGAAATCGCATGGACCAGACGCTTGCGACGCTCGTCGAAGGCGCTCGACAGCCGCCGCACCAGGGCCTCGTGATGGCCGAGCGACAGGAAGAGTGCGACGGCGCGCTGGTTGTTGGCCGGCGGATGGCGCAGCATGAAACGGCGCAGCGCCCTGAGCTCCGAGATCAGTCCAGCGGAGGCGACGATGTAGCCAAGCCGCAGGCCGGGAGCGAGCGTCTTCGACATCGAGCCGACATAGACGACGCGACCGGAGCGATCGAGGCTCTTCAGCGCCTGCTGCGGCGCCTCGTCGAGAAGCTGGCTGTCATAGCCGTCCTCGATGATGATCTGGTTGTGCCGGTTGGCGCGCGCCAGAAGATCCTGCCGCCGCTCGGCCGACAAAGGCACCATGGTCGGGCAATGATGGCTGGGCGTAACGAAGACGAAGCCGGAATCATCGGGGATGGAAGAGGTTACGATGCCGGACTGATCGACCGGAACCGGCTGGATCTCGGCGCCCGCAAGCCGGAAGATCGAGCGCGCGTCGGGATAGCCAGGGTCTTCCATCGCCACCTTCGAGCCCTTGGTCATCAGCAGCGAAGCCAGCATGTAGAGCGCGTTCTGGGCGCCCAGCGTGACGATGATCTCGTCGGGATTGGCGAAGATGCCGCGCCGGGGCAAGAGCCGCGCCTGGATCTGTTCGATCAGCAGCGGATCGTCGCGATCGACCATGTCGGACGCCCAGTTGCGGATCTCGAGCACGGCCAGCGCCATGCGGTTGCACTCGCGCCATTCGGCGGTCGGGAACAGCGCCGGGTCGAACTGGCCATAGACGAAGGGGTAGGACGACTTGATCCAGTTCTCGTGCTTGGCCGGCGGCGGCATGTCGCTGGCGGCGATCTGCCGGCGCGCCTTCCAGTCGATCTCATTGGCCTGGTCGGGCGCCTTCTGGTGCGGCTTGGCCGGCGTCGCCAGCACGTCGGGATTGACGAAATGGCCGCGCCGCTCGCGCGCCACCAGGAACCCCTGGTCGACGAGCTGCTGGAAGGCCAGCACTACCGTCCCGCGTGCGACGCCGAGTTTTTCGGCCAGGATGCGGCAGGAGGGAAGCGGCATCGAAGCGGCGATCTGGCGGTCGAGAATGGCGGCCACGATGGCCTGGCGGATCTGCGCCTGCAGGGTTTGGCCGGATTCGGCCGAAATCCGGAACAGGCCGGACCATATGGCCGTGTCGTTGCGCTGTGGCATGGGAAATCTTCCTCGGATGGCCAGCCATTTTCATTTGGCTGGACCAGTCGAGTGTATGGGTGGCACAAGGGGTTGCGCCAATCAATTTTTCTGATCGTTGGGATTTATGCCAGTGATCCTTCAGCCAAAATCGGGCTCCGTGGCCGCCCGCAGTGACACATTGTGTCATCGCATCGTGATGCGATGCGGCATCGCCGCGTATTGACCGCACGGAATTCGGCTCAATAGGTTTGTCGCGACGACACGCGCCGGAAACATCCGGTCTGATAAAGTACGTCGAAAAACGCCAGGAGCCCCCCGCCAGTGGATAAGTCAGCCTTCCAGAAACAGCTTGCCGCCTTGCGCGATCATCGCGCTGCGGCACCTGCCAGCATGCGCCAGGCCTTCGCCGCCGATCCGCAGCGGTTCAAGACATTCTCCGCCAGCGACGGCGACCTTTTGCTCGACTGGTCGAAATGCGCCGTCGACGCCGTCACCATGGACTTGCTGGAAAAGCTGGCCGATGCCGCCGATCTCGAAGGCCGCCGCGCCGCCATGTTCGCCGGCAAGAAGATCAACATCACCGAAGACCGCGCCGTGCTGCACACGGCGCTGCGCAACCTCAGCGGCAAGGGCGTCACGGTCGACGGCCAGGACGTCAAGGCGGATGTCCTTTCCGTGCTTGACGCGATGGGCGCCTTCGCCGATGCCATCCGCTCCGGCAAAGCGGCCGGTGCCACAGGCAAGAAGATCACCGACATCGTCAACATCGGCATTGGCGGCTCCGACCTCGGCCCGGCCATGGCGACGCTGGCGCTCGCCCCCTATCATGACGGGCCGCGCGCGCACTATGTCTCCAACATCGACGGCGCCCATATCCATGACACGCTGAAGGGCCTGTCGGCCGAAACCACGCTGTTCATCATCGCCTCCAAGACCTTCACCACGGTCGAGACGATGACCAATGCGCAGACGGCGCGCGACTGGGTGCAGAAGGCACTCGGCAAGCAGGCGGTCGGCAAGCATTTCGCCGCCGTCTCGACGGCGCTCGACCTGGTGGCCAAGTTCGGCATCGAATCCGATCGCGTCTTCGGCTTCTGGGACTGGGTCGGCGGCCGCTATTCGGTCTGGGGCGCCATCGGCCTTCCCGTCATGATTGCCGTCGGTCCGGCGGAATTTCCGCGCCTTCCTCGACGGCGCCCACGAGATGGACGAGCATTTCCGCACCGCGCCGCTCGCCGGGAACCTGCCGGCGTTGCTCGGGCTGGTCGGCTGGTGGCATCGGGTGATCTGCTTCTATCCGGCCCGCGCGGTGATCCCCTATGATCAGCGCCTGTCCCGGCTGCCGGCCTATCTGCAGCAGCTCGATATGGAATCGAACGGCAAGGGCGTCACTCTGGACGGCACGCCGGTGGCGACGCCGACCGGGCCGCTGGTCTGGGGCGAGCCGGGCACCAATGGCCAGCACGCCTTCTTCCAGCTTCTGCACCAGGGCACCGACTTCATCCCGGTCGAATTCCTGGCAGCGGCGGTCGGCCACGAGCCTGAGCTCAAGCACCAGCATGACCTGCTGCTCTCCAATTGCCTGGCGCAATCGGAAGCTCTGATGAAGGGCCGCACGCTGGACGAGGCGCGCGCGCAGATGCTGGCCAAGGGCATGAAGCCGGCCGACGTCGACAAGATAGCGCCGCATCGTGTCTTCTCCGGCAACCGGCCTTCGATGACCATCCTCTATCGCAAGCTCGATCCCCGCACCTTCGGCCGGCTGATCGCGCTCTACGAGCATCGCGTCTTCGTCGAGGGCACGCTGTTCAACATCAATTCCTTCGACCAGTGGGGCGTCGAACTCGGTAAGGAACTGGCGACCGGCCTGCTGCCTGTCGTGGAAGGCAAGGAAAGCGCCGCAAACCGGGACGCCTCGACCAGGGGCCTTGTGGAACGCATCCACCAATTGCGTGGTTCGGAGTGACTGATTTGGCAGACATCAAGGGCATATTGTTCGACAAGGACGGGACACTTGTCGACTTCAACGCGACCTGGCTCGGCATCGCCGACTTCATGGCCATGGACGCATCCGATGGCGACCGCTGGAAGGCCGACAGGCTGCTCGCGGCCGCCGGCTTCGATTTCGCCAACCGGCGCTTCAAGCCCGATTCGATCTTTGCCTCGGGCACCAACATGGACGTCGTCGAGCTATGGTTCCCGCGTCTGTCCGACGAAGACCAGATGCTGGCCGTCGCCCGCTTCAACGAGATCACCTCGGTACAGGGTTCATCGATGGCGGTGGCGCTGCCGGGCATCGTCGACACGTTGGCAACACTGCACAAAAGGTCCTACCGGCTTGGCGTCGCCACCAACGATTCCACCAGCGGTGCGGAAAAAACCTTGGTTACGCTCGGCGTCGCACAACTGTTCGACGCCGCCTATGGCTACGACGCGGTGGCCAATCCGAAACCGGCGCCCGACACCATCCAGGCCTTTTGCGATCTCACCGGCCTGAAGCCGTCGGAGATCGCCATGGTCGGCGACAACCGCCACGATCTCGAAATGGCGCGCGCCGGCGGCTGCGGCCTGGCGGTGGGCGTGCTCTCCGGCACCGGCACGCGCGAATCGCTGGCCGAGATTGCCGACGTCATCCTGGATTCGGTTGCCGACCTGCCGGATTTCCTTTCGGCACGAGTCAGGGAGACGGTCTAACCGTCAGGTTCGGCCTCGAAACGAAAGACGCCGCTCGGCCTTGCGGCGGCGTCTTTCGCGTCGCCGAAATCCGGCACCTGATATTCGGCAAGCAGGCGCAATCGCGAGCGCGGCAGATAGGCCCGGCCCGGATCGCCGACCAGCACCTCAATTCCGGCGGCAAGGCAGCGGTCGAAAAAAGGCATGACGCGCTCAGCGACGTCCCGCCCGTAGAACACATCGCCGGCAAGCACGAGATCGACCAAGGGCGGCGAGCCCCCGGTGATATCGCCATCGACAATGGTAATTTTGACGCCGTTCGCCGCCGCGTTGAGGCCGAGCGCGGCGACGCCGTTGCGGTCGATTTCGGCGGCGATCACCTCACGCGCGCCGGCTTTCGCCGCGGCGATGCCGACAATGCCGGAGCCGGCGCCGAGGTCCAGCACGCGGCGGCCCGCCACGCTCATTGGACGGTCAAGGATGTAGCGTGCCAGCACCGTACCGCCGGCCCACGCATAGGCCCAGTAGGGCGGCTGCGGTTCCGGCGCGTCCTCGCTGGCATCGTCTTCAGGGTCGACGAGTCGTCTCAACCCGCTGCCCGGATGGGCGGTGTAAACAGGATTTCAGGAAGCGCCGGCACCGGGACGAGGCGCATGTTGGCCTTGATGAATTCCGCCGGGCCGAGGCGCGGGCGCCGGTCCAGCGAATCCTTGTCCGGCGAACCGTTGCCCGCCGCCTCGTCGCGGACAGAATCTTCCCTCACTAGGCGCGCAGCGCCCGCCGCAGGATCTTGCCGACCGGCGTCTTCGGCAATTCGGTCCTGAACTCGATGTATTTGGGCCGCTTGTAACCGGTCAGGTTCTCGCGGCAAAAAGCGGTGATGGCTTCAGCGGTCAGGGCTGGATCCTTCTTGACGATGAACAGCTTCGGCACTTCGCCGGAGTGCTCGTCCGGCACGCCGATCGCCGCCACTTCGAGCACGCCTGGATGCATCGCCACGACCTCTTCGAGCTCGTTCGGATAGACGTTGAAGCCCGAGACCAGGATCATATCCTTCTTGCGGTCGACGATCTTGGTGTAGCCGCGCTCGTCCATGAAGCCCATATCGCCTGACTTGAAGTAGCCGTCCTTGGTCATCACCTTGGCGGTCTCGTCAGGCCGGTTCCAGTAGCCCGCCATCACCTGCGGTCCCCGGATGCAGATTTCGCCGACCTCGCCGAGCGGCAAATTGTTGCCGTCGTCGTCGCGGATGGCGATTTCCGTCGAGGGCAGCGGCAGGCCGATCGTGCCGGTGAAGTCGCCGGAACTGAACTTGTTGGCGGTGGCCACCGGCGAGGTTTCCGACAGGCCGTAGCCTTCAGTGACAGGGCAGCCGGTCAACGCCTTCCAGCGTTCGGCGACGCCCTTTTGCACCGCCATACCGCCGCCCAGTGTCAGCACCAGCGGCTTGAAGTCGAGTTTGCGGAAATCCTCATTGTTGAGCAGCGCATTGAACAGCGTGTTGAGGCCGGGAAAGATGTGGGCCGGATACTTCGCCAGTTCCTTGACGAAGCCTGGAATGTCGCGCGGATTGGGAATGAGCACGTTGCGGGCACCTTGCTGCATGCCCATCAATGCGTTCACGGTCAGCGCGAAGATATGATAGAGCGGCAGCGCGCAGATGAAGTTCGGGTGCGCGGGTTTCGGTTTGATCGTATAGGCGTCTTCCATCCACTGCGCGTTCTGCACGACATTGGAGAGCACATTGCTGTGCAGCAGCGTGGCGCCCTTGGAGACGCCCGTGGTGCCGCCCGTATATTGCAAGAAGGCGACATCGTCGGCTGCAACCTTGGCTGGCTTGAAGCCGAGGCCGGCGCCGGCCTTCATCGCCACGTTGAACTTGACATGTCCAGGCAGCGACCATGCCGGCACCATCTTCTTCACGCGGCGCACGACGAAGTTGACGATCGTGCCCTTGAGGCCGCCGAGCATGTCGCCCATGGCCGCCACCACGACATGCTTGACCGCGGTCCTGGCGATTACCGCCTGCAAGGTGTTGGCGAAGTTTTCCAGGATGACGATGGCTTGTGCGCCGGAATCCTTGAGCTGGTGTTCCAGCTCGCGCGGCGTGTAAAGCGGATTGATGTTCACCACGACATAGCCGGCGCGCAGGATGCCCATCATCGCCACCGGATATTGCAGGACGTTGGGCATCATCAGGGCGACGCGCGCACCCTTTTGCAGCCCCTTCGATTGCAGATAGGCACCGAAGGCCGCCGACAACTGCTCGACATCGGCGTAGCTGATGGATTTGTCCATGCAGGTGAAGGCCGGCTGGGAGGAAAATTGCTTGCAGGCAGCGACCAGGAAATCGCCGATCGAACTGTAGGGCAACGCACCGATCTCGGCCGGCACATTTTTCGGATAGCTCTTGAGCCACGGCTTTTCGGGCAGGCCGGCAGCAAGTTCTGTCAGCGCCTTCGGCAGCCGCTTGGTGGCAGCCGTCGCCGGTTTCGATGCCGGCACTGCCTTCGCTGGCGCCCCGGCTTTCATTGCCCAGTCTTTGCCGGAGAAGTCTTTGCCGGAGTCTTCGTCGGAGAAGTCTTCGTCGCGGAGATCTTTGCCGGGGCGGCTTTCGTTGCCGGCTTCGCAGCGGCCTTGGCGGTGGTGGCAGCCTTTGCCGCCGGTGCTGTCTTGGCAGGCTTTGCCTCGGCTTTGGCGGTCGCGGCCTTGGCGGCAGCTTTGCCTTGCCCGTCGGCGGCAGCTGGTTTCGAGACTGCCTTGGCCGACGCTTTCACCGGCGTCTTCGATGCTTTTGCCACCCGTTCCTCCCTAGCAATTCTTGTTCGCCCGTTTGGTCGCCTGTGCCGCGCCCGCCTCCGAATTGACAGAGACGTCCTCCGCTGCCGCCAGCATATCCATCTATGTATTGCCTCTATCGGCGGCGGTGCAAGTCTTGCCCCTGCGGCAAGGCGCCGAAAGATTTGCCGCCGAAAATCTTCCCGTCGGCGACACTTGCAACCGGTATCTTTCCACATCGACGATCGGATGAAGGCGGACGCGGCGTTGATGTCGCCAGATGCCGGATCAATAAAAAAATGCGGTCGTTAACAATCTCGTGAGTGGAAAAAACTGCTAATTTTTTCTGCCGTTTAGCAAAATGGCGGATTTTTTTCCTGCTTCCCGCGGGGTAAGCAAACGGGGTGTTCCAAAGCCGGAAAAACGGTGCTTATATGCGCGCTTCGCGAGCCTGATAGAGGGGCTTGGAAGAACATCAGGGAGTGCTCAATGAAAAAGAAACTCGCTTTTGCGGCCGCGTTGCTGGCTGCAAGCGTCCTGAGCGGCATGGCCAATGCGAAGACGCTTGTCTATTGCTCGGAAGCGTCGCCGGCCAATTTCGATCCGGGTACGACGACCGGCGGCAACGATTTCGATGCCTCGTCGCGTACCGTCTATTCGCGTCTGGTCGAATTCAAGCATGGCGGCACCGAGGTCGAGCCCGGCCTCGCCGACAAGTGGGAAATCTCGGACGACGGCCTGGTATATACGTTCCACCTGCATCCGGGCGTGAAGTTCCAGACCACCGACTATTTCAAGCCGACGCGTGACCTCAACGCCGACGACGTCGTCTTCTCCTTCGATCGCCAGTTCAACAAGGCGAACCCCTGGAATGGCGACAAGTATCTGCCCAACCTGACCTGGGACTACTACACCGGCATGGACATGCCGAAATACGTCGCCAAGTGGGAAAAGGTCGATGACCTGACCGTCAAGCTGACGCTGACCGAGCCGAACGCGCCGATGCTGGCCAATCTCGGCATGGACTTCGCCTCCATCGTGTCGAAGGAATATGCCGACCAGTTGGCGAAGGACGGCAAGATGGCCGATTTCTCGACCAAGCCGATCGGCACCGGTCCGTTCCAGTTTGTCGACTACCAGCTGGATTCGGTCATCCGCTACGCGGCCCACCCGGATTATTTCAAGGGTAAGGAGAAGATCGACGATCTCGTCTTCGCCATCACGCCTGATGCGACCGCCCGCATCCAGAAGGTGCTTGCCGGCGAATGCGACATCGCTCCCTATCCGAATCCTGCCGACATCGGCACGATCAAGGCCAACAACGACGTGACCCTGATGGATCAGGCCGGCCTGAACATCGGTTATATGAGCTACAACACCACCATCCCGCCGCTCGACAAGCCTGAGGTGCGCCACGCGCTCAACCAGGCGATCGACCGGGAAGCGCTGATCAAGTCGCTGTTCCAGGATGCCGGCGCCACGCCTGCCGAAAACCTGATCCCGCCGACCATGTGGTCGTGGAACAAGGATGTGAAGGCCGACGCCTATAATCCGGATGCGGCCAAGAAGGTGCTTGAGGCTGCCGGGTTGAAGGAAATCCAGCTCTGGGCTTCCGATCGCGTTCGTCCCTACAACCCGAACTTCCAGCGCGCCGCCGAACTGATCCAGGCTGACTGGGCCAAGGTCGGCGTCAAGGCGGAGATCGTCAACTACGAGTGGACCAAGTATCGCTCGGAAGGCAAGAAGAAGGACCGTCCCGGTGCGTTCCAGATCGGCTGGACCGGTGACAATGGCGATCCGGACAACTTCTTCGCCACCCTGTTCGCTTGCTCCGCCATCGGCGTCTCGAACTACTCCAGCTGGTGCGACAAGGACTTCGAAGACCTGATCCAGAAGGCCAAGAAGACCAGCGACCAGGCCGAGCGTGCCAAGCTCTATGGCGAGGCGCAGGTCGTCTTCCAGAAGCAGGCTCCGGCCTTCCTGCTGGCGCATAGCCAAGTCTACGCGGTCGTGCGCAAGAATGTCAGCGGTTTCATGATGGACCCGCTCGGCATTCACCGCTTCGACGGCGTCGACAAAGCCGAATAAGACATTGAGTGGGGCGGCGCTCTAGAGCGCCGCCCCCTTCGCCATGCTCAAATATATTCTTCACAGAATTGCACTTTTGATCCCGACGCTAGTCGGCATCACTATCTGTGCCTTCGCCTTCGTCAGGCTGCTGCCCGGCGATCCCATTCTTGCCATGGCCGGCGAACACGGCGTGGCGCCCGCGCGTTACGAGGAACTCAAGGAACAGTTCGGCTACAATCTGCCGATCTGGGAGCAGTATGCTCGCTATGTCGGTGCAGTCGCCACCGGCGATTTCGGCGTTTCCATTTCGTCCAAGCGCCCGGTGCTTGAAGAGTTCAAGACGCTGTTCCCGGCGACGCTGGAACTGTCGTTCTTCGCCATGATTTTCGCCATGGTGCTCGGCATCCCGGCCGGCATCTTCGCGGCCGTCAAGCGCGGCTCGTGGTTCGACCAGTCGCTGATGGGCACCGCGCTCGTCGGCTACTCCATGCCGATCTTCTGGTGGGGCCTGCTGCTGATCATCTTTTTCTCCGGTTATCTCGGCTGGACACCGGTTAACGGCCGCATCGACCTGCAGTACTTCTTCAAGCCGATCACCGGCTTCATGACCATCGACACCTTGCTCTACGGCAAATGGGATGCATTTCGCTCGGTATTGCGCCATTTGGTGCTACCGACAATCGTGCTCGGCACCATTCCGCTGGCTGTGATAGCGCGCCAGACGCGCTCCGCCATGCTCGAGGTGCTGGGCGAGGACTACGTGCGGACGGCCCGAGCCAAAGGGCTTTCGTCGGCCCGAGTCATCGGGGTGCATGCTCTGCGCAACGCACTCATCCCGGTGGTCACCACCATCGGCCTGCAGGTTAGTACGCTGCTCGCCGGCGCCATCCTTACCGAAACAATTTTCTCGTGGCCCGGCATCGGCAGATGGATGGTCGAATCCATATCCAAGCGCGACTATGTTGTCGTGCAGTCTGGCCTGCTGTTGATTGCCCTTATCGTCATGGCCGTGAATCTGATCGTCGACGTGCTCTATGCCGTCATCAACCCACGCATAAGGGCGGCGTGATGAGCCAGTCGACCGAAATCGCCCCGATGGCCTCCGGCAACCCGGATCGTCTCACCGGCCTCAGGACCTTCTGGTATTATTTCTCGGTGAACCGGGGCGCCGTCATCGGCCTGTTCGTCTTCATCCTCTTGGTGCTGGCGGCGCTGTTTGCGCCGTTGCTCGCGCCCTATGCGCCCGACATTCAGGACAAGACCGCCTTCCTGCGGCCTCCGGCCTGGCAGGCCGGCGGCAGCTCGCAATATCTGCTGGGCACTGATCCCGTCGGCCGCGACATCCTTTCGCGCCTGCTCTATGGCGCGCGCTTCTCGCTGCTCATCGGCGCGGTCGTGGTCACGCTGGCGCTCGCCGGAGGCATCACGCTCGGCCTGCTGGCCGGCTATTTCCGTGGCTGGGTCGACGTGGCGATCATGCGGGTCATGGACCTGATCCTGGCCTTCCCGTCGCTGTTGCTGGCGCTGGTGATGGTCACCATCCTCGGTCCCGGCCTGTTCAACGCGATGCTGGCCATCGCGCTCGTGCTGCAGCCGCATTTCGCGCGCCTTGTGCGCGCTGCGGTGATGGCGGAGAAGAGCCGCGAATATGTCGTGGCGGCGAAGGTCGCCGGCGCCGGGCATCTCAGGCTGATGCTTCGCACCATCCTGCCCAACTGCCTGGGGCCGTTGATCGTCCAGGGCACGCTGTCCTTTTCCAATGCCATCCTGGAAGCCGCCGCTCTTGGCTTCCTCGGCCTTGGCGCGCAGCCGCCGACCCCGGAATGGGGCACCATGCTTGCTTCGGCGCGCGAATTCATCCTGCGTGCCTGGTGGGTGGTGACCTTCCCCGGCCTTGCCATCCTGATCACCGTGCTTGCCATCAATCTGATCGGCGACGGCCTGCGCGACGCGCTCGACCCGAAACTGAGGAGGTCATGATGGCGCTGCTCGACATTCAAAATCTCGTCGTCGAATTCCAGACCGCGTCCGGTTCCTTCCGCGCCGTCGATGGCGTGTCGCTGCACGTCGACGAGCGCGAAGTGCTGGCGATCGTCGGCGAATCCGGTTCCGGCAAGTCGGTCTCGATGTTGGCGGTGATGGGCCTTTTGCCGTGGACAGCCAAAGTCACGGCCGACCGCATGAGCTTCAATGGCCGCGACCTCCTGAAGCTGAGCCCCGCCGAGCGGCGCAAGATCGTCGGCAAGGACATGTCGATGATCTTCCAGGAGCCGATGGCCAGCCTCAATCCCTGCTTCACCGTCGGTTTCCAGATCGAAGAGGTGCTGCGTTTCCACATGGGCATGGACGGTGCGAAGCGCCGGGAGCGCGCCATCGAACTGCTGACGCAGGTTGGCATTGCCGAGCCGGCGGAACGGCTGAACTCGTTCCCGCACCAGATGTCGGGCGGCCAGTGCCAGCGCGTCATGATCGCCATCGCCATTGCCTGCAATCCTAAGCTTTTGATCGCCGACGAGCCGACCACCGCGCTCGACGTCACCATCCAGAAGCAGATCCTCGATCTCTTGGTCTCGCTGCAGGCCAAATACGGTATGGGCCTGATCATGATCACCCACAATATGGGCGTGGTGGCCGAGACCGCCGACCGCGTCATCGTCCAGTACAAGGGCCGCAAGATGGAAGAGGCCGACGTGCTGTCGCTGTTTGAATCGCCAAAAAGCAATTACACCCGCGCGCTCCTGTCGGCGCTGCCGGATAACGCCGTCGGCGACCGGCTGCCGACCGTCTCAGACATGCTGTTCGAACCGGCCGCCGGAGTCGCCTGATGAGCATCAAGGTCGTTGAAGGCAAGGACATCAAGCGCGATTATCACGTCGGCGGCGGCCTGTTTCGCGGTTCGCGCACCGTGCATGCGGTCAAGGGCGTCTCGTTCAGCGTCGACAAGGGCAAGACACTGGCCATCGTCGGCGAAAGCGGCTGCGGCAAGTCCACGCTGGCGCGCATCATCACGCTGATCGATCCGGCGACTTCGGGCGAACTGTTCATCGACGGCAACAAGGTCGACATCGCCAAGGACGGGTTGAGCAAGGAGATGCGCCGCAAGGTGCAGATCGTTTTCCAGAACCCTTACGGCTCGCTCAACCCGCGCCAGAAGATCGGCGACGTGCTGGGCGAACCGCTGCTCATCAACACCGGCAAGCCGGCCGAGGAGCGGCGCGACCTCGCCATGAAGATGCTGAAGAAGGTCGGCCTCGGCCCCGAGCACTATAATCGCTATCCGCATATGTTCTCGGGCGGCCAGCGCCAGCGCATCGCCATTGCCCGCGCGCTGATGTTGAACCCGAGCCTCTTGGTTCTGGACGAGCCGGTCTCGGCGCTCGACCTGTCGGTGCAGGCGCAGGTGCTGAACCTGCTCGCCGACCTGCAGGACGAGTTCCAGCTGACCTATGTCTTCATCAGCCACGATCTGTCCGTGGTGCGCTACATCGCCGACGATGTGATGGTGATGTATTTCGGCGAGGCGGTCGAATATGGCTCGCGCGACGAGGTCTTTTCAGACCCCAAGCACAGCTATACCAAAACGCTGTTCGCAGCGACGCCGCGCGCCGACGTGGCGAGCATCAAGGCGAGGCTGGCGAAGAAGAAGGCGGCGGCCTGACTGCGGACGTCGCTGCCTTCTGGCGAGGGCAAGCTAGACTGGTGCCTCAGGCATCAGCGTCTTTGCGAGCAGGACATTGGCGTGGCCGCGCGGAAAGTCCTCGAGTTGCACCAGCCGCTGAAATCCATGCCTTTCATAGAAGTCCGGCGCCTGGAAGGTGAAGGACGCGAGATGGATGACATGGCATCCGCGCAGCCGAGCCTCCCGTTCTGCGGCTGCAAGGAGGCGCGAGCCGAGGCCTTTGCCGCGCTCGCTGTCGGCGATCCATAGCGTCTTGATTTCGCACACGCCCGCCCAACTGTGCCCGTGGAGACCGGCATAGATCGTCCCGTTGTCCCTCTTCAAGAATATCGACAGATAGCGGCCGTCATCGATGCCAGTCGCGGCGACGTTGAATCCGTAGAGCTGATCCTCGAGCGCGACGATATCGTCCGGCGCGGGTTCACTGAGGACAACAAGAGCCGTCGCCCCGTTCGCGCTCGCATCGTCGGGCCCGATCATCTCACGACAACTTCGCAATAATCGCGCGCAGCGCCTCGCCGAAGCGATGCACTTCCCCGACCGTGTTGTAATGCACCAGCGAGGCGCGGATGGCGCCGCTGTCCATCGACAGGTTGAGGCGCTTCATCAGCCGCGGCGCGTACATGTGGCCGTCGCGGATGCCGATCTGCATCTCGGCCATCTCCTCGACGATGCGCTGGGGCGAGAGCTTGCCGATGTTGAAGCAGAAGGTCGGCACGCGCTCGTTGATGCGGGCCTCGTCGGCGACGCCGTAGATGGTCGCCCCGCAACCCTTCAGCACGCCAAGCATCTCGCGCGCCAGCAGCAGCTCATAGTCGCGGATGGCGCCCATGCCGGCGACGATGTTTTCGCGCCGCGAGCGGTTGTTGGACGGCGCCAGGTTGCGGCCGATCAGTTCCAGATACTGGACTGCGGCATCCATGCCGGAGACATTCTCGTAGATGAAGGTGCCGGCCTCCACCTTGTAGGGAGGTTCGTCCGGAATGAAATCCTCGCGGAAAGTCGGCAGCCGCTTCAGCGTGTCGAAACGACCCCAGAGAAAACCCATATGCGGCGAGAAATTCTTGTAGCCGGAGCAGACGAGGTAATCGCAGTCCCAGGCCTGGACGTCGATCAGCCCGTGCGGCCCATAATGCACGCAGTCGAGGAACACTTCGGCACCGGCCGCATGCGCGATCTCAGCCACCGAGGCGACATCGACGATCGAGCCGATCGAATGCGCCGTCACCGTGCAGGCGACAAGGCGGGTGCGGTCGGAAACCAGTGGCCGCAGATCGTCGACATGCAAATTGCCGTCGTCACGCATGCGCCACCACTTGAACTTGGCGCCGGCGGATTCCAGCGCCAGCCAGGTCGCGATGTTGGCGTCGTGGTCCATGTCGGTGATGACGATCTCGTCGCGCTCCCCCTCTGAATCTCTGGCGAGCATCTGGCCGATGCCGAGGCTGACGAGGCGGATGAACGAGGTGGCGTTCATGCCGAAGCAGATTTCCGCCGGGCTGGTGGCGTTGATCAGCAGTGCCACGCTTGTCCGGGCATCGGCGACCGACTGGTCGACGGTGACACTGCGGCCATAGCGGCCGCCGCGCTGCACATTGTGCGAAACCAGATGGTTGGTCACCGCGTCGAGCACGCTCTGCGGGATCTGCGCACCGGCGGCGTTGTCCATGAAGACGAAATCGCCGGCCCGCTGCAGAGCGGGAAACATGGCGCGGATGGTGGCAACCGGAAAGTCGCCGGCGGTCTGGGGATTGCTCAAAGGTGGTCTCCTGCGAAGCGTTTTTTTGCGGGCGGGGTCAGCGCGTCTTTTCTGTCTTGAAGCGGTCTTCAAGCAGGCTGACGAGGCGAACCATCGGCCAGAGGAAGATGAGATAGACAAGCGCTGCGCCGATCAGCGGCGAGGGGTTGGCGTAGAGCGACTGCGCGTTGGTCGCCTCCTTCAACAGTTCCGGCAGCGCCACGGTCGAGGCGAGCGATGTGTCCTTGAACATCGAGACGCAGTTGCTGGTCATCGGCGGAATGACCACGCGGATCGCCTGTGGCAGCACCACCTTGCGCAAGGTCAAAAGGAACGGCAGGCCAAGCGCCTGCGACGCCTCGAACTGGCCTTTCGGAATGCTCTCTATGCCGGAGCGAACACTTCGGCCGAATAGGCCGACATGATGAAGGCAAACGCCGTCACGGCGGAGGCCCAGGACGACAGGCGGATGCCGAGAAAGGGCAGCGCATAGTAGATCAGGATCAGCACCACCAGCACCGGCAGGGCGCGGAAAATATCGGTGTAGCCGACCGCCAGCCAGCGCACCGGCTTCGGCGCATAGAGCCGCAGCAGGCTGATCACCAGGCCGATGGGAATGCCGATGCCGATGCTCAAAATGCCGAGCAGCAGCGTGTTCAGGAAGCCGCGCAGCAGCGCCGGCAGGCTGGACGCAATAACATCGGGATTGAAGAAGGTGTCGATCAGCGACATGGGAGCGTTCCCGCACCCCAGAGCAAAGGGTGCTCAAGTTAAAACCAATCGACCGCGCCTGCGGCGAGGCGGTCTGCGCGACCGCGGCGCTGAGGCAGGAAACGAATCGTGCCGGCCTGGAAAAGCCGGCACGATTTCAGTGCATCGCCACTCAGGCCTTCGGCAGCGGCATTTCCTTCACCGTCGAGGAATCGGCCGGCGCGTCGCTGCCGAACCACTTCTTGTGGATGGCGGCCAGCGTGCCGTCCTTCTTCATCGCGGTCAGCGCGTCGTTGAGCTTGCCAAGCAGCGGGTGGTCCTTGGTCATCATCAGGCCGTACTGTTCGCCGGTCTTGATGCGCTGCTTGACCTTCAAATCCTTCATCTTGGTGAAGGAGTATTCCATGCCCGGAATGTCGCTGACGGCGGCGTCGACGCGGCCGGCGCTGAGGTCGAGCAGCAGGTTCTGCTGCGTGTCATAGCCCTTCACGTCACTGAAGCCGTCGGCTTCCTGATGCGCCTTGACCCAGGTCTCGCCGGTCGAGCCGGACAGCACGCCGACGATCTTGCCCTTGAGGTCGGCCTCGGCGTTGACAGCGCTGTCGGCCTTCGTGGCGATGCCCATGTCAGAATCATAATAGGGCTGGGTGAAAGACTGCGACTTCAGCCGCTCCGCCGTGATGGTGATCGAGGAGATGGCGACGTCGATGCGCTTCGAGGTGGTGGCCGCGAACAGCGCCTGGAAGCCGAGATCGGCGATGTCGGTGGTCATGCCGATGCGCTTGGCCGCCTCATTGACGATGTCGACTTCAAAGCCCTCGAAGGTGCCGCTCTCGTTCTTGTATTCGAAGGGCGGATTGGTCGGGTAGGCGCCGACATTGAGCACATCGGCCGCATAGGCGGTCGCAGGGCCGGCGGCGATGCCGATGGCGGCGGCGAGAAGGATGATATTGCGACGGTTGAGCTTCATTGGTGGTCCCTCTGGGGTGTCCCCTCTGGTTGTTGATCGGGCGGGGCTCACCCCGCACGGTTTCTTGCCGTCCCACCTCCCAGCGGGGCGTCAATTCATGGCAGCGACCATGCGGTCGAGCGCGGTCGCTATCTGGTCACGGTCACGGCAGACACACATCCGCAGGAAGGCCGTTGCCGAACTTCCGAAGAGGTGGCCGGGCGCCAGCCCGACGCGTGCCGTCTCCAGAATCCTGGCGCAGGCCTCGCGGGCATCGCTTTCACCTTCCATGGCGAAGAAGGCATACATGCCGCCGCGCGGTTTCGCCGGCAGGATAATGCCGGGAATTTGCGCCAGCCTGTCATAGGCGAGATCGAGGCCGGTCCTGATGCGCTGCCGGATTTCTTCGACCAGCGGCTCGCCCCGGCGAATCGCCGCGACGGCACCGGCCTGGATCGGAGCAGCGGTGCCGCTGTTGACATACTGGGTCATGGCGCCGAGCTGGTCGGCCACTCCTGATGGATGCGTCAGCCAGCCGATGCGCCAGCCGGTCATCGCCCAGGCCTTGGAGAAGCTGTTGACCGACAGCACCCGGTCGCCGTCCTCGGCGATCTGCAGGATCGAGGGCGCGACATCGCCATCGAAATAGAGGCGGCCATAGACCTCGTCGGAAACGATCCAGATGCCGGTGCGGCGGCTGAAGTCGAGCAGCGCCTGCATCTCCTCGCGCGACGCGGTCCAGCCGGTCGGGTTGGATGGCGTCGACAGGAAGATGGCGCGGGTGCGCGCATCGCAGGTGGCGAACAGCCGGTCGAGGTCGAGGCGCCAGTCACCCCTGAAGTCGAGCGAAAACGGCCGCGGCTCGCCGCCGATCAGATGGATGGCGTTGTGAATGTTGGGCCATTGCGGCGCGACATAGACGACATTGGTGCCGGTATCGACCAGCAGCTCAAGGGCCAGATACAGCGCCTGCATGCCGCCCGGCGTGACGGTGCTGCGTGTTATCGGAATCGGCCGGCCATGGACGCGCGTCTGGTAATCCGACAGCGCTTCGTTCAGCGGGCCGTGGCCGCGCATGTTGGGAACATAGAAGGTCAGCCCTTCATCGAACGCGGCCTTTGCCGCATCGCGGATGAAGGCGGGCGTCACCATGTCGCCTTCGCCGTACCAGAGTGCGATCACGTCACCCAGCTCGCGCGCACGCACGGCAAGGTTGGCGATGTTCTCGGTGTGCAGATCGCGGATCTGGGCGCGCACGCCATCGAACGCATAGCGCGCGCTGGACGATGACTGGGGCAGTATGAACGACAAGGACTGAACCCCTCCCACCCGGAGCACCACGATGGACTGCCCGAAAAGCCCCTCCGGCGCGGCAGTCACCATCGACTTCGGATGCTATCCAAAGTGCCGCGCTTTTCAAGGCAAAAGTTTTAAGCTTAAAAAGTTTGGCCCGGCTGTTGCGCCGCCGATACGCCCTTGTTGCCGGGCTGCGCCCGTCTCATGCCAGTTCATCGCGCGCCGCGGCGCAATTGGCCGCGGCGCCGGCTCCAAGAAACATCGTGTCGCTGGCCAGGATGAAGAAGCTGGCGCCGAAGGCGGCCCATTGGCCGACAGGCTGCGGGCTGGCGCAAAATATGCCGGCGACCTTCTTGTGTGCGATCGTCGCGCCGATGATCCTGCGGATCGCCGCATTGAGCTTGTCGGCGCCTTGCGGTCCGATCGCGTCGATCGACACCGAAAGGTCGCCGGGGCCGACGAAGATCACATCGACGCCGTCGACGGCCGCGATCGCATCGATGTTGGCGAGCCCCTCTGCTGTCTCGACCTGGACCGCGACGACGATCCTGTCATTGGCGCCGGCCAGATATTCGGGAATGCGATAGCCATAGCCGGCCGCCCGACCGGGTCCGACGCCGCGCTCGCCGAGCGGCGGATAGCGACATGCCTTCACCGCTGCCTCCACCTGGGCAGCGGTCGAGGCGCGCGGCACCAGCACGCCTTGCGCGCCGCTGTCGAGCGCCGCCTGGATGGCTTCCGGCGCATGGCCGGGAACGCGCACCATCGCCGGCACGCGGTGGACGTCGGCCGCGCGCACCATGGTCTCGATCATGTCGCGCGAGATCTGCGCATGCTCCCAGTCGATGCAGAGGAAATCGAGCCCGGCCTGCGCCATCACTTCAACCGCGACGGGATGAGGAATGGAGGCGAAGGAGCCGACAAGGTTTGCCTTGCCGATGCATTTCTGGCGGAAGTCGCTCATGCCGATCCCCTGTTTCGTGTGACGCAGATTCATAGCCGCAATCGGCAGCAAGGCGAAGCTATTTCAGGCTTGAAATATTTTTGTGCGGGCCTAGCGTGTGGCCTCCCGCCGAGAGTTCCCAAGATGATCAAAGCGCATCCCCTGCACGGCTCCAACAAACTGAAGCTCGGCGTCTTTTCGACCAACGCCGATGGCGGCCTCGCCATCACCGATGTACCGGAACGCTGGACGGCAAGCTGGCAGGACAATCTGACGGCCGCGCAAATCGCCGACCGCGCCGGGCTGGAGTTCATGCTGCCGATCGCCCGCTGGCGCGGTTTTGGCGGCCGCAACAAGGTGCGCGAATGGTCGTTCGAGACCTTCACCTGGGCGGCAGCGCTGGCGGTGGCCACCCAACAGATCGGCCTGTTCATGACCGTGCATGTACCGCTGGTGCATCCTCTCTACGCCGCCAAGGCGCTGGCGACTGTCGATCACATCAGCCAGGGCCGCGCCGGCTTGAACATCGTCTGCGGCTGGAACCCGAAGGAATTCGGCATGTTCGGCACGCCGCTGGTCGAGAAGGGTTACGACCAGGCAGCCGAGTGGATCGAGATTCTTGAGAAGCTCTATGCGTCGGCCGAGCCGCTCGACTACGAAGGCGCCTATTATCGCCTGAAGGAAGCTGTCAGCCGGCCGGCCAGCCTGCAGGTTCCGCGCCCGGTGACCATGAATGCCGCGTTCGGCGGACCGGGCCGCGATTTCGCCGCCGCACGCTGCGATTATCTGTTCACGACCTTTTCCGAGATGAGCGATGCCGGCAAGCATGTCGCCGATATAAGCGAGCGGGCAGACAAGGTCGGCCGCGATGTCGGCGTCTACACCGTGGCGCATGTCGTCTGCCGTCCGACGATGGAAGAGGCGCAGGCCTATTACACGCGCTATGCGGTGACGATGGCCGACCACGACGCGGTCGACGCACACATGGCCGGCAAGAAGGAATTCTCGCAGTCGCACGACCCGCACGCCTATGACCGCTACCGCCAGCGCTTCGCCGGCGGCGCCGGCACCTATCCGCTGATCGGAACCCCGGAAACGATCGCCGCCGACATGGCCGCCATTGCCGGGCACGGCTATCAGGGCATTGCGCTGTCCTTCGTCAACTACACGCAGGAGCTGCCCTATTTCTGCGACCACGTGCTGCCGATTTTGCGGAAGGCGGGACTTCGCGGATAGGGTTGATCGTTTAGCCTATTGGCTGGGGCCTTCCCAACTTAGTCATCCCTGGGCGGAGCAGCCGCGCAGTGGCGTCACGGAGACCCTGGGATCCATGCCGCGACCTTAGCCGTGGAGTGCAGCGGAGCAGAATTCTGAACCGTGGCGGCGCTTCCGAGTCCCGGCATGGATCCTGGGGTCTGCGCCGCGTCGCTGCGCTCCTTGCTTCGCCCCAGGATGACGAAGCGATGGGTGTTTATTCCGGGATAACAGCGGTGGCCTGGATCTCCACCTTGGCGCGGTCCTCGACAAGCGCCATCACCTGCATGGCGGCCATCGCCGGAAAATGCCGGCCGATCACTTCGCGATAGGCTTCGCCGATACCCCTGAGATTGGCGAGGTACTCGGCCTTGTCGGTGAAATACCAGGTCATCGAGGTGATATGCCGCGGCTCCGCACCGGCCTCGGCCAGCACCGCGACGATGTTTTGCAGCGTCTGCCGGACCTGACCAACAAAATCGTCGGTTTCGAACTGGCACTGGCCGTTCCAGCCAACCTGTCCACCGACGAAGACGAGCCGCCCGCGCGCCGCGACGCCATTGGCGTAGCCGACCGGTTTGGCCCAGCCTTCCGGCTGCAAAATCTCGTGCATTTCAAGCCTCCCGGTATTCCTAAAACCAAATTCTCAAAATCGAATGCCTGTCAATTTCCTGCCGTCAGGCCGCGCCCATCACTTGCCTGGCGATGACCACTTTCTGCACGTCGGAAGCGCCCTCATAGATGCGCAGCGCGCGGATCTCGCGATACAGGCTCTCGATGATATGGCCTTTGCGGACGCCGTCGCCGCCATGCAGTTGCACCGCTCTGTCGATCACCTCTTGTGCCTTGTCGGTGGCAAACAGCTTGGCCATCGCCGCTTCGCGCGTCACCCGCGCCGCGCCCATGTCCTTGGTCCAGGCGGCGCGGTAGACGAGAAGCGCCGCCGCATCGACGTCGAGCGCCATGTCGGCGATGTGGCCCTGCACCATCTGCAACTCGGCCATAGGCGCGCCGAACAGCTTGCGCTCGGCCACTCTGCGGATGCTTTCATCGAGCGCGCGGCGGGCAAAGCCGAGCGCTGCCGCGCCGACCGTCGAGCGGAACACGTCGAGCACCGACATGGCGATACGAAAACCGTCGCCGGGCTTGCCGATCAGTGCGGCGGCAGGCAGGCGGACCTGGTCGAAGGACAACCGCGCCAGCGGATGCGGCGCGATCACTTCGAGGCGCTCGGCGATGCCGAGGCCCTTGGCGTCACCCGGCACGATAAAGGCGGAAAGCCCCTTGGCGCCCGGCGCTTCGCCGGTGCGGGCAAAGACGATATAGAAATCGGCAATGCCGCCATTGGAGATCCATGTCTTTTCGCCGGTGAGAACATAGCTGTCGCCGTCGCGGGTCGCCGTCATCTCTGTGTTGGCGACGTCCGAGCCGGAACGCGGTTCCGACAGGGCAAAGGCCGAGATCGCCTTGCCGGCGCGTGTCTTTGCCAGCCATTGCTGCTGCTCTGGCGTGCCGAACAGGCTGAGCGCGCCGGTGCCTAGCCCCTGCATAGCGAAAGCGAAATCGGCGAGCCCGTCGTGACGTGCCAGCGTCTCGCGCGTGATGCACAGCGTGCGGACATCGAGGGGGCCAGGATTGTCGGTGTCGACAGCTGTTGGTTTCAGCCAGCCATCGCGGCCGAGTTTTTGCACCAGTTCGCGGCAGGCGGCATCGACGTCGTGATGATCGACGGGGAGGTTCTTGGCGCACCATGCTTCCAGGCTTTCGGCCATCTCGCGATGACGGTTCTCGAAGAAGGGCCAGGAGAGGAAACTCTTGTCAGCCATCAATTCCCCTCGAACACCGGCTTTTCCTTGGCCACGAACGCCTTGTAGGCGCGCTCGAAATCGCCCGTCTGCATGCAGATCGCTTGCGCCTGGGCTTCCGCCTCGATGGCCTGGTCGAGACCCATAGACCATTCCTGGTTGAGCTGCGTCTTGGTGATGCCATGCGCGAAGGTCGGGCCGGAGACGATGCGCGCCGCCATGTCGAGGGCATCCGCCTCGAGGGAGGCCGCATCGACCAGCCTGTTGTAGAACCCCCAGCGCTCGCCTTCCGCTGCCGTCATGGTGCGGCCGGTGTAGAGCAGTTCGGCGGCGCGGCCCTGGCCGATGATGCGCGGCAGGATCGCGCAGGCGCCCATGTCGCAGCCGGCCAGCCCGACGCGGGTGAACAGGAAGGCGGTCTTGGCCTCCGGCGTGGCGATGCGGATGTCGGAGCTCATGGCGATGATGGCGCCGGCGCCGACCGCGACACCGTCGACCGCGGCGATGATCGGCTTGCCGCAGTTGAGCATCGCCTTGACGAAATCGCCGGTCATGCGGGTGAAGGCCAGAAGCTGCTTCATGTCCATCTTGACCAGCGGGCCGATAATGTCGTGGACATCGCCGCCGGAGCAGAAATTGCCGCCATTGGGCAGGAACACCACGGCGTCGACGTCGTCGGCATAGACGAGGTCACGAAACGTGTCGCGCAACTCGGCATAGCTGTCGAAAGTCAGCGGGTTCTTGCGCTCCGGCCGGTCGAGCCGGACCTTGGCGATCTTGCCCTCGACTTCCCAAAGGAAATGCTTCGGCTTGAGGCCGGCCATCCCAGTCATTCGCGTCCCTCCCAGTTGCTGCGGAACGAGGTCAGCATGCCGGTCAGCCGGCGGGCATCCTCCTCGCTGACCTTGCCCAGCAATTCGCCGATCCAGCCTTCATGCGCGGCGGCGATGGTGGCGAAGGATTTGGTACCTTCCTCGGTCAGCCGCACCATCGAGGTGCGGCGGTCGCCATTGCGGCGCGCGCGGGCGACCAGCCCTTCCGAGACCAGCCGGTCGACAATGCCAGTGACATTGCCGTTGGAGACCAGCAGGAAGCGCGACAGGTCGCTCATCAGCATACCTTCCGGCACTCGGTACAGCGCCGCCATGACGTCGAAGCGCGGTAGGGTCGTATCGAATTCTTTCTTCAACCGCTCGCGCAACTCGGCCTCGATCGTGCGCGAGGCGCGCAGCAGCCTGATCCACAGACGCAAGCGGTCCTTGCCGGGTCCCGACGGTGCGGGCAGGGGGCCGGCTACCATGTTTCGCCTCCTGAGATCGAAATTGCCTGTCCGGTGATCGATGCCGCCGCATCGCCGCATAGCCACAGCACGGCGGCGGCGACTTCCTGCGGCTGGATGAAGCGGCCTTGCGGATTGGTCGAAGCAAGGCTTGTTCGCGCCTGCTCGGCCGAGCGGCCTGTCTTTTCGATGATGCGCTGGATGGACTCCTCCAGCATGTCGGTTTCCACAAACCCCGGGCAAACCGCGTTGACGGTGACACCGGATTTCGCCGTCTCGGCGGCCAGCGCCCGCATCAGGCCGACGACGCCATGCTTGGCCGCGACGTAAGGCGCGACATAGGCGTAGCCCTTCAATCCGGCGGTGGAGGCGATGAACACGATCCGGCCCGCCTTGCGCGCGGCCATGCCGGCGAGCGCCGGCTTCACCGTCAGGAAGGCGCCGGTCAAATTGACGTCGAGAGTCCGCTGCCAGTCGGCAAGCGTGGTCTTGTGCGCCGGCGTGCTGTCGGCCATGCCGGCATTGGCGACGACGATGTCGAACGGCCCGCGCGCGGCTTCCGCCGTCTGGTAGAGCGAGACCATGGACGCCTCATCGGTGACATCGGCGGCGATGGCGAAAATGCCTTCGCTTTCGCCGGCCACCTTGGCAAGTTCCGCCTCGCGCCGACCGCAGATGGTGACATCGATGCCAGCACCGGCCAGCACCAGCGCGATGGCCCGGCCGACGCCGGAGCCGCCGCCGGTGACCAGCGCGTGCTTGCCGGTGATCGCTGCTGCGGCCGTCATACTTTCAGCCCCGCAGCGGCATCACGCTCGGCCAACCGGTAGATCTGGTCGCGGCCAGGCAGGTAGGGATCCGGCCATTTGACGCCGCGGTCGCCGAGCGTCACCGCCGCGTGTAGCGTCCAGTACGGGTCGGCCAGATGCGGCCGCGCCAGCGCGACGAGATCGGCGCGGCCGGCCATCAGGATCGAGTTGACATGGTCGGGCTCATAGATGTTGCCGACCGCCATCGTCGCCATGCCGACTTCGTTGCGGATGCGGTCGGAAAACGGCGTCTGGAACATGCGGCCGTAGACCGGCTTCGCCAGTGCGGACGTCTGGCCGGCCGAGACGTCGCATATGTCGACACCGGCCTCATGCAGCAGCCGTGCGATCTCGACCGCGTCGGCCGGTGTGACGCCTTCAATGCCGACCCAGTCATTGGCCGAAATGCGCATCGAGATCGGCTTTCCCGTCGGCCAGGCGGCACGCACCGCGTGGAAGATTTCGAGGGGATAGCGCATGCGGCTTTCCAGCGAACCGCCATAGTCATCCGTGCGCCGGTTGGTGACCGGCGTGATGAAGGACGACAGGAGATAGCCATGCGCGGCGTGGATCTCCAGCATGTCGAAGCCGCAGCGGTCGGCCATCTCGGCGGAGGCCACGAACTGGTCGCGCACCAGATCCATGTCGGCGCGGTCCATCGCCTTCGGCACCTGATTCTGTGGCGACCACGCCACCGCCGATGCCGCCATGATGGGCCAGTTGCCGGACACTAGCGGCACGTCGGTGCCTTCCCAGCCGAGCCGGGTCGAGCCCTTGGCGCCGGAGTGGCCGATCTGGGCGCAGATCTTCGCCTCTGTCTCTGTGTGGACGAAGTCGACCAGCCGCTTCCACGCCACCTCGTGCTCAGGCGCGTAGAAACCGGGACAGCCGGGCGTGATGCGGCCTTCCGGGCTGACGCAGGTCATCTCGATATAGACGAGGCCGGCGCCGCCCTTGGCGCGCTCGGCATAGTGGGTGAAATGCCAGTCGGTCGGGCAGCCGTCGACGGCCTTGTACTGCGCCATTGGCGAGACGACGACGCGATTGTTGAGCTTCATGTCGCGCAGCTTGAACGGCGCGAACATCGGCGCGCGGCGCAGCCGGTTGCCGCCGGCACCCGCCTGGCGCTGGAACCATTCTTCCGCGCCGCCCAGCCATTCGGCATCGCGCAGCCGCAAATTCTCATGGCTGATGCGCTGCGAACGGGTGAGCAGCGAATAATTGAACTGCACCGGATCGAGGCCGAGATAGCGCTCGACCTCCTCGAACCATTCGAGCGAATTGCGCGCCGCCGATTGCAGCTTCAGCACCTCGGTGCGGCGCGCATCCTCATATCTACGGAACGCCGCGTCGAGGTCCGGTTCGGTTTCGACGTACTCCGCCAGCGCCACCGCACTTTCCAGCGCCAGCTTGGTGCCGGAGCCGATCGAGAAATGTGCCGATGCCGCCGCATCGCCCATCAAGGCCAGGTTCTTGTACGACCAGCGCTCGCACAGCACGCGCGGGAAATTGATCCAGGCCGAGCCACGGATGTGGTTGGCATTGGTCATCAGCGAATGGCCGCCAAGATGCTTGGCGAAGATGCGCTCGCACACTGCGATCGATTCCTGCTGCGACATCGCGCCGAAGCCGAAGGCAGCCCAGGTCTGTTCGCTGCATTCGACGATGAAGGTCGCGGTCTCGCTGTCGAACTGGTAGGCGTGCGCCCACACCCAGCCATGCTCGGTCTTCTCGAAGATGAAGGTGAAGGCGTCGTCGAATTTCTGGTTGGTGCCGAGCCAGACGAACTTGCATTTGCGGGTGTCGATGTCGGGCTTGAAGATGTCGACGAAGCTGTTGCGCGCCCTGGAGTTCAATCCGTCGGCGGCGACGACCAGATCGTGCGTCTCCATGTAAGGTTTGGGGTCGGCGATGTCGGTCTCGAACATCAGCTTGACGCCGAGTTCGCGGGCGCGGCGCTGCAGCAGGATCAGCAGCCGCTTGCGCCCGATGCCGCAAAAGCCATGGCCCGACGAGACCGTGCGCACGCCGTCATGGATGACGGCGATGTCGTCCCAATAGGCGAAATGCTTCTTGATCCAGACGGCGCTGACCGGATCGTTCTTCGCGAGATTCTCGAGTGTTTCGGCCGACAGCACCACGCCCCAGCCGAACGTGTCGTCGGCGCGGTTGCGCTCGAACACCGTCACATCGTGCGCGGCGTCCCGCAGCTTCATCGAAATGGCAAAGTAGAGGCCGGCTGGTCCGCCGCCGAGAACCGCAACCTTCATCCGTGCGATCTCCTCTTCGCTTGCTGTCTGGTCAGTATCGCGCCGGCGGCAAGATATTTCAAGCTTAAAGTTTTATATCGAAATCATTGAGCGAGCACTGGTCGGCGCGCCCGCGTGTCGATCCGCAAGCGCGCCGCGATAGATTACTTGTCCGGGTTCTTCGGGCTCCACAGCACCGTCTCGGCACCCTTCTCATAGGCCATGCCATCGGGATAGCTGATCGCTTCCAGCTGCAATCCCCAGGGCGCCTGGAAATAGAGAATGGTCTGGCCGGCGGCAGGCCCTTCCTTGACCGGCAACGGTCCCATCCTGGTCTTGACGCCCTTGCCGTCGAGATAGGCTTTGGCAGCGGCGACATCGTCGACATAGAGAGCGATGTGGAAGCCGCCAATGTCGCTGTTCTTCGGCGTCAGATCCTTCTGGTCGGGCGCGGTGTATTTGAACAGCTCGATGTTCGAGCCATAGCCGCAACGCACCATGGTGACCTGCTCGATGACAGCCTTCGGATCGACGCCCAGAAGGTCCTGCATGAAGGTGCCCTTGTCGTCGGCGAACGGGCCGAACGACATCGCCTTCTTGCAACCGACCACCTCGGTGAAGAAGTCGACCGCCTGCTTCATGTCGGGCACGGTGATGCCGGTATGGTCGTGCCCGCGCATGCCGGGGATCGAATCCGCCGAGGCCATGCCGGCGCTGCCAAGGACAGCCGCGGCGAGCGTTGCATTTCGAAGTATCGTCTTCATGTCAGTCCTCTCCATTGGCGGGACCTGGGTCTTTGCGCTCGCACGTCCGAAGTCCGCTTCTCGGCATGCGTATGCATTCATGCCGGCGGCTTGGCCGCGGAGGGGATGTCCAGCCAGCCGGCGTCGATTTCAGGCAGCGGAATGGCTGCGATGAGGTCGCGCGTGTAGGCCTGCCTGGGATTGTCGAACAAAGCGTCGGTGGCGCTGGCCTCGACGATCACGCCTTCGCGCATGACGATGACCTGCCGGCACAGCCGCCGGATGACCGACAAATCATGGCTGATGAAGGCGACCGTCAGGCCCATCCCCGCGGCGAGCTTCTCCAGCAGGGTGAGGATCTGTGCCTGCGTCGAGACGTCGAGCCCGGAGACGATCTCGTCGGCCAGCACGAATTTCGGCGACAGCGCCAGCGCGCGCGCAATGCCGACGCGCTGGCGCTGGCCACCCGACAGTTCGTGGCGGTAGCGGCTAGCGAAGCTCTGCGGCAGGCCGACCCGCTGCAGCGCTTCCGCGACGCGTTCCTTGAGCCTGTCGCCAAGGCCGTTCTGCTTCAGCGGCGCCGCGATGATGCTGGCAATTGTGCGGCGCGGGTTGAGCGACGACATCGGGTCCTGGAAGATCATCTGCAGATCGCGGCGCAGCGGCCGCAGCTCCGCCTCCGGCAGATGGGTGATATCACGGCCATCGAATGTGATGTTGCCGGCGCTGGGCTCTAGCAACCGCACCAAAGCGCGACCGAGCGTCGACTTACCCGATCCGGACTCGCCCACGATGCCGGTCACCGAGCCTTTCGGCAAATCGAAGTCCAGGCCTTTCAGAATCTGGGCCAGCGGCGCGCGGCCGATCAGCGGCTTGCGGGTCATGTCGGGCAGCGCGACCTTCAGCCCGCGCACGGAAATGAGCGGCTCAGCCATGCGGCCGCCTCCAGGCTTGGTCGGCGGCAGCGATCTCCGAAGCGAGCCCGGCCAACACCGCGTCGTCAACAGGCTTCAGCGAAGCGAACGGGTCGGTGTAGCGCGGCGTCGCCGCCATCAGCGCCCGCGTGTAGGGGTGTTGCGGGGCGGCGAAGAGCGCGGCCGTCTCTGCCTCTTCCACCACCTTGCCGGCATAGAGCACCGAGACCTTCTGGCTGATCTTGGCGACAACGCCGAGATCATGGGTGACGAACAGGATCGCCGTGCCATGCTCGCGCTGCAACGCAGCGATCAGGCGCAGGATCTGCTTCTGCACGGTGACGTCGAGCGCCGTGGTCGGCTCGTCGGCGACGATCAGCCGTGGCTCGGCGGCGAAGGCGGCGGCGATCAGCACGCGCTGGCGCATACCGCCGGAGAGTTCGTGCGGATAGCATTTCAGCACCCGGTCAGGGTCGCGGATCTGCACCTCGTCCAGCAACTGCCGGATGCGCTTGTCGGCCTTCTCGCCGCTCCAGCCGAGGATGCGCACCAGCCGGTCGGTCATCTGCGGGCCGATGCGGCGCGACGGGTTGAGCGCGGTCAGCGGATCCTGCGGGATCAGCGCGGTGCGCGCACCGATCAGCGTCCGCCGTGCCTTGGGCTGCAACCTGTCGAGATACTCGCCCTCGAGCCGCATGTCGCCTTCGACAATGCGTACGCTCGACGGCAGCACACCGAGCACCGCCTTGCCGATCATCGTCTTGCCGGCGCCGCTCTCGCCCACCAGCGCGCGGACCTCGCCAGGCTGCACGGAGAGCGACACCGAGCGCAGCACGCGAGCGCCGTTCGGCAGCACGGCGCTCAGATTGGCGATGTCGAGACAGGCGCTCATCGCAGCACCGGGTCGAAACGCGTCTTCAGCGCCTCGCCGAACTGGCTGAACGACAGCACGGTGAGGATCAGCGTGATCAGCGGAAACACCAGCACCCACCAGGCTTGGTGGATCGACAGCCGTCCCTCGGCGATGATGCCGCCCCAGGTCGGATCGTCGGTCGAGATCGACAGATTGACGAAGGACAGGATGGCCTCGACGATGACGGCGATGCCCATCTCCAAGGACAGCAGCGCCACGATCGACGGCACCACATTGGGCAGCACTTCGCGCAGCATGATGCCGATGCGGCCATAGCCGGCAATGCGGGCATTCTCGACATAGTCCATGCGCGACTGGCCCATCGCCTCGGCGCGGATCACCCGGCAGAAACGCGTCCAGTCGATGATCGCAATCGCCAGGATGACTGAGCTCAAGCCCGTACCGAGCACCGCGACCAGCAGGATGGCGAACAGCACCGGCGGAAATGCCATCCAGATGTCGACGATGCGCGAAATGATGCGGTCCGCCCAGCCGCCGAAATAGCCCGCGATCAGCCCGAGCGTCGAGCCGACGAGGCAAGCGGCGATGGCCGCGGCAAAGGCGACGATGAAGGCGATGCGGCCGCCGAAGATCAGCCGCGACAGGAGATCGCGGCCGAGACTGTCGGTGCCAAGCCAATAGCCGGGCTCGGCGCCATCAAGCCAGAACGGCGGCAGCCGCTCCAGCATCAAATCCTGCGCCAGCGGATCCTGCGGCGCTACCAGCGGCGCGAAGATCGCCGCCAGCAGCGCCAGCAGCAGCCAGCCGCCGGCGAGCCATAGCCTGGGGCTCAGCCCGCGTCTTGAGGCCCTATCCATGGCGCAGCCTCGGATTGAGCAGCGCATACATCATGTCGACGGCAAGGTTGATCAGCACGAACAGCAGCGCGAAGACCAGCACGATGCCCTGGATCAGCGGCAGGTCGCGGTTGATGACGGCATCGATCGCCATGTTGCCGAGGCCTTCATAGGAGAACAGCCGCTCGACGATGACCGTGCCGCCGATGAGGAAGGTGAACTGCACACCGACCAGGGTCAGCGTCGGCAGAGCGGCGTTCTTCAGCGCCTCGCGCAGGATGACCTGCGTTTCCGAAAATCCCTTGACCCGGGCCAGCACGACATAGTCGAGGTCGAGCACTTCCTTCAGCGACTGTTTCAACAGCTGCGAGATGATCGCCGCCAGCGGCAACGCCAGCGCCACCGCCGGCATCAGCATGTGTTTCAACAGGTCCCAGGTCAGGTCGAAGCGCAGCCGCAGCAGGCTTTCGAAGAAATAGAACTGGGTGACGAAGGGCAGGTCGAGCTGCGGCGACACGCGGCCGGAAATGTCGAAGATCGGCACCAGCACGCCGAACAAAAGGATCAGCACCAGGCCCCATAGGAAATCGGGAATGGAGAGTGCCGCACCGCTGGCGATGTCGATGCCGGCTTCCACCGCGGTGCCGCGTTCACGCGCGCCGAGAACGGCCGTGGTGCCGCCGAGCGCCACCGCCATGACCAGCGCGACGATGGCGAGCTCCAGCGTCGCCGGCAGCCGGTTGAAGACGAGGCCGAGCACATCCTGCCTGAGCGAAATCGAGGTGCCGAAATCGCCCCTGACGACGCCGGACAGCCAGATGAAGAATTGCTGCACGATGGTCTTGTCGAGCCCATAGAGTGCGCGCAGGCGGGCGATGTCGTCATCCGTCGCACCAGGCGGCAGCATCATGGCGATCGGATCGCCGGGCGCGACGCGGATCACGACGAAGACGACGACGGCCACGCCGAACAGCGTGATCAGCATCGTCAGGAGACGGATCAGGAATCGTTGCAGGAGCATGTAAATCTTTGCAGGAGCCTGCTGGCTCCTATGCCTGAAAGAAAATGCGCGCCGTCGCTATGGACGGCGCGCGGCAAGTCCAGGCCGGTATCAGGCCGGGGTCATCAAAGCCGGCAGCAGCGCGCCGGATATGTGCTGCACGACATTGACCTTCTTCGAGTGCACGATTGGCTGGGCGTACTGGATCAGTGGCAGCACATAGGCCTCTTCGGCAATGTACTTGTCGACCGCTTTCCAGCCGGCGATGCGCTTGGCCTCGTCCTTCTCGCCCCAGAGCGGGCCAATCTTGGCATCGAGATCGTCGGTCTTCCACGACGAGTGCGGCGACGGCCCGAACATGGCGAAACCAGTCGACGTGGTCGGGTCGCCGATGGAATTGCCCCAGTTGTAGAAGGCCGCCGGCGCCAGCTTGTGCGCGGCGCGCAGTTCATAGTGCTTGGCGATCTCGTAGACCTCGATCTCGGCCTCGATGCCGACCTTGCGCCACATGCCGACGATCGCCTGCACCATCTCGTAGTCCTTGGGCTTGAAGCCCTTGGTCGTCTGGATGGTGAACTTTGCCGGCTTCTTCGTCGAATAGCCGGAGGCGGCAAGCAATTCCTTGGCCTTCTCCGGATTGTGCTCGACCTTGATCGACGGATCGAAGGCCGCGTATTCCGGCGTCTCCAGCGTGTCGATCGGCTGGCCGTAGCCGCGCAGCAGCCGCTTGACCAGCAGCTCCTTGTCCACCGCCATGACGGCTGCCTGGCGGACATTCTTGTCCAGCATGGCGTCCTTGTTGTTGAAGAAGATCATACCGATGTCGGAGACGTTCTTGATCGAGCCGGTGAGCCCGTTCTTCTTGATGAGGCGGTCATATTCCTCATAGGGGATTTCGAGCGTCACCTGCGAGGAGCCGGACTCGATCTCGGCGACGCGGCTCGCCGCATCGGTGACGAACTTGATCGTCACATTCTCGAAGGCCGGCTTGGTGCCCCAATAGTTCGGATTGGCCTTCAGCCGCAGGAAGGCGTTGCGCTCGAATTTTTCCACCATGTACGGCCCGGTGCCGATCGGCGCTTTTTCGAAACCTTCGGCGCCGACCTTCTCGTAATAGGCCTTCGGCAGGATGTAGCCGGTCAGGAACGACATCCACTTGAAATAGACCGGGTCGAACTGCACCACGTCGCCGGTGATCTTGTTGCCGTCGATCTTGAAGTTGTTGACGTTCTTCCAGACGAACTGGATCGGATTGCCGGTCTTCTCGTCGCCCGCGCGCTGCAGCGACCAGACGACGTCCTCCGGCGTGAAGGGCGAGCCGTCATGCCATTTCACGCCTTCGCGCACCGTCATCATCACCTTGGTGCGGTCGTCGTTCCAGCCCCATTCGGTGAGCAGGCCCGGCGCGAAGGACAGGTCCGGTTTTTGCGGGATGATCTGGTCGAACACCGACTGGTAGAGGCCCTGGATGGTCGGGTTGACCGCCGAGGGTCCGGTGGTCGGGTCCCAGGACGGCAGGTTGACATTGTAGGCGATGGTCAGTTCGCCGGCAGCGGCCTTGGCTATTTTGGGCAGGCCAACTGCGGCCACGCCGAGTGCGGCGGCACTGTATCCCAGCAATTCGCGTCTGTTGATTTTCATGGTCGTTCCCCTTGTTGGTTATTGTCTTTGCGCGGCACTGTCCGTTCATGGGTTCAGGCTTCGTGGGCAGCCGCGCCTTGCCTCTCGTCGCCTCGATAAAATCGTCGGAGCCTACCTCCCGCCAAGCTGTTGCGCGAGCATGAAACCCGAGGCCGCACCGGTGCCGGCGCCTGGCCATGTCGCGGCTCCCGTGACATGCAGATTGCCGACCGGCGTGTTCCAGCCGGCATAACCGCGCGCCGGGCGGAACAAAAAATTCTGCGCCAGATGATGGCTGCCGCAGACCTGGTCGCCGCCGACAAGGTTCGGATTCTCGCGCTCGAGATCGATGGGCGAGAACACCGAGCGGCCGAGGATTTTGCTCCGCAGGCCGGGCGCATAGGTCTCGATGATGTCGAGCACGCGCTCGGCATAGGCCTCCTTGACCTGATCCCAATGCGCGGGCGCGATCTTGGCCGATGCATCGCCCAGGATCTCGGCCGGCAGCATCCGCACCTGCACCCACAGCACATGCTTGCCCTGAGGCGCGCGCGACGGATCGATCGCTGAGGGCTGGCCGACGACCAGCACCGGCTCGTCCGGCAACATGCCGGCCATCGCCTGCTGATAGGTGCGCGACATGGCGTCGAGGGACGGCGACAGATGCACATAGGCGAACTGCCGCAACTCGGCGCCGGCGCGCCAGTCTGGCAGGTCGTCGAGCGCCAGGTGGATCATCATCGTGCCCGGCGCGTACCGAAACTTCTTCATCGCCGTGTCGAAGCCGGTAATGCCGGAACCGCCGGGCAGCAGCGTGCCGGTCAGCGCCTTGGGCGCGACGCCGGCGATAACCGCTTTGGTCGCGGTATGCGTTTCACCGGAAGCGAGCCGCACCCCGGTCGCTTTGCCGTTGGAGACCGTGATCTCGGCCACTTCGGCGCCGGTGACGATCTTTCCGCCGGCGGACGTCACCATGCCTGACAAGGCGCGAATGATGGTGTCGGCGCCGCCCTTGCCCAGCACCATGCCAAAGCTCTGGTTGGCCATCGATTCCAGATAGGGGAACACCGCGCCCCCGGCGATATCGGGGGCGAAATCGAGATGCATGCCCCAGGTGGCGAGCGTCGCCCGCACATGGGGCGACTCGAAAGTCTCCTCCAGCCAGGCACGTGGCGACGACAGCAGCAGCCGGCCGGTGTCGAGCGCGCCGGCAACCCCCTTCTTGCGCCACAGGTTCCACGCCGTGCCAGCCAGCGCGCGGGCGCTCATCGGCGATCCCAGCAGCCGGAACAGATGTTCGGCCTCGCCAGGGAAGGCGGCAACCAGCCTGCGCCATGTCGCGGCATCGACGGCGGAGAAAGCGGCCATGCGCGTGGCCGTTTTTTCCAGGTCGTTGCTGACGCCGAACCAGCGCCCATCCGGGAAGGCGCTGGCAAAACAGTCGGCGACCGGCGCGAACTCCAGACCCTGCGTTTTCAATTCATTTGCATATTTCCGGTGGAAGGCGGAGCCGGCAAACAGGCTCAGATTCATTGCGCCGAAATCGTGGCGGAAGCCGGGAAGGGTGAATTCGCGGGTCTGGACGGCGCCGCCGATTGTTGCGCTGCGCTCGAAAATCCCGGTTTTCCAGCCTTTGAGCGCCAGATGCGCGGCGCATGCCAGACTGTTGTGGCCCGCCCCGACAAAGATGGCGTCGAACTCGCTCACGCCCCGTTCCCATTTCCTTTATGCTTAAAGATAATTGCAGATGCATATGTTTTCGTCTAGTAGGATATTAAGGGCCGAGACGAGCCTTGATCATCACTATCAAAGAGGGAACAGAAGACCATGGACACCCAAAAACTCCTCGGCGAAGTCGCCGGCCAGTTGCTGTCAGGCGCCATCAAGGTGGTAGACCTCTCGGCGCAACTCGGGCCGGACACGCCGCTGATCAAGCTGCCGCCGGAGCTTGCCGTCGACACGCCGAAGGTCGAGATCCATTCGATCTCCCGCTATGACAAGAACGGTCCGTGGTGGGCGTGGAACTGGCTGAAGCTTGGCGAGCATTCGGGCACGCATTTCGATGCACCGCAGCACTGGATCACCGGCAAGGACTACCCGGACGGCGCTACCGACACCATTCCGGCGCAGAACTTTGTCGGCCCGGTCAATGTTATCGACTGCTCCAAGGAAGCCGCCGCCGACCACGATTTCCTGCTCACTGTCGACCACATCAAGGCGTGGGAAGCCAAGCATGGCGCCATCAACGCCGGCGAATGGGTGGTGATGCGCACTGACTGGTACAAGCGCAACGGCTCGGAAGCCGAATTCCTCAACGCCAACGAGACCGGCCCGCATACGCCCGGCCCGACGGCCGAGGCCATCCAGTATCTGATCGGCAAGGACATCAAGGGCTGGGGTAGCGAGACCATCGGCACCGACGCCGGCAAGGCCGGCGGCATGGAGCCGCCATTCCCGGCGCACACGCTGATGCACAAGGCCAACCGTTACGGTCTCGCCAGCCTCTGCAATCTCGATCAGCTGCCGCCGAAGGGCGCGATCCTGATCGCGGCGCCGCTCAAGATCGAGCACGGCACCGGCAGCCCGATCCGCGCGCTGGCGCTGGTGTCGGGAAAATAGAGCGAGGTGGGTCTTCGGGAGAAGATCATGCAGGTTGGCGAGGTGATAGGGAGGCAGGTTGGCGGCGCTCGCGCTTTACGGCGTAGAGCGCTGACCTCGCAAGCCTACTCGCTGCCCCCAGGAAGCCCCCAATGAAAGCGCCCGATCACATCATCGTCGGCAGCGGTATCAACGCGCTGGTCTGTGCGGCGATGCTTGCCGGCAAGGGCGCAAAGGTACTTGTTCTCGAGCGCAACGACCGTATCGGCGGTTGCATGCGCACCGACGAGATCACCGCGCCCGGCTTCATCCATGATGTGATGGCGACGACCTTCGTGCTGTTCATCACCTCGCCGGCCTTTGCGGCGCTGGGCAAGGACTTGGCGCGGCATGGGCTGGAGTTCTGCCATACCGGCACGCCGACCGGCGTGCTGCGGCCGGACGGCAGCCATGCCGTGCTCAGCACCGACCGCGCCGCCAATGTCGCCGCCCTCAACGCGATCGCGGCGGGTGATGGCGACCGGCATGCGGAGGATGTCGGCGGCATCGAGCGCAATGCCGGCCTGCTGTTCGGCCTGCTCGGCGGCAGTCTGTGGTCCTATCCGACCGCAAAACTGCTGGCCGGCGATGCCTGGCGGCGCGGCCCGCGCGGTCTTGCCGCCTTCCTCGGCGAAGCGCTGGTGCCGGCGCGCAGCTGGCTGGAAAGCACCTATCAGTCCGAAACCATCCGCGCGTTGTGGACGCCCTGGGTGCTGCATGCCGGGCTTGGGCCGGAAGATGCCTTCTCCGGCCAGATCGCTAAGGTCATCGCCTTCGCGCTCGAAGCCGCAGGCGCCCCGATCGTCAAGGGCGGAGCGAAGAACCTGTTAAAGGCTTTCGAGGCGCTGATCACCGAGCGCGGCGGTGTCATCTCCACCGAAGCCGATGTTGCCTCTATCATCCTGGCCGGAGGCCGCGCCACTGGCGTGGGGCTGGCATCGGGCGAAACGGTCCATGCGAAGAAGAGCATCATCTGCTCGGTCACGCCGACGCAGCTTTATGGCCGGCTGCTCGGCGCGGATGCGCCCAAGGCCGATGTCGAGGCGACGCGGCAATATCGCTACGGCAAGGGCAATTTCCAGATCCACTATGCCTTGGACAGACCGCCGGCATGGCGCGGCGAAGGGTTGGACAAGGTGGCGTTGCTGCACCTGACGCCGGGCCTCGATGGCGTGTCGAAAGCCTGCAACGAGGCGGCGCGCGGCATGCTGCCGGAAGTGCCGACCATCTGCGTCGGCCAGCCGCATGCGCTCGACCCGTCGCGCTGCCCGCAGGGCAAGGCGATCCTGTGGCTGCAACTGCCCGAGGCACCGCGCCATATCAAGGGCGATGCCGCCGGCAAGCTGCAGGCGCCGGCTGACGGGCAATGGACCGACGCGCTGCGCGAGGCCTATGCCGACCGCGTCGAAGCGATCCTCGCCAGCCACATCGACGGCTTCAAGGACAGTGTCATTGCGCGCCGCGCCTATTCGCCGGCCGATCTCGAAGCGATGAACATCAATCTGGTCGGCGGCGATCCTTATGGCGGCTCGTCGACCATCGACCAGTCCTTCCTGTGGCGGCCGTTCAAGACCAGCCGCAACCACCAGACCGGCATCAAGAACCTCTACCACATCGGCGCCTCGACCCATCCCGGCGCTGGTCTCGGCGGCGGCTCCGGCTTTCTCCTGGCGGGGAGGCTGTGATGGAGCAGAAGGTCGCTGAAAAACGCCAGCGCATTTCGACTTTGGGGCAGATCGGCCTGCAGCAATTCGCGCCCTATCTGATGAACCGCATCATGGGCCGCTACAACGCCACCTTGCGCGACGATTTCCGCAAGCAGGGCCTGACCATTCCGCAGGTCCGCACGCTGGCTGTGCTGTCGGTCACCGATGGCGTTACCGTCAACGACCTCTCGGTCTACACGGTCATCGAGCAGTCGACCTTGAGCCGCACGCTCGACACGCTGGAGGGGCAAGGTTTCGTGCGGCGCGAACAGGGCGTCACCGACAGCCGCATCCGCCATGTGTTCCTGACCGACGATGGTCGCGCCGAATTCACCCGCGCCTGGCCGGCCATGCACGACGCCTTCGAGGCGATGTTCGACGATATCGACGATGCCGAATATGCGGCACTGATCGCCACGCTTTTGAAGATGCTCAAAAACATTCGCAAGCACGACATCTAGATGTACGCGCCGCCGGCTAGCGGCGGCAACGGAAGGAGGCAGAGATGGCCGAACGGTCTTTTGCCAAGGAAGTCGAAAAGCTCCGGCTCGGCGCCGGCGAGGAATTTGCCGGCGAGGGCATTCTCGCCATCACCAAGGCGCTGCTGCAATGCGGCGTCGGCTATGTCGGCGGCTACCAGGGCGCGCCGATCAGCCATCTGATGGATGTGCTGGCCGACGCGCAGGACATTCTGGGCGAGCTCGGCGTGCATTTCGAGGCCAGCGCCTCGGAAGCCACCGCCACCGCAATGCTCGCCGCCTCCGTGCATTATCCCATTCGCGGTGCCGCGACCTTCAAGTCGACCGTCGGCACCAATGTCGCCTCCGATGCGCTCGCCAACCTCGCTTCCGGCGGCGTCACCGGCGGCGCGCTGATCATCGTCGGCGAGGATTATGGCGAAGGCTCCTCGATCATGCAGGAGCGCAGCCACGCCTTCGCCATGAAGAGCCAGGTCTGGTTGCTCGACCCGCGCCCGAACCTGCCGTCGATCGTCAAGGCTGTGGAGGACGGCTTCGAACTGTCCGAAATCTCCAACACGCCGGTCATGCTGCAGGTGCGCATCCGCTGCTGCCATGTCCACGGCCACTTCATCGCCAAGGACAACAAGCGGCCGCCCATGACGGTTGCCGACGCGCTCGACGCGCCGCGCCGCGACACTGGCCGCATCGTGCTGCCGCCCGCATCCTTCCTGCATGAGAAGGAGAAGGTGCAAAAACGCTGGCCGGCGGCGGTCGATTTCATCGCCAAGAACAAGATCAACGAGTTCTTCGGCTCGGATCACGGCTCGGTCGGCATCGTCATGCAGGGCGGCATGTACAATTCGGTCATCCGCGCCCTGCAGCGGCTTGGCCTTGCCGACACCTATGGCGAGACCGACGTGCCACTCTACGTGCTCAACGCCGTCTATCCGCTGATCGACGACGAATTCCTGTCCTTCTGCGAAGGCAAGCAGGCGGTGCTCGTCGTCGAGGAAGGCCAGCCCAATTACATCGAACAGGCCTTTGCCGCGATGCTGCACAAGGCCGGGCGCGGCACCAGGCTGGTCGGCAAGGAATATCTGCCGATGGCCGGCGAGTACACTGGCCAGGTCATGCTCGACGGCATCGGCACTTTCCTGCGCGCCGAGGCGCCCCACCTCTTGCCGGGCGAAGTGCGCGCGCCCAACAAGGTCGGCGACGGCGTCGACACCGCGGACCTGATCAACGTCGTGCCGGGCAGGCCGCCGGGCTTCTGCATCGGCTGCCCGGAGCGGCCGATCTTTGCCGCGACAAAACTGGTCGAGCAGGAACTCGGCAAACACCACATCGCCTCCGATATCGGCTGCCATCTGTTCTCGATCATGCCGCCCTTCGAACTCGGCGCCACCACCATGGGCTATGGTCTCGGCCCGGCCTCAGCCTCGGCGTTCAATTCACCCGACGCCAAGCGCCGCTCGATCTCTTTCGTCGGCGACGGCGGCTTCTGGCACAACGGTCTGACCTCCTCGATCGGCAATGCGGTGTTCAACAAGAACGACGGCGTCATCGTCATCGTCGACAATTTTTACTCCGCCGCCACCGGCGGACAGGACATCCTGTCGTCCCGCGCGGGCAACAAGACCAAGTCGACGAAGCATCCGATCACCGAAGCGGTGAAGGGCATGGGCGTCAAATGGCTGCGCCATGTCGACCGCACCTACGATGTCGGCAAAATGCAGGACACGCTGCGCGAGGCGCTGACGACCGACGAGAAGGGGCCGAAGGTCATCGTCGCTTCGTCCGAATGCATGCTCAACCGCCAGCGTCGCGAAAAGCCGCTGGTCGACAAGGCGATCAAGGGCGGCGAGCGTGTCGTGAAACCGAAGTTCGGCGTCGATGAGGACATCTGCACCGGCGACCATGCCTGCATGCGGCTCTCCGGCTGCCCGTCGCTGTCGGTGAAATCGCTCGACGATCCGTTGCGCGACGATCCGGTGGCGAGCATCGACCAGAGCTGCGTCGGCTGCGGCAATTGCGGCGAGGTCGCCGATGCGGCGGTGCTCTGCCCGTCCTTCTACCGCGCCGATGTCGTGCACAATCCGAGCCGCTTGGACCGCTTTCTGGAAAGCGCACGCCGCGCCACCATCAGCCTTCTGCAGCGTCGCCGCGAAAGCCGGCGCCTGACCTTCGCCGATGCTTGACGCTGTCCCCCCACTCCGCGCCAAGGCCGGCGCCCAAAGCGACGAACGCGTCATCAAGCTCGCCGTGCTGGCGGTCGGCGGCCAGGGCGGCGGCGTGCTGGCCGACTGGATCACCGACGTCGCCGAGCGCAATGGCTACGTCGCGCAGTCGACCTCGGTCGCCGGCGTCGCGCAGCGCACGGGCGCCACGATCTACTATGTCGAGATGGCCCGCGACACCGGCCGGCTGCCGGTCTTCGCGCTGTCGCCCTCGCAGGGCGACGTCGACATACTGATCGCCGCCGAATTGATGGAAGCCGGCCGCGCCATCATCCGTGGTTTCGTCACGCCCGAGCGCACCACGCTGATCGCCTCCTCGCACCGCATCGCCGCCGTGTCGGAGAAGATCGAACCGGGCGACGGCCGGGCGTCATCTTCCAAAGTGCATGCGACGGCGGAAGCCGCGTCCAAACGCTTCATCGCCTTCGACATGGAAAAGATCGCCGCCGACAACGGTTCGATGATTTCGGCCAGCCTGCTCGGCGCGCTGGCGGGGTCCGACGCGCTGCCGTTCACCCGCGAAAGCTATGAGCAGGCGATCGGTGCTGGCGGTCGTGGCGTCAAGGCCAGCCTTGCCGCCTTTGGCACTGCGTTTGACCGCGCGCGCGGCACGGCCGCACCTGTGCCAAAGCCGGCCGAGCCGGCGATCGTCGAACCCGCCCTGGGGGCAGGGCGCGTAACCGGCCCGCAAAACCTGCTGCAGGGCTGGCAGGCGCTCGCCGCCCGCATCGACCTGATGCCCGTGGCCGTGCGCGACATGGCGCTGCGGGGCCTCAGAAAGGTCGTCGACTATCAGGATATCGCCTATGGCCGTGACTATCTCGACCGGCTGGACAAGGCCGTCGCGCTGGACGGCGCCGACCATGCCCATGCGCTGTCCATTGCTGCCGCCAAGCATCTCGCCAACGCGCTCTGCTACGACGACATGATCCGCGTCGCCGACCTGAAGACGCGCTCGACACGCGACAGGCGCGTGCGCAAGGAGGTCGGCGTCAAGGATGGCTCGATCCTGCAGGTGACCGAGTATTTTCATCCGCGCATCGAGGAATTCTGCGGCACGCTGCCGGCGGGGCTCGGCAGCTACATCGAGAACCGCCCGAAACTCGCCGCCTTCCTCGATCGTCGCATCAACCATGGCCGCCGCATCCGCACCGACAGCTTCGCCGGCTTCGCGGCGCTTTGGTTCATCGGAGGCCTGCGCCGCTGGCGCCGCAGCCTGCTGCGCCACAAGGTCGAGATGACCCATCTCGATCGCTGGTATGCATTGGCGCTTGGCCACGTCCCCCAGGACTACGCGCTGGCCGTCGAAATCCTCAATTGCCGCCGGCTGATCAAGGGCTATAGCGACACCCATGTCCGCGCCCAGTCGAAATTCGACCGCGTGCTGTCGGCGCTTGCCATGCTCGAGGGTCGAGCCGATGCCTCCGACTGGATCCGCCGCCTGCGCGAGGCGGCGCTGAAGGACGAGAAGGGCGACATGCTCGATGGCGCGCTGAAGACAGTGGCGACGCTCAGACCAGGTTCGGCAACTGAGGCGCCCTAATCCCTGACAGACGTCACCGGGCCGCTATCTCCGTTTTCGGCAGCGGTGAACGCTGTTCATTTTCTGCTTGAACAATGTTCAAGGTGTGATAGAGTGCGTTTATGAACGATGTTCATTTCTGACGAGCCGAAAGCCGGGGATGGACATCAGGCACAGTAAGGAAGTTTAACCAGCTCAAGACTATCACTGAGATTGAAACAGCGCCTGCAACCCGCAGGGCCCATCGGCATACCGTCGTAGGGTTCCGCCAAATGGAAATCGCCATGAACACGCATCTGATGTTGTCCCGGCGCTTTGCGCCTCTGTTCTGGACGCAGTTCCTGTCCGCCTTCAATGACAATTTCCTCAAGAACACACTGGTGTTCCTGATCCTCTTCACGCTCGCCGCCGGCCAGGCGGCGTCACTGGTCACGCTCGCCGGGGCCGTCTTCATGGCCCCCTTTCTGCTGTTGTCCGCGCTTGGCGGCGAGATCGCCGATCGTTTCGACAAGGCGCTGATCGCGCGCCGGCTCAAATTCGCCGAGATCGCCGCCGCGGCAGTCTCTGTCGCCGGCATCGCGCTGTCGTCGATCCCGGTGCTGATGGCGGCGTTGCTGATGTTCGGCATCATCTCGGCGCTGTTCGGGCCGATCAAATACGGCATCCTGCCCGATCACCTCGAGCGCAAGGAACTGCCCAAGGCCAATGCCTGGATCGAGTCGGCCACGTTTGCCGCCATCCTCGGCGGCACCATCGCCGGCGGCGTCGTCTCGGCCGATGGCATCGGCGTCACCGTGTTCGGGCCGATCATGATGGCCTTGGCCGTCAGCTGCTGGTTCGTCAGCCGCTACATTCCGCCAACGGGTTCGGCAGCGCCTGACCTCGTCATCGACAAGAACATCTTCCGCTCGACCTGGCGTCAGGTCAGCGAGTTGCGCACCGACATGCGCATCTGGCGCGCCGGCCTGATGACCTCGTGGTTCTGGCTGATTGGCGCCATCGTGCTGTCGATCCTGCCGACGCTGATCAAGGATTCGCTCGGCGGCAACGAGATCGCCGTCACCGTCTATCTGGCGGTGTTTGCCGTCTCGATCGCCATCGGCTCGGCCATTGCCGCATGGATGTCGCAGGGCCGCATCGTGCTTCTACCCGCACCGGTCGGCACGGCGCTGCTGGCGCTATTCGGCCTGCATCTGGCCTGGACCATCTGGAGCATGCAGCCTTCGCCGAAGGCAGAAACCCTTGCCCTGTTCTTTGCCGGGCCAAACACGATCCGTGTCGCCATCGATCTCGCCGGCATGGCCATCGCCAGCGCCTTCCTCGTGGTGCCGACCTTCGCCGCGGTGCAGGCCTGGTCGCCTGAAGCGCGCCGCGCCCGGGTCGTCGCCGCGGTCAGCATCGTCAATGCCGGCTTCATGACGGTCGGCGGCATTCTCGTCGCCGCGATCCAGACGAAAGTCTCCACCGGCGGCATCCTGTTCGGCCTCGCCGCGGCCAACGCCGTCGCCGCCTGGCTGATGCTGAAATTCCTGCCGACCAACGCGTTCCGCGACTTCGTCTCCATCCTGTTCCGCGCCTTCCTGCGCCTGGAGGTCGAGGGCATGGAGAACCTCAAGGCGGCCGGCAAGGCGCCGATCCTGGCGCTGAACCATGTCAGCTTCCTCGACGGTCCGCTCGCCTTGACGCTGACCGATGAGGAGCCGGTCTTCGCCATCGACTACACCATTGCCCAGGCCTGGTGGATGAAGCCGTTCATGAAGCTCGCCCGCGCTTTGCCGCTCAACCCGGCCAAGCCGATGTCGACCCGCACGCTGATCAAGATCGTGCAGGGCGGCGATCCGCTGGTCATCTTCCCCGAAGGCCGCATCACCGTCACCGGCGGGCTGATGAAGGTCTATGACGGCGCCGCCATGGTAGCGGACAAGACCGGCTCGATGGTCGTACCGATCCGCATCGACGGGCTGGAGAAAAGTCCGTTCTCGCGGTTGACGTCTCAGCATGTGCGCCGCCGCCTGTTCCCGAAGGTCAAGGTGACCATTCTGGAGCCGGTCAAGCTCGAAGTGCCGCAGGAACTGAAGGGCCGCAAGCGCCGCGCCGCGGCGGGTGCCGCGCTTTATCAGGTCATGTCGGATCTCGTCTTCCGCACCCAGGACATCGACAAGACGGTGCTGGAAAAGATCATCCTGACGGCGAATGAACGCGGCATGAAACGGCTCGCCGTGCAGGATCCGGTCACCGGCTCGCTGAGCTATGGCAAGCTGCTGACGGCGGCCGCCGTACTCGGCGAGAAATTCCAGAACCTTTACGCCGATCAGCAGACACTCGGCATCATGCTGCCCAATGCCAACGGCTCGTGCGCCACGCTGCTTGGCGTCATGTCGGCGGGTAAGGTGCCGGCGATGATCAACTTCACAGCTGGTGCCGCCAACATCCTCTCCGCCTGCAAGGCCGCCGAAGTGAAGACCGTGCTCACCTCACGCGCCTTTGTCGAGCAGGCAAAGCTCGGCGCGGTGGTCGAGGAGATCGGCCGGTCCGTCGACATTGTCTGGCTCGACGATCTGCGCAAAACCATCGGGCTCAAGGACAAGCTGCTCGGCCTGCTGCGCAAGTCGACGCCGCGCGCGCCGCGCAAGCCCAACGACCCGGCGGTGATCCTGTTCACCTCGGGCTCGGAAGGCACGCCGAAGGGCGTGGTGCTCACCCATCGCAACATCCTGGCCAACGCCGCGCAGGCGGCCTCGCGCATCGACTTCCATTCGGGCGACAAGGTGTTCAACGTATTGCCGATCTTCCATTCCTTCGGCATGACGGCCGGCACGGTGCTGCCGCTGATCTCGGGCGTGCCGGTGTTTCTACCCGTCGCCGCTGCACTACCGCATCGTGCCGGAGCTGATCTATGCGTCCAACGCGACGATCATCTTCGGCACCGATACGTTCCTCAGCGGCTATGCGCGCACCGCGCACCCCTACGACTTCCGCTCGATACGCTATTGCTTTGCCGGCGCAGAACCGGTCAAGGCGTCGACGCGCATGACCTATATGGAAAAGTTCGGCGTGCGCATCCTGGAAGGTTATGGCGTCACCGAGACCGCGCCGGTGATCTCCATCAACACGCCGATGTACAACCGTTCCGGCAGTGTCGGCAAAATCATGCCCGGCATGGAATACCGTCTCGATCCGGTGCCCGGTGTCGACGATGGCGGCCGGCTGTTCGTGCGTGGCCCCAACGTGATGGCCGGCTATCTCAGGGCCGAGAAGCCGGGCGTTCTCGAACCGCTGCCGGATGGCTGGCATGACACTGGCGACGTCGTCTCGATCGACGAGGGCGGCTTCATCGCCATCCGAGGACGCGCCAAACGTTTCGCCAAGATCGGTGGCGAGATGATTTCGCTCGCCGCCGTCGAGGCCTTGGCGGGTGAATTGTGGAAAGGCACGTTGTCGGCCGTCGCTTCCGTGCCGGATGCGCGCAAGGGCGAGAAGCTCATTCTCATCACCGAGGCTCCCGGCGCCACACGCGCCGAGTTCCTGGCCTTCGCCAAGGCGAATGGCGCCATGGACCTGATGGTGCCTGCCGAAGTGCGCGTCGTTCCGAAAGTGCCGGTGCTCGGCTCCGGCAAGCTCGACTTTGCCGGTGTGACCAAACTGGTGCGTGGACAGGACGCGCCGGTCGCCAAGGTCGAGGCCGCCTGATCAAGGTGACGACGAAACGACGCCGCTGAAGACCGTGGCGTCGCTTGGCGAGCGCTTTAACCTAACGAATATGTGATCGGACCACTCACCCGGCATTCAGCCGGGTGAGTGGTATGGTGTTCCCGGGAATGCAACCATGGAGGACACAATCATGCTCACCAGATACATTCTACCGATTGCTATCGCCGCAGGCACGTTGATGCTGTCGAGCGTCGGCTCGCAGGCCCTGCCCGTGGCAAAGCCCAGCGCCGGTTCGTTGCCAATCGAAAGCGTCGGCTGGAGATGCGGCCCTGGCTGGCACGTGAACCGGTGGGGAAATTGCGTGCCCAACCGTCGTCGCGTCATAATAGTCCGGCCGGGACATTGGCGGTACCATCACCATCACCGCTGGCACCACCGTTGGTGATCACGCAGCGGATTGACGCGGCACTCGCTCCGACGTGACGTGGTTGTTTCCGCTAGAGGTGGCGTCCCCTGTGACGCCATCTTTGTTCCTCATATGACAAGATCCCACATCGGCTTCACCGCTGCGGATTCCGGAAACACCTTGTCGCCGAGCACGGCGACCGAGAGGCCGAACTGGTCGGCGAGCAGGCCTTTCAGCACCGCCCTGACATCGCTGGTCGGCGCGAGATCGCGCTGTTCGTAGAGTTGGGCCGGCTTCAAGCCCGGCCAGTCGGCGATGACGCGGCCGCCCTTGATGGCGCCGCCGGCGAGCAGCACCACCGTGCCGGTGCCGTGATCGGTGCCGACCGTGCCGTTGATCTGCGCCGTGCGCCCGAACTCGGTGATGGCGACGATCGCCGTGTCCTTCCAGCGCTCGCCGAGACCCTTCTCGAACTCCTCGAAGGCGCCGTCGAGGCCGCCAAGCAGCGTGGCGAGCCGGCCGGTCGCGCCGCCTTCGTTGACATGCGTGTCCCAGCCGTCGAAGGCAAGGGCGGCAACCCGCGGCCCGTCATCGGCCGCGATCAGCCTGGCGGCACCTTGCGCGGCCTGCCGCATGCCGGCGGCACTGTCGAGGCCGCCCTTCGGTTTCATCGTCTTGGCGCCCATCTGGTCGTCGAGCGCCATGCGGTCGGCGTCGAGGCCTTTCTGCAGGGCCACCGCCAGCACCGGATCGCGATGCTGGTAGAGGTCGAGAACCCGCGCCGCGAGGTCACCGGCCGGCGCCGGCAGCGATTGTGGCGCCCAGCCGAGCACGGGGGCAGCACCTCGGATCACCAGTGGCGTCGAGGGCCCTACGGCCAGTCCGCCGAGCGTCGCCACGCGGTCGCCCGCCGGCAGGTTTTCGAGCGCCCGGTTGAGCCATCCGGTGGCGACATGGCCAGGGCCGGCAAAACCGCTTTCCAGCACGTCCTGCCCGTCGAAATGCGAGCGTTCGCGATAGCCTGTCGCGGCCGCATGCACGACAGCGGCCTGCTTGTCCTTGAACAGGCGCGCAAACACCGGCATCGCCGGATTGACCGCGAAGAAACCGTCGAGCGGCAGTGCGGCGTGCGGGCCGGCGAGCGACAAAGCAATGTCGCCATGCAGGCCGGCATAATCGGGGTCGCCAATAGGACCGACCGCTGACAAGCCGTCGAGCGCGCCGCGCAGGACGATGACGATCAGGCGCGGATCGCGATTGTCGGCGGCGCGGGCGAAGCGGGGCAAATAGGCCCAGGCAAACAGCGCGCCGCCGGTCATCAGCACGGCGCGGCGGGAGGGATGAGGGGTTTCACACAGCAGGCTCATGACTTGGTCTCCATGGGAGTTGTCGGCGCAGGACCTATCGCTCGCGCTATCGTCGCTGGAATTCGGGCGCCATCAGCAGCAGCGCCAGGCCTTGCTGCTTGGACTCGGCACGGGCCACCGCTTGCCGCGTCTCCGGCGAGGCGGATGGACCGATGACGGCGTCGAGCATGTCGTTGGGATTGCCGATATCCTTGACCTGGCGGGCCGCCTGCCAGGCGATGTCGAGGCGGATCTTCATGCCTTCGGCCGACGCCCAGCTGGCCGCCTGGTCGGAAAAGCCGTTCGGCCCCGGCGGCTGCCAGAGCGGCTCGCCGAGCGCATTGAGCCAGTTGAGCGACTGGCCGGGATCGTTCGCCGGACCCGGGCCGGCCGCCCTGCGGATGGCGGCGATGTAGTCGAAGGGCGAGCGCATCTTGGCGAGGGGCGTCGACCAGGCCTCCGGCATGTCGATGATGGTCGCCGCCAATGCCCGGAGATTGCCGTCGCTCTTGGCGAAAACCTTGGCCAGGCGCGCCACCGCCGCGGGCGGCGGGTCGTCCGCGATGAAATGACGGGCGAGTTCGGTGGCGATGTGCTGCGCCGTCGCCGGATGGCTGGCGATGTCGTTGAGCGCCGCCTCGGCCTGGCCCAAACCGCCGGCCGGATAGGTCTTGCCGAGCAGCACCGCGTCGCCCGGCTCATGGGCATTGGCGTTGAAGACGGAACTGCCGGGTTCGCCCAGCCGTCCTTCGCGCCCGGCCATCGTCCAGCCGGTCAGGATGCGGGCGAAGCTGGTGACATCGGCCTGGCTATAGCCGCTGCCGACGCCGAGCGTGTGCAGTTCCATGATCTCGCGGGCGAGGTTCTCGTTGAGGCCGCGCTGGCGGTTCCTGCCGGCGCGGGAGTCCGGGCCGATCGACTGCTGGTTGTCGAGATAGAACAGCATCGCCGGATGCCGTTCGACCGCCATCAGCATGTCGGCGAAACGGCCGAGCACGAAGGGCCGGATGGCTTCCCGCTCGAAGGCACCGGCGCTCGCCCGCACGATGTTGTCCTTCGCCACGGAGACGCAGAAATGGTTCGACCAGAAATAGACCAGACGTTCGACAAAGCCGGCGTCGGCCCGAAAAGCCTTGTCGAAGCGCGCCTGGGCTTCGGCGCGGAACAGTGTGGCCTCGATTGGCGGCGCGGGTTTGGCCGGAGCTGCGGGCGCTGGTCCAGGTTGTGCAGGCGCAATTGGGGCCGATGTGGCCTGGGCCGTCATGGTCTGGGCGCTCGCCATTGCCGGCTGTGCCGCGGTGGCCATACGCTCGCGGTCGAGCTTGCGCTGGAAATTTGCCGCCATGCTGGCCTGGATGGCCGGTGTGCTGCCCAGCAGCCCGGCATAGGCCGGGTCGTCAAGCGGGATCATGGCGATATCGGGTTGCCGCAGTTCCGCCTTCAGATAACCGCGCGGATCGCGGGCGACCCTGTCGCGGTCGCCGGGCCTTGCGCCGAGCCCGAAGCGGTTGAAAGCGACGAGAGCCGGATCTGGGGCTGGCTGGGAATTGGACGCAAGGGTAGCCAAGTCAGCTCTCCGTCGCTTGGGCTTCCCGCGCGGCGCGTGAAGCCCGTTCGAGCCGTTTCGTGCCTGTTCAACTGGGGTCGTGGGGCCGGCGCGGCCGGCCCCCGTGGCCCTTACCAGTGATGCCAGCGATGCCAGTGGTGGTGCGGATGCCAGACGTAGAAGGCGGGGCCAGGCCCGTAGTAATAGCGGGGGTAGACCACCACACGGTTGGGGACGCAGCGGCCCCAGGGATTGGGATGCCAGCCAGGCCCGCAACCCCAGGCGACGTGCTCGACCAGCGCCGGGGCGGCAAGCGGGGCCAGCGGCATCGCCGAGGATGCCGCAACCGTCGCGGCCGTTCCGGTCACCGCAAGAGCGGTGGTGATCGCGTATTTTGTCAGATAGTTCATGACCATGCTCCGAAGTTGTCCGAGATTGGAAACCTGTCGGCACCAGATGGTCCGGCAGGTCCTGCCCTTCATTTCGTTAAACGGGCGCCGTCGGCATTTTCCGTCGGTCGTCACGGCGATTTTTTTGGCGCTGTCGACGGCTGCGTCCCGCTGCGTCTCGCGAGCCCCTCCGCCAGCACGCTGCGATCCTCGGCGGAACCCGTCGCCGCGAACTCGACGATGCGCTGCTCCAGCCGCGTGCGTACGGTGACGTCGGCATTGCGGGCCCGCTCCAGAGCGGCCGACAAAGCTGTCGTGTCGAGGACAGGTTGCCGCAGCAAATCCGCCGCCTCGCGCCTGGCCTGCTGGCCGTCGAGGATGATGTCGCGGGATTCGCGCCTGACCTCGCGCAGCGCCTTGCGGAACAGCGTGCGCTGCTGGTCGGGAAGCCGGCCGCCGGCCGCCTCCAGCGAAGTGCCCTGGCCCTGCTTGCCGCTTTTTATCCAGACGGCCCCGCCGGCCAGCGCGCCGGCCAGGAAGACATTCAGCCCCACCGAGGCGATGAGGAGGTTACGGGCTGCGCTCATAGGTCTTCCTCGATCGTCTCGGGTCCGGCATCGCCGAACGCCGTCGCATTGGCATCGAGCACGTAGTGGTCTGGCGGAACCTCCGGTGTAACGACGGTCACCAGGGCCAATCCGGCGATGGCGCCGGCGAGCCCGATGCCGGCAAGCCCTAGCCCCAGCCACCAGAAGTGCTGACGCCGCTGCCGGACGATGTGCCGGTCGGCGACCCGCAGGATGCTGTCGTGCAGCGCCCTGCCGGGGTGCGGGACGCTGTAGCTGTCGAGCAGGGCGTCAAGCGTGCCGGCCTTTCGCGAAATGGCCTGGCCCGTCTCGCTTGAAGCAAAGGCGGTGGCTGCTTGGCGCTCCGCTTGCGGCCAGCGCCGCAAATCGCCGCCATAGGCTTCGGCGAGCGCCGCGAAACGCCTTACGTCCATTGCCGGATCGTTCTCGATGTCTTCAGCCATCTGTCTTCCCCTTGCCCCTTGGTGCCGCGTGCCCACGCGGGTTGGAAACGAGGCAGCCCCGCCGGACGCCCTCGATGCTCGGTGACTGTGCGCCATTCATGGCCGCGCTCTTCTCAGTCATGGACGCCATCCCTGGCCAGGATCATGTGCAAAGCCCGGCGGCCGCGCGAAAGCAGGCTCTCCAGCGCATCGACGCTGATCTCGAGTGTCGCGGCCGCCTCTATGTTGGACATCTCCTGATAATAGACCAGGATGATCGCCTCGCGCTGGCGTGGCGCGATTGCCTGCAAGGCCTGCTCGATCCTCCGCGGCTCTTCGCGAGCATCGGGAAGCGGCGCAGGGTCGACCATATCCGGCAAATCGTCGGTCACCAACTCGCGGCGCCTGCGCAGCCGGTCGTAGCAAAGGTTGAGCGTCACCCGGTGGATCCAGCTGTCGAAGCGTGCGTTGCCGCGACGCCAGCTCGAGGCATGGCGCCAGATGCGCACGAAGGTTTCCTGCGCGACGTCCTCGGCCTCCGCCGCGTCGCCCAGCATGCGCACGGCAAGCGAAAGGATGCGCGGCAATTTGCGCGCGACGAGCGTCTGCACCGCCGCGGGATCGCCAGCGCCGACCCGACGAACCAGCTCCTCGTCCGGATCGGCGCTCATCGGTTGGCGCACTCCCGATATCCATCACGCGTCATGGCCTCTTGGTCATTGCTCCGGCTTGGGAGCGGATTTGTGGCCTGGCATCTCGTCGGCCGTAAGAATGCCGTCGCCATTCTTGTCCAGTCTGGCAAAGCGTTTGGCGAAGAACGCATCGAGTTCGGCGCGATCGATGAAGCCGTCATGGTTAGAATCGATGCGCGCGAAGGATTTGGCGGCGTCGCCCTTGACGTTGCGCTTGGCCTGAAAGGCCTCCCACTCCAGGAGGCTGATCTTGCCGTCACCATCCGTGTCGGCGGCCATGATCGCCTTCTCCCGCCGCTTCTGGAACTTGGCCAGCGTGAGTTCCGACCTGGCTTTTGGCGTCGCGGGGGCGGCGGCCGGCGGCGTGGCGCCAGGAGACGTGGCAGCAGTGGGCTGCGTCGCCGTCTGGGCGAGAGCCGCAACGGTCAGCAGGCTCAAGGCAGCGGCAAGGATCGAACGGCGTATCATGCTTCGGCGTCTCCGGTTGGCGTGTCGGCCACGGCCCATGCCGTGGTCACGCTTCAACCGTTAAACGCCGCGACGACGGAAATCCGTCGGTCGCCTGTGCCGATACTTTCAATGGTCGGCGATGCCGACCCGGATATTGGTATCGAGAACGACACAACCTCATCCGGCGTCATCCGAATTCACGCCGGTCGGCCACCGCCCTTGGCAAAAGGGCAGGGGCTACGCCGATGGGTCGGCGGCCACCAGTTGGTCCGGTTTGAAGCCCGCATGCTGCGGGATCCACACATCGCCTTCGCGGTTGAACCAGTGGCAGAGATACATGCCGGAAGCGGCACCGTCGCTGACCGTCATCTTCGGCCCTCCCGACTTCAGCTTGACGACGTCTCCGGTCTTGAAAGTGTTGGGCATTTTCGACCTCCCATGCTGAGGCTCACGACTTTCCCACCAAAGCTGAAGTCTCGACAATGGCGGATATGGATCGCCGCGGCGCGATCCACAGCACCCCGCTCCTAGGCCCTTCGTCATTGTCGTCGTATTGCTCTCAGCTGAGTTCCTGGGCGAGGCCGATGAGAAGGCCTCCGGGCCCGCGGATGTAGCAGAGCCGATAGACGTTTTTATACTGGACGACTTCGCCTGCGAGCCGCGCGCCGCGCTTGCGGAGCCTTTCAAGCGCATCGTCGATGTCGTCCACGGCGAACATGACGCGGAGGTAGCCCAGAGCGTTGACCGGGGCGTTGCGGTGATCAGCGACCACAGGCGGCGTGAGGAAGCGGGACAGTTCGAGCCGGCTGTGGCCGTCCGGCGTGCGCATCATGGCAATCTCGACGCGCTGATCGCCCAGCCCGGTGACACGTCCGGCCCATTCTCCCTCGATTGTGGCCCTTCCTTCGAACTCAAGGCCGAGCTCGCGAAAGAAATCAATCGTCTCTTCGAGGTCATCGACGACGATTCCGACATTGTCCATCCGTTTGAGCGCCATGTGTCCAATCTCCAAGGCGCCCGTCCAGGCCGCGTACGTTCTGCACTCGCTTTGACCTTCGCCGAGGCCATGGCGGCGTAATTCCTTGGCCTCGACCCACCGTGATCCTTCGTTCGTTATAGAGCCTCTTTGGCGAAGCGCGGACGCCGTCGCATCCTGAGCGTGCTCAAAATGACAGAGTTGATAGCGGAGCCGATACCAAACCTTCCGCTATCGACTTTCTGAGCCACGATTTGGTGCCCGACATGGAGAACTTTAATTTCCTTGCGTCTGGAAGCCACGAAAACATTGATGGCTTCTTCCGGCCTCGTTTCGATCGGTTGTTGCCGTTCCCAAGCGTAATCGTCCCAGATAATGGTCCCGCCATTCTTGAGTAGAGGCCACGCCAGAAGGGAATCGACGTGAACCGCGTCCCGGTCGTGCGCACCATCGATATAGATCAGGTCGTAAGATCTTTTTTGGTCCTGCAGGTCGATCAATGCCTTGCTGGAAATCGACTTCAGCTTTGTGACGCGTCCGCCATACGAGGCCGTGTTGGCATCGAAGCGCCGTTCTACTTGGGCAAATCCGCCGGCCAAAGTTACGTATTCGTTCTGCCCTCCAGCGAACGGATCGATGCACGTAATCCGCGACAGATGGCAGTACTCAAGAAAAAAGATCGCGGAACGTCCTTCCCAAGATCCGATTTCCAAGATGTTGAGAGGTCGATCCCGCATACTTGCAAGGCAAGCGCTCCAGACACGGAAATTATTAGACGTCCAATCGGAGGAAAATTCTTTCCCCTCGTACCACTTAGCAAAATCGACCACTGCTAACTCCTCTATTCCGGGATTGTCTAGCGCCACTCTCCGCTTCAATGCAACCACGCAAGTGGGACCTACAATTGATCGTCATGCTATCGGGCTGCACGAACGTACGCTTCCCAGCTTTATCAGCAGATCGGCGCGCTAAACCCCGATGCGAGGCGATCTCACACCAAGAACAAAAGGGCAAAAAGCGCCGCCAGGAAGTGCTGCCAGAGTGCTACGACGGCGTTTTTCGCTCTACGCCTCGGGAACCCGCAAACCCTTGGGAAATATTGGTGCCGCTTAGGTGACTCGAACACCTGACCCCATCATTACGAATGATGTGCTCTACCAACTGAGCTAAAGCGGCCCGGGAGGCCAAGGCCTCCAAGATGGGCTGGGTGATAGACTCAACCGGCGGCGAATTCAAGATGCGAGTTGCCAAATCATGCACAAGCGCCGCCGCGATCGAAACCAGGGGTTCGCGCCGCCCGGCGTGCGAGAATCGGCGGCATGTTGCGATTTTATTTGCCGGAATACCGCCAAGATGGACTTTGGACGGCCCGTCGAGGCAGAATGCGGCTGCCCGCCCGTTGATTGATTGGTCGCCTACCGCTAACCATCAGGGAAGATTGGGGCAATTTGCAGAGGGATCTCGCTTGGACGCGATCGAGAAAGCGATCCGGAACGCCTTGGAAAAGGGCAATGCCGAGGACCGCGCGTTCCGCGAGAGGGTCTATCGGTCGGCCTTTGCCGCGCTCGACCGTGCGCTCCAGGCCAATCCCGGCGTGACCGTGGAAGTCGCCATCAAGCGCCGCAAGGCGATCCAGGCGACGATCACCGAAATCGAATCCGAATTCCTGCCGGCGGTGCCGGATGTGGGCCTGGAGGTCGACGCACCGGCGGCCGAGCCCGCGGCCACTGCGGCGCCCGCGATCGAGATCGGCGACAAGACGCCATCGCCCGCCGTCACTGTCGACGGGCCCGCAGAGCCCGTGTCCGATGCGCCGCGCTCGCGCGTGCTGCCGGTCGTTCCCGACATCATGCCGGACGCGACGCTTCCCGGCGTGCCGGCCATCGATATGTCCGCTCCCGCCGCGCCCGGTGCCGCCACGGAAGTGGCGCCTGATCGCGATGAGCGGCGCATTCGTGGACGCCGCCTGCCGCTGACCGCCATTTTCTTCACCGTCACCCTGCTTGCGGCGGTCGGCATCGGCGTGTTCTTTGCCATACAGACCGGTGTGTTCAAGACGGCGGCGCAGCTCGACACGGCGCCGCCGGAGGCGCCACCAACCGTCGAAGGTGACGATTTCACCCCGGCCGACGGTGCCAACGCGCCGGCAAAGCCTGGTGCCGCGGACCAGTCGCGCAACTGGATCAATGTGTTCTCGCCGGCAGACCCGACGCATGTCGCTGCTCCGTCGGACGCCAAGGCCTCGGTGATGAAGGACGACACCGGTCCGTTCCTGCGCATCCAGTCCGGCCCTTCCGGTTCGGCGATCGCCTTCGACGTCGGGCAGGGCGTGCTGGAGAAGCTCGCCGGCAAGCACGCCGTGTTCGATATCATCGCCCGCGCCGAGGACGGCAAGGACACGCAGATCTCCGTCGACTGCAATTTCGGCGAGCTCGGCGATTGCGGCCGCAAGCGCTACGCGGTCGGCCAGCAGCGCAACGAATATCTGTTCGACGTGCAGTTCCCCAACAAGCATCCGGGCTCGGCCGGAACCATCGCCGTCAATTCCGATTTCGACAAGCAGGGCAAGGCGGTCAACATCTACGAGATCCGCGTTTCGATCGAGCCGTAAATCTCGAACCCTGACGGAACATCGGAGGCGATCCTCGTGGAGCTATATCACCGGTTTGGGGCTGCGTAGGTCACCCCAGCCCGGGGCCGTCTCCAACGCGGTGAAGTCGCCCGTCGCAATCTCCCGGCATATGGTCATCAGCGCTCCGCCAGCAGCGCGGGCAAGCGATCCGCCGACGCTGATCCGCCGCACGCCCGCTTGCGCAATCTGGTCGAGGGTCAATCCCGAGACGCCTTGGCCGACCACATGATTTACCGGAGCGCTGACCGAGCGGCAAAGCTTCTGGAGGGACGCCAGGTCCGGCACTCCGGCGCATAGACGACCTCGGCGCCGAGAGTCTCGAAGACCTTAAGGCGGCGAATGGTCTCTTCGAGATCATATTTCCCTTTGCCGAGGCCATCGGCGCGGGCGGTCAGGACGATATTGTGTTTTCGTGCGGCCTCAGCCGCAGCAGCCACCCGCGCGACCGCGTCGTCGAAATCGCGTATCGGCAAATCGGAATTCGGCTGCCGATCCTCGATGGACAGCCCCGCCAATCCAGCCTCCGCGGCGAGCCGAACGGTCTCGGCAACACCTTCTGGGGTGTCTGCGTACCCGTCCTGCAGATCCGCGGTAACCGGAACATCGGTCGAAGCCGCTATCTCGGCGGCATAGGCCAGGCTCTCGTTGCGACTGACTTCCAGCGCTCCGTCTCTCCGGCCTTTTGAGAACGCGTAGCCCGACGATGTCGTTGCCAGCGCCTTGAAGCCCAAGCCCACCATCATCCGGGCGCCACCTATGTCCCAGGGATTGGGAATCACGAAGCAGCCGGATTTGTGAAGAGCGCGAAAACGTTCGACCTTGTCGGATCGGGAAATCATATGCGCTCCTCTGCCTGGAATGGAACTTTCGGTTTGGGATCTCTAGCGGTCGAGCAGCGCCTGCAGCGTCTCGATGCGGTCGGCCTCGTTGGCCGGCTTGTCCCAGCGCAGCCGTGAAATGCGGGGAAAGCGCATGGCGACACCGGATTTGTGCCGGGTCGAGCGGTTAAGTCCCTCGAAGGCGACTTCCAGCACCAGGCCATTGTCGCGGTCCGCCCGCACCGAACGCACCGGCCCGAAACGCTCGACCGTGTTGTCCCGGACATATTTGTCGATCTGCTTCAGCTCCTCGTCGGTGAAGCCGAAATAGGCCTTGCCGACCGGCACCAGTTCCTCCTCGCCCTCGGCCCCGGACCAGACGCCGAACGTGTAGTCGGAGTAAAAACTCGAGCGCTTGCCATGGCCGCGCTGGGCATACATCAGCACCGCGTCCACCGTGTGCGGATCGCGCTTCCACTTGAACCACGGGCCTTTCGGCCGGCCAGCGACATAGGGCGAATCCCAGCGCTTCAGCATCACACCTTCGATGATCGGATGCGGGGGTGCCCGGCGCAGGTCTTCCAGCGTCTGCCAGTCCGCGAAGGCGACGAAGTGCGACAGGTCGAAACGGCCGGGGTCAAGCGTTTTCACGAAGGCTTCGAGGCGGCCACGCCGTTCCCGGAACGACAATGCGCGAAGGTCTTCATCGCCGATCTGAAGCAGGTCGTAGCAGCGCATGAAGGCCGGATATTGCTGCTGCATTTTCGGCGTCACCGTCTTGCGGTTCAGCCGCTGCTGCAGGTCCGAGAAGGTCCCCGTCGCCTCTCGCGGGTCGCCAACAAGCAGCTCGCCATCCAGCGTCGCGGAAAAATGCATGGCGTCGGCGAGGTCGGGAAAGGCGCCGGAGACATCGTCGCCGGTGCGCGAATAGAGCCGGCGGATGCCGCCTTCCGCCACCGCCTGGACGCGGATGCCGTCCCATTTCCATTCGGCGGCGTAGTCGGCAGGGTCGAGCTTTTCCAGGTCGCCGTCGCCAACCGGGTTCGACAGCATCACCGGGCGGAACAGCGCCATCGCCGTGTTGCGAGGTTTTTCAGCCTTGCCTTCGAGCCAGGCGAACAGCGCCGTGTAGGGCGGCGACAGCCCGTGCCAGAGTTCCTCGATCTCGGCGACGTCGACCTTGCCGAAATCCGCCAGAGCCTGTTTGGCCAGCCGAGCCGAGACGCCGATGCGCAGGCCGCCGGTGACCAGCTTGATGATGGCAAAGCGCGCCGAGATGCCGGCGCTGTCGAGCAGGCTGGCCAGCACCTTCGGCCCGTCGGAGCGGCTTGCCGACTGCAGCTTTGCCACGACCTCGCCAAGCGTCGGCTCGCGGTTGGGGATCTTGCCCGGCGTTTGCGGCCAGACCAGCGACACCGTCTCGGCGAGATCGCCGACATAGTCGTAGGAATAGCCGAACAGCACCGGATCCATGCGTTCGGTGACCAGCATGCGCAGCATCGCCGGCTTGACCGCGGCAATGCTCAGATCGCCGGTGATGGCGGCCAGCGCCAGCCCGCGATCGGGGTCCTCGACGCTGCGGAAATAGTCGACCAGCAACGTCAGCTTGCCGTTGCGCGACGGCGTCAGCACCAGGCGATCGAGGAGTTCGGCGAAGCGGTTCATGCCATCAATCGCCCTCGTCCTCATAGCCCACCAGATGCAGTGGCTTTGCGGCGATGCCTTCGAGTTCGCACCAGCGCACCAGCGCTTCCTCGCGGCCATGCGTCACCCAGATTTCCTCGGCTCCGGTCTCCTTGATGGTGGCGGTGAGTTCGTCCCAGTCGGCATGGTCCGAGATGATCAGCGGCAGCTCGACGCCGCCCTGCTTGGCGCGCTGGCGGATACGCATCCAGCCCGACGCGAAGCACGAGATCGGATCAGGAAAGCGCCGTGCCCAGCGGTCGGCGAAGGCCGATGGCGGGCCGACGACGATGGCGCCGGCAAAGTCCACCTTGCCGCCTTCCACCGTCGCCGGTTCCAGCGTTCCCAAGTCAATGCCCTGGCTCTGGTAATACTCGCTGAGCCTCGCCAGCGCGCCATGGATGTAGAGCGGCCTGTCATAGCCGGCGTCGCGCAACAGCCGCATCACCCGCTGCGCCTTGCCCAATGCGTAGGCGCGGACCAGATGCGAGCGTTCGGGAAACTGCGCCGCCGACTTCAGCAGGCGGGCGATCTCTTCCGTGTCGGGCGGATGGCGAAACACCGGCAGGCCGAAGGTCGCCTCTGTGATGAACACGTCGCAGCGGATCGGCTCGAACGGCGCGCAGGTCGCGTCCTTGCGCCTTTTGTAGTCGCCGGAGGCGACGATGCGCATGCCCTGGTGCTCGACCGATATCTGCGCCGAGCCGAGCACATGGCCGGCCGGATGAAAGCTGACGCTGACGTCGTCGAGGGCGATCGTCTCGCCGAGCCGTGCGGCTTGGGTCGTTCCGGCAAAGTCCTCGCCGTAGCGCAGGCCCATAATGTCGAGTGTCTGCTGCGTCGCCAGCACCGAGCGGTGGCCGGAACGCGCATGGTCGGAATGGCCGTGCGTGATCAGCGCCCGGTCCACCGGCCGCACCGGGTCGATGAAGAAGTCGCCCGGCGGGCAGTAGAGGCCCTCGGGCCGGGGATGAAGCAGGTCGCTGGCGCGCATGGTCCCCAAGATAGGATATAATTCCGCTGCGGGAAGCCTGCCGTCGGAGACTGCTGACTCTCCTGGCAAAGGACGCTCAATTCGGTTCAGCTCCCGCATCCTTTGCTTTACAGAGATGGCGGCCCGGCTGCCTCTGCCGGTGGAACCATCATCATGAAGCCGCTCCAGACCTCATCGGGCGATCTGAACGCCGATCGCCGTGCCGACTATGCCGAGATGCTCTTTGCCTCTGGCGATCACACGGCCGCGGCAGAGCTGCTGCTCGGTGCGCTGGAGCTGGCGCCGCAATGGGCCATGGGCTGGTTTCGCCTCGGCGAGATGCAGGAGGCATCAGGCGGGCTCGACCTGGCGGCGCAGGCCTGGGCGATGTCGCTGAAACTGGATCCAGCCGATCGCCAGGGCGCGGCCCTCAAATTGCAGCTGATCGGCAAGGGTCCGGTTGCCACCGCGCCGCCCAGCGCCTTTGTCGAAACGCTGTTCGACCACTATGCCGAGACATTCGAGGAGATGCTGGTCGGCAAGCTTGATTACCGGTTTCCCGAATTCCTCGAGCACATGATTCGCAAGGCAGAGCCGGGCCGCTTCCGGCTGGCGCTCGATCTGGGCTGCGGCACCGGGCTGATGGGCGAAAGGCTGCGGCCGATCGTCGACCGGCTGGAAGGCGTCGACATCTCCGCCAGGATGCTGAAGAGGGCGCGGGCGAAAGGCATCTATGACGCGCTGACAAAAGCGGATCTGCAGGGCTTTTCCCATTCAGGCGACAAGCCCGATCTGGTGACATCAGCCGATGTGCTGATCTACATTGGCGCACTCGATGGCCTGGTGGGCACTGTTGCCGGCCTGCTCGCCGACGGCGGCCTGTTTGCCTTCTCCGTCGAAAGCCTGGCAGGCGACGGCGATTTCGCGCTGCAGCCCTCGCGGCGCTACGCCCATTCGGATGGCTATGTCAGGCGCGTGCTCGAGGCCAGCGGGCTTTCGATCCTCGCGCTGGAGCCAACGACCATCCGGCAGGATCGCCTCGAGCCTGTCAAAGGCTTGGCCGTTGTGGCACGGAAGACTCACGCCGCTTGAAGTTGCAGGATCATCGTGCGGTGGCGCCGCCACGACTCAGTGCTGCTGCGAAAAAGTCCAATTTGCGTGCGCGACTGATATTTGCGATCTGGTCGCATCAGGGCGGGATATCAGGAGGATACCGGATGCGCTGGAACATGATGATCTTGGCCTCTTGCCTGGCAACAGCCGGCTGCGTCGGCAATTCGATGTCCGAACGCCAGGACGCCAACATCGAGTCCTCCCTGCAGTATGACACTGTGCCATGCGATCAGTTGCTGGTGCAGCGCGATGGCCTGGCGCAGCAGAACAACCTTCCGGTGACCGCGAAGCCGACCTTCTACAATCCCGCGATGGGTTTCGGCCCGTTCACGCCCGACATGCGCTCCAAGGCCCAGCGCGACAGCGACAAGGCGGCAGGCGAGATCGATGCCATGAACCGCTCCATGGACCGCCGCGACTGCGGCAAGCCGGACAATCAGAAGAAGAAGTTCGCTCTGCCGAGTTAAGGATACGGCACAGCTACTGGTCGGGAACTGTCGCAGGCGGCAGGCTATGTCCTCGCGAGGGCGCCATCGGATGAAACTCTCGGACCTTGGCGACCGCATATGCATCCTGGGGCCGTCCAACAGCGGCAAGTCGACCCTGGCCGACGCGATTGCCCGCAAGCGTGGCCTGGAGCCCGTTCACCTCGATCTGCTTCATCATCTGCCCAACACCGACTGGGAGCCGCGTGCAAAGGGAGAATTCATCGCCTTGCACGACGCCGCAATCGCCGGTGAGCGTTGGGTGATGGACGGGAATTACTCGATCTGCATGCCGCAACGGTTCCAGCGGGCGACGGGACTGATCCTGCTGGATATCTCCACGCCGGCAAGTTTGTTGCGCTATTTCAGGCGAAGCTGGTTTGAGACGAACAGGCGCGGCGCCTTGGAGGGCGGGCGCGACAGCGTCAAATGGGACATGATCCGCCATATTGCCGTGACCACGCCGAAAAACCGCCAGAGATACCAGGCGATGTTCGAAGAGCTCGACCTGCCAAAGCTGCAGCTATCGTCCGTGAGCGCAATCAAGCAATGCTTCAGGCAGTGGGATCTGGCCAGGTAAGAGTCCTGGCAAGAGTCTATTTGTTTTGACGCAATTCCGGACGGAAAACCGCTTCACACTTTTCCTGGAATTGCTCTAATATCCCGCCTTGCGGTCCACCAGATTCTCGAGCTTTTCGCCGCGCTCGAAGGCGTCCATCTGGCGCAGCATGATCGGCGCCAGGTGCATGGGATCGGAGGTCGCCGCGGCATGCGGCGTCACGAACACCTTTGGATGGTTCCACAACGGGCTGGTCTTCGGCAGCGGTTCGACCTCAAACACATCGAGGCTCGCCTCCTTCAGCGTGCCGTCATCCAGCGCCCGCGCGATGTCGGCGTCCTTCTGCAGGCGGCCGCGTCCGGCGTTGATCAGCACCGAGCCGCCGAGGCCGTTGCGCTTGCGCAATTCCTTCAGCACGCCGTAGTTGATGATGCCTTGCGTGTCCGGCGTCAGCGGCAACAGCACGACGAGGATATCGGTCGCCTTGAGGAAGGGGATCAAACCGGTCTCGCCGGAATAGGTCGCGACGCCTTGCATCGGCCGGTCGGTGCGCGACCAGCCATTGACCGCGAAGCCGAGCGACAGCAGCACCGAGGCCGCGGCGCGGCCGAGATTGCCGAGCCCCATAATGCCGACGGAAATGTCGCCGGCCGGTCGCTGCGGCGGCTCGTGCCAAATCTTCTTTTGCTGCTGCTGCCGGAAGAGCAGGCCCTGGCGATGATGATCGAGCACCCGCCAGACGACATATTCGGTCATGTACTGGGTGAGGTTGTCGGCGACGACCTTGACGATCGGCACGTCGGGCAGGCCGGGATCGGCGAAGATATGGTCGACGCCGGCGCCGATCGAGAAGATGGCGCGCAGATTGGGCAGCGACGACAACAGGTTGGGCTTCTGCTTCCACACCACCGCATAGGTGATCGACGGATCCTTGGCGCCATCCGGCTCCAGCACCACCTCGCGCTCGGCTGACAGCAGGTCGCGCCAGCGCTGCGGATGAAAGCCGGTGACGGCAAGCAGGATGCGGCCTTTTTCCATCGCGGTATTCTAGTCCTTCTTTACGCAAATTACTCGCTGACGATGCCGACCGGCGCCGTCTCTATCTTGAAGGCGGCCGAGATCAGTGCCCGAGTATAGTCGGTTTGCGGATTTTCAAAAATCTGCTGGGAAGGACCGGCTTCGACGATCTGGCCATTGCGCATGACGATAACGTCGTTGGCAAGCGCCCGGATGACCTTGAGGTCATGGCTGATGAAGAGATAGGCGAGGTCGTGCTTGGCCTGCAGATTGCGCAAGAGGTCGACGACCTGCGCCTGCACGCTCATGTCGAGCGCCGATGTCGGCTCGTCCAGCATGACGAAGCGCGGGTTGAGCACCATGGCGCGGGCGATGGCGACACGCTGGCGCTGGCCACCGGAAAACTCGTGCGGGTAGCGGTTGCGCGTCGCCGGATCGAGGCCGACCTCCTTCAGCACGGCGGCCACCTTGTCGTCGCGTTCATCGGGCGACAGCTTCGGCTCGTGGATCTTGAGGCCTTCCTCGATGATCTCGGCGATCGACATGCGCGGGCTGAGCGAACCGAACGGATCCTGGAACACGATCTGCAATTCGCGCCTGAGCGGCCGCATGGCGTTGAAGGTGAGCTGGTTGATGTCGCGGCCGTTGAACTGGATGCTTCCGGTCGACGAGATCATGCGCGCCAGCGCCAGGCCGAGCGTCGTCTTGCCCGAACCGGATTCGCCGACCACGCCCAGCGTCTGGCCGGCGCGCACGGTGACATCGATGCCGTCGACCGCCTTCACATGATCGACCGTGCGCCGGAAGAAGCCTTGCTTGATCGGGAACCAGACCTTGATGTCCTTGCCGGTCATCACCGGCTTGGCGGCGGCGTTGGCCGCCGGCGGCTTGCCCTTCGGTTCGGCCGCCAGCAAATGCTTGGTATAGGCGTGCTGCGGGTTGGCGAAGATGTCTTTGGTCGGTCCGGTCTCGACGATCTTGCCTTTGGTCATCACGCAGACCCGATCGGCGATCTTCCTGACGATGCCGAGGTCATGGGTGATGAACAGCATCGACATGCCCTTGCGGCTTTTGAGGCCCGCCAGCAGTTCGAGGATCTGCGCCTGCACGGTGACGTCGAGCGCCGTCGTCGGCTCGTCGGCGATCAGCAGTTCCGGTTCGTTGGCCAGCGCCATGGCGATCATGACGCGCTGCCGCTGGCCACCGGACAGCTGGTGCGGATAGGCATCGAGCCGCTTCTGCGGGTCGCGGATGCCGACCTCGTTGAGCAAAGCCAGCGTGCGCGCCTTGGCCGGGCGGTCGGCCATGCCCTGATGCAGCTTCAGGATCTCGACGATCTGCTGCTCGATCGTGTGCAGCGGATTGAGCGAGGTCATCGGCTCCTGGAAGATCATGGTGATCTTGTTGCCGCGAACCTGCCGCAACTGTTTCTCGTTCATCGCCAGCAGGTCGGCGCCCTGGAACAGGATCTTTCCCGAGGGGTGGTTGGCTGTCGGATAGGGCAGCAGTTTCAGCACCGACAGCGCCGAGACCGACTTGCCGGAGCCGGATTCGCCGACCAGCGCCACTGTCTCACCCTTGGCGATGTCGAAGGAGATGTGGTCGACGGCGACAGACTGGCCGCCGCCCTGGCTGAAGGCGACGCTGAGGTCCTGTACGCTGAGCAGAGGCGCTTCGCTCATTTGAACGTCTTGCGCGGATCGAAGGCGTCGCGCGTCGCCTCGCCGACAAACACCAGCAGCGACAGCATCAGCGAGATGACGACGAAGCCGGAAATGCCGAGCCACGGCGCGTTGAGATTGCGCTGCGCCTGCTTCAGCAACTCGCCGAGCGAGGCCGAGCCGGGCGGCAGGCCGAAGCCGAGATAGTCGAGCGAGGTCAGGGTCGAGATCGAGCCCGAAAGCAGGAACGGCAGGAAGGTCAATGTCGCCACCATGGCGTTGGGCAACAAATGCCGGAACATTATGGTGCGGTTGGGCACGCCGAGCGCGCGCGCCGCGTTGACATATTCGAAGTTGCGGGCGCGCAGGAATTCGGCTCGCACCACGCCGACCAGCGCCACCCAGGAGAACAACAGCATCAGGCCGAGCAGGATGAAGAAGCCCGGCGGCAGGATGGCGGCGACGATGAGCAGGAGATAGAGCACCGGGATCGCCGACCAGATTTCGATGAAGCGCTGGAACAGCAGATCCGTCCAGCCGCCGAAATAGCCCTGCAGGGCGCCGGCGCCGACGCCGATCAGGGCCGAGCCGGCGGTCAGGATCAGGCCGAACAGCACCGAAATGCGGAAGCCGTAGATGACGCGCGCCAGCACGTCACGCGCCTGGTCGTCGGTGCCGAGCCAGTTCCAGTTGCCGACGATGCATGCCGGGTCGGCAGCCCCTTGCGGATACTGGTTGCAGCGCTTCGTGGCGTCATACTGCCAGGACGGCTTGGCGGGTGCCGCTTCCGGGATGGCGTTGTTGACGGTCTGGTAGGAATAGCGGATCGGCGGCCAGATCATCCAGCCATTGGCGTTGATCTCGTCCTGGATCACCGGATCGCGATAATCGGTGACCGCATAGAAGCCGCCGAACTTTTCCTCGGGGTAGGCGACCAGAACCGGAAACAGGATCTCGCCCTTGTAGGAGGCAATGATCGGCTTGTCGTTGGCGATGAATTCGGCAAACAGCGACAGCACGAACAGGACGAGGAAGAACCACAACGACCAGTAGCCACGCTTATTGGCCTTGAAGTTCTGCAGGCGGCGCTTGTTGAGCGGCGACAGGAACGGCCGTGGCATCCGCTCCGGCACCACGCCGGCAGTAACGCTTGCCTCCGACATCAGATATCTCTCCGCTCGAAATCGATGCGCGGATCGACCCAGGTGTAGATGAGGTCGGACAGCAATCCGACGAACAGCCCGAGAAGCGAGAAGATGTAGAGGTTGGCGAAGACGACGGGATAGTCGCGCTCGACCACCGAGCGGAAGCCGAGCAGGCCGAGGCCGTCGAGGGAAAAGATGTTCTCGATCAGCAGCGAACCGGTGAAGAAGGCCGAGATGAAGGCGCCGGGGAAGCCGGCGATGACGATCAGCATGGCATTGCGGAAGACGTGGCCGTAAAGCACCTGCCGCTCCGACAGGCCCTTGGCGCGCGCCGTCACCACATACTGCTTGCGGATCTCCTCCAGGAACGAGTTCTTGGTGAGCAGCGTCGTCGTGGCGAAGGCCGACAGCACCAGCGCCGTCAGCGGCAGGGTCATGTGCCAGAAATAGTCGACGATCTTGCCTGGCCAGGACAGTTGGTCCCAATTGTCCGAGACGATGCCGCGCAACGGAAACCAGTCCCAGAAGGATCCGCCGGCGAACAGCACCATCAGCATGATGCCGAACAGGAAGCCCGGAATGGCATAGCCGACGATGACGACGCCGCTCGTCCAGATGTCGAAGGGGGTGCCGTCCTTGACCGCCTTGCGGATGCCGAGCGGAATGGAAATCAGATAGGACAAGAGCGTGATCCAAAGCCCGATCGAAATCGACACCGGCATCTTTTCCAGGATCAGGTCGAGCACCGAGATGTCACGGAAATAGCTGTTGCCGAAATCAAAGCGGGCGTAGTTCCACAGCATCATGCCGAAGCGCTCGAGCGGCGGCTTGTCGAAACCGAACTGCTTCTCCAGCTTCTTGATGAATTCCGGATCGAGGCCCTGCGCGCCGCGATATTTCGAGCTGACGTCGCCGGCGGCATCGAAATTGGAACCGCCCGCATCGCCGCCGCCACCGCCGAGGCGGTCGCTGCCGCCCTGATTGGTCAGCTTGGCGATGATCTGCTCGACTGGGCCGCCCGGCGCGAACTGGATGACGGCGAAGGAGATCGCCATGATGCCGAACAGCGTCGGGATCATCAAAAGGATGCGGCGCAGGATATAGGCGCCCATCAGGCGTCCTGCCCTCTTTGGACTGCTATCTCAGCCTTTGCCAATTTTTACCGCCTTGCCCTTATCGACCCACCACAGCGCCTCGACCGGAAAGCCGAAATCGGGTTTTTGCTCGGGAAAGCCGAACATGTCCCAATAGGCGCTTCGGTGATTCGCCAGGAACCAACTAGGAATCCAATCGCACCGTGCGCGCAAGACCCGGTCGAGCGCCCGCATCGCGACCGTCAGGCTTTCACGGTCTTTTGCCGCGCCCACCATCTCGATCAGCGCATCGATCGCGGGGTCAGACGTGCCCGGCAGATTGCGCGAACCGGAGAGGTTGGCCGTCCTGGAATGGAAGAAGCCTTCGAGGTCGTCGCGCGTCGGTGTCGCGCTGAACGAGAAAGCAGCCGACAGCAGATCGAAATCGAACGTCGCCTGTCTGGCCTGGTATTGCGCCGAATCCACCAGCCGGATCGTGGCATCGATGCCGATCGCCTTCATGTTGGCGACCCAGGGCGAATAGACCTGAACGAAGGTGTCGTCGTCGACCATGAATTCGGCCGAAAGCCTGCCGCCCTTGCCGTTGACGACGAAATCGCCAGACCGTTTCCAGCCGGCTGCGGCCAGAAGCTTTGCGGCCTGGCCAAGCAGCTTGCGGTCGCGGCCGGAGCCGTCGGATGCGGGCTGGGCTACCGCCTCGCCGAAGACCGCCGCTGGCACCTGGCTGCGCAGCGGCTCCAGCAGCGCCAGCTCTTGCGGCGATGGCACCCCTTCGGCGCGAAAATCCGATTTCTCGAAGCAGGATTGCGAGCGCTCGTAGGAGCCGTAGAAGAAGTTGCGGCGTGTCCATTCGAAATCGAAGCAAAGCGCGATAGCCTGGCGCACGCGCGCATCACGAAACTGTTCGCGCCGCTGGTTGACCGCCGTTCCCTGCATTGTCGGCCGCTTCTCGGCCGGGAATTCGTGCTTGATCACCTTGCCCGCGGTCAGTGCAGGAAAGTCATAGGCGGTCGCCCAGACGCGTGAGGTGAATTCCTCGCGGTAGGTGATTTCGCCTTTCTTGAAGGCCTCGAATCCCGCCGTGCGGTTCTGGTAGAACTCGATTCTGATAATGTCGAAATTGTTCTGGCCGCGATTGACCGCAAGGTCACGGCCCCAATAGTCCGCCACCCTGTCATATTCGATCCACGCGCCGGCCGAGAAGCGCCCGACCTTGTAGGCGCCGGAGCCGAGCGGCGGGTTCAACTGCGAGGAGTCGAACGGATTGGCCGTGTAGAAGGCCTTCGACAGGATCGGGAACTCCACAACGTTGAGCACGGTGCGCGCCGATTGCTTGCCGGAAAAAGTAAGCCGCAGCGTGCGGTCGTCGACAGCAACGGCCTCGACCATGTGCGTCAGTGACAGCGACAGGTCGGGGTGGCCCTTGTCCTTGTAGAGCTTGAATGTGAAGGCGGCGTCTTGCGCCGTCAGCGGTGACCCATCATGGAAGTGCGCTTCGGGGCGAAGCGAGAAGGTGAAGGAGTTCCGGTCGTCGGACAGCGTTACGCCGTCGGCGATCTGGCCATAGACGGCGTCCGGTTCGTCGAGTGCCCGCACCATCAGCCCATCGAAACACATCTCCATGCGCGGCGGCGCATCGCCCTTGTCGGCGAAGGAGTTCATTGTGTTGAAGGTTTGTGTGTCCTGGTTGTAGCCCCAGTTCGGCGGCGAGAAATTGAAGATCCCGCCAGCCGGCGCATCGACATTGACATAGTCGAAATGGGTGAAATCCGGTCTGTATTTTAGGTCGCCGAAAGCGGACAGCCCATGCAGCTTGGTGTCGGTCGCAATGTCGGCGAAGGCCTTGCCTGGCAGGAGAGCCGCGGCAGCGGCGGCACCGCCCAATGCCAGGAAATCGCGGCGGGGCAGCACTGCCATCGATCGCCGCCCCATCAATTGCCGCCCTTGTATTTGGCCGCCAGCGCCTTCTCCTTGTCGAGGTCGATCCACCAGGAGTCGGGATCATAGCCGGCATAGGCGGGTTGCTTGTCTGGGATGCCGAATTTATCCCAGTAGGCCAGCCAGATCGCCGAGCGGTAATATTGCGGCACGACGTAGAAGTTCCACAGCAATACGCGGTCGAGTGCGTGGGTGGCGGCGACGAGATCCTCGCGGTCAGTGGCGAAGATGACACGGTCGACCAGCGCGTCGACGGTCGGATCCTTGATGCCCATGAGATTGCGCGAGCCCGGCGTATCGGCGGCCTTCGAGCCCCAGAAATCCCGCTGCTCGTTGCCGGCCGAGTCCGACTGGCCGAACAGACCCGTGACGACGTCGAAATCGAAATGGGTGACACGGTTGATGTACTGCGTCTGGTCGATGATGCGCAGGGAAGCGTCGACCCCGATCTTGCGCAGATTGGCGATGTAGGGACTGGCGATCACCTGGTCGGTGTCGTTCCAGCCGAGGATCTCGAACTTGAACGGTTCGCCGGTCTTGGCATTGACCATCTTGCCGCCCTTGATCACCCAGCCGGCCTTGGCGAAGAGGTCGACGGCCTGTTTCAGGTACTTCCGTTCCGCTTGCGGCGAATCGTAGACCGGCAGCTTGAACTCCTGCGTGAAGAGCTCTGGCGGCAGCTTGTCACGATACTTTTCCAGGATGTCCAGTTCCTTGCCTTGCGGCAGTCCGCTCGACGCCAGGTCCGTGCCCTGGAAATAGCTCGACGTGCGGGTGTTGAAGCCGAAAAACAAGGCGCGGTTCATCGACTCGAAATCGAACGGAATGGTCAGCGCCTCACGCACCAGCCGGTCCTGGAACTGTGGCCGCCGCTGGTTGAGGACAAAGCCCTGCATCGGCTGCGGCGAGTGGCTCTCGAAACTCTTCTTGATGACGTCGCCAGCCTTGATGGCCGGGAAAGTATAGGCCGTCGCCCATTTGCGCGAGCTGTATTCGCGGTTGAGATCTTCCAGTCCGCCCTTGGTGAAAGCCAGCCATGCAGCATTGTCGTCGAGGATATAGGTGAAACGCTGCGTGTCGAAATTCTCGCGGCCGATCTTCACCGGCAGCTTGGCCGCCCAATAGTCCGGCACGCGCTGCCAGACGATTTCCGAGCCCGGCTTGAAGCTGCCGATCTTGTAGGCGGCTGAACCCAGCGGGATTTCCAGCGTCGGCTTGGTGACGTCGCGCTTCTTGCCGCTGGCGTCGATGCCTTCCCACCAGTGTTTTGGCAGCACGGCGAGGTCGCCGATGATCTTCGGCAGTTCGCGGTTGCCTTTCTGATTGAAATGGAACTCGACTTCGCGGTCGGAGATGGCGACCGCGTCGGTGACGTTCTCGAAATAGCGGCTATATTGCGGGCTGTTGGCCTTCAGCACCTGGAATGACCAGATCACGTCGTCGACGGTGATCGGCTGGCCGTCATGCCACTTCGCGCGCGGATCGAGCCGGTAGGTCGCCGAGGAATAATCAGCCGGATATTTATAGGCATCGGCAATGAGCGGGTGGCTGGTGCTGCCCTCGTCCGTCGCCTGCTCCATCAGCGTGTCGTAGAGCAGGCCGCCACCGAAGCCGACGAGGCCTGCCGCCGGCGATCCCTGCACGATATAGGGGTTGAAGCTGTCATAGGTGCCGAGCAGCACCGAATTCAACGTGCCGCCCTTGGGCGCGTTCGGGTTGACGTAGTCGTAGTGCTGAAAATTGTCGCCGTATTTGGACTCGCCGATCAGCGATGAGGTGGTCCGCCACTCGTCGGCCCGGCTCGTCTGCAATCCCGCCGCCAGCAGGCTCGCCGCCAGCAGCGACTTGAGAAGCGTTCGGCCAACCGTCATGCACTATCCTCTTCGCGATGCGTGCCAGATCATCCAGAAGGGCAATCTAGATGATTTGCCGCGCGTGAAAACCGCCATGCGCGGCTTTGTCGCCGCATATGCGTTTTTCCTAACGAAAAAGCCGGGCAGAACCCGGCTTTTCTATGAACGCTTCGATGACAATTCGGTTATTTGGCCGGCGCGGCCGGTGCTGGTGCCGCGGGAGCGGCCGGTGCGGCAGGCTTGGCCGGTGCCGCGCCGTCAGCCGGCTTGGCGGGCGCGCTGGCGTCAGCGGCGGCACCAGGCGCAGGCAGCGGCTTCGGGCTGTCCGACAGCGTGCGCAGATAGGCGATGACGTTGGCGCGGTCCTCGTCCTTGGGCAGGCCGGCGAAGCCCATGGCCGTGCCCTTCACGAACTTCTTCGGCGAGGTGATGAAGTGGTTGATGTTGTCGTAGGTCCACTTCTCGGAGCCGCCCTTGGAGAATTCCTTCATGCCGGCCGAATAGGCAAAACCTTCATGTTCGGCGACCGGGCGGTCGACGAGATCCCACAGATCAGGGCCGACCTTGTTGGGGCCGCCCTTTTCGCCGGAATGGCAGGCTTGGCATTTCTTGAACACGGCGGCGCCCGCCTCGACATTGGCGGTCTGCAGCAGATCGGCGATCGGCTTGGCTTCGGCGGCGGGTGCTGCCGGGCCGCCTTCGGCGGGCTCCGTCACTTCGATGGCGAAGCCGGGCTTTTCAGGAGCCGGCGAGGCAAACAGCGCGTCCGACACCAGGCCAACCGAGAAAACGACGAATACGGTTCCGAGCAATCCGGCGAGCAGTTTGTTGACTTCGTTGGAATCCATACGCCCCTTGCTCCCTTTTCCGGCGGACCGAACCGTCCACTCCGTCCGTCGGTATCGAGACCTGCCCTCCAGAGCCGGTCAAATCGGGCGGAAACTAGGTCTTTTGCTCGGGCGTTGCAACACCTATAAGGGCGCTGCCAGTGAGACCTTTTGCCACTTTTCCCCTCCTCTTTCGAACGCCTTGCCATCGCGATGTCCACCTTGATCCTGATACCAGCCCGCATGGCCTCCACCCGCCTGCCGGGCAAGCCGCTGGCCGACATTGCCGGCGCTCCGATGATCGTCCATGTCGCCCGCCGCGCGGCCGAAGCCGGCCTCGGCCGCGTGGTGGTGGCGACCGACACGCAAAGCGTCGCCGAAGCGGTGCGCGCGCATGGTTTCGAGGCGGTAATGACGCGCGTCGACCACGAATCCGGCTCCGATCGTATCCACGAGGCGCTGCTCGCGCTCGATCCCGGGCACAAGGTCGAAACCATCGTCAATGTGCAGGGTGACCTCCCGACCATCGATCCCGGCATCATTGCCGCTTCGCTGAGGCCGTTCGAAGACGCGGCGGTGGACATCGCCACGCTCGGCGTCGAGATCGTCCGCGAGGAGGAGAAGACCAATTCCAACGTCGTCAAGATCGTCGGTTCGCCGCAGTCCGCCACGCGGCTGAGGGCGCTCTATTTCACCCGCGCCACAGCACCCTGGGGCGAGGGGCCGCTCTATCACCATGTCGGCCTCTACGCCTATCGCCGCTCGGCACTCGAGCGCTTCGTCGCGCTGAAACCGTCGCCGCTGGAGCGCCGCGAGCGGCTGGAACAGCTGCGGGCGCTGGAAGCCGGCATGCGCATCGACGCCGAGATCGTCCAGTCGCTGCCGCTCGGCGTCGACACGCCGGAAGACCTTGAGCGCGCCAGGATGATCCTTTCAAACTGAGAAATTCCTTCGAACCCGAGCCACCGTGAATCGAGACCCGGCCATGCCTGAAAAGACCAACAGAATATCCTTCCAGGGCGAGCCGGGCGCCAATTCCGACACTGCCTGCCGCAACGTCTATCCCTCGATGGAGCCGTTGCCGTGCCCGACCTTCGAGGATGCCTTCAACGCGGTCGAGACCGGCAAGGCCGACCTCGCCATGATCCCGATCGAAAACACCATCGCCGGACGCGTCGCCGACATCCACCATCTGCTGCCGGAATCGCGGATGCACATCGTCGGCGAATATTTCCTGCCGATCCATTTCCAGCTGATGGTGCTGCCCGGCGTCAGGCGCGACGAGATCAAGACCGTGCACAGCCACATCCACGCGCTTGGCCAGTGCCGCAAATACATTCGCAAGAACGGCTGGAAGGCGGTCGTCGCCGGCGATACGGCGGGTGCGGCCAAGATGATCTCCGAGGTCAAGGATCGCACCATGGCCGCGCTGTCGCCGGCGCTGGCGGCGACGCTCTACGGGCTCGACATCATCGAGGAAAATGTCGAGGACACCGATTCCAATGTCACCCGTTTCGTCGTCCTGACCAAGAGCAAGCAATGGGCCGAACGGCCGTCGGCCGACGTCAAGATGATGACCACCTTCATCTTCCGCGTCCGCAACGTGCCGGCGGCACTCTACAAGGCCATGGGCGGCTTCGCCACCAACGGCATCAACATGACCAAGCTGGAGAGCTACCAGCTAGGCGCCTTCACCGCGACATTGTTTTACGCCGACATCGAGGGCCATCCGGAAGATCCGCTGGTCAAGCTGGCGCTGGACGAGCTCCGCTTCTTCTCCCGCGAAGTGCGGATTCTGGGCGTCTACCCGGCCAGCGAGTTGCGCGAGCAGTGGAAGGTGGCGGATTAGTGCATGGCGCCTGTTGGGACATGCATGAAACGATGACTTAAAAGCCTACGCCTGGATGTCCCACGGATTTACCAGTGTTACCCCCGTTCCCTCAAAATCGCCAATGTTGCGCGTCACCAGCGTCATCCGCCGGGTGAAGGCCGTGGCCGCGATATAGGCGTCATTGATCGGTTTGGGATTGGGCACATGCCATTGTGCCGCCTGAACGGCCGCCGCGTCGTCCAGCGGCAAGATTCGACCGGAAAATGTTGTGAGAACCGCATTCTCCAACCAATTGCGCAGCACTTTGCCAGCGACGGCATCATGGTGTTCTACCAGTCTTACGCCAATCTCCAGCTCGTGCAGGACTACGGACGAAATGAAGGTCTCGGCAGGATCGACGGTTTCGTTCCAGAGCACGACATTGGGATGCGCCCTGCCGCTCGATATCTTTCGCAATTCGGACACGACATTGGTGTCGAGCAGCAGCATTAGAGCATGATCCCGAAAAGTGGGAACCGGTTTTCGGAAAAGATCATGCTCCAACAAAGAGCTAGATCAGGATGATGATTCAACGAAGTGTCATCCTGATCTAGGACAGGTCTACTGGATGGGCATGTTCCGTGCGGGGCGGCAGCGGCAAGTCAACGTCACCCGCCTCCGGTGCAGCCAGCATGTCACCGAGCGACCGCGTTTTACCGGTGAGCCGTTTGTATTCATCGAACGACAAGAGGACATGCACTGGCCGCCCTCTGTCGGTTATGATCACGGGGCCGTCCTTGGCAGCGCGTTTTGCGCGGCCAAGATCCTGATTGAGTTCGCGACCCGAAAGCGTGGTGATCATATCAATTTCGCAAAATGTGGTTACGTAACCACATTTAATCTGTTTGAGCAGGAATTGCAAGGTTGAGCGCCCGAATGGCAACCCATCGCAAGTCCACGATAGGGTTGCATCGCCTTGCTGGGAGCGCCATGGCGCTTGCTGTTGTTCGACGACGGCTTGCGCTTAAATCACCGCGCCCAGCGGCACATAGTCGATCTCGAGAAATTTCTCGACCTCCGGCACCCAGCGATCGCGCACGAAGGCGACATGGTCGGGATGGTCATTGTATCTGGTGTAGGCGGCCTGATCGGCGAACTCCATCGAGAAGCCGAACCGATACTCGTTCTTGGGGCTGATCTGCCGCAACTGTTCGAAATGCGTGACGCCCCGGATCGCCGAGAGGATTTTCTTGGCGTCGACGAGGAACCGCTTTTCGTCCAGCGAGTGCGGTGCATGCTTCAGCGTGAAGACGACGGTGTGACGGATCATTTGTCTCTCCTGCAATGACTTATCTATTCGCTGTCGACCCAGGCGCGGATGAGGTGATGCGCGATCGCGCCTTTCGGCGGCGTGACCAGATTGTCGGCATGCTCCCTGGCCAACATCAGGCGCACCTCGTCGCGGCCGAACCAGCGGCAGTCCTCCAACTCGTTGAGGTCGGCCTGGATGTCTTCATTGAGCGGCTCGCCAAAGCAGCCGATCATCAGCGAATAGGGGAACGGCCAGGGCTGGCTGGCGTGGTAGACGACGCGGCCGAGCCGGATGCCGGCCTCCTCCAGCGTTTCGCGGCGCACCGCCGCCTCGATCGTCTCGCCCGGTTCGATGAAGCCGGCAAGCGCCGAATACATGCCCGGCGCAAAATGCCGGCCGCGCCCGAGCAGGCATTTCTCGCGCGTCGCCGTCAGCATGATCGCCACCGGATCGGTGCGCGGGAAATGCTCGGTGCCACAATTCGGGCAGTGGCGCTTGTAGCCGCCGGCCCGCATTTCGGATTGCGTGCCGCATTTGCTGCAGAAACGGTGGCTGGCGTGCCAGGCAAGCAGGGCAGCCCCTTGCGCCATCGCGCCGGCGGCCGCTTCGTCGATCAGCCCTTGCATGTAGACCGAGCGGTAGTCGATCGCCTTGACGGTCTCGGGCAGCTGTTCGGCCTCGATTGCGACTGGCATCGCCAGCACCGGCCCCTGTTCGGAAAAGCCGAGCAGGACAGCCCCGGCAAAGGAAGGCTTGAAGGGCTCGCTCTCGGCGGCGTTGAACCATGGGTCCAGGCGGTCGCCCTGGCCGAGCTTCAAGTGGAGCCGGCCGCCATTCATCAAAAGCAGCCGCGTCGTCGGATTCGCCAGTGCCTTGTCGACCGAATCGTCGGCTCGATTCTCGGATTGCCGGTCGATTGTGTTGCCGGCAAAGCCGACGAACTGGCTCGGCTCGCGCAAAGGCGCGTCAAACAGGCGGAAGCTCATACGGACTCTGGTGCTCTGGGATGACATGTTTTGGACGGATGTGTTTTGGAATGAACACAGCGAAAGGCTTATAGCGCTGCCCTTATCGTTTCGGCAAACCGGCGCAAGTCGGAACCCTGATAGGGCTCGCGCAGGCCGTGCCCCCACACCGGGCCGGGCCAGCCGGGATCGCCTTCGGACCGTGCGACGATATGGATATGCAATTGGCGCACGATATTGCCGAGCGCGCCGGTGTTGATCTTGGTGCAGCCGGTCACTTTCTTCAGCGCCTGCGCCACCATATTGGTCTCGAAGGTCAGCATCGCCTGGTCGAGCGGCGTCATGTCGTGGATTTCTTCCGCGCCTGGCCGCTGCGGCACCAAAAGCAGCCAAGGCCAGCGGCGATCGTTCATCACCCGCAATTCGCACAGCCCAAGCCACATCAACTGCTCACTGTCCGCCTCCAGCCGGGCATCCAGCGTGAATCCGGCCTTCAGGCCCGGCAGCATCGGCGTTTCCCTTGCTTTTCTTGGTTTATTCAAACCACGAACGCTAGAGCGGCTGCATCGGGGCTGCAAGCGAATCTCTTGTGTGATCGCGCCGATTTGCCTGCGCACTTGCATTTCGTCGCGCAATTGCCGATATGGACAGCGGGAGGTTGGTGGTGGACGATCCACTCGCCAACCGGGTCAGGTCCGGAAGGAAGCAGCCCTAACGAGCCCGGAACGGGTCATTGTTCCAGCCTCCCACCTCATCGGCCCTCCTCGCGACATTGACGACGCATTGCAGCGCGGGCGAGATTATGCGCAGGAATCGGCGCCTTGGGCGCGGCCTTTTGGAGCTTAACGGGCGAATGAGCGAAGCCGGAAATTCGGGTACGGAAAAGGCTGCTGCCTACCGCGTGCTGGCGCGCAAATACCGTCCGTCGAATTTTTCCGAGCTGGTCGGCCAGGAGCCGATGGTGCGCACGCTCACCAACGCCTTTGCCACCGGCCGCATTGCCCAGGCCTGGATGCTGACCGGCGTGCGCGGTGTCGGCAAGACCACTACCGCGCGCATCCTGGCGCGGGCGCTGAACTACAAGACATCAACCGTTGACCAGCCCTCGGTAGACCTCGCCGTGCTCGGCGAGCATTGCCAGGCGATCATGGAAGGCCGCCATGTCGACGTCATCGAGATGGACGCCGCCTCGCACACCGGCATCGACGACATCAGGGACATTATCGAGCGCGTGCGCTACGCGCCGGTCTCGGCCCGCTACAAGGTCTACATAATCGACGAAGTGCACATGCTGTCGACGCAGGCCTTCAACGGCCTGCTGAAAACGCTGGAAGAGCCGCCGCCGCACGTCAAATTCATCTTCGCCACCACCGAAATCCGCAAGGTGCCGATCACCGTCCTGTCGCGCTGCCAGCGCTTTGACCTCAGACGCATCGATGCCGGCGCGCTGGTCGCGCATCTCTCCTCGATCGCCGGCAAGGAAGGCATTTCGGTCGACGACGACGCGCTGGCGATGATCGCGCGCGCCGCCGAAGGCTCCGCCCGCGATTCGCTCTCCATCCTCGACCAGGCGATCGCCCATGGCGCCGGCTCCGTCAGCGCCGAGGCGGTGCGGGCCATGCTGGGCCTGGCCGACCGCGCCCGCATCGTCGACCTGTTCGAACATGTGATGAAGGGCGATGTGGCGGCCGCACTCGCCGAGTTCCGCACGCAATACGACACCGGCGCCGATCCGGCCGCCGTGTTGACCGATCTTGCCGAGTTCAACCACCTCGTCACCCGGTTGCGTTTCGTGCCGACCGCCATGGACGACGCTTCACTGTCGCAGGAGGAGCGTGAGCGCGGCGCCGATTTCGCCAGGGCGCTGTCTGTTCGCGTGCTGTCGCGGACCTGGCAGATGCTGCTCAAGGGCATTCCCGAGGTGCAATCCTCCAACCGGCCGGTGAGTGCTGCCGAAATGGTGCTGATCCGGCTGGCGCATGCCGCCGACCTGCCGACGCTGGACGAGGCGTTGCGATCGCTTGAGGGCGCAGCGCCGGTCCAGAATGGCGCGCCGCGCTCGAACGGGGCACCGACTGGCCCCGGCAATGGCGGTGGTGCCAGTGCGGTGGCGGCGCAGACGCGCATGCCGTCCGGGTCCGGTGGTGCGCAGACCATGCGGCTGGTCGAGGCCACGCCCGCGCCGGCCGCTTTCGTCGCGCCGCCCGCGCCGGTGTCCGAGCCGCAGCAGGTGCCGGTCAGGTCGCTGGCCGACATTGTCGCCCTTGCCGACGCGCAGCGCGACATCGCCTTCAAGGTGCTGGTCAAGCGCTGCATCCGTCCCGTGCGCTTCGAGCCCGGCCGCATCGATGTCAGCCTGACCGACGATGCGCCGAAGCTGCTGCTCAACGAGCTGACGACGAAACTGCGCGCCTGGACCGGCCGCAACTGGCTGGTGTCGCTGTCGAAGGAAGAGGGCGGCCAGACGCTAGCCGAAATGGCATCGACCAAGCGCGAAAACGCCTTCCTCGATGCCAAGAGCGATCCGACGGTTGCCGCCATCCTGGCGCGCTTTCCCGGCGCCAAGATCATCGACGTGCGCATTCCCGACGCGCCGGAGGCAGACACGACCGAGGCCGAAGTGCCGGTCGAGCCGCCGGCGGATGACGACGAGACCTGATAAACCAAGACAAGGATCGGACCATGAAAGATCTTCTCGGCCTGATGGGCAAGGCGAAGGAAATGCAGGCCAAGTTCCAGGCCATGCAGGATGAGATCGCCACGGTCGAATCCGTCGGCCAGGCCGGCGGTGGCCTGGTCAGCGTGACGCTGAGTGGCAAGTTCGAGATGAAGGTGCTGAAAATCGATCCGTCTCTGTTCAAGGAGGACGATGTCGAGGTCCTCGAAGACCTGATTCTTGCCGCCCATAATGACGCCAAGGCCAAGGTCGAGCAGATCATGCAGGAAAAGACCAAGGCGCTGACCGCCGGCCTGCCGATCCCGCCCGGAATGAAACTGCCGTTCTGATGCATGTCGCCCAAAGTGTGCAGCGGTTTTGGGTAAACGACATGTATGAAAGTTGAACTCAGCGGCGATGCGCCATGACCGAAGAGCCGTCCGAAAGACTGATCGAGCAGCGTATCCGCAACAGGATCTACGAGATTCTGGAAATCCTTGCCGATAGCGACGCCGGTGTCGATCTCGTCGGCATCAAGGGTTACTTCCACCTGTTCGAGGATTTCGTGCACCGCCCGTCGATCGAGGCCGGCACGTCGGCGCTTTCGAAGGACGAGCGCGCGGTCGTGCTGGAGATCGCCGAATTCCTCGAGGCGGCCTCCGAAACAAATCCCGACTTCACCAAGGCCGAATTCATCGACAGCGACTGGCCGGGAAGGATCGCGCCGGCGGCCAGGAACGCGCGGGCACTGTTCCTCAGGCGCGGCCTGTTTTCGGAGAAAGCCGAGGAGCTTGAGCCTGGTCAGCCGGCCGCGATTGCGGCAGGGCGGTAGCGATTCCCGGAAAAACGTGGCGCGATTTTTCCTTCGGCAATTGCGGCGAAACCAAGAGACAGCGGTCATCGCTTTTGTGAAATGACGGCTCGATCTATCTGGAAAGCCTTGAAATTGTGCCTTTTCGGCAACAGTGCGTTGTTAATAACGTTTTGGCCATCATTTTGCCTGAAAGTGTCTCATTCTTGCCGCAGCCTGGGGGCGGGCATCGAAGTGAGAGGGTAACCTGTTGATCGTCACGCGATGGAAGGCGCCGCTGCTGCTCGGCGTCATCACGTCTCCCCTGTTTCTGGCCGCCTGCAGCCAGACCACCTCGCACGGCATGTCTGTTGCAAGCCTGACCGATGCCATCACGCCGAGTTTCCTGACGTCGCGCGCTTCCAGCCACACGCCGAAGGACAGGGAATGCCTGGAACGGGCGATGTTCTTCGAATCCAACCGGTCGAGCCGCGACGGCATGATTGCGGTCGGCACCGTGGTGATGAACCGGCTGCGCTCCGGCAACCACGGCAGCACCATCTGTGACGTGGTGGGAGAGCCCGGCCAGTTCGCGCCTGGCGTCATGACAAGGCCGATGAATTCGCGCGCAATGCCCGATGTCGAGGAAGCCGCCGATGCCGTGCTCAAGGGCGAGCGCAAGGCCAAGCTCAAGAACACGATGTATTTCCACACCGCCGGCCTGCGCTTCCCCTACAAGAACATGCACTACACCATGGTCGCCGGCGGCAATGCCTTCTACGAAAAGCGCGGCCGCAACTGGCAGCCGCTGCCGGATGAGCCAATGGTTGCCTCGGTGGCGCCGCAAGTGGTGAAGCCCGCCGCGCCGGTGACGATGGTCGCCTCGGCCGAGCCGGTGAGCACGGCCAAAACGTCTCGCACCGCTCCGGCGCAACAGGTCTTCATGACCGCCTCGGTGGAGCCGACGCGTCCGGCCAAAACCGCTGTTCGCACCGCTCCGTCGCAGCAGGTCTTTATGACTGCTGCTGCGGAACCGACACGTCAGCCCAAGACCAAGACCGCTCCGGTCCAAGAGACTTATGTGACCGCGGCTGCGGCGCCCACGGCAAAGTCGGCGCGCGTAACCGTGAAGCAGACAATGGTCGCGATGCAGGAGCCGATGGAAGAACCGGATGCCGCCCGTTTCGGCGGAACCTTGAACACCCGCGTCATCTCTTCGGTTCAGGGTGCGCCGCAAGAGGCGGCGATGGGGTTCCAGTCGACGCCCGAGAACACCGACGCCATCGGTGCGATGATCGCCAGCCAGAGCCGACCGCTCGAGGTCAACTGAAGGCCTAGCCAGGGTCCGCCATGGCAGCATAGTGACCGCTCTCCAATGCGGGATGTTCCAAAGCGCTCTGAAAAATCCTAGATCAGAGCGATGTCCAAGCGAATCGCCGGTCCCGAGATCGAACGCCTGATCCAACTCCTGGCCAAGGTGCCGGGGCTCGGGCCCCGTTCGGCCAGACGCGCCGCCCTTCATCTGATCAAGAAGAAGGAGCAGCTGCTGTCGCCGCTCGCCGCCGCCATGGGCGAAGCCGCCGACAAGGTGCGCATCTGTTCCACCTGCGGCAATGTCGATACATCTGACCCCTGCATGATCTGCACCGATCCGCGCCGCGACGCCGCCACGCTGATCGTCGTCGAGGATGTTTCCGACCTGTGGGCGCTCGAACGCGCTGCGGCGATGAACGTGCGCTACCATGTGCTTGGCGGCACGCTGTCGCCGCTCGACGGCATTGGCCCCGACCAGCTCAACATCCGCTCATTGATCGACCGCGTCGCTGGCGGCGAGGTCAAGGAGATCATCATCGCCGTCAACGCCACGGTCGAGGGCCAGACCACCGCGCACTACCTCACCGACCAGCTGTCCGGCTTCGACATCAAGGTGACAAGGCTGGCGCATGGCGTGCCGGTCGGCGGTGAGCTCGACTATCTCGATGAAGGCACGCTCGCCGCTGCGCTGCGCTCACGGACGGCGTTTTGACGCAATTGGCGGGGATGTTTGCCGAGATGACTGCATTCCTTCGCACAACCATCTTCGCCTTTGTCGCGATGCTTCTCGCCGCCTTTCTCGCCACCCCTGCCTCCGCCGCCAAGATCGATGAGCAGTTCCGCGCCTGGCTGCAGAACGACCTCTGGCCTGAGGCCAAGGCCAAAGGCATCTCCAAGCAGACTTTCGATGCCGCCTTCGACGGCATAAAACCCAATCTGAAGCTGCCTGACCTCGTCATGCCTGGCGAGAAGCCGAAGACGCCGCAGAAGCAGCATCAGGCCGAGTTCGGTTCGCCCGGCGCCTATTTCGCCGAGAAGACGGTTCGTGCGGTGACATCAGGCGGACGCGTGCGCGAAGCCGCCAACGCCAAGACGCTTGCCGCGATCGAAAAACGCTACGGCGTGCCCGGCGAGATACTTCTGGCGATATGGGGCCGAGAGACCGGGTTCGGCGCGGCGAAGATGCCTTACGACGCTTTCGAGGTGCTGGGCACCAAGGCGTTCATGTCGACCAAGAAGGATTTCTTCCGCACCGAGCTGCTGGCCGCGCTGGAAATCGTCCAACGTGGCCTCGCCCCGGTCGGCGCCATGAAATCGTCCTGGGCCGGTGCGCTCGGCCAACCGCAATTCATGCCGACTTCGTTCCTGAAGCATGCCGTGGATTTCGACGGCGACGGCCGCGTCGACATCTGGAACTCGACGCCTGACGTGCTCGCTTCGATCGCCAATTATCTCGTCCATTATGGCTGGGTGAGGGGGCGCGGCTGGGGTTTTCGAGGTGACCGTGCCCGAGAGCGTCTCCTGCTCGCTGGAAGGTCCCGATCAAGGCAAGAAGATTTCCGAGTGGGCTAGTATGGGCATCAAGCGCGTTGGCGGAAAGCCATTTCCGGCGAGCGAGCTTAAGGCGGAGGGCTTCCTGCTGATGCCGGCCGGCCGCAGCGGTCCGGCTTTCATCGCCACCCCCAATTTCTACGTGCTGAAGGAATACAACACCAGCGACCTCTATGCGCTGTTCATCGGCCACGGTGCGGACCGCATTGCACATGGCGACCAGATTTTTTCCGGCAACTGGGGACCGGTCGGCGATCTCCACCGTTCCGACATTGCCGGCTTGCAACGGGCGCTGGAAGCCAAGGGCTACGATGTCGGCAGCGCCGACGGCCTGCCCGGCTTCAAGACCCGCCGTTCGATCGGCAAGTGGCAGGCCAAGAACGGCCAGGCGGCGACTTGCTTTCCGGATGCCAGCCTCGTTGCCGCGCTGAAATAACTCAAAAATTAGCAGATTTTTCTCGTTCGGCGGCCTCGATTGATCGGCCTGTGCGTCGACGCGTCAGCCGCCATTCTGCTCAAATTGGCCCTCGTATAAATGCTCGTTGCCGGCCACGAGGCCGCCGGATATGCTGTTGACCAATTGGACAAAAACCACGACGGTAAGGGGCTAGAGGGCCGTCGTTTGGCCTCGACAAGAATTCTGCAACCCTGAGCCGGGAACTCAGGTCAACAACCAACAAAACAGGGAACAATCACCATGATGATGGAAAAGTTTGCTCTTCGCTCTCGTACCTTGCTTGCGGGCGCGGCGATGTCCGCGCTGCTCATTGGCGCAGCCCCCGCCTTCGCGGTTACGCCTGCCGACACGCTGGTCGAAGGCTTCGCGATCGACGACATCATCACCATGGATCCGGGCGAGGCGTTCGAATTGTCGACCGCCGAAGTCACCGGTAACACCTATGACCTGCTGGTTCGCCTCGACCTCAGCGACACCTCCAAGGTCAAGCCCGATCTCGCCGAAAGCTGGACCGTCTCCGACGATGGCCTGACCTACACGTTCAAGCTCAAGCCCGGCCTCAAATTCGCTTCGGGCAATCCGATCACCGCGGCCGATGTCGCCTATTCGTTCGAGCGCGCCGTCAAGCTGGACAAGAGCCCGGCCTTCATCATCGAACAGTTCGGCATCAGCGGCGATAACGCTGCCGACAAGGCCAAGGCCGTCGACGATACCACCTTCCAGTTTACCGTCGACAAGGCCTATGCACCGAGCTTCGTGCTGAACTGCCTCTCGGCAACGGTCGCCTCGGTGGTCGACGCCAAGCTGGTCAAGGAACACGTCGTCAAGGCGGCGCCCACCGCCGACTACAAATGGGACAACGACTTCGGCAATGCCTGGCTGAAGACCGGCTATGCCGGCTCCGGTGCCTACAAGCTGCGTGAATGGCGCGCCAACGAAGCCGTCGTCATGGAGCGCAACGACAATTATCACGGTGAGAAGGCCAAGCTTGCCCGCGTCATCTATCGCAACATGAAGGAAAGCTCGGCCCAGCGCCTGGCGCTCGAGGCCGGCGACATCGACGTTGCCCGCAACCTCGAGCCGAACGACCTCGACGCCATCGCCAAAAACGCCGACCTCACCTCGACCAGCGCGCCGAAGGGCACAGTCTACTACATCAGCCTCAACCAGAAGAATCCGAACCTCGCCAAGCCCGAGGTGCGCCAGGCGTTCAAATACCTGGTCGACTATGATGCGCTGAGCTCGACCATCCTCAAGGGCATTGGCGAAATCCACCAATCCTTCCTGCCCAAGGGTGATCTTGGCGCCGTGGACGACAACCCGTTCAAGCTCGATGTCGCCAAGGCCAAGGAACTGCTGGCCAAGGCCGGCCTGCCGGATGGCTTCAGCGTGACCATGGACGTGCGCACTGGCCAGCCGACCACCGGCATGGCGGAATCGATCCAGCAGACACTGGGTCAGGCCGGCATCAAGCTGGAGATCATCCCCGGCGACGGCAAGCAGACGCTGACCAAGTACCGCGCCCGCAACCACGACATCTATATCGGCAATTGGGGCCAGGACTATTTCGATCCGAACTCCAACGCCCAGACCTTTGCCTCGAACCCGGACAATTCGGATGCCGGCAAGTCCCACACGCTTGCCTGGCGCAATTCCTGGGACATTCCGGACCTGACCAAGGAAACGGAAGCGGCGCTGCTGGAGAAGGATGCCGGCAAGCGTGCCGACATGTACAAGGATCTGCAGAAGAAGATCCTCGACACCAGCCCCTTCGTCATCATCCATCAGCAGTTGGAAGTGGCCGGCCTGCGCAAGAACCTCAAGGGCTTCGCGCTCGGCCCGAGCTTCGACTCTAACTTCGTCGGGCCGGTCTCCAAGGAATAGTGCGCGCCGCATGAGCGCGGTTGAAAACGAAAGCGGGCGCGGCAGCGCCCGCGCCGTCGCCCTTGCATCATCGATCGGCCGCTTTCTGGTCATCGCGGTCGCGACCTATCTTGGTCTGCTCGCGGTGACCTTCTTCATCGGCCGTGTGATCCCGATCGACCCGGTTTTGGCGGTGCTCGGTGATCGGGCGCCTCTCAATGTCGTCGAGCGCACGCGCCGCGAGATGGGCCTCGACCTGCCGCTGGTCGAGCAGTTCTACATCTATGTGAAAAATGCCCTGAGCGGTGATTTCGGCACTTCGGTGCTGACCACCAATCCGGTCATGACCGACATTCGCCGCGCGCTTCCGGCAACGACGGAACTGGCGACGCTGGGGACGCTGATCGGGGCGCTGTTCGGCGTGCCGCTGGGCGTGCTGGCTGCCGTCAAGCGCGGCAGCATCATCGACCAGATCGTACGCGTCATCGGCCTGATCGGCTATTCCGTGCCGATCTTCTGGCTCGGCCTGCTTGGGCTCGTCCTGTTCTACGCCAAATTGCAATGGGTGGCTTTCCCGGCCCGGCTCGACGTCGTCTACGAATACACCTTCACGCCGATCACCGGCTTCTACCTTCTGGACTCGGCGATGCAGGGTCAGTGGGATGTCTTCTGGGACGCCTTCCGGCACATCATCCTGCCGGCCTCGCTGCTCGGCTATTTCTCGCTCGCCTATATCAGCCGCATGACGCGCTCGTTCATGCTCAACGAGCTCGCGCAGGAATACATCGTCGCGGCGCGCGCCAAGGGTCTGTCGGAAACCCGCATCATCTGGGGCCATGCGTTGCGCAACGCAGCGGTGCCGATGGTGACGGTGATCGCGCTCTCCTATGCCGGGCTGCTCGAAGGCTCGGTGCTGACCGAGACCGTCTTCTCCTGGCCGGGCATCGGCCTCTACATCACCAACTCGCTGCAGAACGCCGACATGAACGCCGTGCTCGGCGGCACCATCGTCATCGGCTCGGTGTTCATCGGCATCAACCTTCTGTCCGATCTTCTCTACCGCGTGCTCGATCCGAGGACGAAGACAGGATGAGCACAGACACCATCCAGAGTCGGCGCGACTGGCTGCTCAGCGAGCGGCCGGCGTCGCGCATGCAGGCGAGACTCGGCCGCGCCTATGTCGCGTGGCGGCGGTTCTCCGCCAACCGGCTGGCTTTTGTCGGCCTGCTCATCATTATCGCTTTGCTGGTCATCGCCGCCCTTGCCGGCGTGCTGGCGCCCTATTCGCCGACCTTCGGCGATCTCAAGAATTCCCGGCTGCTGGCGCCGAGCGCCGAGCACTGGTTCGGCACAGACGACCTTGGCCGCGATATCCTGTCACGCATCCTCTACGGCTCGCGCTGGACGCTCTATGTCGTCATCCTGGTCGCCATTATCGCAGCACCCATCGGTCTGCTGGTCGGCACAGTCGCCGGTTACGCCGGCGGCTGGACCGATGCCATCCTGATGCGCATCACCGACATCTTCCTGGCTTTCCCCAAACTGGTTCTGGCGCTGGCCTTCGTCGCCGCACTCGGCCCCGGCATTGAAAACGCGGTGCTGGCGATAGCCATCACCTCCTGGCCGCCTTACGCTCGAATTGCCCGCGCGGAAACGCTGACGGTGCGCAATTCCGACTACATCAAGGCGGTGCAGCTGATGGGCGCTTCGCCTTTCCGCATCGTGCTGCGCCATATCATGCCGCTCTGCATCTCCTCGCTGATCGTCCGCGTCACGCTCGACATGGCCGGCATCATCCTGACCGCCGCCGGCCTCGGCTTCCTCGGCCTCGGCGCGCAGCCGCCGCTGCCCGAATGGGGCACCATGATCGCGTCCGGCCGCCGCTTCATCCTCGACCAATGGTGGGTGGCCGGCGCGCCTGGCTTCGCCATCCTCATCGTCAGTCTCGGCTTCAACCTGCTCGGCGACGGCCTGCGCGACGCCCTCGATCCTCGCAGTGGTGACCAATGAGCACGCTTCTCGACGTGGACGATCTGCGTGTCACCTTCCCAACCCGCACCGGGCTGATCGAAGCGGTGCGCGGCGTCTCCTTCTCGCTTGGCCGCGAACGGCTCGGCATTGTCGGCGAGTCCGGCTCGGGCAAGTCGCAGACCGGCCGCGCCATCATGGGCCTGACGCCGCCGCAGGCCAGGATATCGGCCGGGAAACTGGCCTTCGACGGCATCGACCTGCTCAGCATCTCGCCACGCCAGCGCCGGGCGTTGCGAGGCAACCGCATCGCCATGATCCTGCAGGATCCGAAATACTCGCTCGACCCGGTGATGAGCATCGGCCGGCAGATCGTCGAGACACTGCGCACCCATGAAAAAGTCAGCAAGGCCGAGGCGCGGGAGCGGGCGCTGGCCATGCTGGAAGCGGTGCAGATCCGCGATCCCAAACGCGTCTTCGACCTGCACCCGCACGAAGTCTCCGGCGGCATGGGCCAGCGTGCCATGATTGCCATGATGCTGATCGCCGGGCCGGAAATGATGATAGCCGACGAGCCGACCTCGGCGCTCGACGTCACCGTGCAACTCGACGTGCTAGGCATCCTCGATAAATTGGTCAGCGATCGTGGCATGGGGCTGATCTTCATCTCGCACGATCTGCGTCTGGTCTCGTCCTTCTGCGACCGCGTCATCGTCATGTATGCCGGCAAGGTGGTCGAGCAGCTCAAGGCCTCCGAACTCGGCCAGGCCCAGCATCCCTACACGCGCGGCCTGCTCAACTGCATGCCCAGGATCGGCTTCGAACGCCACCCGCTGCCGGTGCTTGACCGCAAGCCGGAGTGGGCGGCATGACAGCAGCGATTGCCATCGACGGGCTGGAAGTGATCTTCGACCGTTTTCGCGCGCTGAAGGGCGTCAGTCTCGAAGTCAGGTCCGGTGAATCCTTCGGCCTGGTCGGCGAGTCCGGCTCCGGCAAATCGACGCTGCTCAGGGCGATCGCCGGCCTCGCGCCAGTCGCCTCGGGCAGCATCGCCGTCAATGGCAAGAGGCTTGGCGCGCGCCGTGACAAGGCCTTTTACCGCGAAGTGCAGATGGTCTTCCAGGATCCATATGGCTCGCTGCACCCGCGCCAGACCGTCGACCGCTTGTTGCAGGAGCCGCTTGCCATCCACGGCTTTGCCAATGGCGAGAAACGCATCGAGCGCGCGCTCGATGAGGTCGGCCTCGGCAACGGTTTCCGCTTCCGCTATGCGCACCAACTTTCGGGCGGCCAGCGCCAGCGCGTGGCGATCGCGCGTGCGCTGATCCTCGAGCCGTCGATCCTGCTGCTCGACGAGCCGACCTCGGCGCTCGATGCCTCGGTGCAGGCGGAAGTGCTCAACCTGTTGGAAGAAGTCCGCCGGCGGCGCAAGCTGACCTTCCTGATGGTCAGCCACGACCTCGCCATCATCACCCATATGTGCGAGCGGCTGATGGTGATGCAAAGCGGCGAGGCGGTCGAGAACCTCACCGCGGCCCAACTTGTCGCGCACCGCGTGACTGAGGATTATACGCGCAACCTGCTCCGGGCCAGCGACGGGTTCGTCCGCACGGGTTAAGGGATTTCAGACTGCCCCACCTTCCGGCACCGTTTTCCCGTGTGCGCCTTCGCTATCTGGTTTTCGGCTCCTTGATCCGGAACCACGTCACATAAAGCGCCGGCAGGAACAGCAGTGTGATCGCGGTGCCGGCGATGATACCGCCCATCATCGCGTAGGCCATCGGCCCCCAGAACACTTCGCGGGCGATCGGGATCAGCGCGAGGCTGGCGGCGGCCGCCGTCAGCGCGATCGGCCGCATGCGGTGTTCGGTTGCCTCGATGACGGCCGCCCAGCGGTCCTTGCCCTCCCTGACAAGATCCTCGATCTGCACGATCAGGATGACCGAGTTGCGGATCAGGATGCCGATCAGTGCCAGCACACCGAGGATGGCGACGAAGCCGAGTGGTGCGCCGCTCGGCACCAGTGCCGCCACCACGCCGATCAACCCGAGCGGCGCCACCGCCACCACCAGGAACAGGCGCTGGAAGCTCTGCAACTGGATCATCAGGATGGTCGCCATGACGAACAGCATCAGCGGCACCACGGCCGCGATCGGTCCCTGGCTTTTGGCGCTTTCCTCGACCGAGCCCGCAGTCTGGACGGAATAGCCGGGCGGCAGCTTGGCGATGAAGGCGTCGACCGATGGCTTCAACTCGTTGACGACGGTGGCCGGCAGCACATCGCCAACCAGCCCGGCGCGTACGGTGATGGTCGGAATGCGGTTGCGCCGCCACACCGTCGGCTGTTCGAGGTCGTAGCGGAAGTTGGCCACCGCCGCGAGCGGGATCGCCTCGCCGGTGCTGGTCGGCAGCTGCAAGTTCTGCAGCGTGTCGATCGAACCGCGTTCGGCATCGCGTGAACGCGCCACGACATTGATCAGATAGGTGGCGTCGCGCACCTGCGTGATGGTGGCACCGCCGACCGTGCTGTTCAACGCGCTGGCGATGTCGGAGGAGGTGATGCCGAGTTGCCGTGCCTTGTCCTGCAGCACGTCGACCCTCAGCACGCGCTGCGGCTCGTTCCAGTCGAAAGTCGGCGCCGCCAGCTTTGGATTGGCCGAGATCAGGCCGGCGACCTGCTGCGCCAGCTCCCGCACCGTCTGAATGTCGGGGCCGCCGACACGGTACTGCACGGGACGGCCGACCGGCGGCCCGAGTTCGAGCGGCTTGACGTAGGCGTCGGTGCCGACGAACTCCTCACGCAACAATTTCTCCAGCACCGGCTTGATCCGGTTACGGGCCTCGATGCTCTTGGTGACGATCACCGTCTGGCCGAAATAGGGATTGGCAGGCTGCACGTCGAAGGCGAGCAGGAAGCGCACCGCGCCCTGGCCGATATAGGACGAGAAATGGTCGATGTCGGGGTTGCCGGCCAGCGCCCGCCCTTCGAAACGCTCGATCTGGTCGCGCGTCTCGGTGATCGACGAGTTCTGCGGCAGGTTCCAGTCGACGATCAGCTCCGGCCGGTCGGAAGGCGGAAAGAACTGCTGCTGGACGAGGCCGAAGCCGGCTATCGAGGCGGCAAACAACAGCACGGTGGCGATGATGGTCAGCCAGTGATGTCGCACGGAGCCCAGGAGCACGCGCCGAAACAGGCTGGTGAAGCGGCCGGGTTTGTCGTGCTGCTGCTGCTTCATCGTGGCCGGCAGGATGGTAACGCCGAGCAGTGGCGCAAACAGCACCGCCACGATCCATGACACCAAAAGCGAGACCGCGATGACGACGAACAGCGTGAAGGTGTATTCGCCGGCGGCGCTGTTGTTGAGGCCGATTGGGATGAAGCCGGCGACCGTCACCAGCGTGCCGGTCAGCATCGGGAAGGCGGTCGAGGTGTAGACGTACGTCGCCGCCTTGCGCAGATTGTCGCCGACCTCCAGCCGCGCCACCATCATCTCGACCGCGATCATCGCGTCGTCAACCAGCAGGCCGAGCGCGATGATCAGCGCACCCAGCGAAATACGCTGCAGCGAGATGCCGAGATAGGCCATGACCGTGAAGGTGATGGCCAGAACCAGCGGGATCGACAGCGCCACGACGAAGCCGGCGCGCATGCCAAGGCTGATGAAGGACACCGCGAGCACGATGGCGACCGCCTCGGCCAGCGCCCGGGTGAAGCCCGAAACCGCTTCCTCGACGATGACAGGCTGGTCGGCGACCAGATGCACGCCGACGCCGACCGGTAGGTCGCTCAGCACCTCTTTCATTTCCTTTTCCAGCGCCGCGCCAAATTCGAGCAGATTGGCGTTGGGCTTCATGCCGATGGCCAGCCCGATCGCATCCTGGCCGTTGAAGCGGAACAGCGACGTCGGCGGATCGGCATAGCCGCGCCGGATCGTCGCCACGTCGCTCAGCCGGAAGAAGCGATCGTTGACGCGCAGATTGATGCCGCGCAGGCTGTCCTCCGAGGTGAACTGGCCGCCGACGCGGACGCTGACACGCTCGGGCCCGGATTCGACGACACCCGACGGCGTGATGGCGTTCTGTGCCTGCAGGCTCGCCACGATCGCCTGCTGGTTGAGGCCGAGAGCGGCGATCTGACGGGTCGAGAATTCGAGATAGATGGCTTCGTCCTGCGCGCCGACCAGATCGACCTTGCCGGCGTTGGGCACGGCCAGGATCCTGGTTCTGACATCCTCGACATAGTCGCGCAGCTGGCGCGGCGTCAGCCCGTCCGAGGTGAAGGCGTAGATGTTGCCGTAGACGTCGCCGAAGCGGTCGTTGAAGAACGGCCCCTGCACGCCTTGCGGAAACTGCGCCTTGATGTCGTTGACCATGTTGCGCACCTGAATCCAGTTCGGCACGACATCGCGCGCCTTGGTGGTGTCCTTCAGGTTGACGAAGATGACGGTCTGCCCAGCGGTGGTGACGGACTTGGTATAGTCGAGGCTGTCGAGCTCCTCGAGTTTCTTCTCGATGCGGTCAGTCACCTGCTGCAGGGTTTCCTTGACCGAGGCGCCCGGCCAGTTGGCCTGGATGATCATCGTCTTGATGGTGAAGTTGGGATCTTCCTCACGACCGAGATTGAGGTAGGAGAAGATCCCGGCCACCACGAAGACCAGCATGAAATACCAGACCATCGAGCGGTGGCTGAGCGCCCAGTCGGAGAGATTGAAGCCCTTCATCAGACGCCGCCCTCCGGCACTTTGACCTTCTGGCCTTCGCTCAGGCTGTGGACGCCCGCGGTGACCACGCGCATGCCGGCTTTAAGCCCTTCGGCGACGGTGAAAGTCTCGCCATTCTTCGAGGCGACCTTGATGTCGTGCGCGCTCACGCTCGATGTCTGCGGATCGACGATCCACACTTTCTCGGAACCGTTCTTTTCCAGCAGCGCGGAGATGGGCAGTTCGATCGTCGGCACCACCTTGGTCATGCGGGTCGCCGTCACCGTCGAGCCGAGCCGGAAGGCCTGCGGCGGGTCGGTGAGCGCGAGCTTGACGCGCCGGGTGCGTGTCGAGCCCTCGGCCTGCGGCGCGATCTCGCGCAGCTTGGCCTGGGTCTCGATCGTCGGCAGCGATTGCAGGATGACCTGGAACGGCGTGCCGGCCGTAAGATCGCCGGTCAACTGATCGGGGATATCGACCACCGCCTCGCGCAGATCCGACCGCGCCACGGTGACGACCGTCTGGCCGGCCGAGACCGTCTGCCCGACCTCGGCGCCGACAGCGGTGACGACACCATCGAAATCCGAGAACAGCCTGGCATAGCCAAGCTGCTCCTGCGATTTGGCCAGCGCAGCCTTAGCCCGTTCGACATTGGCTTCCGCTGCTTTGCGTGCCTGCTGCGCGGCATCGAAGACGGCCTGCGTGGTGTTGGCCGCGGCGAGCAGCTGGCGCTGACGCTCCTCGCTGGCGGCGGCATTGGCGAACTGTGCCTCGGCATTGGAGAGCTCGGCCGTGGCTGCTTGCACCGCCAGCTCCAGCGCGGTCGGGTCGAGCGCGGCGATCGTCGTGCCTTTGCTGACGATGTCGCCGACCTTGACGTCGCGCGAGACGACCCGGCCGAGCAGGCGGAAGGCGAGGTCGGCGCTAATCTGCGGCGAGATCGAGCCGGCAAAGCCGAAGGTCTGCGAGGTCTGCGGCTCGACCACGACCGACAGCACCGGCCGGATGATCTCCGGCGGCTTTTCGTCCGATTTCGAGCAGGCGGCGAGCGCACCAACCGCGAACAGGCCAAGCACGATGCGCGGCAACCGGTTCATTGGCCCGCCCCCGATATCTCGACAGTCTGGCCGGGACTGAGCAACTGCCCGCCTGCGGTCACGACGTTTTGGCCTTCGTTCAGCCCGCTGGCGATGACGACCGTGCCCGAATTGAAGGCCAGCACCTCGACCGGCGTCACCGCCACTGCCTTGGTCGAGGGATCGACGATCCAGACCGCCGGTTTGCCGGCGCTGGACGTCAGCGCCTGCCACGGCAACAGGATCGCCTTCGCCGGCTTGGCGCTAACCGAGCCGATGACGGCCGCCCCCAGCGGCATGCCGGCCGGTGTATCGGGAATGCCGATCTTGACCCGGATCGAACCGGAGGCCTGGTCGACCGCCGGCGAGATTTCGCGCACCTTGCCTGTTGCCCGGACCTGCGGGTCGGACAACAGCGTGATCGTCACCGCCGGCGAGGCCGGCGTCCTGGCGACCAGCGTCTCCTGCACGTTGAACACCGCATCGCGGTCGCCGTCCTCGGCGACGGTGAAGACGGTTTGCGCTGCTTGCACCACCTGGCCGGTTTCGACCTGGCGGGCGGTGATGACGCCGGGGGCGCCGGCCTTGAGCTCGGTGAAGGACAGGTTTTGCTGGGCATTGGCGAATGCGCTCTGCGCGGCGTCGACACTGCCTTGCGCCACCTTCAGCGCCTGGTCGGCAGCGTCGTAGTCGCGCCTGGTGGTGAAGCCCTGGGCAAGCAGCGTCTTCTGCCGTTCGAAGGCGGCGGCTGACTGGGTCAGTTGCGCTTGTGCCGCGTCAAGATCGGCCTGTGCCGATCGCAGATCGGATTGCTGCTCCTGCGGATCGATGCGGGCAAGCACCGCGCCCTGGTCGACATGCTGGCCGACATCGACAAGCCGCTCGGCGACGCGGCCGCCGACCCGGAAGGACAGATTGTTCAGCGTGCGTGCCGCGATCACCCCGGTCAGCGAGGTTCTCGGCGCATAGTCGGCCATCGCCACCGTTTCGGTGCGCACCATGATCGGCAGTTTCTTGTCCGCCGCCTCCTGCTTCTGGCAGCCGGCCAGCAGCAATGCGGCTGTGCAGACGCACACTGCCGACACGGTTTGAAAAGACAAAAGGCTGGAGGTTCTGAAGGATGGTAGTGGGACGGACGATGTCACGTTCCTGCTCATGGACTCCCCCAGCCGCGGCCGCTCGCTGACAGCGGTGCCTCGCGCGATGCCAGGAGGATAGTCGATCTCCGGAAAAAGGAAACCGGTCTCGTACGCGTATCGGATGACTGGTTAAGGAGGCAGCGAGATCAGGCCCAATCGCCAGCCGATGGTGCCGACTTGAGGAAAACGTGAAATAAGGTCAGAAGACATCTGATCAACGAGAACGGGCGCCGGCCCGATGAGGGATATCATGAAGAATTCAGCCATTTCCGAACGCAAGAACCAGTCGATCTCGCGCGGCGTCGGCATGACCACGCAAATCTATGCCGACCGGGCTGAAAACTCGGAGATCTGGGATGTCGAAGGCCGCCGCTACATCGACTTCTCCTCCGGCATCGCCGTCGTCAACACCGGCCACCGCCATCCGAGGGTAATCGAAGCGGTCAAGGCACAGCTCGACCGTTTCACGCACACCTGCCACCAGGTCGTGCCCTATGAGAGCTATGTCAGGTTGGCCGAACGGCTGAATGCCATGCTGCCCGGCAAGTTCGAGAAGAAGACGATCTTCGTCACCACCGGAGCCGAGGCGGTCGAGAACGCCATCAAGATCGCCCGCAACGCCACCGGCCGCCAGGCCGTCATCGCCTTCGCCGGCGGCTTCCACGGGCGCACCTTCATGGGCATGGCGCTGACCGGCAAGGTCGTGCCCTACAAGGTCGGCTTCGGCGCCATGCCGGGCGACGTCTACCACGCGCCGTTCCCGGTGCCGCTGCACGGCGTGTCGGTCGCCGATTCGCTGGCCGCACTCGACCGGCTGTTCAAGGCCGATGTCGATCCGGCCCGCGTCGCCGCCATCATCGTCGAGCCGGTTCAGGGCGAGGGCGGCTTCTACGAGGCGCCGCGCGAATTCCTGACGGCACTGCGCAAGCTCTGTGACCAGCACGGCATGCTGCTCATCGCCGACGAAGTGCAGACCGGCTTTGCCCGCACCGGCAAAATGTTCGCCATGGACCATCATGAAGTCGCGGCCGACATCACCACCATGGCCAAGAGCCTGGCCGGCGGCTTCCCGCTGGCGGCGGTCACCGGCCGCGCCGAGATCATGGATGCGCCCGGCCCCGGCGGTCTCGGCGGCACCTATGGCGGCAGCCCGATCGGCGTTGCCGCCGCGCACGCGGTGCTCGATGTGATCGAGGACGAAAAGCTGTGCGACCGCGCCAACACGCTGGGCGCGCGGCTGAAGCAGCGCCTGCAGTCGATCCGCGACGACGTGCCCGAGATCGTCGACATCAGGGGCCTCGGCTTCATGAACGCGGTCGAGTTCAACGACGCCAAGAAGGGCCTGCCGTCGGCCGAGATCGCCAACGCCATCCGGCTGAAGGCGCTCGACAAGGGCCTGATCCTGCTGACCTGCGGCGTCTACGGCAACGTCATCCGCTTCCTGGCGCCGATCACCATCCAGGACGAGGTGATGAACGAAGCGCTCGATATCCTTGAAAGCTCGATCCGCGAAGTCTGCGCTGCCTAGCGTTCTACCTCCCCCTCGTGGGCAGGGGAATCGCATATGGCGATTTTGGGCTTGAAGTTGGTTTGAGAAGGGATTCTTTGGGAAGGCAGTCCAGCGAGGAGTGACTGCCATTACCAGCCTTGAGAGCTATTTCGGTACGGTGCCTGATCCGCGCGCGGCCAACGCCACACATCGGCTTGGCGACCTGATCGTGATGATGATCGCTGCGAGCCTGTGTGGCGCGACCAGCGCAACGGAGTTTTCGTTGTTCGCGCAAGAGCGCAAACAGGCGCTGTCGCGCTTGATCGACTATGAGGAGGCGCCTAGCCACGACACCTTCTCGCGGCTGTTGCGCCTGCTCGATCCGGAGGCCTTCGGACGGGCGTTCGCCGCCTTTGCCGCAGGCTTTGCCCAGGCACGTCAGGGTGTGGTCGCACTTGATGGCAAGGCGCTGCGGCGGGCCTATGAGAAAGGCCTTGCGGCCAGCCCGCCCCTGACGGTGTCGGCCTTTGCCAGCCAGACGCGGCTGTGTTTGGCGGCGGTCTCGCCCGGCGACGAAGACAATGAGGTCGAGGCTGCCCTCAAGGTCGTCGAACTCATTGATCTTACTGGCCGATTGGTCACGGCCGATGCCCTCCACTGCCACACGCGCATGGCCAAGGCCATCATTCAGCGCGGCGGCGACTATCTGCTCGCACTCAAGGGAAACCGCCGGCATTGGTTGGCTCGGGCCAATCAACAACTGGCCCAGACCACTCCCGCCGTCACTGAGCGGACCGAGACCAGCCATGGCCGCAACGAATGGCGGCAGGCAGAGGTCGTGGTGGCGGCTGAACCAATGATGCCGGGGCACAAGGCCTTCATCCGCATCACCAGCCGGCGCGATCAGGCCGAGCCGCTGACGCGCCTGTTCATGGCCTCAACGCTGCTGTCGCCACAGCAGGCGATCGACCTCACCAGAGCCCATTGGCAGATCGAGAACGCACTGCACTGGATGCTCGACGTTCATCTGCACGAGGACCTCAGTCGTGCCCGCAAGGACAACGCTCCCGCCAACACCGCCCTCATCAACCGCATCGCCAGAAATATCCTTCAGGCCGCCGACATCGACAAAGTCCCCATTAGCCACCGCATCAAGAAATGCGCTTGGAATGACGACTATCTCATCCAGGCAATCGCTCATATGCGATAGCCCTGCCCTCGTGGGGAGGTCGGACCGAAGGTCCGGTGGGGGGCTTGGCGCTGACCCCACCCCGCTGCTTTGCAGCGACCCTCCCCACAAGGAGGAGGGTAATCGTATATGGCGGCGCCCGCCCCCTCTCCGTCCGCTGCGCGGCCATCTCTCCCCCATTTCATGGGAGCAAGGAAACGCTAATCACGGATGTCGCGCCCTCCGAAAGCTTGGGTTCCTCGCCCCCCACAAAGTGGCTACGGCATGCACACATTTCCAAGCCGCGCTGGTCTTTGGCGATAGCGTGCATGGCGGCTTGGCGCATGCATTGTCTTATGCGGCGCTGGTCGACCCCCACTCCGTCTCGGCTTCGCCGAGCCACCTCTCCCCCGATCGACGGGGTAGAGGAAAGGCGCCAAGCTTCTTTGCCATCAACGCTCGTCCAGCAAAGCTCCCTTCCTTTCCCTCCGGAGGGGGGAAAGGTGGCGCTGCGAAGCAGCGACGGATTGGGGGAACCACGTGGCAATCAAGCCTCGGGCCGATCAGTTACGCAAATCACAGAAGATGCGTGCATTCCGTAACGCAAAGCGGGTGAGTTGAGGCCACGAATTTATTGGCCCTGCGCTCGTTTTTGCAGTGCTGCGAAATAGCCATCATCAACCGGAGCGCCCGGCTCGGATGACGCGCCCTCAAGGAGGAGACGTCGAAGCAGTTGGCGGTCTTGATCGCGGCGGATCAATTCACGGAAATATTCGCTGCTCACGACATAGCTCCGATTGGTGATTGCTCGAACAAAATCTTTCAAAACTAGCCGACAGCCTTCGCCGGCTCGACGGTTTGAAACGCAGCCAGCGCCGCCTTCAGCCCATCCGATCCCGCTGCTACCGTTTCCTGCGTCGGTGAGAAACCCGCACCGAGCATCTTGCGGCCGAGCATGTGGTCGCCGGGGCGATTGACGGATTCGATGCCGAGCAGCCGGTCGCCGGCATAGTGATAGATCGAGAATTTGTTGTCGGGCAGGTCGCCCAGCACGACATGGCTGTCGCCGCCGGCGGTCAGCCCGACCATCTGCAGCTTCATGTCGCCAATGTCGGACCAGAACCACGGCACCGCCGAATAGGCATCGGCGTGGCCGGTTATAGTGCGCGCAGCGAGTCGGGCCTGGTCGGTGGCGTTCTGCACCGATTCCAGCCGCACGTCGCCGCCAGTGAACCAGTGCCTGTAGGAAGCAGCGTCGCCGATGGCCAGGATTTCCGACACTGAACTGCGCATCTGGAGGTCGACACGGATGCCGTTGGCAATGGTGAGGCCGGCGGCCTGCGCCAGTTCGACATTCGGCACGGCGCCGATACCGACAATGACCATGCGCGCCGGCAGCCTTTCGCCCGACGAGGTGATGGCGGCGACGACATGGCCGTTTTCACCTTCGAGTTTTGCAATCGAGGTGCCAGTCAGGATGCGCACGCCAGTCGCTTCCAGCCTTTGGCGGACATGGCTTGCCACCACGGGGGCCACGGCGCGGCCGAGCAGCCGGTCGACCGCTTCCACCACCGTCACCGTGCGGCCGGCCGCGCGCAGGGTCGCGGCGATCTCCAGCCCGATAAAGCCGCCACCGAGGATGACGACATCTTCGCTCTGAGCGCTCAGGTCGCGGATCAGCCGCGCATCGGCCAGCGAACGCAGCGACAAAACGCCGGACAGGTCCGCGCCCGGCAGCGGCAAGGTGCGCGGACGCGACCCGGTCGCCAGGATCAGATGGTCGAAGGCCAGCGCGCCGCCGCCTGATATCTCCAGGCTGCGGCGGCCGGTATCGATGCGGTCGATCCGGATGCCCGGCCGGTAGTCGATGGCGCTGCCGGTATAAAAGGCCTCGCCGCGCAAGGGTTGCGGCTTGGCCTCGGCATCCTTGATGAAGGTCTTAGACAGCGGCGGCTTGTGGTAGGGCAGCTCGTTCTCGTCGCCGACCAGGATCACCGGTCCGCCATAGCCGTCCTCGCGCAGACTGGCGGCCGCTTGCACGCCCGCATGACCCGCACCGACAATGACCACGCCGTTCTTCATCGCATTCCAATCCCGCTTCGATTCTAGGACGTCTCGCCAGGTGGCAATTGTCTGGGGCCGCCGCAAGACGGCGTTTGCGGGTCGCACCCGGAATGGCGGCTGTCAATCGTACAGTTCCGCAGCGCGGTCGGTGCAGCAAGGGTATAAAGTTGAGCTTTGCAGTTTAGAATAATTCTAAACTGTTGTTTCGATTGGCTTTTCCCGTCGATTTTCATTGACTTCCATCGGCGTCGCAGCTTTATGGAAGCCTGCGCGTTGGCGCATCCCTTTGATGTCTGGGCCTTGAACCCGTTCGATTGGAGGCATTTTGGTGTCTTTCTTCCCTGGACCGCGCGATGGCGCGGCAAGCCTTGGCGCTTTTGGCATCGACATGGCCTGGCGCCGGCCGCCGCGCGCGGCTTTTATAAAATTTCCGAGAAACTGGAGAGCGATAATGACAGCACGGTACGGCGGTAGGCTTGCGGCGATTGGTGCTACGGCGCTGCTGACGGCGGCGGTGTTTGTGCTGCCTGCCAAGGCGGAAACCGACGCAAAGGCCGTTATCAAGACCTATGCCGACATCGGGCTCGCCAAATACGAGGATTCGCTGACCACGGCGCAGGCTCTCGACAAGGCGGTCGATGCACTGCTCGCCAAGCCTTCAGCGGACACGCTCAAGGCCGCCCGCGACGCCTGGAAGGCCGCGCGCGTGCCCTATCAGCAGACCGAGGTCTATCGCTTCGGCAACAAGGTCGTCGACGATTGGGAAGGCCAGGTGAATTCCTGGCCGCTGGATGAAGGCCTGATCGACTATGTCGCCAAGAGTTATGGTACGGAATCGGACACGAATTCGCTCTATACGGCCAATGTGATCGCCAACAAGGAGATCGAGATCAACGGCAAGAAGGTCGACGCCTCGAAACTTTCGCCGGAATTCCTCTCCGGCACGTTGCAGCAAGCCGGCGGCATCGAGGCCAATGTCGCCACTGGCTATCACGCCATCGAATTCCTGCTCTGGGGCCAGGACCTGCACGGCACCGGCCCGGGCGCCGGCGAGCGCCCTTACACCGACTACGACCTCAAGAACTGCACCGGCGGCAATTGCGACCGCCGTGCCGAATATCTGAAATCCGCCACCACCCTTCTGGTCTCGGACCTGCAGAAAATGGTCAACGACTGGAAGGAAGACGGCGCCGCGCGCAAGAACCTGGTCGATGGCGAGCCGAACACGGCGATCTCGATCATCTTCACCGGCATGGGCTCGCTGTCCTACGGCGAACTGGCCGGCGAGCGCATGAAACTCGGCCTCCTCCTGCATGATCCAGAGGAGGAGCAAGACTGCTTCTCCGACAACACCTACAATTCGCATCTCTATGACGCCGTCGGCATCCGGGCCGCCTACCTCGCCAGCTACACGCGCCTCGACGGCACCGTCGTTTCTGGACCTTCGGTGCACGACATGGTCAAGGCGGCCGATCCGGCGATCGACAAGGAGTTGTCCGGCAAGCTCGACGTCAGCGTCGCCAAGATGGAGGCGATCAAGGCGCGGGCCGAGGCCGGCGAGGCCTATGACCAGCAGATCGCCGAAGGCAACACGGCAGGCAACGCCACGGTGCAGGCGGCAATCGACGCGCTGATCGACCAGACCAAATCGATCGAACGCGCCGTTGGCACCCTCAAGCTTAACGCCATAGCCTTCGAGGGCTCCGACAGCCTCGACGCACCAGACAAGGTGTTCAAGTAAGCGCGGTCAGGGTAAATACCAGCCAAACGGCGCGGGAGGCGCCGTCAGCCATCTGAGCAAACGTATGCTGATCTGCCATTGCAACATCATTACGGAGAAGGAGATCGAGCAGACGATCATCGGGCTGCTGGACCAGGATCCCTGGCAACTTATCGTGCCGGCCAAGGTCTACCACTCGATGCAAAAGCGTGGCCGCTGTTGCGGCTGCTTCCCAAATGTGGTCGAAACGATCATCCGGGTCACCGAAAATTACCACGCCCGCTCGGAGGCGAGCGGCGTGGATATCGTTTCACATCTGGATCGCGTCAGAGGCCTGCGCGTCCAATACGGGAGCAGAACCCATGAAAGGCGAAATTCAGATCATCGAGCGGCTTAACGAGGCTCTTTTCCTGGAGCTTGGAGCCGTCAATCAATATTGGGTGCATTTCCGTCTGCTCGAGGACTGGGGCTACACCAAGCTGGCCAAGAAGGAGCGGGCCGAATCGATCGAGGAGATGCACCACGCCGACAAGCTCATCGCCCGTATCATCTTCCTTGAAGGCCATCCGAACCTGCAGTCCGTGGCGCCGCTGCGCATCGGGCAGAACGTCAAGGAGGTGCTCGAATCCGACCTTGCCGGCGAATATGACGCGCGCACGGCCTACAAGCGTTCGCGCGAAATCTGCCACGAGATTGGTGATTACGTGACGATGAAACTGTTCGAGGATCTGCTGGCTGACGAGGAAGGTCACATCGACTTCCTAGAGACGCAGCTCGACCTGCTCGCCTCGATCGGCGAGGAGAAGTACGGCCAGCTCAACGCCGACGCGGCCAACGAGGCGGAGTAAAGGCATGCGGGAATGCGGCGCCTGCTAGAATTCCTGCGCCGCTCGCGGCGGGCCGCCGGCTCGCCGCTTCTCCTGAAAAGACCAGCCGGATCGGCTCGTCGGCGCTGCACCATTCTTATGTTGGCGCTGACATCATCCGCGATTGCCGGCGAGCTTCAACCAGCCGGGCTCGCCACCACGCGCAGCGACCTCAATCCAAAAGATCAGGCGCGCGTCATCGCCGTCACCAGGCCGACCACGGATTTCTCCAAACCCGAGCCGTTCGAGCTGATGCAAGGTGGCGCCGGCACGTCGCAGAAGGACGTCAGTCGCGATGCCTTCTCGCAATCCTCGGCCAATATCAGCTTCGAGGAAGAGGGCACTTTCAAGCTCGGCGACGCGTTGTTTCGCAGGAACTGGGTGTCGTCGCCATCCTCGACACAGGCGTCGGACGGGCTTGGGCCGCTGTTCAATGAACGTGCCTGCCAGAATTGCCATCTCAGGGACGGCCGCGGCCGTCCGCCGCAAGGCGATACCGGCACCACCTCGATGTTCCTGCGGCTGGCGCGCGACGCCGGCAACGCCGAGGAAAAGGCAGCCCTTGCCGACCGCCAGATGCTCAACTTCCCCGACCCGGTCTATGGCTCGCAGTTGCAGGAACTCGCCGTGCCCGGCCTGCGCGGTGAAGGCCGGATGCGCGTCGCCTACCAGGAACGCCAGGTGACGCTGACGGACGGTACCGTGGTTTCTCTGCGCCAACCCAGCTACTCCGTCACCGATCTCGCCTATGGGCCGCTCGATCCGCACACCACGCTGTCGCCGCGCCTGACTCCGCCGATGATCGGCCTCGGCCTGATCGAGCAGATCGCACCGGCGGACATTCTCGCCCGCGCCGACTCGGACGACCGCAACAACGACGGCATTTCCGGCAGGCCGAACATCGTGCGTGACGGCCAGACCGGTGAGCTGACACTTGGCCGTTTCGGCTGGAAGGCGCAGACCGCGACGATCCGCCAGCAGGCGGCGGATGCCTTTGCCGGCGACATCGGCATCTCGACACCGGAAGAACCAAAGCACTGGGGCGATTGCACCGCCGCTGAGGACAAATGCCTCGCCATGCCGAATGGCGTGCAGGCGCGCCTTGGTCCGGTCGAGGCGCCGCCGCCGGTTATGGATCTTGTCACCTTCTATTCGCAGAACCTGGCCGTGCCGGCGCGTCGCGATCTCGCTGCGGCGGACGTGCTCGCCGGCAAGAAACTCTTCTACGAGATCGGCTGCGTTGCCTGCCACACGCCGAAATTCGTCACCCGTCGCGATGCGCCTGACAAGGCGCAGGCCTTCCAGCTGATCTGGCCCTATTCCGATTTCCTGCTGCACGACATGGGTCCCGATCTTGCCGACGGCCAGGCGGTGGGCGATGCGACGGGCAGCGAGTGGCGCACCCAGCCCCTATGGGGTATCGGCCTCACCGAAACCGTCAACGGCAACACTTTCTTTCTGCACGATGGCCGCGCGCGCAGCCTGACCGAGGCGATCCTGTGGCATGGTGGCGAGGCGCAGAAGGCGCGCGACCGCTTTGCCACTGCCAACGCGACTGAGCGCGATGCGCTGGTCAAATTCCTGGAGTCACTGTGATGCTGAAGCGCTCTGCCCTGGTTCTCGTTCTGCCACTGGCTCTGCTCAGTGTTTTCCCGGCCTCGGCGGCGGTGAAAGCCTCCGATATCATCCAGCGGGCGATCGACGGCTTTGTCCGCCCGGCCTATGCCGACCTGCACCAGCATGCCGAAACCCTGACGAAGGCGATGCACAAGCTCTGCGAAGCGCCCTCGCAAGGGGAACTCGACGCGGCGCGGGCCGAGTTTTCGGCCACGGTCTATGCCTGGTCGTCGGCCGAAATCGTCGGTTTCGGGCCGATCAAGGAGAACAACCGGCTGGAGCGCATCCTCTATTGGCCGGATCGCAAGGGCCTCGGCTTGAAACAGGTGCAGGCGGTATTGTCCGCCAAGGACCCGAATGCCATCAATCCGGCACAGCTGGCAGGCAAGAGCATTGCCATGCAGGGGCTCGGCGCGTTGGAATTCGTGCTTTTCGGCGATGGCGCCGATGCGCTGACGGGCAAGGATGACCCAACCGCTGCGCCTATGGCGCAGCGGTTGCCGGCAACATCGAAACCATGGCCGGCGAGGTCAGCACGGCTTGGAACAAGCCGGACGGCTTTGCCGCACTCTGGGCCAATCCGGGACCGCAAAACGCGCTCTACCGCGACGGCAACGAAGCGGTCACCGAACTGGTCGGCGTCTTCATCAACGAGCTGGAGATGGTGAGGGATGTCCGCCTGAAAGGCTTCCTCGGCGGCAAGCCCGAGGCGGACAAGCCGAAACAGGCGATCTACTGGCGCTCGCAAAACACCGCCAATGCGCTGGCCGGAAACCTCGCTGGCATCGATGCGCTGTTCCAGGCCTCCAAGCTTGGCGATGCGCTGCCGCCCGACGCGCGCTGGATGGCGGAGTCGATCCATATCCAACTGGTCAACGGCGTTGCCACCGCGAAATCCATTCAGGGTCCGATCGACAAGACGCTGGCGGACACGGCGCTACGCGAAAAACTCGAGCATTTCGCGCTGATCACCTCCAGCCTGTCGACCCTGATCGGCACCCGGCTGACCGACGAATTCGGCCTGACCGCCGGCTTCTCCTCGCTGGATGGGGACTGAGCATGATCCCGAAAAGTGGAAGCCGGTTTTCGGAAACGATCATGCTCAAGAAGAGCGAGAGCATGCGCACGCCGCTCCTTGACCGTCGCGACTTTCTGAGGGCCGCGGGCATCGGCTTCGCCGCCGCGATGGCACCGCCTGCGTGGGCGGCGACGCTCGCGGCCGACGCGGTCTTCGCCACCGCTTTCGTCAAGCGTGACGGCAGTTTTGGCGCCGCCGTCCTGTCCGAGGCTGGCAAGGTGCTGCATGCGATCGACCTGCCCGATCGCGGCCATGACGTCACCTTCGATCCCGTATCGAAACGCTCGGTGGTCTTCGCCCGCCAGCCCGGCACCTTCGCCGTGGTGTTCGACCACACCGGGCGCGATGCCCCGCAGACCATCGCCAGCATCACCGGCCGGCATTTCTTCGGCCATGGCGTGTTCTCTCCTGATGGCGCCCTGCTCTATGCGACCGAGAACGATTTCGACAACGCCGCCGGCGTCGTCGGCGTCTACGACGCGCGGGCGAAATTCAGTCGCATCGGCGAATTTTCGACCTATGGCATGGGGCCGCATGAACTGCTGCTGCTGGGCGACGGCAGGACGATCGCGGTCGCCAATGGCGGCATCGAGACCCATCCCGACTATGGCCGCGCCGAGCTCAACATCGCCACCATGAAGCCGTCCTATGTGCTGATCGACCGCGTCTCCGGCGCCCTCATCGAAAAGCACGAATTGCCGGCTTCCCTGCACCAGCTGTCGATCCGCCACGTGGACACCGACCCATCCGGCACCGTCTGGTTTGGCTGCCAGTACAGGGGGCCGGGCACCGATCGTCCGCTGCTGGTCGGCCGCGCCGCACGCGGCAAGGAGTTGCAACTGCTCGACATGCCGCAGGACGTATTGTCCGGCTTCCGCAACTATATAGGTTCGGTCGCCGCCAATCCTTTGGCCGGCACCGTCGCCGTCTCGTCACCGGAAGGCAATTCGCTTGTGGTGATCGATGCCGCCAGCGGCCGGGTCGTCTCATCGAGTGCGCTGATCGAGGTCTGCGGCCTGGCGCCGGACGGGTCGGGCTTCATCGCCACCACGGGCGCCGGCGAGATCATCGAAGGCAGCGGCACGACACGGTTAGAGCCGGACTATGTCTGGGACAACCACATGCTGCGCATCGAACAGGTCTGATAGCGCGCTGGCGGAACCGAAGCCGCTTAACAAATTATGCTTGCGGTGGCGCGCCTTGGCGGGCACAGGGAAGTGTTTCTCGGAACCGGTTGTTTCATGAAAGTGCTTGCCATCGACTGTGCCGCGAGCCTCTGCGCTGCCTGCGTCTGCGACGCGGCGGCCGGGCGGGAGCTTGGTCGCGCGGTGCTCGATCTCGGCAAAGGCCACGCCGAGCACCTGATGGCCGTCATCGCCGAGGCGTTGAAGGCGGCCGAAACCGACTATGCCGGCCTTGGCGCCATTGCCGTTTCCGTCGGTCCCGGTTCGTTCACCGGCCTGCGGGTCGGCGTTTCGACCGCGCGCGGCCTGGCGCTGGCGTTGAAAATTCCGTCGATCGGTGTGACGACGCTCGAGGCGCTGGCCGCCGAGGCCGCAGCGGCATTTCCCGGCCGTGCCGTGCTGGCGGCGCTCGATGCCGGCCGCGAGGAGATTCATGCCGCGCTGTACGACAAAGCGTTAGTTTTAACTTACGGTCCGGCGGTGACCACATTGCCGGAAGCCACTGCCTTGGCGATGGACAACTCTGCGGTGCTGGCCGGTACCGCGGCGGCACAGATCGCGGCCTCGGCCGGGCGTGGTTTCGATATTGGCCCTCAGACGGGCACTGCTGATATTCTAACCTACGCCCGTCTGGCCGCGGCAAAGGGGCAAGGCGAAAGGCCGAGACCGCTTTATCTGCGCGGCGCTGATGCCAAGCCGCAGGCGGGTTTCATTTTATCAAGGCAACAAAATTAAATGCGCATACCTTTTCTCCAGCCGCGCCGCCGGGACTATGCTCTCGAGCCGCTCAGGATCACAGACAGCCCCGCGGTGTCGTTGCTGCACCGTGAAGATTTCGTCCGCCCGTGGACCGATGGCGAGTTCGCCGCCCTGCTCGAGCAGGACACCGTGTTCGGTTACGCCGCGCGCGAGACCGGGCAGGGCTCCAAACCGCCTGTCGGCTTCGTGCTGGCACGGCTCGCGGCCGGCGAGGGCGAGATACTGACCGTCGCGGTGGCGCGATCGCATCGCCGCCAGGGACTGGGCTGGCAGTTGATGGATGCGGTGCTGCGCGAACTGCACGCGCAGCGCGCCGAAGCGCTGTTCCTCGAGGTCGACGAGACCAATGTCGCCGCGATCGCTCTCTACCGTCGGCTGGGCTTCCGCGAAGTTGGCAAGCGCCCCGACTACTACAAGTCGCCCGATCGCGGGCCGACCGGTGCGCTTGTCATGCGCCGCGATCTTCGCTAGCCAGAGATCGGGTAGGCGCAGGACAGTATGATCGGAAAAATCAGGATTTTCCTGGCCCTGGGCCTTGTCGTCGCCGGTTCGCTGGTCCTGGTGCCATTGCAGATCCTGTCGATGAAGACCGGCTGGTGGCCGGAAACCGTCATTCTCAAGATCTGGCACAGGCTGATCCTCAGGGCGCTTGGCATGCACGTCCATGTCAAGGGGACGCTGTCCGACAAGCGGCCCTTGCTGGTTGCCGCAAACCACATCTCCTGGACCGACATCATGGTGCTGGGCTCTTTTGCCGATGTGAAATTCATCGCCAGGGCCGATATGGAAGGCTGGCCGCTGATCGGCATGCTGTCGAAACTGCAGCGCACCGTCTTCATCGAACGCGAGCGCAAGCGCTCCTCAGGCGACCAGGCAAGCGAGATCGCCAGCCGCATGGCCAAGGGCGACGCCATGGTGCTGTTCGCCGAAGGTTCGACCGGTGACGGCAACGCCGTCCTGCCCTTCAAAAGCACGCTGTTCGGCGCCGCCTCGATGGCGATTTCGGAGGGTGCGGCCGAGCAGGTGTTCATCCAGCCGGTGGCGATCGCCTATACGCGCCTGCACGGCGTGCCGCTCGGCCGTCGCCACCGGCCGATCTCGGCTTGGATCGGCGACGAGGATTTGATGCCGCATCTCAAGGTGCTGATGGCGGAAGGCGCGCTCGACGTCGAGGTGCATTTCGGCGAGCCGATCGCCTTTGCCAAGGGCTCGAACCGCAAGGAAACGGCAAGGCTGATGGAAAGCCAGGTGCGCGAGATGATGCAGGCGGCGCTCGCCGATCCGCGCCCGAGCCGCTAGTGCAGGCCAAGTGTCTACCGGGCGCATGACCGCCGTAGCGGAGAATCGTCTGTTTTTTGTCACGGAAAGGCGTTAGAAGCCGCCGGATGAACTTGAACACGATTGAAAGCGACGACATCGGCAGTGTGGCCGGGCAGCCGGCAGTGCGCCCCACGGCAGCGAAGAAGGTCTTCATCAAGACCCATGGCTGCCAGATGAACGTCTATGATTCACAGCGCATGGGCGATGCGCTGGCCGCCGACGGCTATACCGCGACCGATGCCATCGACGAGGCCGACCTTGTGCTGCTCAACACCTGCCACATCAGGGAGAAAGCGGCGGAAAAGGTCTATTCCGAGCTCGGCCGCATCCGCGATATGAAGGCGGAACGCGCTAGTGCCGGCCGGGAAATGCTGATCGGTGTCGCCGGCTGCGTGGCGCAGGCCGAGGGTGCGGAGATCATCAGGCGCTCGCCCGCCGTCGACCTGGTCATCGGGCCGCAGACCTATCACCGTCTGCCCGACGTGCTGGCGCGAGTGCGCGGCGGCGAGAAGATCGTCGAGACCGACTACGCCATCGAAGACAAATTCGACCATCTGCCGCAGCCTAAGCGCGCCGAGGTGATCAAGCGCGGCGTCACAGCCTTCCTCACCGTGCAGGAAGGCTGCGACAAGTTCTGCACCTTCTGTGTCGTGCCCTATACCCGAGGCTCGGAAGTGTCGCGGCCGGTGTCGCAGATCGTCGCTGAAGCCGAGCGCCTGGCCGAAGCCGGCGTGCGCGAGGTGACGCTGCTTGGCCAGAACGTCAATGCCTGGCATGGCCAGGGCGGGAACGGCGAGGAATGGGGCCTTGGCCGCCTGCTGTTCCGGCTGGCCGAAATTCCCGGACTGGCGCGGCTGCGCTACACCACCAGCCACCCGCGCGACATGGACGATGAGCTGATCGCTGCCCACCGCGACCTGCCGTCGCTGATGCCCTATCTGCATCTGCCGGTGCAATCCGGGTCCGACCGTATCCTCAAAGCGATGAACCGCCGGCATACGGCCCGGGATTATCTGGCGCTGCTCGACCGCATCCGCGCTGCCCGTCCCGATATCGCGCTGTCCGGTGATTTTATCGTCGGCTTCCCCGGCGAGACGGAGGCCGATTTCGAGGCGACCATGGAACTGGTGCGCCAGGTGAACTACGCCTCGGCCTTTTCGTTCAAATACTCGCCGCGCCCCGGCACGCCGGGGGCCGAGATGCCCGATCATGTGCCCGAAACGGTCAAGGACGAGCGCTTACAGCGCCTGCAGGCGCTGCTGTTGAAACAGCAGCAGGACTTCGGTTCGAGCCTGGTCGGCAGCACCATCGACACGCTGATCGAGAAGCCCGGTCGCCAGGCCGGTCAGAAGGTCGGCCGCTCACCTTGGCTGCAGCCGGTTATTGTTGATGAAAAGGCCGGCGAAATCGGTGACATTATCCAAGTGCGAATCACGAAGACGGGCTACAATAGCCTGTTCGCCGAATTGGCCTGATGGTCTCGGCAGATGAGGAGAGACGGTTGAGCGCAGCAGAGCTGAAGAACCTGCCCCCGGTACCGGCATCTGGGGCTTCTGACATGGCGCACATCGTTCTGACTTTCGACAACAACAAGCTTGCCAGCGCCCTTTACGGTCAGTTCGACGAGAACCTCGCCCGGCTCGAGCAGAAGCTCGGCGTCGACATCCGCTCGCGCGGCAACCAGCTGACCATCAAGGGGTCGGCTTCTGCCGCCGAACAGGCGCGCCGCGCCTTGGACAATCTCTACGGGATTCTGCAGAAGGGCGTCGATATCGGCCAGTCCGACGTCGATGGCGCTGTGCGCATGGCGGTCGCCGCCGACGATCAGCTGACGCTGCCGACGCTGGAGCGCAAGGGTAAGGTCTCCGCCGCCCAGATCGCCACCCGCAAGAAGACGATCTATGCCCGTTCGCTGAACCAGGATGCCTATATGCGGGCGCTGGAGCGGTCGGAGCTGGTGTTCGGCATCGGCCCGGCCGGTACCGGCAAGACCTATCTGGCGGTGGCGCATGCGGCGATGCTGCTCGAGCGCGGCATGGTCGAGCGCATCATCCTGTCTCGGCCGGCCGTCGAGGCCGGCGAGCGACTGGGCTTCCTGCCTGGCGACATGAAGGAGAAGGTCGATCCCTATCTGCGGCCGCTCTACGACGCGCTCTACGACATGATGCCCGCCGACAAGGTCGAGCGCGCCATTGCCGCCGAAGTGATCGAAATCGCGCCGCTCGCCTTCATGCGCGGCCGCACGCTGGCGCATGCCGCGGTCATCCTCGACGAGGCGCAGAACACCACGCCGATGCAGATGAAGATGTTCCTGACGCGTCTTGGTGAGAACTCGCGCATGATCGTCACCGGCGATCCGACGCAGATCGACCTGCCTCCGAGCACCAAATCGGGCCTGGTCGAAGCCTTGCGTGTCCTCGACGGCGTGGCCGGCGCGGTCACCGTGCGCTTCAACGATATCGACGTCGTTCGCCATCCGCTGGTGGCGGAAATCGTCAGGGCCTATGACCGTGACGCCAAGCTGGCGCGCGGCCTGGGTGCCGAAAATTGATCTCGGCGATGCGGCTTCATGCCTGAGGACAAAATATCCGGCGACGGGGATCCTCCCGTCGACATCGATATATCGATCGAAGCGGGCGATTGGCCAGATGAGGCAAGCCTGACGCGGCTGGTCGATCGCGCGGTTGACGCTGCTTTTGCCGGGACCGGCGTGACGGGCCGTTCCGAACTCAGCGTCGTTTTTTCCGACGATGCCCATATCCGGACCCTCAACGCCAGCTGGCGCGGCAAGGACAAACCCACCAACGTCTTGTCTTTCCCGGCTTTTCCGTTTGTGGAAGGCGGCCCGCTGCCGCCCATGCTGGGCGATATCGTGCTCGCCGCCGAGACGGTTTCACGCGAAGCGGCACTAGAAGACAAGCCCGTGCAGAACCATATCACCCATCTCGTCATCCACGGCCTGCTGCATTTGCTGGGCTATGATCACGAGACCGATACCGAGGCCGAGGAGATGGAGGCCATCGAACGCGCAGCGCTCGCAAGGCTTGCCATTCCCGATCCCTACGCGTAACTACATCTGACAATTGACCGGACGACGATGAACGACAAACCAGAGACTGCCGCCCGCCCCGACGCCGGCAGTGCGCCCAAGGCTTCCGACACGTCGGAAGAGGGATCAAGTCCGAGTACTGGTACCGGCAGCGTTGCCAGCGAGCCTTCGCCTGCCGGACCTTCCCTGTTCGACCGTGTTTTGGGCCTGTTTCGGCAACGCAACGGCACCAGCCTGCGTGAGGAAATCGCCGGCGCGCTGGCCGAGACGGCGAGCGACGCCGGCGCCTTCTCGCCTGGCGAGCGGGCCATGCTCAACAACATATTGCGGCTGCGCGAGGTGCGCGTCGAGGACGTCATGGTGCCGCGCGCCGATATCGAGGCGGTCGAGATCACCACGACGCTCGGCGACCTCCTGGGTACCTTCGAACAGTCCGGCCATTCCCGCATGCCGGTCTATTCCGAGACGCTCGACGACCCGCGCGGCATGGTCCATATCCGTGACGTGCTGGCCCACATCACCAAGCTTGCGCGCGTCAAGAAGGGCCGCACGACCAGGAAAACCCCTGCCGCCACGCAACTCGATCTCGCCCAGGTCGACCTTGCACGCACCATCGGCGAGCTCAATCTGATCCGCCAGGTGCTGTTCGTGCCGCCCTCGATGCTTGCTTCCGACCTGATGGGCCGCATGCAGACGACGCGTACGCAGATGGCGCTGGTCATCGACGAGTATGGCGGCACGGACGGGCTTGTCTCGCTCGAGGACATTGTCGAAATGGTCGTCGGCGATATCGAGGACGAGCATGACGACGACGAGCCGATGATCACCCAAGCCGGTGACGGCGTCTTCATCGTCGACGGCAAGGCCGAGATCGACGAGGTCGCCAAGATGATCGGCGAGGATTTCGCCGCCGGCGAACATGGCGAATATGTCGACACTATCGGCGGCATGATCTTCAACACGCTTGGCCGCGTGCCGGCGCGGGGCGAGGTGGTGCAGGCCATTCCGGGCTTCGAGTTCCATGTGCTCGATGCCGATCCGCGCCGCGTCAAGCGCGTGCGCATCGTGCAGAGCCAGAAGGGCGAGCGCCGCCGGCGTGCCACGGCCCGCACCGAACAGGCGTGAGTTTTCAGCTCGCCCGATGACGATCGACGATCCGTTCCAGCACGCGAGCCTGGGGTCCGGTGTCTTCTACAGGGACCCTCGTGCCGCGCTGGCTTGGCTCGAAGCGGCTTTCGGCTTCGAGCGCAGCATGGTGGTGAGCGACGCCGACGGAAAGCTCGTCCACGCCGAGATGCGCTTCGGCGATTGCTATATCATCGTCGATTCCGAATGGAGAGACTATGTCGCGAGCCCGGCGTCGGTCTCAGGCAAGAACACGCAGTCGGTCTATGTCAGGCTGAAGGACGGCCTGGACGCGCATTGCGAGCAGGCGCGGGCGGCCGGCGCTGAGATAATCCAGGAACCTGCAGACCAGTTCTACGGCGAACGCCAGTATCGGGCTGGCGATCCCGAGGGTCATGTCTGGACCTTCGCGCAGCCCATCCGTTCTGTGTCCCGCGAAGAGGCTGAGCGGTTGAGCGGTCTGCGCATTGACGGCTGGCACCGGTAGCGCGCGACGGGTCATCGACGCTAACAGCCCGGCGTTTGGAGCGCGGGCCGCGGCCTGATAAATCTTGCGTCCTGATTCGCGCGACTCGGAAGTATGCATGGAGCGCCTGGCCGGCCGGATAATTCTGCTTTGGGGTTGGCGGCGGGCGCTCGTGGCCTTTCTGGCCGGGGCGCTGGCGGTCCTTGGCCAGGCACCCTACGATTTCTTCGCTGCCTGCTTCATCTCGTTTCCGCTGCTGGTCTGGCTGCTCGACGGCGCGACCGGCGAAGCCTCCGGCAGCCTGCTCCGGCGCTTGCGGCCGGCCTTCGCCGTCGGCTGGTGGTTCGGCTTCGGCTATTTTCTCGCCGGTCTCTGGTGGATCGGCTCGGCGTTGCTGGTCGAGGCCGATGACTTTGCCTGGGCGCTGCCCTTCGCCGTGGTCGGCATTCCCTTCGCGCTCGCCTTTTTCTACGGCTTCGCAACGATGGTCGCCCGGCTCCTGTGGAGCAGCGATATCGGCCGCATCGCCGCCCTTGCCTTCGGCTTCGGGCTGACGGAGTGGCTGCGCGGCTCCCTGTTCACCGGTTTTCCCTGGAATGCCATCGGCTATGCGGCAATGCCGGTGCCTCTTCTCATGCAGAGCGTCTCGGTGACCGGCATGATCGGCATGAACGTGCTTGCGGTGTTCGTTTTTTCGCTGCCGGCGCTGCTGGCGGCGCGCCGGCATCTTCGCCTGGGCGCCGCATTGTTCGTCCTGCTCGCATCTGTCCATGTCGGTTTCGGCTATGTCAGGCTTGCCGCGCCTGAAAAGCCGGCGGAGCGCAGCCTGGATGTCCGCATCGTCCAGCCGGCCGTCGACCTCAGCGAAAAATGGGACGCTTCGGTGCGCGACCGCATCTTCGCCACCTTGCTCGGCCTGTCCGCCAAGGCGCCGGACCCCGGTCACGGCAAGCCGCAACTCATTCTCTGGCCGGAAACCTCGGTACCCTTCCTTTTCACCGAGCGCCCGGACGCGTTGACGGCGCTGGGCGACATGCTGGCCGATGGCCAGATGCTGATCGCCGGCGTCGTTCGCGAGGAAGGCGGCTCGGCGGCCAGCACCGACAGCCGCTATTACAATTCCGTGGTGGCGATCAACGACAAGGGCGAAATCGCCGACGCCGTCGACAAGGTCCATCTGGTGCCGTTCGGCGAATATCTGCCTTTCGCCGACCTGTTCAACCGTTTCGGCATAGCACAGCTTGTCGCCGGGCCGGTGACGTTCGCCGCCGGCAACGAGCGCCACGCGATCACGCTGCCGGGCGGCATCCGTGCCCTGCCATTTATCTGTTACGAGGTGATCTTTCCCGATCTTGTGGCAGTTGACGCTACGTCAGCACAGCTTATTGTGAACGTTACCAATGATGCGTGGTTCGGGGACACGCCGGGACCGTACCAGCATTTTCAGGCAGGCCCAGATTCGCGCGGTGGAGAACGGATTGCCCTTGCTGCGTGCTGCCAACAACGGCATCTCGGCCGTCGTCGATCCACATGGACGCATCGTCGATGCGTTGGCGATCGACGCGCGCGGAGCCATCGATGTGAAGGTGCCGATTTCCGAACAGGCGGTCGTTTCCTCGGGCCAGCGGCGCATTAACGGAATGCTGATCATGTTGCTGTTTGCGCTGGTGGGAGCGCTGTTGAACGTAAGGCAACGGCTACGGGTGAATTGACAGTCGACACATTAGAAACTCATACTGTATCGCCTGAAATTTCTCGAAGCCGGTGGATCGTTCTGTTGGGGCAGTTGCCCCGGCTTTTTTTGGGCGGGAAAAAAATCACAAAGCCGAAAAAATTCGGCGAGGAAAAAATGACAGAAGAAAACAAGAAGAAACCGAATCCCATCGACATCCACGTTGGAAGCCGCGTTCGGCTTCGCCGCAACATGCTCGGAATGAGCCAGGAAAAGCTGGGCGAGAATCTCGGCATCACATTTCAACAAATCCAGAAATATGAAAAGGGCACCAACCGCGTCGGCGCCAGCCGGCTGCAGGCGATTGCCTCCATACTCGGCGTGCCCGTCGCCTTCTTCTTCGAGGATGCGCCGGGCCAGGAAGCGGTGGCCGGTCGTGGCTTTTCCGAAGATGCGTCGATGGCTTTCGCCGTCGAATTCTGCGGCAGTCCCGAAGGCCTTCAGCTCAACCGGGCCTTCGTCAAGATCGCCGACGTCAAGGTACGCCGCAGGATCATCGACCTGGTGAAGTCGCTCGCCGCGGACGATCTCGACTGACCCTCGATGCGCCTCGAACCGGCGGCAGTCGCCGCCGGTGGCACAAGATATCGACATCGACAGTCGTGCCAGAATGGCGGCAACGCTTGACGAGCGCCGCTTTGCCCCGCTAACACGTGGCGCGCCAAAATCGGCAGCCTGCCGATCGTTTTTCAAGAGGGGACACCCGTGACGCGGCAGAACTACTTCTTTACCTCGGAATCCGTTGCCGAGGGCCATCCCGACAAAGTCTGTGACCGGATCTCCGACGAGATTGTCGATCTGGTCTACCGTGAAGCCAAGAAGACCGGCATGGACCCATGGAAAGTCCGTGTCGCCTGCGAGACGCTGGCGACCACCAACCGCGTCGTCATCGCCGGCGAAGTGCGCGTCCCCGAGACGCTGCTGAAAAAGGACAAGGCCGGCAATATTCTCAAGGATGCCGCCGGCCACCCTGTCGTAAACCCGGCGAAGTTCAAATCCGTCGCCCGCAAGGCGATCCGCGAGATCGGCTACGAGCAGGCCGGCTTCCACTGGAAGACGGCCAAGATAGAGGTTCTCCTGCACGGCCAGTCGCCAGACATCGGCCAGGGCGTCGACAACGCCGCCGACCGCCAGGGCGAGGAAGGGGCCGGCGACCAGGGCATCATGTTCGGCTATGCCTGCCGCGAGACGCCGGACCTGATGCCGGCGCCGATCTACTACAGCCACAAGATCCTTGAACTTCTGGCCGCCGCCCGTCACGAAAACAACGGCGAGGCCGGCAAGCTCGGCCCGGACGCCAAGAGCCAGGTTACTGTGCGCTACATCGACGGCAAGGCCGCCGAGGCAACGCAGATCGTGCTGTCGACCCAGCATCTCGACGCGACCTGGGACTCCAAGAAGGTCCGCAAGGTCGTGGAACCCTACATCCGCGAGGCGCTTGGTGATCTCAAGATCGCCGACGATTGCATGTGGTACATCAACCCGACCGGCAAGTTCGTCATCGGCGGCCCGGACGGTGACGCCGGCCTCACCGGCCGCAAGATCATCGTCGACACCTATGGTGGCGCGGCACCGCATGGTGGCGGCGCCTTCTCCGGCAAGGACACCACCAAGGTCGACCGTTCAGCCGCCTACGCGGCGCGCTACCTTGCCAAGAACGTCGTGGCGGCGAAGCTTGCCGACCGCTGCACCATCCAGCTTTCCTACGCCATCGGCGTTGCACAGCCCCTGTCGGTCTATGTCGACCTGCACGGCACCGGCAAGGTCGACGAGGCCAAGCTCGAGGACGCGCTGCGCACCGTGATGGACCTGTCGCCGTCGGGCATCCGCCGTCATCTCGACCTCAACAAGCCGATCTACGCCAAGACGTCGTCTTACGGCCATTTCGGCCGCAAGGCCGGCCGTGACGGGTCTTTCTCCTGGGAAAAGACCGATCTCGCCAAGGCGCTCAAGGATGCTGTCGCGGCCTGAGCCGCGACAGACCTGCAACCAGATGAGCCCGCAAGACAGGCCAAGCCGTGCGACCGAAGCTTTCTTCGGTCGTCGGCGCGGCAAGCCGGTTCGCCCGCAGCAGGCGGCGGCCCTGGAAAGCGGGCTTGACGCCTATCGGCTTGATCTGACTGCTGAGGCGCCGTCGGATTTGCGCACTTTGTTTAAGGCTGAGGTTTCGACTGTCCGGCTCGAGATCGGCTTTGGCGGCGGCGAGCATCTTTTGCACCGCGCCATCGAGGCGCCGACGACCGGCTTCATCGGCGTCGAGCCCTTCGTCAACGGCATGGCCAAGATGATGATGGCGGTGCAGGCAAGGCCGCTGGCCAATCTCAGGGTCCATGACGACGACGCCACCCGGCTGCTCGACTGGCTGCCGCCGGCCTCGCTCGACGGCATCGATCTTCTCTATCCCGACCCCTGGCCGAAGAAGCACTGGAAGCGGCGCTTCGTCAGTCCGGTCAATCTCGAGCGTTTCGCGCGCGTCCTGAAGCCGGGTTCAAAATTCCGCTTCGCGTCCGATATCGACACCTATGTGAACTGGACCTTGCTGCATTGCCGGGCGCATGGCGCTTTTGCATGGCAGGCAGCCGAAGCTGCCGACTGGCACCGTCCCTATGAGGGCTGGCCGGGCACGCGTTACGAGGCCAAGGCCATTCGCGAGGGCCGGCGGCCTGCCTATCTGACCTTTGTCAGGAAATAGGCGGCCTCACGGCGACCCTCGCGAAATTTTCAGAAACGGCCGATCCTGTTGAAGATGGCCGGGTCCATGCCAAGCTTTTGCAAATCGTCAGCGCGCGGCTTGCGGCCGGCTTCCACGGCGCGCGACGCGGCGACGGCACTGCCAAATGTGGTGAAGAGATCGCCCAGGGCGGAAAATAGTCTGCGGTTGCTCATGATTTTGTCCTTTCGCGCGCCACCGCGCGCTGCTTCTGTTCGTGTCGTGGCTAACAAATAAGAGCGCCCTGCCGGCTCTCACAGGGGGATTGCCGCATGGGGGCCATGCGCCTGGAGCAATGCTGAAGCTGTCAGGGCTTTTGCCGGCTCGCCACGGCGGGCTGTCGGTAGCTAATCAAGTTGTCCGGTTTTGGTAGCACATTATTTGTCCGCTTCTGTTTTGCGTCGAAGCGGTTCACGCGGCTTGCCTGATGCGGCAAGTTTCTTCGATTACGGTGCCGTCCGGCGTGTATCGAGCAATGCGGCGCGGCCCATGGAAGACCGCAAGCGTCCCATCCGGATAGTGCCTGATCTTGACCGTGGCTTTGACGAAGTGATGTCGGATCGGGCTGTGCGGCAGCTGCAATCGCAGTCGCGCGAAGGCGACCGTGTTGTCGCGGGCAACGACGCGCTCCTCCTCGATGCACAGGATCTGGGACAGTTGCTGCGGGTCGACGGCAACAAAGGCGCTGTCTTCAACCGCGGCCGGCCTGGCGAAGCGGGCATTGTGAGCCGGCAGATAGGTCTGTGCGATGAAGCGGTTGGCGACCTGGATATCCGCAATGCCGGCCAGGGCCAGTTCCTTGGGCAACCGATCCTGCAAGGTCGCGAACATCCGCTCGGAGCGCCCCCTGGCTTCGGGCGAATAGGCCGGGATATGCTCGATGCCCAGATGCCGCAGCGCCCGTCCGACTTGGGTCAGCCGGCTCTCGCCGGCCTTGAGCGTGACGAAATAATGGCTGCCACGATCGGTGTAGAGGCTTGACGGCAATCCCTTGGCGACAAAGGTCTCCAGAAGTCCCTGAAAGCTCGACGCCGTGCCTTCCTCCCAATCAGGAAGGCCGAATAGATCGTGCTCGTCGCGTCGTCCATCGTCACGATCAGGTCGAGCATAGGCTGGCTGTCCAACCAGGCATGCCGGCTGCCATCCTGATGCAGCATCATCCCCTCGCACGGCTTCCTTTCGCGCTTGCGCCGGTGAGCACCGCGCCGCTTGGCCCGTTCAACCAAGCCTGCCGCGTGAAGCTGCGTCTTGATGAAGGTATAGCCCCAGCTGAAGTTGTGATCGCGCAGCAGGTGCTCGTGGAAATGCTTCACATTCCAGCCAAGGTAGCGATGACGATAAAGCTCCAGCATCTCCTCGATCGCTTCCGCAGGCACCCGACGGGTCGAAAGCTTGCCTAACCGTCGATCGAGCAACCCAGCTTCCCCAGCCTCTTCATAGCGGTCGCGGTAACGCCGGAATTGCCGCTCCGACATCCCCAACAACTCACCAGCCTCCAGCATCGAAAGATCGCCGCCATTCCAACGGCTCAAAACGTCCCGAAACTTCTGCATTCTCCGGCCCTGTAGCCATGCCGTCCGTCTCATCCTCAGCCTCCAGCGGGCTGACAATAAAACCGGACAACTCATGTGCTACCTAATCCGGACAACTCATCTGCTTACGACAGCTCGCCACGGCGGGCTTGAAACACCGGCCATGTTCGTTTATATCATCCTCAAATTCTTGGTCGGTATGACGAAGAGTGGGTCCACCCGGTCCCGCTCTTTTATTACCTGCCGATAGGGTCGAAACGAACGACAGGCAATTGATGACTGCAACGGCAAGCGAAGGTGACGACCGCATCATCCGCGAAAGCGGTATCGATGCGCGCATTGCGCTGATCGTCCAGCCGGTGCTGCGCGGCATCGGCTTTCGCCTCGTGCGCGTGCATCTGTCCGGCCAGAACGGGCTGACGCTGCAGATCATGGCCGAGCGCGAGGACGGCACCATGACCGTCGAGGATTGCGAAGAGGTCAGCCGCGCGGTGTCGCCGGCGCTCGATGTCGATGATCCGATCGAAAAGGCGTATCATCTCGAAGTCTCTTCGCCCGGCATCGACCGGCCGTTGGTGCGCAAATCGGATTTCGTGACCTGGACCGGTCATCTGGTGAAGATGGAAACATCAGTCATCGTCGCCGATCGCAAGCGCTTCAAGGGCAAGATCGCCGAAGCCGGTGAGAACGATGTGCTGATCGAGCGCGACAAGGCGGCCTATGGCGAGGAGCCGACGGTGCGCGTGCCCTACGACGCGATTGCCGAAACCCGGCTGATCCTGACCGACGACCTCATCCGCGATGCGTTGTCGAAGGACAACAGGGCGCGCAAGGAAGCCAAGAAACGTCGCGGCGAGCCGGATGACGACGTGCCCGAGGGTGCGGAAGCGGACGCCACGGAAGAACACGAACAGGAAATTTGATTGAGCTGCCGGGCGCAAAGGTCCGGCAAACAGGCTCGGGAGAAAAATCATGGTTGTAAGCGCCAACAGACTTGAACTGCTGCAGATTGCCGACGCGGTCGCGCGTGAAAAGTCCATCGACAAGTCGATCGTCATCGCCGCCATGGCCGATGCGATCCAGAAGGCGGCGCGCTCGCGTTATGGCCAGGAAACCAACATCCGCGCCGACATCAACCCCAACACCGGCGAGATGAAGCTGCAGCGGCTGATGGAAGTGGTCGAAAAAGTCGACGACTATGCCACGCAGATCGCCATTTCCTCGGCCCGCGAGCGCAATCCCGACGCCCAGCTCGGCGACTTTATCGCCGAACAGCTGCCGCCGATGGATTTCGGCCGCATCGCCGCCCAGTCGGCCAAGCAGGTCATCGTGCAGAAGGTGCGCGAGGCCGAACGTGACCGTCAGTATGACGAATACAAGGACCGCATCGGCGAGATCGTCAACGGCACCGTCAAGCGCGTCGAATATGGCAATGTCATCGTCGATCTCGGCCGTGGCGAGGCCATTATCCGCCGCGACGAGCTGATCCCGCGCGAGAACTACAAGTATGGCGACCGCGTCCGCGCCTATGTCTACGACGTGCGCCGCGAGCAGCGCGGCCCGCAGATCTTCCTGTCGCGCACCCATCCGCAGTTCATGGCCAAACTCTTCACCATGGAAGTGCCGGAGATCTATGACGGCATCATCGAGATCAAGTCGGTCGCCCGCGACCCGGGTTCGCGCGCCAAGATCGCCGTCATCTCGCGTGATTCCTCGATCGATCCGGTCGGAGCCTGCGTCGGTATGCGCGGCAGCCGCGTCCAGGCCGTCGTCGGCGAATTGCAGGGCGAGAAGATCGACATCATTCCGTGGTCGCCCTCGGCCGCCTCCTTCATCGTCAATGCGCTGCAGCCGGCGGAAGTCGCCAAGGTCGTGCTCGACGAAGACGCCGAGCGCATCGAAGTGGTGGTTCCCGACGATCAGCTGTCGCTGGCCATCGGCCGCCGCGGCCAGAATGTGCGTCTCGCCTCGCAGCTCACCGGCTGGGATATCGACATCCTGACCGAGGCCGAGGAATCCGAGCGCCGCCAGAAGGAATTCGTCGAGCGCTCGGCGCTGTTCATGGAAGCCCTCGACGTCGACGAGATGGTCGGCCAGGTGCTGGCCTCCGAAGGCTTCACCAGCGTCGAGGAAGTCGCCTATGTCGACGCCGGCGAGATCGCCTCGATCGACGGCTTTGACGAAGACACCGCTTCCGAAATCCAGACCCGTGCCCGCGAATATCTCGAAAAGATCGAGGCCGAGCACGACGACAAGCGCAAGGCGCTGGGCGTCAAGGACGAACTGCGCGAAATCCCCGGCATCACCACCGCCATGATGGTGACGCTCGGCGAGGACGGCGTGAAGACGATCGAGGATTTCGCCGGCTACGCCGCCGACGACCTGACCGGCTGGAAGGAACGCAAGGACGGCGAGACCAAGGTCTATCCGGGCGTGCTGGCCAATCATGGGGTTTCGCGCGCCGACGCCGAACAGATGGTGCTCAACGCCCGTCTCAAGGCCGGCTGGATTTCCGAGGACGAGCTTGCGGCCGAAGAAGTATCGGCTGACGAAGCCGTTGGTGCGTGAGGTGAAACCGCATCGCACACAACCCGCCCTTGGACGAGATGAACGATCGCACCTGCATCGTTACCCGCAAGCAGGCCGAACCGGATGAACTGATCCGGTTCGTCGTCGGCCCGGATTCGGCCGTCGTTCCCGATCTCAAGAGAAATCTGCCCGGCCGCGGTTGCTGGGTGAGTGCCGATCGCCTACATATCGACAAGGCGGCGGCCAAGAACCTTTTTGCCCGCGCCTTCAAGGCACAGGTGGTCGTGCCGCCGGATCTTGGCGGCATGGTCGACGGGCTGCTCTCCAGATCCGCTCTGGGCATGCTGGGTCTCGCTCGCAAGGCAGGCGCAATTTCTCTTGGTGCCACCAAGGTTGAGAGTGCCGTGCGCAGCGGGCTGGCGCTTTTCGTGCTTCACGCGGCCGAAGCGTCGGACGATGGCGTGCGCAAGATCAGCCAGGCGCGGCGGGCGACCGTCCATATTGGCGGCCCTTCCATCCTTGCCTACAAACTTTTCTCCGAGGCCGAGTTGAGCTTGGCATTGGGGGGCACAAATGTGATACATGCTGCCGTCCTCGCGGGAGACGCGGGTAAGGCGGTCCAGAAGCGCATGGTTGCGCTCGACCGATATCGGGGCGGTACCCCGGACGATCTGGCAATGCTTGCGGCCGTTGCTGACGAAGATGAGCCCGCAGAGGATATGGAATGAGCGATACGAAATCGGGCGACGACAAGACGTTGAGTGTTACACCGAAGAAGACCTTGACGCTGAAGCGCCCCGGCATGGAACAGGGCACCGTGCGCCAGAACTTCTCGCATGGCCGTACCAAGTCGGTCGTGGTCGAGACCAAGAAGCGCAAATTCTCCCTGCCCGGCGACAAGCCGGAGCCGGTGGCCGCTACCCCTGTGCCCGTCTTCACGCCGAAGCCGCCGGTTGCCGCGGCACCTGTCGTGCAGGAAGCGCCCAAGGCGCCGCCTCCGCCTCCCCCGCCGGCTCCGGTCGAGCGCAGCGGCATGGTGCTGAACGAGCTGTCGCGCAGCGAAATGGAAGCCCGCCGCAGGGCGCTCGAGGGCTCGAAGGTCCGCGAGGTCGAAGACCGTCAGCGCGCCGCCGAAGAGGCCAAGCGCCGGGCCGAGGACGAAGAGCGCCGCAAGCGTGAGCGCGAAGAATCCGCGCGCCGCCAGGCCGAGGAAGAGGCACGGTTGCAGGCCGAGGCCGAATCGCGCCGTCGCGCCGAGGAAGAGGCACGCCGTCGTGCGCCGCTGGCCGCCGAGCTGGCAACCGCGGACGAAGAAGAAGAGGTCAAGCCGAAGCGGACCGGCGCCGGTGCACCGGTGCGCCGCCTGGTCACGCCCGAAGTGGCGCGTCCGGCCAAGCCGACCAAGGGCGAAGAAGACCGCCGCCGTGGCAAGCTGACGCTGAATTCCGCGCTTTCCGACGAGGATGCGCGGGCCCGTTCGCTGTCGTCGATGCGTCGCCGCCAGGAGAAGTTCAAGCGCGCTATGCACAATGAGCCGCGCGAGAAAGTCATGCGCGAAGTGATCCTGCCCGAGACCATCACCATCCAGGAACTGGCGCAGCGCATGTCCGAACGTGCGGTCGATGTGGTCAAGTTCTTCATGAAGCAGGGCCAGATCCTGAAGCCGGGCGACGTCATCGACGCCGACACGGCCGAGCTGGTCGCCACGGAATTCGGCCACACGGTCCGCCGCGTCGCCGAGTCCGACATCGAGGAAGGCCTGTTCAACATCGCCGACAATGCCGAGGACCTGGTGTCGCGTCCGCCGGTCGTCACCATCATGGGCCACGTCGACCACGGCAAGACCTCGCTGCTCGATGCCATCCGCAATGCCAATGTCGTCTCCGGCGAGGCCGGCGGCATCACCCAGCATATCGGTGCCTATCAGGTCGAGAAAAACGGCCAGAAGATCACCTTCATCGACACGCCCGGCCACGCCGCCTTCACGGCGATGCGCGCCCGCGGCGCCCAAGCCACCGACATCGCCATTCTGGTGGTGGCGGCCGATGACAGCGTCATGCCGCAGACGATCGAATCGATCAGCCACGCCAAGGCGGCCGGCGTTCCGATCATCGTGGCGATCAACAAGATCGACAAGCATGATGCCGATCCGCAGAAGGTGCGCTCCGAACTGCTGCGCCATGAGGTCTTCGTCGAATCGATGGGCGGTGAAGTGCTGGACGTCGAAGTGTCGGCGACCAAGGGCACCAATCTCGACAAGCTGCTCGAGGCTATCCTGCTGCAGGCCGAAATCCTCGACCTGAAGGCCAATCCGGACCGTACCGCCGAAGGCGTCGTCATCGAGGCGCAGCTCGACAAGGGCCGCGGTCCCGTCGCAACCGTGCTGGTGCAGACCGGCACGCTGATGCCGGGCGACATTCTTGTCGCCGGCAACGAATGGGGTCGGGTGCGCGCGCTGGTCAACGATCGCGGCGAGCAGATCAAGGAAGCGCCGCCGGCAATGCCGGTCGAGGTGCTCGGCCTTCAGGGAACCCCGCAGGCTGGCGACCGTTTCGCCGTGGTCAACAACGAGGCCCGCGCCCGCGAGATCACCGAATACCGCCAGCGTCTGGCGCGCGAGAAGGCGGTGGCCAAGCATGCCGGCCAGCGTGGCTCGCTCGAACAGATGATGTCGCAGTTGCAGACGAGCGGGTTGAAGGAATTCCCGCTGGTCATCAAGGGCGACGTGCAGGGTTCGATCGAGGCGATCAACGCCGCACTCGACAAGCTCGGCACCGACGAGGTGCGTGCGCGCATCGTTCACGCCGGCGCCGGCGCCATCACCGAAAGCGACGTCTCGCTGGCGGAAACGTCTGGTGCGGCGATCATCGGCTTCAACGTCCGTGCCAACGTGCAGGCACGTGCCGCGGCTGCGGCCGCGGGCATCGAGATCCGCTATTACTCGATCATCTATAACCTCGTGGATGATGTGAAAGCGGCTCTGTCGGGCCTGCTGTCGCCGGAGCGTCGCGAGACCTTCATCGGCAACGCCGAGATCCTCGAGATATTCGACATCACCAAGGTCGGCAAGATCGCCGGCTGCCGTGTCACCGAAGGCAAGGTCGAGCGTGGTGCAGGCGTGCGCCTGATCCGCGACAACGTCGTCATCCACGAAGGCACGCTGAAGACGCTGAAGCGCTTCAAGGACGAGGTTTCGGAAGTCCCGGCGGCCAGGAGTGCGGCATGGCCTTCCAGAACTACGAGGACATGCGCGTCGGCGACATCATCGAGTGCTTCCGCGTCGAGATGGTGACCCGGACACTCTGAGTTCGCGTGACCTGTCCATGCCAGGCGGTGGTCGAAAGACCGCCGCCTGGAGTTTATTGTGAAATTACGCATCGTGCTTTCGAAACCGAATTCGATTTCGGGCCGATGCGTTGACATGTGAGACATGCGGCACGGTCCCATCCCGCGCCTCACGCTTTCAGGATTGAGAACAATGCCCCGTCCAACCACATCCAGCCCGTCCCAGCGTATGCTGCGCGTTGCCGAACAGGTGCGCCACGCGCTCTCCGAAACCTTGCAGCGCGGCGAGATCATCGATCCGCTGATCGAAAATACTGTTGTGTCGGTCTCGGAAGTACGCATGTCGCCCGACCTGAGGGTTGCCACCGCTTTCGTCTCGCCGCTGGGCGCCAAGGACACCGACGCGGTTGTCGAGGCGTTGAACAAGCATGCGAAATTCGTCCGTGGCCGCGTCTCTGGCGCTCTGCGGCAGATGAAGTTCATGCCGGAGTTCCGCTTCAAGCTCGACACCTCCTTCGACAATTTCGCCAGGATCAACGATCTGCTGAAGTCGCCCGAAGTGGCACGCGATCTCGATGCGGACGACGACAAGGCCGTAGACGACAGGGCCAAAGACGACAAGGACAGCGAATAATGGGACGCCGCGGCAAGAAGAAGGGCCGGCCGGTTTCCGGCTGGGTGGTGCTGGACAAGCCGGTCGGCATGGGCTCGACCGAGGCCGTGTCCAAGATCAAATGGCTGTTCCAGGCGGAAAAGGCCGGCCATGCCGGCACGCTCGATCCGCTGGCTTCCGGCATGCTGCCGATCGCGCTCGGTGAAGCCACCAAGACCGTTCCCTATGTGCAGGATGGCGCCAAGATCTATCGCTTCACCGTTGCCTGGGGGCAGGAGCGCTCCACCGACGATCTTGAAGGGCCGGTGACCAAGAGCTCCGACCTCCGCCCGGCGGAAGCCGAGGTCAAGGCGCTGCTGCCGAAATACACCGGCGTCATCATGCAGACGCCGCCGCAATTCTCGGCCATCAAGATTGCGGGCGAACGCGCCTACGACCTCGCCCGCGAAGGCGAGACGGTCGACATTCCCGCGCGCGAGATCGAGATCGGGCGCTTGGATGTCATCGAGCACCACGCCGACCACACCATTTTCGAGATCGAATGCGGCAAGGGCACCTATGTGCGCTCGCTGGCCCGCGACATGGGCCGCGACCTCGGCTGCTTCGGTCATATCAGCGAATTGCGCCGGGTCGAGGTCGAGCCGTTCACGCCTGAGGATTTCGTCACCATCGCCGAACTCGAGGCGGCACGCTTCGGCACGCAAGATGAGGCCAAGCCGGAGCCTGCCGACGACGCCGAAGCGATTGACGTGCCGGTAGACTTCGGCGCGATCGACGCGCTTCTGGTCGATACCTCGGCGGCTCTCGACTGCCTGCCGCAGATCGCCATCAGCGATGATGCGGCTACAAAGATCCGCCTCGGCAATCCGGTCATCATTCGTGGCCGCGATGCGCCTGTCGAGGCGGAAGAAGCCTGTGCCACGGCCCGCGGCAAGCTGGTAGCCATCGGTGCGATCGAACAAGGCATGTTCAAGCCCAAGCGGGTCTTTGCCGGGTGACGGCTCTCGCCTAATTTCAGCTGGACGTTACACTCGAGGGGCACATGGCAAAGGCCGAGGCGGTGAAAAAGCGGACGCCGGTGAAGACGCGGCGGCCACCGGTCGGCGCCTCGCCGGGCACGCTGATCGCCGACCCGGCGGCGCGGCGCAGCGAGCTCAGGCTGACGCTGATTTCGCCCGAAAAATTCAAGACCATCGACAATGCCAGCATCGACGATCTCAATACCCATTGCGACAAATGGCCGGTCGTCTGGCTGGACTGCACCGGGCTCGCCAACATCCAGCTGATCGAGGAGATCGGCCGGATCTTCAACCTGCATCCGCTGGCCCTGGAAGATGTCGTCAACACCGGCCAGCGGCCCAAGGTCGATTTCTTCGAGGATCACGCCTTCGTCGTCGTGCGCATGATCGACGACATTACAGCCCATCGCTACGAGCAGATCGCCGTGTTCTTCGGCAAGAATTTCGTCGTCACTTTCCAGGAGCGCGAGGGCGATCCCTTCGACCCGGTGCGTAAACGCATCGAGAGTTCCGCGCCCAACCGGTTGCGGGCCCGCGGCGCCGACTATCTCGCCTACGCGCTGATCGATGCCATCGTCGACAGCTATTTTCCGCCGATCGAAGCGGCAGGCGACCTGGTCGACGGTATCGAGGACGAGATGCTGCATTCAACGCACAAGCATCAGATGCGGCAACTGCACGAATTGCGGCGCGACGCCAATGTGCTGAAGGGCGTGCTGTGGCCGATGCGCGATGCCGTGGCGACGCTGATCCGCAACGATGTGCCCTATGTAAAGGCCGAGACCAAAATCTTCCTCAACGACACGCTCGACCACACGCTGCGGCTGATCGAACTGGTCGAGACCCAGCGCGACATGCTGACCGGCCTGATCGAGATGCATCTGTCGCTGAGCCAGGCGCGAACCAACGACGTCATCAGCTATCTCACCATCGTCTCGGTCATCTTCATGCCGCTCACCTTCCTGGTCGGTGTCTGGGGCATGAATTTCAGTCCCGACGCCTCGCCATGGAACATGCCGGAGCTGCGGGCCTACTACGGTTATCCCGCATCGCTCCTGTTCATGGCTGTTGTCGCGATCGGCTTGATTGCCTTCTTCAAATGGAAGAAATGGCTCTAACGCCGGTAAAACTGGCCATTTCGGGCTGAAAAGCCGGCTTTGTGAATTGGGCTGGTGTTTTCCCGGGAATTGCACTATATGCGCCGCAGCATAGCGCCACGACGCTTTGCTTGCACCGGCCCCTGCTGGACGACATCCCGGCTGAGGGCGACCCGTTTCCTCAAACAGATAAGGAAAAACACGATGTCGATTACTGCCGAGCGCAAAAAGGAATTGATGGGTGAATTCGCGACCGCCAAGGGCGATACCGGGTCTCCGGAAGTCCAGGTGGCCATCCTTTCCGAGCGCATCAAGAACCTGACCGACCATTTCAAGGACCACAAGAAGGATAACCATTCCCGCCGTGGTCTGCTCGCTCTCGTGTCCCAGCGCCGCAGCCTGCTTGATTATCTCAAGCGCAAGGACGACGCGCGCTATCAGACACTGATCGAGAAGCTCGGTCTGCGCCGTTGACGAATTGACCGGCGGGCTCTCTTAAGGAGTCCGCCGGTCGCGCATTTGAGCCCCGGACCAATCCGATCTCGAATGCAGGAGTGGAGCGCCGCGCACCCATCCGGATGCCGGACGGACGCTCCAAAAAGTGAATTTGCGTATGACGCGTTCCGCAAGCCGTGGGTTTCGGTGTCATGCGCAGGCCGATCGATCGATTGGCCATATCCGGCTTAGAGCGTGCAGAGGGCCACTCGAAGCCACCCATGGACGGTCATGGGGCAGGATTGCAGGACGCTCGTATGGCCACCGTGCCGATGAAACCCGAGCCTCCCGTTGTCTTGCCCGTGGCTGCCCGAGAAAGGAAGCCAGAGGAAAGGGCACCCGCGCACGCTGAAACGGCGCGGCCCTTCCTCATATAAAGGACAAGACATGTTCAATCAGCACAAAGTGGAAATCGAATGGGGCGGCCGCCCGCTCATCCTCGAAACCGGCAAGATCGCGCGTCAGGCTGACGGCGCGGTGCTCGCCACCTACGGCGAGACCAAGGTTCTGGCCACCGTCGTTTCGATGAAGGAGCCCAAGCCCGGCCTCGATTTCTTTCCGCTGACCGTCAACTACCAGGAAAAGACCTATGCCGCCGGCAAGATCCCGGGCGGCTACTTCAAGCGGGAAGGCCGTCCGAGCGAAAAGGAAACGCTGGTTTCGCGCCTCATCGACCGCCCGATCCGTCCGCTCTTCGCCGACGGCTACAAGAACGACACCCAGATCGTCGTCACCGTTGTCCAGCATGACCTTGAGAATGATCCGGACATCCTGTCGATCGTCGCCACCTCCGCCGCGCTGACGCTGTCGGGCGTTCCGTTCATGGGTCCGGTCGGCGGCGCGCGCGTCGGCTACATCAACGGCGAATACGTTCTCAACCCGCACATCGACGAGATGCAGGAGTCCAAGCTCGACCTCGTCGTCGCCGGCACCGCCGACGCCGTGCTGATGGTTGAGTCGGAAGCCAAGGAACTTGGCGAAGAGCTGATGCTCGGTGCTGTCATGTTCGGACACAGGGGCTTCCAGCCGGTCATCGACGCCATCATCAAGCTGGCCGAAGTTGCCGCCAAGGAGCCACGCGACTTCACCGCGCCGGACTATTCCGCGCTTGAAGCAGAGATGCTGAAGATCGTCGGCGACGAGCTTCGTGAAGCCTACAAGATCACCGACAAGCAGAAGCGCTATGCCGCCGTCGACGCCGTCAAGGCGAAGGTCAAGGCAGCCTATGCTCCGGCCGAAGGCGAAGACGCCAAGTACACCTCCGAGCAGATCGGTTCGGTGTTCAAGGAACTGCAGGCCAAGGTCGTGCGCTGGAACATCCTCGACACCGGCTCGCGCATCGATGGCCGCGACCTGAAGACGGTTCGCAAGATCGTCTCGGAAGTCGGCGTCCTGCCGCGCACCCATGGTTCGGCGCTGTTCACCCGCGGCGAGACCCAGGCGCTGGTCGTTGCCACGCTCGGCACCGGCGAAGACGAGCAGTATGTCGATTCGCTGACCGGCATGTACAAGGAGAAGTTCCTCCTTCACTACAACTTCCCTCCCTACTCCGTCGGTGAGACCGGCCGCATGGGTTCGCCGGGTCGCCGCGAAATCGGCCACGGCAAGCTCGCCTGGCGCGCCATCCGTCCGATGCTGCCGAGCGCTGACCAGTTCCCCTACACGCTGCGTGTCGTCTCGGAGATCACCGAGTCCAACGGTTCGTCCTCGATGGCCACTGTCTGCGGCACCTCGCTGGCGCTGATGGATGCCGGCGTGCCGCTGGCCAAGCCCGTTGCCGGTATCGCCATGGGCCTGATCAAGGAAGGCGAGCGCTTCGCGGTTCTGTCCGACATCCTGGGTGACGAAGATCACCTCGGCGACATGGACTTCAAGGTTGCCGGCACCGCCAACGGCATCACCTCGCTGCAGATGGACATCAAGATCGAGGGCATCACCGAGGAGATCATGAAGATCGCGCTGGACCAGGCTAAGGATGGCCGCCAGCATATCCTCGGCGAAATGGCGCATGCCCTGACCGGCGCCCGCCCCGAACTCGGCGAGTTCGCGCCGCGCATCGAGGTCATGCACATTCCGACCGACAAGATCCGCGACGTCATCGGTTCGGGCGGCAAGGTCATCCGCGAGATCGTCGAGAAGACCGGCGCCAAGATCAACATCGAGGACGACGGCACGGTCAAGATCGCTTCCTCGAACGCCAAGGAGATCGAGGCGGCGAAGAAGTGGATCCACACCATCGTCGCCGAGCCGGAAGTCGGCGAGATCTACGAAGGCACGGTCGTCAAGACCGCCGACTTCGGCGCCTTCGTCAACTTCTTCGGTCCCCGCGACGGCCTCGTCCACATCTCGCAGCTCGCCAATGAGCGCGTTGCCAAGACCTCCGACGTCGTCAAGGAAGGCGACAAGGTCTGGGTCAAGCTGATGGGCTTCGACGAGCGCGGCAAGGTCCGCCTGTCGATGAAGGTCGTCGACCAGGCTACTGGCAAGGAGATCGTCCGCGACAAGAAGGCCGAAGGCGAAGAAGACGCCGCCTGAGTGGTCTGACACGGAAGTCGAAACGGGCGCGGCTGATGTCGCGCCCGTTTTCGTTTGGAAGGTAGAGGGAATGTCCGCTGAAGCGCTGAAGACGCTTTTCCACCCGTTCGAGGCCGAGGCGCTTGCCTTGCCGCGCAAGAGTGAGCGCATTCTCTTTCTCGGGGCCGAGCCAGGCCTGCGCCCGCCGCACGGTTTCGAGGCCGGGCTAAATCTCGTACAAGGCTTCCGGCCGCATTTCCGCGCTTTGCAGGCGGCGGGCTTCACGGTCACGCCGACAACCGAGGGCGACGGTTTTGATGCCGCTCTGGTGCTCGCCGGCCGCCATCGCGGCCAGAACGAACTGCGCATCGCCGAGGCCCTCGAGCGCGTGGCACCGGGCGGACTGGTCGTCATTGCCGGCGGCAAGGACGATGGCATTGCCAGCCTGCGCAAGCGTATCGACGAGCTTGTGCCGCTCGACGGTCACATGCCGAAATATCACGGCATCGCCTTCTGGCTGCGCCGCCCGGCGGATATGCAGGCCGCCACGGCACTTCGTGCCGCCAACCCGGCGCAATTGGTCGAGGGCCGGTTCCACACCGAACCCGGCATGTTCTCCTTCGATCGCGTCGATGCCGGTTCGAAGCTTCTGGTCGACAATCTGCCCGGTGATCTGCGCGGCAGTGCGGCCGATTTCTGCGCCGGCTGGGGCTATGTGGCGGCTGAGATGGCTGCCCGTTCGTCAGGCCTGTCGGCCCTTGATCTCTACGAGGCCGATTTCGATGCGCTGGAGGCAGCCAAGGGCAACCTCGGCAACACCGTGGCGCAAGGCTTCTTCTGGACGGATCTGCTCGCCGAGCCTGTCGAGCGGCGCTACGACGTCATCGCCATGAACCCGCCCTTTCACCGCAGCCGTGCAGCGGAGCCGGAGATCGGTGCCGGCATGATCCGCGCGGCGGCCAAGGCGTTGAAGCCCGGTGGCAGGCTGTTCATGGTCGCCAACCGCCAGCTTCCCTATGAGTCCGTGCTGTCGGCCGCCTTTGCCAGCCACGCGGAACTCGCCCGCGACGGCATGTTCAAGGTGTTTTCCGCTCGGCGCTGAAGCGATGCGTATCGCCGTTCAGTGCAGGTTGGCGACGCGCCTGACCTCGTCTGTGGCATGCGCGTCGCCGAGCCTGAACTTGAGCGGCGCCGGCCGGCCGAACAGGTAGCCCTGCACCACCTCGCAGCCGGCGGCCCGCAGCAGCGTCGCCTGGCTTTCGGTCTCGACGCCTTCGGCAATGATGCTGACGCCGAGTGCGCGCGAAAGTCCGACAATGGTCGAGACGACGGCGCCGGAGCTGGAATCCGTATCGATGCGGCTGACGAAGGAACGGTCGATCTTCAGCTTGCCGAACGAGAAATCGATCAGATAGCTGAGGTTCGAATAGCCGGTGCCGAAATCATCGACGGCAACCGAGATGCCCATCTCGGCAAGCTCTTTCAGGATGGCGGCCGCGCGGTCGCGGTCCTGCATCATCGCCGTTTCGGTGACTTCCAGCTCCAGCCGCGACGGCTTGATGCCGGTGGCCCGCATCGTGTCGCGCACGATGCCGACGAAGTCCTTGGTCATGAACTGGACCGGCGAGATGTTGACGGCGACGAAGCAGTCGTCCGGCAAATGGCGGGCGTCGCTGCAGGCCTTGCGCAGAACCCATTCGCCGATCGGGTTGATCATCCCGGTTTCCTCGGCGATCTGGATGAACTCCATCGGCGGGATCATGCCGCGTTCGGGATGGTTCCAGCGGATCAGCGCTTCATAGCCGATGATACGGCCGGTCGGCAGGTCGAGCTGCGGCTGATAGTGGAGGTCGAAATCTCCGCGTTCGAAGGCGGTGTGCAGTTCGGATTCGACCCATTGGCGATGATCGGCGACACGCCCCATCTCGCTGTCGAACACCGACCAGTTGCCGACGCCGCTGGCGCGCGCATGCTGCAGCGCCAGATTGGAGCGGCGCAGGATAAGGACCGGATCGACGCCATCCTTGGGCATGGCCACGATACCCACCGACAGGCTCACCGACTGCTGATGGCTGCTGAGTTCATAGGGCTCCATCAACTCGTCGATGAGCCTTTCGACCATGCTTTCCATCGTTCCCTGGATCTGATGATCCGGAAGCAGCACCGCGAACTCGCCGGCGCCGATGCGCCCGATCAGGGCGCGTGCGGGCACACTCTCTTGCAGCCGCTTGGTGAAGGCGCGGATCAGCTCGTCGCCCTGGCTATAGCCGATCGCGTCGTTGATCTGCTTGAACCGGTCGATGTCGATGTCGATCAGGAACACCGGTTCCCCGGTTCGGCTTGTCGCGCATGCCGCCTCGGCGATCTTGCCGACCATCGCCGGGCGCGCCAAGAGTCCGGTCAGCTTGTCGAAATGGGTTTCGTTGAAGACGAAATCCGCCGATTCATCGATACCGGCGAAGAAGGACATTGCTGCCACCGAAGCCGCCAGCGCGCAAAGCGCGGCCATGATCGCGACCATCATATCCACCGATATGCCGGCAAACCCGTCGCCGAGACCGTGCTTCAGGCCCCAGATGCCGAGCACGAAACTGCCAATGCCCGAACTTGCTATCGTAAGCAGTCGGAACACCGGTGTTCGCTTCGGGTTGCTAACGGCAGACATTCAAAGGTCCCCAGATTGCGGGACTCTATAGCGGAAATCTTCTTAAAATGAGTTTCCGCGAATGCGTCCAATTTTACTGGAGAAGAATTATTTCGTTACTGGAAAAGCGCCATTTCTCCGAAACGGTTGCCCAAAGTGTGTCGCCTTGATCCGTTTTAGGGCTGGTTAGCCATCCGTCTGCTTCAATTCATCGAGCGTCGGCATCGAGACGATGTGATAGCCGGAATCGACATAGTGGATTTCACCGGTGACGCCGGAAGCGAGATCGGACAGCAAATAAAGCGCCGAGCCGCCGACCTCGTCGATGGTCACTGTACGGCGCAGCGGCGAGTTGCGCTGCTGGTACGAAAACATGTGGCGGGCGTCCGAAATGCCGGCGCCGGCGAGCGTGCGCACCGGTCCTGCCGAGATGCCGTTCACCCGGATGCCGCGCGGACCGTAGTCGTTGGCAAGGTAGCGCACGCTGGCCTCGAGGCCGGCCTTGGCGACGCCCATGACATTGTAGTTCGGCATGACGCGGACCGAGCCGGCATAGGTCAGCGTGATCATCGAGCCGCCTTCCGTCATCAGCGGCGCGGCGTTGCGGGCCACTTCGGTGAAAGAGTAGCAGGAGATCACCATGGTGCGGACGAAATTGTCCCGGCTGGTGTCGGCGTAAAGGCCCTTCAACTCATTCTTGTCGGAAAAGCCGATGGCATGGACGACGAAGTCCAGTCCGCCCCAAGCCTTGCCAAGCGTCTCGAAGGTGGCGGCGACCGAAGCGCTGTCCTCGACATCGCAGGGAACGACCAGCGAGGCGCCCAGTCTGTCGGCGAGCGGCTTGACCCGCCGGCCGAAGGCCTCGCCCTGGTAGGTGAAGGCGAGCTCCGCGCCATGTTGGGACAATTTCTGCGCGATGCCCCAGGCGATCGAATGATCGTTGGCGACACCCATGACAAGCCCGCGCTTGCCCTTCATCAATCCGTCCATGGCTGGCAATCCTTTTAGAAAAAACGCTGGCCTTATGCGGAGTAGCGCTGGAAAACGAGCGTCGCGTTGGTGCCACCGAAACCGAACGAATTGGACAAAACGGTGTCGATCTTGGCGTTGTCTATGCGCTTGCGCACGATCGGCATGCCCTCGAATTCAGGGTCGAGTGTCTCGATATGCGCGCTTTCGCCGATGAAGCCGCCTTGCATCATCAGGATCGAATAGATCGATTCCTGCACGCCGGCCGCGCCCAGCGAATGGCCGGTCAGCGATTTCGTCGAGGTGATGAACGGCATCTTCTCGCCGAACACCTCGCGGATGGCGCCCATTTCCTTGGAATCACCCACCGGTGTCGAGGTGCCGTGGGTGTTGATGTAGTCGACCGGCGTGGTCACAGTCGCCAGCGCCTGGCGCATGCAGCGGACCGCGCCTTCGCCGGAGGGTGCCACCATGTCGTAGCCATCCGAGGTCGCGCCGTAGCCGACGATCTCGGCGTAGATCTTGGCGCCGCGCGCCTTGGCATGCTCCAGCTCTTCCAGCACCAGAACGCCGGCGCCGCCGGCGATGACGAAGCCGTCGCGATTGACGTCATAGGCGCGCGAAGCCGCCGATGCCCGGTCATTGTACTTCGACGACATGGCGCCCATGGCGTCGAACAGGTCCGACATCGTCCAGTCGAGATCCTCGTGGCCGCCGGCAAAGACGATATCCTGCTTGCCCCACTGGATCAGCTCGTAGCCATTGCCGATGCAATGCGCCGAGGTCGAGCAGGCCGACGAAATCGAGTAGTTGACGCCGTGGATCTTGAACCATGTGGCCAACGTCGCCGAGGCCGTCGACGACATTGCCTTTGGCACCGCGAACGGGCCGATGCGCTTGGGGCTGCCATTCTTCAGCGTGGTTTCGGCCGCCTCGACGATGGTGCGGGTCGAGGGGCCGCCCGAGCCCATGACGATGCCGGTACGCTCATTGGTGATGTCGCTTTCGCCGAGGCCGGCGTCGGCGATCGCCTGATCCATGGCGACGTGGTTCCAGGCAGCGCCTTGGCTCAGGAAGCGCATCGCACGGCGATCGATCATGGCCGAGGGGTCGAGCGTCGGTGCGCCCCAGACCTGGCAACGGAAGCCATGCTCGGCGAAGGAATCGGAAAAGCTGATGCCGGATCTGGCGTCATGCAGCGAGGTCTGCACCTCGTTGGCATTGTTGCCGATCGACGACACGATGCCGAGGCCTGTGACTACGACACGTCTCATTCGCAACTCCTTCCAGGGATGCTGGCCAGTGGGCAGGCCAAGGTTGCGGTCAAGCGACCGCCGACTGCTTGGACAGACCGACCTTCAGGTCCGTCGCCGCATATATGGGCTCGCCATCCGCCTTCATCCAGCCATCGGCGATGCCCAGAACCAGCCGGCCGCGCATCACGCGCTTGAAATCCACGCCATACTCGACCTTCTTGACCGATGGTGTGACCATGCCCTTGAACTTGACCTCGCCGGTCGACAGCGCCATTCCCTTGCCGGGCTCGCCGAGCCAGCCAAGGTAGAAGCCGGTCAACTGCCACAAGGCGTCGAGGCCGAGGCATCCTGGCATGATCGGATTGCCGATGAAATGGCAGGCAAAGAACCACAGGTCCGGCTTGATGTCGAACTCCGCACGGATGAAGCCCTTGTCGAAAGCGCCGCCGGTCTCGCTGATCTCGGTGATACGGTCGAACATCAGCATGGGCGGGTAGGGCAGCTGGGCGTTGCCCTCTCCGAACAGCTCGCCGCGGGCGCAGGCCAGCAATTCTTCGTAGTCGTAGCTGGATTTACCCGCCATCAATCTCGTCCCCATATCGTCCGGGCGGTAGCGCGCCCTTGTCGTTGGTGTCCTAACACAATCTGTTTCAGGCCGGAAACCGGCGTTTGCGCTTAACCCGCAAGTCTGCCCGGGTCAATGCGCGCTATTGATCGCTTTCGGACGACAGAATATATGTCAACAGGGGTCCGGTTTCGGCAGACGTTCATTTTTTTGCCATTCTGGGCGTGTCTTGAAGCGGGACTGCGAGCTTGGAAGACCAGATGGACCGGGGCTGCCGGAAGGAAAATGTCGCTGTGGACAAGCGGGTACGTGAAGCCGGCCTGAGGCCGACGCGGCAGCGCATCGCGCTGGCCGACCTGCTTTTCGCCAAGGGCGATCGCCATCTCTCGGCCGAGGAATTGCATGAGGAGGCGCTTGCCGCCGGCGTGCCGGTGTCGCTGGCCACCGTCTACAACGCGCTCCACCAGTTCACCCAGGCGGGACTGCTGCGCATCCTCGCCGTCGAGGGCGCCAAGACCTATTTCGACACCAACACCTCCGACCACCACCATTTCTACATTGAAGGCGAAAACCGGATTTTCGATATCGAAAGCGGCCCGGTGACCGTCTCCAACCTGCCGCCGCCTCCGGAAGGCATGGAGATCGCCAATGTCGACATCGTGGTGAGGCTGCGCCCCAAGCGTCAGGAAGGGCCGGCGAGGCCGGAACAATCGGCCGGGCCAGAATAATCTGTCGGGCCAGAACAATCTGTCGGGGATGAAGCCTCTCGACCTGATCATCCGGCTCGAATGGGCTGCTATGGCCGCGGTCGCTGTCGTCTTCTACGCTTCGTCAGGCGTTTCCTGGTGGCTCTTCGCGGTGCTGATCCTGGCGCCAGACCTGTCGATGTTCGGTTATCTGGCAGGGCCGCGCATCGGCGCCACCGCCTACAACGCCCTGCACATCCTCATCGTACCGGTGCTGCTGCTGCTCGTCGGCTACCTGTCCGGTCATACGGTCGCCATCGCGGTCGCACTGATCTGGATCGCCCACATCGCCATCGACCGTGCGCTGGGCTATGGCCTGAAACTGTCAACCGGTTTTCAGGACACCCACCTCGGCCGTATCGGGCGCAAGCGCAACGACCTCAGTCCTTGACCCGCTCGCCGGGATAGGCGCCCCAGACCGCTGCCTGGGCAAGCCAGCCGGTGTGGCCGTCAAGCGTCATTTCGCACCACTGGCCGTCGCAGGACTTGATCGTGCCCATGACGCCAGGCTCGACGATCGCCACCACACGGGCATCCTTGTCGGGACTTTTCATAAGATTGATCTGGGCACCCTTGCCGCGCTGCCAGGGCGCGATGATTGCGGTGCGCCGGCCCGACAGCAGCGACTGGTTGATCCAGCCCTCCGAGCCGTCGGCATCGCGCACGCGGCGCCAGGTATCGAATTCCTGGATGATCTCCATGGGCAGGCCGGCCTTCATATACATCCAGTCGACCGAGTAGTTGGCGCCGGGGCCGACGCGCGAGTTGACGCGGCCGGATTTCAGGCTGACGAATCGCGGCAATGGCAGACCGCTCGGCCCGAGCGTGACGGCGCTCTGGGCGGGTGCGGCCGCGCTCTGTGCCGCGGCAAGCGGGGAATAGAGGAGAGCGCCGAGCAATGCTGCGCTGAGGGTCAGGCGAAGCGACGCGAAACCAGACACTTTCGTTCCTTTCGGCGCTTGCCTCTCGGCCTCGGCGCCCCTTTTCTTTGTCTTCGGCGGCACCGCTTGTTACATGGGTAAATCGGCTACCGCGACCGGCTTTCAGTTTCGCCGGTCTTGGTTAAAGAGGTCTCAACGAGGGAAACAATGGCAGGCAAAAAGAAGCCTCTCGTGGTCATCACGCGAAAGCTGCCCGACCCGGTCGAGACCCGCATGCGCGAGCTGTTCGACGCCAGGCTGAATGTCGAGGACCGGCCGATGACGCAACCGGAACTGGTTGCGGCGGTCAAGGAAGCCGACGTGCTGGTGCCGACAGTGACCGATCACATCGACGCGGCGCTGATCGCCCAGGCCGGCGACAACCTCAAGCTGATCGCCAATTTCGGCAACGGTGTCGACAAGATCGATGTGGCGGCGGCGGCCAAGAAGGGCATCACCGTCACCAACACGCCCAATGTGCTGACCGAAGACACCGCCGACATGACCATGGCGCTGATGCTGGCGGTGCCGCGCCGGCTGGCGGAAGGCGCCAACGTGCTCACCGGCGACAAGAAATGGGCCGGCTGGTCGCCGACCTGGATGCTCGGCCGGCGCATCTGGGGCAAGCGGCTCGGCATTGTCGGCATGGGCCGCATCGGCACCGCCGTTGCCAGGCGGGCCAAGGCCTTCGGCCTTTCCATCCACTACCACAACCGCCACCGCGTATTGCCGGCGGTCGAGGACGAGCTGGAGGCGACCTATTGGGAGAGCCTTGACCAGATGCTGGCCCGCATGGACATCATCTCGGTCAATTGTCCTTCGACGCCGGCGACCTTTCATCTCTTGTCGGCGCGGCGGTTGGCGCTGCTGCAGCCCACGGCCTATATCGTCAACACCGCGCGCGGCGACATCATCGACGAGGATGCGCTGGTCAAGCTGATCCAGGATGGCAAGCTCGCCGGCGCCGGCCTCGACGTCTACGAGCATGAGCCGGCGCTCAATGCCAAGCTGCTCAAGCTCGCCGCCAGGCACAAGGTCGTGCTTTTGCCGCATATGGGCTCGGCGACGCTTGAGGGCCGCATCGACATGGGCGAGAAGGTGATCATCAACATCCGGGCATTTGTTGACGGCCACCGCCCGCCCGACCGCGTACTGCCGCTCAGAATCTGACGCCCCGCCGTCATTCAGATGGAAGAAGAAGCTTACGAAAGAGCCTTGTGCATGGTGATCGAGGTCGGCCTGGCGTAGCCTTCATGCGCGGTCCGCTCGGTCTCGTGAAAGCCGAGGCGGGCAAAGGCGGCGTGATTGCCGGTGAGCTCGATCCGGGTCTGCAGCTCCAGCGCCGCCTTGCCGTGGTCGAGCGCGAGAATTTCGACCGCCCGAATCAGCCGCCGGCCAATGCCTTGCCCCTGGCAGTCCAGGGCGACGGCGAGCTTGCCGACATAGAAGTCGTCGGCCCTCTCAAGAGCAAAGACGCAGCCGACGATCCTGTCGCCGTCGAGGGCCACGAAACCGGTCTCCCGCCCGGCCTTGTCGCGCAGTGTGTCGACGGTGAGCAGGTGGGCCGAGGATGGCGGGTCGATGATCCCGTCCATGAAGGCGAAGGCACGCATGATCAGCGCAAGCACCTCGTCCCAGCGGCCGAAATCGGCCGGAATGCGGTCGATGGAGAGGGGTACGGTCCGCTCCAAGGTCAGCGCCTGGCGTAGCGGATCGTTTCGAAGCGCGCGGCGAGCGCATCGTAGAGCAGCAGCCGGCCGACCAGCGGCTCGCCGATGCCGGTGATCAGCTTGATCGCTTCCATCGCCTGCAGCGTGCCGACGACGCCGGTCAGCGCACCAAGCACCCCGGCCTCGGCGCAGGACGGCACCAGGCCCGGCGGCGGGGCTTCGGGAAAGAGGTCGCGATATCCCGGGTTCGGCTTGCCATCCTTGCCGTCCTCGAAAGGCTTCAGCACCGTCACCGAGCCGTCGAAGCGGCCGACGGCGGCATGCACCAGGGGTTTGTGCGCGCTTGCACAGGCATCGGCCACCGTATAACGGGTCTCGAAATTGTCGGACCCGTCGACGGTGATGTCATAGCGGGCGACGAGGGCAGGGGCGTTATCCGCGCTCAGCCGGAATGTGTGCGTCTCCACTGCGGTGTTGGGATTGATGCGGGCGATTGCCGCCCTGGCGCTGTCGGTTTTCAGCATGCCGATCGTATCGGTGCCGTGGATGACCTGGCGCTGCAGATTGGAGAGCGACACGGTGTCGTCATCGACGATGCCGAGCGTGCCGACGCCCGCCGCCGCAAGATATTCGAGCACCGGCGCGCCCAGCCCGCCAGCGCCGATCACCAGGACCCGGGCTTGCTTGAGCCTCTGCTGGCCCGCGCCGCCGACCTCGGGCAGCACGATGTGGCGGGCATAGCGTTCGATCTCGTCGGTGGTGAGCGTGGTGGTCATATCAGGACCATATAGCGGCCGAAAAACCTTGTCAGGCGTCTTCGGTTGGCCCAACCGTGCCGTGGTCGACCGTCAGGAACTGTGCACGCCCCTTGAGGCTGGAAAACAGCGCCGCATCGGTCCCCGTCATGAACGCCTGACAGTTCAATTCCTCCAGGATCGAAAACAGCGCTGCCCGCCGCCCGCTGTCGAGATGGGCGGCAATTTCGTCGAGCAGCAGGATCGGCGTCATGCCCGACATCTCGCCGGTCAGCCGGGCATGCGACAGGACGATGCCGACCAGCAGCGCCTTCTGCTCGCCGGTCGAGCAGAGCTCGGCCGGCATCGCCTTGGGCCTGTGCCTGACCAGGAGATCGGAACGGTGCGGGCCTTCGAGCGTGCGTCCCGCGGCACGATCACGATCACGGCCACCGGCAAGCGCCCGGCGAAACCGCTCCTCTACATCGACCGCCGGCGCGGTGGAAACCTCGGCCTCCAGATCGCCCGAAAGGCTGATGTCGGCCTGCGGGAACGGTCCCGTGTCGGGCAGCCTGTCGATCATGGCGGCGAGCAGGCGCACCAGTTCGGCGCGCGCCGCTGCAATGGCGACGCCGGTTTCGGCCATCTGCGTCTCGATCGCCTCGAACCAGCTGATATCCCGCGAGCCCTCGGTAAGCAGACGATTACGGCCGCGCATCGCCTTTTCGTAGTCGAGAGCACGCTGGCCGTGGCCCGGATCGATCGCCAGCACCAGCCGGTCGAGAAAGCGCCGGCGGTCCGCGGCCGGTCCGGTGAACAGCGCATCCATGGCCGGCGTCAGCCACACCACGCGCAGCCATTCCAGCATCTCCTCGGCCGAGCGGGCAGTCGCGCCATTGATGCGAACCCGCCGCCCGCCTTCGCCCTCGCCAACCGAAATCCCCGTGCCGATCTCGATCTGGCCGTCGGGTCCGTCGAGCCGGGCGTGCAATGCAAAGCCGCCGTCGCCGCCCTCGCGCGCGACATCGGCGTAAGGGGCACGGCGCAGCCCGCGCCCGGGCGTCAGCAAGGAAATCGCTTCGAGGAGGTTGGTTTTGCCGGCGCCATTGTCGCCGGAAAACACCACGGCGCCCGGGGCGAGATCGATCGCCAGCGCCGCATAATTGCGGAAATTAGTAAGTGTTAGCTTACTTATATGGATTTGTCCCGGCAACCGCTATCCGCCTGTAGAAGTCGCCGCAACCATTGTGCCTGCCGCCGGTCCCGTCGCAGAGCCGGATCGATGATGCAGCGCCGGCTACACCCGCATCGGCATCAGCACGTAAAGCGCGGTCTCATCGGCCATGTCGTGGATCAGCGTCGGCGAACCGGCATCGGCCAGCATGAATTTGGCTTCCGTTCCGGTCAACTGAGCGGCCACGTCAAGCAGATATTTGGCGTTGAAGCCGATCTCGATCGGGTCGGACGAATAGTCGGCCGCCAGTTCCTCGGTGGCGCTGCCGGAATCCGGATTGTTGACCGCAAGCGTCACCTGGCCTTCGCTGATCGAAAGCTTCACTGCACGGCCGCGTTCGGAAGAGATGGTCGAGACGCGATCCACCGCCGCGGCAAAGCTCTGGCGGTCGAGGATCAGCTTCTTGTCGTTGCCGGTCGGAATGACCCGCTGATAATCCGGGAAGGTGCCGTCGATCAGCTTCGAGGTCAGGACCACGCTGCCGATGGTGAAGCGGATCTTGGTGTCGGACAGCTCGGTGGTCACGGCGACATCCGGATCGTCGACCAGCTTCTGCAGCTCGCTCACCGTCTTGCGCGGAATGATGATGCCCGGCATGCCCTCGGAACCCGCCGGCGCGTCGATTTCGGCGCGCGCCAGGCGGTGGCCGTCGGTGGCCACCGAGCGCAGCTTCAGCTTGCCGCCGACCTCATGCGTGTGCAGGTAGATGCCGTTGAGATAGTAGCGCGTTTCCTCGGTGGAAATGGCGAACTGCGTCTTCTCGATCAGACCCTTCAGGGCAACCGAGTCGAGCCGGAAGATATGCGAGAAGGATCCGGCCGAAAGCTCGGGGAAGTCGGATTGCGGCAGGCACTGCAGCCGGAAGCTCGAGCGCCCCGACGTCACCGTCATGGCGTTGCCGTCCTCGTCCGTCTTCAGCATCACCTCGGCGCCGTCCGCGAGCTTGCGCACGATGTCGTAGAGCAGATGCGCCGGAACCGTCGTCGCCCCGCCACGCTCGACCTTGGCGGGCGTCGCTTCCGTCACCTCCAGATCGAGGTCGGTTGCCTTCATTTCGAGGCTGGCGCCCTCGGCGCTGAGCAGCACGTTGGACAGGATCGGTATCGTGTTGCGCCGTTCGACCACACGGTGGACGTGGTTGAGCGACTTCAGGAGATTTGACCGTTCCAGGATAACACGCATGACGAAACAGGCTCGCTTGAAAGGATGAGCGGGTCTCCGGCTGGCGGCGCCCCGCGAAAGGTCTGAACAGGCTCAGAATCTGCGTAAACTGACAGGAAAAAGCCAGCAAACGCAAGCCCGCGCCACCGGTTCCGGCCGGCTGCGCGGGCTTTCTGGGGATAAAGGCCGCGAAGACCGCCAGCCTATGCGCTGAATCCGGAATCCAGATCGTGGCCAGGCTTTGTTTTGACACAATTCCGGACGGAAAACCGTCTCACACTTTTCCTGGAATTGCTCTACGCCGCGAGCCCATTTCGGGCTCACGGTCGGGCAGGCAAGCCATTGAATTCCAGTGCGGTTCCGGGTTGCCTTGTCTCGGATCGGTCAGGCCTGGTCGTTGATCAGCCGCCGCAGCAACTCAAGTTCCTGTGCCAGCGTGTTGTCGTTGCCGGACAGGTCCTCGATCTTGCGCACGGCGTGCAGCACCGTGGTGTGATCGCGGCCGCCGAAGCGCCGTCCGATTTCGGGCAGGGAGCGCGGTGTCATCACCTTCGACAGGTACATGGCGACCTGCCGCGGCTTGACGATGGTACGCGTGCGCCGGTTGGACAGCAATTCGGTCTTCGACACGTTGTAGTGGCGCGCCACGATGCGCTGGATATCCTCGATGCGGACCCGCTTCGGCTCGCCCGTGCGATAGATGTGTCCGAGGATCTCGTCGATGCGGTCGATGGTGATCTGCGGCTCGAACGATTGCCGGAACAGCAGCTGATTGAACGCGCCCTCCAGTTCGCGTCCGCTGCCGGTCACGGTGCGGGCGACGTGATCGAGGATCTCGTCGGAAATATCCAGCGACGCGTCGTCGACCCTGGCCGTGGCCAGGCGCAGTTTGAGCATGCCGAGGCGCATGGCGAAATCCGGCGCCGACATTTCGAGCGCGACGCCGCCATTGAGGCGCGAGCGGACGCGCGGCTCGAGCGATTCCAGCTCGGACGGCGGCCGGTCTGCGGCGACGACGACCTGCTTGGCGCTGTCGAGCAGCATGTTGATCAGATGGCAGAATTCATGCTGGATCGACTTGCCCTGCAGGAACTGCATGTCGTCGATGATCAGAAGGTCGATGTCGCGCAACTGCTCCTTGAGCGTCAGCGCGTTGTTGTCGCGGATCGCGGTGGCGAAGCGCCACATGAAATACTCCGCGGTGAGATAGACGACGCGGGATTTCGGGTTCTGCTTCAGCGATTCCGCCGCGATGGCCTGCAGCAGGTGGGTTTTGCCGAGCCCGACGGTCGCGTGCAGGAAAAGCGGGTTGAAGCGCACCGCGCTCGACTGCGATTCCGCCACGGCCTTGGCGGCGGCGAAGGCCACCCGGTTCGACGGGCCTTCGATGAAGGAGCCGAACGTGTAGCGAGGATCAAGCGGGGATCCCAGCACGTTGTGGCGGAACTCGGTTTCGACCGCACCACCCGGGCGCGGCACGGGAGGCCGTTCCACCCTGCCGGGGCTCACAGTGCCGGCAGCCAGCGCCGTCTGCGTCTGTCGTGTCATTTTGCGCGCCGGCGCCAGTTCCGGTTCGACATGGCTGCGCCCCTGGCGGGTGGCCGTGCGCACGACGATCTCGATCTTGAGGAGATCGGCATCCTCCTGCTTCCACAGCTCGGAGATGAGGTCGAGATAGTGGCCGTTGATCCACGAGCGCAGGAACGCGGTGGGCACCGAGATGCGGACAATGCCCTTGGACGCCTCCGCGACCTTCATGCGGCCGAACCAGCTCGAATAGACTTCAGCCCCCAGACGCGCCTTCAACTGGGTCTTGACCCGGTCGAACTTCTGCTCCGCGTCGCTGGAGACCGCCATCTCGTTTGCTCCGATCAAAGTTCCAGGAAATGGGAGGTCGCCCGTAAGCTCCCTTTCGATGCCGCTCTGCAT